>NZ_JAQIJJ010000001.1:0-22718 GCF_036946305.1 Sphingomonas adhaesiva
GACTTGCATACGCTGCTAGAAGCGCGGTCACGGTTCGGCAAGGGGGGTGCGGCAAATTGTTGATGCAGCGGATCGATCCCCGCCCCGTGCCGCCCCCGCGCGTGCGGCGGCGCGTGCGACCGGCGGCGCTGGCGATGGCGGCGCGTTGCCTTACCGCGCTGGTCGGCGGCTATGCCGCGGCGGCGGTGCTCGCCTCGCTGGTGGCGCGGTGGCTGCCGGTCGCGCGGGTGGAGGCGACCGTGGCCGGGCTGATCCTGTCGTTCCTCGTCTATCCCGCGATCGGACTATGGTGCTTCGTCGAGCCGCGGCTGGGGCGCGTGGCGGCGCTCGTCTGGGGCATGGCGCTGCCCGGCGCGGCGCTGCTGTGGTGGATCGGAACACGTCCATGAGCGCGACCGCCCTGCCCGTGCGCTCGCTGCGTCAGGCGATGGCCTGGATCCACGGCTGGCTGGGACTGCTCGCCGGCTGGATCCTCTTCGCCATGTTCCTGACCGGCACCGCGAGCTATTTCCGGCCCGAGATCACCCGCTGGATGCAGCCGGAACTGCCCGCGAACCGCACCGCCCCCGCGGAGGCCGCCGCCGCGGCGGTCGCCGCCTTGCAGCGCCAGGGGCACGGCGACGACCTGCAATGGTTCATCTACCTGCCCGACGCCCGCACCGCGATGACCCGCGTGTTCGCCATGCCGAAGCCGAGCGAGGGCGCGCCGCGCCGGCGCAGCCCCGAACTGGAACTCGACCCCGCCACCGGCGCGCCGATCGCCGCGCGCGAGACACGCGGCGGGGAGCAATTCTATCGCTTCCACTTCCAGCTCCAGCTGCCGCACCCCTGGGGCCGCTGGCTCGCCGGGCTGTGCGCGCTGTTCATGCTCACCGCGATCGTCTCCGGCGTCATCACGCACAAGCGCATCTTCGCCGACTTCTTCACGTTGCGCTGGAACAAGGGGCAGCGCAGCTGGCTCGACGCGCATAACGCCAGCGCGGTGCTGGCGCTGCCGTTCCACGCCGTCATCACCTATACGGGACTGATGACGCTGGTCGTGATGTACATGCCGTGGCCGATCGCCACCAATTACGCCAAGCCGATCGACTTCAGCTACGACGCCTATGGCACCGCGCCCGAGCGCGAGGCTTCGGGCCGCCCGGCCGCGCTGGTGCCGATCGCCCCGCTGCTGCGCGATGCGGAACGCCGCCTGCGGGGCGAGCCGTCGCGCGTCGTCATCCGCAACCCCGGCGACGCCGCCGCGACCGTCACCGTCTCGCGCAGCGGGGCGCGGTCGATCGACGCGCGCGCGCCGAGCGTCACCTATGCCGGCGCGACCGGCCGCGTCATCGCCGCCTCGCCGCCCGCCGGGCCGATCGTCTCGACCTTCGGGGTGATGATCGGGCTGCACATGGCGCAGTTCGCCGCTCCCGCGCTGCGGTGGCTGCTGTTCCTGCTCGGCACGACCGGGGCGGCGATGGTCGGCACCGGGCTGCTGCTGTGGACCGCCGCGCGCCGCCGGCCCGGCGCCGCCCCGTTCCGCGGCCTGCGACTGGTCGAGCGGTTGAACATCGCCGCGATCGCGGGGCTGCCGGTCGGCATGGCCGCGTATCTCCTCGCCAATCGTCTGCTCCCCGCCAATCTGGCGGGCCGGGCCGATCTGGAGGTGGCGGCCATGTTCTGGACCTGGGGCGCGGTCGCGGCGGGTCAGTTGCTGCTGTCGCCGGCGCGCGCGTGGCGCGTCGCCTTCGCGCTCGGCGCCATCGCCTTCGCGGCGACGGCGGTGGCGGACCTCGTCCTCATCTCCCGCGCCTGGTCCGGCGATACCCTGTTCATCGCGTTCGACGCGGCGCTCCTGGCGCTGGCGGCGTTGCTGGCGGTCGCGGCGCAGCGCGCCGGACGCCCGCGTGCCGCACCCGCGCGGCGCGCCCGCGCGATTCGCGAGGTGACGCATGCCTGAGGCCATTCTCCCCGCCGCGCTGGCGCTGCTGCTGCTCGCCGCCGCCAGCCATCGCTTCCGCCGCGACTCGGGGGCGACCCGCCGTGGCCAGATCGTGCTGCTGCGCGCCGCCGCCCTGCTGCTGCTCGGCATCGCGTGGTGGATGTGCGGCGCGGGCCTGACCGGCGAGCGACTCGTCCGCTTCATCGTCGCCGTATCGGTCGCCGCGGCGCTCGTCGTGCTGCTCTTGTCGGTCGCCGCGACGCGGCTTCTGGCGCCCCTGCGCCGCCTTCTGGCACCCGCCATCCGTTGACTGGTCGCACGCCGGCGTCGTCTCGCCGCCGGATGGTAAAAACTTTCATAAGCGATGGAGCCAAACCGAAAATTCCGCGTTTCGCGCCGGAAATCGGTAATATCGCATTTTGCACTTGCACGACGAAGTGACCCAATTTGGGCCCGAAGCGATCCGGATCGATCCTTTTCACTCTTAAAATTCCGTTGACCTTCCTGTATTGGTGCAGTGCACAACGAAAGGGGTTACCATGGCATCCGTGGCACCGACAGCGATGGACGATATGCGCGATCGCTCGAGCCATGCCTCGCTGCGATCGGCGTTGCCTTCGTTCCTGTGGGATCAGCGGGTGACCCGCGGGCTGGACGTGATGGTCTCGCTGGTCGCGATCATCTTCTTCGCGCCGCTGATGATCGCCATCGCGCTGTGCACCTATGTCGCCAACCCCGGCCCGATCTTCTTCGCGCAGCCCCGGATCGGCCGCGGCGGTCGCATGTTCCGCTGCCTGAAGTTCCGCACCATGGCCACCGATGCGGAGGCGCGGTTGCAGGAACTGCTGCGCACCGATCCCGCCGCGCGCGCCGAATGGGCGAAGGACCACAAGCTGCGCAACGATCCCCGCATCGTCGGCATCGGCGGTTTCCTGCGCAAGAGCAGCCTGGACGAGCTGCCGCAGCTGTTCAACGTGCTGAAGGGCGAGATGAGCCTGGTCGGCCCGCGCCCCATCGTCGAGGCGGAGGCGCTGCGCTACGGTCGGTACATTCGTCACTATTGCAGCGTGCGTCCGGGGATCACCGGGCTGTGGCAGGTGAGCGGTCGCAACGACACCTCGTACCGCCGCCGCGTCGCGATGGACGTCGCCTATTCGCGCAGCCGCAACGCCGCGATGGATATCCGCATCCTGGCGATCACCGTTCCCAGCGTACTGATGGCCAAGGGCTCCTACTGACCTTCCCGCCCGGTGCGTCATTCGAACGGCCCGATCCCGCGGATCGGGCCGTTTTTCGTCGCCCGCCTCCGCCCGCCCCGCGTCAAATCGGGCAATCGCACGATTGAGCGCGGACCGCGCGCGTGGCTACCGATCGATCCGTCATGGTCGTCTGGGGAAGAAGCGGGCGGATGATGGCCGGGGCGGAGCCAATACAGCTGACGGTGGGTCAGGATGCCGGGAGCGACCGGCTGCGCTTCGTCGCGCGCTTCATCAATGCGCTGGTGCTCGATCGGCTGACCCGCTGGCCGGCGGCGCTCGGCGTGGATGCGGCCGATGCGCTGCTGGTCCAGATGACGCGTGCCCTGTCGCTGCCGGCGCTCCGTACGACCGGCCCGGCGGCGCCCCATCCCATCGCCGTTCCGCTCGCCGCGATGGCGCAGGCGAGCGGGCTGTCGTACGAAACCGCCCGGCGCCGCGCCGCCCGGTTGCGAATCGCGGGCCTGCTCCAGCAGCGCGACGACGGCTTCCTGGTGCCCCCTGCGGTCACGCTCCTGGGCGCGGGCGCGGCGGAGGTGGAGAAGGATCGCACCGCGCTGCTGACGATGCTCGTCACGATGGAGGCGCAGGGACTGCGGATCGCCACCGCGGCGCGCGCCGCGCAGGAGGGCGATCCCGCGCGGGTGTCCCGCCTGGACCTGGATGTCACAACCCGTTGGATCGAGGAGGTGGTGGCCTTCGACGACGGCGTCGTTCCGGCGATGATCCGGCTGGCGATCGCGCACGCCAACACCCGCCACCTGCTCGACGATCCGGCGCTGTCGCTCCGCTACGCGCATCAGCACCGCCCCCTGCCCGACGATGCGCGACGCCCTACCGGGCCACGCGCGATCGCGCGGGATACGCGGCTGCCGTTCGAAACCGTGCGCCGCCACGTCGCCGCCCTGCTGGCCGCGGGGACGCTCTCGCATGCCGGAGGCGGCGTCATCCTTCCCGCGCGCGAACTCATGAGCGAGCGTCACGTCGAGCACCAGCGGCGCCTGATCGCTCCGTTCCGCCGCCTGCTCGACGAGCTTGCCGCCCTCGGCGCCGAGAAAGGCGCCACATCGGGTAGCGACGCCCCGAATTGAGCAACGCCATGGTGTGACGAAAGCCACATCGCCCCTAACCCTCACCAAGTCGCATATTGGATTCGGCCGACTTTCCGGGGAAAGGGACATGCCACGTCACGTGTCCGTCGCCCCGATTCATGCCGGCGGAAAGATGGATGTCAACGCTTCACCATCGCCTGCCATGACGGTAGCCACCTGCCTGTTGGCGCAGCTTCACACATCCTTTCACGCCATTGCGGGACGATTGTTCGCCGGCGACCTGGATCGGGCGACGGTCTTCGCGTTGTTTCTCAACGTCAGGCTGTCGTCGGGCGACACCGATCGCCCCATTTCGATCAACTCCGTCGCCATGTCGCTGGGGCGCCCGTTCGAAACGGTGCGCCGCCACGTCGGCACGTTGATCGCCCAGGGCCTGTGCCGGCGCGACGCGCTGGGGGTGCGGATCGCGTCGGACGTCTGCGCACAGGCGGACCTGATGCAGGCGATGGACCAGATCCACGACATCGTCGTCCGCTATGTCGAGGATGCGGTGCGCGCCGGGCTCGTCACCCGCCCCGCGTCGGGAGCCCCGCGCGCGTTCGACCGCGCCGATGGCGTGCGCACCGCGATCGACATCGTCCTGGCAATGGCCGACCAGCATCGCACGCTGATCCCGATCGCCACCGATCTGGCGCTGGTCTACGGCATCATCGCCGCAACGGCCGACGCAGCGGACGCGCCGCCGGGCGTGGCGCGACCCCGCACGGTGCGCGTGGCGACCCTGGCGCGGCTGTTCTCGATCGCGGAAAGCACCGTCCGCCGCCGGGTGGCGGCCCTGTCGCGCCCCGGCCGTCCGCTGATCCGGACGGCGAACGGCCTGGCGGTCGCACCCGAATGGATGGAGCGGCTCGACGCGGCGGTGCGGCAGGACGGGCGGCACGGGACGCTCGCGCTCGGCATGGGGCGGATCGCCGCCGCCGGCTTCCCGTTCGCGGACCCCGCCTCGGCCTATATCGCCGGTCGTCCGGCGCTGACGTTTCGGTGAGCCCTCATAACGCCCAGCCGATCGTCAAAGTCGTGGTGCGCGGTCGCGCCGAATAGACCTGCCGCTCCCCGAACGCGCTGGAAAAGACGCGTGACGGCGCCAGCGCGTCGGCGACATTGTCCACGCCCAGCCGGATCGACCAGCCGCCCCGCTGGTAGCTGGCGTACAGGTCCAGCAGCATCCGCGCCGGGGTGCGTTCGCGGAACGGATTATCGGCCCCGAAGGCTGAGAAGAAACCGCTGCTGCCGCTGGCCAGCGCGCCCAGCGTGACGCTTGCCCCCGGCCCCGCACGCCACCTCCTGTCCGCACTCGCCACCCAGGTCAGCGCCGGCACCAGCGGCAGCCGGTCGCCCCGCCGCCCGGTCCCCTCCATCGTGTTGGGCATCGCGTCCGCGGCCAGTCGCGCCGACAGCCACGTCGCCGCCACCGCCAGCCGCCACCCCGCCAGCGCGGTGGCCACGCGCCCCTCGACGCCATCGATATCCACCGACGACAGGTTGGTGTTGTAGAGGAACGCGCCATTGGCGCTGCTCGCGACGAAGATCGTGTCGCTCCAGTCGATGTGGAAGGCGCTCGCCTCCACGCTCGACGCCGCGGGCAGCGGCAGCTTCACGCCCAGTTCGTAGTTCCACAGGTGATCGGCGCGGAACACGCGCTCGTCCGGGGTCAGTTCGGGGGTGATGTTGACCCCGCCGGGACGGAATCCCTCCGACGCGATCAGCCGCACCAGCAGCCCGCCGCCGCCACGCCAGTCGAGCGCGGCCTTCAGGTTGCGGCCCGTCGCGGTGGTGCGATAGCGCGCCTCCTCGACCAGCCCGGTGCCGGTGACGATATTGGGCACCGGCACCGATCCGCCCGCCACGCGGACGTAGCGATAGGCGCGCGCGCCGAGCGTCGCGGTGAAGCCGCCCCCCAGCACGCGGCTGCCCTCCGCATAGACCGCCTGCTGGTCGAGCCGCATGTCGAGCAGGCGCTGTCCGGTCAGGTCGAGCGGGAGGATCAGCGCCCCCGTCGCCGCATCGGCGCGCGCGGTGTTGCTGTCGGCACGGTCGGAGCGGCGCTCCGCGAAGGCGCCGACCGTCCAGCGCCACGGACCGTTGCCGTCGTCGGACAAGCGCACCTCCGCGATGCTGCTGCGGAGCGCCATCGGCTGGAAGAGCACCGCCGGCAGCCGCGTCTCCAGCCACGCGCGATAGCTCGCCCGCACCGCGTCGGTACAGCTCGCGCCCAGTCCCGCGGCGACGCCGTAACGGCGACAGGCCGCCTCGCTCCCCCGCTGGCGCGCCAGCACGTTGGTGAAGTCGATCTGACGCACCGTGCGCCAGTCGTAGTGCGACAGCGTCGCGGTCAGCCGCAGCGCGCCCGGCGCCCAGCGCAGCGTGCCGCTGACCAGCCGCAACCGCTCGCTGCTGGGCACGCGCACCGGCAGGTCGGCGCGCCGCGGGCCGTCGTCCAGCACGCCGACGCCGCCGTCCGCGATGCGGTTCTCCTGCACCAGCGCGGACAGGTCGATGCGCAGCCGGTCGTCGGGCGTCCAGGCGAGCGCGACGCGCGCGCTGTCGCGGTCCGCGGTGTCGCCGTCGCGGTAGCCCAGCCGCGCATTGTCGATCGCGCCCCCGATCCGCCGCCGCCCCGCGACCACGCGCAACGCCAGTCGCTCGCGCACCAGCGGCACGTTGACCATCGCCGACAACGCCGCGCCCGGCCCGCCGCCGGTGGTCGCGCCGATCTCGGTGCCGACCTCCGCCGCCCAGCGATCGGCATCGGGCTGGCGGAAGATCGTGCGCAACGTGCCCCCCATCGACGACGCGCCGTACAACGTCCCCTGCGGCCCCTTCAGCAGCTCGACCCGCTCGATATCGATCAGGTCGATGTCGGGCGACATGCCGCCGGGATCGAACCCGGTGCCGGACGGCGCGGTGACGGGAATTTCGCCGAAATAGATTCCGACCGTCCCCTCCCCCGTTCCCAGCACGCCGCGCACCGACAGCCGCTGCTGCATCGGCCCGGTCGTGGTCGCGGTCAGCGCGGGCAGCAGGCGCACGAGCGCGCGGCGCTCGACGGTACGGGTCTGCGCCAGCGTCGCGCCGGACACGACCGCCAGGTCCGGCCCCGCCTCGCTCAGCAGGGTGGGACGGCGCAGCGCGGTGACGACGATGTCGGGGTCGCGCGCGCGCAGGTCGTCCGGCCGCGGCGGGGGCGCGACCACGACCAGCACCCCCGGTCCGACGCGGCGGATCGACAGCCCGCTTCCCTCCAGCACCAACGCCAGCGCGACGTCGAGCGGGGTGCCGCGCGCGACCGGCGGCGCGCGGCGCCGCGCCACGATCGCCGGATCGACCAGGATCTGCTCGTCCGCATCCGCCGCGACGCGGCGCAGGACGACGTCGAGCGGCCCCGCCGGCACGTCGCGCGGCAGCGGCGTGCGCGTCACCGTCTCGGCCCCCGCCGCGCGCGCCGGGACGCAGGGGAGCAGCGCCGCGACCGACAGCGCGATCGCAACCCCCGACAACCCCCCGCACCGCTCGCGGCGCCCCGTCACTCGCCACCCCCCGCCGATCCGGCCGCACGCACGGATATGTCGCCAACGCCGCCCCCCACGGCAATTCCGCGGCCCTTTACCGCAAGATGGCGGTCATATCCGCGAACGCGGCGCTTGACGGAACGGTTACAACATGATCGTTTGCGCTCCACAAGCGTCGGGGGAGGACGCCGGCAAAAAGGGTGAGCATCGCTTGCCCATGACGAGCCGAACGGGGGACGAATCTTGGTGCTGACCGCGCAGCCCCGCTGGGGCTCCACGTCGATCGGACGCGACGCGCGCGCGCGCAAGCGGGGGGAGGAGATCGCCCCGCTGCTGCCCGTGATCCGCCGCTTCCTGGCCAAGCGCGCGGCGCCCGACGATGTCGACGATCTGGTGCAGGACGTGGCGCTGCGCATGCAGACGCGCCGCGCCGAGGGCGAGATCGCCAATCTCCAGGGTTATGTGTTCCAGGTGGCGCAAAGCGTGCTGACCGATCGCGCGCGGCGCGACATCGTGCGCCAGCGCTCGCGCCACGCCCCGCTCGAAGAAACCGATCACCCGGTTGAGGGACGCTCGCCCGAGCGCGTCTTGATGGGCAAGGAACGCTGGTCGCGGCTCGTCGCGGCGGTGGGGGACCTGCCGGATCGCACCCGGCAGGCGTTCGTCCTTCACCGCTTCGAGGAAATGAGCTACGCGGCCATCGCCCGACACATGGGGATTTCGGTAAGCGCGGTGGAAAAGCACATCATGAAGGCCATCCGCATCCTGGCAGCGTCCGCCGACGCATGACGCGCGACCATGGAGAGGATCCAGCCGCGCAGGCCGCGGGCTGGTACGCGCGCCTGCGCGCCGACGACGCGACCGCGGGCGACCGCGCCGCCGCGGATGGCTGGCGCCGCGCCGATCCGGCCCATGGCGCCGCGGCAGCGCAGGTCGATTCGCTCGACACGGCGCTGGGCGGGATCGCCGACGATCCCGCGATGATCGCGCTCAGGGCGCAGGCGCTCGGCGGCGCATCGCCCCGCCCCGCGGTCCAGCGCTGGCCGATCTTCGCGACCGCCGCCGCGCTCGCCGCGGTGATCGGCACGGGCACGATCCTGTCGCACCGCGAACCCGCCGAACCCGCGCACGCGCATTCGAGCGCGGGCGCGACGCATTACGCGACCGCCATCGGCGAGCAGCGGCGCATCCGCCTGCCCGACGGGTCGGTCATGACGCTCGACGCTGCCTCCGCCGTGTCGATCCCGCACCGGGTGAACGACCGCCGCGTCGACCTGCTCGCCGGCCGCGCCGCCTTTGCGGTGGAAAAGGACCGCGTGCATCCCTTCATCGTCGCGACCGACGGCAATACCGTAACCGCGGTGGGCACGCATTTCACCGTGGAGCGCGGCCCCGACGGCACGATGACGGTCGCGCTGACGGAGGGCGTCGTCCGCGTCGCCACCCCGCGGGGTACGCGCGTCATGGCGGCGGGACAGGTACTGACCACCACCCCGCGCTCGGTCGCGGTGGTGGAGGGTCGCGCCGCCGACACCGCCGGCTGGCAGGACGGTCGCCTCACCTTCGCCGCCACCCCGCTGGCGCAGGTCGCCGCCGCGCTCCAGCGCTACGACGCGCGTCGCATCGTCATCCGTGACGCAGGGCTGGCGGCGCATCCGTTCAGCGGCTCGCTGCGCACCGCGGGCGGCACCGATGCGCTGGTCGCCGCGCTGGAGGCCTATGGCACCGCCCGCGCCACGCGGCCCGATGCGACGACGATCGTGCTGACGCCACGCTGACGTACCTTGGCCCCTCCCTTCAAGGGAGGGGTTGGGGTGGGTGGCGGCCGGGCGGTACGGCCGCCGCCATGCTCGTGGGCGCCGTATCGTCACGCCGCCATCCACTCCGCCCCCCAGAGAGGGAGGGGAGAGGCGATGCCTGCCCCTCACCTCACCGGAAATTGTCGGCGTAGCTCTGCAGCTTCAGCGTCTTCGCCGGCGCCGGGATCACCGTATAGGCCAGCCCCTCGCGCTCGGCATAGGCGATCGCCGCCTCGCACGTCGGGAACGACAGCCTGATCTGGTCGCGCGTGTCGCCGCTGCCCGCCCAGCCGGTCAGCGGATCGGGGCGCTTGGCCTCGCCCGGCTCGAATTCCAGCTGCCACCGATCGGTGCGGTGCTTGCCGGACTGCATGGCGTTCTTGGGGCGCTGGAAGATGCGGGCGGTGGACATGTCGGCTCCTGTACGTTCCACGCATGGGACACGCAACGGTTCCCTGCTCGTGCGCCGTCCTTCTTGCGGGGCGCGAGCGGCCCCCTATATCGCGCAGCATCGACACGGTTGCGCCGCCGAAACGGGACGCAGCCCGTCATCTTTTCTGGATACGCAGGGGCTAGGTTAGGCACTCATGGCAAAAGTTATCGGTATTGATCTCGGCACCACCAATTCGTGCGTCGCGGTGATGGAGGGCGGAAAGGCCAAGGTCATCGAGAATGCGGAGGGCGCGCGCACCACGCCGTCGATCGTCGCCTTCGCGAAGGATGGCGAGCGACTGATCGGTCAGCCGGCCAAGCGCCAGGCGGTGACCAACGGCGACAATACCATCTTCGCGGTCAAGCGCCTCATCGGCCGCCGCTTCGACGACCCGGTGACCAAGAAGGACACCGAGCTGGTCCCCTACAAGATCGTGCGCGGCCAGAACGGCGACGCATGGGTCGCGGCCGGCGGCAAGGAATACAGCCCGTCGCAGATTTCGGCCTTCACGCTCCAGAAGATGAAGGAAACCGCCGAGAGCCATCTGGGCGAGACGGTGACGCAGGCGGTCATCACCGTGCCGGCGTACTTCAACGACGCGCAGCGCCAGGCGACCAAGGACGCCGGGCAGATCGCGGGGCTGGAGGTGCTGCGCATCATCAACGAGCCGACCGCGGCGGCGCTGGCCTACGGCCTCGACAAGCAGGACGGCAAGACGATCGCGGTCTACGACCTGGGCGGCGGCACCTTCGACGTCTCGATCCTGGAGATCGGCGACGGCGTGTTCGAGGTGAAGGCGACCAACGGCGACACCTTCCTGGGCGGCGAGGATTTCGACAACAAGATCGTCGACTATCTGGCGCAGGGCTTTCAGAAGGATGAGGGCATCGACCTCACCAAGGACAAGCTGGCGCTCCAGCGGCTGAAGGAAGCCGCCGAGAAGGCGAAGATCGAGCTGTCGTCGGCGCAGTCGACCGAGGTCAACCTGCCCTTCATCACCGCCGATCAGAACGGCCCGAAGCATCTCGTCCGCACGATCACCCGCGCCGATCTGGAGCGGCTGGTCGAGGACCTCGTCAAGCGGACGCTGGAACCCTGCAAGAAGGCGCTGGCCGATGCCGGGCTGAAGGCGGACGACATCGCCGACGTCGTGCTGGTGGGCGGCATGACCCGCATGCCGCGCGTGCGCGAGGTGGTGAAGCAGTTCTTCGGCAAGGATCCGCACACCGGCGTGAACCCGGACGAGGTCGTCGCGATGGGCGCCGCGATCCAGGCCGGCGTGCTGCAGGGCGACGTGAAGGACGTGCTGCTGCTCGACGTGACCCCGCTGTCGCTGGGTATCGAGACGCTGGGCGGCGTGTTCACGCGCATGATCGATCGCAACACGACGATCCCGACGAAGAAGTCGCAGACCTATTCGACCGCGGACGACAACCAGGGCGCCGTCACCATCCGCGTGTTCCAGGGCGAGCGCGAGATGGCGGCCGACAACAAGATGCTGGGCCAGTTCGATCTGGTCGGCATCCCGCCCGCGCCGCGCGGCGTGCCGCAGATCGAGGTGACGTTCGACATCGACGCCAACGGCATCGTCAACGTGTCGGCCAAGGACAAGGGCACCGGCAAGGAGCAGCAGATCCGCATCCAGGCATCGGGCGGCCTGTCCGATTCCGACATCGAACAGATGGTGCGCGACGCGGAAAGCTTCGCCGAGGAAGACAAGAAGCGCCGGGCCGCGGCGGAGGCGAAGAACAACGCCGAGAGCCTGATCCACACCACCGAGCGCCAGCTGGCCGACAACGGCGACAAGGTGGACGACGCGCTGAAGGGCGAGATCCAGTCCGCGATCGACGCCGCGAAGGCGGCGGTCGAGGGCGGCGATCCCGAGGCGATGAACGAGAAGAGCCAGGCGCTGGCGCAGGTCGCGATGAAGCTGGGCCAGGCGATCTACGACAAGCAGCAGCAGTCGGAAGCCGCGCCGCAGGCGGGTGCGACCGAGGCCGAGGCCAAGAAGGACGACGTGGTCGACGCGGAGTTCTCCGAGGTCGACGACCAGAAGTGACCGTAAGCCCCCTCTCCCCTTCGAGGGGAGAGGGTCGGGGTGAGGCGCGGAGAGGAAAGGTAGCGATGCAACGTCCACCAGCGCTCGTGGCCGCACCTGCCCCCTTCTTTCCGTCATCCCCGCGCAGGCGGGGATCCAGACGCACTGACGCTGCGGCTCTTTTCCTCACGTCAGCCTGTCTGGATTCCCGCCTGCGCGGGAATGACGTTGCCATGATCCGGGTCGCGCATACCCCCCGATCCGACGCCGAGGCCGCATGACCGAAGTCGACTATTACGAGCTGCTCGAATGCGAGCGCACCGCGGACGCCGCGACGATCAAATCGTCATACCGCAAGCTCGCGATGAAATATCACCCCGACAAGAATGCCGGGTGCAAGGAGTCCGAGGCCAAGTTCAAGGCGGTCAGCGAGGCCTATGACTGCCTGAAGGATCCGCAGAAGCGTGCCGCCTACGACCGCTTCGGCCATGCCGCGTTCCGGCAGGGCATGGGCGGCGGCGGCGGACACGGCGCGCAGGATTTCTCCGGCTTCTCCGACATCTTCGAAAGCGTGTTCGGCGAGTTCATGGGCGGGCGCGGCGGCGGCGGCGGGCGCCAGGTCCGCCGCGGCGCCGATCTGCGCTACGACATGGAGATCACGCTCGAGGAAGCGTTCCACGGCAAGGAGACGGAGATCACCGTCGACATCTCCGCCGCCTGCGACAGCTGCCACGGCTCGGGGTCGAAGCCGGGGACCCACGCGCACACCTGCCATCACTGCCAGGGCCAGGGGAAGGTCCGCGCGCAACAGGGCTTCTTCGTCGTCGAGCGCGCGTGTCCGGTCTGCCACGGCTCGGGCGAGGTCATCACCGACCCCTGCCCCGATTGTCGCGGCGAGGGGCGCGTCGAGAAGACCAGGACGCTCGCGGTCAACGTGCCCGCCGGCGTCGACGAGGGGACGCGCGTGCGCCTGACCGGCGAGGGCGAGGCGGGCGCGCGCGGCGCTCCGCCGGGCGACCTCTACATCTTCCTCCACGTGAAGCGGCACGCGATCTTCGAGCGCGAGGGAACGACGCTGTTCGCGCGCGCGCCGATCAGCTTCACCACCGCCGCGCTCGGCGGCACGATGTCCATCCCCGGGCTCGACGGCCGCCGTCACGAGGTGAAGATCCCCGCCGGCATCCAGTCGGGCCGCCAGCTCAAGCAGCGCGGCGCCGGCATGCCGGTGTTGCAGGGCCGCGGCCACGGCGACCTGGTCATCCAGGTCGATGTGGAGACGCCCAGCAAACTTACCGCCCGCCAGCGCGAACTTCTGGAGATGTTCCGCGAGACCGAGACAGGTGAGGAATGCCCGCAATCGCAGGGCTTCTTCTCGCGGCTGAAAAGTGCTCTGGCCGGCGAATGAACCAACATCGCCAACATCGGTGCGGCCTGATCGCGGTCGTGGGCGCGCCGAACGCGGGGAAATCCACCCTCGTCAACGCGCTCGTCGGCCAGAAGGTCGCGATCGTCAGCCCCAAGGCGCAGACCACCCGTACCCGCCTGATGGGCGTCGCGATCCGTGACGAGACGCAGCTGCTGCTGGTCGACACCCCCGGCATCTTCGAGCCCCGCCGCCGCCTCGACCGCGCCATGGTTGCCGCGGCCTGGGGCGGGGCGGAGGGTGCGGACGTCATCGCGCTGGTGGTCGACGCCAAGGGCGGGCTGGGACCGAAGGTGACGGAGATCGCGGAAGGGCTGAAGGACCGCCGCGAGCCGATCTACCTGATCCTCAACAAGGTGGACATCGCCGACAAGCCGAAGCTGCTGCTCCACGCCGAGCGGTTGAACGCGATCCTGTCGTTCAGGGAGACGTTCTTCGTCTCGGCACAGACCGGCGACGGCCTGTCCGAGCTGAAGGATGCGCTGGCCGACGCCATGCCCGAGGCGCCGTGGCATTTCCCCGAGGATCAGGTGTCCGACGCCAGCGAGCGCGCGCTTGCCGCCGAGGTGACGCGCGAGCAGCTCTACCTCCAGCTCCATGCCGAGCTTCCCTACGCCAGCGTGGTGGAGACCGAGAAATTCGCCGACCGCGGCGACGGCTCGACCGAGATCCACCAGCAGATCCTGGTCGAACGCCCCACCCAGCGCGCGATCGTGCTCGGCAAGGGCGGCGCGCGCATCCGCGAGATCGGCGCCCGCGCGCGCGCGGAGCTGGCCGTGCTGCTCGACCGCCCCGTCCACCTCTACCTGCACGTCAAGGTGAAGCCCGGCTGGGACGAGGACCGCGGCGTCTACCGCGATATCGGGCTCGACTGGGTGGAGTGACGAACGAGGCAGATCGTAACAAGCAACAGATCGTTACGCATCCGCGTTCTCCCCTCGTCATGACGCTCGCCGCGCGGCTCCGCGCCTTCCTTTCCGAAGAGACATGGGATTTCGCGCCCCATGAACGCCCGGCCATGCCCGGATCGCCCGGCTCCCCGGAGCATCCGGCGCGGCGCCGCATCGCCTATGGCGCGGTGGCGACGCTGCTGGGGCTGACCGGCGGGCTGGGCAATGCGCTGGTGGCGGCCAACACCACGACGCTGGCGGGGTCGCTCGGGCTCGACCCGGCGGAGATCGCGTGGCTGCCGACCGTCTATGTGATGACGAACGTCAGCATCAACCTGCTGCTCATCAAGTTCCGCCAGCAATTCGGGCTGCGCCCCTTCGCGGTCATCTTCATCGCGCTGTACGCGGTGCTCACGCTCGCGCATTTGTTCGTCCACGACTTCGCCTCCGCCATCCTGGTGCGTGCGGCCAGCGGCATGGCGGGCGCCGCGCTCAGCACCTTCTCGCTCTATTACTTCATGCAGGCCTTTCCCGCACCGTGGCGGCTGCGCGCGATCGTGGTCGGGATCGGGGTGCCGCAATGCGCCACGCCGCTGGCGCGCCTGTTCTCCCCCGAACTGCTGGCGATGAGCCAGTGGCGCACGCTCTATCTCTTCGAACTGGGGCTGGCGCTGATGAGCCTGGGCGCGGTGCTGGCCTTCCGCCTGCCACCGACGACGCGGCAGAAGGCATTCGAACGGCTCGACTTCGTGACCTTCGTCCTCTTCGCGATGGCCGCCGCGCTGTTTGCCGCAGTGCTGGGGCTGGGACGGATCGTGTGGTGGACGCAGGCGACATGGATCGGCTGGGCGCTGGTCGCCGCGATCCCGCTCCTCGCCGCCGCGCTCGTGATCGAGCACCACCGCGCCAACCCGCTGCTCAACACCCGCTGGCTGGCGAGCGCCGACATCGTCCGCTTCACGGTCGTCACCATCATGGCGCGGATCGTCCTGTCGGAGCAGAGCTATGGCGCGGTCGGGCTGCTGACGGTGCTGGGGCAGAACAACGACCAGCTGATGCCGTTCTTCACCATCATCCTGATCGCCAGCATCGCCGGCGTGGTGGCCAGCGCGGTGACGCTCGACGTCAACCGGCTGGCGCACCCCGTCATGCTCGCGATCGGGCTGGTCGCGGTCGCCGCCTGGGCGGATTCGCACGCCACCAGCCTGACGCGCGCGCCGCAGCTCTACCTGACGCAGGCGACAATCGCGTTCTGTGCGACCTTCTTCCTCGGCCCGTCCCTGCTGTTCGGGATGACGCGCGCGCTCCAGCAGGGGACCGGGCACGTCATCAGCTTCATCGCGCTGTTCGGCATGATCAATTCGCTCGGCGGCCTGGCCGGCACCGCGATGCTTGGCACCTATCAGGTGGTGCGCGAGAAAGCGAACAGCGCCGCGCTGGTGCAGCAGATCGACCCCACCGACCCGCTCGTCCAGGCCCGGCTACAGGCCGGGGCCGGCGGGGTGGCGCGGGTGGTGGGTGATCCGGCGCTGCGCAGCGCGGAGGGCGGCGCCCTGCTGTCGCAGACCGCTACACGGGAGGCGAACGTGCTGGCCTATGACGACGTCTTCCGCCTGATCGCGGTGTTGGCCGCGCTGACCTTCCTCTACCTCCTCTTCCTCCTTGCGCGCCGCCAGTGGCGCGAACGCCGGGCGATCGCCGCATGACCGATACTTCCATCTCCGCCGCTCCCGCTACCGAGGAACGCGAGGCCGAAGCCGCCCCCGCCCCGACGGCACCGGCGCCGGCACCGGCGGGCTCCGGTTGGCGGCCACCCGCGCTGTCGGCGCGCAGCCTTGCGCTGGTCGCGGTGCTGGTGCTGGCCGGGATCGCCGCGGTGCTGGCGGCTTGGCGGATCTGGCCCTTCGACAGCGCAGTCCAGTCGACCGACAACGCCTATGTCCGCGGGCGCACGACGGTCATCGCGCCGCAGGTGTCGGGCTATGTCATCCGCGTGCTGGTCCACGACTTCGATCGGGTCGCCGCCGGCCAGCCGCTGGTGGAGATCGACCGGCGCATCTATGCGCAACGCGTCGACCAGGCGCAGGCGCAGGTGGAGGCCGCCGCCGCCACGCTCGCCAACAGCCGCCAGTCCGCCGCCAGTCGCAACGCCAGCTTCGGTGCGCAGGAGGCCGCGGTCGCCAATGCGCAGGCGCAGCTGATGCGCGCGCAGGCCGATATGAACCGCGTCAACGACCTCGTCACCGATGGCTCGGTGTCGCTGCGCGAGCGCGACCAGACGCTCGCTGCGCTGCGTCAGGCGCAGGCGCAGGTGAAGCAGGCCGCCGCCGCCCGGGAGATCGCGCGGCAGGACATCCGCACGGTGGAGGTCGGCCGCGGCGGGCAGCAGGCGGGCGTGTCGGGCGCGCAGGCCGCGCTGCGGCTGGCGCGGATCGACCTCGCCAATACCGTCATCCGCGCACCCGAAGCCGGGCGGCTGAGCGAGGTGGGCGTCCGCGTCGGGCAATATGTCACCGCGGGTTCGCAGCTGATGTTCCTGGTGCCGCCCGAAACCTGGGTCATCGCCAATTTCAAGGAGGCGCAGACCGCCCGGATCGCGGTGGGGCAACCCGCCACCTTCACCGTCGACGGACTGGCCAACGCACGACTGACCGGACGCGTCGAGCGCATCTCGCCTGCCGCGGGCAGCGAGTTCGCGGTGCTGAAGTCCGACAACGCGACGGGCAATTTCACGAAGGTGCCGCAGCGGATCGCGGTCCGGATCCGCATCGATCCCGGCCAGCCGCTCGCCGCGCGGTTGCGCCCCGGCATGTCGGTGCAGGCGCATGTCGACACCGCCACGGCGGTGGCGCGGTGAGGCGGCGTTCGCTGCTGCTGGCGCCGGTGATGCTGGCGGGATGCACCCTGCCCGGCCCCCGCGCCGCCGCGCCGCCCGCCGCCGCGGTCGTGCCCCCCGCCGGCGTGGCGTACCGCGCTGCCGGGCGACGCCGCGATAGCGGGCGAATGGTGGCAGGGATTCGACGATCCGCAGCTGACCGCGCTGGTCGAGCGCGCGCTGGCCAACAACGTCGACATCGACATCGCGGTGGCACGGGTGGAGGAAGCGCGCGCCGCAGAGGCGCTGGCGCGGGCGCAGCTGCTCCCGACGATCGGTGGCACCGTGCCGGAAACGCAGGGTCAGTCGCTGAGCGCGCTGGGCCGGGCGACGCAGTCGGCGGCGGTCCAGCCCAACGTCACCGCCAGCTTCGACCTCGATTTGTTCGGGCGGCTGCGGCAGGCGACGCGGGCGGCGCGCGCGCGCAGCTGCTGGCGACCGAGGCGGCGCGCGATACGGTGCGCCTCGCCACCGCGGCGGCGGCGGCATCGGGCTATGTCACGCTCCGCGCGCTCGACCAGCGGCTGGCGATCGCGCGGCAGACGCTGGCGGCGCGGGCCGATTCGCTGAGGATCGCCCGGCGGCGGTTCGAGACCGGCTATACCTCGCGGCTGGAATATCGGCAGGCGCAGGGCGAATATGCCGCGACCGCTCAGCTCGTCCCCGCCGCCGAACTGGCGATCACCCGGGCGGAGAACGCGCTGGCGGTCCTGACCGGCGACACGCCGCGGGCGATCGCACGGGGCCCGCGCACTGAAGGCGATCGCCACGCCGCCGATCCCGGGCGGGCTGCCCGCGGACCTGCTGCGCCGCCGTCCCGACATCTTTCAGGCCGAGCAGACGCTGGTCGCGGCCGACCGCACGCTCGACAGTCAGCGCGCCGCGATGCTGCCCAATATCGCGCTCACCGGGTCTGCGGGCGTGGTGCTGTCGACCGCGCTGTCGCAGCCGGTCGCGCTGTTCTCGCTGGGGGCGAGCATTCTGGCGCCGATCTTCGACGGCGGACGACTGCGGGCGCAGGAGCGGGCGGCGACCGCGCGGCGCGACCAGGCGGCCTTCGCCTATCGCCGTACCGCGCTGACGGCGTTTCGCGAGGTCGACGATGCGCTGGGCCGGGGTGCGGCGCACCGGGGAGCAGGCCAGCGCGCTCGGGGATCAGGCGGCGGCGGCGCGGGGCGCACTCCAGAATGCGTCCAACCGCTACCGCGCGGGTTATTCGGGCTATATCGAACAGCTGGATGCGCAACGGAACCTGCTGACCGCGGAACTGTCGCTGGTGCAGGCGCAGGCGGATCGTCTGACCAGCTATATCGCGCTGTATCAGGCGATGGGCGGCGGCTGGTCGCGGGCGGACGTGGCGGCGGTCGCACGACCGTAGAGCGTGATCCAAGTCGATCGCTTGCCTCGATGGCGGCGGTGGGCGACACTCCCGAGCAGGGAGAGGTCATCCATGATCGAGTTCTTCTTCGACTGTTCGTCGCCGTGGACGTGGCTGGGCTTCGAGAGCATCCAGCCGCTGGGCGCCGATCTGGGCGTCGGGATCACGTGGCGGCCGATCCTGGTCGGCGGCGTGTTCAATACGGTCAACCGATCGGTCTATGCGCAGCGCGCCGATCCGGTGCCGGCCAAGGCGCGCTACATGGCGAAGGACCTGCGCGACTGGGCGCGACTTCAGGGGCTGGAGATCCGCTTTCCGCCGAGCGTCTTCCCGGTCAACAGCGTGAAGGCGATGCGCGCGTGCTGCTGGCTGGGGCAGGACTGCGTCCCCTTTGCGCGCGCCGCATTCCGGGCCTATTGGACCGACGACCGCGACCTGTCGGACGACGCGGTGCTGCGCGGCGTCGCGGCGGAGGTGGGGGTCGATGGCGACGCGATGGTCGCGGCGATCGGCGACGAAGCGGTCAAGGCGCAGCTACGCACCAACACCGACGAGCTGATCGCGCGGGGCGGGTTCGGGTCGCCGACGATCTTCGTCGGCGGCGACGACATGTATTTCGGCAACGATCGCATGCCGCTGGTGCGCGCCGCGGTGGAAGCGCGGTTATAACCTTGTTATAAACCAATGCAACCGACTATGTTGGGGCTATGGAAACTGCGCTGCGAAAGATGGGAAACTCGGTCGGGATGATCGTACCGAAGGCTATCCTGCAAGAGCTCGGCGCTACGGTAGGAACGCCTCTGGACGTTCGCGTTGATGCCGGTCGCGTGATCGTCACCCCGTTACGCAAAGCGCGCAGCGGCTGGGCCGAGGATGCTGCCTGCCTCGCGAGCCACGAGATCACCGTCGAAGAGAAAGAGTGGCTCGACGTTGCCGTGGAAGGTGATTGCGAGCTCGACTGGTGAAGCGCGGCGAGGTGTGGCTGTGCACGCTCGATCCGACCATCGGGCGTGAGATCCAGAAGACGCGCCCCCTGCGTCATCGTCTCGCCGGATGAGTTGAACGGCCGCGCGCCGACCATGATCGTCGCTCCGCTCACCAGTGGCAGTCACCCCGCCCGCTTCCGGATGCCGGTCTCCTTTCGCGGCAAGGATGGACTTGTTCTTCCCGATCAGATCAGGACGCTGGACCGTCGACGACTGGTCAAGCGGCTGGGGGCGCTTGATGGCCCAACGCTCTCGGGAGTGCTGGGCATTCTCACGGAAATGTTTACGATCTGATCGAACCGCACCGCGGTAGCGACCGGGCGCTCAGGTACACCTTCTACCCCGCCGCCGATGGACGGCGGGGCGCGTGGCTCAATACACCCGCTTCTTCGGCTTGATGTATTCCGCGTCGTCGGTGAGCGTATAGTCGTGGACCGGGCGATAATCGATCGCGACCGCGCCGCCCTTGCCGCCCCAGCCATCGAAGGTGCTGGTGGTGTGCTTCATCCAGTTGGCGTCGTCGCGCTCGGGGAAATCCTCGTGCATGTGCGCGCCGCGGCTTTCCTTGCGGTTGTCGGCGCTCTTCATCGTCACGACCGCCTGGCCGATCAGATTGTCGAGCTCCAGCGTCTCGACCAGATCGGTGTTCCAGATCAGCGAGCGGTCGGTGAGGCCGATGTCCTGCATCCCGCGGTTGATGCCCTCGATCTTCTGCACGCCCTCCGCCAGCAGCGCGGTGTCGCGGAACACGGCGCAGTGCTTCTGCATCGTCTTCTGCATCTCGGCGCGCAGCTGCGCGGTGGGCGTCGCCCCCTTGGCATGGCGGAAGTGATCGAGCCGGCCGAGCGCCATCTCCTCCGAGCCCTTGGGCAGCGGGTTGTGCGAGGTGTTCGGCTTCAGCGTCTCCCTGAGGCGCAGGCCGGTGGCGCGGCCGAAGACGACGAGGTCGATCAGCGAATTGGAGCCGAGACGGTTGGCGCCGTGGACCGAGACGCACGCCGCCTCGCCCACCGCGAACAGGCCGGGGCACGATCGCATCGGGGTTGCCGTCGCGCGGATTCACGACCTCGCCGTGATAGTTACACGGGATGCCGCCCATGTTGTAGTGGACGGTGGGCGTGACGGGGAGCGGCTGGCGCGTCAGGTCGACGCCCGCGAAGATCTTCCCCGTCTCGGTGATGCCCGGCAGCCGCTCGTGCAGCACCTTGGGATCGATATGGTCGAGGTGGAGGAAGATGTGGTCCTTGTCCTTGCCGACGCCGCGGCCCTCGCGCATCTCCATCGCCATCGAGCGCGCGACGACGTCGCGGCTGGCGAGGTCCTTTGCAGACGGAGCGTAGCGCTCCATGAAGCGCTCGCCCTCGGAGTTGGTGAGGTAGCCGCCCTCGCCGCGCGCACCCTCGGTGATGAGGACGCCCGCGCCGTAGATGCCGGTCGGGTGGAACTGGACGAACTCCATGTCCTGGAGCGGCAGCCCGGCGCGCAGCGCCATGCCATTGCCGTCGCCGGTGCAGGTATGCGCCGAGGTCGCCGACTGGTACACGCGCCCGCCGCCGCCGGTGGCGAGGACCACCGCGTGGCTGCGGAAGCGGTGGATCGAGCCGTCCTCCATGCACAGCGCGATCACGCCGCGGCAGGCCCCATTCTCCATGATGAGGTCGAGCGCGAAATATTCGACGTAGAAATCGGCGTCGTACTTCAGCGACTGCTGGTACAAAGCGTGAAGCATGGCGTGGCCGGTGCGGTCCGCCGCGGCGCAGGTGCGCTGCACGGGAGGCCCCTCGCCCATGTTCTGCATGTGGCCGCCGAACGGGCGCTGGTAGATGGTGCCATTGTCGTTGCGGCTGAACGGCACGCCGGCGTGCTCCAGCTCGTACACCGCGGCCGGCGCCTCGCGCACCATATATTCGATCGCGTCCTGGTCGCCGAGCCAGTCGGAGCCCTTGACGGTGTCGAACATGTGCCACGACCAGTGATCGGGCGAGTTGTTGCCGAGCGACGCGGCGATGCCGCCCTGCGCCGCGACGGTGTGCGAGCGGGTCGGGAACACCTTGGTGATGCAGGCGGTCTTCAGCCCGCTCTCCGCGATGCCCATCGTGGCGCGCAGCCCCGATCCGCCCGCGCCGACCACGACCGCGTCATAGGTATGATCGATGATCTTATACGCATCAGACATCAGGCGGCGGCTCCGAAGGCGACCTTGAGGATCGAGAAGATGGCGATGGCGGCGGTCGCGACGGTGAAGACGTTCAGCAGGATCATCATCACGAAGCGATTTTCTTGTGCGAATAATCCTCGATCACGACCTGCAGCCCGAGGCGGAAGTGGTAGAAGACCGAGGCGATCAGCAGCACCATCGGCACCGCCGCCCCACATCGAATGCAGCCACAGCCGCACCGTGACGTAATCATAGGACGGCAGCGTCGCGATCGACGCCAGCAGCCACGCCATCAGCAGCAGGTTGGTGCCCGCGGTCAGCTTCTGATGCCACCAGTGGTGCGCCCCGGCGTGCGCGCTGCCCAGCCCGCGGACCCGGCCGATCTCGGTGCTCATCACTTGATCCCCAGATAGAGCCAGAAGGCAACCGTCAGCAGCGCCGAGGCGACGAAGGTCAGCATGGCGAAGGTGCGATTGGCCTTCAGCTCGAACGCCGCGCCGGTGTCCATCACCAAGTGGCGGATCCCGCTCATCATATGCTGGAACAGCGACCAGGTGAGCCCGACGCCGACGATCCAGCCCAGCACGTTGAGCCGGCCGGTCGAGGTCGTGAACACGTCGAGGAAGGTGGCATAGGCATCCGCCCCCGATGCGATCGCCGCCAGCCACCAGACGAGCAGGACCGTGCCCACGGTCGCCATGCCGTCGCCGGTCACGCGATGCATGATCGACGCGGTCATCGCCGGGCTCCAGCGATAGTGGATCGCGAGCGGGCCGCTGAACAGGTGCGGGCTGCGCGGGCGGTCGGGTCTGGTGGCCAAGCGCTGGTTCCTTGAAGAGCTACGGGTCGGTCGAACGGTTTG
This sequence comes from Sphingomonas adhaesiva, assembly GCF_036946305.1. Classification (GTDB taxonomy): domain Bacteria; phylum Pseudomonadota; class Alphaproteobacteria; order Sphingomonadales; family Sphingomonadaceae; genus Sphingomonas; species Sphingomonas adhaesiva_B. The sequence continues at coordinate 22,644 of NZ_JAQIJJ010000001.1, forward strand.
GCGCGGTCTATGCGGCGTGGCGCGCACGGATGCAAGCACCCGGCTTACCCCGCCGCCGCGTCGCGATGAACGCCG
>NZ_JAQIJJ010000002.1:0-680616 GCF_036946305.1 Sphingomonas adhaesiva
GGCGGGGATCCATTCGCGCAGGTGGTCGCCAAGAGTCGGACCGGCAGCGGCAATGGATTCCTGCCTTCGCGGGAATGACGGCCAAGAGACGAACAACAGGGAGACGGATGTGACCAACCCTTGCGAGATCGCGTGGTTCTCGCGCTGTGCGACGACGATTACGAGTTCCTGGGCCAGCCCGACCCGCGGCTGCAATCCAGCTGGGAGCATTGCCGCGACATCGTGATGCAGGCGGAAACCGGCGGGTTCGACAATATCCTGCTGCCGTCGGGCTATGCGCTCGGCATCGATACCACCGCGTTTGCCGCCGCGATCGCGACGCTGACGCGCAAGATCCATCCTCCTTATGGCGACCCGCATCGGCGAGACATGGCCGCCGCAGCTGGCGCGCCAGATCGCGACGATCGACCGCATCTCCGGCGGGCGGCTGAAGATCAACATCATCTCCTCCGACATGCCCGGCGAGACGCTGCATCGGCGCCGCGCTATCGCCGCACGGTCGAGGCGATGGAGATATTGAAGACGATGCTCAACAGCGAGCATCTGAACCATCAGGGCGAATTATGGAAGCTGGACATCGATCCGCCGCGCGTCGGCACCGTGTCGGGCAAGGCGCCGCCGCTGTATTTCGGCGGCCTGTCGCCGGACGCGCGCGATGCCCGCGGCGCGGGCGTGCGACGTGTTCCTGATGTGGCCCGACAAGAAGGAGAATGTCGCCGCGATCATCGCCGACATGAAGGACCGCGCGGCGACATACGGCCGCGAGCTGAAGTTACGGCTATCGCGCGCACGTCAATCGTCCGCGAGACGGAGGCCGAGGGCGCGCACCTATGGCCGACCGGCTGTTGTCGAAGCTGACGCGCAGCAGGGGGCGGAAATCCGCGCCAAGTCCGCTCGATTCGACCTCGGTCGGGGTCGCGGCGCAGGCGGCGCTGCGCGAGAATGCGGCGGACGACGGCTATGCCCGAGGAGAATTCTGTGGACCGGCGTCGGGCGCGCGCGCTCGGGCTGCGGCGCGGCGATCGTCGGCGATCCCGATCAGGTGCTCGCCAAGCTGGAGATGTACCGCGAGATGGGAATCGACGCGTTCATCCTGTCCGGCTACCCTCATGCCGCCGAAGCCGATCTGTTCGCGCGCCATGTGCTGCCGAATATCGACCACGCACCGCTGTAAGGGGAAGACGACGTGAACGACGCGGGACGAAGCCATTGGTGGTCGGGATCGGCGGCAACCGTGGGCGGCCCCTCCTCCACCGAACATGCGGCTGCGCATCGCGCTCGCCGCGGCGGAGGCGGAGGGGTATCGCACGCGCCTGTTCGGCGGCGAGGCGCTGGGGCGGCTGCCGCTGTACGATCCGCGCGCACCGGAGCGCACGCCCGAAGAGCAGGACTTCGTCGCGGCGGTGCGCGATGCGTCGGCGGTCATCATCGCCAGCCCCGGCTATCACGGCAGCATCTCGGGCGTGGTCAAGAACGCGCTCGACCTGCTGGAGGAAACCGCGAAGGACGCGCCGCGCCCCTATCTGGGCCGACGTGCCGGTGGGGCTGATCGCGACCGCTTATGGCTGGCAGGCGACGGGGTCGACGATCGCGGCGCTGCGCTCGATCGTCCACGCGCTGCGCGGCTGGCCGACGCCGTTCGCCGCCGCGGTCAATTCGGCACAGACGAAGTTCGATGCCGACGGCGGCGCGAGCGACGCCGCGGTGGTCGAGCAGCTTCGGCTGGGTCGGCAGGCAGGTGGCGCGCTTCGCCCCGGTTGCGGCCAATGCCTGACCGGCGTGACGCGCTCCGCCTGATCGGGCTGGGCGGCGCGGGGCTGGCGACGGGCGCGGCGGCGCAGACCATCGATCTGGGCTTTGCGGGCGGCACCCGCGCGCTGTCGGGCGACTGGCCGCAGAAGGGCACGATGATCGTCCTGCGCGAGCGCGCGCCGCTGCTGGAAACACCGATGGGCGCGATGGATGGGGAGGTCTTCACCCCCAACGACCGCTTCTTCGTGCGCTGGCATTATGCCGACATCCCGCTGTCGGTCGATCCGGGCACGTTCCGCCTGCGCGTCGGCGGCGCGGTGCGCAAGCCGCTGGCCCTGTCGCTCGACGCGCTGCGACGGCTGCCGCGGTATGAGATCGCGGCGGTGAACCAGTGTTCGGGCAATTCGCGCGGGCTGTTCACCCCGCGCGTACCCGGCGCGCAATGGGGCGATGGCGCGATCGGCAATGCGCTGTGGACGGGCGTGCGGCTGCGCGACGTGCTCGACCTCGCCGGGGTCGCGCCGGGCGCGGTCGAGGTGCAGGTCGCCGGGCTCGACCGCCCCGCCGCCCGGGCGCGCCGTGGTTCGCCAAATCGCTCGCCATCGACCATGCGCGCGACGGCGAGGTGATGGTCGCCTTCGCGATGAACGGGCAGGCGCTGCCGCTGCTCAACGGCTTTCCGCTGCGCCTCGTGGTGCCCGGGCTGGTATTCGACCTATTGGATCAAGGCGCTCGACCGGATCGAGGGTGCTGACCGCGCCCGACGCGGGTTACTGGATGGCCAAGGCGTATCGCATCCCCGCGACGCCGGGGGCGAATGTCGCGCCGGGATCGAAGGACTTTCCCACCGTACCGATCGGGAAGATGGTGCCGCGCGCCTTCTTTCACCGGCCCGGCGGGCGATGCGAAGGTGGTGGCGGGCGATCCCTTCTACGTCCGCGGGCTGGCGATGGGCGGCGCGCATGGCGTCGCGCGGGTCGATCTGTCGATGGATGCGGGGCGCGAACGTGGCACGCGCTTCGCTTGGACCGGATCTTGGCAAATATGGCTTCCGGCTGTGGGAGGCGACGCTGCCGGGCTGCGGCCGGGTCGGCTATCGGCTGTGGGCGCGCGCGGCGAACACCGCGGGCGAGGTGCAGGGGATGACGGCAATCTGGAACCCGGGCGGCTATATGCGCAACCCCGCGCCATCGATCGCGGTGCATGCGGCATGAGGGCGCTGTTGTTGCTGCTGCCGCTCGCCGCCTGCTCGGCGCAGCCCGATGCGCCGGCCGCGAACACCGCCGCGGTATCGTCGATCCAGCTGCCGGCGGAGACCGCCGCGCTGCCCGCCACGCCGGCGGGCGAGCTGCTGACCGCACGCTGCACCGCCTGCCACTCCGGCCGACCTCATCACCCGCCAGCCGCCGCTGGATGCCGCCAAATGGCAGGCAACGGTCACCAAGATGCGCGAGGCGTACAAGGCACCGATCGCGCCGGCGGAGGACAAGGCGCTGGTGGCGGCATTGCTGGCGGTGCAGGCGGGACGTTGATCCGCCGCCCCGGATCACGTCCGGGGTGACGACCATATGCCGTGCACCAGCGCGACATATTCCTCCCCGATCACCGCCGGATCGAACTGCCGCAGGTGCGCCGCCACCGCCGCCGCGGGCGGGCGCGGGATCGTTCCCGCCACCATCGCGCGCATCGCCGCCGCCAGCCCCGCGACGTCGCCCGGCGCGACCAGCGTCCCCAGGTGGCCATCGTCGAGCAGCTCGCGCGGCCCGCTGGGGCAATCGAACGAGGCCACGGGGCAGCCGACCGACAGCGCCTCCGCCAGCACCAGCCCGAAGCCTTCGTTGCGCGACGACAGCACGAACCCCGCGGCGCGCGCCATATAGGGGCGCACGTCGGGCACGAACCCCGGCATCGCCACGTCGTCCGCGACCCCCAGCGCGCGCGCCTGCGCCTCCAGCGCGGCGCGCAACGGCCCCTCGCCCCAGGATCAGCAGCGTCGCCCGCCCCGCCAGCCCGGCGGCGTGGAAGGCGCGCAGCAGCGTCGCCTGATCCTTTTGCGCCACCATCCGTCCGGCGTTGACGATCACCGGGCGTGCGAACAGCGCCTCATGTGCGGGATCGATCGCGCCCGCCGCCGCGCGCCTCGGGCAGCGGGTTGTAGATCGTGTGGACGCGGTCCCGCCGGCAGCGCGAACTGCCGCACCACCTGTGCGGCGAGATCGCGCGAGACGGCGTGCGCGGCCACCACGTCGCGATACAGCCAACGCTCCGGCGCGTAGCCCAGCAGCCGCGCGGGGCCAGAAGCGGGCGCGGCGCGGCACCTCCAGCGCATTGTGGACGCTGATCGCGAGGCGCAGCCACGGTCGCCGCTTCGCCGCCAGCCCGGCGATCATCTTGGCGCTGTGGACGAACGCGAACAGCAGGTCGGGACGCGCCGCGTCGACATAGCGCAGCAAATGCGGGAAGGCTGAGCAGCTCGTTGGGCGCGCCCAGGTCGACGCCATGCGCGCGATAGACCGGATGGTTCGCCAGCGCGCCGTCCGCCACCGCGACCACCAGATCGGCGTCGATCCCCGCCGCCGCCAGTCGCCCGGTCACGAACAGCGCGATCCGCTCTGCACCGCCGCCGGCCAGCGACGGCAGGAAGATCGCGACTTTCATGAATCAGGCGGTTAGCACCGGGCGGCGTGACGACCAAAGCCATCGCGATCCTGCTCCACGATTTCAACGCCGGCGGTACGGAGGCGACCGCCTTCCGCCTCGCCGCCGAGTGGATCGCGCTGGGGCATCGCGTCACGATCGTCGCGGGGGCGGCGCGGGGGCGATGCGCGACCGGCGTGCCCGCCGGGGGCGACGGGTGCGCCTGCTGTCGCCCGAAGTGCCGCGCGGCGCCACTTCGCGGCTACGGCTGGGCGCGGCGATGGCGCCGGTGCTGCGCGAGGGTCGCGCCCGACGTCGCCTATCTGACCGGCAATTTCCATTTCTGGCTGGCACCCGCGCTGCGGCGTGCGCTGCCGGACCTGCCGATCGTGGCGAAGATCAGCAACCCGCTACTCCCCGACCTGCCGCGCGCCGTCTCCCCGGTTACGCGCGCGGTGCTGCGCCGCCTCACCGATCCGATCGACGTCCTCGTCGCCATGTCCCCCGAACTCGCCGAGCGCGACCGCGTGCTGCTGCCCGGGCGCCCGATCCGGATCGCGCCCGAGCCCAATCTCGCCACCGGCCACATGCCGCTGCCGCGCGACGCGCCACCACCAGTGCCGCACATCCTCGCGATCGGGCGGATGGAGCGGCAGAAGAACCTCGCGCTCGCCTTGCGCGCCTTCGCCGACCTGCACCGCGAGCGCGTGGCGCGGCTCACCATTCTGGGTGACGGGCCGGAACGACCGCGGCTGGAGGCGCTCGCGCGCCGCCTGGGCATCGCCGACGCCGTGGCGATGCCCGGCTTCGCGCCCGATATCGCGCCCGATCTGGCGCGTGCCTCGCTGCTGCTGCTCACCTCGCGCTACGAAGGCTTTCCGGCGGTGCCGGTCGAGGCGCTGGCGGCGGATGTCCCCGTCGTCGCGACCGATTGCTCGCCGGTGCTGCGCGGGCTGCTCCCCACCCCGCTTCACGGCCGGGTCAGCGCACGGGCCACCCCTGCCGCGCTGGCGACGGCGATGCGCGACACGCTCGCGCAGCCCTTCACCTCCTGCGGGGTGCGTCCCCATATCGTCGCCGGCTACACCGCTGCCGCCGCCGCGCGGCGCTATCTGGAGATCTTCGATGACGCCATCGCCCTCCACCCCGACACGGCCCCTTGTGTTGCCCGATAGCAACACCATCTGACACCCAAGAGCAACAGGGCCTACAGATGAACCTAGAGAAATTCACTGACCGCGCACGCGGCTTCCTCCAGTCGGCACAGACCGTCGCCATCCGCCTGTCGCACCAGCAGATCGCGCCCGAGCATCTGCTGAAGGCGCTGCTGGAGGACGAGCAGGGCATGGCCTCGGGGCTGATCCAGGCCGCGGGTGGTGATCCGCGCCGCGCGCTGACCGAGACCGATGCCGCGCTGGCGCGCATTCCCGCCGTCTCCGGCTCGGGCGCGCAGAACCAGCCGGGGCTGTCGGCGGATGCGGTGCGCGTCCTCGACCAGGCCGAGCAGATCGCGCAGAAGGCGGGCGACAGCTATGTCACCGTCGAGCGGCTGCTGGTCGCGCTCGCGCTGTCGCTCAACACCGCGGCGGGCAAGGCGCTGAAGACCGCCAATGCCACTCCCGAGGCACTCAACGCCGCGATCGTGCAGCTGCGCGGCGGGCGCACCGCCGACACGCAATCGGCGGAGGATCGCTACGACGCGCTCAAGAAGTTCGCGCGCGACCTGACGCAGGCAGCGCGCGACGGCAAGCTGGACCCGGTGATCGGCCGCGACGAGGAGATACGCCGCACGATCCAGGTGCTGGCGCGCCGCACCAAGAACAATCCCGTGCTGATCGGCGAACCCGGCGTCGGCAAGACCGCGATCGCCGAGGGCCTCTCCCTGCGCATCGCCAATGGCGACGTGCCCGACGGGCTGAAGGACAAGACGCTGATGGCGCTCGACATGGGCGCGCTGATCGCGGGCGCGAAATATCGCGGCGAGTTCGAGGAGCGGCTGAAGGGCGTCATCGACGAGGTGAAGGCGGCCGAGGGCGACATCATCCTGTTCATCGACGAGATGCACACGCTGATCGGCGCGGGCAAGTCGGACGGCGCGATGGACGCGTCCAACCTGCTCAAGCCCGCGCTGGCGCGCGGCGAGCTGCATTGCGTCGGCGCGACCACGCTCGACGAATATCGCAAACATGTCGAGAAGGACCCCGCGCTCCAGCGGCGCTTCCAGCCCGTCTTCGTCGGCGAACCCACGGTCGAGGATACGATCAGCATCCTGCGCGGGCTGAAGGAGAAATACGAGCTGCACCATGGCGTGCGGATCACCGACGGCGCGCTGGTGTCGGCGGCGACGCTCAGCAACCGCTACATCACCGACCGCTTCCTGCCCGACAAGGCGATCGACCTGATGGACGAGGCCGCCAGCCGCATCCGCATGGAGGTGGAGAGCAAGCCCGAGGAGATCGAGACGCTCGACCGCCGCATCCTGCGCCTGAAGATCGAGCGCGAGGGGCTGAAGCGCGAGACGGACGCCGCCTCCGTCGACCGGCTGGAGACGCTGGAGGGCGAACTCGCCAATTGGGAACAGCAATCGGCGGAGCTGACCACGCGCTGGCAGGCCGAAAAGGACAAGATCGCGGGCGAGGCGAAGCTGAAGGAACGGCTCGACGCCGCGCGACTGGAACTGGAGCAGGCACAGCGCAGCGGCGATCTCGCCAAGGCGGGCGAGCTGTCCTACGGGCGCATCCCCGCGCTGGAGCGTGAACTGGCGGAGGCCGCGGCCGGCACGCAGGGCGCGATGCTGCGCGAGGAAGTGACCAGCGACGATATCGCGGGGGTCGTCAGCCGCTGGACCGGCGTCCCCGTCGACCGGATGCTGGAAGGCGAGCGCGAGAAGCTGCTGCGGATGGAGGAGGTCATCGGGAAGCGCGTCATCGGCCAGGCCGATGCGGTGCGCGCCGTCTCCACCGCGGTGCGGCGCGCGCGCGCCGGGTTGCAGGATCCGAATCGGCCGCTGGGCAGCTTCCTGTTCCTGGGGCCTACCGGCGTCGGCAAGACCGAGCTGACCAAGGCGCTGGCCGAATTCCTGTTCGACGACGCCAATGCGATGGTGCGCATCGACATGAGCGAGTTCATGGAGAAGCATGCGGTCGCGCGGCTGATCGGTGCGCCGCCGGGCTATGTCGGCTATGAGGAAGGCGGCGTCCTGACCGAGGCGGTGCGGCGCCGGCCGTATCAGGTCGTGCTGTTCGACGAGGTGGAGAAGGCGCATTCGGACGTCTTCAACGTGCTGCTGCAAGTGCTGGACGACGGTCGCCTGACCGATGGGCAGGGGCGCACGGTCGACTTCTCGAACACGCTGATCATCCTGACCTCCAACCTCGGCAGCCAGTATCTGGCCAACATGGGCGAGGGCGAGGACGTCGCCAGCGTCGAGCCGCAGGTGATGGACGTGGTACGCGCGCATTTCCGTCCGGAGTTCCTCAACCGGCTGGACGAGATCATCCTGTTCCACCGGCTGGGGCAGGCGCACATGGGGCCGATCGTCGACATCCAGGTCGGTCGCGTCGGCAAGCTGCTGGCGGACCGCAAGGTGACGCTGGACCTGACCGATGCCGCGCGCGCGTGGCTGGGCCGGGTCGGCTACGATCCGGTATATGGCGCACGGCCCCTGAAGCGCGCGGTACAGCGCCACCTGCAGGACCCGCTCGCCGAGTTGATCCTGCGCGGCGAGGTGAAGGACGGCGCCACGATCCACGTCGACGAGGGCGACGGGAAGCTGGCGCTGTCGGTGGGGTGATCGCTCGGGCGGTTTCCCCGCGGGGGCGGGGATGACGGCGTGGCTGGGACACGCCTTCCCCTGTCCACCGCCCTTCACCTGTGTCATGGAGCGGGCACCATGACCTATCTTCCGACCCGCGCATGACCAGCATCGGCATCTATGGCAGCAACGGCCGCATGGGCCGCGCGATCGCAACGATCGCGGAAGGCGAAGGCGCCGCGGTCGCGGGCGGGGTGGACGCAGGGGGCGATCCGCTGCCGCTGGCGCAGGCCGCCGACGTGCTGGTGGATTTCTCCACCCCCGCCGCGCTGGAGCCGCATCTCGCCGCCGCGGTCGCGGCGCGGACGCCGATCGTCATCGGCACCACCGGGCTGCTCGCCACGCATCAGGCGCTGATCGAACAGGCCGCGGACGAGATCGCAGTGCTCCAGACCGGCAATACGTCGCTGGGCGTCACGCTCCTCAACATCCTGGTGCGCGAGGCCGCGGCGCGGCTCGGCCCCGATTGGGATATCGAGATCGCGGAGATGCACCACCGCCACAAGGTGGACGCCCCGTCGGGCACCGCCTTGCTGCTGGGCGAGGCCGCCGCGGCGGGGCGCGGCACGCGGCTGGCGGAGGTGCGGGTCGACAGCCGCGCCGGGCTGGTGGGTGCGCGCAGCGAGGGGACGATCGGCTTCGCCAGCTTGCGCGGCGGATCGGTGGTCGGCGACCATATGGTCGTCTTCGCGGGCGAGGGCGAGCGGATCGAGATCGGCCACCGTGGCGAGGATCGCAGCATCTTCGCGCGCGGGGCGGTGAAGGCGGCGCTGTGGCTCGCCGGCCGTGCGCCGGGGCGCTACGCGATGGCGGAGGTTCTCGGGCTTTGAGGAAGGCGGACGTCGTCGAATTCTATCGACGGCTTGCGGAAGCCAACCCGCACCCGGAAACCGAGCTGGAATCGGTCAATACCTATACGTTGCTGGTCGCGGTCGTGCTGTCCGCGCAGGCGACCGACGCCGGGGTCAACAAGGCGACGCGCGCCTTGTTCGCCGAGGTCGACACACCCGCGAAGATGGTCGCGCTGGGCCTGGACGGTCTCAAGCAGCACATCAGGACGATCGGCCTGTTCAACACCAAGGCCAAGAACGTCATCGCGCTCAGCGAGGCGCTGATCGCCGACCATGGCGGCGAGGTGCCCGCCGACCGCGACGCGCTGGAGAAGCTGCCCGGCGTCGGGCGCAAGACCGCCAATGTGGTGATGAACGTCGCCTTCGGCGCGGAGACGTTCGCGGTCGACACGCATATCTTTCGCGTCGGCAACCGTACCGGGCTGGCGAAGGGGAAGACGGTGCTGGCGGTGGAGAAGGCGCTCGACAAGGCCACCCCCGCGCCGTTCCGCGTCCATGCGCACCATTGGCTGATCCTGCACGGCCGCTATGTCTGCAAGGCGCGCAAGCCCGAATGCTGGCGATGCATCGAGATCGACCTGTGCGCGTTCAAGCCCAAGACGCCGGCACCCGCCGCCCGGACCGCCGGCAAGGGAGAGTGACCATGCGTGCCCCGATCCTCCTCGCCTGCGCCGCCGCGGCCGCATTCGCCGCCCCCAGCGTCGCGCGCGACCGCAACGCCGTTCCCGCCGCGACGCCCGCGGGCAAGCCGCAGTCGTGCATCCCGATCCAGTCGATCCGCGAGAGCCTGGTGCGCAACGACCGCGTCATCGACTTTCGCACCAACGGCAACCGCTTCTACCGCGTGACGCTGCCGCAATCCTGCCCCGGGCTGGGGTTCGAGCGGCGCTTCTCCTACGCCACCTCGCTCAGCCAGCTGTGCGCGCAGGACATCATCACCGTGTTCACGCAGACGCCGCCGATGCGCGGCGCCAGCTGCGGCCTCGCCCCGTTCCAGCCGGTGACGATCGCGCGCACGCGATAAAAGCAGGGTAGCGCCGCGTTCGCGCGCCTGCTACGCGACGCCCCAGGCACCCGTAGCTCAGCTGGATAGAGCGCTGCCCTCCGAAGGCAGAGGCCACAGGTTCGAATCCTGTCGGGTGCGCCAGCTTTTCCGCCGAATTGTAAAACCGGCTTCGCCTTCCTGTCTCCGCAACCGTCTCCGTTACCTTTGCGGCGGTGCTCGATGATGGCGGCTCGGTGCAACCTGGCCGGCTTCGATTTGATCGAGGCGCGGATGGCTTGCGCATATGCGCGCCGTACCGACGGATGGCCCGTGGGCCACATCCTACGTGATCGTGCATGGTCGTGCGCGACGCCAACGGTTCAAATTGTCGAAGGTGATCGTAAGCTCGGCGAGCGTCGCTTTGTGGTGCACACCCTCTTCCCGTTCCTGCGAACGGATCAACGCTATCGGTCAACGGTGCCTCTCACATTGATGCAGGCACGGCGTTACGCCTTCGCGCGCCTTCGCGATCTATCGCCAGATGGGAGCATTCGTCCCAGTAGCGGCCCGGGCATCGAATGGTGCCGCGGCGGCGAGCATATCGGCTTTGAGGTTCTACGATGACCGCCGGCAGTGAGATGCTGCACGCGGCGTTGGAGTATGCGCGCCGCGGCTGGCCGGTGTTCCCGTGCAACGCGCGGGACAAGACGCCGCTGGTGAAGGCCGATCGCGATGCTGCCGGTAAGCCGATCAAGGGCACTGGCGGAGTGAAGCAGGCGACAACCGACGTCGAGAAGGTCGCAGCGTGGTGGAGGCGCTGGCCCAGCGCCATGATTGGTGTCGCCATGGGCGAAAACGGGCTGTTCGCGCTCGACTTCGACCCGCGCACCGATGAAGCGACCGGCGAAGAATGGACGCTCGAGCGCCTGAAGGCCGAGTTGGAGACGCAGATCGGCGCATCGCTGCCGGCGTCGCTTGCCGTTCGCACGCCGAGCGGCGGAGTTCACGTCTATCTGTCGCAGCCCGCTGAGGGTGCTTCTATCCGCAACCGCGGCAATCTGCCTCGTCACGTCGACGTGCGCGGCGCCGGTGGCTACGTGATCGCGCCTCCGAGCCGGATGATCGATGGTCGCAGCTACCGTTGGCTCCGCGACGATCGGGATGCGCTGATTGCGGAGCCGCCAGCCGGGCTGGTGACGGTTCTGCGTGCCAAGGGTGCCAAAGGTAATGGTCAGTCAGCGAAGCCACAGGGGGATGGGGTAGAGCGCTATGCGTTGGCGGCGTTGGACAGTGAATGTCAGGCAATCCGTAGCGCGGAGGCGGGCAAGCGGCAGGACGCGTTGAATCGCGGTGCGTTTGCAGTTGCGCAGTTGGTGGCGGCCGGAGCGCTGGCGGAACCGTCCTCGCGTATGGCGGTGCTAGCAGCTGCGCTGGCGAACCCTGGAAAGGATGATCAGAGCGCGATCGAGGCCACGGTAGATAGCGGTTGGGCGGCAGGCCTAGCCGCGCCACGCGATCTTACCGGCATCGGCGAGCGGGCGAGAACACCCTATCGCCAATTGTCGATCGGAAAGCCGGCACGATCGGCGCAGCAGGATGCCGGCGAACCGGACGGAGGTGCGATCCATCGTCGGTGTTGCCTGTACCCGATGACGGACTTGGGAAATGCCGAGCGTTTCGCCGAGCGTTACGGCGACCGGGTGCGATACGTCGATAAGATGGGCTGGGTCGCATACGACGGCCGACGTTTCATCCTTGACGGTGCAGAGGCGCTGATCGGCGGATGGGTGCACGAGACGGTCCGAGCAATCCGAGACGAAGCGCGCGTCATGCGCGACAGCGGCCGGCGTGATCTCGGTCAGGTCGACGCACTGGACGATCTGTTCGAGGAGAAGAAGGACGGTAGCGAGGTGCTGCTATCCGACAAGCTATTGGCGTGGGCGCGAGCATCGGAGAGTGCGACCAAGCTCGGTTGCATCGCGGGCATAGCCAAGAACCTGTCGGGTTTCGGCATGACGGTGCAGCCCGAGCATCTGGATCGCGACCCGTTCCTCATCAATGTACAGAACGGCACGCTGGAGCTCGTCTTTCACGAGGATGCGCCGGAGCCGTTCGCACAGCTGCGCTTGCGGTCGCATGATCCGCGCGACCTCATCACCCGCGTCATGCCGGTCGAGTATCGACCCGGTGCGCAGTGCCCGATCTACGATCGCTTCCTTGCCCGTGTGCAGCCGGATGAGGCTATGCGCTTGTTTCTGCACCGCTGGGGCGGTCTGTCGCTGACGGGCGATGTGTCCGAACAGAAGCTGGTGTTCCATCATGGTAAGGGCGCGAACGGGAAATCGACGCTGGTCGATACCTGGGCGACGATCGCGGGCGACTACTCCGGCACAGTGCCGATCGAGACGTTTCTCGATCAGGGTCGAAAGCGAAAAGGATCAGATGCCTCGCCTGATCTGGCCGCGCTGGTGGGTGTGCGAATGCTGCGCACCTCCGAAGCCGAGCGGAACGCGAAGCTAGCCGAGGCGCTCATCAAGCTGGCGACCGGTGGCGAGCCGATCCCGGTGCGTCGGCTGATGCGCGATCCGTTCGACCTCTATCCAGCGTTCAAGATGACAATCTCGGGCAATTACTTCCCGACGATCACCGGATCGGATGACGGCATATGGCGGCGCGTGGCGCTGGTGCCATGGAACATCCAGATCCCCGACGCGGAGAAGGATCGCCAGCTGGGTGCGAAGATGCGCCGTGAGGCGAGTGGCATCCTGAACCGCCTGCTGGATGGGCTGATCGATTGGCGGCTCCGTGGGCTGCAAGAGCCTGACATCGTGCGCACCGCGACGGACGACTATCGGAAGGATAGCGATCCGCTGGGGCGATTCCTCACCGAATGCACCGCGGACGACACGGAGGCGAAGACCAAATCGTCGGTCCTTTATGGCCTCTACGACGCCTGGAGGGCTGCCGTTGGCGAGAACCAATGGACGCAGAAAGGCTTCAGCCTTGCGATGCTCGATCGCGGTTACAAACGCCGTGAGAACAGGGGGATGCAATGGCTTGGCATCCGAATGACGCGGACGGTTAGCGACTTCGAGCAGGCGTCCGACGAAGCTGGCGGTGGTCAGCGATACCATTCCCCGCGCCCCTTGGAGGATGCCGATGACATGCCATTGTAATGCCCTGTTCAAGGGTTCGTTCAAGGGTCATTCAAGGGTCTGTTCAAGGGTGAACCCCGCAGAAATCTGCGGTTCTTCAAGGGTGTCAAGGGTTGCGTGCAACCCTGTGCGTAGCATGTGCGCACATGCGCGCGCGCATGTGCATGAGTATGACTTACACCAATCCTTGAAATCCTTGACACCCTTGTATCTTGTTGAGGAATTTGTAGTTGTTCCAAATACTTACATAGTCCCGCAGGTTCAAGGGACGTGCAAGGGTTGCGGCGATCTGTTCAAGGGTGTCGTCAACCGGCTCGCAGATCGCTTTGCGGCTGACCATGCAGGTCGTCTGTGCTTCTGCCGCACACAGCGGCGCTGGTTCATTCGTGAGGGATTGGCGTGGTTTTGCGACACGCGCCAGTTGTCGTTCAACCTCGCAAGGATCAGCGTGCGCGAGGCGAACATGGGCGCTCGATATGGAAGCGCTGCTGTCACGCAAAAGGTTTTGCGGCGCGCGTCTTTCGACAGCCGGCTGCAATGTGAGGGCTGGTGTCGGATGGCAGCGGCGGGCGACATGGCGCCTAGCACCCCCGGGGGGGGGGGGGTCGAAATCCCAAGGGGGCGCCGCCACCCGGACCACTCATGCTCTCACGTGGAGATTTTTTAATCGTGCAGCGGAATTTCAGGGACGTGGGCATGCTCTCCGGGCCGCTGTAATTGCGCTCTTCCCTCATTCCTTCGGCGCGCAACCTTCCGGGTGGCTTCGCGTCCAGCGAGCCGCTGGGGCGATCGGTGAGCATCCTCCGGTATGCATGTCGCATCGACTGAAAAGGGTGCTGGTCGCCACGATTAATTTCCGCCGATGCCTCGGAGGCGAAATTGCGCACCGGTAGGCTGCGGCAGCTGGTGGCGGAGCCGGGCATGCCCTCCGAGCCGTCGATCCGCTCGCTGATCCGTTCGCGGGCCGATTTCCCGATCCTCGAAAGGGCTGACGGGTCGCACGGCTACGTCTTCGATCTGGACGCGGCCAGTGACTTCGTCCGCGCGCACTGGCGCGACAAAAGGGGGCTGTCTCGAACCGTCCCAACGACGCCGGCCCCTGCGGCCCCAGCGACTGGTGGCGCTACGCGAACCGGAAACCTGTGGGACTTGGCGGCCCTGCCCGGAATGCCATCTCAGCCGACGTTGCGCGCGTTCATCGACGCCCGGATGGATTTCCCGGTCATCACACGAGGCGGCAGGGGGCGTAGCTATCTGCTCGACCTAGACGCAGCAGCTGCCTTCGTGCGCGAGCATTGGAAAGATCGTCGCGCCGACCGCGCGGTCTGCGCATCGCCTGTCGGACGGTCCCGCCCCGGCGATCAGAAGGCGCAAGCTGATCTGCCGGATTTGTTCGCCAGCCTTACCGACGAGGGGGGCAGTGATATGACCTCCCCGGAGCGACGTAGCGCGACTATCGCGCCATCCGTGCGCGATCTTCGCGCAGCACGCGACTTCCTGCGAACAGATCGATGCGGACCGGGCGAGGTAGTGGCCGTCGCGATTGACGCGATCCTTGCCGGCGCGGACCCGAACCGTGCGCTGGGCTTGCGAGGGCATGCAGGGCAGCGATCGGCGCTGATGCTGGACCGCCTTCGGGAACGGAACCGTTTGATCTGCATGCTAGCGCGTCAGCATTTCGACGCGCTGTCGTTGAGCGATCAGGCGCGCGAGGTTGTTGCCGCGGCGTCGGCGTACTGGCGGCGGGCGGCGCGATTGGACACTGGCCTTGCGAGCATGCCGGCGAGCTACGCCGGCACACCGCGGGAATGGCTGTTTCAAATCGCTCGACTGCCG
This sequence comes from Sphingomonas adhaesiva, assembly GCF_036946305.1. Classification (GTDB taxonomy): domain Bacteria; phylum Pseudomonadota; class Alphaproteobacteria; order Sphingomonadales; family Sphingomonadaceae; genus Sphingomonas; species Sphingomonas adhaesiva_B. Next base: position 15,031 of record NZ_JAQIJJ010000002.1, read on the forward strand.
TCCGACGTGCCTAGTGTCCGGACCGTTCGAGCGATCCTGTCATCTGAGCGCCAGCACGTAGGCTGATGGCATTCGGCTCCGTCTATTCCCTGCCAGCGAGTGGACCGATGGGAGGGTTCGGACAGGCCCCGCAACAGGAGGCGAGAATGAGTGCTGTGTTGGGAAAAGCAGCGATGGTGGTGGGCGCGGTGGCGCTTGTGGCGACAGGCGTAGGCGCAATCGCCGGGGCGGCGGGCCTTGCCTCACTCGCGGGGACCGCCGCCACGGTGGCGAAGCTTGCTGGCGTGACCGCAGCAGCGCTGTCGGCCGTATCGCTGTCCACCCGCCAACTTCCGCCCGTGACGGGCACCCAGACTGCATTCAGCGCCAACCCTGATGACGGGCTACCTCTCATCATCGGACGAACGGCGGGTCGAGGTCGCGTCTCGTGGAGGCCATTTCCATGAGCGCTATCGCCATGTTCACAGCGGCGGACGCGTCCTCGATCTACCTCATAACAGACGGGGCCTATTACGACGCGGATGGCCGCGTGCGCGCCAGCAAGTCCAAGGTGACCAAATCCGATCGCCTGCGCATGGCGGTGGCAGTCACAGGCAATGTCGACAGCGGAACGGTGGCGCGCCATCTCGCGTCGGCAGAGACGCAGCGAGAGGCGTTGCAGCGCGTGCCCTCGATCACAAGCAACCTTCACGCCGCTAACGCATACCTATGGCCGCACGACGACGACGCCTGGCACCTTCACCTGATGCTGTTCGTCGCAACGTGGAGCGAGGATCGCGGCGCGGAAGGATGGGTATGCGCTTCCGGCCGCGACTGGCTGGGCGACGATTACGTGCCCGGCTCGCTCGCTGGGGTAAGCGAGCTTTCGTCCCCGCCGATCTCGGACGGCGCGTGGCTGCCCCGCGATCCCGACGAAGGCGCGCGCCGCGTGTTGACCGGGCAGCGGCGATGCATCGATGTGTTCAATGGGCAATGCTGCGTTGGCGGGTTCGGTGAGTTGACGACGGTGGATGGGGATGGCGCGCGAACGGTTCGGCTGCTCGAATGGCCGGACCGGATCGGGGAGCGCATTAGCCTACAAAGTGACGTGGCATGAGCGGCGTCGCCAACGCAGTCGGCAAAGTGGCCGGCGTGGTAGCCGCGGGCGCGCTGGTCGTCGGCGCATTCGCGACCGGGAACCCCGGTCTGGTGGCCCTTGCTGCAAAGGTCGGGTCGATTGCGAGCATCGCCAGTCCTGTCGCTGCCACCAGCCTTCCGGTGCCGAGGAAACCGCTCATGACAGCCATCAACATTTTCGAGGATGGCCATAACGCCTACATCCTTTCCGACACGGCCGTACTGGACGCGAGCGGCAAGGTTGCGTGCTTCGCCAGCAAGGCGTTTGCCTTTCCCGAAGTCCGTATGGCGATCGCGGTCAGCGGTCGCCCGATCATGGCGCCGCTGATCTCGGCCATGGACCGGCATATCCGCGTGCCCACACCCGCGGCGTTCCTCGCAGGCATTCCGGAGGCGTTCGCGGACGTCATGAGGGAGGTTGCGAAGGCCAACCCTGCTGCCGAGGCGACCGGAGGGAACGCCACGCGCCTGTGGATTGCGTCATACGACATGGTGGCTGGCCGCCCGCGGTTACACACGCTCGGCAACAGCCACATCGGCGGTGCCGCGCCTCTGTTGCCGGGCGCGATGAGCGAGATCCGCGACGGTCACAGCAGTCCGCCATTCGACCCCGCGGTTCTGCCGTTCGGCTACATCGCAAACCCAAAGAAAGACGGGCGGCGGGTCATCGAATCCCAACGTCGCTGGCGCTTTCCGGAATATGCCGCAGGCTACGGAGTGGGAGGCCACGCCGAACTTTATACGATCGGTCGCGCGGGTGTGACCTTCGACCGGGTGGCTACATGGCCCCAAGATCGGGTCGGCAAAAGAATCGACGCATAAGGCGGCGAAGATTGCGAGTGGCCGGCTTCGGCAATATCCGCCGTGCGCCAGTGCGATCGATCCTCTCGGCAACTTGCCATCGCGAACCGTAATGGCACCCGGCTCCGCCTATTCGCTGCCAGCGAACGGCGGGATGAGGGATTACGGACACGGGCATTTCCGAGGAGAGCATTGTGGTTTGGTCGGAGAACACTCTCAACGCAGCGGCAGAGCGTATGGACGATTCGCGTGATTTTGCGGTCGGCGTCGCGACGTCATCGCGCGAAAACTACGTGGCAAGGCGACATGCTTTGCAGAAGCGGATCGGATTGGCCATCACGCCTCTGGCCGGCCACGCCGACTATGCCGAACTGGCGGCCAAGCACCTGGATATCGCCAATCGCCGGGCGAAGATCGAGCGGGATGTGCAGAGTGCGCGCACCGAACTGGCGCGAGGAATGGTCGCGTTTCAGAACAGCGGCATCGAGGATGCTGCGCAGGCTATCATCGAGGGCCGCGATGGTGAGGCGTTCCAAGGTTTCGAGGAATTGAGGGCGCGTGCGGCACGGCTTCAGGAGGAAATTAAGGCGTATTCGGAAGCGCTTCGGATCGTGAAAGGTCAGATGGACGCAATCGCCGCTGAGCGTTCGATCGACGCAGCGGAAGCCGCAGCGCCACATCATCGGAAAGTGGTCGCCGAGATCGCTGATGCTTGCGCGATGCTGATCCGAGCGCTGTCCGATGAGAGCATGATCCGGGACATGGTGACGGCCGCCGGCTACGATGCGCGACTGCCGATCTTCAATTTCGACGCCTCGCCGGCCGTGCTGGAGAGGCATGCTCGCGAGTATGTCGGATGACGTGGGACGTCGGCATTCAAGGATATGCCGCGCAATGGGATGTGGTGACGCAGCCGCTTCGATGCCCTCTCACGGGCGCAGCAAGATCACCCGTCCGCTTTGAACGAAACTGCTTCGTGTACGACCCTGCCGAGGTCGAAATCTGGTTCATGCATAGGCCGCTCCAGTCCTACGGCGAAGGTCACGCGCTGGGATTGGAGATCTGGGAAGACGGCTACGGCTTGGCGTTCTCGTTCAAGCCTCCCCAGTCGGCGCGTTCTTTGGTTCGCGGCATTCAGGATGGTCGCTACAGCGAGTGTTCTGTGGGCTTCTCGTACAAATCGCAGGGCGTGGGCGCGTTCGATAGCGTCGATTGGGCGAGGGTCAGAGAGATCAGCATAGCCCCGCGTGGTGCATGCCCCGGAACGCAGTGCTGGACCTCTCACACCCCGCTAAACCGGTTATCGCCCGCTGCGGCAGCGCTCGCACCGCGCTGGCATGCCGGTCGTCTTCAATCGCTGCTGGCGGAAGGCGAGCGCATCATTCGCGCGGGGCAATCCTGAAATGGACGTTCCCGCGCATGCCGCCTTGTGGGCTATGCATCGTCACGCCCTCATGTCGTTGGCTGTCCGGCAGCAGCTGGCGACCATGCTACCGGAGACGCTATTGCAACTGGCAGGTGCGGTTGGGGCATCGGCTCGCGCTACAGCCATTCCGGGGGCAACTCGCCACGGCACCGTTCTCATCCTGCCCATAGTCGGCGTTCTCGCCCCGGCCGGCATGATGACCGGAGGCACGACATACGACGCGATCGAGAGCCAGGTGCGCAACGGCGCGGCAGATCGACAAATCACGGCCATCGTCCTCGACGTGCGAAGTCCCGGCGGGATGGTGTGGGGATGCGCAGAGGCGGCGGATGCGATCTATGAGACGCGCGCGATCAAGCCTATCGTGGCGGTGGCCAGTCCGTACAGCTTCTCCGCTGCTCATTGGCTGGCAACGCAGGCGGGCAGCTACTTCGCCACCAAATCGGGTGAGGTGGGGTCGGTGGGTGTCCGGTCGGGTCACGTCGACATGTCCGGCTTTGAGGGCAAGATCGGCGTCCGCACGACGGTGATCGCATCGTCACCGGAGAAGATCGCGGCACACCCCTACGCACCGCTCAGTGACGAGGATCGCGCGCAAATCCAGGCGTCGGTTGATGAGCAAAGCGGCGCCTTCGTCCGTGCGATTGCGCGCGGACGTAATATGAGAGCTGAGGCGGTTCACACCGTTCACGGATCCGGCGCGACGTTCTCCGCTCGACGCGCGCAAATTGCTGGAGCAATCGACGGTATCGCCTCGCTTCGCGACGCCGTGAGCAGCTGCACCGGTTCGCGGTCGCGCTCGGCTCTGATGCGGCGGCAAGCGGAGGCCATGGAGCAATCGCTGAAGCTGTAGCTTGCGCGTTACAGACCAGGTGGCCGGTGGCCGGGGGCTGAACGGATCAGGCTTGAGCGCCGCACCGGCCGCCTTAGGTGAGGCGGCAGAGGGTGCTGGTGGCGCGCCAAGTTGGGGCATGCCTGATCCGATCGGAGTGCAGCCGGGCGGCGAGGTTGATCGAGGTCCATGGTGACGCGGGCATGTCAGACGCGCATCCGAGTGGTGACGTCAGCCGGGCACGCTGGCGCTGGCGCGTCAATCGACGTGGCCGGGCAGGCTTGAGCGCCGCATTACTTGCTTCCGGCGCTGCGGCCGGCAGATGCGTCCCGCCGCCCGCACGCCTGAACGGCCGGACCGTATCCGGGTTGCGAGGTTGATCCATACTCGTGCTGACCCGGGCATGGCGGGGGTGCGCCTCGAAAGATTACGTCGGCCGGATGCGCTGGCGCGCCGCTGTGGCGGCCGAGGGCCTTGCGGCTGCGGGCGTGTCGGGCGCGCACTCGAGTGGCGACGTCAGCCGGGCGCTCTTATGCTGCTGGCGGCGATCGGGGCGGCCGGGCAGTCCTGAGCGGCGAACTGGTCGCCTCCGGCGCCCCGGCAGGCGAGAGCCAGCCTGTGCTCTGCCGCGACGATCGAAGTGGCTTGTCAGGCCCAACAAAGAAGCCGTCGTCCGCGGGAGCGCGTACCTGAGGTCAGGCCGGCTCAGAGACATATGTGGTGGACGTCCAGCAAGAGGGTAGATGCCATCTTTACGATCGATCTACAGAACGGTCGTTTTATAGACGCGAGGATGAGCGAGATTTTGCGGTACGCAAGTGTCAGCTGGGGCAATCAGCATATAGCCGCACAACGCCCGTGGTTTGAACAGGCCGGCGCCATCGGTGCTCCACTATTTCTCTGACGAGACGCACGCCGTTCAGTCACAGCCGTTTTCCATCTTCTCGTTTTGCAAACGCCCAACCCATTTCGAATGCTCCGTCGAAATGAGCGATTCGATCCGCTCTACCAGAACCTTGAACGCTGCCGAATCATCGATGTCGTCGTAGGGCCCAACCCTGCCCAAATACGTATACTTCTCGTGACGAAGGGCCTCGCAGGTGGAGCGGTACGTAACCCAGTTGTGCTGCCATTGATTAAGTTGTTGAACCGCTTCTATCACCACAATGAGCCCACCTAGAGTGGCGGCAGCCACATTCAAGCCGTAAAGCGCGCAAATTGGAATGGATGAGGCAACTAGGACCTTACCGATAGTAGCACGCTTATGCCAAGCCTGCGCCGAACCGGACTTTGAATCATACCAGCTTATTTGGCTTTCAAGGCGAGCATAACCACTGTCAGGTTCGGTATGCACTTCAGCCACCATTATGCACCTATCTTTCGCATAAGTGCCGGAACATCCCAGACATCCCAGCTGGCTCCGATATCCCTCATAGGCTGAGGCAGCGTGATCGCCTGTGTAAGGCCGGGAACCCCCATTCCGATGATCTGATTGCCCTTAGCAATGCTTTCCCGAAGCTCCCAAGCAACCCATTCGCTGGTGTGGGTCAAACGGTTAAGAATGCATACTGTCACAGAGGTACGAAGAATCTTCTGCCTTATTCTTGATCTGATGTAGGCAGCGTTCGTGCTGTTGTATGCTGACCGAACAGACTCGTCGTAAAACTCTAGATCATAGTTGGGATTCGCCGCGAGAAGACGCAGGCCATTTACCTGCGGCTTGTCCTCAATCCGAAAGCTTATGAAAACGCGCTTCATTCCCCGCCTCAAATCCGATTCGACAGGCAATCCTGACACATCGAACGGGTCGCAGAAAGCGCCCGGAGCACTAAGTACCGGCCAATGCGGTCTGCACGTTCGCGGCTATCGCGGGCAGTCCAGCCAACTCAGCGATAATGGAGTCCACCTGTTTTCGCTCGGATATGAAGCTGTGGATCCCATGCAGCGTGATGCCGCGCCCCGGCCACGTAGCGTGATGGATGGTGATTCCCATCGCCGCAGCTACGCGCATATCCGCCCCATGTGGGGCAACCCCGGTCAGTTGCTCGAACCGCTTCCACGCATCATCGAGCGCCGCACCGAATGAAGCCGCTTCGCGCGACGTCATTTTCCAGAACGTGCCATTGTGACGGCGGTCCACCCCAGGGAAGTAGACGCTGGTGCCAAAATCAGACGGCGTGACGATTAGGCTGCCACCGAGATGCGGAAGCCGTTTTTCCCATTTCCATGTCATCACACCCTCCGAGTCGATCGGGCAAGAGTATCGGCGGCCACATCTGTGTGAAACACTCGCTGTAGCGTTAGCGCAACTCGGCATAGATCGGTCAACCGTCATTGCGAGATGAAGCGGCTGGTCGTCGCGCGCCCCGCCTGATCGCGGGCGTGTATCTCATCCGCCGCGCGGGCGGTGACGCGACGTCACGTCACGATTAGGGGCGACCTTCCGCAGCGCCTCGTTCATGCGCGATTGCCAGCCGAGCCGGTGGCACGCCAGGGAGCCAGCACGTCGTTATTCAGCCGCGGCGCGACCTGCGTGTTGTTCGAAGTGGTGGCCCCCTTCGGACGGCTGCCGTTCGGGAAGGCAGCGGCGAACGCCGGGAAGTCGCTGATGGGGCGGCCGCGGGCGAAGTCCTCCGCGGTCCATTCGGGGTTGGCGTCGTCAAAGACGACCGGGGGCATATCAGAGGTCATGGCGGCGCATCTTCTGCAGATGAGCGCGGCGCAGGTTGATGACGCGGACGACGCTGTTGCGCATCGTCACCCGCCGAGCAATAGCTCACCCCGCCAATCGTGCCGTACAGGCGGAAGCGCGGTTCCTAGAACCGATCGTCCTGCACGAACACGATCCCGGCCACTCAGGCGGCGCCTGCGGGCTGCGCTGGACGCTACGCGCTCGTACTTAAGCGAGTCCAACCGTCATCGAGCGTCGTCAATTTCCAGATCATCGCGGCTGCCTTGTTTGGGAAGTCGATCCGCAACGAGTGATCCGTCTGCATTCGCACAGGCGCGTCGACCTGGTCTGCCACGCGACGCCTCTCAATGCGCAGGTCTGTCCCCTTGGGATAGGGGCGGGTGAATCGTACCGTCATCGATCTGTCCTATGGTGCGACTTTGCGAAGCGCTTCGTTCATGCGCGACTGCCAGCCGGAGCCAGTCGCCCGAAAGCGCGCCAACACGTCCTTATCGACGCGGATCGTGATGCGTTCCTTGTCCGACCCCGGCGGGCGACCGCGGGGCTTTGCGAACGCCGCCAGCACCTCCGGGGGCAGTACCTCCGCGGCCGGGCGAGCGCGGGCGAAATCCTCGTCGGTCCATTCGGGGTTGTCGTCATCGAACACAACGGGGGGCTTGTTAGAGGCCATATCGGCGCATCTCCTTTGCGTGGGCGCGGCGGTAGCTGATGACGCGGACAGCGCCGTCTCGGACGGTGAAGACGAGGCAACGAGCTTGCCCGGCGGCGTACCCAAATGCCCGGAAGCGATCCTCGCCATACTCGCGGCGATTGTCGATGGCGACGGCTGCCGCGGCCAGTTCGAACCCGGCGGCATCTGCCAGCGACAAGCCATGCTTGGCGATGTTCGCAGCGTCTTTCGCAGGGTCGAAAACGATGTTCACGTTTTTATTGTATGCACAAAAATGGCTGCACGCAATGAAGAAGTTGAACAGAATAGTTGCGCTGAACGCTGGGCACCGATCATCGGGGCGGCGGATAGCCTCCCGAAGGCAGCGGCCTTCTGGCGATCCGCTCGCGAGCAGTCGGGGGAGCGTAAACACCTCCACTCCCCTGTGGCCGGCAACCAAGTGCCTGAAACAGGTCAGGACTATCGCTGCGTCGCGGATGCGCACTGAGCATATCGTGCTGGATGGCCAAGCAACGGTGGTCGTTTGCGTGTACCGACTGCTTGTCTGGCCTTAGTAGCTCGTCGAAGATCGTTCCCGCTGACAGCAAGATGATAGCCAGACACAAGCCACGCCAGCCCCGGCCTTCAACAAAGGAGAAAAGGGTTTCCAGCGCAATGAGCGTCGCGACTGCCACGCCCGCCAAGCCAGCGCGGGTGTCAATGGAAGCCGCGGCTATGTCTGGTTGCAAGAAGAACGCCAGCAGGAGGGCGGGCACCCCATAAATCGCAACGATTTCACGGCGAACTTCATTAGATGATCGATCCATGTGACACGCCCTCTGCGAGCGAAGTGGATGGCACGCCATGCCGGCTCATGAAAACCGGAAAGCAAGGTCGCCAGAACGCTCTAAGAAGAAATAGATAGCGCTAGGCCGCCACGTTCGGCACGCTCGACGGAACATGACGCTATCATCCGACACCTCTTGGGCTGATGCCGTTCAAGCGCTTGTCAGTCTAGCCGCGTTTTTTGCGCTTCCAGCTGCTGCGACCACCGTTTGGAGGTGGTGGCGTTATAGCATCAAAGTCACGATGACGCCAATCGACCCCGGCTTCCATGGCAGCTCTAACACGTGGCAGATTGAAATACTTAATCGATCCTTTAGCAAGATTCATAGCTTCGCAGCGATCGTCATTCCTCGACGCCCTGGTATAAATATCGTTTTCGCGACCATCCAAGGCTCTAACGACGGCGGCTTTTACATGAAGGAAGCAAAGCTCTCTGATGGAGCGTTTAGCTTCGATATAGAACGCATTGGCCCGAGAAGAAGAAAGCACTTTCTAGTTCGCGCCACTGGAACTACTGAATTACTTGCCCAAGGCACAAACATAGCCACAAGAAATCGTAGATCTTATAAGGCAGGCACCGCCTCTCCTTCTGATATACTGATCACATCCCACCTCCGCTTGATGATTTTGATGCTCTACTTCGTTCTTGGCACTCTGGTCGTGATCGGTCGACTCTTATATCTTGGGACCTGAATATTTTCGCCAAAGGCGACAATTTATAGCTTTGCCGATTGATCCCACGGCGATCGGCGAGAGGCGGCATTTCGAGGCCAAGGGAACTGAGGGCGGTTTTGACCGGCTCGGCGTCGACCATGCCCGCTTAACCGACCGATATCGTCGATACGCGAAAGATTTTGCGTAAGCTGAACGATGTGTCGTTGGGGCCTGATGGAAGGACGGCAGCATCAATGCGGCGGCATGTCGCGCGGAAGCGATCCCCTTGTGGGAGGATGGCTTGCGCTTAGTGTTCTGAAAAGGCACATAGTCCGTGGGCCTGAGAAACCCGGACCAGTGATAGCGATCGAACCGGTTGGCGCCGGACCTCGATCGTGACGGCAAGCTTGGCGGCTTTGCCTGCGGTTGCGCTTGGCGGCGCACCGACTTCGGCTTCGTAGCCGGGGTCGACGTGTCATGTCCAGCGCGTAAGCGTAAAAGACGTCGGGCTTGTCTCACTGGCAGGTTTCTCAACCCCGGCGACCGGCCGAACCGGTCAACGGCCCTGAGAAAGCCGTGTGCCAGTGAGACGAAATCATGTTCATGGAGAAAATCCCACCGCTAGACCCAAGCGTCGTGCGGGTGGTGCAGCGCGCGCGTCGCCTGGATCGCGCCCAGGTCGAATATGTCGTGGAAAGCCTGATTGCCGTGCTGGACGCGCGTGATGGCGACGTGGACCTTGAGGACAGTGAAGCCAGCGAATGGCAGGTCAACGATCGCGGCCGGCGGCTCGACTATCACAGCATCGGCCAGCATCGCGGCGACGACGATCCTGACACCTGCGATCGAGCATGGATCGAATGGGACGGTCGCGAGCCTTTCGCGAGGCGGCGTGCGCTGCACGAGCTGCTGGGCGACGGCGCCCACGAGGATGACGAGCCGAACGGCGATGAGTGCGACGGCAGCTGGCATGCGGAAGACGAGTTCATGGCGCATGAAGCCGCCGGGCCGGGCTGTGACCTGTCCGATCCGGGTGGCTGCGCTGTCGGTGAGGACGACGAGCCGGGGTGCCTCGAATTGTTCGAGTACCATCGCGTGCGGCTTCGCGCGGCGCGCTCCAGCAAGGACAAGACGTGGGGAGGTAGGGCCTACCGACTGCGCGACCACGACAGGCCGGGGCGGAGTGTGGCGTGGTGACGCCCGCGGAGGCTACCGTGGTCCGCAACATGGTGGATCACGCCGAGGGGCTGCGCCAGCTTTGCCAGCTGGTGGCCACCGCCCTCGATGCCGAGCCGGCGCGCGACGGCATCGGGCACGCAATCGAGGCGCTGGGCTGGATGGCGGGGGAAATCTCCGAGAACCTGTCCATTCTCGCCGATCCAGCAAAAGTTTGATGACCCTGCCCCGCTCGCGGCGCGAGCGGGGCGGCAGGAGCATTCCATGATTTATGGTTTTGACTTTTGCGACCTTTGGTCACATCATGGCTGCATGACGAAGTTGGTATTGTCTCGTGGCGATCTCGTGCAGCTGTCTGGCGCACCGAATGATGCCCTCACCTTCTGGCTCCGGCAGGGCCTGATAGTGCCTATTGAGGCCGCAGACGGTGCGAAGCGTCACCTCAGGTTCGAGCGTCACGAAGCTAAAATCGCTGCGATGCTGGCCAGCGGTCGCAGGGTCGGTCTCAACGTAGATGCCTTACGGGTGCTGTCGTCTGCGCTTCGAACCGCATTCGAATGGATTGAGGCCCACGCGGTTGAGCGGTCCGAATGGGAGGCTATGGTCGACGAAGAAAGCCGGGTGGCCGATTTGGCGCCTGGGCTTGCATCGCAGGATCTTCACAGGGAACCTACCGAGCGCATCAAGGCGCTCGTCGCAGACCTGCTTCAAGGTCCAAGAAACATTCGCGACATCATCTTTAATCTCCTGATCGTTGAGGGGGTGATTTCTCTGAACAGAGAAGATGATGATAGTTGGTCCATAGGGATGATGCCCGACAACGAAGGCAGCCTCCCGTTCGCGACCTGCGTACTTTTCGACATCAAGAAAACTATCGGAAGTATAGTTTGGACACGAGAGGTTGGACGATGAGTCAACTTCTCACTGATGCGCAGGTCGTAGCCGAATTTGGCTTACCGTCTACTCGGACATTACGGACCATGCGAGCGCAAGGACTTCCATTTCTAAGCTTCACCAAGCCCTTTTTATACGACCGCGAGGACGTGGAGCAGTTTATCAAAAATTCGAAAGTTATCACATGCCAAGAGCGAACCGCGGCGCATACCTTACCTTCGTCCGCAAACGGAACAGCTGGTACATCCAGTGGTACGAGAATGGCGCTAAGCGCCAGCGCAGCTGCAGCACGACAGACAGCACAGCAGCTGAAACGCAGCTTGCGACCTTCATCATCGAGCGCGCACGAATCGAACGACCAGATGGGCCGCGTGATCCCAGTCAGTTTCCCGTCGCCGACGCGCTAGCCCTCTACGGCGAGGAGCAAGCGCCACACACAGCCGCGCCGGCTCGGATCGGTTACGCGATTGACGCCCTGCTACCCTTTTGGGGCGAGACAATGGTGAGCGCCATCACGCAAGAGACTTGCCGCGCTTACGTCAAACAGCGGGCTCGATCAGACGCGACTGTCAGGCGAGAACTTGGCGTGTTGCGCGCGGCGCTGAACCTTTCGCATCGGTATGGCCGGCTAACCCGTGTGCCGCACGTCTTCCTTCCGCCTAAACCGGAGGGCAAGGATCGCTACCTGTCCCATGCGGAGGCGGCGCACTTACTCCATGCGGCGGTGCGAACTCGATCGGATACCCGCCTATACCTCCCGCTATTCATCGTCCTGGCGCTTTACACTGGCGCTCGAAAGGAGGCGATCCTCTCGCTTCGCTGGCATCAGGTCGACCTGGCCCGTCGCATCATCCACTTCGATAAGTCGGGCAAGCGCCAGACAGACAAGCGTCAGCGACCGGTTCCAATATCTGATCGGCTATTGACGTTCCTGACGCTCGCGAAGCGTAGAGGATCGGACCTTGGCTACGTCGTGCACCGCGATGGTGAAAGGATCATTGACATCGGCGACGCCCGCAACGGCAGCTTCGGTCGCGCGTGTAGGCGGGCCGGACTGACCGATGTCACTCCTCATACGCTTCGCCACACCTGCGGAACGTGGATGGCGCAAGGCGGCGTTGATCTTTTCATGATCGCCGGATGGCTGGGACACAGCGTCGCGAAGACGACGGAGCTATATGCGCATCACTCGCCGGAGTATCTTGCCAGCGCGCGCAAGGCGATGGATCGGCGGCCATGACACGTCTCCGCTTTGTCCCCGCTTCGTGCGTCGATTCACGGCTTGTTCCGGCCATTGACGCGAAGAAAAGGGGTGGAAATCCTCGTGCTTTGGGTCTAGGCGTGTTCTCCGAAGGCAGAGGCCACAGGTTCGAATCCTGTCGGGTGCGCCATGATATGGTTGCGGCCCCCTGGGCATTCGAAAGGTTTCGCCCATGGCCCGCACCGGCGCCGCGCCGCGCAACGTCGTCTTCATCAGCCGGCAGCGGCTGGTCGGCGCGACCAACGGCAGTTCGGCCTATCTGCTCGATCTGGCGAAGGCGGTGCGCGACGCCGGCTTCGTGCCGCATCTGGTGCAGCCGTCGCCTACCGTGGCGGGACGCTGGCCGGTGCTGTCGCTGCGCCCGGAGATGGACGTGTTCGCCAGCCACCGGATCCGCGGGCTGGTGCGCATCGGGCGGCGCTTCGTCACCCCCGCACCGCACGTCTATGCCGCGATCGCACGGTCGCTGGTGGCGAGCGCGGGGCGGCGGCTGGGGTTCAGCGGCGCGTGGACCGAGGATCGCAAGCTGCCCTATGCGGTCGCCATCCCCTGGACCGCGGCGGATCATCGCTGGCTGGCGCAGGCGGCGCGCGGCAAGGCGGACATCGCGATCGCGGACTACATGTTCTGCGCGGAGGGGATCGCCAGCCTGCCCGACCCGGCGGTGCCCAGCGCGATCGTGATGCACGACCTGTTCCACGCGCGCAAAGGCGGCGGCGCGGATTCGGTCGCGCTGGTGACCCGCGAGCAGGAGGTGACGATGCTGTCGCGCGCCGATGCGGTGGTCGCGATCCAGCCGGCCGAGGCCGCCTTCGTCGCGGAGCATGTGCCCGCCACGCGCGCGATCGTGGCGCCGATGGCCGCCACCCCGGTTGCAGCGCCGCAGCCGGGCGAGCATGACCGATTGCTGTTCGTCGGCAGCAACACCGCGCCCAATGTGGTCGGGCTGCAATGGTTCTTCGACGCGGTCTGGCCCGCGATCCGCGCCGCCTGTCCACAGGCGACGCTGGACGTGGCTGGCACCGTCGGCCGCGCGTTCGACAGCGCGCCCGAGGGGGTGCGGCTGCTCGGACTGGTCGACGATCTCGACCCGCTCTACACCCGCGCCGGGGTGGTCATCTCGCCACTGACCTTCGGGTCGGGGCTGAAGATCAAGCTGATCGAGGCGCTGGCGCGCGGCAAGGCGATCGTCGCCACCACCATCACGGTCGAGGGAGCCGAGCGCGAGACCGAGGACGCGGTCCACGTCACCGACGATGCCGCGCGCTTTGCCGACCATGTCGTCGCGCTCAACCGCGATCCCGCCGCGCGCGCCGCGCTGGCGCAGGCCGCGCTGACCGCCGCGCGCGACCATTATTCGGCGCAGAGCTGCTACGCCGCCTTCGTCGAGTGGCTGCGCAGCGCGGCGCGCTGAGACGTCACATGTTGCCGCGGCCGGTGGATACCACCTTCAATAGCCCGGCGAAGCACAGGAACAGCGATCCGATCCCGGCCAGCCCGACGCCCAGCGCGACGTTCATCTTCTCCTGATGCATCAACACCCAGTCGTCGCGCCCCGGCGTCACCGCGAACGCCCAGCCGATGAACAGCGCCGCGGCGATCCACAGCACGCCGCCGGTCAGCGCGAACAGCGTCGTCAGTCGCGACCGGCTGGTGTAATTGCGCCGCGTCATGCCCTCTCCTCCCCATAAAAGCCGGAACGCCGCGCTCTGATCGGCGCGGTCGCCCCGTTCTAAAACGTCAGCTGCGCGGACAGCAGCCCGCGGTTCTCCGTAAAGCCGAAGCCCTGCACCGGCGACGTGCGCAACTGATGGCTCAGCGTCGCGCGCAGCGAGAGGCGGCGGTTGACCAGATAGCGCGCGCCGAGGCGCCCGCCGAGTTCGTGACTGCCCGCGATCGGCCCGATCGGCTGAAGATCCGAATAGCGCAGATAGCCCGACAGGATCAGGTTGCGCAGCAGCTCATGATCGACCGAGGTGGTCAGCTCGGTCACCTGGTTGCCCGCGACGTTCACCTGCGCCGCCTCGTCGACGCGGCGATCCGCGGTCACCCGGATCGAGGTGAGCGGGGTCACGTTCCACAACAGGTCGCCGCCGAACGACAGGCCGTTGGCGCTGGACAGCCGCGGATCGGAATAACGCTGCGACAGATAGCCGGCTCGCAGCTCGCCATAGAGCAGGCTGGTCAGCTCGAAGCGGAAGCCACCCTCCACGCGCGCGCCGCGCGAATCGCGGATCAGCGCCAGTGGCTGCGTCGCGGTAGGACCATCGTCGGGATAGGCGTTGCGCTGCGCGGTCCCGCGCACCAGCGCACTCACCCCGGGGCGGAATTCATAGGCGATGGTCACGCCCGCGCTCACCGAGTCGACGTTGCGGAACGCCTGCGACGCGAACTCGCCGGTCAGCAGCGTGACATCGTCGTAGCGCAGCCGCGCCGCCGCGAAATTGGCGGTGACATCGATCCGCCCCAGCGACTGCTCCCCCGTCAGCGTGCCGCGCAGCCGGTCGTAGCGCAGCGGCGACCGCGCGCCGATCGGACTGTTGTAGCTGGTGCGGTCCTCCGCACGATGATCGGCATCGAATTGCGCGCTGACCTTCGTATCGCGCGAGATGTCGTAGCGGCCCGACAGCATCGTGCCATATTGCGTGACGTCCTCGCTCGGGACGCGCGCGTGGACGCTCTGGTCGACGAACACCTCGGTCGCCAGCGCATGGCGCGAGAAATTGGACTGCAACCGGGCGCGGCCCTGCACCAGCGCGAAGACGTCGCTCAGGCGGTCGTCGCGCGTCGCGCGGACGTTGTCGGTCGCGATCACGCTGGTCGTGAGCGAGGGGAAGAGGAAGAACGAGCCGATCCGTCCGCCGATCGGATAATATTCGGGGCGGATGCGATCGGCGACGCCGATATTCTCCGGCACCGTCTGGTTGGGGCCGGCATTAGGCTGCGCGGGCGGCAGGTTCTGCGCCGACGAGGGAGCGAGCGACTGGGCCGCCGCGGGCGTGCCCGCGATGGCGAGCGCCACCGTCCCCAACATCACCAAACGCGCCACTCGCTTTCCCCTTGTCGTCTCCGTCGCTTGTAGCGAACGGTGGCGGCCGACCACAAGCCGCCGCGACCGCGGCAAAGGTGGTTAACACGCGATCCACCGTCCCACGTAAGGGCATGTCAATGATGAAGGCACAGAAAGGATCGCGCCCCGTCAAAGGAACCGTCATGGCCCTTCCCCAGCGCCGCTCCTCCGCCGATCCGCGCCGCCGCCGCGCGTTGCGCCCCGGTCGCCTGCGGGCGGTGGGGATGGAAGGCGAGCTGCGCCTCGACGGATCGGCATCGCCCGCCCGCGCGATGCAGCACCAGCTGGTCCATCGCTGGGAACAGGGCGTCGTCGACGACACGTTCGGCCCGCGCTATTCGCGCGCAACGCGCGTCACGCTGCTGATGGGCAGCGCGACGATGCTGTGGGTCGGGCTAGTCATCGCGGTGCGGCTGATGCTCGGCTGACCGATGGCGGCGTCGTTCGGCCTGTGGTGGATCGCGCACAAGGGCGCGCTCGTTACCGCGCTCGGCCTGTCGCGCGACCTGCTGCACCTCGCGATCGGCGGGCTGGCGTTCGCCGTGTTGCTGGGCGTGCTGCGCTCGCGCGCGGGCGCATGGTGCGCGGTGCTCGCGATCGAGCTGACGAACGAAGCGGGTGACCTGATCACGGGGCTGGCGCTCAGCGGCGACGCACGCATCGGCGATACCGTCAGCGATATCGCGCTGACGCTGCTGGTGCCGACGATCCTGTGGTCGTGGCTGGTCGCGATCGATGCCTGGTTCCCGCGCGCGCACCGTCGCCTGGGCGCCACCCGTCGGCGGCGACGGGCCGGACGACGGCGCGCCGCGCGCCCCGCCGTCCTGCCCGCCTGACACCTGCCAGCCGCCCCCTACCAGCCGTCGAACACCGCGCGCACCGCATCGCGCAGGATGTAGATCCCGCCATAACCGGGCGAGGCGGTGTTGATCACGCCGGGATGCAGCCCGTCGCCCGTGGCGACGTCGGAGGTGGCACCCGTGGTGGTGAGGTGCTGGGACGTTGCCCCCGCCCCGCCGTTCCCGCTGATCCACAATCCGCCGTCGCGGGTCGGGACGTTGGCGGCGTTCACCTCCACCGCGTCGGCCGCCTCGAACACCCGATCGACGCCCACGATGTTGCCCGCCCGCAGCGCTGCATTGACCGTGGCGCGCGGTGAGGACGAACCGCCCACGAACCCACTGTTGGTGTGGACGGATTGCGCGCCCGCGGTGCGGAAGCCGTCGGTCGAGGTGGTGCGCGGGGTGAGCGTGGTCCAGGTCACCACCACGCCGGGCACCGCATTCTTGAACCCGCGCGCGATCGTCGAGATGTCGGCCTGGATCTGCGCCGCGCTGCGTCCCCCCGACACATCGTTGATGCCCCAGTCGCAGAAGACGTGGGTCACCCCGACCTTCGCCAGCAACGCCGCGCGCCGGGTGAACGCCGCCGGCAGATTGTACATCGCCGCCGTGCCCGAGATTCCCAGGTTGAGGACCGGGTAGCGGCCCGCCGCGGCCTTCGCGAAATAGCCGGCGTTGCCGTGACCGACCGCCGCCGGGTCGCTGGCGTCGTTCGCCCCCATGATGATGGAATCGCCGACCGCCGCGAAGGCGCGCGCGACCGGCGTCCCGTCGAACCCGGTCGCCTTCACCGCCACCGGACCATAGCCGCGCCGCGTCGCCGATGCGGTGGCGTTGGTGATCGTCCCGCTTTGCGTGCGGTCCACTCCGGTGTTGAAGTCGACCGCGTCGCCCAGCCCCGACGCGCCCGACGCCATGATCAGATAGGCTTGCGGCCAGCGCCCGCCCGACGCCACCGATACCCAGGTGCGCACCCAATAGAGTGCCCCCGCCGGGATCGGCGTCGCCAGCACCGCCTCGTCGCTTTCAGCCAGGCTGGCCGTGCCGCTCGCCGGGATCGCCACCGCCGCGGTGCCGCCGAAGGCGAGCGGGGTGAAGGTGCCGGCGGGATATTCGACCGCGGCCCGGACGGTGATGCTGTTGTAGCCGTCCTGCTCGCTCGTCGCGGTCGCCATCCAGTTGACGAAATAGGCACGCAGGCGGGTCACCGTCGCGCCGGTCTCGTTATAGCTGCCGATGCGCGCGTTGCTGTCGGTGTCGGTGCCGTCCGACCCGGTATAGCCGTTGAAGCCGGGCTGAGCGTGGCGCGACCCCATCAGCAGCGCCGCGGGCGCCGCCGCGGCCGTATCGTCGTTGCCAATCGTGGCGGTCGCGGTCGCCACGTCCAGCGGCACCGTCGCCGTCACCGACAACCGCAGCGTCTCGTCCGCCTCGACCACAGCATCGCCCGCGATCGACAGCGTCACCGTTTTCACCGTCTCCCCCGCCGCGAAGGTGCCGCTGCCCGAGGGCAGCACCCCGCCCGCGAAGTCGCCCGGATCGACCGGCGCAGCGCCGGTGCCCGCCACGCTCCAGCCGAACGCGACACTGCCCGTAAAGCCGTTGCGCGCCAGCGTGACCGTGAAGGTCGCATTCGTCGCGCCCCCCGTCCCCTCTGCGATCAGCGTCGGGCCGGTCACCGTCAATTGCGGCATCGTGCCGCCGCCGGCGCCACCGCGCCGGATCCCCAGGTCAAGCAACCCCATCGCTCACCACTCCCGGGCGGCGAAGCCCTGTCCCGTGGTCGCGCCGACGATCGACACCGCCCCCGCCGGCACGCCGTGGACCGGAAATTCGTAATATTGCCCCGCCGCGATGCGCAGCGCGGGCTGATCCGCCACCGCCGTACCGGTCGGGTTGATCCACAGGTCCGCCGCCGACACGTTCTGGACGAACAATCCGCGCCGCACCGCGTTGGCCGCCGCCAGCACCTGCGCGGTGCCGCCCGCCGCGATCGTACCCGAACGGTCGACATAGGCCACCGTCGTCGCGCGCATCGCCGCGGGCAGCGGGTGCGCATCGTCCACCGCGACCGCCACCGCACCCTGCGCCCCGAAACTCAGCGCCACGCTCGGCACATAGCCGGCCGGTACTTCCACCACGGGATTTCCCATCTGCTTTCCCTCCTCGATCGAATCAGACGTTCTCTCTTTGTTCCCATCGGGGTCGTGTAGGACAGCGCTTTTTTTTGCGGCGCGTGATCGGCGGAATGGCAGGCGGCAGTCGATGTCATCGCATGCTCACGCCATGTTAATCGCGTCCGGTCCACGATATAGGGCAAGACGGGCGGTCACGAGACGATAGGAACAGGGCATGACGCGGGTGACGAAGACGACGGGCGGGGCGATGCTGGCCGCGATGCTGGCGGGCGTGACGGCACCGATCGCAGCCACGGCCCAGACTGCCCCGACCGGCACCGCTCCGGTCGCCACCGCCCCGGCTGCCGCGGCGTCGATCCAGGCGCCCGTCGCGCGCGATACGGAAGCCGGCTATCGGCTGGGCGCGGGCGACAAGCTGCACATCATCGTCTTCGGCGAGGAATCGCTCACCGGCGACTTTTCGGTTTCCAACGGCGGCAGCATCGCCTTCCCGCTGATCGGGACGGTCGAGGCGAGCGGGCACAGCCTGGCCGATGTGCAGGAGATGATCCGCTCGCGCCTCGCGGCGGGCTATCTCAAGGATCCGCGCGTGTCGGTGGAGGTGATGGAATATCGCACCTTCTACATCCTGGGCGAGGTCAACAAGCCGGGCCAGTATCCGTATCGCACCAACATGACCGTCGAGCAGGCGGTGGCGACTGCGGGCGGCTACACCTATCGCGCCAATCGCAAGAAGTTCGTCATGTCGCACGACAATGACGGCAGCGAGACGAAGCTGCAGTTCAAGGACGCCGGCGGGCTGCGCATCCAGCCGGGCGACACGATCCAGATCCTGGAGCGGTTTTTCTGACGCTACGCCGAACGGAGGGTTGCCGCTGAGGCGGCAACAAATTTCCTTACAAAATCGTTATCATTCATGGCCCCTGTCCCAAAACGGGTCATCGCGTCCAAGCAACGCTCCGTCGTGCGCTCGCGACGATCAACAATGCTGTGCGCCCGTGCCATCCCTGCCCTCGGCACCGCAAATACGCGCGGTTACCCCCGTCATATCTCGTCCAAAATGGGTAGCTACACCGCCGGAAGGAGGAAGTAATCCCGATACTATAGCTCAAGGATACTCAAGATCGGACATAATCGTTAACAATTGTAATCTTCATACATCCAAGAAGATACACAATCTTCGCTCGTATATCACTCGATCTTCTATCGAGTATCTTTACGCGACAACGCTTGCGCCCCGCCATCGGCACCGCGTTTACCATGATCGAAAAGAGGCATACCTTCGGAACCAGCCCCACCGTCAGACATTCGACGACCATCGCGGTTAGCGAAATATGAAGATGGGCTTCAAAAGGAGGATACGACATGGCTCTCGTTGATGGTGTGACCACGGCTCCCGATTCGCGCGGCATCGTGCAGGGCAACGGCGGCGCACAGGACAAGGTTGCCGGTGGTTCGGGCAACGATCGCCTGCAGGGCAATGCGGCGTTCAACCAGATGTACGGCGGCGAAGGCAACGACACCTTCATCCTGTCGGCGAAAGGTGCCTATGGCGCTGGCGCGCATCAGGGCCAGTCGAGCGCGTTCGGTGACCAGTTCGCGTACATCACCGACTTCGGTGGCGCCGGCGGCTATTCGTCGACGAACAACGACTTCCTGGCCCTCTCCGGCTTCGGCAAGGCATCGACCCTGACGCTGGTCGACACCCATGCCTCGGGCACGCCGGGCGCGCTGCTGCTGCAATATGCGCTGACCGACAGCAACACCGGCGCGGTGTTCAACATCCTGATCAACTCGGTCAACGGCAAGACGCTCGGCCAGGGCGACTACGCCTTCTATTGATCGCCGACTCAGGTCGAACGAGGGGCGGGACAGCGATGTCCCGCCCCTTTCATTTGACCGTCAGCGGTGGTGCGGGCGGAACGGCACCAGCGTCGCACGCTCGGGATAACCGAAGGAACAGGCGCCACCGCCGCCGGTCGCGGACGACGCGGGGCGCAATGCCCCCGCCATCAGGTCGCCGACCCGCCGCGAGACCGCCGCCGCCCCCTGCGCATTGAGGTGCGCGGGATCCTGGAAGAAATCGCGCCGCGCCAGCAGGTCGTTGACCTCCAGCATCGGTCGCCCGGCATAAAGGCGCATGTCATAGGGCCGCGGCGGCATGCCATAGCCGGGCAGGTACAGGAAATAGACCGGCACGCCCGCCTTGTCCGCCATCTCCAGAATGCCGTTCAAATAGTGGCGCGGCACCGCATATTCGTAACGCTCCAGCGACTCGGGCAGCATGTGCAGGTTCTTGTTGTCGCGGTTCGCCTGGGCTGCCGCGTCCAACTCTGCCGGATCCATCGCCTTGGTCATCGGCGGCGACAGCGCGCGTCCACCGACGTTCACCACGCGCGTGTTGTTCACCGTCGAGCCGTCGTAATTCGCCCGATCGAACCGCGTCTTCAGCCCGAATTCGCGTGGCGCCAGCGATTCGACGCCCAATTGCACCTGCCGGTACGGCAGCCGGATCAGGTCGGCGACGTAATTCTGGTTAAGCAGCATCGGCGCGTCGAGCAGGTCGCGCGTTTCCGCGACATGGGAGAACAGCGGATGCGCCTTGCGCGTCTCGTTCTCGAACACCTCCAGCACG
Organism: Sphingomonas adhaesiva; assembly: GCF_036946305.1. GTDB lineage: Bacteria > Pseudomonadota > Alphaproteobacteria > Sphingomonadales > Sphingomonadaceae > Sphingomonas > Sphingomonas adhaesiva_B. The sequence continues at coordinate 36,063 of NZ_JAQIJJ010000002.1, forward strand.
ATCGCGCGCGGGCGCCGCGTGCGCAGCAGCTCGCGCGCCACCGCCCAGTGCATGTTGCGACCATAAGAGGGGATCGACAGGTTGGTGACGGTCAGGCAGCGCCCGTCCGGCGCACGCACGCCATCGGCGGCGATCTGCCGGGCGATCGCCAGGCCGTCCAGCCCGTTCATCGTGTGCGACGTGCCGATCAGCACCACGTCGGTCGGTGTCGGATCCGCATGGACGCGCTCGTACACCCAGCCCAGCCGGGCATAGGCCTCGGTCCGCACCGCCTGCCAGCGGACGAACGGATCGTGCGGGATCGCCGCCATCGCGACCAGCGACGCCGCCATGGTCGCCAGCCCGGTCGCGAACAGCTTCGCGGTGGAAACAATGGTCTGCATCGCGTGTCCGATCAGAAGTTGAAGTAGAGGAACACGCCCGGGTCGGGCAGCTTGGCAAAGGCGAAGGCGGCGATGCAACCCAGCGCCGCGGCGGCGACCAGCGGCGACGGCTGGCGCGCGACGGGGCGCAGCCCGTCATGCTCGATCGGCAGCCCCGGGGTCGATTCGGGATAGCGCACGATCTCCAGCACGTTGGGCAGGATGACGACGATCACGACACCCACCGCGACCGCGATCCAGCCGATCGTGCGCGCCACCAGGAAGCCCTGCACCGTGCCCGCGCCGTTCAGCCCCACCATGCTCGACAGCACCGACAGCGCGGAATGGAAGTTCTCGGCGCGGAACAGCACCCAGGCGACGATCACCGCCAGCATCGTGACCAGCCACCCGCCGACGCGCCGCGCGGCATTGTCGCCGGTGCCCATCACCGCGCGCCAGGCGTGGTTGACGATCAGGTAGAAGCCGTGGAGCGCGCCCCAGATCAGGAACGTCCAGTTGGCGCCATGCCACAGCCCGCCCAGCGCCATGGTGGCCAGCAGATTGCCATAGCGCCGCACCGGCCCGCGCCGGTTGCCGCCCAGCGCGATGTACAGATAGTTGCGCAGGAACCGCGACAGCGAGATATGCCAGCGTCGCCAGAAGTCGATGATGCTGGTCGATTTGTACGGCGAGGCGAAATTGACCGGCAGCAGGATGCCGAACATCAGCCCCAGACCGATCGCCATGTCGGAATAGCCGGAGAAATCGAAATACAGCTGAAGCGTATAGCCCAGCGCGCCTAGCCACGCATCGCCGGCCGACAGCAACGCGCCGTCGCGCACCGCGTTGAAGGTGGGATCCGCCAGCAGCGCGAAACCGTCCGCCAGCACCACCTTCTTCGCCAGCCCCATCACGAACACCGCGGTGCCGACCGTCACATACGACCGCGGCAGCCGCCCGGTGCCGGCGGCGGCGAATTGCGGCAGCATCTCCTTGTGGTGCGTGATCGGCCCCGCGATCAGGTGCGGGAAGAACAGCACGAACAGCGCATAATCGACGAAACTGTCCGCCGCCTTCCCGTCGCGCCGGCTCTCGACCAGATAGGCGATCTGCTGAAAGGTGAAGAAGCTGATCGCCAGCGGCAGGACGATGCGGCCGACATGCCAGTCGATCCCGGTCAGCGCGTCGACCGTGCTGACGAAGAAATTGGCGTATTTATAATAGCCCAGCAGCAGCAGGTTGGCGATCACGCCGACGCCCAGCAACATGCTGGCGCGTGTCCCGTGCCGCTCCATCACGCGGCTCCACCAGAAATTGACGACGATCGACCCGCTGACCAGGAAGACGTAGCGCCAGTCCCACCAGCCGTAGAAGGCCAGCGACGCCAGCACCATCCACGCCTTGGCCGCATATTGCCGCTCGGACAGCCGCAGCCAGTGATAGACGATCAGCGAGACCGGCAGAAACGCGAAGATGAAGACCAGCGACCCGAACAGCAATGTTGATGCCCCCCTCGGGCGTATGGTGCCGACGATCGGACGCACCGTTACCGGTGAGCACGCGATCCTCGCCTAAGTCCTCTTACCGCGGCGTTATCGCCCTCACCCTTCCGGCGCTACGCGCCTCCCTCCCTCTCCCGTTGGGAGAGGGAAAGCCAGGATGACGTCAGTGCTCGCGTCCGCTGCGCCACAGCGCCTGGTTCAGCGGCTCGATCAGATATTGCAGCATCGTGCGCTTGCGCAGCGGGATCAACACCTGGACCGGAAGGCCCGGCTTGATCCCCGCACCCGCCCCCTTCAGCTTCTTGACCTCCGCGATGTCGGTCGCCGGGACCGTCACCTCCCCGGTGTAGAAGCGCATGCCGGTGCGCTCGTCGCTGAAGCTGTCGGCCGACAGCCGCGACACCTCGCCGTCGAACACCGGCATGTCGCGCTCGTGCAGCGTGACGAAGCGGATCTCCGCCTTCTGCCCGACATAGACATCGTCCGCGTCATTGGGGTTGATCATCGCCTGGATCGTCAGCGGGGCAGCATCCGGCACGATCTCCATCAGCTTCTGCCCCGGTGCGATCACGCCGCCGACGGTGAAGACGTTGAGCCCCACCACCTGCCCGGTCGCAGGCGCGCGAATCTGCGTCTGGTCCAGCTGGTTGCGCAGCGCCTGCCACTTCGGCGCCAGCTCGCCCAGCTGCTCGTCGTTGCGGCGCAGGTCCGCCGAGACCTGTTGCAGGTTCTGCGAATCGAGCGCCAGCGCCTGCATCTGCGTCTCGCCGATCTGCTCGCGTGCGGCCGCGCTGCTCGACGACAGGCTGGCACGGTCGCTCGCCACGCTGGCGCGCGCGCGCTCCAGCTCGCGGACGCGGTTGATGCTGGCATAGCCCTTGTCGACCAGCGTCTGCATCCCCGCCAGCTGGTCGTCGAACAGCGCGCGCTGCTTCTCGTTCTCGGCCAGCTGCTCGCCGACGCCGCCGATCCGCTGGCGCAGCTGTGCCGCCTGTTGCCCCAGCACGCGCTTCTGCGCGCCGATCGCGCCGCGCCGCGTCGCCAGCGTGCTGACCTGGAGCCGCATCGCGTCGTCGGCCAGCTTCTTGTCCTCGCCGGTCAGCGTCGCGAACGACGCCGGCCGCGCGATCGAGGCCTGCCCGTCCCGCTCCGCCAGCAGCCGGGCACGCTCCGCCTGCAACTGGATGACCTGCGCCGCCAGCGCACGCTCGTTAGCGACCACTTCGGCGCCGGCCAGCTCGATCAGGACGTCGCCCGCCTTCACATGCTGCCCCTCGCGCACGTGCAGCGCGCTGACGATACCGCCGTCGCGATGCTGCACCGCCTGGCGGCTGCCGACGACGCTGACCGTCCCCTCGGCATAGGCCGCCGCATCCAGCCGGATGAAGGCCGCGAAGCCCAGGAACACGCCGAAGAACAGCAGCACGATCAGCCAGCCGACGCGGATGTCGCGCGCCTCCTGCGGATTGCCGACCTCCGGATCGGTACTGAGATAGCCGCCCGGCAGCGCCAGTTGGCCGGCGGAATTTGCGGGTACGATGTCGTTGGACATGATGGGTTACTCGGCCGCGTCGGCGGTGGTGGGGGCGGTGGTGGGGGCGGTTGAAGGAGCGTCGTTCTGACCGTCGGGCGCGGGCTTGGGACCGCCCGGACCGGGGTTCGGCGCACCCTGCGGGCCACCGGGTCCAGCGACGGTCGGCGGCGGGCCGTTGAGCTGGCCCAGCACGGTATCGCGCTCGCCAAAGTTCTGGACCGTGCCGTTGCGCATCACCAGCAGCTTGTCGGCATTGGCCAGGATGCCCGCACGGTGCGCGATCACCACCAGCGTCACGCCCTGCGCGCGCAGCTCGGTCAGCGCCTGCGACAGCTTCATCTCGCCATCGGCGTCCAGCGAGGCATTGGGTTCGTCGAGGATCACGATCGAAGGATTGCCGAACAGCGCACGCGCCAGCGTCACCCGCTGTGCCTGCCCGACCGACAGCCCGCCGCCATTCCACGCCAGCTCGGTGTCATAGCCCTTGGGCAGCCGCACGATGAAGTCGTGCGCACCGCACGCCTGCGCGGCGCGGATCACTTCCTCGTCGACCGACCCCGGCTCGACCAGTTCGGTGCGGAAGCGCGCGATATTCTCCTTGATCGTGCCGCGGAACAGCACCGGCTCCTGCGGGACATAGCCGATCGCGGTGCCCAGCTGCTCCTGCGACCAGGTGCGCAGGTCCGCGCCGTCCAGCCGCACCGCGCCCTGCGCGATCGGCAGCACGCCGACCATCGCCTTCACCAGCGTCGACTTGCCCGCGCCGCTGGGGCCGACCACGCCCAGCATCTCGCCCGGGGTCAGCGCGAAGGTGACGTTGCCGATCAGCAGCCGGTCGCCGCCCGGTGCCGCGACGCCCAGCCCCTCGACCGAGATCGCGCCGGTGGGCGTCGGCAGCGCGGTCGGGCTGCGCACGTCGCCGCGGCGTTCGAACAGGTCGATGATCTGGTTGTAGGCGGCGCGCGACTGGATCAGGTTCTTCCACGCGCCGTTGATGAGCTCGATCGGCTGCAACGCGCGCGAGATCAGCAGCGACGCGGCGAAGATCGCGCCCGCCGAGATCTGCTGCTCGATCGCCAGCAACGCGCCCAGACCCAGTGCCAGCGACTGGAGCAGCAGGCGGATCGCCTTCACGAACGAGGCATAGCCCGCGCTCTTGAAGTTCGCCTGCCCGACGATCGCGGTGCTCTCCAGCCGGTCGCGCAGGTGGCGGTGCATCACCGCCTGTCGCATCCCCAGCGCGCTGATGACGCCCGCCGACCCCAGCGAGGTATCGATCCCGGCATAGGCCAGCTGCGCGCGCTGGTTGGCCTCCTTGGTCGGCTCCGAGGTCGCGCGTTCGTTGAGCCACGACAGCCCCGCCAGCACGATCGCGCCGACCAGCGCCATCGCGCCCAGCGCGGGATGGATGATGAAGCAGACCGCGATGTAGATCGGTGCCCAGGGTGCATCGAACAGCGCCAGCACGCCGATCCCGGTCATCGTCTGGCGGAACACGTCGAACTCGCGCAGCACTACCGAGGTGCGCGCGCCGTTGGTGCCGACCGAGGTGTGGAGCAGCGCCTCCAGGATCGACGCCGACAGCATCCGGTCCAGCCGCGCGCTGGCGCGCACCAGCAGACGCGTGCGAACCAGGTCGAGCAGCGCGATGGTGGCGACCGCGGCGACGAAGATCAGCGTCAGCATCGCCAGCGTCACCGTGCCGCGGGTCGGCACGACGCGGTCGTACACCTGCAGCATGTACAGCGTCGGCGCGAGGTACAGGACGTTCAGGAAGGCGCTGAAAATCGCGGCATTGACGAAGTAGCGGCGACAGGCCGCCACCGCTGCCCGAACGGGCGCCGCCACCATCTTCCTGTTATCGATCGACATCCGTCTTCCCGTTCCTGCCGCGCCCCGCCGCGCATCCGTCGGCGGCAGCGATACGTCAGTTCACATAATAACCAGTGAACTTCTTGTGATAGCCATAGGCATCCGCATGCCCGGTGCTGGCATATTGGCGGATGTCGACCATCGACAGCGCCACGCCCGCGATCCGCGCATCGACCTGGTCCAGCGTGTCGATCGTCGCCTGCACCGCCTTCATCGCGGTTTGCCGCCACCGCGAGATGATGAGCGTGGCGTCGGCATGGCGCGCGATCGCGCGGGTATCGACCACCCCCAGCACCGGCGCGGTGTCGACGATCACCACCTCGAACTCCGCGCGCAACAGCCCGAACAGCCGCTCGACACGCTCGCTGGTCAGGTGATTTTCGGTGCTGGCGATCCCGGCGGTCGGCAGGATCATCAGGTCGGTCGCATTGTCCTTCACCAGCGCCTGCGACAGCGGCAGCGTGCCGTCCAGCACGCGCATCAGCCGTTCCTCATGTCCGGGCAGCAGCAGGTCGGTGACCGAGTGGCGGCGCAGGTCGCCATCGACCAGCACCGTCTTCGTCTTCCCCATCGCCAGCACGCGCGCCAGGCAGATCGACAGCGTCGTCTTGCCCTCGCGCGGCAGCGCGGAGGCGATCGCGACGACGCGCGACTGGCCTTCCTTGCGCCGCGTCGCGAACGCGCCGACCGATCGCAGCGCCTCCGCGAAGGAGGAGAAGGGATGCGTCAGGATATAGACGTGCGGCGGCGTCGAGCGATTGTCGCGCCCGACCGCGGACTTCAGGTCCGGGATCGCGCCGGCATAGGCGACGTCCAGCCGGTCCTCGACATCCTCGCGGGTGGAGATGCTGCCGTCGAGATATTCCGCCACCGCCACCGCGACCAGCCCGGCCGCGATCGCGCCGATCAACCCCATTATCAGCCCCAGCTTCATATTGGGGGAGCTGGGCGAATCGGGCAGCCGCGCCAGCGACGAAATGCTGGCGTCGGCCTGCGGCAGGTTGGCGGTCGCCGACGTCTCCTTCGCGCGTTGCAGGAACGCGGCGTAGATCGCGCGGCTCGCCTCCGCCTTGCGCTGAAGCTCCAGCAGCCCGACCTGCGCGGTGCTGTTCGCCACCAGCGCGCCGCGCGCCTGCCCGCGGCTCGCCTGGAGCGACGACAGCCCCTGCTGCGCCACCTCGACATTGGCGCGCAGCGTGGAGATGATGCGCTCGCGCTCCGCCGAAATCTGGCTGCGCACGTCGGCCAGGTTCTGCTGCGCCTTCTTCACGTCGGGGTGCAGGTCGCCATAGCGCGACTGGAGCGAGGCGAGCTGCGCGCTCGCGGTCGCCTCCTGCTCGCGCAGGACGCGGATCGTGTCGGACGCCAGCACCGCACCGATGTCGGCGCCGCCGCCGCGGCTCACCTGCCCGCGCGCCGCCGCCAGCTTGCCGCGCTCCTGCGCCAGCCGCGATTCGGCCTCGGCGATCTGCTGGTTGAGCTGCGACACCTCCTGCTCGGCCATGGTCGCGCCCTGCGCGCTCATCAGGTTGTTGGCGATCATGTAGCGCTGGACCGCGGCGTCGTCCGCCACCGCCTGCTTGCGCAGCTCGACCGCGCGATTGCCGACGAAGTCCGCCGCATTCTCGCTCAGATTCGCGCGGTGCGCCATCTGGATCGCGATGAACTCGGTGGCGAAGGCATTGGCGATCGCGGTCGCCTTGGCCGGATCCTTCGACTTGGCGGTGATGTCGATGACATAGGTCAGCCCGGCGCGGTTGACGTACACGTTGGCCAGCAGCGCGGAGGTCGCCGCCCGCTCGCGCGCATTGGCGCCGCGCTGGCCCTGCCCGTCCGGCGCGGCCGGCACCTCGTCCGCCACGAACTCGGGATCGCGATCCAGCTTCAGCCGGCGCACCACCGCCAGCGCGGTCGCGGGCGAGCCGATGATCTGCGTCTCGGTATCGACCACGTTGGTGTCCGCGGGCAGCCCCTGCACCACAGACTGCAGGTCGATCGCGTCGTTCTTGCGCGGCTCGATCAGGACGCGCGCGGTCGCGGTATAGCTGGGCGTCGCCAGCTTGAGCGCGACCACCACCGCGGTCAGCACCAGCAGCGCCGCACCGACGAACACCCACAGCCGGCGCCGGAACACCATCATCAGATATTTGGGATCGGGCAGCAGCGACCGGCCGGACCGTCCCCGCTCGCGCGAGAAGCCGTAATTGCGCTCGTCAGCCTCGGTCACGCTCGCCATGCCTCAACATACCTTCTCGATTGCGGTCGCAGCGAGCCGGGACAGGGTGCGGGCCGGACGGGCCGGACCGAATCGCGTCACGATCGCAAGCCTCCTTCGTCCGGAATCGCTTCCAGGCGATTGCCGCACACGCCATGCGGATATTGCATCACCCCGGGACCGGCAAGGAAAAGTCAAAGAAGACACCGGCCAACACCCCTGATCGCGGTAGCGCGATCGCGGCGTCGCCCCGGTTGTGGCGGCCCAATCCTTACCATGCGGTGTCCGCCACATGACCCGGCCGCCATATACGGCGGCAACAGGCAGGACGCGGATAGCCGTTCCATCATGAGACACCCCCCGCAGCATGGTCGCCCACCTGTCCCAATTTGGCAAGGACCGTGGCGTTAACCATGTCTGCGCCGTTGCGCGAATCGGCGCTCGCCGTGACCCCTCGTGACATCACAAGGACTTAGGGGGATCACAATGTCGCTTCTCGCCAACTGGCTGAACTCGGTCTTCGGCACCATCACGATCGGCACGCTGAAGTCGGACCAGATCTCCGGCACCGCTGGCAAGGACACGATCATCGGGCTGTGGGGCAAGGACTGGATCTACGGCGACGGCAAGCCGCAGCCGGGCATCGCCAAGGCCGATTTCGGCAGCGACGCGACGTGGCAGGCGCTGTCGTCGGACAAGACGTCGTTCGACCTGGTCGGCATGGACGTCAAGGCGACCGGCGGCGTGTTCAGCCACTTCCAGTTCGGGCAGGTCAACGCGCTGGGCATCCTGTCGCCCAACGACGATCCCACGAAGATCTACGCGCACGAGATCGACACCTATGTCGACGCCGCCGAGCACGTCACGATGAACTTCGAAATGGCGCAGTCGGCGGTCACCATCACGCTGCAGCAGATGTACAAGGGCATCTTCTTCAGCTGGGATCTGGTGCCGGAGAAGGTTGTCGCCACGGTGCAGTTCACCGACGGCACCTCGGCGCAGCAGACGGTGCTCGCGGTCGCCACCGCGCAGCCGGGCGAGGTGCAGCTGACGCTGAAGTCGGAGGATTTCGGCGGCCGCATGATCGCCGCGGTCGACCTGACCGCCAGCACGGAGCTGGCGCCGCAGCGCCCCGACCTGCCGGACGTGTACAAGAACTCCTATGACGCGACCCATCCCTATTCCACCTTCGTGCTGAAGGACGTCAGCTACCTCGCCGATCCGACCGCGTCGGTCGGCGGCAACGACAAGCTGTTCGGCGGCTTCGGCAACGACAAGCTGTGGGGCGGCGCGGGCGACGACTGCCTGGTCGGCGGCTGGGGCAACGACCTGCTGGTCGGCGGCTCGGGCAACAACACTTTGTGGGGCGGCGCGGGCTGCGACACCTTCGCGTTCGGCTGGCAGTCGAAGGGCTGCGACGTCGTGAAGGATTTCGAAAAGGGCTATGACAAGATCAAGCTGATGGACGGCATCACCATCCTGAGCATGGACTATTCGAAGGCCGGCACCACGCTGCACCTGTCGTCGGGCGGCAACGTCCTGCTGGCGGGCGTCAAGATCAACGACTGGCACACGATCATCTGATCCCGGCATCTGATCCCGGCATCTGATCCCGGCATCTGATCGGGTCGCCTGATCCAACCCGTTTCCCGGGGGAAGGCCCGTCGCGCGAACCATCGCGCGGCGGGTCTTTTTTTGAAGGGCGACAAGAAAGAGGACGGCGGATCGCTCCGCCGCCCCCTTTTCATATCGCGACGGGGCAAGGCGATACGGATCGCCCCGCCCCGCCCTCGCGTCACATCAGCCAGTTGCCCGACACGTTGCCGCTGGCGTCCAGATAGCCCTTCGCGGTCAGCGAGGCGATCGTCCAGTTCTCGATCGTCACCGAGCCGCCGGCAAAGGACACCCGCACCGCATCGACGGTGCCGTCGTTGTTGGTGTCGACATCGCCCAGCGTCCGCGCACCCGATGCGCCACCGCCGGTGGCGGCCAGCTTGCCCAGGAACGCGGTCACGTCGAAGTCGCCGCCCGGCACCGCCAGCGCGGCATCGGTGGTGAAGACGATCTTGTCGAGCAGCGGATCGAAATCGACGATCCGGTCGGCACCCGATGTCGCGGTGAAGAAGAACGTGTCGCGTCCCACGCCGCCACGCAGCGCGTCCGCGCCCGTGCCGCCGATCAGGAAGTCGTCGCCGTCGCCGCCCAGCAGGCTGTCCGCCCCGTCGCCGCCGAACAGCGCATCGTTGCCGGCATCGCCCTGGAGATAGTCGTTGCCGCCCAGCGCGACGATCACGTCGTTCCCCGCGCCGCCGATCAGGCGGTTCGCGACGTTGCTGCCGCTGACGATGTCGTTGAACGCGGTGCCGATCGCATTCTCGAACGCGTTCATCGTGTCGCCGGTCGCGCCCAGTCCACCGCGCCCGGTGGCCAGGTCGATCCGCACCGCCGCGATGTCGGTGGCGTAGCTGACGGTATCGATCCCCGCGCCGCCGTTCATCGCGTCCTTGCCGCCGCCGCCGTTGATGACATTGTCGCCGGCGTCGCCCTTGATGTAATCGTCCTTGGTCGAGCCGATGATGTTCTCGATACTGACGAGCGTGTCGTTGCCCGCCTTGCCGATCGTCAGGTCGATGTAGAGCCCCCTGGACGAGGTGACGAAGCTGGCGGTGTCCCTGCCGCCGCGGCCGTCGAGCACATTCGCCGCCTCGTTGGCGATCAGCAGGTCATCACCGCCGCCGCCGACCGCATTCTCGATGATCGTGTTGTACGCGATCGAGATGTTGTCCTTGAACAGCGAGCTGGTGATCCCATACTCCTTCTTCAGGTCTTCGTAGAAGTCGTATTGCGCCTGGGTGCGCGCGGGCAGCCCGGCGGCGGCGCGTGCGGCGTTGACCTCCTCCAGCGTCAGGAACTTCGCGGCCCCGCCGCCCGAGCTGAACGCGCCGGGGTTGAGGTCGATCGTCGACGGCGTGTTCCAGCCGGAGAAGTCGATCGTATCGTTGCCGCCCGCGTCGTAGATGGCGACGATCGGCCGCGTGTTCTGCGTGAAGTCGAACTCCGCACGCCCCGCGGTCGAGTTGAAGCCATAGACGGTGTTGCCGGTCCGCGTCGTCGGATCGGCACCATAGATGCGCTGGATCGCGGCGATGTCGTGGATCAGCGGGGTCGCGGCATAGGCGAAGTTGAGCAGCGTGAAATCGATGTGCTGCGCGCCCGTCTCATACGCATCGAAATAGCTCATGATGCTGTACTGGCGCGAATCCTGCGCGAAGAAGGCGTCGTTCTTGTACGTGATCGGATCGGGCACGCCGTCGCCGTCACTGTCGTCAAGCGCGTCGTAGTCGCCGGGATGGCTCAGCCCCAGCGCATGGCCGACCTCGTGGACGATCGTCGTCTTGGCATAATAGCTGTTGGTCAGCGGCGAGAAGTTGGACGACACGAAGCCGTCGATCCACACATCGCCCGACAGGCGACCGATCTTGTTGAAGTTGTACTGCGTCTTGTATTCGGCGTCATAGATGTTGCCGAACGGCAGATAGGCATAGGCCTGCGCACCGCCCGTATCGGTGTTGCCGAAGGTGATGTCGGCGTCGCCCGACTTCGTTTCCTTGAACTTGATGTTGATGAGGTCGTCCCACAGTCCCATCGTCTGGCGCGCCAGCTCGATCTGACCGGCGTTGAACGCGGAGAAGGTCGCGGCATTCGCCTCGCCGAACGAATCGGTGCCGTCCTCGTTGACGTAATAGCTGTTCTGCACCTCCTGGATGTTCTTCCAGAAGCCGAAGTTGAGCACCCCGTCGCTCAGCTCGCCATATTGGTTCAGATACCAGCTCTGGCCGGTACGGTTCAGATTCTGCGCGATCTGCGTCACGTTCCAGATCGGCTTGCCCAGATAGCTGCCCCCGGCGCTGGGATCGAGCGAGGCGGCGACCCCCGTCTCGCCGTAATCGCTCGGCCAGTCGCGCTCCGCTTCCGGTCCCTTTGCAACCCCTGTCATGTTCTTTCTCCCGTTACGCTCTGGCCCGTTACGTTCTGGCCCGTTACGTTCTGGGTGGTGCGGCCACCCGTCCTCTCCCCGGCCGGGCGGCGTTCCGCCACGGCAGGGCATCGCCAAGGGCGCGTGTCAGCACCTCCCGCATCGCCCCGGCTCCCTGGGGCGATGAGGACAGGATCAGGCCGCCGCGAACATAGGCCCCCTGGGATTCGTCATATGCCTGCGCGGGTTCGATCCGCAGCGTCAGCGTGCGGTCGGCCTCCAGCGTCAGCATGATGTTGATGGTGCCCGCCTCCGCGGCGGGCCGGTCGGCGCGCACGACCGGGATGGGTGCGCCGCGGCGCACCTCGTCCAGCGCGTCGGCGCACCATGCGGGAACGGTCGTATCGGGGGCGACGCAGACCAGCGCGATCCGCTCCATGCCGCGCCACAGGTTGGCCGGCGTCGTCGCGGGAGGGGAGGTGATCGCCACTCCCGCCGTCATCAATCCTGGAAGGGCATTCACCCAGTCGGGCAAGCAGGCACTCCGTTCACGCAGGCCATATGGTTGGCCAGCGCGACGGCACAGTCAATCGGATGTTAACGATATTTGGGCGCGATTTCGGCACGCCCCGAAGGAAGCTGACCGACCGCGCGCGTCAGTCCAGCATCAGCCGGTCGAACGCCTGCTGGTAATAGCTCGGCTGCGTCTCCGCGACGCGGGCGCGCTCCATCTCCAGATAGTGGAGCGGCACCCAGAAGCGGATGCCGTCGATCGGCGCGTCGAACCGGTCGGCATCGCCCTGCGCGCGCGTCGCCACATAGTCGAGCAGCTGGCCCAGCTTCTGGAACTGTGCCGCGGGCATCGCGACGCGCACCTCCGGGTCCATCGTGGCGGTCGCCTTGATGATACGCTGCGCCTCGTCGCGCGCGGCCTGAAGGATCTGAATCTGGTCGTCCGATGGCATGGGCATATCGCTCCTTGCCGGCGATCATAGCCTTGCGATGGTAAACGACGCGTTGACGCTCACCGCCGGTCGAGCGGCTGGCCCGAATCCTTCCACCGGTCGAGCACCTGCGACTCGGGCAGCACGGGCGCCGCGGCGGACGCGCGACGCGGCACGGCAACGACCGGCGCCGGGATCGGCGTCGAAACCGCCACGGGCGCCACGATCGCCACCGCCTCGGCCGGAGTCGGAGCGGTCGGATGCGGTCCCGGCAGTGGCTCGTGCCCGCGATAGCGTTGCGCGAAGGCGGCGCGCGTTCCCCAATAGCCCTTCCAGCGGTGGAAGAAGTGGGCGCCCACCGCATCGGTCATCACCAGCCCGCGGTTCCACGCCGGGGTCACCGCGAAGGTGTGGTAATGCGTCGCCAATCCGACCGGCGCATACACCGCGCCCGCCAGCGCCGCCGCCGCGACGCGGGTCGCGCGCGCCCAGCCGCCCCGCGACGGCGCGCGCGCCATTGCGCCGTCGCACGCGAAGCTGAACTGGCAGCCGGCCCGCTCCGACCCTTGATAGACCACGCCGCACACCGTTGCGGGAAAGGCGGGATGGCGCACGCGGTTGAGCACCGCCTGCGCCACCGCGCGCTGGCCGTCGACCGGCTCCGACCCCGCCTCGTAATAGATCGCCGCCGCGAGGCATTCGACCGCCCGCCCGCGATCCGCCGCGGCGATGCCGTGGAGCGAGAAGGGCGCCGCCGCGACCACGCCGGTGTCCGCCGCCGCCGATACCACGGGCGTCGGCGGCAGCGGCGCGGTCCCGGTGGCGCCGCGCGCGGGTGACGGCAGGGGCATGCGATCGACCGGCGCCACGATCGCGGCGGGCACCGCCCGGCTGACCAGCGGCCGGGGTGCCGCGGTCGCGCGCGGTGCCAGCAGCAGCAACGCCGCCTGTGCCGCGAACGCCCCCGCCGCGACGATCGTCGCCGCCGTCACCGCCGCCAGCGCCCGGCGCGCGTGCGCCACGGTCAGCGTCGGCAGGAACGGGGCATCGGGCGTCACGCGCATCTCCCGCGCGCCCGCGGATCGCAGCGCGCCGGTCACCGGCCCTAGTGCGACGCGGTTACTTTTCCTTTTCGCCGCGCGAATTGGCGAACAGCACCGCGGCCGCCACCGCGGCCGAGCCGATCCCCACGCCCAGCCACGTCTTGCCGATCTGCCACCGGCGCGCACGCGCCTGCGCCTCGCTCTTGCCGGTGGCGGCTTCCTCATGCGCCTTGGCGGCGGCGACGGTGGCCAGGATCTCGTTGGGTTCGTTGGTGTCGTCGGTCACGCAGACTCTCCTTTGGCGGCGCCATAGCGCGCGCGGAACGTGGTGGCGAACCCCGCCAGCGTACCGCCGGCGATCGCCGCACGCAGATCGGCCATCAACGCCTCGTAGAAGGCGATATTATGTTCGGTCATCAGCATCGCCCCCAGGATCTCGCCGCTGCGCACCAGATGATGGAGGTAGGCGCGCGTCCAGGTGGCGCACACCGCGCACCCGCATTCGGGATCGAGCGGTCCCTGATCCTCGTTGAAGCGCGCGTTGCGGATGTTGATCGGCCCGGACCGCGTGAACGCCTGCCCCGTGCGCCCCGACCGCGTCGGCATGACGCAGTCGAACATGTCGACCCCGCGCTCCACCGCGCCGACGATGTCGTCGGGCTTGCCCACCCCCATCAGGTAGCGGGGCTTGTCCGCGGGCAATTGCCCCGGCGCATAATCGAGGCAGCCGAACATCGCCGCCTGCCCCTCGCCCACCGCCAGCCCGCCGATGGCATAGCCGTCGAACCCGATGTCGGTCAGCGCGTCCGCGCTCGCCTTGCGCAATCCTTCGTCCAGCGCGCCTTGCTGGATGCCGAAGATCGCATTGTGCGCGGCATGGTCCTCTCCCCCGTCGAACGCGTCGCGGCTGCGGCGTGCCCAGCGCATCGACCGCTCCATCGCCGCCGCCTGCACCTCGCGCGTCGCGGTGGTCGGCACCAGTTCGTCGAACGCCATCACGATATTGCTGCCCAGCAGCCGCTGGATCTCGATCGAACGCTCCGGCGTGATGAGGTGTCGCGTCCCGTCGAGATGGCTGGCAAACGCCACCCCCTCTTCCGACCGCTTCGTCAGCTCCGACAGGCTCATCACCTGATAGCCGCCCGAATCGGTCAGGATCGGCCGTTCCCATCCCATGAAGCGGTGCAGCCCGCCCAGCCGCGCGACCCGCTCCGCACCGGGGCGCAGCATCAGGTGATAGGTGTTGCCCAGGATGATGTCCGCACCCGCGCGCTCGACATCGGCGGGCTTCATCGCCTTGACCGTCGCGGCGGTGCCGACCGGCATGAACGCGGGCGTGCGAATGACGCCGCGCTCCATCGCGATCTCCCCGGTGCGCGCCGCGCCATCGGTGGCGTGAATCGAGAAGGCGAAACGGGTCACTGCATATCGTCCGGCGTGTCGTTGGGGGGCGTGGTGGTGGGCGGAGGCGGCCCGCGCCGCCCGCGGCCCCTGGGCGGCGCGTCCTTCCCGTCCGGGCGCCGCCCCGCGGTGGGGCCGCGCGCATCGACCGGCGCGGTGCGATAGGTGATCAGCTCGGCACGGCTGATCGTCTTGCTGCCATCCTTGTCGTAGCGCGCGAACAACCGCGAGAACTGGTCCTGCAACTCCTCCAGCGTGATCTGCCCGTCATTGTCGCGGTCGACCTCGAACGGGCTGGGCAGCGCGTTGCGATCGCCCAGGAACCGCTCCGCCCAGTCGGCGAAGGCGATGTAGCGCAATTTGCCGGTATGCGCGGTGTCGATCGCCTCGAACGAGGCACGCACGCCCGCCAGCACCTCCGACCGGTCGACCAATGCATCGCCATCGCTGTCGAAGGTCGCGATCATCATCGCGACCGGCTCCACCACCATGGTCGCGGGCGTCTGCGGCTGTGCGGGCTGCGGCCCCTTCACCACGATCGGCGGCCCGTCCTGCTGGGGAGCGGCGGCGGCGGCCAGTGCCAGGAACAACGCGATCATGCCCGCCCCCGTGGCAGAGGCGGGGCGGCGTTGACAAGCGCTGGCGTGGCCTGAACCGTCATGCCGGACGTGATCCGGCATCCATCGACCCGCAGGCGCTGCGCTCGCGGAGGGATGGACCCCGGGTCAAGCCCGGGGTGACGACGATCGTATGGCAAGGTCGCCCACCCCGACCACCCCGTCATCCCGGACTGGTTCGATGCTTGTCCCATTCAGACAAGCGCGCCACCCCGGCGAAGGCCGGGGTCCAGTCGGGAAGGTCGCGGTGACGACGCACAGCGCTCGCCAACCCCCGTTCCCCGACTGGACCCCGGCCTTCGCCGGGGTGGCAGGAAGAATCCTTGTTCGAAGGGAATCAGCACCGATCAAGACCGGGGTTCAAGGCTCCGCGCGATCCGGCCGGTGGCGCGCGCGGATCCTGGAAACCGGGACACGCCCGGCAGGACGGGAGAGGTCAGTCCTCCCCCTCCAGCGCACGCTTCGGCGCGGGCACCGCCGCCGCCGCGCCCGCCTCCCCCGCCACCGCGGCGATCAGCTGCACCGCATTGTACGGCTTGGCCAGCACCGCGGCGCCCGGCAGCGTGCCCGCCACGCCGGCAGTGTCGCCGCTCGCCACCACCACGCGCACGCCGGGGCGGATCGTGCGGGCGCGCTCGGCCAGTTCGATCCCGGAGCAGCCCGGCAGATGGATGTCCGTCATCAGCACGTCGATCGGTGCGGTCTGGAGCGCGGCCATCGCCTCCTCCGCGCTCGCCGCCTCGACCACGACATGCCCGCCGTCCTGCAACACCTCCGCGGTGGCGGCGCGGATCAGCGCATCGTCCTCCACCAGCAGGACCGTCCGCCCGGCGGCGACCGGCGCCGGCATCGCGACGGGCGGCGTCGCGACGGGTGCCGCCGCCGCCTGCCGCCGCTGGCCCTGGTTGGCGAGCACATGGCGGAACTTCCGTGCCAGCGCCTCACGCGTGTACGGCTTCGACAGCAGCTCGACGCCCGGGTCCAGCCGCCCGCCATGAACGATCGAATTCTCGGTATAGCCGCTGGTGAACAGCACCGCGATGTCCGGCAGCCGCTCGCGCGCCTTGCGCGCCAGCTCGGGGCTCTTCAGCGTGCCGGGCATCACCACGTCGGTGAACAGCAGGTCGATCGGGATCCCGCTCTCGATCACGTTCAGCGCGCTCTGCGCATCGACCGCCTTCAGCACGCGATAGCCGAGATCCGCGAGCAGCTCGACGACGGTGGCGCGGACCTCGTCGTCGTCCTCCACCACCAGCACCGTCTCGGTCCCGCCGGTGATCGGGCCGGTATCGACCGCGACCTCGACGTCCTCGCTCTCCATCGCGCGCGGCAGGTACAGCTTGATCGAGGTGCCGTGGCCCGGCTCCGAATAGATCTTCACATGCCCGCCGGATTGCTTGACGAAGCCATAGACCATCGACAGCCCCAGCCCCGATCCCTTGCCCTCGGCCTTGGTCGAGAAGAACGGCTCGAACACCTTGTCGACGATCTCGGGCGCCATCCCGCTGCCGGTATCGGTCACCGCCAGCATCACATATTGCCCCGGCGTCACCTCGTCATGGGTGCGCGCATAATCGTCGTCGAGATGCGCATTGGCCAGTTCGATCGTCAGCTTGCCCTGCCCGTCCATCGCGTCGCGCGCATTGATGGCGAGGTTCAGCAGCGCATTCTCGATCTGGCCGGGATCGATGAAGGTGTTCCACAACCCGCCGCCGACGATCGTCTCGATCTCCACGCCCTCGCCGATCGCGCGGCGCAGCATGTCGTCCATCCCGCCCACGAACCGCGTGACGTTGACCACCTTCGGCTCCAGCGCCTGCCGCCGCCCGAACGCCAGCAGCTGCGACGCCAGCCGCGATCCGCGGGACACGCCCGCCATTGCATTGGCGACGCGCGTCTCCGCGCGCTCGTTGCCCGCGACGTCCTTCATCAGCAGTTGCAAATTGCCCGACACGACCTGGAGCAGGTTGTTGAAATCGTGCGCGACGCCGCCGGTCAGCTTGCCGACCGTCTCCATCTTCTGCGCCTGCGCCAGCTTCGCCTCGGCCGCGCGCCGCGACTCGATCTCGGCGATGACGCGCGCCTCCAGCGTCTCGTTCAGCTGGCGCAGCTGATCCTCGGC
Organism: Sphingomonas adhaesiva; assembly: GCF_036946305.1. Lineage (GTDB taxonomy): Bacteria > Pseudomonadota > Alphaproteobacteria > Sphingomonadales > Sphingomonadaceae > Sphingomonas > Sphingomonas adhaesiva_B. The sequence goes on from NZ_JAQIJJ010000002.1 coordinate 53,651, forward strand.
GCGCTGGCGGTGGCGCACCTGCCGTTCCAGCTGTTCGGCATGGTCGCGCAGCGCCGCCTCGGCCGCGCGCTGGTGGGTGATGTCGGTGTGGACGCCGACCCATTCCGCGATCTCGCCGCGCTCGTCCAGCCGCGGCACGCCGCGCACCGCGAAGGTGCGCCACGTCCCGCAATGCCGCCGCACGCGATGCTCGAAGACGAAGGTCGACTTGCCCGCCACCGCGCGCTGCCATGCCGCGATCGTCGGCTCGGCATCGTCCGCGTGGATCGCATCGGCCCAGCCATAGCCGTCATATTCGGCCTGCGTCTGCCCGGTCAGCATCGCCCAGCCGGGCTGCTCCCCGGTCATCCGCCCGTTGGCATCGTTGGTCCACAGGACGCCGTGCATCGCCTCCATCGCGGAGCGGAAGCGCGCATTGGCGTCCGCCAGCGCCGACACGTTCGCCGCCAGCCGCCGTTCCAGCAGCAGCCGGTCCGTATTGTCCAGCGCGGTGCACATCACCCCGCCGACCGCGCCATCGGCATCATAGACGGGGGTATAGAACAGGTCGAGGAACACCTCCTCCGCCACGCCGCCGCGCACCAGCGTCATCGGCTGGTCGCGATAGGACAGGGTTTCGCCCGCAAAACCGCGCGCCAGCACCGCGCGGTTCCAGTCCCAGATCTCCGGCCAGATGCCGGGCACCGTCCCGCCCAGCGCGCGCGGATGGTTGGCGCCCGCGATCGCGCTATAGGCGTCGTTGTAGATCATGATGTGGTCCGCGCCCCACATCAGCACCTTGGGCACCGGGGAGTTGACCACGTTGGACACGGTCGCGCGCAGCTCGCGCGACCAGCCCGCGATCGCACCCAGCGACGTGGCGGCCCAGTCGAACCCGCGCACCAGCGCCCCCGTCTCGCCCCCGCCGATCGGCCAGGCGCCGATGGTGACAGCAGAATCAAGCACATGCGGGGGGTGAGGCTGCGTCATCCCATTCACCTGCGCGTCGTCCGCCAAGCTGTCAATCGCGCACCTACCCGGTGGCCGTCAGGACCGCGCACCTCGTCGCGAAGCGCCGGCGCCGAGACGTGATCGAGTATGTTCACCGTCACCCCGGACTTGATCCGGGGTCCCGCTTCTGCCGGCGTCGATAAGAGCGGGATCCCGGATCAAGTCCGGGATGACGAGGGGAGGAGAGACCGTCTCGACCAGACAAGGCGCACCCGGCCTGATCCTAACGCCCCAGCCAGCGCTCGCGGAAGCGCTTCTGCGCCGCGGTCGGCACCTGCCCCGCCGTCTCCATCCGCACGATCGCGACCGCGGGGTCGGCGGCGACGGTCAGCTCCGCCTGCCGCGTGCGCCCGCGCTGGACGAAGCGGACCGGCACGCGCGCGCCCGGCGTCAGCCGCGCCAGCGCCGCGTCCCAGTCGGCGACGCCGGCGATCCCCGCGTCGCCCAGCGCCAAGATGCGATCGCCCTTGTCGGCCCCGGCCGCGTACAGCGGCGATCCGACCATCGGCGCGCCGGCGAGCGTCACCCCGCCCTCTACCGCCGTCACCCTGGCGGCGCCGATCCAGCCCTTGCCGGCGTTGGCGGCGCGTACCACCAGCCCCGCCTGCGCCAGCAGCGGCGCCGCATCGGGCAGCGCATGGCCGGTCACCGACGCGGCGAAGAAGGCACCCGCGAACGCCGCATCCCCCGTCACCTCCGCCAGTGCGCGGCGCAGGTCGTCGGGCCGGTACGGTGTTTCGGTGCGGCCATAGGTGCGCCACAGATGGCGCATATAGTCGTCGAGCGACAATGCGGGAAAACGCTGCCGGATCGACAGGTCCAGCAGCAGCGCGACGACCGCGCCATAGGGATAATAGGACAGATAGGCCTGCGGGCTGACCGGATCGATCGGCGTCGCCGCATCCGCCAGCGGCGCGCGGATGCTCGCCTCCTGCGGCCCGGCGAAGGCACGCGCGGGCGAGCGCAGGATATAGTCATATTGCCCCGACATCTCCGCCAGGAAGCCGTCGACATCGATCAGCCCGGCGCGCCGCAGCATCATCGGGCCGTAGTAATTGGTGAATCCTTCCGCGACCCACAGCGACGGCGTGGCATTGGCGCGGGTGAAGTCGAACGGCTCGATCTCCGCGGGGCGCATCCGCTCGACGTTCCAGGCGTGGAGGAACTCGTGCGAGATCGTCCCCAGCTGATCGCGGTTCCTGCCGTCGAGCGGGGTCGGCGTGGTGACGATCGTGGAGTTGCGATGTTCCATCCCGTCGCCGCCGATCTGCGGCATGTAATCGGCGATGAAGGTATAGCTGCCGCCGTCGAACCGCGGCCATTCGCCGAACAGCGCGGCATGCTGCGGCACCAGCCGCTTCACCTGCGCGGCCAGCGCGTCCATGTCCGCCGCCGTGCCGGGATGGTGCGCGGCGATGCGCATCAGCTGGTCGCCCACCTTCCACTCGCGCACCATATGCGCCGACAGCTCGGTGGGGCTGTCCATCAGATATTGCAGGTCGCGCGCGCGGTACACATTGGGCGCGCCCGCGACCGGGATCAGCTGCGTCGCGATCCTCCAGGACGGATCGGCGGGGGTGAAGGCGACCTCGACCGGCGCGGCGTCATAGCCGGTCGCCCACATCATCGTCGCGGGCATGTTCAGGTGCGCGTGCTTCGCGTCGATCTGGTCGTAGGTGCCGTCGCCGCGATCGCCGAACAGCGAATAGGTGACGCTGACGGTGCCGTCATGGCCCGCCACCTGCCAGCCATAGGGGTCGCTGCGCGTCACCGCCAGCGCGCGCCCGGCGCCGTCGACCGCGCGCACGTCGAACACGTTCTTGGCGAATTCATGCAGCGCATAGCGTCCGGGCGACGATCGCGACATCTGCACCCGCAGCGGGCCGGCGGGCACGTTGCGCCACGTTGCGGTCACGCGCGCGAGATGATGCGCGGGATCGGGAAAGGTCACCGCATAGCGGACCGGCGGCGCCTCCTGCGCCTGTGCCGCGCCCGCCGCCAGCATCACCATCGCCCCGATCGCCGCCCGCATGCCCACCCCCGTCGTTCCGCCCGACGATAGCGTTCCCGGCCGCCGCGACGCAACATCGCAGCCCGTGCCGTGTTCTCAACGCGTTACAGCGAAAGGAACCCGGATGCGTCCCCGCCTGAAGCCGCTCGACCAGCAGGTCATGCTCATCACCGGCGCCAGTTCCGGCATCGGCCTCGCCACCGCGCGCAGGGCGGCGGCGGCGGGTGCGCGCGTCATGCTGGTGGCGCGCGACGGCGACGCGCTGGCACGGATCGCGCGCGAGATCGGCGCCAATGCGGACTTCGCCACCGCCGACGTCACCGACCTGCACGACGTGCAGCGCGCCGCGAGCAAGGCGGTGGAGCGGTTCGGGCGCATCGACACCTGGGTCAACGCCGCCGGGGTGGCGATCTATGCCAAGCTGGTCGACACGCCGATGGACGAGCATGAGGCGCTGTGGCGCACCAATTACGTCGGCACCGTCCACGGCTGCCTCGTCGCCGTCGAGCACCTCCAGCGCGCGGGCGGCGCGCTGATCTCGCTCGGCTCGATCGTGTCGGACATTCCGACCGCCGGAATGGGCGCCTATGCCGCGTCGAAACATGCGGTGAAGGGCTATATCGGCTCGCTGCGGATCGAGGTCGAGGCCGATCGCCTGCCCATCTCGGTCACGCTGGTGAAGCCGTCGGGCACCGATACGCCGGTGGCGCAGCACGCCGCCAATCATCTCGACGGCGAAGCGCTGCTGCCCCCGCCCGTGTACGACCCCGACCTGGTGGCGCGCGCGATCCTCGACGCCGCGGTGCGCCCGACGCGCGACGTGACGGTGGGCGGCGTCGGCAAGCTCCAGGTGCTGACCGCGCAGCATTTCCCCGTCCTGCTCGATCGCTTCGGCGCCGCGCTGCTGCCGTGGCTGCGCGATCCCGGGCGGGCGAAGACACCGGGCGACAACCTGACGGCGCCGCAGGGGAACGATGGCCGCGAGCGCTCCGGCGTCCAGCCCGGCCGCCGCACCAGCCTCTACGCCACCGCCGGCCGCCACCCCGCGCTGACCGCGACCGCGGTGGGCGCGACGCTGGGGCTGGCCGCGCTGGCGGGGCTGGCGCGGCGGCGCTGACCGTGACCCCACCCCAACCGTCATCCCCGCGGAGGCGGGAATGTGGATTCACGTTTGAAGTGCACCGGTTGAGGCTTGGAGAAATGCCTCGGCGGGGGTTTGGAAGTCGAGGCATTTTCTGGGCGTGTCGTTGAGCCGCTGGGCATAGGCACGCAATTGTGCGGGCGAGAGGTTGTCGAGGTTGGCCTTGCGGGGCAGGAAGCGTCGCAAGCGACCGATGGTGTTCTCGATGCCGCCTTTCTGCCAGGGGCTGCGCACGTCGCAGAAGAAGGTCTGCAGGCCGAGGTGATGCAGGCGCTGATGCTCGGCAAACTCTGTTCCGTTGTCGAAGCTGATGGTGCGGCGGAGCACCTGTGGAACGTCGCGGAGTTGGCGTTCGATGCGCTGTGCGGTGATCGCTGCTTTGCGCGTGGGCGGGTGGTCGAGCAGGGTGAAGCGGGTGGTGCGCTCGTGCAGGACGAGGATGTTGTGGCCGTAGGCGGCGAACAGCATGTAGTCGGCTTCCAGTGACCGGGCTGCTGGCGCGTCGTCGCCTCGGCCGGGCGCTCGGTGAGGGGGCGGCGCTGGCGGATGAAGCTGGCCGGGCTGCCGCCCTGCATGCGGTACCGACCGCGCCGGGACTTGGCGCGGGGCAGCAGGCGGTGCCAGTAATCCTTCTGGCCTGAGCGATGATAGACGAAGCGGTAGATTGACTCGTGGCTGATGACGGTGCGACCCGTCTCGCGCGCCAGCCGGCCGGCGATCTGCTCGGGCGAATGTCCCATCGCAAGGCTTTGCCTCACCTGGTCCCGCAGGTCCGGTTGGCGCACCAGCTTGAAGCGGCAGTCCCATCGTCGTCGCCGCTGCGCCAGTTCGTGCGCGCGCGCTGGCGCATAGCCGCCAGGCCAGGCCCTGGTCGCACGGCTGTTGCGACTTACCTCTCGGCTGACCGTCGTGTGGCAGCGCCCGATCGCCGCGCCGATCCGCCGCGATGACCAGCCCGCCTCCCGAAGCCGCGCAATCTCCATCCGCTCGTCAAGGCCGAGCTGCCTGTAGCTGTGTCCCATCGCGCCACCACCCTATCGGTGGTGCACTTCTTTCGTGAGTCCGGGGGATCCATACGCGCAGGTCGTCGCAAGAGGCGAAACGCCAGCGTCAATGGATCCCCGCCTTCGCGGGAATGACGCAAGAAGCCCTAATCCGCCATCGTCCCCCCGCCCGGCAGCCCGCTCAGCTCGGACACGAAATCATACCGGTCGCCGCGATAGACCGAGCGCGTGAACTCCACCGCCTCGCCCTGCGCGGTGCGGGTGACGCGTTCGATCCGCAGCACCGCCGCATTCTGTCGCGTGCTCAAGATCCCCGCCTCGGTCGGCGTGGCGAGGCAGGCACGCAGCCGCTGCGTCCCCATCGCCGGGGGCACCCCCGCCGCCGTCAGCGCGGCGTAGAGCGATGTCCCGATCGCCTCCAGCCGCGGCAGGTGCTGCGCCGGGACCACCGCATGTTCGATCGCCAGCGGCTCGCCCCCCGACAGGCGCACGCGCCCCAGCCGCGCCACCCGCGTGCCCGGCGGGATGCCCAGCGCCGCGGCCTCCTCCTCGGTCGGCTCGCCATAGCTCTTGCTGATCCAGACCGTGCCCGGATCCTCGCCGCGCGCACGCGCATCGTCGCTGAAGCTGGACAGTACCGATCCCGCCGCATCGATCCGCCGCGCGACGAACGTGCCCGATCCCTGCTTGCGGACCAGCACGCCCTCCGCGATCAACTGCTCGATCGCCTTCCTGACGGTGACGCGCGACATGCCCGTCATCGCGCTCAGGTCGCGTTCGGACGGCAGCGCATTGCCCGCGTCGATCGCCCCGCTCGCCAGATGCTGGCGCAGGTTGCGCGCCAGTTGCAGGTAGAGCGGCGTCGCATCCGCCTCGCGCGCGGCGAGCAGCTCACGCATCGCGATACGCCCGCATCGCCTCGCGCAGCGTGTCGTGCCGCGCCACCAGCGCCGCGGCCTCAGCCGGCGCGGCGCCCAGCGCGATCAGCACGCCGGCGCGGATCTCCTCGCCCCCCGCGGACAGCGCGGCGGCGGCGATGTCGGGTGCGACGCCTGCGATCTCCGCCACCATCCGCTGCGCACGGTCGCGCAACTTGTCGTTCGAGACGCGCATGTTGACCATCAACCCGTCATGGACCAGCCCGCGTCGCAGCATGATCGCAGTCGACAGCATGTTGAGCACCGCCTTCTGCGCCGTGCCCGCCTTCATCCGCGTCGATCCCGCGATCAATTCGGTGCCGGTATCGACCAGCAGCGCATGTTCGGCATCGCCCAGCAGCGGCGCACCGGCATTGTTGGCGAGCGCGATCGTCAGTGCCCCCGCTGCCCGCGCCGCCGCCACCGCCGCGCGCGTGAACGGCGTGCGCCCGCTGGCCGCCACCGCGACCAGCACGTCGGCCGCACCCAGTCCGGCCGCCGCCACCGCGCGCCGCGCGGCATCGCCGTCGTCCTCCGCACCCTCCGCCGCCTCGGTCAGCGCGGACAGCCCGCCCGCCATCAGGAACACCAGCCGCTCCTGCGGCCAGTTGAACGTCGGATACAGTTCCACCCCGTCCTGCACCGCGATTCGCCCCGACGTACCCGCACCGGCATAGGCCAGCCGCCCCTCGCGCCCCAGCCGCGCCGCGGCGGCGTCCGCGGCGGCGGCGATCGCGGGCACCTGCGACTGGACCGCGGCCACCGCGGCGAGCTGCCCCTCCCACATCGCCTGGACCGCATCCGCGATCGGCCAGACGTCGATATGCGCGAAGCGGGGATCGTTGGTTTCGGTGCTCATGATGCCATTATCAGACCACGATCCTCGCCATCCTGTAAAGATGACCGGCGGTTATGGCCGTACCATTCGGATACCATTGAACCATCATGTGGCGATGGTAGAGCGGGTTCATGACAGGTTTGACCACGCTGATGCGCACCGAGATGCTGGAGGCGCCGCTGCGCGTTCGCGAGCAATTGGCGCGCAACGCCGATCCGATGCGCGCGGCGGGCGAGCGGCTGCGCGCGCTCGCCCCGCCCTTCGCCGCGACGCTGGCGCGCGGCAGCTCCGACCAGGCCGCCGCCTTCGCCAAGGTGCTGCTGGAAACACGCGCCGGCGTACCGGTGCTGAGCCACTCGCCCTCGATCGGGTCGCTGTACCATGCCACCTCCGCGCGGTTCGCGGGCGTGCCGCTGATCGCGATCTCGCAATCGGGCCGCAGCCCGGACCTGATCGCCGCCGCGCGCGAAGCGCAACGTCAGGGCGCGATCGTCGTCGCGATCGTCAACGATGCCACGTCGCCGCTCGCCGGGCTGGCCGATATCGCGATTCCCGTCCATGCCGGCGCGGAACGCAGCGTGGCGGCGACCAAGTCGCTGATCGCGACGCTGGTGGCGCTGGTTCACCTAGCGGCGGAGTGGAGCGGCGACGCCACACTCCATGCCGCGCTGGCGACGGTCGCCGACCGGCTCGATACCGCCGCGGCGCACGACTGGGGCGCGGCGGTGCCGCTGCTGGCCGATGCCGCCTCGCTGCTGGTGCTGGGCCGCGGACCGACGCTGCCGATCGCGGGCGAGGCGGCGCTGAAGCTGAAGGAGACCTCCGGCCTCCATGCCGAGGCGTTCAGCGTGGCGGAGGTGGCGCACGGGCCGATGACGCTGATCGGGGCGGACGATCCGGTGCTGCTCTTCGCCCCCGCCGACGCCGCGCGGGCGGGCGTGGCGGAGCGCGTCGCCGATTTCACCGCGCGCGGCGCGCGGGTGATCGCCACCGGCCCGCGCGACGCGGTCGGCGGCGCGTCGCTGATCCTGCCCGCCGCGGACGAAGGCGACGACGCTTTCGTCGCCGCGATCGCGGGGTTACAGGCCTTCTACGGCCTCGCCGAGCACCTCGCGCGGGCGCGCGGTCGCGATCCCGACCAGCCGCCGCATCTGGCGAAGGTGACGAGGACGTTGTGATGCAAACACCTTTCAGTTCCCCGGCGCAGGCCGGGGTCCAGTTGGGAGCGGTCACCGCATCTCGCGAAGCGCCCGTGGCTGGACCCCGGCCTGCGCCGGGGAACAAGCAGGCCCTCACCGGCGCCCGCATCGTCCTCCCCGATGGCGTGGCGGAGGGGTGCGCGCTGCTGCTCGACGGCACCCGCATCCTCGACATCGTGCCCGACGCCGCCATTCCCGCCGCGGCCGAGCGCGTCGACCTCGCCGGCGGCTGGCTGCTCCCCGGCTTCATCGATACGCAGGTGAACGGCGGCGGCGACGTGCTGTTCAACGACGCGCCGACGGTCGAGGGCATTCGCGCGATCGCCGCGGCGCACCGCCGCTATGGCACCACCGGGCTGCTGCCGACGCTCATCAGCGATCGCCCCGCGACGGTCGACGCCGCCCTCGCCGCGGGCGAGGCCGCGCTGGCCGCGCACATCCCCGGCGTGCTGGGCCTGCATATCGAAGGGCCGCACCTCAACCCCGCCAAGAAGGGCATCCACGACGCGACCGTCTTCACGCCGATCGACGCGGACGTGATCGCGCGGCTGACCGCGCCGACAGCGGGCGTGCGCGTGGTAACGATCGCCCCGGAACTGACCGACGATGCGACGATCCGCGCGCTGGCCGATGCCGGCGTGATCGTCGCCGCCGCGCACAGCATGGCCGATTACGACCGCACCTGCGCCGCGATCGGCGCCGGGCTGGCGGGGTTCACGCATCTGTTCAACGCGATGACCGGCCTCGGCAGCCGCGAGCCGGGGATGGTCGGCGCCGCGCTGGAGGATCGCGCCACCCGGTTCGGGCTGATCGTCGACGGCGTCCACGTCCACCCCGCCACCTGCCGCATCGCGCTGGCGGCGCGTGGGAGCGACGGCGTGATGCTGGTGACCGACGCGATGCCGCCGGTCGGCGGCCACGCGGGCGGGTTCACGCTGATGGGGCAGGACATTCGCGTCGTCGACGGCACCTGCCGCGGCCCCGACGGCACGCTGGCCGGCTCCGCGCTCAGCATGGCACAGGCGGTGCGCAACGCGATCGACCTGATGGGCTGCTCGATCGTCGAGGCGTCGCTACTGGCGAGCGGCAACCCCGCCGCCTTCCTGCGCATGGCCGACGTGCGCGGCGCGATCCGCCCGGGGCTGATGGCCGACCTGGTACATTGGGACGACGACCGCCGGGTGACTGCGACATGGATCGCGGGCGAGCGGTCGGATGTGGGGGAGTAGGGCTTCTTCGTGCTCCTGCGCAGGCAGGAGCCCAGGGTTGTTTGTCCCATAAAGCGTTGCTCTGCTTGGCTCTAGGCTCCTGCCTACGCAGGAGCACGGCGTTGCGCAGGGCGAACGGAAGTGGTCAGTTACTCTCACACCCCCTAAGGCACGCCCATGCTGCGCCGGATCCTCGCCGTCTTCGAGCCCTTCGTCCTGATGCTGCTCGCGACCGTCGCGATCGCCTCGATCCTGCCGCCGGTCGGCGCCGCGGCGACGGGGTTCGGCTGGGCGGCGGATGCGGGGATCGTGTTGCTCTTCTTCCTCCACGGCGCGAAGCTGTCGCGCGAGGCGATCGTCGATGGGCTGCGCAACGTCCGCCTCCATGCCGCGGTGTTCGCCACCACCTTCATCCTCTTCCCGCTGCTGGGGCTGGGGATCACCGCCCTCCCCCCGTTCGCTTCGCTGCTCGATCCGCTGCTGGCGTCGGGGGTGCTGTTCCTGACACTGCTGCCCTCGACGGTACAGTCGTCGATCGCCTTCACCTCGATCGCGCGCGGCAATGTCGCGGCGGCGGTGTGCAGCGCCAGCTTCTCCAACCTCGCCGGGATCGTCGTCACCCCGCTGCTCGTCACGCTGCTGATGAAGGGGGCGGGGCACGCGCATGTCTCGCTGGCGCAGGTCGAGGGGATCGTGCTCCAGCTGCTCGCCCCCTTCGTGATCGGCCATCTGTCGCGCCCGTGGACCGGGGCATGGATCGCGCGGCGCAAGACGTTGGTGACGACGGTCGATCGCGGCTCGATCCTGCTGGTCGTCTATACCGCGTTCGGCGCGGCGGTGGCGGACGGGCTGTGGCACCGCGTGTCGGGGACGGACCTCGCGGTGCTGCTCGCGATCTGCGGCGTGCTGCTCGCGATCGTGCTGGCGGCGACATGGTTCGCGGCCAGGGCGCTGCACCTGCCGCGCGCCGATGCGATCGTGCTGCTGTTCTGCGGGTCGAAGAAGAGCCTCGCCTCGGGCGTGCCGATCGCGGGCGTGCTGTTCCCCGCGGTGCAGGTGGGCATGGTGATCCTGCCGGTGATGCTGTTCCACCAGATCCAGCTGATCGCCTGCGCGGTGATCGCGCGACGGCTGGGGGCTTCTGAGCCGTCACCCCGGACTTGATCCGGGGTCCCGCTTTCGCGCGATGACGGTGAAGAAGCGGGACCCCGGGTCAAGCCCGGGGTGACGAAGCCTTCTTCTCCGCACGGAAGCGATGGAGCAGCGGCTCGGTATAGCCGCTCGGCTGCGCCTCGCCCTCGAACACCAGCGCGCGCGCCGCCTGGAACGCCAGGCTGTCCGCCTCGCGTCCCGCCATCGGTTCGTACAGCGCGTCGCCCGCGTTCTGCGCATCCACCTTCGCCGCCATCCGCGTCAGCGCCGCATCCGCCTCCTCGCGCGTGGCGACGCCGTGCCGCAACCAGTTCGCCATATGCTGGCTGGAGATGCGCAGCGTCGCGCGATCCTCCATCAGCCCGACGTCGTGGATATCGGGCACCTTGGAACAGCCCACCCCCTGATCGACCCAGCGCACGACATAGCCCAGGATGCCCTGCGCATTGTTGTCCAGTTCCTCGCGCACCTCGTCCGCCTGCCAGTTGCGCCCGATCGCGACCGGCACGTCGAGCAGCGCGTCCAGCCCCGTCACGCCTTCCTCACGCCGCGCGTCCTGTCGCGCGAAGACATCGACCTCGTGATAATGCGTCGCGTGCAGCGTCGCCGCGGTCGGCGACGGCACCCAGGCGGTATTGGCACCGGTCATCGGATGCGCGCTTTTCTGCTCCAGCATGTCGGCCATGCGATCGGGCGCGGCCCACATGCCCTTGCCGATCTGCGCCTTGCCCGACAGGCCGCAGGCGAGCCCGATCTGAACGTTGCGATCCTCATACGCCTTGATCCACTGGGCGTTCTTCATCTCGCCCTTGCGGATCATCGGCCCGGCGCGCATCGACGTGTGCATCTCGTCCCCGGTGCGATCCAGGAAACCGGTGTTGATGAAGACGATACGGTCCTTCACCGCATGGATGCATGCCGCCAGATTGGCCGAGGTGCGCCGTTCCTCGTCCATCACGCCGACCTTGATCGTGTGCCGCGCGAGGCCCAGCAGGTCCTCGACCGCGTCAAACAGGCGGTCGGTGAAGGCGACCTCCTCCGGCCCGTGCATCTTGGGCTTGACGATATAGATCGAGCCGGTGCGGCTGTTGCGCCCCTGATCGTGCATCGCGATCAGGCTGGTGACGATCGCGTCGAGGATGCCCTCCGGCGCCTCGCCGCCGTCCGCCAGCCGCACCGCGGGCGTGGTCATGAGGTGGCCGACGTTGCGCACGAACATCAGGCTGCGCCCCGGCAGCGTGAAGGCGGTGCCGTCGGGCGCGACATAGTCGCGGTCGGGGTTCAGCCGCCGCGTCATCGGCTGCCCGTTCTTCTCGAACGTCTCGGCCAGATCGCCCTGCATCAGTCCCAGCCAATTGGCATAGGCCGCCACCTTGTCCGCCGCATCGACCGCCGCGACCGAATCCTCCAGGTCCGCGATCGTCGTCAGCGCCGATTCGAGCACCACGTCCGCCAGTCCGGCGGGATCGTCGCGCCCGATCGGATGCGCCCGGTCGATCACCAGCTCGATATGCAGGCCATGATGGCGCAGCAGCAGGTTGTCGCCCGCGCGCCCGACCAATTGCGAGGGGTCCGCCAGCACCGGCGCACCGCCGTGCCAGTCGGCCCAGCTCCCTTCCGCCAGCGGCACGCTGCGGTCGAGGAACGCCTTGGCCCAGGCGATCACCTGCGCGCCGCGGGTCGCGTCATAGCCCTTTCCGGCCGGCGCGCCCGGCAACGCGTCGGTGCCGTACAGCGCATCGTACAGGCTGCCCCAGCGCGCATTGGCGGCATTGAGCAGGAAGCGGGCGTTGAGGATCGGCACCACCAGCTGCGGCCCGGCCGAGGTCGCGATCTCCGCATCGACGTTGGTCGATCCGATCGCGAACGGTGCCGGCTCCGCGACCAGATAGCCGATGTCGCGCAGGAACGCCTGATAGTCAGCCTGGTCGATCGGTTGCCCGCTCCGGTCGTCGTGCCACATGTCGATCTTGGCCTGCAACGCGTCGCGCACCGCCAGCAGTCGCGCATTCTCCGGCGCGAAGGTGGCGAAGATGCCGGCCACGCCGCGCCAGAAGGCATCGGCGTCGATCCCCGTCCCCGGCAGCGCGCGCGCTTCCACGAACGCCGCCAGCTGCGCCGCCACCTGTAGCCCCGCGCGATCCTCGTACCGTTCCGCCACATCCGTCTCCTGTCCGTTGCGCCTATCCTAGACGCCCCGCCACCACTTCGGTAGCGGCCGGGATCGCCAAACACCTTTTCCCGTGAGGAACGAATGGACCCGGATTATGCGCTATTCGCGAGCATCGTGGAGGCCGGCAGCCTGAGCGCAGCGGCGCGCGCGCTCGCCATCTCGCCGGCGATGGTGTCGAAGCGGCTGGCGCGGCTGGAAGCGCGGCTGGGCGTGCGGCTGGTTCACCGCACCACACGCCGGCTGTCGCTGACACCAGCGGGCGAGGCGTTCCATGCCGACCTGACCGTCATCCTCCAGTCGCTGCGCGAGGCGGAGCATCGCGTGATGGGCACCAGCGCGCATCCCGCCGGGCGGCTGCGCGTGTCGGCGCCGACCTCGTTCGGGCGGCTCCACGTCACGCCGCATCTCCACGCCTTCCTGGCGGCGCACCCTCGCGTCGCGGCCGAACTGGACCTGACCGACGCCTATGTCGACCTGATCGCGCAGCGCATCGATGTCGCGATCCGCATCGCCGCCGATGTGCCCACCAGCCTCGCCGCGCACCGGCTGGGGCGCAACCGCCGCGTGCTGTGCGCGGCGCCGGCCTATCTGGCGCGGCACGACATGCCCGTCACGCCGGGCGCGCTGTCGACCCACCGCCTGCTCGCGGCGGAGGGGCAATGGCCGTGGCGCCTCGTCGGCCCCGCCGGGCGTCGCCGCGCGGTCGACGGGGTCAGCCATGTCCGCACCCACTCCAGCGAGGTGGTGCGCGAACTCGCGCTGACCGGCGTCGGCATCGCGCTGCGCTCGCTATGGGACGTCGGCGACGCGCTGGCGGCGGGGGCGCTGGTGCGCGTGCTGCCGGAATGGGAGGGGCCGGACGACCTCGCGATCTGGGCGGTCCATCCGCGTGCCGCCGCAGTGCCGCCCGCGGTGACGGCGTTCGTGGCGTTCCTGAAGGACACGATCGATCCGGAGCGATGGGAATGACAATGGACCGTCACCCCGGGCTTGACCGGGGTCCCGCTTCTTCTGCCACATCGGGAAGAAAGCGGGACCCCGGATCAAGTCCGGGGTGACGCACACCGATGATAGTATCGATTGACACCATCCCCGCGCCGCGTCACATTGGTTTCATCCGTTACCATATTCGACGAAGGCGCGCATCATGGACCATATGGACGTCAACCCGATGGGCCTCGACGGGTTCGAATTCTGCGAGTTCACCTCGCCCGACCCCGATCGCATGGCCGCGCAGCTGGAGCAGTTCGGCTTCGTCGCCGCGTCGCGCCATCCGACGCGCGACGTGGTCCGCTACAAGCAGGGGCGGATCAACCTGCTGCTGAACCGTATGGAGCAGGGGCAGGCAGCCGCGTTCCGCGCCGCGCACGGCCCGTCCGCCAGCGGCATGGCGTTCCGCGTGCAGGACGCACGCGCCGCCTATGACGCCGCGCTCGCCCGCGGCGCCAAGCCCGCCGACGCGTCGCAGAGCGCGCTGGGCGAGGGCGCCTATGTCCTCCAGGGTATCGGCGGCTCGCTCCTCTATCTGGTCGACCGCCACGGCGCGGCAGGCACGATCTACGACGATTGGGAACAGGTACCCGGCGCGGCAGAGGCCGAAGCGGAGAACAATGTCGGTCTCGACCTGCTCGACCACCTCACCCATAACGTCAACCGCGGCCAGATGCGGGTGTGGGCCGAATTCTACGGCCAGATCTTCGGCTTCGAGGAGCAGAAGTATTTCGACATCAAGGGCAAGGCGACCGGTCTGTTCAGCCAGGCGATGATCGCCCCCGACCGCGCGATCCGCATCCCGCTCAACGAAAGCCAGGACGACAAGAGCCAGATCGAGGAATTCATCCGCGAATATAATGGCGAGGGGATCCAGCACCTCGCGCTGACCACCGACAATATCTACGAAACGGTCGAGAAACTCCGCGCGCGTGGCGTGAAGCTTCAGGACACGATCGAGACCTATTACGAACTGGTCGACAAGCGCGTCCCCGGCCATGGCGAGGATCTGGCGCGGCTGAAGAAGAACCGTATCCTGATCGACGGCGACGTCGGCGAGGAGGGCATCCTGCTCCAGATCTTCACCGAGAACATGTTCGGTCCGATCTTCTTCGAGATCATCCAGCGCAAGGGCAACGAGGGGTTCGGCAACGGGAATTTCCAAGCCTTGTATGAAAGCATCGAGCTGGACCAGATCCGGCGCGGCGTCATCACGGTCGACGCCTAGCGTCGACCGGATGCGCGCACGAAGGTGCGCGGCCGCGCCCGGCCGGCACGGCCAAGCCGGCCCATCGGGCACGGCTTTGCCGGGTCCGACGGGCCGGCGGTTGGGGGAGCGAAACGGAAGCCCATTAAGGTCCGTCACCCCGGACCTGATCCGGGGTCCCGCTTCTTCTTCAACCGTCGCAAAGAAGCGGGACCCCGGCTCAAGGCCGGGGTGACGGCAGGACAGCCCCTCCCGCCTCCGCGGGGATGACGTAAGCAGGCGAACGAAGGCAGGAGAGGACGAAGATGACCTACCACCCCCGGCTTCGCCAACCACGTCGCGACCGAGGCTGTGCGCGGCGCCCTCCCGATCGGCCGCAACTCGCCGCAGCGCACTCCCTTCGGCCTCTATGCCGAGCAGCTCTCCGGCACCGCCTTCACCGCGCCGCGCAGCGAGAACCGCCGCAGCTGGCTCTACCGCCTGCGTCCCACCGCGCAGCACCCGCCGTTCACCCGCTACGAGGGCGCCCCGCACCTCAAATCCGCGCCGTTCGACGACGTGCCGCCCAGCCCCAACCGGCTACGCTGGGACCCGCTGCCGCTCCCCGCCACCCCCACCGACTGGCTCGACGGCCTCGTCAGCTACGGCGGCACCGGCAGCGTGGCGGAGCAGAGCGGCGTCGGCATCCACCTCTACGCCGCCACCGCCGACATGGAGCGCACCTTCTTCTCCGCCGATGGCGAGTTGCTGATCGTGCCCCAACAGGGCCGGCTCGCGATCGATACCGAGCTGGGGCGCATCGACGTGGCCCCGCTCCAGATCGCGCTGATCCCGCGCGGCGTCCGCTTCCGCATCCGACTGCCCGATGGCGCGGCGCGCGGCTATGTCTGCGAGAATTACGGCGCGCTGTTCCGCCTCCCCGATCTCGGCCCGATCGGTGCCAACGGCCTCGCCAACGCGCGTGATTTCGAGACGCCGGCGGCGTGGTTCGAGGACGTGGATGCCCCGTTCGAGGTCGTCCAGAAGTTCCAGGGCACGCTCTGGACCACCACGCTCGACCATTCGCCGTTCGACGTGGTCGCGTGGCACGGCAATCTCGCGCCGTATCGCTACGACCTCACCCGCTTCAACACGATCAACACGGTCAGCTTCGACCATCCCGACCCGTCGATCTTCACCGTGCTGACCGCGCCCAGCGACACGCCGGGCACTGCCAATTGCGACTTCGTGATCTTCCCGCCGCGCTGGATGGTCGCGGAGGACACGTTCCGCCCGCCATGGTTCCACCGCAACGTCATGAGCGAGTTCATGGGCCTCATCACCGGGGCCTATGATGCGAAGGAAGGCGGCGGGTTCGCGCCAGGCGGCGCCAGCCTGCACAACCAGATGAACGGCCACGGCCCCGATCAGGCGACGCACCAGAAAGCCACCACCGCCGACCTCACGCCGGTGAAGATCGCCGACACCATGGCCTTCATGTTCGAGACGCGCCACGTCGTCCGCCCCACGCGCTGGGCGATGGAGACGCCGACGATGCAGCTGGATTACGACGACGTCTGGACGGGCTTCGCGAAGGCGCAACTGCCGTGATCCTCCACGGCTATTGGCGGTCGAGCGCCGCCTATCGCGTCCGCATCGCGCTGGCGCTGAAGGGCGTCGCCTACGATCAGGTGCCGCACGACCTGCGTCGCGGCGAGCAGCGCGACCTCGGCACGCTCAACCCGCAACCGCTGGTGCCCGCGCTCGATACCGGGGACGGCGTACTGACGCAGAGCCCCGCGATCCTCGAATGGATCGAGGAGACATGGCCGGCGCCACCACTCCTCCCCGGCGCGCGCAAGGACCGCGCGATCGTGCGCGCGATGGCGGCGATCGTCGCGTGCGACATCCATCCGATCAACAATCTGCGCGTCCTCAACGCGCTGCGCGGCGACCTGTCCGCGAATGAGGCGACGGTGCAGCGCTGGATCGCGCGCTGGATCGCGGACGGTTTCGCCGCGCTGGAGGTGCTGATCGCGCGCCACGGTGCGGGCTTTGCGTTCGGCGACACGCCGACGCTGGCGGACTGCCATCTGGTGCCGCAGGTCTATGGCGCGGAGCGGTTCGCGGTCGACCTGTCCCCTTATCCCGCGCTGATGGCGGCGGCGGAACGCGCGCGCGCGCTCGCCGCCTTCGCCGCCGCGCATCCGGCGGTGCAGCCGGATGCCGACGCGGCATGACGGATCGCGCATGACCGACACCGAACGCCTCACCACCACCCCCGCCGGCGTCACGCTCGGCCCGCTCGACCTCATCCCCGACAACAATGCGCGCGGCTTCGTCCTCCAGATGCGCGCCGGCCGTTTCCACGGCTTCGTCGTCCGGCGCGGCGACAGCGTCTTCGGCTATGTCGACCGCTGCCCGCACATGGGACTGCCGCTGGCGCAGACGCTCGACGATTATCTCGCCCCCGACGGGTCGGTGATCGCGTGCAGCTGGCATGCGGCGCTGTTCCGCGTCGAGGACGGGGCGTGCGTCGGCGGCCCCTGCGCAGGGCAGCGGTTGACGCCATGGCCGGTGACGGTGGTCGACGGGATGGTGACCACGGGCGTATAGCGCCGCGCATGGATCTCCTCGCCCAGTTGCGCGGCATCGTCGGGCGCCGCCATGTCCTGACCGGGGCCGCCCGTACTCGCCGCTTCGCCACCGGCTATCGCCATGGCGCGGGCGAGGTGCTGGCGGTGGTGCGCCCGGGCACGCTGGTGGAGCAATGGCGCGCGCTTGCCGCCTGCGTCGCTGCCGATGTCATCGTCATCGCGCAGGCCGCCAACACCGGGCTGACCGGCGGCTCCACCCCCTACGGCGCCTACGACCGCCCGGTCGTGCTGATGAACCTGACGCGGATCACCGGCATCCATGTGATCGACGGCGGGCGGCAGGTCGTGTGCCTGCCCGGCGCGACGCTCGACCGGCTGGAGCGCGTGCTGGCGCCGCTGGGACGCGAGCCGCATTCGGTGATCGGCTCGTCGTGCATCGGCGCGTCGGTGATCGGCGGCGTGTGCAACAATTCGGGCGGCGCGCTGGTGCGTCGCGGTCCCGCCTATACCGAACTGGCGCTCTATGCCCGCGTGGATGAGGACGGGCGGCTCACGCTGGTCAACCATCTCGGCATCCCGCTCGGCGACGAAGCGGAGGCCATGCTGGGGCGCGTCGAACGCGGCGACCTGCCCGCGACCCCCAGCGACGCGCGCGCATCGGACGACCGTTACGCCGCGCACGTCCGCGCCACCGATGCGGATACGCCCGCGCGCTTCAATGCCGATCCGTCGCGGCTGTTCGAGGCGTCGGGCAGCGCGGGCAAGGTAATGCTGTTCGCGGTTCGGCTCGACACCTTCCCGCGCGATGGCGAGACCGCGACCTTCTACATCGGCACCGACGATCCGGCGCGCCTCACCGCGCTGCGCCGCGCGATGCTCGCCCCCGACCTGCCGCTGCCGATCTCGGGCGAGTACGTCCACCGCACCGCGTTCGACGTGGCCGATGTCTATGGCAAGGACACGTTCCTCGCGATCCGGCGCCTCGGCACCGCGCGCCTGCCGGCATTGTTCGCGCTGCGCGGCTGGTTCGATCGCGTCACGCGCCGCCCGCACCTCGGCGACCGCCTGCTCCAGCGCGTGTCGCAGCATCTGCCCGACCACCTGCCGCCGCGGATGCGCGACTATCGCGACCGTTTCGCGCACCACCTGGTCCTCAAGGTCGCCGATGCCGGCATCGCCCCGACCCGCAACTGGCTCGCCACCCACATGCCCGACGCGCATTTCGAATGTACCGCGGACGAGGCGCAGGCGGCGTTCCTCCACCGTTTCGCGGTCGCCGGTGCCGCCGTCCGCTATCGTGCGGTCCATGGCGGCGAGGTGGTCGCGCTCGACTTCGCGCTACGCCGCAACGACGACGACTGGACGCGCGACCGGACCGGCGGCGCCGCGCCCGCGATCGAACACGCCTTGTTCTACGGTCACTTCTTCTGCCACGTCTTCCATCACGATTATATCGTGCGCGCCGATGCCGACGTCGCCGCGGTCGAACACGCGATCCACGCCGCGCTCGACGCATGCGGTGCGGAATATCCCGCCGAGCACAATGTCGGCCACCTCTATGCCGCCAAGCCCGCGCTCGCCGCGCATTACCGCACGCTCGATCCCTGCAACGCCTTCAACCCCGGCATCGGCCACACGTCGCGCACGAAAGGCTGGCGCTGACCTGTCGTCATCGCACCGGATACCCACTCCAGCGCTTGATCGTGCGGATCGCGAAATAGGTCCGCATCGCCGCCACCTCGGGCAGTTGCGACAGGCAATTGCGGTGGATGTCGTCGAAATGCCTGAGGTCGCGCGCCGCGATCCGCAGCACATAGTCCGCGTGCCCCGCCATCAGGTCGCACTCCAGGATCTCGTCGTAGCGCATCACCGCGGCCTCGAACCGCTCCAGCACGTCGCGGTTCTGGCTGGTCAGCGAAATCTCGACCAGCGCTTGCAGGTCCAGCCCGATCCGCACCGGATCGAGCCGCGCATGATAGCCCTCGATCACGCCCGCCGCCTCCAGCGCCTTGATCCGTCGCTGGCAGCTCGACGGCGACAGCCCGGCATCCGCCGCCAGCTCCGCGATCGAGCGGCTGGAGTCGTGTTGCAGCAGCGCAAGCAGCGCGGCATCCGCGCGGTCGAACGAAATTCCCATGACGGCGCAGAATAGCGGGAGGATCACCCACCACAAGCCAATGATGCCGTCACTTTGCGCACTTTCGTCACGCCGCTACGGCTATACCACCGCCGACCACATGAGCAGGGACATCGGCATGATCGTAGGCACGGTACGCGAGATCAAGACGCACGAATATCGCGTCGGCCTGACGCCGGAGAGCGCGCGCGAACTGGTGGCGCACGGGCATGAGGTGCTGGTCGAGAGCGGCGCGGGTGTCGGCATCGGCTCCAGCGATCAGGATTATGCCGCCGCCGGGGCGAAGCTGCTGCCGACGGCGAAGGCGGTGTTCGACGCCGCCGAGATGATCGTCAAGGTGAAGGAGCCGCAGCCGGTCGAGCGCGCGATGCTGCACCCCGGGCAGATCCTGTTCACCTACCTCCACCTCGCCCCGGATCCAGAGCAGGCGAAGGACCTGATCGCCTCGGGCGCGACCTGCATCGCCTATGAGACGGTCACCGACCGCACCGGCGCGCTGCCGCTGCTGAAGCCGATGAGCCAGGTCGCGGGCCGCATGTCGATCCAGGCCGGCGCGACCGCGCTGGAGAAGGCGAACGGCGGGCGCGGCGTGTTGCTGGGCGGCGTGCCCGGCGTGCGTCCGGGCAAGGTTGCGATCCTGGGCGGCGGCGTCGTCGGCTTCAACGCGGCGCAGATGGCCGCGGGCCTCAGTGCCGACGTCACCATCCTGGACCGCAGTCCAGAAGTGCTGGAACGCCTCGCGATGCATTTCGAGGCGCGCGCCAAGACGCGCTTCGCCAATGCCGCCAACGTCGCGGAATGCGTCGCGGAGGCCGACCTCGTGATCGGCGCGGTGCTGGTCGCGGGCGCCGCCGCGCCGAAGCTGGTGTCGGCGGCGATGCTCAAGACGATGCAGCGCGGCGCGGTGCTGGTCGACGTCGCGATCGACCAGGGCGGCTGTTTCGAGACGAGCCGTCCCACGACGCATGCGGAGCCGACCTATATCGTCGACGACGTGGTCCATTATTGCGTCGCCAACATGCCGGGCGCGGTCGCGCGCACCAGCACCTATGCGCTCAACAACGTGACGCTGCCGCACGCGCTGCGCATCGCCGACCTCGGCTGGAAGGACGCGCTGCGCCGCGATCCGCACCTCGCCGCCGGGCTGAACGTGTGGGATGGCAAGATCACCTATCCCGCGGTCGCCGAGGAACTGGCGCTGCCCAGCGCCACGCTGGAGACCGCGCTGGCGTGAGTATTCCGCGCTCCTGCGAACGCAGGAGCCCAGGGTTCCACGCGCAACAGGTGCTGCTCTGCGTGACCCTGGGTTCCGGCGTTCGCCGGAACACGGCATCCTCCGACAACTTGCCCAAACCGCCCCGCCCGCATAGTCAGTCGCGATGACCGACACGCTCACCGCCCCCATCGACACCACCGGCGCCGCGCGCCTCGCCCGCCGCATGGAGCGCGGCGCGCGCTTCCTGGGTGCGGAGGTCGCGATCATGGCCGGCGCCATGTCCTGGGTGTCGGAGCGCCATCTGGTGGCCGCCATGTCCAACGCCGGCGGGTTCGGCGTGATCGCGTGCGGCGCGATGACCCCCGACCTGCTCGACAGGGAAATCGCCGCGACCAAGGCGCTCACCGCGCGCCCGTTCGGCGTCAACCTCATCACCATGCATCCTCAGCTCGACGAGCTGATCGCGGTCTGCGCGCGCCATCGGGTCGGCCATGTCGTGCTGGCGGGCGGGCTGCCGCCGAAGGGATCGCTGGAGGCGATCAAGGCCGGCGGCGCCAAGGTCATCTGCTTCGCCCCCACGCTGGCGCTGGCGAAGAAGCTGATCCGCTCCGGCGTCGATGCGCTGGTGATCGAGGGAATGGAGGCCGGCGGGCATATCGGCCCCGTCTCCACCAGCGTGCTGGCGCAGGAGATGCTGCCCGAGATCGCGGAGGCCGTCCCCGTCTTCGTCGCCGGCGGGATCGGCCGCGGCGAGGCGATCGCGGGCTATCTCGACATGGGCGCGGCGGGCGTCCAGCTCGGCACGCGCTTCGTCTGCGCGACCGAGTCGATCGCGCACGCCAAATTCAAGAAGGCGTTCATCCGCGCCAGCGCGCGCGACGCGGTCGCCAGCGTCCAGATCGACCCGCGCCTGCCCGTGATCCCGGTGCGCGCGCTGAAGAACGCCGGCGGCGAATTGTTCACCGCCAAGCAGCGCGAGGTCGCGCAATCGCTCGACGAGGGCAATGTGGCGATGGCCGAGGCGCAGTTGCAGATCGAACATTACTGGGCCGGCGCGCTGCGCCGCGCGGTGATCGACGGCGATGTCGAGCATGGCAGCGTCATGGCAGGCCAGTCGGTCGGCATGGTGACGAAGGAGGAACCGATCGCCGACATCATCGCCACGCTGATGGCGGAGGCGGCGCAGGCGCTGGACAAAAGGGCGAAATAAATAGCCCCTCCCCTGAAGGGGAGGGGCTTTTCAGGTCGCTACAACACCCACCGCCACACCCCCGCGGCCCATCCCGCCAGCGGCCAATGCGCCCAGGTCGCCACCAGCCAGACCACCAATCCCCCACCCAGCGCATGGCCGCCCAGCCCGCGCACCCGCAACCCGCGCGCGAACGGCACGAAGCTGGTCCGCCGCTCCCATTCCGGCCAGAAATCCGGTTGCAGCCGCGCCTTCTTGCGATCCTGCGCCCACGCCCCCACCAGCGCCAGCACGATGATCGCGCCCGCCAGCACCACGTTCGACGGATCGGGATAGACCAGGATGTGCGCCACGCCCCATAGCGCGAATCCCCACATCATCGGATGCCGCGTGATCGCGAACACGCCACGCGGCTCCGGCACCGGCCTCGCGCGCCCGGTGGGATCGGGCAGTGCGGGGTTCCTCACCAGCGATCCCATGAACAGCACGCTCGCCACCAGCATCACGACGGTCGCGACCACCCACAGCCCGTCGCCGACCGGCCATAGCGGCACGCCGGCGGGCGCGGCGCGATAGGCGAACGCCAGCCACGCCAGCGTCACCGCCGCGACGAGCGAGTACACGCCCAGGAAGCCGCCCTCGCCCACGCGCGCCACCAATGGCGCGCGCAAGGGATGCGACAGGAGGAAGTGCGTCCCCACGAACGCGATGGCGGCCAGCGTCACTTCCTCCATGTCGTCACTCCCTTATTGCACGCCGTGCATCCACTTGCGGATCAGCGGCGACAGCCCCAGCAGCACGACACCGATCGCCGCGGCGGCGAGGCCGATCGTCCAGAACACACCGTTATAGGTATCCAGGCTGACCTTCAGGTTGGTCACCTGCCCGCCGACCGTGTCGACGCTGGCGACCTGCGCCACCACGCCCGCGACATATTGCGCGACCGAGATCGACAGGAACCACACGCCCATCATCAGCCCGACGATGCGCGCGATCGACAGCTTGGTGATCATCGACAGCCCGACCGGCGAGATGCACAGTTCCGCCAGCGAGTGGATCAGGTACAGCCCGGCCAGCCACCAGACCGCGACCTTATAGTCCGGCCCCGCAAAGCGGCTGCCCCACACCAGGAACAGGAAGCCCGCGCCGACGCCGACCAGCGCGATCCCGAACTTGACCGGGATCGACGGCTCCTTCCCCGCCGCGGCCAGCTTCGTCCACATCGCCGCCATCACCGGCGCGAAGGCGACGATGAAGAAGGCGTTGAAGAACTGCGTCTGCCCGGCCGAGATCGAGAACAGCCCGAACACCGACAGGTCCGTGTTGCGGTCCGCGAACAGCGTCAGCGACGATCCCGCCTGCTCGAACAACGTCCAGAAGACGACGTTGAACACGATCAGCACCATCGCCGCCAGCATCATCTGGAACTCGGTGCGCGTGCCCTTCGCCCAGGACCAGGCCAGGATCGCGGGCACCCCGACCAGGAAGGTGCCGAACAGCAGCTTCCCCATCAGCGGCAGCGCCAGCACATAGCCCAGCATCCCGGCGCCCGCGACCGGCGCAGGGGCGTTCATCAGGTTGGTGAAGAGGAGATAGAACACCGGCACGCCGATCAGCGACGCGGCATAGATGCCCAGCGCGCGATCCTTCTCGCCCGGCTTCACCGGAGGCTCGCCATAGCCGGCGAGGCGCCCGCCGTCGAACTGGATCAGGATCCAGCTGAACAGCATCCCGAACGCGGCCAGCCCGAACCCTGCCCACCAGCCGATCGTGGTGGCCAGCAGCGGACACAGCAATTGCGAGAACAGCGACCCCAGGTTGATCCCCATATAGAAGATCGTGAAGCCGGTATCGCGGCGCCGGTCGCCCGGCGCGTACAGTTCACCCACCATGGTCGAGATGTTGGGCTTGAAGAAGCCGTTGCCGACCGACACCATGCACAAGGCCAGCAGCATCAGCGCGACGTAGAACGGGCTGCGGTCCGCCTCCGACTGGAACGCGCCCGGTGCCACGGTGCGCGCGGTGGCGCCCGCGGGGTCGAGCAGTGCGACGGTGCCGTCGTCGTTGCCGCGGATCGCCAGCCGCTGCGCACCGTCGATGACGTAGCGCGTCTCCACTCCGTCGCGCTGGTCGACCGCCACCTCGTAGCGCTGGCCGTCGACCACCGCATAGGGCTTTGCGGTCTGCCCCCCGAAGCAGAGCGTGAAATAGCCCAGCGCCATCAGCAGCGCGCCGAACTTCACCGCGCGCTTGGCGCCGAGATACTGGTCCGCCAGATAGCCGCCGATCAGCGGCGTCAGATAGACGAGCGCGGCGAACCCGCCGTACAGGCCGGTGGCGGCCCGGTCGCCGAACAGGAAATGCTTGGTCAGGTACAGCGTCAGCAGCGCGCGCATGCCGTAGAAGCCGAACCGCTCCCACATCTCGGTCGTGAACAGCCGCGCCAGCTGACGGGGATGGCCGAACCATGTCGCCTCGCGCGCGGGGTTGACGTGGGTGATGTCCGGCTCGCGCGGATTGTCCGCGGTTGGGGTTTCCACCATCGAAAAGGGACGCTCCTACAAACATCGCGCCACCCGATGGCGGCGCGAACTGGTTGCGGCGGAGACTAGCGACAAAGCGGGCGCTGTAAATATGGTGCGCGTCCGGCTATTTCCCGCGCGATGTTCAACGACACCTCCTCGGCCCTCGCGCTGCTCGCCTCGCGCCGCTCGGGCAAGCCGCGCGACCTGATCGCCCCCGCCCCCGACCGCGCGCAGCTGATCGAGATGATCCGGATAGCCGGGCGCACCCCCGACCACGGCAAGCTGGCGCCGTGGCGCTTCGTGATCGTCCCCGACGACCGCCGCGACGCGCTCGCCGCGCTGCTGGTCGATGCCTATCGCGCGGAACGGCCGGAGGCGAAGCGCGTCGAGCTGGACGCGATGGAGCAATTCGCGCGTCAGGCACCCGCGCTGGTCGTGGCGCTGTTCAGCCCGCGCACCGACAGCCACATCCCGATGTGGGAACAGGAGCTGTCGGCGGGGGCGGCGTGCATGAACCTGCTCCACGCGGTCCATGCGCATGGTTTCGCAGGCGGATGGCTGACCGGCTGGCCGGCATTTTCCGATCGCGTGAGGGACGCCTTCGGCGCCGCGCCGGATCGGATCGCGGGGTTCATGTTCATCGGCACGCCCAGCCGCCCGCTGGAGGAACGCCCGCGCCCCGACACGGCGACGCTGTGGAGCGAGTGGGCAGGCTGATCACCCTCACCCTTCCCACCGCCTGCGGCGGCGGGCCCCTTCCCTCTCCCGCTGGGAGAGGGAGGGAGGCGCGGAACGCGCCGGAAGGGTGAGGGCGACGTAAGCCCTACTCCGCCGCCTCCAGCGCGACGCTGTCGTCCAGCGGCTGCGTGAGCCGCGACAGCATCTCGCGCGGCACCACCTGCCACACGCTCGCCATCGTGCGCTCCCAATCCTCCAGCAGCCCGCGCGACCAGCGGCTGTCGGTCGCCACCGCATGTTCCGCGATCAGCGCGCGCAGCACTTCCTCCCAATGCGCGGAGGCGACGCGCTGCCACACGATGCTTTCCGGATTGGCGCGCCGTGCGAAGGTGCCGCTGGCGTCGTAAACGAATGCCATGCCGCCGGTCATCCCGGCGCCGAAGTTCGCGCCCACCTCGCCCAGCAGCACCGCGGTGCCACCGGTCATATATTCGCAGCCATTGGCACCGCAGCCCTCGACCACGACGGTCGCGCCCGAGTTGCGCACCGCGAACCGCTCGCCCGCCTGCCCCGCCGCGAACAATTTGCCCGAAGTGGCGCCATAGAGGACGGTGTTGCCCAGGATCGTATTATCCTGGCTGACCAGTGGCGAGGACACCGCCGGGCGCACCACGATCGTGCCCCCCGACAGCCCCTTGCCGACATAGTCGTTGGCGTCGCCGAACACCTCCAGCTTCACCCCGCGGCACAGGAAGGCGCCCAGCGACTGCCCCGCCGACCCGCGCAGCCGGATCGTGACATGCCCGTCCGCGAGCTTCGACATGCCGAACGTCCGTGTGATCTCGCTCGACAGCCGCGTGCCGACCGCGCGGTGCGTGTTGCGCACCGAATAGGTCAGCTGCATCTTCTCGCCGCGCGAGAAGACCGGGGCGGCATCCTTGATGATCTGCGCGTCGAGGCTGTCGGGCACCTCGTTGCGGAAGGTGCTGAGCGAGAAGCGCCGCTCGGCATCGGTCGCGTCGACCTTGGCGAGGATCGGGTTGAGGTCGAGGTCGTCGAGATGTTCCGCGCCGCGGCTCACCTGCCGCAGCAATTCGGTGCGCCCGATCACCTCGTCCAGCGAGCGCACGCCCAGCCGCGCCAGGATGTCGCGCACTTCCTCCGCGATGAAGGTCATCAGGTTGATGACCTTCTCCGGCGTGCCGACGAACTTGTCGCGCAGCTTCTGGTCCTGCGTGCAGACGCCGACCGGGCAGGTGTTCGAATGGCACTGGCGCACCATGATGCACCCCATCGCCACGAGGCTCAGGGTGCCGATGCCGAACTCCTCCGCGCCCAGGATCGCCGCGATCACGATGTCGCGCCCGGTCTTCAGCCCACCGTCCGCGCGCAGCTTGATCCGCCCGCGCAGGCCGTTGAGCGTCAGCACCTGGTTGACCTCGGAAAGCCCCATTTCCCACGGCGTGCCGGCATATTTGATCGAGGTCTGAGGGCTGGCCCCCGTTCCCCCGACGTGGCCGGACACGAGGATGACATCGGCATGCGCCTTCGCCACGCCCGCCGCGACCGTGCCGATCCCCGCCGAGCTGACCAGCTTCACGCACACCCGCGCACGCGGATTGATCTGCTTCAGGTCGTAGATCAGCTGCGCCAGATCCTCGATCGAATAGATGTCGTGGTGCGGCGGCGGCGAGATCAGCGTCACGCCCGGCGTCGCATGGCGCAGCTTGGCGATGAACTCGGTCACCTTGAACCCGGGCAGCTGCCCGCCCTCGCCAGGCTTGGCGCCCTGCGCGACCTTGATCTCGATCTCCTCGCAGGCGTTGAGATATTCGGCGGTGACGCCGAACCGGCCCGACGCGATCTGCTTGATGACCGAATTGGCGTTGTCGCCATTGTCATAAGGGACGTAGCGCGACTTGTCCTCGCCGCCCTCGCCCGACACGGCCTTCGCGCCGATCCGGTTCATCGCGATCGCCAGCGTCTCGTGCGCCTCGGGCGACAGCGCGCCCAGCGACATGCCCGGCGTCACGAAGCGCTTGCGGATCTCGGTGATCGCCTCGACCTGATCGACCGGCACGCCTTCGTTGGGGAAGTTGAACTGCAACAGGTCGCGCAGGTAGATCGGCGGCAAGTCCGCCACCCCGCGCGAGAATTGCAGGTAGCTGGAGTAACTGTCGGTCGCGACCGCGGTCTGCAACAGGTGCATCAGCTGCGCCGAATAGGCATGCGCCTCCCCGGTGTGGCGCTGGCGATAGAAGCCGCCGATCGGCAGCTTCGCCACGCCCGCGTCGAACGCCTCCTCGTGCCGGTCGGTCGCGTTGACGTGGAGCGAGGCATAGCCCTCGCCACTGATCTTCGCAGGCATGCCGGGGAACAGGTCGTTGACCAGCGCGCGGCTCAGCCCCACCGCCTCGAAATTATAGCCGCCGCGATAGCTGGAGATCACCGCGATCCCCATCTTGCTCAGGATCTTGAGCAGCCCTTCCTCGATCGCCTTCTTGTGGCGCTTCAGGCATTCCTCGATGCCCAGGTCGCCGAACAGCCCACGCGCCTGCCGGTCGGCGATCGCCGCCTCCGCCAGATAGGCGTTCACCGTCGTCGCCCCGACGCCGATCAGCACGGCATAATAATGCGTGTCGAGGCATTCCGCCGCGCGCACGTTGACCGAGGCATAGGAACGCAGGCCGCGCCGGACGAGATGCGTGTGCACCGCCGCCGCCGCCAGCACGCCCGGGATCGCAACGCGATCGGCCGAGATATGCTCGTCGGTCAGGAACAGCTCGCTCTTGCCCTCGCGCACCGCCTGTTCGGCCTGGTTGCGGATACGCTGGATCGCGGCGCGCAGCTTCTCCGCACCGCCACCCGCCTCGAACGTACAGTCGATATCCGCCGCGGCATTGCCGAAATACGCCTTCAGCCGCGCCCAGTCGGTCGAGGTCAGCACCGGCGAATCCAGTACCAGCACGCGCTCGCGCCGGTCCTCGGTATCGAGGATGTTGGCGAGGTTCCCGAACCGCGTCTTGAGGCTCATGACATAGCGTTCGCGTAGCGGATCGATCGGCGGGTTGGTCACCTGTGCGAAATTCTGACGGAAGAACTGGCTGATGAGCCGCGGCTTGTCGGAGATGACCGCCAGCGGCGTATCGTCCCCCATCGATCCGATCGCCTCCTTCGCCGTCTCCACCATCGGCGACAGGATCAGCTCCATGTCCTCCAGCGTCTGTCCGGCGGCGACCTGCCGCCGCGTCAGGTCGGCACGGTCGTAACGCGTCACGCTGTCGGCGGGCGCGGGCGGCAGATCGTCCATCAGCGAGAATTCGCCGATCATCGCGGCATAATCCTGCTCCGCGGCGATCCGGTCCTTCACCTCGCGGTCACGCAGCACGCGGCCCTCCAGCAGGTCGACCGCGATCATCTGCCCCGGCCCCAGCCGCCCCTTGGCGACCACGGTGCTCTCCGGCACGACGACCATCCCCGCCTCGGACCCGACGATCAGCAGGCCGTCGGCGGTCTGGGTGTAGCGCAGCGGGCGCAGCGCGTTGCGGTCGACGCCGCCCACCGCCCAGCGGCCATCGGTCATCGCCAGCGCGGCGGGGCCGTCCCACGGCTCCATCACGGAGGCGAGATACTGGTACATGGCGGCATGCGCGGGCGGCATGTCGTCGGCATAGGCCTCGGGCACCAGCATCAGCTTCGCGGTCGGCGCATCGCGCCCGGAACGGCAGATCGCCTCGAACGTCGCGTCCAGCGCCGCGGTGTCCGACGCGCCGGCCGGGATCACCGGCTTGATATCCTCCGAATGCTCGCCGAACGCGATCGACGCCATGCGAATCTCGTGGCTCAGCATCCAGTTCTTGTTGCCGCGGATCGTGTTGATCTCGCCGTTATGCGCCAGGCAGCGGAACGGCTGGGCCAGCCACCATTGCGGGAAGGTGTTGGTGGAATAACGCTGATGGAAGATCGCGACCCGGCTCTCGAAGCGCTTGTCGGTCAGGTCGGGATAGAAGACCGACAGGCTCTCCGCCAGGAACAGCCCCTTGTAGATGATCGACCGGCAGCTGAGCGAACAGACGTAGAAGCCCTGGATCTGCGCCGCGATCACGCGCTTCTCGATGCGGCGGCGGATCAGGTACAGGTTCTTCTCGAACTCCTCGACCGATGCCTCGTCGGGCATCGGCCCGGCGATCATGATCTGCTCAATCTCGGGGCGCGTCGACTGCGCCTTCAGCCCGATGACGCTGACGTCGACCGGCACCTGCCGCCAGCCGTAGATGGTATAGCCCGCCTCGATGATCGCGCTCTCCACGATCGTGCGGCACGTCTCCTGCGCGCCCAGATCGGTGCGCGGCAGGAAGATCATGCCCACCGCCAGCCGGTTGGGCAGCACCTTGTGCCCGCCCGCCGCGATCGCATCGTCGAAGAAGCGCACCGGCAGGTCGACATGGATGCCGGCGCCGTCGCCAGTCTTGCCGTCGGCATCCACCGCGCCGCGGTGCCACACCGCCTTCAGCGCGTCGATCGCGGACTGCACCACGCGGCGCGACGGCTTGCCATCGGTCGCCGCGACGAGACCGACGCCGCACGCATCGCCCTCGTAATCGGGGCGGTACATGCCGTGGGTGGCGAGATACTGGCGGGGATCGGTCATGGTATCAGCCCCTCTGACTGAAGCAGCGAAATGATGCGGCGCGTGCCGGCGATGAGATCGGGAAGGTCCCGCCAGGCCAGATTGGCGCGTTCGGCCTGTTTGGCGGGTCGAGTCGGATAATCGTGCGCCAACACGTTCCGCGTGGTGCCCAGCTCGATCCAGCGATCGGCGCTGGCGATGCCGCCCAACGCCTCAATCCGCCGGAACTGGTTTTGCGCCGATAGGCCCGCGATCGTCTCGCCGGACAGGAACAGCAGGCCGCGGAACAGCTTGCGGGAAGTCATGTCGTAGAGCTGGTCGAACATCCGCAACAATGCGTGGAGCCGTTCGCGTTCCTCGTCTTCCCACCGCATGAGCGTCGCGCCCTCAAGCGGAAACAGTGACGCCATCCGGGCGATCAGCCGCTCGGCGTGCGCAGCAAGATGCTCTGCGGCGACCGCCGCCTCCTGCGTCGCTTCCTGAACCTCGTCGCGCGTCACAGGATGATACCCTCACGACGCGCCGCACGATCGATCCAGCGCGGCGGAGCGCCCCGCGCAGCGACGACGACGTCGATCTGCTCCTCGTCGAGCGCCCTCCAGATCGAGGCGCGAAACCGTACCTCGTGATCGAGATCGGCGACCGCCGGGTCGGCTTCGACATGGAGGTCGATGTCACCCCCCCGCGCGCGCATCGTCCGTCCTGCTGCCGAACAGGCGCACGATCGCAGACGGACCAAACGCCTCCAGCGCCGCCGCCTTGATCGCGCATACCTGATCCGCGGTCAGCCTCACGCCGCCACCTTCTCCGCCCCGGCAGCCGCCTTGGCCTTCGCCTTCAGATGGTTGTGCATCGTCGCCGCCACGTCGCGCCCGTCGCGGATCGCCCACACCACCAACGACGCACCGCGCACGATGTCGCCCGCCGCGAACACGCCATCGAGGCTGGTCATCAGCGTCTTGCTGTCGACCAGCACCGTGCCCCAGCGCGTCACGCCCAGTTCCGGCGCATCCCACAAATGCGGCAGCTCCTCCGCATCGAAGCCCAGCGCCTTGATGACCAGATCGGCGGGCATATCCTCCGCCCCGCCCGGATCCACCTCCGGCGCGCGGCGGCCGCTGGCATCCGGCGCGCCCAGCCGCATCCGATTGGCGCGCACCGTCGCCACCTGTCCCTCGGCGCCGTCGAACGCTGCGGGGGCGGAGAGCCAGACGAACTCGACGCCCTCCTCCTCGGCATTGGCGACCTCGCGCTGCGATCCGGGCATGTTGGCGCGGTCGCGGCGATACAGGCATTTCACGCTCCGGGCGCCCTGGCGGATCGCGGTGCGGACGCAGTCCATCGCCGTATCGCCGCCGCCGATCACGACAACATTCTTGCCCTGTGCGTTCAGCCGGCCATCCTCGAAAGCGGGCACCGCATCGCCGAATCCCTTGCGATTGGACGCGATCAGATAGTCCAACGCGGGCACCACACCCGCCAGATCATTGCCGCCGACCTCGATCGCGCGCGCCTTGTACACGCCGGTGGCGATCAGCAGCGCGTCATGACGCCCGCGCAATGCGTCCAGCGTGGCGTCGCGACCCACCTCGAACCCCTCGTGGAAGGTAATTCCACCCTCCTTCAGCCGCTCGATCCGGCGCATCACCACCGGCTTTTCCAGCTTGAACCCGGGAATTCCATAGGTCAGCAGCCCGCCCGCGCGGTCGTGGCGGTCATAGACATGCACCTCATAGCCGTGAGCGCGCAGATATTCCGCCGCGGTCAGCCCCGCCGGACCGGCGCCGATCACCCCCACCGACTGCCCGCGCGCGGGGCCGGGCACCAGCGGCTCGACCCAGCCTTCGGCCCAGGCGGTATCGGTGATGAACTTCTCGACCGACCCGATCGTCACCGCGCCATGGCCGGTGAACTCGATCACGCAATTGCCCTCGCACAGCCGGTCCTGCGGGCAGATACGGCCGCAGATCTCGGGCATGGTCGAGGTGGCGTTGGACAGCTCATACGCCTCGCGCAGCCGCCCCTCCGCGGTCAGCCGCAGCCAGTCGGGGATATGGTTGTGCAGCGGGCAATGCACCGAGCAATAAGGCACGCCGCATTGCGAGCATCGCCCCGCCTGATCCTCCGCCGCGACCACCGCATAGCGTTCCGCGATCTCGCGAAAGTCCTCGGCACGATCCCCGGCCGCCCGCTTGGCGGGATAGGATTGCGCGCGATCAACGAACTTCAGCATGTCAGCCATCGTGGTCCTCCAAGGCCCACGTCTCACACATGGCACCCCGTGTCACGCAGATTCAAGCAGATGAGTAAGTCTTGCTGACCTACTTAATCGTCAGATATCGTGCTTTCTAGCTTGATGAGAATTGATCGCAGTAATATAGGTCCGGTTTAATCCTCAATGCAGCGCAAGAAGGGCCAGAGCGATCGTTCCGGCAACGATTCGATACCATGCGAAGGGTGCGAAGCCATGCCGCGTGACGATCGCCATGAACCAGCGGATCACCGCCAGTGCGACGATGAAGGACACCACGAATCCGATCGCGATTGCGGAGAAATGCGCATTGCCCAGATCGTGGCGGCTCTTCCACAAGGCCAGCGTGGTCGCGCCCAGCATCGTCGGGATGGCGAGGAAGAAGCTGTATTCCGCCGCCGTCTCCTGATCGATACGCATCGCCCGCGCGCCCATGATCGTCGCACCCGAGCGGCTGACGCCCGGGATCATCGACAGGCATTGCACCACGCCGATCCCCAGCGCGACGCGCCACCCCATCGCCTCCACCGACGTCTTCTCCGCCGGCGGGATCGTCCGCTCGATGAACAGGATCGCGATCCCGCCGACGATCAGCGCCACCGCGACCACGAACGGCCCGGTCCCCGGCGCCTCCAGCAGCGCACGGATCGCGGAATAGGCGATCATGCCGACGACCGCCGAGGGCAGGAACCCCAGCAGGATGTTGCGCGTGAAGCGCAGCGCGGCGGGGTCGCGTCGCAACAGCCCCTCGCCCACGCGCACGAACCGCCGCCAGAACAGCACGATCACCGCCAGGATCGCGCCCAGCTGGATCACGATATCGAACGTCGCATCCGCTTCCTTCAGCCCCAGCAGCGCGCCCGCCAGCACCAGATGCCCGGTCGAGGAGACGGGGAGGAACTCGGTCACCCCCTCGACGATGCCCAGCAGGACGATGGTCAGAAGATCGTTCACAAGGGGCCTTTCGACGAGGGGATGGGCGTTCAGCCGCGCGCGTGCTGGATCAACCCGAAGCGGCCGGCGCGGCGATAGCGCACCAGCCAGCCCGGCGCGACCGCGTCCAGCGGGGTCTGCGTCACGCCCAGCGCGGACAGCCCCTCGACCTGCGACGACACCACCGAATCATGCCCCAGCATCTTCCACTGGTCGGCGGAGATCGGCGTCCCCGGCAGCGACGCGAGCAGTCCACCCAGCGCATCGGGCAGCGGCAGCAGCCGCGGGGTGCGGCCGATGTGCTGCGCGATCCGCTCGTGCAGCTCCTGCATCGTCAGCACCTCCGGCCCTCCCAGCTCGAACGTGCGGCCGCCGAACGCCGCCTCGTCGCCCAGCGCCGCGACCGCGGCCTGCGCCACGTCGCCGACATAGACCGGCTGGAAACCGCGCCGTCGCGCGCAACACCGGCACCACCGGCAGCGCCGCGATCATCCCGGCGAAGCGGTTGATGAACTGATCCTCGCGCCCGAAGACGGTGGAGGGGCGCAGGATCGTGGCATGCGGCGCGGCGGCGCGCACCGCACCCTCGCCCGCGCCCTTGGTCCGCGCATAGAGCGAATCGCCGTTCACGTCGGCGCCGATCGCGGAGACATGGACCAGCGCGGCACCCTCGTCGGTGGCTGCCTCCGCGATCGCGCGCGCGCCGTCGACATGGATGCGGTGCAGGTTGCCGTCGAACACGCCGACCAGGTTCACGACCGCGGCGGCGCCCTGGACGGCGCGCGCGATCGTCGCAGGCCGCGTCACGTCGGCCGCGACGAACTGCGTCTGCCCCAACCCGCCCAGCGGTTTCAGAAAGAACGCCTGCCGCGGATCGCGCTGCGCCACGCGCACGCGTGCCCCGGCCTTAAGCAGCGCCTGCGCGATATACCGCCCCAGGAACCCGCCGCCCCCCGATCAGCGTCACCAGCTTGCCGTCCATCGTCCTTCACCCGCAGCCTTGAGCCTGCACGCGCCTTGCCCGCCCCGCCCCGCGAAGACAAGGCTTGCGGGGCACCGGCAGGACGGCGGCGCCCGCTGCCGAACGCGCGACACGAAAAAAGAGGTGTTGACAGCCCCGCCACCCGCCCCCTAGAGGCGCCGGCCTACCCCGTGCCCAGATGGCGGAATTGGTAGACGCACCAGCTTCAGGTGCTGGCGATCGCAAGGTCGTGGAGGTTCGAGTCCTCTTCTGGGCACCATTCACCCTAGGCTACTGAAAAGCCTAGGAAATAGCTGAGAAACGACGGTTTTTACAGGCGGCTGTTACAGATGTAACAGGGGCTGAAAGCCATGTGTACCTATCTCGCTAAGCGCGGTTCGACTTACTATTTTCGACGGGCAATCCCCGTTGAGCTACGGCCTGCCCTTGGGGGTCGGGCTGAGTTCATGCTGTCGCTACGGTCCAAGGATCGGGCAGAGGCCAAGCTCCGCATCCCTGCTCACACTGTCGAGACGGACAAGCTGCTAGCCGATGCTGCCCGGTCCCTAGCTGGCAAGCCTGCCCCTAGGCCGAAAGCTCCCCGGTCCCCTGCTCAGATCGAGCGGGAGCGGACCCGATGGGAACAGGAGCAGGAGCAAGCGGACTATGTAGCCGATGAGCTATTCGCCACGGACATGGAGGCTGAGGCCCTGTCCCCGATTATGGATGCCCTGAGCGCCGGTAAGGAACCTGAGGGATCGCTAGCCGACATAGCTAGGGCTGGCAGGCTGCTAGTGGAGCATGAGCGGGAGACAGCCGGGGCAGATCGGGAAGCCCTGATAAACTCTCTTCATGCTCGGTTCGGCCAGAATGCCCGCGCATCGGAAAGCCGAAATCAGGCCGTTGAGTACAGCGACGATGCCAGCGCCAATGAGGGCAAGGGCAAATACTTAGATACAGATATCCTCGACGGGTGGGCCGCTGAGCGTAAGCCGTCGCCCCGTGGCAAGGATGCCTACTGGCGGGATGCCAAGCTGTTCAATTCCATGATGGGCCGTAAGTCCGTCGAGCTAATCACCAAGGCCGATGTGATGGCCTACAAGCGCAAGCTGATAGCGGACCCTGCCCGGTCACAGGTGAATGTGCGGGATCGACTGGCCTACCTGCGGACCCTGCTAGAGTGGGCAGCGCAAGAGGATATCGTACCCGTCAACGTTGCCCGTGATGTGAAGATGGCCGTCACGGAGCGGGGAGAGAAGCGTAAGGACTTCTCTACCGATGACCTCAATGCCCTGTTTGCTGGCCCGGTTCATGCCAAGGGCGAACGGCCCAAGGGCGGATATGGGGAGGCTGTCTATTGGCTGCCCCTGATAGCCCTGTTCATGGGTGCGCGTCGGGAAGAGATAGGCCAGCTACGGGTGCAGGACGTGAAGCCCGTTGCCTACATAGACGCTGACGATAACCGGCAAGAGGTATGGTGTATCGACATTACAGATACGCCAGATGATGACGCCTTACCTAATCAGATCAAGAATGAGGCAAGCAATAGGCTTGTCCCGCTGCATCCCAAGCTAATCGAGCTAGGGTTTATCGACTATGTGCAAAAGCTGCCGGATCAGACTGGCCGCGTATTCCCCGGCTTGAAGGCCGTAGGCATTGGCAAGAAACTAACCGACAAGGTAGGCCAGTGGTTCAGCCGCTATAAGCAGGATTGCGGGATTGAGGATAAGGCCAAGGTCTTCCACTCATTCCGCCATACATGGAAAACCCACGCTGTAGATGCCGGTATCCCTGAGCGGGTATGCCGACAGTTCCAAGGGCATGAAGGTAAAGACGCTGCGGACAAGTACGGGGCTGCTCCATCTATGAGGGTAATGGTAGCGGCTATTGCATCTTATCGGGTGCCGGGACTGGTCATTCCCAAGCCTTGAACGAACCGGACATACAGATACCCATTCCTGCCCCAGAGAAGCCCGTCAGGACTCATTCGGGATCGGTCGGGTTCTGTAGGCCGGGATGAGCTATCGCCTCTCAGCGACTCTCCTAGGCCGGTTCTCAGGCATTCGGCCCGAGCGGTACGCCAGCCTCACGGCGGGCAGCTTCCCCGGTCGGGGTCACTCGGTATCCCGTGCCGGTCGCTGAATAGCCCACGTCCCCTATCGGGGTGCCATTGGATCGACGGGCTGCATCCCCGGTCAATCCTACCCGGATGCCGGTCACGTCCTGCCCGCCCTTGTAGGGATCATAGCCGGTCATGCTCTGCCCCGTCTGAGGGCCGCTAGGAGCCTGATTGACGAGGGTATAGCCGGTCGGACCCTGTACCCACTGCGGACGCGTTGCCGGTGCCTGAGCGGGCGCGCTGGGAGCCTGAGTGGCGGGAGCCGGGAGGCCATTGAAGCCGAATGAGCTATTGGCCGTCTGGCCCGGTGCGAGCGTAGCGGCGTCGGGAACGTCAGGCGTTTCGGCAAAGGCTTCGGACGTGCTGCCTAGCGCATCCTCAATCGTCCAATTGGCTGCATCGGCCTCGGTCACTTCGCCCTTGCTGATAGCCAATGCCTTGGCATCCTCAAGGATCATGGGAGCCAAGCTATCAAGGTGACTGTCATCACCGCTGTTATTGTAGTCAGTCAGCGCCTTGTCATACAGCGCAACGGTAGCATCATCGCTATTGTGGATCAGATCAACTGCAAGATGCAGCGTATTCCCCATAGCAGGGACACGGGCAATGAAGCCATCAATAGCATTCTTGTAAGCGATATTAGCAGGATAGCCTTTAGCCAATTCATCCTGAGCTTGCTTCTGTACAGTGCGAGGATTGTGACCATGTACAGCGATCAGGGATAGAGCTGCCTTGACCTTGATAGCCTGACGGGGAGTTAGTGCGGTCATGTGTTTTCTTTCAGCATATCGAGAATGTGTGGCCTTGCCGGTTTGGTTGAGGGGATCGGATCAACATCGCCTAGGGTCGGGATAGGCGGAATAATCCCCTTACGGATGGCGGCGGCGAGGTATTGGAAGGCAAACTTGCAATCATTGGCCCTGAGGTACGGACGGCCAGCAGCGTCCCAGAGCGCGTGAATGTCCCCGGCCATGCGACGGGCTATGCCTTGAGCATCCTGTGGCAGGTCGTAGATTGCAGGCGTTACGGGATTGTCAGAGAGACTAGGCCAGCCTGCTTCATGCTCAGCAGCAGCCCTTGTCAGCAGCACGGATAGGTTAGCAGCCTCAACGGGGATGAAGGCGGAAGCTAAGGCCCTGCCCGCATCCTTCATCAGCCATACCGATACTGCGGTCCATTCTACATGAGCCTTGGCAGCATGGGCATAGGAGCCTGCCCGGTTCATCAGATCATCTAGCGTTGTAGGGATCAAACGAACCTTGGGTACATAGTCGGGGCGGGATGGCTTAGGTGCCGCTCCCGTTCCCCAGTCATGCAGATCAGGCATTAGATACGGCCAAAGCCTTCTCCAACATATCCACGCTGCTTAGCTCGCAAGTAGATATCCATAGCCTCGGCAGGCTTACCGGGGGCAAGGGCCATGATGCTAGCGGGAATAGCATGGGGCTTCTGCGTTAGCAGATACTCATAGGCATCATCATCCAGCGCAGCAAAGCCATCGCATTTATGCTGCTTCGGCAGACTAGCCTTGGCCTGCATGTCCCAAGTATCTTTCATATACTTGATCGTGAAAGCGGTACGCAGCAGATTATCACCCGGCTCTACCTCAACGCGGATATCAGAGAAGCGGGCAAGCCGTAGATTGCGGGCCTCTACTTGTTCGTCAGCGAGGGCAGTAGCGAAGCGATCCTTGGCATCCTTCAATGCCCGGTCAATCTCATTGGCCTTATCGATAGCAGGCTTACCGACTAGATCGATAGTCGAGTTTACCTTGAGCAAGTCAGCACTGAGGGTTTCAATCTCGATGGCGATAGCAGCAAGGGTGTCTTTGTTGGTGGTCATGGCTTTTCCTTGAAAAGATTTGGGTGATTATCGACGGGGGGCAAAGGCACCAACGCCTCGCTTCTCATCACGGTAATTGTGGATCGTGCCGGTATCGGCATCAGCAGCGGCCATCAGCTTAGCAATGGACGGACGGCCAGCGGGCTTACGCTCTGCATAATCAGGAAGCGGGACGCCAAGCACATCAAGAGCTAGGCGGAAGCCGGAACGGATACGGCCATCTACTCCCTCGACATGACTTGCAACGCGAGGATCATATAGGCGACTAAGGTCAATAGACGTGGTGGTCATGGATAATCCTTCGATTTAATGGAGTAACTTTGTCAAAACTTACAGAGAGATGCCCCGCTTACGGATAAGCAAACGGGAAAAGGCAATTTGTGATTACGGGAAGGGTACGCCTGCTACCTACCGACAAGGGCAATGCTATAGGTAGCAGGCTGGCATTGCTCAGGGCCGATGGGCATTGGATTGATGAGCAATGCGTATAGGTGAGGATCATTCCTCAGATAGGCTCAGGCAGATACGCAGCTGCTGTTCCAGAAAGCATGACCGTAAAAGAGAACAGTAGCCACTCTGAGCCTATCGGAAGAATGATGATCGCGTGTGTGGCATTCACGGTATCAAGCCGTAGAGTACCAAGGATACATACTGCTATAGTATGATCGTTAGATTTGAGAGATGTAGCTGTATCCCGTGGTCCCCCCGGACAGATAGATAATCGGATTGAGTAAATCCGTTCTGTCACTATGGAGAAGCACATACAGCAGCATGATCGTTGAGTTTGATTAGCGCAGCTTGTATTGCCCGTGGTCCGATACCGCATGCCATCCTGTTAAGATGGCACACCCCGTCGCTCTTAAGCTAAGCCTTACGGCTCTGTGGTATCTACAGTTACGTACTGTCAGACGTGCCCCCGGCCTAAACGGGAACTGGCGATGATGAATGGTGATTTGCCTAACGGTAACGAAAAGGCGGTGAGGGTATCTCTGCCATACGGTAACGAATTTACCGGGTAAATTGGCGGGAGGTTTCCCATGCTATACGGTAGTGAAATGCCGTCAGACTTATGGCGCAACATAGGCCAGCCTCTCACAGCCCCGTACAGAGCCATTCGGGTATCCCGGCTAGGTCGATGCCCTGAGCCTCCCATATCGACTCCTGTGGCCGTCTCTGTCCGATCTAGCGGGCCTCCAATCGAGCAAGGGCCTTGTGCAGGCTGGCGGGATGCCACTTGCCCCCGGCTGGCGAAGGGATCGCGCGGCTATTCAGGGCCTCGACCATCTTGCGAACCGATAGCCCCTCAGCCTTCAAGGCCAGGAGGTCAGCAGCGATAGGCTCTAGCCGGTCCATAGCCTCAGCCTGATTGCGGGCAGCTAGTACCTTGCCATGCTTGCCTAGCTCGGTCCCCCGATCCTTGGCAGCGGCTAGCGCGGCCTTGGTCCGTTGGCTGATTACCTCAGCCTCCTTCTCTGCCAGTGCGGCGAATAGGTGTAGCTGGAAGCGATCAGCGTTCGGCATATCAGCGACGGCGAACTCTACGCCCGTCTCCATCAGCCCCGATATGAAATGGACATTGCGGGCAAGCCTATCGAGCTTGGCAATAATCAGGCCAGCCTTCTCCCGCTTGGCTGTGGCGAGGGCAGCGACAAGCTCAGGCCGCTTGGACAGGGCATTAGCTCCCTTGCCCGTCTCAACCTCGATATGCTCCCCGATCAGGTCAACGCCATTGGCAGCAACGTATCGGGCCACTGCCTCCCGCTGAGCCTCTAGCCCTAGGCCGCTCTTGCCCTGCTTATCCGTGCTAACGCGGAGGTAGGCGACAGCCTTGGTCATCTTGCGAAGGTTCATAACGGCCAGTCCTGTTCACGGGTCAACGAACGTATACCCATGAACAGTTAGGAGGGCAAGCCGTTCCCGCTGCCATCGTCATCGATCTAGCTGGGATGGAGCTTGGCTGTAATGACACGCTAGGCAGGGATGGAGAACCACGCGCGATAATGCAGGTCGGGCAGGCGTGTCATAATCGCAGGTCCGGGCAGGCCGGGTATACGGGGGAAAGACCGCTCCCTCCGCTTTGATCTACCCTCTCGCATATCTCTAGCAATTTCAGGCCGTAGGCGGTTCGCCACCTTTGCCCTTTTTCGGCAGTATCCTCGGGGCTTGAGCGTAAAGCCGATCAATCAGGTAATACAGCCCGTGAAGAGTAGTGACGAGCATACTAGAGACGATCATAGAGTATGCCACGATAGGCACCGCCTTAATCCACCTAACGTCGATACTCGTCTGCATTCTGTCATTTGCCTTTGTCCAAAGGCTGCTAGCCCACGGCGCGAACGTAGGTGCAATCAATGTAATCAATATGGACAATACAGCGACCAGAAGGGCCAATGCCGAAAGATAGCCGAATAATGCACAGACATATTCTCTCCGGCTAAGCTCTTCCTTTTCGCCTGTATCACCGGGGGCTAAGACCTTGCCCTTCTTGATCGGAGAGTCGAGGTCGCCAAGAGCCGACGCGAAGGTAGCGACAGCAAGGAGAGCAGCTATATAAAAGCCCGCCAATACGGAGGCGAAGGTCCCTAGCTTATCCACAAGGCCGCTAGGACCAAAGAAATTAAGGCTGTCGAAAAATGCGAACGGTGCACCGATTGCCAGTGCTATAACGACTGTTGCCAATCCATCCCTGAGAAACAGCGGCCAGCCACGCTCGGTGGTCAGCCGTAGATACAAGAATGGGAACGAGATGATGTTCACTGTATAGCCTCAGGGCGCATTAGGTCTATGCACCTATCAATCACCTCGTCTTGCAGTTCGACGCTGCAAGGGGACAATTCATTCTTAAGTAGAATCTCGTCTGACTTCACGAACAATATCTCTTTTGCCTCCTGTTCACGCTCTAGGGCGATCGTCTTGGACCGCTTGTTGCCTAGATCGATCTCGATGTTAAAATCCTCCTAGCCATCGGCTCTAGCCTCGGCTACAAGGGCTGTAACTTTATCCTGCCAGTCATCAGCTTCAATTTTGCCTTTGACCTTCAAGCGCATAACGTCATTCATCGGCTCCCAAAGGCCATCGGCGTCAACATATTTCGCCGGCGCTGGTTTGATGAAGGTGATGAAATCGATCTTGCCTTGTTTAAGGGCATTGCCAATAGTTTCGGACTTAATTCCTTCAGCCTTAACTATCGTCCTCGTTTGCACTGTCTTTATCTTACGTTTTCCGACCTCATAGTCGTATAGATAATCATTCAGCGTTTGAGCTATGATCTGTTGGACATACGATATGTTGATGCCCGGTATCTCCTCAAGGTTCGCGTCGTAACGACCTTCTTCGATAGCTCTTGTGCTTATGACCAGGTGAGCGGAGACAGACTGCTCCTCTCCATCCTCCTTTTCAGCCTGCCTCACTGTTAAGCCGCCATCGCCTCGTTTCCTATAAATAGGATCGGCGGCGTCTGGGCTTCCTCGGTGGAATAGCAGAGCCAAAACTTCGCGCTCAGGGAAGTGCTGAACCTTGATAAGCTCAATCACGTCCTTGTTTCTCATGGTGATGAGCGCAGTTCCCGCCGCCCGCTTCTTCTCAAGAGCATCAAGCACACTGTACTCACCATCGTCTGCGAACAGCGGGAGCGTAGGCGCAGCCTTATGAGCCGGTCGGAACACAAGGTGGTAGCGTCGAACAAACCGTGAGAACTTTTCAAGGAACATGCGCGTCTCCAGTGGGCGGATCAAAGCACGGACGCACTCGCACCGACAAGCGCAAAGAGCGCCTGAGCCTCTTGCCTCAACCTGCCCCCACCTGTTACATCAGGCATTGCCAACAGTGACAGCGGCCTAGATAAAAGCCGTTGTTTCTCAGTGCGTTAGGAGGGTCGCCGTAAAATCCTCTTCTGGGCACCATTTCCCTCGGGAGGCATTCCCGAGGGTCATCACGACAAGAACCGACGAAATACCCGACAGCATCCTCGCTGTCGATCGTCAGGCGCGCCCGGCCACCGCCCCCCGGCGGTGACGCCACAGCAGCCATGCGCCGCCGCTCAGCAGCAGCGCATCGACGATCGTGCCGGTTGATGTCCACGGGACGCGTGTCAGGTGGATCATCGCGAGCACCACGCCCGCACCGCCCGATGTCGCGCGCAGCCCGGCGGCGAGGCGCGATGCGGGCGGGCGGGCGGCGCCTGCGCCCACGAGCAGAAGCACCGTCGTCACCAGCCACACCGCCACCGCCGTCCTGCCCGCCCCGGCGACGGCGGTCGCCGCGGCGAGCAGGAGCGCCAGCGGCTGGCCCCAGGCCACCGCGGCCCACAGCCGCTCCCAGCGCGGGTCCGCACGGCCCTTGTCGCGCCGCCGCGCCAGCCAGATCGTCACGCCGCTGGACGTCACGACGCACAGCGCCAGCCCCAGCAGGCCGTAGAGCACGCGCACCGCGACCCCGCCGTACCAGCCGAAATGGAGCTGCCCGATGCCGCCCAGGATGCGCGTGCCCACGACCAGGTCGCGCGGATGCTGGTCCTTCACCACCGCGCCGCGCGCATCGAACACGGTTGTGTCCTGCGGCACCAGCAGGCGGTCGCGCACCGACACGATCGTCACCCGCGCATCGGAGCGCCCGGCACGCTCGACGATGATCTGGTGCGGGGTCGCCCCCGGTGCCCGACGCTGCGCCTCCGCCAGCAGCGTGGCGAGCGGCGGCAGCGGCGCCGCGGCACGATCGACGGCGGGCGGCGCGTCGATGAACAGCCCGTACACGCGCGTGGTGTCCCCGCGGTAGAGCAGCATCGCGAGCACCCCGACGATCAGTGTGCTGAGCCCCAGCAGTGCCCCGGTCAGCGCGATGACCACATGGAAGGGCAGCGCCCAGATACCCAGGCGATTGTGCAGGTCCGCCTCCTGCAGGCGACGCGCGCCGCCCAGCCGCAGGTGAAAGGCGTCCTTGAACATGCGTGGGTGCGCGAGGAGGCCCGACACCAGCGACGACAGCAGCGCCACGCCGGCCAGCCCGACGATGAACGCGCCCCAGCGGCGCGGCAGGTGCAGGGCGATGTGGAGGTCGAGGAGGAAGTCGGCGAACGGCGTCGCCTTCGCCGCCAGCGCGCCATCGGACGCGATGCCCCATTCGCGCTCGAACGCCGGGCTGTAGGCGACCAGCGTCGCCCCCGGCTCCGCGCCGGACGGCAGCCCGATGTAAAGCCCCGCATCGGGCGGGGCGAGACGGCGCGCCGTCGCGACCGCGCGATCCAGTGCGGGTGCGGCGATCACGGCGGCGCGCGGCTGCCCGGGCTGCTCCCAGCGTTCCAGATCGTGGACGAACACCGCCAGCGTTCCCGTCAGGCAGACGAGATAGATCACCGCGGCGAACGCCAGCCCCAAAATGCCATGCCCGCTGAGCACCGCGCGCACCGTCGCGGGCGACAACGGCCATCCCCTGGTGCGCGCGGCGGTCATGCCACGCCTCGCACATAGGCGAGCGCGAACCCGGCGACCGTGGTGCCGGCCAGCACCGCCAATGCGCGCAGCAGCCGCTGGTCGGCCAGCGTCCAGGTCATCGCCAGCGCCCAGCCCAGCGGCATCAGCAGCCCGGCGACGATGATGCGGGTCCGCGCATCGCCCGGTGCCCAGGCGGCGTAGCAGAAGGCGACCCCCATCGCCGCGGTCATGCCGAGCGGCCCGGCAAGCAGGAACTTCAGTCCGCCGCGCCACAGACGCGACGGCCCCTCCAGCGGCTCGGGCGCGAGGCTGTCGCGCGCGGCGCGGCCGGCGCGGCGGACGCGACCGTGCGCCACCACCAGCAGCGCGCCCGCCGCAGCGCCCGCGATCGCGGCGGCGGTGCCCCTGACCGCGCCGTCCGCCAGCGCGGCAGCAATCAGCGCCGCCAACAGGATGCTCCACCCCCGCCGCGACCCGTCCCGGCCGGCGGGTGCGCCGATCGGCCCAGGCCCGGCGCAGCAGCGTCGCCCCGCCGGCCCCGCCCGCCAGCCCGAGCACGGCCGCCAGCATCACAGGTGCAGCTCGGCCCCGAGGCCGAACGTCTGCGGATCGCCCAGGATCGCGCGGTTGCCCGCGGCGAAGTCATATTGCTTGTACCGCTCGTCCAGCAGGTTGCGTGCGAAGGCGAACAGCGTCCAGCGATCGGCGTCATAGCCGAGCCGCGCATTGACCAGGGTGCGCCCCGGCAGCCGCCCCTGCCCCTGCGTCACTCCCGTCTCGGTAAACACCGCGCTGCGGTAGTTGACGTTCACATTGCCGACGATCCGCGCGACGCGCGCGTTCACCCCGCCCGCCAGCGTCCAGCGCGGCGCATAGGGGAATTGCGATCCCGCCAGATCGACGCTGACGGTGCCGCCGCTGGGCAGGACGAAGGAGTCGAACTTCGTGCGCACATGCCCTACCGAGGCATAGGCC
This sequence comes from Sphingomonas adhaesiva, assembly GCF_036946305.1. Taxonomy (GTDB): domain Bacteria; phylum Pseudomonadota; class Alphaproteobacteria; order Sphingomonadales; family Sphingomonadaceae; genus Sphingomonas; species Sphingomonas adhaesiva_B. The sequence continues at coordinate 97,942 of NZ_JAQIJJ010000002.1, forward strand.
TCCACGCCCGGCACGATGCGCCCCTGCGCCTCCACCTCGACGCCATAGAGGTGCGACCGGCCGGCGTTGACGGTGTTATAGTCGTAGATATTGTTGCCGAAGAGGACGTTGGTCTGCTGATCGGTCCAGTCGACGTAGAAGACGTTGGCGTTGAGCGTCAGCCGCCCGCCCCACCAGCGCGAGCGCAGCGATCCTTCGTAGTTCCAGCTATATTCCGGGTCATAGGCGACGAGGATGCCGCGCGCCGGATTCTGGCTCGACCCGCCCGAGCGATAGGCGCGCTGGACGGTGAACGCAGTGGTGAGATCGGGCGTCCATTCCATGCTGATCCCCGCCTTGGGCAGGAAGGCGTCGAACGAGCGCGCGTTGCTCGCCGCCGCGGACGAGGCGTCGTCGACCAGCCCCAGCACGCCGCGGTTGATCGCGGTCACCGCGAGGAACAGCGGCGTTCCCGCGGCGCCGAAAGCGGCGGGGTTCGGCAGCGTGCCGTTGAACGTGGCGATGCTTTCCGCGGCATAGCGGTTCGCCTCGTGATCGTAGCGCGCGCCCGCGATCAGCGAGAGCCGGTCGGTCAGGCGGAAGCGCGCATCCGCGAACCATGCGGCATTGCGCACCAGCTGCGGCTGATCCCCGGTGTACAGGACGGGGATGACGGGCAGCGCGGCGGCATAGGCACTGGCGATCTGCGTCGCCGCCGCCGCCGGGAAGCCGCCGCTGCGCAACAGCGCGGTGATCGTGGCGACCGGCGTCGGGATGTTGAGGCGGTTGTTGGCGTCCAGCCCGCCGGAGCGGCGATATGCCCAGGCACCGACCACCCCGCTCAACCGCCCGCCCTCGTAATTGACGCGCAATTCCTGCGTCCAGGTGCGGAAGCGATTGAGATTGTCGATGACCTGCGCATTCTCCGGACCGCCGTCGCCGTCCTGCACCGCGTGCGAGGTCACGCGATTGTACGACGTCACGCTCGACAGCCGCAGCCCGGGTGCGATGTCGTAGCTGGCGTTGAGCACCGCGATGTCCGCGGCGATGTCGCCGCGGCTGGGCGCGTTCCCGGTCGCGACGCGCGTGCGATAGAAATCGGGCGTGTCGGTGCGGGCATATTCGTACAGGTAACCGCCGTCGCGGCGCACGCGGTTGTAGCTCCCCCGCACCTCCAGCCCGGGCAGCGCGGTCGGCGTCCATGTCAGCTTGCCGCGCAGGTTGAGCGTGCGCAGCGCATCGTCATATCCGCCGCGGGTCACGTTGCGGATGACACCGCGATCGTTGCGGCGCTCACCCGACAGCCGGAAGCCGAGCTGGTCGGCGACGATCGGGCCGCCGATCGCGGCGGAGAAGGTGCGATCGTTGCGGTCGGTCCACAGCACGCGCGCATCCGCGCCATAGTCGGTAGTGGAGGCGTCGCGCGTGGTGAGCACGACCGCCCCCGCCAGCGCGTTCAACCCCTGGATCGTCGATTGCGGTCCGCGCAGGATCTCCACCTGCGCGATATCCCACAGATCGGTCGGGCCGCCGAACAGCGCCACGCTGGGGATCGGTGCGCCATCGACATAGACCGTCGCGGTATCGGCGTTGCCGCCGGCGCCGATGCCGGTGTTGGTGATGCCGCGGATCGTGAAGCCCGCCGCGCCATAGGTTTCGGCGACATTGGCGGTGCGGTTGTACACGTCCTGGATCGTCTGGATATTCTCCTGCTCGATCCGTGCCGGGGTGGTCACCGCGATGCTGGTGGCGGTTTCCTGCAACGTGCGGTTGGCCTTTTCGCCGGTGACGACGATGTCGTCGCCGGACGATCCGTCATCCGGTGCCGATTGCGCGCGGGCGGCGGTGGCGGCCAGCATCGCGCATCCGCCAAGCAGCATCAGAATGGTTCTCATTAGCAATCCCCCTTTCGATGCGCCATGCCGCCACGGCATTTGCGAGTCAATCGCATTTAACCGTTGCCGGGGGGCGCCGGATCGGCGGGTGCGAACGGCATTTCCCGCAAGCGCGCGTTGGGCTAGGGTGGCTGCCATGCCGAGTGCCACCATCCCCGCCGCGACGCCCGACGGCGTGATCGCGCCGGCGCGCTCGGCGTTCCTGAGCGGCGGCGGCGCCTGCGCCGACCTGATCGCCGCCACCGACTGGACATCGACCTCGGCGGGACCGCCGGCGCACTGGCCGTCCTGCCTGAAGGCCACGGTAGCGATCATGCTGCGCGCGCGCGTGCCGATGGCGATGCTCTGGGGTCGCGACGGCATCCTGCTGTACAACGATGCCTATGCGGCCCTCGCGGGCGCACACCCCCCCGCGCCGTTCGGCACCGCGATCCGCGATGCCGGGCCGGGCGCGGCCGGGTTCGACGAGCAGGTCGTGCAGGCGGTGCTCGCGGGGAGGACGCTGCGCTGCCACGATCGCCAGCTGACGCGCCAGCGCGACGGCCGCGCCGAGCAGGTGTGGATGGACCTCGACTATTCGCCCGTACTCGACGAGGACGGTGTCCCCGCCGGCGTGCTGTGCATCCTCGCCGACACCACCGGGCGTGTTGCGGCCGAGCACCGCGCCGGCTTTCTGCTGTCGCTGTCGGACGAATTTCGGCTGCTGCGGACCCCGGCCGAGATCATGGCGCTGGCCGCGGAGCGCGTCGGCGAGCGGATGGGCGCCAGTCGCGTCTTCTATGCCGAGATCACCACACGCGGCTGGATGACGGTGGAGCGCGATTATGCGCGCGGCGTCGCCTCGATCATCGGCGTCCATTCGCTGGAGAGCTTCGGTCCGGACCTGCTCGCCGCCTATCGCGCCGGCGCCCCCGTCGTGGTGCGCGACGTCGGCGGCGACGAGCGACTGAGCGAGGGCGCGCGCTGCGGCCTTCAGGCCCGCGAGGTGGGCGCGTTCGTCGACGTCGTCCTCTTCCAGGAAGAGGAATGGGTCGGGCTGCTCGCGGTCCAGAATGCGACGCCGCGCGACTGGACCCCGGCGGAGGAAAGCCTGATCCAGGAGGTGGGCGAACGCGTCAAGGCGGCGGTCGAGCGCGCGCGTGCCGAGGTCGCGCTGCACGAGATGAAGGACACGCTGGAGCGGCTGGTGGCGGACCGCACCGCGGAGCTGCGCCGCTACCACGCCATCGTCGACGCCACCGCGGCACCGATCTGCGCCTTCGATACCGCGCACCGGCTGATCGCGTTCAACCGCGCGCACAATGATGAATTTCGCCGCGTCAACGGCTTCGACACCCGAATCGGCGACGTCTTCCCGGATCAGTTCATCCCGGAACAGGCGATCACGATGCGCGCCAACATGGATCGCGCGCTGGCGGGCGAGACCTTCACCGTGGTGGCGGCGTTCGGGCGACCGGAATATGGCCAGCCCGCGTGGGAGATCAGCTACACCCCGCTGCGCGATGCCGCCGGCGAGGTGATCGGGGCCTTCCACCAGGCCACCGACATCTCCGCGCGGTTGACCGCCGAAGCCGAGCTGGAGATCGCGCAGGACGCGTTGCGCCAGAGCCAGAAGATGGAGGCGATGGGCAGCCTGACCGGCGGCGTGGCGCACGATTTCAACAACCTGCTGACGCCCATCATCGGCTCGCTCGACCTGCTGATGCGCAAGGGCGTGGGGGACGTGCGGGAACGCCGGCTGATCGACGGCGCGCTGCAATCGGCCGAACGGGCGAAGACGCTGGTCCAGCGCCTGCTCGCCTTCGCACGCCGCCAGCCGCTGCAACCGACCGCCGTCGACCTGGGCCTGCTGGTCGCCAGCATGACCGATCTGGTCGAATCCACGCTGGGGCCGACGATCGCGCTGCACCTCGACCTGGCGCCGGGGCTGCCGCTGGCGCGCGCCGACGCCAACCAGCTGGAAATGGCGCTGCTCAATCTGGCGGTGAACGCGCGCGACGCGATGACCGATGGCGGCGAGCTGACCATCGCGGTCGCGCACCGCTGCTGCGGCGAGGGCGATGCGGCGGGGCTGGCCGCGGGTCATTATGTCGGGCTGACCGTGCGCGACACCGGGCATGGCATGGACGACGCCACCCGGTTGCGCGCGATCGAGCCGTTCTTCTCCACCAAGGGGGTCGGCAAGGGCACCGGGCTGGGCCTGTCGATGGTCCACGGACTGGCGGCGCAGCTGGGCGGCGGGCTGGCGATCGACAGCGCGCCGGGATGCGGCACCGCGATCACGTTATGGCTGCCAATCAGCACGCTGCCCGCCCCACATCCGGACACGGTCGCGGACGCGATACCGCTCGCCCCCCTGGCGCGCGGCACCGTCCTGCTGGTCGAGGACGAGGAACTGGTGCGGATGAGCACCGCCGACATGCTGATCGATCTCGGCTATGCCGTCGCCGAGGCGTGTTCGGGGCAGGAGGCGATCGAGCTGGTCCGCGCCGGGCTGCGCCCCGACCTGCTGGTGACCGACCATCTGATGCCCGGGATCACCGGCGCGCAGCTGGCCCGCACGCTGCGCGACGATCTGCCCGGGCTGCCCACGCTGATCGTGTCCGGCTATGCCGAGGCGGACGGGATCGCGCCCGACCTGCCGCGACTGACCAAGCCGTTCCGCAACACGGAGCTGGCGGCCAGCCTGTCCGCGCTCGTCGCATCGTCCACCGCGCGCGCCTGATCGCCCGCCGTTGAACGATCCGCGCCGGCGATCATTCAACCGGCGTATCGGCACCGGCGCGGAGCGACCACGATGAAGACCAGCGGCAACACCATCCTGATGACGGGCGGCGGAAGCGGGATCGGCGAGGCGCTGGCCCACCGCTTCCACGATCGCGGCGACACCGTCATCATCGCGGGGCGTCGACAGGACGCGCTCGATCGCGCCGCCGCGGGACGCGACCGCATCCACACGATGACGCTCGACGTCGAGGATCCCGCCGCGGTGAACGCTTTCGCGCAGCGGGTGGTGGCTGATTTCCCGTCGTTCAACGTGCTGTTCAACAACGCCGGCGTCATGATGTTCGAGGATTTGACCGCGTCGCGCGACCTGTCGGACGCGGAGGCGACCGTCGCGATCAACATCCTCGGCCCGATTCGTCTGACCAACGCGCTGATCGACCATCTGGTGCGCCAGCCCGATGCCGCGATCGTCACCGTCACCTCCGGGCTCGCCTTCGTGCCGCTGGTCGCTGCGCCGACCTATTCGGCCAGCAAGGCGGCGATCCATTCCTATAGCGTGTCGCTGCGCACCCAATTGGCGGGCAAGGTCGAGGTGATCGAGCTGGCGCCGCCGGGCGTCCAAACCGACCTGACCCCCGGGCAGGCGAACCGCCCCGGCTATATGCCGCTCGACGCCTTCGCCGATGCGGTCGCGGCACAATTCGCACAGGTGCCGACCCCGCGCGAGATCCTGGTCGACGAGGTGCAGTTCCTGCGCCAGGCCGAACGCGAGGGCCGCTTCGACGCGACACTGACGACGTTGACCGAGCGCGCCGCGCAGCAGCGCGCCGCCGGCGGCAGCTGACGCTGGCGTTGCCAGTCGCGCGGTGATCCGCGAAGGACGGGACCGTGCTGTTCCGTCCGCTCACCGGCCTGCGCCTGCTGCTGCCCGCGATCGTCCCGTCGTGGCGCTTCTTCGACGCGGTCGGCGACAGCCCGCGGATCGATTACGCGCTGCTCGCCGCGCCCGATGGCGATACGATGGACTGGATCGAGGTTCGATCCCGCCCCGCCACGGCGTCGCCCGGCGCGATGCTGCGGCGGCTGGTCTGGAACGCGGAGTGGAACGAGGCGCTGTTCCTCACCAGCCTCGCCGAGCGGCTGCTGACCAGCGACGATCCCCGCACCGTCGCGCATAGCGAGCGCGAACTGCTGCTACGCGTCGCGCGGCGATGCACCGCGGATCCGTCCGCATGGCTGCGCCTCCGCATCCGGCTGGTCCGGCGCGACGACGAGCGCGTCGTCCATGTCTCGGACGCCTGTCGTCTTGCGGACCTGATGGTCCGATGACGCTCGAGGGGGCGATCGGGCTGACCGCCGCAATGATGGCGCTGGCGTTCGTCCAGCAGAGCGCCGAGCATCTGCGCCCCGCCGCGCGCCGCGCCGAGCGGTGGCTGTTCGTGCCGCGGCTGGTGCTGTCGCTGCTGCTGTTCGCCGCGGTCGCGATCGGCCATGCGCCGCCGCCGGTGCTGCTGCTGGCGCTGGTGGCGAACCATGTGCTGATCCTGCCCTTCTTCAACGGCCCCTATAACGGCGGCGCGGACAGGATGAGCCTGCTGATCCTGCTGTGCGTCACCGCCACGACGCTGCTGCCGGAGGTGCGCTGGCGCGAGGCGGCACTGGGCTATCTCGCGATCCAGTTGCTGCTCAGCTACGCGATCGCGGGGTGGGTGAAGATCGCCAACCCGGCGTGGCGAGGGGGCGAGACGCTGCGCGACGTCTTCCTGTTCTCCGCCTATCCCGCGGGCGAGAACGTCCGCCGCCTCGCCGACCGCCCGCGGCTGCTGTTCGCGGCGGGATGGGCGGTGATGCTGTTCGAACTGGCCTTTCCGTTCGCGATGCTGTCGCGCCCGGCACTGGTCGCGGCGCTGGTCGTGGCGGCGCTGTTCCATCTCGCCAACGCCTGCCTGTTCGGGCTCAACCGCTTCTTCTGGATCTGGCTGTGTGCCTATCCGTCGATCCTGTGGTTGCAGGATCGGGTGATCGGGTAACTGGCCAATCTACAGCCTCTCTCCTTTAGGGGAGGGGTTGGGGTGGGGCTGTCATGAGCCACGGGCGATGGTCTCTGTGAGACACCCCCCACCCCCATCCCCTCCCCTGAAGGGGAGGAGCTTTTTCTGGCTTCCCCGCGCGACTCTACCCCTCGCAGCGCTCCGGATGCTTGCGGCATTCGCGAATCCTTTTCTGCTCGGCCTCGTCGCGCTTGCGCATCTGGCGGACGTATTTCTCGTCGCGCTCCTTCTCGCTGGTGGTCATCATGTCGACGGTGCCGCCGACCGCCTTGCCCGCCAGCTTCACCGGCGCGGTGACGACGTTCGCCACCGTGCTGACGCACCCGCCCGTCGCCAGCATCAGGCCGGCCGCGGCCAGCACGCCCATGATACGCATGTCACTTCACTCCCCGCCCCGTGGCGGCCACCCCCATAGCAGGAAAGTCGGTAAAGAACCCGTCGATCCCCTGCGCCAGCGCCGAACGGATCTCCGCCACCACATCGCCATGCGCGCGCGGATCGGTGCCGCGGCGGAAGCGCTCGGGCAGGAAGTAATTCTCCGCGCGATAGGTCCAGGGATGCACCTTCAGCCCCGCGGCATGCGCGTCCGCGACCAGGGTGCTGGGCGCGGTGCCGTTCCACAGCATCGCCTTGTTCGGCCCGATGCCATAGGCATAGCGCGCCACCGCGCGCAGCCCCTCCGGCGTGGTCATCGCGGCATAACTGGGCTGCGCCCCATCCGCCGGCGCGCCGCTGCCGTCCATCAGCTGGATCAGCCGCACCTTCGTCATCCCCGCCAGCCGCTTGAGATTGTCCACCTCGAACGACTGGAGGAACACCGGCGCCTCGCGGCTGTCCCACCCCGCCTCGCGCAGCGCCTTCACCACCAGTGCGTCGGTCGGATGGCCGATCGCGGCGAAATAGGTCGGGTGCTTCGTCTCGGGATAGATGCCGACATGGTTCGCCTTGGCCAGCGCGATCACCTCGGCGAAGGTCGGGATCGTCTCCTGCCCGTCATAGGCGGTGTTGCCGGGGCGAAGCTGCGGCAGCCGCTCCTTGACGCGCAGCGTCTTCAGCTCGGCGAGCGTGAAATCCTCGGTGAACCAGCCGGTCAGCGTCTGGCCGTCGACCGTCTTCGTCGTGCGCCGCGACGCGAATTCCGGGTGCTGCGCGACATCGGTCGTCTCCGAAATCTCATTCTCGTGCCGTGCCACCAGCACGTCGTCCTTCGTCGGCACCAGATCGGGTTCGATCACGTCCGCGCCCTGCTTGATCGCGAGCGTATAGCTGGCGATGCTGTGTTCCGGTCGCTCGCCGCTGGCGCCGCGATGCGCAATGATAAGGGGAGAGGACGTTGCCGACATCGCCACCTTCTGCCCGGTCGCGCAGGCCGACGCCAGCACGCCCGCGGCCATGGCGATGAGAATGGTTCGCACGGACCTCAACCCGCGCGACGGAGTTTCACCCGGGATACCGAAAGGCTGGTCCATGCACTTCACCATCAACGGAAAATCCTATGAGGCGGAGGTCGACATCCGCACCTCGCTGCTCGACCTGGCCCGCGAGCATCTCGGGCTGACCGGCAGCAAGAAGGGCTGCGACCACGGCCAGTGCGGGGCGTGCACCATGCTGGTGAACGGCCGCCGCATCAACGCGTGCCTCACGCTCGCCGTGATGCATCAGGATGACGAGATCGTGACGATCGAGGGGCTGGGCAGCGTCGGCGACCTGCATCCGATGCAGGACGCGTTCGTCCGCCACGACGGATATCAGTGCGGCTATTGCACGCCGGGGCAGATCTGCTCCGCGGTCGGCATGCTGGACGAGGTCGCGAAGGGCTGGCCCAGCCATGCCAGTGCGGACCTGACCCGTGTCGCGCTCGACGATGCGGAGATCAGCGAGCGGATGAGCGGCAACATCTGCCGCTGCGCCGCCTATCCCAATATCGTCGATGCGATCCGCGAGGTCGCCAGCACCAAGGTGGACGCATGAAGACCTTCGACTATGCCCGCGCCGCGAGCGTGGAAGAGGCGGTGCGCGCCGGCGGGCGGTTCATCGCGGGGGGCACCAACCTGCTCGACCTGATGAAGTTGCAGGTGGAAACGCCCGAGAAGCTGGTCGACATCAGCCGCCTCGACCTGAACCGGATCGAGGAGCGCGAGGACGGCGGGCTGACGATCGGCGCCTTGGTGCCCAACAGCGACCTCGCCGCCGATCCGCGCGTCATCGCGAAATACGAGGTGCTGAGCCGCGCGCTGCTCGCCGGTGCCTCGGGCCAGCTGCGCAACAAGGCGACGACCGGGGGCAATTTGCTCCAGCGCACGCGCTGCTATTATTTCTACGACACCGCCGCGGGCTGCAACAAGCGCGAGCCGGGCAGCGGGTGCGAGGCGATCGGCGGGTTCAACCGCATCCACGCGATCCTGGGGACCAGCGACCAGTGTATCGCCACCCACCCCGGCGACATGCCGGTGGCGATGCGCGCGCTCGACGCGGTGATCGTGACGCAGGCGACCGATGGCGACAAGCGGCGTATCCCCATCGCCGACTTCTACCGCCTGCCCGGCGACACGCCGCAGGTGGAGAATGTGCTGACGGCCGGCGAGCTTATCACCCATGTCGAGCTGCCCGCGCCGCCCGCGGGCCGGCAGGTCTATCGCAAGGTGCGCGACCGCGCCTCCTATGCCTTCGCGTTGGTGTCGATCGCGGGCGTGGTCGAGGTGAAGGACGGCCGCATCGCGTCCGCCGCGCTCGCCTTCGGTGGGCTGGCGCACATGCCGTGGCGCGATGCCGCGGTGGAAGCGGCGCTGGTCGGGCAGGAGCCGTCCGACGCGGCGTTCAACGCCGCTGCGGACGCGCTGGTGAAGGACGCGCGCGGGTTCGGGTCGAACGACTTCAAGATCCCGTTGGTGCGCCGCACGCTGATCGCCACGCTGCGGGAGCTGACGCAATGAACCTGATTTCCAAGATCCTGGGCCGCGACGACACGCGCAGCCTGACGATGGATCAGCCGCATCCCGACAGCCTGCTCGACACCGGCGCGCAGGGCGTGATCGGCCGGCCGCTCGATCGCGTCGAGGGGCCGCTGAAGGTATCCGGCCGCGCCACCTATGCCGCGGAATATCCGGCGGAGAAGCTCGCCTATGGCGTGCTGGTGCGCGCTACCTTCGGCTCGGGCACGATCACCGACGTCGTCACCGACGCGGCGCGGTCGGTGGCGGGCGTGATCGACATCGTCACCGATTACCCGACCTTCATCCGCAATCCGCAGCAGGGCGGCGAGACCAAGGCGCCGACGCAAGGGGTCGAGAAGGTCGATTACTTCGGCGAGATCGTCGCGATCGTCGTCGCCGAAACCTTCGAGGCCGCGCGCGAGGCGGCGCAGCTGGTGACGGTGACCCACGAACCCATCAAGGGTGCGTTCGTGTTCGAGGCACATCGTACTGAGGCGGAAACGCCGCCGCCCGACCAGATCCCGCCGCGCACCGAGCAGGGCGATGTCGACGCCGCGATGGCACAGGCCGCGTTCACGCTCGACGCCACCTATACCACGCCGAGCCAGAATTCCGCTGCGATGGAGCCGCACGCCTCGATCGCGGAGTGGAAGGAGGACGGCACCTTGCTGCTCCACGGCGCGTACCAGATGGTGGCGTCCGACCAGATGCAGCTCGCCAAGGCACTGGGCGTGGGCGAGGACAAGGTGCGGATCATCTCGCGCTATGTCGGCGGCGGGTTCGGCTCCAAGCTGGGCATCGCGCCGGAGAGCGTCGCCGCCGCGATCGCCGCGAAGAAGCTGGGCCGCCCGGTCAAGGTCGCGATGGCGCGCCAGCAGGTGTTCGACGCGACCGTCCGCCGCTCCAATACCGAACAGCGCATCCGGCTGGGCGCGGACGCCGACGGCCGGCTGACCGCGATCGCGCATGAGACATTGGTCAGCAACCTGCCGGGTGAGGATTTCTTCGAACCCGCCGGCATGGGGACACATTTCGCCTATGCGGGCGAGAACCGGCTGGTCGATCACAAGATCGTGCGGCTCAACTGGCTGCTGGCGGGATCGATGCGCGCGCCGGGCGAGGCGGTGGGGATGCTGGCGCTCGAATCCGCGATGGACGAACTCGCCGAGACGATCGGTATCGACCCGATCGAGCTGCGCCGCCGCAACGAGCCGTCGCAGGATCCCGAGAAGCAAGTCCCCTTCTCCTCGCGCTCGCTGGTCGCGTGCATGGACAAGGGTGCGGAGCTTTTCGGCTGGTCGGATCGCAAGACCCGGCCCGCGAGCGACCGCCGCGGCGAATGGTGGCACGGCATCGGCATGGCCGCGGCGGTGCGGTCGAACATGCTCCAGAAGTCGTCGGCCTCGGTCGAGCTGACCACCGACGGGCGCGCAATCGTGTCGACCGACATGACCGATATCGGCACCGGCACCTACACCATCCTGGCGCAGATCGCGGCGGAGACGCTGGGGCTGCCGCTCGACCGCGTCATCGTCCATCTGGGCGATGGCGCCGCGCCCCCGGCGGCGGGATCGGGCGGATCGTGGGGGGCGGGATCGTCCGGCTCCTCGGTCTATCTCGCGTGCGAGGGGATCCGCGAAAAGCTGGCCAAGGCGATGGAGGTTGCACCTGAGGAACTGACGCTGAAGGACGGTCGGGCCATCGCGCAGAACCGCGCGGTGGACGTCACCGAACTGGTCGGCGAGGGCATCACCGTCACCGGCGAGATCGCACCGGGCAAGCAGGAGAAACTGTTCAACCAGGCCAGCTATGGCGCGCATTTCGCCGAGGTGAAGGTCAACGCCGTCACCGGCGAGATCCGTGTCGAGCGGATGCTGGGCGTGTTCGCCGCCGGGCGCATCCTGAACGCCAAAACCGCGCGATCGCAATGCCTGGGCGGCATGACCTTCGGCATCGGCGCCGCTTTGTCGGAGGAGCTGGTCCACGATCCGCGCAACGGCAAGGTCGTCAACCGCGATCTCGCCGAATATCACGTCCCCGTAAACGCCGACGTGCCGCAGCTCGACGTCCATTTCGTGGAAGAGCGCGACATCCACGCCAATCCGATCCATGCCAAGGGGATCGGCGAACTGGGTATCTCCGGCGCGGGCGCGGCGATCGCCAATGCGATCTACAACGCCACCGGCGTGCGCGTGCGCGACTTCCCGATCACCTGCGACAAGCTGCTGGAAGGATTGCCGGACTGAGCGGGCGCGGCTTATGATATCGCTCAGGATCCCCCCTCCGTTCGTGCTGAGGAGGCACTGAGCCTGCCGAAGTGCCGTCTCGAAGCACATGCGTTGCGCGTCCTCTTCGAGACGAGGCTTCGACAGGCTCAGCCTCTCCTCAGGGTGAACGGGGTTGGGTGAACGAACGGAGGGGCAGATGACCGAACAGGCGATCGACACCGCGGAGCGCCCCGGCGCGCTCGCCCGCGCCCGGCAGGGTGTGCTCGGCGCCCCGATCGCGCGCGTCGAGGGGCCGTTGAAGGTCACCGGCGCCGCGACCTACGCCTATGAACATGCGCCGGAGGGGACGCTCTACGCCGCGATCGTCGGCGCGCCGGTCGGCAGCGGGGCGCGTGGCCTGGATCGACGACGCCGCGGCCAAGGCGCTTCCCGGCGTCGTCGCCGTCATCCACGACGATCCGCGCATCCCCGCGGGCGAGGGCAACTCCCGCGCGATGCCGTCGCAGGGCACCGACCGCATCTTCCACCACGGCCAGCCGGTGGCGATCGTCGTTGCGGAGACGCAGGCCGCCGCGCGCGAGGGCGCGACGCTGGTCCGGGTCGAAGTGGACGCCAAGGAGGGCCGCTTCGACATGGCGACGGAGCCGGTCCAGCGCGATCACAAGCTGGGCTTCCTGCCCGCGATCGACATCGGCGATGTCGAGGCCGCGCTGGCCGACGCCGAGGTGACATTCGACGCCACCTACGAGACCCCCGTCCACTTCCCTGCCGCGCTGGAGCCGCATGCCTCCACCATCTGGTGGGAGGGCGACGTGCTGACGGTGCGCTCCAGCAACCAGGTGATCGGCGGCGCGCAGGGCACGATCGCCAAGGCGATGGGACTGCCCGCGGAGCGCGTCCGCGTCCTCGCCCCCTATGTCGGCGGCGGCTTCGGCGGGAAGACAGGGGTCGGGCCGGAGGTCGTCATGGCCGCGATCGCCGCGGAGAAGCTGCGTCGCCCGGTCAAGGTCGCGCTGCCCCGCCGCGACACCGCCTATCTGGTCCATCACCGCAGCGCGACGACGCAGCGCGTCCGCATTGCATGCGACAAGAACGGGCGCATCGCCGCCTTCGCGCATGAAGGCGTCGCGGCGCAGAACGACGACAGCGCGTTCCTGGAGCCGATCCCGTTCGGCTCGATCCCGCTCTATGCCGGTGCGGCGCGACGCTTCCGCACCGATCTGGTCCGCGTCGACCTGCCGCCCACCGGCGCGGTGCGCGCGCCGGGCGAGGCGATCGGCACCTTCGCGGTGGAATGCGCGATGGACGAACTCGCCGAGCGGCTCGACCTCGATCCGATCGAGCTGCGCCGCCGCAACGAACCGGAGCGCGATCCCACCAGCGGCAAGCCCTTCTCCACCCGCAAGATGCTGGAATGCTATGACGAGGGCGCACGCCGCTTCGGCTGGCCCGATCGCGTCCCCGCGCCGGGCAGCGTGCGCGAGGGCGACTGGCTGATCGGCATCGGCATGGCCGCCAGCCTGCGTGGCAATTTCACCGTCGAGGCGGCGGCGACGGTACGGCTGGAGGCGAACGGCCGCGCCGCGGTCGAATGCGACATGACCGATATCGGCACCGGCACCTATACCATCCTGGCGCAGACCGTGGCGGAGATCCTGGGCCTGTCGCCCGGCGAGGTCGACGTGCGGATCGGCGACACCAACTATCCCAAGAGCGCCGGCTCCGGCGGGTCGTTCGGCGCCGGCAGCGCGGCCTCGGCCGCGGCGCTGGCGTGCGAGGATATCGTCGCCGAACTCGCGCGCCGGATGAACGCCGCGCCCGAGGAACTGTCGCTCGCCGACGGCTGCGTCACCGCGGACGGGCGGCAGGTACCGCTCGCCGAACTGGTCCGCGGGCAGCCGATCACGGGCGAGGGCAAGAGCCGTCCCGGCGCACAGGCGAAGAAGACCAGCCAGGCCAGCCACGGCGCGCAATTCTGCGAGGTGGCGGTCAACGCGGTCACCGGCGAGGTGCGCGTGCGCCGGATGCTGGGCGTGTTCGACGTCGGCCGCGTCCTCAACCGCGCGACCGCGGGCAACCAGATCGTCGGCGGAATGGTATGGGGCGTCAGCTACGCGCTGGGCGAGGCGGCGGTGGTCGACACCCGCACGGGACGATTCGTGAACCCCGATTTCGGCGAATATCACGTCGCGGTGAATGCCGACGTGCCGCAGATCGAATGCCATTTCATCGAGGAGATCGACGATGCCGCCAACCAGGCCGGCGCGAAGGGTGTCGGCGAGCTGGGCATTTCGGGTGCCGGCGCGGCGGTGGTCAACGCGATCTACAACGCCACCGGTATCCGCACCCGCGAGGTGCCGGTGACGCTCGACACGCTGCTGGCGGGGTTGCCGGCGGTCTGAAACAATCACCCTCACCCTTCCCACCCGGCTACGCCGGGCGGGCCCCTTCCCTCTCCCGCCGGGAGAGGGAGGGAGCGGCAAAGCCGCGGAAGGGTGAGGGCGCACGAGAAAGCAAAGACATGGCCGACAACGATTCCGTCCTCGCCGCCGCCCGCGACTGGAAGGGTGCGCGCCTCGCGCTCGCCACCGTCGTCTCGACCTGGGGCAGCGCGCCGCGTCCGCGCGGCAGCCATATGCTGGTGCATGAGGACGGCCGCTTCGAAGGCTCCGTCTCCGGCGGCTGCGTCGAGGGCGAGATCCTCGACACCGCCGCGCGCGTCATCGCGGGCGAACCGTTTCAGGTGAAGACCTATGGCGTTGCCGACGACAGCGCATGGGAGGTGGGGCTGCCGTGCGGCGGACAGATATCGGTCATGGTCCAGCCGGTCTCCGCCGAAGGCTTCGACCCCGAATTGTTCGACCGGATCGCGGAGGCGCGCGACGCCGGCCGCGCCCTGACCGTCACCACCGACCTCGCCAGCGGCCATGCCGACCTGCGCCCCGTGGAAACGGGCGAGGTGTTCGCCAACCGCTACGACCCGCCGCGCCGGCTGTTGATCGTCGGCGCGGTGCAGATCGCGCAGTCGCTCGCCGCGCTCGCCGCGACGCTGGGGATCGAGACGGTGGTGATCGACCCGCGCGGCCGGTTCCTGACCGAGGAGCGGTTCCCCGGCGTCACGCTCGACGATCGCTGGCCCGACGAGGCCGTGGCGGCGTGGACGCCCGGCCCCTCGACCGCGGTGGTGACGCTGAGCCACGATACCAAGATCGACGACCCCGCGCTGGTCGCGGCGCTTGCCGCCGACACCGCCTATGTCGGCGCGCTCGGCAGCCGCAAGAGCCATGCCGCGCGGCGGGAGCGCCTGACGCAGATGGGCGTTGATGCGGATCAGCTCGATCGCATCGATGGCCCCGTGGGGATCGACATCGGTGCGATCGGCCCGGCGGAGATCGCGCTGTCGATCGCCGCCGCCATGGTGGGAGCGTTCCATGATCGCCGTTGAAGATACCGTCCTCATCCTCCTCGCGGCCGGCCGGTCGGAGCGGTTCGGCGATGTCGGCAGCAAGCTGGACCAGCCGTTCCTGTCACGCCCGCTGGGGCTGCATGTCGCGGTCGCGCTGGAAGACATGCCGTTCAAGCGGCGCATCGCGGTGGTCGACGGGTGCCGGCTCGATTACGCGCAGCACGGCTTTACCGTGCTCCACAACGAGGATCCCGACCGCGACATGGCCTCGTCGGTGCGGATGGGGGTGGAATGCGCGCGCGCGCTCGACGCGCATGCGGTGCTGATCGCGCTCGCCGACATGCCGCGCGTCACCGCGTCGCACATCTATCGCCTGATGGATGCCGCCGACAGCGAGGACGCGGTGGTCGCGTCGAGCGACGGCGTGTCGCCCAGGCCACCCGCGCTGTTCGGGCGCGCCCGCTTCGACGACGTGCTCGCGATCAGCGGCGATCAGGGCGCGCGCGACCTGATCCAGGCCGGGCGCCACGTCGTCACCAACGCAGCCGAGCTGATCGACGTCGACACGCGCGAGGACCTGAAGGAGCTACAACGGCTGGTCCACGCGCCGGAGCCGTTGAACCGGATGGATTCGCACGCGATCCGCAAATAGGTTCGTCACCCCGGACCTGATCCGGGGTGACGAAAGTTATTCGTGCCGCAACGCGTCGATCGGGTTCAGCGCCGCCGCGCGGCGTGCGGGGAAATAGCCGAACACCACCCCGATCACCGCGGAGATCGCGAACGCCACCAGGTTGATCTGCGGGTCGAACGTCCACGGCACCTGCAACAGCGGGGTCAGCCCCGCGATCACCCCCTGCGCGATCACCAGCCCGATCAGCCCGCCCAGGCACGATAGCACCACCGCCTCGACCAGGAACTGCAACAGCACCTCGCGCGCGACCGCACCGATGGCGAGGCGGATGCCAATCTCGCGCGTGCGTTCGGTGACGCTCACCAGCATGATGTTCATGATGCCGATCCCGCCCACCACCAGGCTGATCGCCGCCACCGCCGCGACGATCCGGGTCAGCGCGGTGGTGGTGCCGGTCAGCGTGTCCGAAATCTGCTTGGTGTCGAAGATGTTGAAATTGTCCTCGCGCCCGCCGTCGATGCGACGGCGCTCGCGCAGCAGGTCGGTGATCCCGGCCTGCACGGTCGCGGTGGCATAGGCCTGGTCCACCCCCACCAGCATCAGCCGGACGTCGCGATTGCCGGTGAAGCGGCGTTGCACCGCCTTGATCGGCATGATGACGACATCGTCCTGATCGCCGCCGAACCCGGCCTGCCCGCGCGTCGACAGCAATCCGATCACGTCGCAGCTGACGTTGCCCAGCCGGAAGCGCTGCCCCACCGCATCGCCGCCGCGGAACAGGTTCTGGCGCACGGTATTGCCGATGATGCACACCGCCTTGCCCGCCTGCTCCTCCGCCGGGGTCCATTGCCGCCCGGCGACCAACGGCCACGGCTGGACCTGGAAATAGGCGGCGGTGGTCCCGTTGATCGTGGTCGACCAGTTCGCACCTTCGTAGATCGCGGTGGCGGTCGACTGCGCCTGCGGGGCGACCGCGGTGACGCCCGCGATCTGCTCCGCGATCGCGCTCACGTCCTCCGGCGCGAAATCGGGCGGACGCGGCCCGCCGCCGCCGCGGCCGAAGCCCTGACCGGGGCGGATCTGGAGGATGTTGGTGCCCAGCGCCGCGATCTGCGACTGCACCGCCGCGGTGGTCGCCTTGCCCAGCGTCACCATGGTGACGACCGCGCCGACGCCGATGACGATGCCGAGGATGGTCAGGAACGACCGCAGCAGATGCCGCCGGATCGAGCGGATCGCGAGGAGGAAGGTGGTGCCGAGCATCCTAACGCCCTCTCCCCTGGCCAGGGGAGAGGATAGCGAAGCTTGCGAGCCTGCTCGCTAGCGCAGCTTGGTGAGGGGTGGTGCGCGCCGCGGGCGCGCGCGGCGCATCGCGCCGCTCACCCCTCACCCAACTGCGACTAGGCGGCACGGCCGCCAAGTCTCCGTATCCCTCTCCCCTTGCAGGGGCGAGGGCGACATGTGTCCTCACGCCACCGCCTCCCCCTGCGCGTGCGTCTCGATCCGCTCGACCAGCCCGTCCTTGAAATGCACCAACGTCCGCGCGAACGCCGCCATGTCGGGTTCGTGCGTCACCATCAGCACGGTGATCCCGACGTCGCGGTTCAGCCCAGTCAGCAATTCCATGATCTCCACCGAGCGTTCCGAATCGAGGTTGCCGGTCGGTTCGTCCGCCAGCAGCACGTCGGGCTCGGTCACGATCGCGCGCGCGATCGCGACGCGCTGCTGCTGCCCGCCGGACAGTTCGGCGGGCGTATGGTCCCACCATTGGTCGAGGCCCACCTTCTCCAGCGCGGCCATCGCGCGGTCACGCCGCGCGCGCTTCTCGTCGCCGCGATACAACAGCGGCAGTTCGACATTCTCCAGCGCGCTGGTGCGCGACAGCAGGTTGAACCCCTGGAACACGAAGCCGAGATAGCGCCGCCGCAGCAGCGCGCGCTGGTCGCGGTCCAGCGTCTCGACATGGTGCCCGCGGAACAGGAACGTGCCCGCGCTCGGCACGTCCAGACAGCCCAGGATGTTCATCGTCGTCGACTTGCCGGAGCCGGACGGCCCCATCACCGCGACGAAATCGCCCGCCACGATGTCGAGGTCGATGCCCTTGAGCGCGTGGAACTGCGTCGCCCCGGTGCCATAGACCTTGGTGACGCCACGCAGCGCGATGAGCGGGTCGGCGCTACTGGCCACCGGCCCCGCCCGCCGCGCGCCGCCGCTGCCCGCCGCTGCCACTGGAACCGCCGCCACCTGCGCCCCCACCTGCGCCATCGCTCGACAATTGCCCGGTGATGACCGGCATCCCCGCGGTCAGCCCGCCCGACAGCACCTCGGTCTGCGATCCGTTGGTGTCGCCGGTGGTGACCTGGACCGCGCGCGGCTTGCCGTCGTCGCCGACGACGTACAGCGTCTGCGTCGCGCCGCGGCCGACCTGCGCGCTGCGTTCCGCCCCGCCACCGCCGCGACGCGGCCCGCGCGGGATGATCGACCCGGTGATGCCTCCGCCGCTCGCCCCCGCCCCGCTCGACGGCTTGAAGCGGAAGGCGGCGTTGGGGACCAGCAGCACGTTGCGCTTGTCCGCGGTGACGATGTCCGCGGTCGCGGTCATGCCGGGACGCAATTGCAGCGTCGGGTTGGAAACGGTCAGGTCGGCGGCATAGGATACCACCTGCCCGGTCGTGCTGGTCGTGCTGCTGCCGGTCGTGGAGGTGGAGGACGTCGCGTTGCTGACCGTCAGGTTCGACCCCAGGTCGACGCGCGTGATCGTCGCCGGGAAGGTGCGGCCGGGGAAGGCATCGACGGTGAAGCTGGCCTTCTGCCCGTTGCGCACCTCGCCCACGTCGGCCTCGTCGATCGCGACCTCCAGCTTCATGCGCGTCAGATCCTCGGCGATCACGAACAGCGTCGGCGTGTTGAACGACGCGGCCACGGTCTGGCCGGGGTCGACCTGCCGCGCCAGCACCACGCCGTTGACGGGGGAGCGGATGATCGCGCGCGCGCGCTGCGTCTGCGATTGCGACAGCTGCGCGCGCGCCGCGGTGACATTGGCCTCCGCCACCTTCAGCGCGGCGACCGCGCGCTGCGCATCGGCCTGCCCGGTCTGCAGCTCGGTCTTCGACGGGACGCGACCGTTCGACAGGCGGTACACTTCCTGCAACCGTGCCAGCTGCGCCTGAGTCTCGGCGACGGTGGCGCGGGCCTGGTTCACCTGCGCCTCGTTCGCGGCGAGCGTGGCCTGACCGGCGCGGATCTGGTCGTCGATCTGTTCGGGATCGATCAGCGCCAGCGGCTGGTTCGCCACGACGCGGTCGTTGACGTCGACCACCACGCGCGTGACCAGCCCGGAGAGCTGCGAGCCGACCGTCACCTGATTGGTCGGCGCCAGCTTGCCCGTCGCGGACACGGTGACGGTCAAGTTGCCGCGCTGCGCCGGGGTGGTGGCATAGCGCACGTCCTGCCCGCCGCCGAACACGCAGCGCGACAGCACCAGCAGCAGCAGCACGACGCCCGCCGCCACCAGCGCCCATTTCGCCCAGCGGCGCCACGCCGGCTGCGGCTTCACCCCCAGGAAATCGTCGAGTGCGGTATCGGCCATCAGGGGGTTCCTGCGGGAACGGAAGAGGGGGTGGCGGGCGCCGTGGGCACGATCGCGGCGTCCCAGCCGCCGCCCAACGCCCCGAACAGCTGGACCAGCGCCGTCGCCGCATCGGCGCGCGCCTGCGCCACGCCGTTGCGTGCGGACAAGGCGGCGGCCTCCTGCTGGCTCAGCGTCGTGAAATCGGTCAGCCCGCTGCGATACAGGCTGCGCGACAGGATCGCGGCGGCATCGGCGGCATCCGCCGCGGTCGCCAGCGTCGCCTCGCGCCGCTGCGCGGTGTCGAGCGCGACGACCGCATTCTCGACATCCTCCAGCGCGGTCAGCACCGTCCCCTTGTACGCGGCGAGCGCGGCATCGGCGGCGGCGCGCTGCCCGCGCACCTGGCTGCGCAGCCGCCCGCCGTTGAAGATCGCCTGCGTCACCCCCGCGAACAGCCCGCCGGTAACGGTGTCGAGCAGGCTGCCGATCGTGCCGGCACGCGTGTTGATGTTCCCGCTGATCGCCAGATTGGGGTAGAGCGCGGCCTCCGCCACCCCGATCCGCGCGGTCGCACCGGCCAGCTGCCGCTCGGCCGCGCGCACGTCGGGTCGCTGGCGCAGCACGTCCGCGGGGATGCCGACGCCCTGCGCGGGCAGCCCGACCGGGATCGCCCGCACGCTGGCCATCAACGGCTTCAGCGCACCCGGCGCCTGCGCGGTCAGCACGCCCAGCCGCGAGACGGCTGCATTATATTGCTGCTCCAGCGTCGGGATCGTCGCCGCGGTCTGCGCGCGCTGGACCCGCGCCTGTTCCTGATCGAGCGAGGACACCAGCCCGGCCTGCACGCGGAACCCGGCGATCTCCAGATTGTCGTCCTGCAAGGCGAGCGATGCACGCGCGTTCGCCAGCTGCGCCTGATACAGCCGCGCCAGCACGTAATTGCGCGCCACCTCCTGCTCGACCGACAGCAGCGTCGTGGCATAATCGAACCCGGACGCCTGATAGTCCGCGCGGCTCGCCTCGATCGTGCGGCGCACCTCGCCGAACAGCCCCAGCTGATATTGCGCGCTGGCGCCCAGCGAGAAGTTGTTGGCCCCGCCCCCGCCGACGTTCTGGACGGTGCCGTCGGGCAGCGTGATCGTCTGCCCGCCGCCCGCCAGCGTCTCCGACCGGCTATAGCCCGCAGTACCGCTGACGCTGGGAAGCAGGTCGGCGCGGCTCTGCACCAGCGCCTCGCGCGCCTGGCGCAGCCGCGCCACCGCCTGCGCCACGTCCAGATTGGCGGCCGCGGCCCGCTCGACCAACTGCCCCAGCACCGGATCGTCGAACCGCCGCCACCAGCGCGTCAAATCCTCGCGCGTCGGCGCGGCGGGGACGGAGAAGGCGGCGGGCACACCAAGCTCGGCCGGCGTCTGCGGGCGATAGTCCGGCCCCACGCTGCACCCCGCCACCGCGAGCGACAGGAGGGGGACGAGGGGGCGGCAGCGCATGCCGTCGTGCATGAAGGGGGATGACGGGCGCGTAAAGGCCGAAACTGTCGCGATATGTCGCGGGTTTGACACGTTCTCGCCGTCATGCCGGACTTGACCCGGCATCCAGGGCGCCGCGCCCCTCACCTGGATTGGCGCGCGGAACCCTGGACCCCGGGTCAAGCCCGGGGTGACGGTGTACGTGGGGCGACCGTGCGCGCCTACTCCAGTTCGAGGATCACCTGATCGACCGCTAGGCTCTCGCCGGCCTTGGCGCTGACCGTCTTTACCGTCGCGGATTTCTCGGCGCGCAGGATGTTCTCCATTTTCATCGCCTCGACCACCGCCAGTGCCTGACCCGCCTCGACCCGATCGCCCTCGGCCACGTCCAGCCGCACCAGCAGCCCCGGCATCGGCGCGATCAGGAACTTGGAGAGATCGGGCGGCACCTTCTCGATCAGATGCCGGGCATAGCCCGCAATCCGCGCCGGCAGCGCACGCACCTTGTGCGCCGCGCCGCGTGCGGTCAGCGTGAAGCCGGCGCGCGTCGGCGCGACCTTCACCGTCACCCCGCCGACCCGCGCGGTGCGATCCAGCGAGGCGTAGTCGACCGCATCCGGCAGTGCCTTGCCATCGACCGACACCGTGCCGTCCGCCAGTACCACGCGATGGTCGCGCTTGCCGACGCGCACCACCCATTCGGTCGGTGCCGCCAGCGCGTGACCCAATTGCCCGTCGATCGAGCGCGCGCGCGCCGCCTTGTCGTGCGCCGCCACCGCGGCGACGCCGGCCAGCGTCGCGACCAGCGCATCGTCCGCCGGCGCGCCATGGAACCCCTCGGGATATTCCTCCGCGATGAACCCGGTGGTGATGTTGCCGGAGCGGAAGCGCGGATGCTGCATCAGCGCGGAGAGGAAATCCAGATTCGTCCCCGGCCCCTCGATCTCGAACGCGTCGAGCGCGGCGACCTGCCTGTCGATCGCCTCCTCGCGCGTCTTCCCGTGCGTTACCAGCTTGGCGATCATGGGATCGTAGAACATGCTGACCTCGCCACCCTCGCGCACGCCGTCGTCGACGCGCACGCCCGCACCGGCCGCGGGCGGACGATAGCGCACCAGCCGCCCGATCGACGGCAGGAAGCCGCGATACGGATCCTCGGCATAGACGCGGTTCTCGACCGACCAGCCGTTGATCTTCACATCCTTCTGCCCAAACGACAGTTTCTCGCCCGCCGCGACGCGGATCATCTGCTCGACCAGATCGAGCCCGGTGATCTCCTCGGTGACGGGATGCTCGACCTGAAGGCGGGTGTTCATCTCAAGGAAATAGAAGCTCTCGCCGGTCTTGTCCGCGCCGCTGACGATCAGCTCGACCGTGCCGGCGCTGAAATAGCCGACCGCACGCGCCAGCGCGACCGCCTGCTCGCCCATCGCCTTGCGCAT
Source organism: Sphingomonas adhaesiva (assembly GCF_036946305.1). Classification (GTDB taxonomy): domain Bacteria; phylum Pseudomonadota; class Alphaproteobacteria; order Sphingomonadales; family Sphingomonadaceae; genus Sphingomonas; species Sphingomonas adhaesiva_B. The sequence goes on from NZ_JAQIJJ010000002.1 coordinate 120,277, forward strand.
CTTCGGCGTCACGAACGGCGATGGCGCTTCCTCGACCACCTTCTGGTGGCGGCGCTGCACCGAACATTCGCGCTCGTTGAGATAAACGATATTGCCGTGCTGGTCGCCCAGCACCTGGATCTCGATATGCCGCGGGCTTTCGATGAACTTCTCGATGAAGACGCGGTCGTCGCCGAACGACGCCAGCCCCTCGCGCTTGGTCGCCTCGAAGCCTTCGCGCACGTCCTTCTCGGACCAGGCGAGCCGCATCCCCTTGCCGCCGCCGCCCGCCGACGCCTTCATCATCACCGGATAGCCGATGTCGTTGGCGATCTTCACCGCGGCATCGGTGTCCGCGATCTCCCCCAGGAAGCCGGGAACGACGTTGACGCCGGCCTGCTTCGCCAGCTTCTTCGACTCGATCTTGTCGCCCATCGCGGCGATCGCCTTGGGCGGCGGCCCGACGAAGGCGATGCCCGCGTCCGCGCACGCTCTGGCGAAGCTCTCGCGCTCGCTGAGGAAGCCATAGCCGGGGTGGATGCAGTCCGCGCCGGTCTCCTTCGCCGCCAGCAGGATCAGGTCCGCCTTGAGGTAGCTTTCCGCCGCCGGCGCCGGCCCCAGTCGCACCGCCTCGTCCGCCATCAGTACGTGCGGGCTGCGCGCGTCCGCGTCCGAATAGACCGCGACCGTCGCGATCCCCATCTTCTTGGCGGTGCGGAACACCCGACACGCGATCTCGCCACGATTGGCGACCAGGATCTTCTTGAACATCCTCTACCCTCTTCCGGTCCGTGATCCCGTGGCGGTTCGCGCCCGGCTCAGATTACGTCCTCGTCACCCCGGGCTTGACCCGGGGTCCCGCTCACTTCCTGCCCGCCGAAGCAGCGGGACCCCGGATCAAGTCCGGGGTGACGATACTTCGTCGGCTCATTCCGCCGCCTCGCACGCCCGCGCCCGCATCGGTTCCTCGGCCTGCATCGCACGCACGCCCAGCTTCGCGAACAGCGCGGCGTCGGCGCTGTCGCCGCGGTTGCCGGTGGTCAGCAGCTTGTCGCCGGTGAAGATCGAATTCGCACCCGCCATGAAGCACAAGGCCTGCGTCGCCTCCGACATGCTCTCGCGCCCCGCCGACAGCCGCACCATGCTGAGCGGCATCGTGATCCGCGCGACCGCGACGGTGCGGACGAACTCGATATCGTCGATCTTCGCGAGCGGCGTGTCCGCCAGCATGTCGCCCAGCACCGTGCCCTTCACCGGCACCAGCGCGTTGACCGGCACGCTTTCGGGATGCCGCGGCAGCGTGGCCAGCGCATGGACGAAGCCGACGCGATCCTCGCGCGTCTCCCCCATGCCGACGATCCCGCCGCAGCACACGTTGATCCCCGCCTGACGGACGTTCTCCAGCGTCTCCAGCCGCTCGCCGAACGTCCGCGTGGTGATGACCTCGCCATAACGCTCGGGCGAGGTGTCGATATTGTGGTTGTAATAGTCGAGCCCCGCCGCGGCGAGCCGGTCCGCCTGCGCCGGGGTGAGCATCCCCAGCGTCATGCAGGTCTCCATTCCCATGCCGCGCACGCCCTCGACCATCTGGACGATCGCGTCCATGTCGCGGTCCTTGGGGTTGCGCCACGCCGCGCCCATGCAGAAGCGCTGCGATCCGGCGTCCTTCGCCTCCGCCGCGCGCTGGAGCACCGCCTGCACGTCCATCAGCCTGGTCGCCTTGACCCCGCTGTCGGCGGCGACCGATTGCGAGCAATAGCCGCAATCCTCCGGACAGCCGCCGGTCTTGATCGACAGCAGCGTGCACAATTGCACCTCACCCACCGCATGATGCGCGCGATGCACCGTCTGCGCGCGGTACATCAGCTCGTCGAACGGCAGGTCGAAGAGATCCGCGATTTCGTCACGGGTCCAGTCGGTACGGGTCGTCATTCTGCGGCTTCCTCCTGCGGGGGCATGTTGTGCCCCAGCAGCCGTAGCACGTCTTCGGCCGCCGCGATCAGGTTCGTCCCCGGACCGAAGATCGCCTGCACGCCCGCGTCGAACAGCGCCTGATAGTCCTGCGCGGGGATCACGCCGCCCGCCACCACCTTGATGTCGGGCCGCCCGGCCTCGCGCAGATGGCCGATCAGCTCGGGGATCAGCGTCTTGTGCCCGGCCGCCAGACTGGACGCGCCGACGACGTCGACGTCCTTCTTCAACGCCAGTTCGGACGCCTCCTTGGGTGTCTGGAACAGCGGGCCGGGCACCACCTCGAAGCCGAGATCGCCGAACATGCTGCTCACCAGATTGGCGCCGCGGTCGTGCCCGTCCTGCCCCATCTTGGCGACGAACATGCGCGGACGACGGCCCAGCCGGCGCTCCACCGCCTCGACCCCGCGCAGCAGCCGCGCCCAGCGTGCATCCTCCTGATAGGCACCACCATAGATGCCCTTCACCGGCGTCGGCTGCGTGCCGTAGCGACCGAACACATCCTCCATTGCGCTGGAAATCTCGCCTAGCGTCGCACGCCGCCGCGCGCACTCGACCGCCAGTTCCAGCAGGTTGCCGTCGCCCTTCGCGCCCTCGCGCAGCGCATCCAGCGCGGCGCGGCAGGCGTCCTCGTCACGCTCCGCCTTCATCTTGTTGATGCGGCGGATCTGCGCCTCGCGCACCGCGTGATTGTCGACATCGAGGATCTCGATCGGATCCTCGTTATCCTTGCGGTATTTGTTGACGCCGACGATCACGTCCTCGCCGCGATCGACCCGCGCCGCACGCGCGGCGCTGGCTTCCTCGATCATCGCCTTGGGCCAGCCCGCGCCGACCGCCTTGGCCATGCCGCCCTCGCGCTCGACGCGCGCGATGATCTCCCAAGCATCGTCGACCAGCCGCTTCGTCAGCGCCTCGATATAATAGCTGCCGCCCAGCGGATCGACGACATTGCACATGCCGGTCTCCTCCTGGATCACCAGCTGCGTGTTGCGCGCGATCCGGGCGGAGAAGTCGGTCGGCAGCGCGATCGCCTCGTCCAGCGCGTTGGTGTGGAGCGACTGCGTCCCCCCCAGCATCGCCGCCATCGCCTCGATCGTGGTGCGCATGACGTTGTTGTACGGGTCCTGCTCGGTCAGCGAGACGCCGCTGGTCTGGCAATGCGTGCGCAGCATCTTGCTGCGCTCGTCCTTCGCGCCCAGCTGCGTCATCACGCGATGCCACAGCACGCGCGCGGCGCGCAGCTTCGCGATCTCCATGAAGAAATTCATGCCGATCGCGAAGAAGAAGCTGAGCCGCCCGGCGAACTTGTCGATGTCCAGCCCGCTGGCGACGCCGTATTTCACATATTCCATGCCGTCGGCGATGGTGAAGGCCAGCTCCTGCACCTGCGTCGCGCCGGCCTCCTGCATATGATAGCCGGAGATGGAGATGGAATTGAACTTCGGCATCTCGCGGCTGGTATAGCCGAAGATGTCGCTGATGATGCGCATGCTGGGTTCGGGCGGGTAGATATAGGTGTTGCGGACCATGAACTCCTTCAGGATGTCGTTCTGGATGGTCCCGTCGAGCAACTTGCGCTCGACCCCCTGTTCCTCGCCCGCAACGATGAAGAAGGCGAGGATCGGGATCACCGCGCCGTTCATCGTCATGCTGACCGACATCTGGTCGAGCGGGATGCCGTCGAACAGGATCTTCATATCCTCGACGCTGTCGATCGCCACGCCCGCCTTGCCGACGTCGCCGGTCACGCGCGGATGGTCGCTGTCATAGCCGCGGTGCGTGGCGAGGTCGAACGCGACCGACAGCCCCTTCTGCCCCGCCTTCAGGTTGCGGTGATAGAAAGCGTTCGACTCCTCCGCGGTCGAGAAGCCGGCATATTGCCGGATCGTCCACGGCCGCCCCGCATACATCGACGCGCGCACCCCGCGCGTGAACGGCGCGAAGCCGGGCAACCCCGGCTCCCAGTCGCCGACGTCGTCGGCGGTGTAGAGCGGCTTGACGTCGATCCCCTCCGGCGTCGCCCAGGTGAGGTCCTTGCCCTTCACCTCCTTCGCCGCGGCGGCCGCCCAGGCGTCGATCGTCGGCGCGCTCCGGGCAGGCGCGGGGGACGACACGGGCTTGGGCGCCGCGCCGCTATCCTCGCCGGTGTTGGTCTCGATCATGGGGTCGTTGCTCATAGCTCTTCCATCGGCCTCCAGCCGAACAGGGCGTCGCGCATATCGCTCGCGAAGCCGTGGACATTTCCGCCGCGCGGGTTGGCGCCCGCCACGCGGCCCTGGTCGTGCGCGCGGTCGATCGGGGCGCCGCGCACCGCACAGGCCAGCAGCGTGCCGACCCCGCCGTGCCCGACGAACAGCGTCGGCCGCACCTCCTGCCCCGCCAGCGTCTCGCGGATCGCGGCGACGATCCGCGTCTGGGCGTCGCGCGCTGTCTCCCATCCGCGCACCGACACGTCGGGGGTGGCGAAGAAGGCGTCCGCGGTCGCCTCGAACTCGTCGGGCGGCAGGAAGCCGGTGGCGGAGCGATCGTTCTCGCCCATGTCGCGACCGACCTCCACCGCCACGCCGATCGCGTCACCGATCAGCCGCGCGGTTTCCTGTGCCTTGTCCTCGTCGCTGCTGACGATCCGCTCGACGTCGCGCAGCCATGCGCGATCGCGGATCGCCTCCACCCGCGCGCGCCCTGCCGCGGACAGACCCCAGCGCGGCACCGGCACCGCGGGGTCGATCCGCACCTCGGGGTGCGACAGGTAGAGCGCGACGCTCACTTACTTGCCCTGGAACGCCGGCTTGCGCTTCTCCAGGAAGCTGCGCCCGCCTTCGCGCGCATCCTCGCTGCCGCCGGCGATCCGCTGTCCCTCGGCCTCGGCACGCAGCACCTCGTCGAACGTGCCGTCCAGCGCGGTCATGATGTTGCGGCGCATCGTCGCCAGCGCCACCGTCGGTCCCGCGGCCAGACGGGTGGCGAGCGCCAGCGCCTCGTCCTGCAACGCGGCATCCTCGACCGCCTTGTAGATCAGGCCCCATTCCTGCGCCTGGTCCGCGCCGATCCGCTCGCCCAGCATCATCATCTGCGTCGCGCGCGCCTTGCCGATCGCCTTCGTCAGCAGCCACGTCGATCCGCCGTCGGGGACCAGCCCGATGTTGACGAACGCCTGGAGGAAATAGGCCGACTTGCCCGCGAACACGAAGTCGCCCGACAGGCCGATCGAGCAGCCCACGCCCGCCGCCGGGCCGTTCACCGCGGTGACGACCGGCACCGGCAGCCGCATGATCTGGCTGAGCGCGGGATTGTAATAGTTCATCAGCGCACGGTGGCTGGCGTCGCCACCCTTCACCGCGCTGTCCGCTCCGCGCGCCTGCAGGTCCGCGCCCGAGCAGAAGGCACGCCCCGCGCCGGTGATCAGCACCGCGCGCGCGCCCTGCAGATCGTACAGCGCGACCGACAGGTCCTCCGCCATCTGGAGCGAGGCGGCGTTGAGCCGCTCCGGCCGGTTGAGCGTAACGACGAGGACGTCGCCCTTCTTCTCGGTCAGGATCGTTTCGTAATCGGCCATATCCGCTCTCCTCTTCCAATTGCCGTTCGTGGTGAGGAGAGGCTGACCCCGGACCTGATCCGGGGCTCCTCTCGAACCACCCGTCCTTCGAGACGCCGCTTCGACAAGCTCAGCAGCTCCTCAGGACGAACGGAGTGTCCTCAATGAGCCTCCTTCGGCTCTTCCATCAGTTCCACCAGCATCCCGCCGAAATCCTTGGGATGAACGAAGACGATCGGCGTCCCGTGCGCACCGATCCGCGGCTCGCCCAGCACGGTCGCACCGTTTTCCTTCAGATGCGCCACCGCGGCATGGATGTCGGGCACCTCGAAACAGACGTGATGCTGCCCGCCCGCCGGGTTCTTCTTCAGATAGCCCGCGATCGGGGAGTTCTGGTCATACGGCTCGATCAGTTCGATCTGCGTATTGGGCGCGTCGATGAAGCATACCTTCACCCCCTGCGCCTGCAGGTCGAACGGCTCGCCGATCGCCTCCGCGCCGAGCAGCGTGCGATAGGTTTCGATCGACTTGGCAATCGACGGTGTCGCGACGCCGACATGGTTGAGGCGGCCCAGGTTCATCGTCATTTCACTCCTCCTCGCCCCGGGGGCGGGGACCGCCGCGCAACGCAACGTTTGCGGCCAACCCCCTCCACCAGCCTGCGGCTGGTCCCCCTCCCCGTTCCGGGGAGGATGTCACAGCGGGATATTGTCATGCTTCTTCCACGGATTTTCGAGGCTCTTGTGCCGCAGCTTGCGCAGCCCCAGCGCGATCCGGCGGCGGGTCGAGTGCGGCTGGATCACCTCGTCGACGAAGCCCTTGCTCGCCGCCACGAACGGATTGGCGAAGCGCGCCTCATATTCCGCGGTCTTCTCCGCGATGCCGACCTCGTTCAGCCCGCGGAAGATGATCTCCACCGCGCCCTTGGCGCCCATCACCGCGATCTCCGCGGTCGGCCAGGCGTAGTTCAGATCGCCGCGCAAATGCTTCGACGCCATCACGTCATAGGCGCCGCCATAGGCCTTGCGCGTGATGACGGTGATCTTGGGCACGGTCGCCTCGGCATAGGCGAACAGCAGCTTCGCCCCGTGCTTGATGATCCCGTTATGCTCCTGCGCGGTGCCGGGCAGGAAGCCGGGGACATCGACGAAGGTGACGATCGGGATCTCGAAAGCGTCGCAGAAGCGGACGAAGCGCGCGCCCTTGCGGCTGGAATTGATGTCGAGCACGCCCGCCAGCACCATCGGCTGGTTGGCGACGATGCCGACGGTGCGCCCCTCGACGCGGCCGAAGCCGGTGATGATGTTGCCGCCATGCGCGGGCTGCACCTCGAAGAAATCGCCTTCGTCGACGACCTTCCGGATCAGCTCGTGCATGTCGTAGGGCTGATTGGCGCTCGCCGGGATCAGCGTGTCGAGGCTTTCCTCGATACGGTCCCAGGGGTCGTCGGTCGGCCGTTCCGGCACGCCGTCCCGGTTCGAGGCAGGCAGGAAGTCGATGAAGTCGCGCGCCGCCAGCAGCGCCTCGATATCGTCCTCGAACGCGACGTCGGCGACGCTGGTCTTGGTGGTGTGCGTCACCGCGCCGCCCAGCGCCTCCTGCGTCACCACCTCGTTGGTCACCGTCTTCACCACGTCGGGGCCGGTGACGAACATGTAGCTGGAATCCTTCACCATGAAGATGAAGTCGGTCATCGCCGGCGAATAGACCGCACCGCCCGCGCACGGCCCCATGATGAGGGAGAGCTGCGGCACCACGCCCGATGCCAGCACGTTGCGCTGGAACACCTCGGCATAGCCGCCCAGCGACGCCACGCCTTCCTGGATGCGCGCGCCGCCGCTGTCGTTGAGGCCGATCACCGGCGCACCGACCTTCATCGCCATGTCCATGATCTTGCAAATCTTCTGCGCATGCCGCTCCGACAGCGAGCCGCCGAAGACGGTGAAATCCTGCGAGAAGACGAACACCAGCCGCCCGTTGATCGTCCCCGATCCGGTGACCACGCCGTCACCCGGCACCACCTGATCCTGCATCCCGAAATCGACGCAATTGTGCTCGACGAACATGTCGAGCTCCTCGAAACTGCCTTCGTCGAGCAGCACGTCGAGCCGCTCGCGCGCGGTCAGCTTGCCCTTGGCATGCTGCGCGTCGATGCGCTTCTGCCCGCCGCCGATCCGCGCGGCGGCACGGCGCTTCTCCAGTTCCGCGATGGTGGACGACATCCAACTCTCCTTCTGGCGCGAGGGGCCTTCCTGCCCGCGGTCGGCGCACAGGGCAAATGTGAAGTTGCGAAGTTGCGAATGGATGATTTGCGAATTATCTGTGCCGTTCGTGCTGAGGAGGCACTGAGCTTGTCGAAGTGCCGTCTCGAAGCAGCGTTGCGCATGCCCTTCGAGACGGGGCTGCGCCCCTCCTCAGGGCGAACGGACGAACGGTTAGCATCATGACTAGCACCCGTCTCTACGCCGGACAGCAGCTGCGCACGCTCCGCCGCACCGCCGCGCTCAACCAGCGGGCGATGGCGGCGCGGCTGGGGCTGTCGGTCAGCTATCTGTCGCAGCTGGAAAGCGACGAACGTCCGCTGACCGCCGCGGTCACCGCGGCGCTGGCGCAGCATTTCCCCGCCGCGCTGGCGGGTATCGAGGGCGAGGTCCCTGCCCGTCGCCTCGCCGCGCTGGCGCAGGCGCTGGCCGACCCGACCGTCGCGCCGATGCCACCGGAGGAGATCGCGCGGCTGGCGGAGGAGCGTCCCGACGTCGCCGACCGGCTGATCGCGCTCCACGCCGCCAAGCGCGCGACCGAGGAACGCGTCGCGCTCGCGGAAGAGGCGATGACCGCCGGCGTCGGCGGACGCCTTCCGTGGGAGGCGGTACGCGACTGGTTCCACGACGCGGGCAATTACGTCGACCTGCTCGATCGCGCGGCGGAGGTGCTGGCGGGCGATCCGGCCGCTCGCCTGCGCGACCTGGGCGTCGCCATCGCCATCGATGCGGACGAGGACGCGCCGCTCGCGCGGTTCGATGGCGCGAGGCTGACGCTCAACGCCGCCTTGCCGGCGGAAAGCCGCGCCTTCCTGATCGCGCATCGCGTCGCCGCGATCGCCTTCGCCGACCCGATCGCCGCGATCGTGGAGGAGGCGCCGCTGGCGCAGCCGCAGGCACGGCGGCTGCTGTCGATCGGGCTCGCCAATTATGCCGCGGGCGCGCTGGTCATGCCCTATCGCGCTTTTCGCGCCGAGGCGCGCCGCGTGCGCCACGATATCGACCGGCTGTCGCGCCGCTTCGGCGTCAGCTTCGAACAGGCGTGCCACCGCCTCTCCACGCTGCAACGCCCGGGCGAGGAGGGCATCCCCTTCTATTTCTGCCGCGTCGACATGGCGGGCAACATCACCAAGCGCCATTCCGCCACCCGGCTCCAGTTCGCGCGCTTCGGCGGGGCGTGCCCCTTGTGGCATGTCCATGAAGCCGTCGCGATCCCCGACCGCATCCTGGTCCAGCATGCCGAGACGCCCGACGGCGTGCGCTATGTCTCGATGGCCAAGGGGCTGGTGAAGCCATCGGGCCGGTTCGCGCGGAGCCCGCGCCGTTATGCGGTGGCGCTGGGGTGCGAGGCGACGCATGCCGCCGACTTCGTCTATGCCGATGCAGTCGATGCGCGCGGCCTCGCGACGCCGATCGGGATCAGTTGCCGGCTGTGCCCGCGCACCGACTGCGACCAGCGTGCCTTCCCCCCCACCGACCGCGCGATCGCGGTCGAGGGGGAGGTGCGCGGCGTGGTGCCGTATCGGGTGGTGTAACGCGCTATATCCGCCAGCGGATCGTGGCGCCGATCGTGCGCGGGTCGCTGGGCGTGCCGACGATCAGCCCGGAATTGCCCGCCTGCACCGTCACGTTCTGGATGTAATCGGCGTCCAGCAGGTTGCGCGCCCACAGGATCGCCTCGGTCCCGTCGGCGAAGCGATAGCCGATGTTGGCGTTGGTCAGGTTGTAGCCGCGGATATAGGTGAAGCGCGACAGCGCCGGATCGCCGTCGAATCCGCTGCGCGAGGCGGTGTCGACATGGACGAACAAGGCCCCGCGCGCATAATCCAGCCCCGCGGTCAGCGCGAAGCGCGGCAGCGAGGCGAGCCGCCGCCCGGTCAGGCTGCACCGCGTCGTCGCCGCGGTCTGCACCTCCAGCGGGCACGGCCCCGCGGGATAGTCGCTGTAGCGCCCGTCCGACCAGGCGAAGGCGGTACGCGCGCTCAACCCCGGCAGGATCAGCGCGACCACGTCGGCCTCGACGCCCTTCACCGTGACGCGCGGGATGTTCGACAGGTAGCCGCGCAGCTGCGCCGTCTGCGTCAGCGAATTCTCCACGATCGTCGCCTGGAAATCGCGTACCTTGGTATAGAAGCCGTCGATATTTGCGGTCACGCGCCCGCCGAACAGCGTGTTCTTCAGCCCGATCTCATAGGTTTCGTTGCGCTCCGGGCGGACCACCGCGGTGGCGAGGACGGGATTGTTGTTCGTGTCGAGCGGCAGGCCGGACATGTTGATCCCGCCCGATTTGAACCCGCGGGCGTAGCTGGCATAGGCCAACGTCGCGCCGGTCGCCTGCCACGCGAGATTGGCGCGGCCCGACAGGCTGCCGTCGCTGTCGTGCGCCTCGTAGTTTTGCGGGCGCAGCACGCCGAGGCGGGCGCTGACCAGCGCGGCGTTGGTGGTGGCGAGGCCGCCGGAGACGGTGGTGGCGTAATAACCGTCCTTCTCCTCCTGCGTATAGCGCAGGCCGACGGTCGCGGTCAGCGTGGGGAGGAAGCGCCAGTTCGCCTCGCCGAAGGCGGCGTAGCTGAGGCTGCGGAAGTCGGTGCGGCCGTCCTGGCCGTAGCCGTCGAGCAGGTTCGTCGGCACAGGGGTATTGTTCGCCCCCGTCGTCGTGCCGATCAGATATTGTGCCGCCGCGGGACCATAGATGCTGATCGGCCGCCCGGTCAGCCGCTGGCGGAAGCCGTAGAGCCCGACGACATAGGACAGCGGCCCCTCGCCGTTGGAGGCGAGGCGCAGTTCCTGGCTGTACTGGTCCTGCCGCGACGGAATGTGCTGCGACAATTGCACGGGCAAGCCGGTGTAATCGCGGTCGTTTTCCGCATCCCAGTTCCAGAAGCGCCACGCGCTGACCGAGGTGAGCGTGACCGGCCCCAGGTTCCAGTCGGTGATCGCGGCGACCCCGCCTTCGTTGGTGTCGACGCCCAGCGGTCCGTCGATATCGGTCAGGCGATCGTAGGCGTTGGTGCTGGGGGGCGCATAGCCGAATTGCGCCGCCAGCCCGTTGGGACCGTCGAACTGGCGGGTGGGGCTGCGCTGGCTGGTGCCGGTGCGCAGATAGACCTGCGTGCAGCAATAGGCCTGGAAGTTGGTGAAGTCGGCGCTGACACGCATCCGGATCGTATCGTCCGGCTTGAACAGCAGCTGCCCCCGCACCGCCTGCGTCCCCAATGTATTGGCGTCGCGACCCGTGCGGATGTTGGCGATAACGCCGTCGCGACGTGTCGAAACCCCCGACACGCGATAGGCGATGGTGTCGGTAAGCGGTCCTGAGGCCCAGCCTTTCGCCTGGACGAAGTTGAAATCGCCATAGGACAGTTCGGCGAATCCCTCGCGCGTGAAGGTCGGCGCGCGGGTGGTGATGTTGAGCGCGCCCGCGGTCGTGTTCTTCCCGAACAGCGTCCCCTGCGGCCCGCGCAATTCCTCCACCTGCTCGATATCGGCGAAGTCGAACGCCGCGGTGGCGGGGCGCGCGTGATAGACCTGATCGACGTAGAAGCCGACGCCCGGCTCCAGCCCGTCGTTCGCCTGGCTGACCGCGACGACGCTGGAGCCCAGCCCGCGGATCGTGAAGGCGGTGTTGCGCGGGTTGGCCGAGCTGTAGTTCAGCGTCGGGATCAGCGTGGTCAGCGCCTGCGTGTTGACGGTGTAGCTCTGGTCGAGGAGCGCGCCGCCGACCACCGAGAGCGCGGCGGGGACGCGCTGCGCATCCTCCGCGCGGCGGCGCGCGGTGACGACGACTTCGGGGAGGCGGGCGGGGTCGGCCTCGGTATCTGCCGGTTCGGCATGAGCGGGGGCGGCGGGCAGCAGCGCGATGGTCGCGCCCAGGAGAGCGGCGAGGCGCTTCGACATCGGTGGATATTCCCCTTTTTGGTTATATCCGAGTGTATATCGATGCTGTATCGGGGCGTATATAGCCGGTTTCTGGCCCCTCCCTTTCAAGGGAGGGGTTGGGGGTGGGTGGAGGCTTGGTGATACGGAGGGGCTGGGCGCGCGGCGGCCGTATCGTCAGGACGCCACCCACCATCATCGGGTGATCCATGCCCCGCATGGATCAAAAATGCCCGGGGGGCATTTCGACCCGATGATCCCCTCCCTTGAAAGGGAGGGGAGGAACTTGGTTCGTCACCCCGGACTTGATCCGGGGTCCCGCTATATCAAAACCTCGTAGAAGAAGCGGGACCCCGGCTCAGGGCCGGGGTGACGCGTGCGAGGGTCAGGCGGCTTCGTCGTAGGGGATGCCCGCCGCCGCGGCGAGGAGGCGTTTTTCGAGGGTGCGGACGCGCGCGCCGGGTGCCAGCTTGTCGCCGGTCAGGTCGGTCAGGTAGAAGACGTCGACCGCGCGCTCGCCATAGGTGGCGACGTGCGCGGAGTGGATCGTCACCTTCGATACGAACAGCGCATAGGCGAGCTGGTTGAGCAGCGCGGGCCGGTCGCGCGCCGCCACCTCCACCACGGTGAAGCGGTTGGACGCCTTGTTCTCCACCAGCACGCTGGGTTCGATGCGAAAGGCGTCGGCGCGGGTGCGCGGCAGCGGCTTCGCCTTCAGCCGGTCGGTCATCTTGCCGCGCCCGGCGAGCGCATCGGCGATCGCGGTCTTCAGCCGGTCGAGCTGCCCCGCCTCGGCGAAAGGGCGGCCCAGCGGATCCTGTACCAGGAAATTGTCGAGCGCCATGCCGTCGCGCGTGGTGTGGATGCGCGCGTCGATGATGTTCCCGCCCGCGACATGGATCGCGCCCGCGATGCGGCTGAACAGCCCGGGGTGGTCGGCGGCATAGACCGTCACCAGGGTCGCGCCGCGCTCCGGATAGACATGCGCGTCGATTGACAGCGGGACGTCCTGCACCCCCGCGACGAAGGCGGCATTGTGCGCCAGCACGTCGCCCGGCTCCGCGATCCAATAGGCCTCGGGCAGGCGGCGCGCATAGGTGGCGAGCGTCTCCGCGCTCCACCCCATCGCCACGCGCAGCCCCTCCTGCTTGGCCTCCAGCCGCTCGCCGCGCCCGCGCTGCTTGTGGCCGAGCCGCAGCACCTCCTCCGCGGCATCGTACAGGTCGCCGAGCAACTGCCCCTTCCACCCGTTCCACGTCCCCGGCCCGACCGCGCGGATATCGACCACCGTCAGCACCAGCAGCAGCCGCAACCGCTCCGGGCTTTGCACCACCTCCGCGAAGTCGAGGATCGTCTTGAAATCGGCCAGGTCGCGCTTGAACGCGGTGGCGGACATCAGCAGGTGCCAGCGCACCAGCCACGCCACCGTCTCCGTCTCCGCGCGCGTCAGCCCGAAGCGCGGGCACAGCCGCTCCGCCACCTCCGCGCCCAGGATCGAGTGATCGCCGCCGCGCCCCTTGGCGATATCGTGCAGCAGCACCGCGACATACAGCACGCGGCGCGACACGATCTGCTCGATCAGCGCGCTGGGCAGCGGATGGTCCGCCTTCAGCTCGCCCTTTTCCAGCCGCGCGACCAGGCCGATGGCGCGGATGGTATGCTCGTCGACGGTATAATGGTGGTACATGTCGAACTGCATCTGCGCCACGACGCGCGCGAAATCGGGCACGAACCGGCCCAGCACGCCGGTCTCGTTCATCCAGCGCAGCACCAGCTCGGGATCGTTGCGGCTGGTCAGCAGGTCGAGGAACAGCGCATTGGCGCGCGCATCGCGCCGGACCGAGGCGACCAGCTTCGCATCGCGCGTCGCGCAGCGCAGTGCGAGCGGATGGATCTCCGTCTTCTGCTGCGCGGCGATCGCGAACACCTCGACCAGCCGCACCGGATCGTCGCGGAAGAACGCATCATCGGGCAGCGCGATGCGCCCGCGGTCCAGCACGAAGCCGTTCAACCGCCGCGGCGCGCGCGTGATCTTCGGCAGGCGCGCACGCCGCGAGTAACGCTCCTCCAGATGCGCCAGGAACAGGCCGGTCAGCGACCCCACGGTGCGCGCCTGGAGGAAATAGAATTGCATGAAGCGTTCGACCGCGGGCTTGCCCGGCCGCGCGGCGTAGCGCATCCGCTCCGCGATCTCGCGCTGGTAATCGAACGTCAGCCGGTCCTCGCCGCGCCCCGCGATCAGGTGGAGGTGGCAGCGCACCGCCCACAGGAAGTTCTCGGCACGGTGGAACAGGCGATATTCCTCGCGCGTGAACAGACCCAGCTCGACCAGCTCGACCGCGCGCTGGACGTCATAGGCGTATTTCCCGATCCAGAAGAGCGCGTGGAGATCGCGCAGGCCGCCCTTGCCCTCCTTCACATTGGGTTCGACGACGTAGCGCGTGTCGCCCATGCGAACGTGACGCTGGTTGCGCTCCTCCAGCTTGTCGGCGATGAACTGCCGCTCCGTGCCCGCCCGCACGTCGTCGCGGAAGCGGCGCGAGGTTTCGGCGTACAGCGCCTCGTCGCCCCAGACATAGCGCCCCTCCAGCAGCGCGGTGCGCACGGTGACGTCGGCCTTCGCCTGGCGCACGACATCGTCCATCGAGCGGCTGGAATGGCCGATCTTCAGCCCCAGGTCCCACAACGTGTAGAGCATCGATTCGATCGCCTGCTCCGCCCAGGGCGTCTGCTTCCACGGCGTGACGAAGCCGATGTCGACATCGGAGAAGGGCGCCATCTCGCCGCGGCCATAGCCGCCGACCGCGATCAGCAGCAGCCGCTCCGCCGCGGTCGGATTGCTGAGCGGGTACAGCCGCTGCGTCGTGAAGTCGGCCAGCGCGATCAGCAGCCGGTCGACCAGATAGGCCTGCGCGTTGGCCGCCTCCAGCCCGCGCGACGGGTTCGCCTCCAGCCGCCGCGCGATCTCCGCGCGCCCGGCGTCGAGCGCGGCGCGCAGCACGCCGCTGGCGGCCTTGCGCGCCGCGGCCTTCTCGACGGGATCGATCCGCGCCAGCGCCTCGGCGAGCGCGCGATGGTCGACGATGGCACGACGGTGGGGGAGGTGATCGAAACGGCCGCTCATGCGCGCGGCATAATGGATCGGGGGCGTGGCGTCGCCCCCTGGCGCGCAGATCGTCACCCCGGGCCTGACCCGGGGTCCCGCTCATATCGCGGCGTCGCAGAAGAAGCGGGACCCCGGATCACGTCCGGGGTGACGCACCTACTCCTCCCGCGCCAGCGCCTTCAGCCGGTACAGCGTGTCGAGCGCCTCGCGCGGGGTGAGCGCGTCCACGTCGAGCGCCTCCACCTCGGCCCGGATCGCGTCGCATTGCGCCTCCTCCGCCTGCGCGGCGGCGGCGAACAGCGGCAGGTCGTCCAGCCCCGCGGCCAGCCCGCCGGTCTTCGCGCGCCCCGCCTCCAGCTTGGCCAGCACCGCCTTGGCACGCTGCACCGTGGCGGGCGGCATGCCGGCGAGCCGCGCGACGGCGAGGCCGTAGCTGCGGTCGGCGGGGCCGTCGGACACTTCGTGGAGCAGCACCAGCTCCCCCTTCCACTCGCGCGCGCGGACGTGGTGGAGCGACAGCGCGTCGCAGCGTTCGGCCAGCCGCGTCAGTTCGTGGTAATGGGTCGCGAACAGGCAGCGGCAGCGATTGTCCTCATGGATCGCCTCCACCACCGCCCAGGCGATGGCGAGCCCGTCATAGGTGGAGGTGCCGCGCCCGACCTCGTCGAGGATCACGAAGCTGCGCTCGGTCGCCTGCGCGAGGATGGCGGCGGTCTCGACCATCTCGACCATGAAGGTGGAGCGGCCGCGCGCGAGATTGTCCGACGCGCCGACGCGGCTGAACAGCCGGTCGACCAGCCCCAGCCGCGCCGCCGACGCGGGGACATAGGCGCCCGCCTGCGCCAGCACCGCGATCAGCGCGTTCTGGCGCAGGAAGGTCGACTTGCCGCCCATGTTCGGCCCCGTTACCAGCCACAGCCGCGAGCGGTCGCCGAGCACGCAGTCGTTGGCGACGAAGCGGTCGCCGCTCCGCGCCAGCGCCGCCTCGACCACCGGGTGGCGGCCGTCGCGCACGTCGAAGCAAGCCTCCCCGGCGAAGGCGGGGCGCGTCCAGGCACCCTCGACCGCGCGCTCGGCGAGTGCTGCGGCGACATCGATGCGGGCGAGCGCATCGGCGGTGGCGGCGACGGCCTCCCGGCTCGCCAGCGCCTGCGCGGTGAGATCCTCCAGATGCGCCGCCTCCGCCGCCAGCGCGTGCGCGCCCGATTGCGTCACGCTGGCGGCGACCTCGTGCAGCTCGGGCGCGTTGAAGCGGACCACGCCGGCCAGCGTCTGGCGATGGGTGAAGCCCGAATCCGCCGTCATCAGCGGGTCGGCGAATTTGGCCGGCACCTCGATATGATAGCCGAGCACGCCATTGTGGCGGATCTTGAGCGCGGCGATCCCGGTGCGCTGGCGGAAGGTCGCCTCCAGCGCGGCGATGGCGCGACGCCCGCCGCTGCCCGTCTCGCGCAACGCGTCGAGCGCGCTGTCGTAGCCCGCGGCGATATAGCCGCCGTCGCCCGCGTCGATCGGCGGCGCTGGCACCAGCGCGCGCTTGAGCAGGTCGATCAGCGCGCCATGGCCGCGCAGCCGCGGTGCGATCTCCGCCAGCAGCGCGGGCGCGGGCTGGATCGCGCCGAGCCGGTCGCCCAGCGCCCAGGCGGCATCGAGGCCGTCGCGCAGCTGCCCCAGATCGCGCGGACTGCCCCGCCCCGCCGCCAGCCGCCCCAGCGCGCGGCCGATATCGGGCAGCGCGCGCAGCGCGGCACGGGTGCGCTCACGCAATGCCGCATCGTCGTGGAACAGCGCGACCAGATCGAGCCGCGCGTCGATCGCGGCGCGCTGCATCAGCGGCGCGCCGATGTCGGCGGCCAGCAACCGCGCGCCGGCGCCCGTCACGGTGCGGTCGACCGCGTCGAGCAGGCTGCCCTTGCGCTGCCCCGATGCGGTCGCGGTCAGCTCCAGGCTCTCGCGCGTGGCGGCGTCGATCGCCATCGTGTCGGCCGATGCCGCCAGCACCGGCGGGCGCAGGAACGGCAGCTGTCCCTTGGCGGTATGGTCCAGATACGCGACCAGCCCGCCCGCCGCGGCCAGCTCCGCGCGCCCGAACCGCCCGAACCCGTCGAGCGTGGCGACCCCGAACAGCCGCTTCAGCCGCGCCTCGCCAGCAGCACTGTCGAACTCGCCGCGCGGGCGCCAGACGGTGGCGGGCACGTCGCCGCCCTCCGCCGCGACCACCTCCGCCGCGGCGAGGCGCGCGAGTTCGGCGCCCAGCGCCGCGGGGGCGCAGGCGATCACCTCGAAGCGGCCGGTCGAGACGTCGGCGGCGGCGACCGCCACCTCGCCGCCTGCCTCGCCCACCGCGACGCACCAATTGGCGGCGCGTGCGTCGAGCAACGTCTCCTCGGTCAGCGTGCCGGCGGTGACGACGCGCACGATCGCGCGGTTGACCAGCGCCTTCGACCCGCGCGCCTTGCGCGCCGCCTCGGGGCTTTCGGTCTGTTCGGCGATGGCGACGCGGTGGCCGGCCTTGATCAGCCGCTGGAGATAGGCGGTCGCGGCATGGACCGGCACGCCGCACATCGGCACCTTCTCGCCCGCATGTTCCCCGCGCGCGGTCAGCGCGATGTCGAGCACCTGGCTGGCGATGCGCGCATCGTCGAAGAACAGCTCGAAGAAATCGCCCATGCGGTAGAAGAGCAGGCAATCCTCCGACTCCGCCTTGAGCGCGTGATATTGCGCCATCATCGGCGTGGGGGCGGGGGTGGTCGTCATGCAGGGTCAGTCCGGGAGGCGCGCGCCGTGGCGGACCGCCAGGATCGAGACGATGTTACCATCGGTTTCATAACGCAGGATATATGGTGCAACGGTCGTCAGCTCCCGCAGCCCGTCCTCCGCAGGACGTCCGCGATGGGGGAAATCAGAAAGGCTGTCGCCTAGAGCAAAGAGGCGGTTGGCGATCCGCTCCGCGGCGGCAGGATTGAACTGTTCGATGTATGATACGATCAGGTCGACTTCCTCCAGCGCCTGATCGGTCCATTCAACGATCGCCATTGCGCGCGGCGAGCCACTCCTTGAAGGGCAAGCGATTCGCCTTCCCCCACGTCATCAACCACTCCTTGACGACCTCATGCGAATGGACGCGCCCAGCCGCCACATCCGCGCGCGCGCGCGCGATCGCAGCCGCCTCGGCATCGCGATCACGCTCCTCGAAGATGGTGGGCTCATGCTTCATGCGCGCAACATAATCCACAGCGCCACTGATGGCCATGCCCCGGTTTGACCGCAAGCAACGGGATGCGCGCGCCGCGCCCGCGCGATACACCGGCGCACATGCTCTACCGCACCATCATCCCCTCCCCGGTCGGCACGCTGACATTGGTCGCGAGCGATGCGGGACTCGTCGCGATCCTGTGGCCGGACGATGCGCCCTGGCGCGTGCGGCTGGCGGCGGCGCAGGAGGCGCCCGACCATCCCGTCCTCACTGCCGCCGCCACGCAGCTGGCGGAATATTTCGCGGGCACGCGCACCGCGTTCGACCTGCCGCTGGCGCCGGTCGGCACCGATTTCCAGCGCGCGGTATGGCGCGCGCTGGACGCGATCCCCTATGGCGAGACGCGCAGCTATGCCGATATCGCGCGCACCATCGGGCGCCCCACCGCGACGCGCGCGGTGGGTGCCGCCAACGGGCGCAACCCGATCTCGATCGTCACGCCCTGCCACCGCGTCATCGGCGCGTCCGGCGCGCTGACCGGGTTCGCGGGCGGGCTGGCGGCCAAGCAATTGCTGCTGACGCTCGAAAGACGAGATACTTAGCGCTCGGCCGTTTCCATTTTCCGCCGCTTTCCCTAAGGGCACGCGCATGACCGACGATCGCGCGCCCGCCCCGGTTCCGACCGAAGACCGCAACCTCCAGTTTTCCGAGCGCGAAGCGCTGCTGTTCCATTCGGAAGGGCGCCCCGGCAAGATCGAGATCATCGCCTCCAAGCCGATGGCGACGCAGCGCGACCTGGCGCTGGCCTATTCGCCCGGCGTCGCGGTGCCGGTACAGGCGATCGCGGACGATCCCGCCACCGCCTATGACTATACCGCCAAGGGCAATCTGGTCGCGGTGATCTCCAACGGCACCGCGATCCTGGGCATGGGTAACCTCGGCGCGCTCGCGTCGAAGCCGGTGATGGAGGGCAAGGCGGTCCTCTTCAAGCGCTTCGCCGATGTCGACGCGATCGACATCGAGCTGAAGGGCGAGGACGTCGACCGCCTGATCGATGCGATCGAGTTGATGGAGCCGAGCTTCGGCGGGATCAATCTGGAGGATATCAAGGCGCCCGAATGCTTCATCATCGAGCAGACGCTGCGCGAGCGGATGAACATCCCCGTCTTCCATGACGACCAGCACGGCACCGCGATCATCTGCGCCGCGGGCCTCCTCAATGCCTGCCTGCTGACCGGGCGCAACCTGGCCGACGTGAAGGTGGTGGTGAACGGCGCGGGCGCGGCGGCGATCGCGTGCACCGAGCTGATCAAGGCGATGGGCGTGCGCCACGACAACGTGCTGATCTGCGACCGGTCGGGCGTGATCTACCAGGGCCGCGACAAGGTGAACCAGTGGCAGTCGGCGCATGCCGCCAACACCGATCGCCGCACGCTGACCGAGGCGCTGGCGGGTGCCGACGTGTTCCTGGGCCTGTCCGCCGCGGGCGCGCTGAAGCCCGAGATGGTCAAGGACATGGCGCCCGCGCCGATCATCTTCGCGATGGCCAATCCGGAGCCGGAGATCCGCCCCGAACTGGCCAAGGCGGCGCGCCCCGATGCGATCATCGCCACCGGCCGGTCGGACTATCCCAACCAGGTCAACAACGTGCTGGGCTTCCCCTTCATCTTCCGCGGCGCGCTGGACGTGCGCGCCACCGCGGTGAACGAGGAGATGAAGATCGCCGCGGCGCAGGCGATCGCCGAGCTGGCGCGCGAGCGCGTGCCGGAGGAGGTCGCCGCCGCTTATGGCGTGCGCCATTCGTTCGGCCCCGACTATATCATCCCCGCGCCGTTCGATCCGCGGCTGATGGAGGTCGTTTCGATCGCGGTCGCCAAGGCGGCGATGGATTCGGGCGTCGCGACCAAGCCGATCCTCGACATCAACGCCTATCGCGAGGCGCTGCGCGCGCGGATGAACCCGACCACGTCGGTGCTCAGCCTCGCCTATGAAGGTGCCAAGGCGCATCCCAGGCGCGTGCTGTTCGCGGAAGGCGAGGAGGAGGTCGTCCTGCGCGCCGCGATCGCGTTCAAGGAGGGCGGCTATGGCACGCCGGTGCTGGTCGGGCGCGACGACGTGTACGAGCGGCTGCGCGCGCTGGGCGTCGAGAAGCCCGAGGAGTACGAGCTGCACAACAGCCGCGTCTCGCCGCTGGTGCCGCGGATGGTCGACTTCCTCTATGCGCGGCTCCAGCGCCGCGGCTTCCTGCGCCGCGAGGTGGAGCGGATGATCAACCAGGACCGCAACATCTTCGGTGCGGTGCTGCTCCAGCTGGGCGAGGCGGATGCGATGATCACCGGGGTCACGCGGCCCTGGGCGCAGTCGATGCGCGAGGTGAAGCGCGTGATCGACGCAGCACCCGGGCGCACCGCGTTCGGCATCCATGTGCTGGTCGGCCAGTCGCACACCGTGTTCATCGCCGACACGACGGTGAACGAGCGTCCTAATGCCGAAGAACTGGCCGATATCGCGGAGCAGACCGCGGCGGTCGCACGGCGCATGGGGCATGAGCCGCGCGTCGCGTTCCTGAGCTATTCCACCTTCGGCAATCCCGCGGGCCAGTGGCTCGACAATATCCGCGAGGCGGTCCACGTGCTGGACCAGCGGCAGGTGGGCTTCGAATATGAGGGCGAGATGTCGCCCGACGTCGCGCTCAATCCGAAGCAGCTGGCGAACTATCCGTTCGCGCGGCTGTCCGGCCCGGCCAACGTGCTGGTGATGCCGGGGCTGCAATCGGCCAACATCTCCGCCAAGCTGCTGCGCGAACTGGGCGGCGACGAGATGATCGGGCCGATGCTGGTCGGCATGGAGAAGCCGGTGCAGATCGCGCCGATGGTGTCGACCGCGAGCGAGCTGGTGACGCTGGCGGTGCTGGCGGCGGGCGGGATCGCGCGGTGATGCGGGACGCGGCGATCGACGAGGCACCCGACCCCGATCCGCTCGCCGCGCTCGAATATCTGCTGGCGGAGCGGTTCGACGATGCGATGCTGCTGTCGGAGCTGGACGGCTATCTCGCGGCGCTGATCGTCGGTCCCGACACGGTGCCGCAGTCGCGCTGGCTGCCGCGCATCTGGGGCGGCGGCCCGTCGTTGCTGACGGACGAGGCGGAGGCGCAGCGCTTCGTCGACCTGTTGATCCACCATTATGAGGAATTGCGCCGCAATATCGCAGGCGGTGCGTTCGAGCCGCTGGTCGACGTGGACGAGCGCAGCGGCGAGACGATGTGGGAGCTGTGGATCGAGGGCTTCGCGCAGGGCATGGCGCTGGCGCCGGCCGGGTGGAACCGGCTGCGCGTCACGCGCGACCCGGATGGCGCCGCCGCGATGGCGGGGATCAGCCGGCTGGTCGCGATCGCCGACCGCCTGATCGAGCTGACGCGCGAGGAAGAGGACGAATATGACCGCACCGCGACGACGCTGATCGCGGGCTGGGTGCCGATGATCGACCGTTGGCGGTTGACGCACGACCAGGGGCCGGCAACGCGCGCACCGGGGCGCAACGATCCCTGCCCGTGCGGATCGGGGAAGAAGCACAAGAAATGCTGCCTCGCCCCCGCATGACCGCATGACCGCCTGTGGCCGCGACGACACGGCAGGGGGGCGAACCGTTTCGCAGGCGACAGCGATGGCACAAACCGCGCGCTGGTGCTTTGTGACCTCATGCCGGAGAGAGAACCCGTTGTCGCGATTGGATTTCTGACCCGGCACGACCTTCATGTGCTGGGCACCGGCTTCCATCGCCTGTTCCCCGTCGCACAGGACGACGTCTTCGCCGACCTGCTCGACCGGCTCGATTCGGTCGAGGCGACGCCGCATCGCGACGGGGTGCTGATCCGCGATGCGGGCGGGACAAAGCGCCACCGCGACTGATGCGCGGAACCCCAATGCTTTCAAGGGATTGAATCGCCCTCGCAACGAGGGGACGTGAAGACCATGGCGGCGCGTGCTTACTGGCAGGGGCAGATCCGGCTGGCGCTGGTGTCGATCCCGGTGGAAATCTATTCCGCGACCCGGTCGGGCGCGTCGATCGCCTTCCGCCAGATCCACGAACCCAGCGGCAAGCCGGTCAAATACGAGAAGGTCGTTCCCGGGCTGGGCGCGATCGACACCGACGAGATCATGAAGGGGTTCGAGATCGAGAAGGGCGAATATGTCCTGCTCGATCAGGACGAGATCGACGCGGTGAAGCTGGAATCGAAGAAGACGCTGGAGCTGACCCAGTTCGTCGACGCCGGCGACATCGACGTCCTCTATTACGAAAAGCCCTATTTCGTCGTCCCCGCCGACGACCTCGCGGAGGAGGCGTTCATCGTGCTGCGCGAGGCGTTGAAGCGGACGAAGAAGGTGGGGCTGGGCCAATTGGCGATGCGCGGGCGCGAATATGTCGTCAGCCTGAAGCCGTGCGGTCGCGGCATGGTGCTGGAAACGCTGCGCTATGCCGACGAGGTGCACAAGGCGCAGGGCTATTTCCGCGACATTCCCGATGCCAAGCCCGACACGGAACTGCTCGAACTGGCCGAGGCGCTGATCGAGAAGAAGGCGGGGCCGTTCGATCCGCAGGGGTTCCACGACCGCTATGTCGATGCGCTGAAGGGCCTGATCGAGCGCAAGCGCAAGGCAAAGGGCCGCAAGATCATCGAGGACAAGGACGAGGGCGGCGGGCGCTCCGGATCGAACGTGGTCGACCTGATGGCGGCGCTGAAGAAGTCGATGGAAGGCGGCGCGGCGGCGGCGAAGAAGGCGCCCGCGAAGAAGCCCGCCGCGCGCAAGGTGCCGGCGAAACCGGCGGCGAAGAAGCGTGCTTGAGGCACGCCCACACGCGTCACCCCAGCGAAGGCTGGGGTCTCTCGCGGCGAGTGCATCGTTTTCCACTGGGAGATCCCAGCCTTCGCTGGGATGACGCAGCTGTCCGACCCCCTCGCCCCCTATAACGCCAAGCGCGACTTCACCCGCACCGCGGAGCCGGCCGGCACGCTCGCGCCCGGCCATGGCAACAGCTTCATGGTGCAGAAGCATGACGCGACGCGGCTGCACTGGGACTTCCGGCTGGAGATCGGCGGCGTGCTGAAGAGCTGGGCGGTGACGCGCGGCCCCAGCCTGGACCCCGACGAGAAGAGGCTGGCGGTGCGCACCGAGGACCATCCGCTGTCCTATGCCACGTTCGAGGGGACGATCCCCGCGGGCGAATATGGCGGCGGCACGGTGATGCTGTGGGACCGCGGCACCTGGGCGCCGATCGCGGGCAAGAGCGCGAAGGACCTGGAGAAGGGCCACCTCCACTTCGTGCTCGATGGCGAGCGGATGAAGGGCGAGTGGCTGCTGATCCGGCTGAAGCCGCGGGGGAAGGAGAAGCGCGAGAATTGGCTGCTGCGCAAGATCGACGATGCGCAGGCGGGCGGGACGGACACGTTGACGGAAACCGCGCTGACCAGCGTCGCGACCGGACGGACGATGCAGGAGATCGAACGCAACGATCCTCCCCTTGCAGGGGAGGGGGACCGCCGCGCGAAGCGCGGTGGTGGAGGGGTGGCCCGGCCCGCGAGCGGCGACACCCCTCCACCACCGGCCTCCGGCCGGCGGTCCCCCTCCCCCTCCGGGGGAGGAATCCCCCCCTTCCAACCACCCCAGCTGTGTACGTTGGTGGATAGCGTCCCCACCGGGAGCGACTGGATCCACGAGGTCAAGTACGACGGCTATCGCGCGCTGGTCGCGACCGGCGGGGGCAAGGCCAGGGTGTTCACCCGCTCCGGGCTAGACTGGAGCGACACATTCGCCGGGATCGCGGAGGCCGCGTCCGCGCTACCGCCGGCGCTGATCGATGGCGAGATCGTCGCGTTCAAGGACGGGCGGCCCGACTTCTCGACGCTGAAGGGCGCCATTTCCGCGGGCGGGGAGATGACCTTCTTCGCGTTCGACCTGCTGTCGCTGGAGGGCGAGGACCTGCGCGCCTTGCCCAATGTCCAGCGCAAGGAGCGGCTGCGCGGGCTGCTGGCCGGTGCCGACCCGCACCTGCACTTCGCCGAACATGTCGCGGGCGCGGGCGAAAGGCTGTTCGAGGCGATGTGCCGCGAGGGCTATGAGGGCATTGTCTCGAAAAAGGCCGACGCGCCGTACCGCGGGCAGCGCACGCAGGCGTGGCTGAAGATCAAATGCACGCGCCGGCAGGAGTTCGTGATCGTCGGCTGGCTGCCGTCGGACAAGAACCGCGGGCTGCGCTCGCTGCTGCTGGGCGTGTACGAGGACGGCAGGTTGCGCTACGCCGGCAAGGTCGGCACCGGCTTTTCCACCGACACGCTCCACGACCTGCGCACCCGGCTGGACCGGCTGGCGCGCAAGACCGCGACGGTCGAGGCGCCGCGCGCGGCGGTGCGGGGCGCGCATTGGGTAACGCCCCGGCTGGTGGCCGAGATCGCCTTTACCGAGACGACACCCGACGGCGTGCTGCGCCACCCGAGCTTCCTGGGGCTGCGCGGCGACAAGCCGGCGAAGGAGGTGGTGATCGAACGCCCCGCGCCCGCCACCTCTGCCGCGCCGGCCAGTACGGTCAAGGTGTCGAGCCGCGACCGCCTGATCTTCCCCGAAAGCCGCGTCACCAAGGGCGATCTGGCGGATTATTACGCACGCATCGCGCCGGTGATGCTGCCCTGGGTCGCCCATCGCCCGGTCAGCCTGGTGCGCTGTCCACAGGGACGCGCGAAGCAATGCTTCTTCCAGAAGCATGACGCCGGGTCGTTCGGCGAGCAGGTCCACACAGTGCCGATCCGCGAGAAGGACGGATCGACCGAGGATTATCTCTATGTCGACAGCGCCGACGGGCTGGTCGCCTGCGTCCAGATGGGGACGATCGAGTTCCACGGCTGGGGCGCGCAGGTCGCGGATGTGGAGAAGCCCGACCGGCTGGTGTTCGACCTCGACCCCGACGAGGGGCTGGATTTCGGCGATACCAAGAGGGCGGCGGAGCATCTGAACGCGCAACTGGCCGAACTGGGGCTGGCGAGCTTCGCGATGCTGTCGGGGGGCAAAGGCGTGCATGTCGTCGTGCCGCTGACCCCGCAGGCGGAATGGCCCGCGGTGAAGGACTTCGCCGACCGCTTCGCGCGCGCGCTGGCGCAGGCGGAGCCGGATCGGTTCGTCGCGACGATGAGCAAGGCGAAGCGCAAGGGGCGCATCTTCATCGACTGGCTGCGCAACCAGCGCGGCGCGACCGCGATCCTGCCCTATGCCGCCCGCGCCCGCGCCGGCGCGCCGGTGGCGGCGCCGGTGACGTGGAGCGAGCTGCGCGACATCGACACCGCGGCGCGGTGGAGTGTGACCGATCTGGACGAACTGCTGGACCGCGCCAACGGGCGCGCGCTGAAGGGCTGGGGCGTGGCGGAGCAGGTGTTGCCGGATTTGTAAGTGTCTGGCGTCGTCCCCGCACGGCACCGTCATCCCCGCGGAGGAGGGGATGTGGATTCACGTTTGAAGTGCACCGGTTGAGGCTTGGAGAAATGCCTCGGCGGGGGTTTGGAAGTCGAGGCATTTTCTGGGCGTGTCGTTGAGCCGCTGGGCATAGGCACGCAATTGTGCGGGCGAGAGGTTGTCGAGGTTGGCCTTGCGGGGCAGGAAGCGTCGCAAGCGACCGATGGTGTTCTCGATGCCGCCTTTCTGCCAGGGGCTGCGCACGTCGCAGAAGAAGGTCTGCAGGCCGAGGTGATGCAGGCGCTGATGCTCGGCAAACTCTGTTCCGTTGTCGAAGCTGATGGTGCGGCGGAGCACCTGTGGAACGTCGCGGAGTTGGCGTTCGATGCGCTGTGCGGTGATCGCTGCTTTGCGCGTGGGCGGGTGGTCGAGCAGGGTGAAGCGGGTGGTGCGCTCGTGCAGGACGAGGATGTTGTGGCCGTAGGCGGCGAACAGCATGTAGTCGGCTTCCCAGTGACCGGGCTGCTGGCGCGTCGTCGCCTCGGCCGGGCGCTCGGTGAGGGGGCGGCGCTGGCGGATGAAGCTGGCCGGGCTGCCGCCCTGCATGCGGTACCGACCGCGCCGGGACTTGGCGCGGGGCAGCAGGCGGTGCCAGTAATCCTTCTGGCCTGAGCGATGATAGACGAAGCGGTAGATTGACTCGTGGCTGATGACGGTGCGACCCGTCTCGCGCGCCAGCCGGCCGGCGATCTGCTCGGGCGAATGTCCCATCGCAAGGCTTTGCCTCACCTGGTCCCGCAGGTCCGGTTGGCGCACCAGCTTGAAGCGGCAGTCCCATCGTCGTCGCCGCTGCGCCAGTTCGTGCGCGCGCGCTGGCGCATAGCCGCCAGGCCAGGCCCTGGTCGCACGGCTGTTGCGACTTACCTCTCGGCTGACCGTCGTGTGGCAGCGCCCGATCGCCGCGCCGATCCGCCGCGATGACCAGCCCGCCTCCCGAAGCCGCGCAATCTCCATCCGCTCGTCAAGGCCGAGCTGCCTGTAGCTGTGTCCCATCGCGCCACCACCCTATCGGTGGTGCACTTCTTTCGTGAGTCCGGGGGATGACGGGTGGGGAGAGGAGGCGCTTTCCCGCCGTCGTCACCCCTGGCTTGACCCGGGGTGACGGAAGGGTGCATTTCCTTTGTCTTGCACCGCAGCATCCCCTACGGTCGCGCGCCGCCATGAGGGGGAGTGAATTGGCGACGCAGCCCGCCTTGTTCGATGCCGCGATCCATGCGCGCCGCTGGGCGGAGCGTTATTGCGCCGGCGCGGCCCCGGCGGACGTGCTGCACGACGCGGCCGACGCCGCCTGGCTGGCGATGCTGGAGGAGCTGTCCGCGGTCGCGGGCGACGACCTGGGCCATGCGCGCGAGCGGGTGCAGCGCCATGCCGCCGACATCGGCACCGGCTTCCGCATCATCGGCGAGGAAGCGGAGCGCCCCTGGCCGGTCAGCCCGGTGCCGCTGCTGATCGAGGCCGACGACTGGGCGACGATCGAGCGCGGCGTCGTCCAGCGTGCGGGGTTGCTGGAGACGATCCTCGCCGACCTCTACGGCCCCGCCACCCTGGTCGCGCGCGGGCATGTCCCCGCCACCGTCGTCACCGGCAGCCCCTATTACCTGCGCCCGCTGGTCGGGCTGCCGCCTCCCGGCGGGCATCACCTGCACTTCGTCGCGTTCGACCTGGGGCGCGGGCCGAGCGGCGAGTGGCGCGTGCTGGCGGACCATCTGCGCGCGCCGGTCGGCGCGGGCTATGCGCTGGAGAACCGGCTGGCGGTCAGTCGCACCTTGGGGGGCCTACAGAACCGGCTCAACGTGCGCCGCCATGCGCCGTTCTTCGCCGCGTTCCGCGCCGGCCTCGCGGCATCGTGCCATCGCGCCGACCCGCGCATCGGGCTGCTGACGCCGGGGCGGTACAATCCCAGCTATGCCGAACAGGCGCATCTGGCGCGCTACCTGGGCTTCCTGCTGGTCGAGGGCGACGATCTCGCCGCGCTGGAGGATCGCCTCTACGTCCGCACGATCGGCGGGCTGAAGCGTATCGACGCCCTGTGGCGGCGGCTCGACCCGCGGCTGCTCGACCCGCTGGCGTTCGATTCGCACTCGCGGATCGGGGTGCCGGGGCTGATCGACAGCTGGGCGCAGGGCAATGTCGTGCTCGCCAATGCGCCGGGCGCGGGCGTGCTGGAAAGCCGCGCGTTCGGCGCCTTCCTGCCGCAGCTTTCCACCCGGCTGACCGGCGCCGACCTGATCCTGCCCAATATCGCGACCTGGTGGTGCGGGCAGCCGGCGGAGGCGGCGCATGTCGCCGCCGAACTCGACACGTTGCTGCTCTCCTCGGCGTTCGGCGCGCGCACCCTGGGCCTGCCGCGCGACGCGCAGGTCGCGGGCACGGACCTGACCCGCGACGAGCGCGCCGCGCTGCTGGACGACATGACGCGCCGGCCGCAGGATTATGTCGGGCAGGAGGTCGTCCGGCTGTCGACCATGCCCGTCGTCATCGGCGACGCGCTGGAGCCGCGCCCCTTCACGCTGCGCGTCTTCGCCGCGCGTGACGCCGATGGCCGGTGGCAGGTGATGCCGGGCGGGTTCGCGCGGATCGGCGAGCATCCCGATCCGCGCGCCGCGGTGCTGGGCGAGGGGACATGGTCCGCCGACGTCTGCGTCCACGGTCCCGATCCGGTCGCGCCCGTCTCGCTGCTGCCCGCGACCGACTCGGTCCATGTGCGGCGCAACCCGGGCACCCTGCCGAGCCGGGTGGCGGACAATTTCTTCTGGCTGGGCCGCTACCTGGAGCGCGGCGAGGCGCTGCTGGCGGTGATCCGCGTGATGCTGGGCAATTCGATCGACGCCGATGCCGGCGCCGCGCTGGGCGCGCCCACGGTCGGGCGGCTGGTGGGGGAGATCGTCAACGCGGGCGCCGCGCCGCATCCCGACACGCTGCGCCGCGCCGACCTGACGCAGATGGCGCGCACCGCGATGGAGGCGCCCGGCGACGAATGGCAATCGGTCGCCGCGATCAACGCGCACGCACGCCGCATCGCCGCGGGATCGCGCGACCGGCTGTCGGCGGACATGTTCCGGCTGCTCGACGCCCCCTTCCCCACGCATCGCGGGATGCTGGACCGCGCCGGCTCGCTCCAGCGCCGCTATGCCGCGATCGCCGGCCTGTCGGCGGAGCATATGGGGCGTACCGCGGCATGGCGGTTCCACGACCTGGGCCGCCGCGTCGAGCGCGCGATGGCGGTGACGCGCGCCGCACGCGCCTTCGGCATGGCGGGCGCGTCGCTCGACGATCTGTCGACGCTGCTCGATTTGGGCAATAGCCAGATCAGCTATCGCCAGCGCTATCTGACCGGGATCGCGCGCGTGCCGGTGGTGGACCTGACCCTGCTCGACCCCGGCAACCCGCGGGCGCTGGCGTTCCAGGTGGAGGCGATCCGCGACCATCTGGCGCGCCTGCCCGTGCTGGACGACGACGGCATGGCGGAGGCGCAGCAGATGGAGGCGACCGCGCTCCACGCGCTGGTGTCGACCGCGCAGGCGACGACGCTGGACGCCGACCTGTTGTACGAGGTGGAGCGGCGGCTGGCGCGCGTGTCGGAGGCGATCGCGCGGCGCTATTTCCTGCAGGGCGCGGAGCCGCTGCGCGCCAGCGGACTGACGCTGGCGTGATGCGCTACGACATCCATCACGTCACCCGCTTCGCCTATGGCAATGCGGTGCGGTTCGCGCGCTGCAACCTGCGGCTGAAGCCGATCGACTGGCCAGGGCAGACGCTGGAGCATTACGATCTGGTCGTCGCCCCGTCCGGCCGCGCCACCCCGGCGCGCGCGGAGGCCGGACTGGCGCATGTCACCCGGCTGGTGGTGGAGGAGCCGGTACGCCGGCTGACGATCGAGAGCCGCGCGCGGATCGCGGTCGACCGGCTGGTGCCGGTGCCGGCCGCGGACGATCCGACGCTGGGCGAGGTCGCGGCGCTGGCGCGCGCGTCGGGCGACCTGTCCGCGGCGGGGCCGGCGGCCTATCTCTACCCCTCGCCGCTGATCCCGCTCGACCGCGAGATCGCGGACTGGTGCGCGCCCGATCTGTCGCCGGGGCGCAACGCGCTGGAGGCCGGTATCGCGCTGGCGCGGCGGATCCAGCGCGAGTTCACCTTCGACGGCACCGCCACGCTGGTCGACACCCCCCCGCACGAGGCGTTCCGGCATCGGCGCGGCGTGTGCCAGGATTTCGCGCAGATCATGATCACCGGCCTGCGCGCCGCCGGGCTGCCCGCGGCCTATGCGTCTGGCTATATCCGCACCATTCCGCCGCCCGGCGAGGAGCGGCTGGTCGGGGCGGATGCCACCCATGCCTGGGTCTTGCTGTGGTGCGGGCCGGCGCGCGGCTGGGTCGGCGTCGATCCTACCAACGGCATCTGGATGGCGGGCGACCATATCGTCGTCGCGATCGGGCGCGACTATGCGGAGATCGCGCCGGTCGACGGCGTCGTGCTGGGCGCCGGCGCGCAGGACATGGAGGTCAGCGTCGATGTCGCACCGCTGGCGAGCGCAGACGATTGCGCTGTGGCGGTGGCTGCCCCACATAGCTGAGTAACACACCAACCGGGGATAACATGGCCGATCCTTATGCGACGCTGGGCGTGGCGCGCGGCGCCAGCGAAGCTGACATCAAGAAGGCGTATCGGAAGCTCGCCAAGGAGCTGCATCCCGATCGCAACAAGGACAATCCCAAGGCCGCGGAACGCTTTTCGCAGGTCACCTCCGCCTATGACCTGCTGACCGACAAGGACAAGCGCGCGCGCTTCGACCGCGGCGAGATCGACGGCGACGGCAATCCCGCCTCGCCGTTCGGGTTCGGCGGATACGGGGGCGGGGGCGGGAACCCGCGCGGCGCGCCCGGCGGCGGCGGCTTCCGCGCGCAGCAGTTCGATTTCGGCGCGGGCGAGAGCGCCGACGTCTCCGATTTGTTCGAAGGGCTGTTCGGCGGGCGCGGCGGCGGCGGGGGCTTCGCGAGCGGGTTCGGCCGCCGTGCCGCGCCGCCCGCCAAGGGAGAGAACATCGCCTATCGCCTGCCGGTCGCCTTCACCGATGCCGCGTCGCTCGCGCCGCAGCGGGTGACGCTGGGCGACGGGCGCACGATCGACCTGAAGCTGCCCGCGGGTGTCGAGACCGGCACGCAGATGCGCCTCGCCGGCAAGGGGGAGCCGGGTCCGGGCGGGCCGGGCGACGCGATCGTCACGATCGAGGTGCAGCCGCACCGCTATTTCACGCGCGATGGCGACGACGTCCGCCTCGACCTGCCGATCACGCTGCGCGAGGCGGTGGAGGGCGGCGCGGTGAAATGCCCCACGGTCGAGCGCCCGGTGATGATCACCGTCCCCGCCGGCAGCACGTCGGGCAAGACGCTGCGGCTGAAGGGCAAGGGCTTCCACCGCAAGGGCGGCGAGCGCGGCGACCAGCTGGTGACGCTGGTGGTCGACGTGCCCGCCGACGATGCCGCGCTGAAGGCGTTCGTCGCCGGCTGGAACGGCGGCGGGAACCCGCGCGAGGGGATGGGCGTCTGAGCAGGCGTGACCGATGACGGCCCGATCGCGCTGACGCCCGAGGATCGTGGCCGCCATCACGGCGCCGCACGCCGCCGGCTGGACCGCCAGCTGGCCCGCGTGCGGCCGGGCCGATACACCTGGGAAGTGCTCAAGCGCGCGCTGATCGGCGTCTATAACGACGGCTTCATGCACGCGGGCAACCTCGCCTATCTCGCGCTGATGACGGTGTTCCCCTTCTTCATCGTCGCCGCCGCGATCGCCTCGCTGTTCGGGCAGAGCGCGGAGGTGCAGCATGGCGTCGCCAGCTTCCTCTCCGTCCTGCCGCCCAATGTCGCCGACATCCTGAGGAAGCCGATCGCCGATGTGCTGGTGGCGCGCACCGGCTCGCTGCTGTGGC
Organism: Sphingomonas adhaesiva; assembly: GCF_036946305.1. Lineage (GTDB taxonomy): Bacteria > Pseudomonadota > Alphaproteobacteria > Sphingomonadales > Sphingomonadaceae > Sphingomonas > Sphingomonas adhaesiva_B. The sequence continues at coordinate 151,629 of NZ_JAQIJJ010000002.1, forward strand.
TGGGCGCGCTGATCGGGCTGTGGACCGTCGGCAGCTTCGCGGAGACGATCCGCGACATCTTCCGCCGCGCCTATGGCACGCGCAGCACGCAGTCGCTGTGGCGCGCGCGGCTGGGCCTCAGCCTCGCGATCATCGCCTCGGTGGTGATGGCGCTGTTCGCCTTTCTGGTACAGGGGCTGCTGACCGCGGCGGAGCAGTTCATCTATCGCCTGCTGCCGGTGGCGCAGGAGGTGGCGAGCTGGCTGGGGATCGCGCGGCTGGTGCCGGCCGCGATCATGTTCGGCGCGCTGTACATGCTGTTCTATTCGGTGACGCCGGGCAAGTACCGCCGGTCGGACAGCCGCAAATGGCCCGGCGCGCTGTTCACCACCATCTGGTGGGTCAGCATGACCGCGGGCCTCCCCTTCGTGCTGGCGCAGCTGGGCGGCTACGATCTGACCTATGGCAGCCTCGCGGGCGTTGTGGTGATGCTGCTGTTCTTCTATCTGATCGGGCTCGGCCTCGTCTTCGGCGCGCATCTGAACGCCGCACTGGCGGAGCCGCCGGATCCGGTAGTAGAGGGGCCGGTAACGAACGAAGAGGCGGTGACGGCGTGAACGGATTGATGGCGGGCAAGCGCGGGCTCATCATGGGACTGGCGAACGACAAGTCGCTGGCCTGGGGCATCGCGAAGCAGCTGAGCGAGGCGGGCGCGGAGCTGGCCTTTTCCTATCAGGGCGCGGCAATGGAAAAGCGCGTGCGTCCGCTGGCGGAGCAACTGGGCGTCGCGCGGCTGTTCGACTGCGACGTGTCCGACATGGACGCGCTGGACGCCACCTTCGCCGCGCTGGCGCAGGAATGGCCGACGATCGACTTCGTCGTCCACGCGATCGGCTTCTCCGACAAGTCGCAGCTGCGCGGCAAGTTCTACGACACCACGCTCGACAATTTCCTGATGACGATGAACATCTCGGCTTATTCGCTGGTCGCGGTGGCGAAGCGCGCGCGCGCGATGATGCCCGAGGGCGGCTCGATCGTGACGCTGACCTATTATGGCGCGGAAAAGGTCATCCCGCATTACAACGTGATGGGCGTGGCCAAGGCAGCGCTGGAAACCAGCGTGAAGTATCTCGCGGTCGACCTGGGGCCGGAGAACATCCGCATCAACGCCATCTCCGCCGGCCCGATCCAGACGCTGGCGGCGCGCGGCATCGGCGACTTCAACTATATCCTGAAGTGGAACGAGCTGAATTCGCCGATGCGCCGCACCGTCACGATCGAGGATGTCGGCGGCGCCGGCCTGTACCTGCTCTCCGACCTCGCCAGCGGGGTGACCGGCGAGGTGCATCATGTCGACGCCGGCTATAACGTCATCGGGATGAAGGCGGAGGACGCGCCCGATATCGCGCTGGCCTGACGCGGCCGGGATGGGAATCGCGATCCGCCCCGCCGGCGCGCCCGATGTCGCCGCGATCGACGCGCTGCTGCGCACCAGCTTCCCCGCGCCGGACGATGCCGATCTGGTGCGCCGGCTGTGCGTCGACGGCGACATGGTGCTGATGCTGGTCGCGGTGGAAGAGGAAAGCGGCGCGCTGGCGGGCGCGATCGCGTTCAGCCGGATGCAGGTCGTCGTCCACGACAAGCCCGTCCCCGCGGTCGCGCTCGCCCCGCTGGCGGTCGCGCCCGCGTGGCGGCGGCAGGGCGTCGCGGAGGCGCTGGTGCAGGCCGGGCTGGAGGCGCTGGAGACGGCCGGCGTGGTGCTGTGCTTCGTGCTGGGCGAGCCGGACTATTACGAACGCTTCGGCTTCCACGCCGATTATGCGCGCAATTTCGCCTCGCCCTATGCCGGCGATTATCTGATGGCGATGCCGCTGCAGGGCGGGCTGATGCCGTGCGGGGTGCGCGGCGCGGCGGAGCATGCCGGGGCGTTCGCGGCGCTGGGGTGACTAGAAGCCAGTTTCCGTCACCCCGGACCTGATCCGGGGTCCCGCTTCTCTTCCGTCGCAGCAGAAGCGGGACCCCGGCTCATGGCCGGGGTGACGGACGTTTCGCCCCCTGTCCTCCCCGCGCGCGATCTGGCATGGCGCGCGCCATGAGCTTCAACACCTTCGGCCGCGTGTTCCGCTTCACCACCTGGGGGGAGAGCCATGGGCCGGCACTGGGCGCGGTGGTCGACGGGTGCCCGCCGGGCATCGCGCTGTCCGAGGAGGACATCCAGCCGTGGCTCGACAAGCGCCGCCCCGGCCAGTCGCGCTTCACCACGCAGCGGCGCGAGCCGGATCAGGTGCGCATCCTGTCGGGCGTGTTCGAGGGGCGTACCACCGGCACCCCGATCAGCCTGATGATCGAGAATGTCGACCAACGGTCGAAGGATTATTCCGAGGTCGCGCTCGCCTATCGCCCCGGCCATGCCGATTATGCCTATGACGCCAAATACGGCTTTCGCGACTATCGCGGTGGCGGACGGTCGTCGGCGCGCGAAACCGCGGCGCGGGTCGCGGCGGGCGCGGTGGCGCGGGCGGTCGTGTCGCAGGTGCGCATCCGCGCCTGGGTGGAGGCGATCGGCGGCGATACGATCGACGCGGCGAACTTCGACGATGCGCAGGTCGACGCCAACCCCTTCTTCTGCCCCGATGCCGCCGCCGCCGCGCGCTGGGAAGCGACGGTGGACGCCGCGCGCAAGGCGGGATCGTCGCTGGGCGCGGTGATCGCGTGCGAGGCGATCGGGGTGCCGGCCGGCTGGGGCGCGCCGCTCTATGCCAAGCTGGACAGCGAACTGGCGGCGGCGATGATGAGCATCAACGCGGTCAAGGGCATCGAGATCGGCGACGGGTTCGCCGCCGCGGCGCTGTCGGGCGAGGAGAATGCGGACGCGATGCGCCCGGGCGAAAACGGCCCCGCCTTCCTCGCCAATCACGCCGGCGGGATCGCGGGCGGGATCGCGACCGGGCAGCCGATCCGCGTGCGCGTCGCGTTCAAGCCGACCAGCTCGATCCTGACGCCGGTCCCCACCGTGACGCGCACCGGCGAGGCGACCGAGATCATGACGAAGGGCCGCCACGATCCCTGCGTCGGCATCCGCGGGGTGCCGGTGGTGGAGGCGATGATGGCGCTGGTGCTCGCCGACCAGATGCTGCTCCACCGCGCGCAATGTGGATGACGCCGCCGGAAAGATCGTGACGGCTGGGGCCAAGTCGTTCGGCGAGTGATGCAAGAATCCGGATCGTTGCGCGTCCGACGTGATCTTTCCTGACCCACGTTGCCGACTCCGTCCATCGGCCGGAACATCGCGCCCCTGCGCGTCGTTGACCTGTCCGCATACGTAGGAGAGATCACGATGCGACACTATATTCTGGCGACCGCGGTCGCCGCGGTGATGTTGCCCGGTGCAGCGATGGCGCAGACGGTGGGTGGCACCGGTGGCGTGGGCGGCACGGTCGGCTCGACCATGGGGCAGACCGGCGGCACCGTCGGCGGCACGATGGGCGGACAGGTCGGCGTGCCCGACGCCACCACCTCGATGGAGCGCGCGCAGGACACCACCACGCGCGCGACGCAGCGGACCAAGGATCGCGCCGCAAAGACGACGAATCGTACCCGCGACAGCGCGCGCCGTACCGGCGACATGGCGCGTGACACGACGACCGGCACCAGCGCCGATGCGACCGTGGGTGCCGACACGACGACGACCATGTCGCCCGGCGGCACCGCGACCGGTACGACCGGAAGCGCCGGGACGACGGTGACGACCCCGCCGGGAACCGCCGGTGCGACGGTCGGCGGGACGACGGGAACGACCACCACGCCGCCGCGCTGATCGCTTTTTGAAAGCCCCTCCCCTTCAGGGGAGGGGTTTGGGGTGGGGCAGTCACGAGCGACAGTCTCGGTGAGACCTCCCCCACCCCCAACCCAGCGGCAGGTAAACGATCCCCCGGATCGTTTAGGTCATGCCGGGGGCATGACCGACCTGCCACTCCTGAAGGGGAGGGGCTCTTTCATCCCTCAATCCGCGAACGGATCGCGTACCAGGATCGTGTCCGCGCGTTCCGGGCTGGTCGATACCAGCGCCACGGGGCAGCGGATCAGCTCCTCGATCCGGCGGATGTACTTGATCGCCTGTGCCGGCAGGTCCGCCCAGCTGCGCGCGCCGGCGGTCGACTGCTGCCAGCCTTCCATCGTCTCATAGACCGGCTCGACCGCCATCTGGTCCGCGGCATGCGACGGGAAATAATCCAGCACCTCGCCGCGCAGGCGATAGCCGGTGCAGATCTTCACCTCGTCGAATCCGTCGAGCACGTCGATCTTGGTCAGCGCGATCCCGGTGATCCCGCCGACGGCGGCCGATTGCCGCACCAGCACCGCGTCGAACCAGCCGCAGCGGCGCTTGCGCCCGGTGACGGTGCCGAACTCATGCCCGCGCTGCCCCAGCCGCTCGCCGGTGTCGTCGGCCAGCTCGGTCGGGAACGGGCCGGAGCCGACGCGCGTGGTATAGGCCTTGGCGATCCCTAGCACGAAGCCGACCGCCGCCGGCCCCAGCCCCGATCCGCCCGCGGCGGTGCCGGCGATCGTGTTGCTCGACGTCACGAACGGATAGGTGCCGTGGTCGATGTCGAGCAGCACGCCCTGCGCCCCCTCGAACAGGATGCGCTTACCGCCTTCCTTGGCCGCGTTGAGATCGCGCCATACCGGCTTGGCGAACGGCAGCACGAAGGCGGCGATGTCGCGCAGCTCGGCGACCAGCGCGTCGCGGTCGATCGGCGGCTCGCCGAAGCCGGCGCGCAGCGCGTCGTGATGCGCGGTCAGCCGATCGAGCTGCGGCCCCAGATCGTCGAGATGCGCCAGATCGCACACGCGGATCGCGCGGCGGCCGACCTTGTCCTCATAGGCCGGGCCGATGCCGCGCCGCGTCGTACCGATCTTGCCCGCGCCCGACGCATCCTCGCGCAGCCCGTCCAGGTCGCGGTGGAACGGCAGGATCAGCGCGCAGGTATCCGCGATGCGCAGCGTTTCCGGCGTGGCGACGACGCCCTGGGCGCCCAGCCGCTCGATCTCTGCCTTCAGCGCCCAGGGATCGAGCACCACGCCGTTGCCGATCACCGACGGGGTACCGCGCACGATCCCCGACGGCAGCAGCGACAGCTTATAGACGTTCTCGCCCACCACCAGCGTATGGCCGGCATTGTGCCCGCCCTGGAAGCGGACGACGACATCGGCGCGCTCCGCGAGCCAGTCGACGATCTTGCCCTTGCCCTCGTCGCCCCATTGCGCGCCGATGACTGCTACATTGGCCATGGATACAGGTCTCCGCCTGCCGGGCGAACCCGCGCGCCCTTCGACAGGACTCGGCGCGCGAGTGGTTCAGCGATGTGCGGGCAGGCGGTTAGCCGCGACGGCGCGAGAGGTCAACGCCGTGCGGCCCGGGTCGTCACTTCTTCGCGGGGGGTTCCGCCGCCAGCGCCTTGTCCTTCTGCGCGGCGGGATCGACCGAGGGCGCGCCCGACGCCGGCGTGCCTTCGTTGGCGATATCGGCGGTGTCGCCCTTCGCCGCGTCGGTCACGTTGGCGACCGCGCCATCCTTGGGCGCCGCGGCGCCCGCCGCCGGGGCGGCCGGCAGCGGCAGGTTGGAGCCCTGCTGGTTCAGATAGGCGATGATGTCCGCGCGATCCTTGGGATTGCCCAGGCCGGCGAAGGTCATCTTGGTGCCGTTGGCGAACTTGCGCGGGCTCGTCAGCCACGCGTCCATCTTGTCGAAGTCCCAGCTGCCGCCAACCGCCTTCAGCGCGTCGGAGAAGGCGAACCCGCCCTTGCCCTGCGCGATCCCCTCGCCCAGCGTGGCGTACAGGTTCGGCCCGATGCCGTTGGCGCCGCCCTGGTTGATCGTGTGGCAGGCGGCGCACTTCTTGAAGACCTCGGCGCCCTTGGCCGGGTCCGCGGTCGCCAGCCGGGTCGCGATCGGCTCCGCCGCCTCGCCACCGCCGCCGCCGGCTTCCTCGACGCCCTCGATCGCATAGCCCATCTTCTCGGGACGTTCGCCGTGGAACATCATGCCACCCACGATCGAGAGCCCCAGCGCCGCACCCGCACCTGCCAGCACCCAGCCCGCAATCGTGTTGTTCCGATCGTCCATGTCGCGCTATCCGCCCCTCTTGATTGCCCACCCCATAGAAAAGCCCCGTCCGCACCGCAAGCGCTTGAGCGAAGACGCTGCGTCTTCTACCCCGCGCGGCCATCATGGACAGCTATGCCGCCCCCGCCCGCTCGCTCGTCGCCGCTTTGGCGGAGGCCGCCGCCGCCGATCCGTCGCGCGCCGTCGCCTTTCAGGGTGCGCCCGGCGCCAACAGCCATGTCGCGGTGGCGGAGGCGTTTCCCGACGCACTGGCGCTGCCGTGCTTCAGCTTCGACGATGCGCTGGACGCGGTGAAGGACGGCCGCGCCGACCGCGCGATGATCCCGATCGAGAATTCGCTCCACGGCCGCGTCGCCGACATCCACTTTTTGCTGCCCGAAAGCGGGCTGGTCATCACCGGCGAGCATTTCCTGCCGATCCGCCACGCGCTGATCGGGTGCGGCCCGCGCGACGGCGTGCGCCAGGCGATGAGCCATCCGCAGGCGCTGGGGCAATGCCGCCACTGGCTGAAGGCGCATGGGATCGAGCCGGTGAACTATGCCGACACCGCCGGCGCCGCCGCGGTGGTCGCGGAACTGCGCGACCCGGCGGTCGCCGCGCTCGCCCCGCCGGGCGCCGCCGCGCTCTACGACCTCGACCTGCTGGCGACCGATATCGCCGACGCCGACCACAATATGACGCGCTTCGTCACGCTGGCGCGGGGCACGAAGCCGCTGGTCGGCGAGGGGCCGTGGATGACGACCTTCATCTTCGAGGTGCGGAACGTCCCCGCCGCGCTCTACAAGGCGATGGGCGGGTTCGCGACCAACGGCGTCAACATGACGAAGCTGGAAAGCTATCAGCGCGGCGGCAGCTTCGCGGCGACCGAATTCTTCTGCGACGTCGAGGGGCGGCCGGGCGATCCGGCGTTCGATCGTAGTATGGAGGAACTGGGGTTCCACTGCAAATGGGTGCGGGTGCTGGGGACCTATGCGCAGGCGCGCGCGCGGGGGTGACGTTCTAGCCCCTCCTCTTTAGAGGAGGGGTTGGGGTGGAGAGGTGTCTCACCGAGACCGACGCGTTTGAGGCTTCTGACTGCCCCACCCCAACCCCTCCCCTGAAGGAGAGGGGCTTTTCTTAGGCTCTCACCGCCGCATGCGCCGCCTTCAGATCCGCCACGAACCGCGCATATTCCACCTCCTTCGCCGCCTCGTCGGGCAGGCGCAGCAGATAGCTGGGATGCACCGTGATCCACGCCTCGCCGCCGTCCGGCAGCCGGTGCGCGCGGCCGCGCTCGCGCGCGATCGTCATCGTCCTGCCGAACAGGCTGCGCGCCGCGGTCGCGCCCAGCGCCACCGTTACCTTCGGCCGCAGCAGCATCTGTTCCTGCTCGATCCACCAGCGGCACGCGTCGATCTCGCCCGCGTCGGGCTTGGCATGGATGCGGCGGCGCCCGCGCGGCTCGAACTTGAAATGCTTGACCGCGTTGGTGACATAGGTTTCCGCCCGCGTGATCCCCGCCGCGGCCAGCGCGCGGTCGAATACCTGCCCCGCCGGCCCGACGAAGGGATGGCCGGCGAGATCCTCCTGATCGCCCGGCTGCTCGCCGACGAACATCATGCCGGCATCCAGCGGCCCCTCGCCGAACACCGTCTGCGTCGCGGGCTTGTAGAGCGGGCAGCGGGTGCAGCCCGCGGCTTCCTCGCGCAGCGCCTCCCACGCGGCGGTCACGTTGCCGCCGATCCCCATCCCGATCTCCGTCCGTGAGGTCGCGATCATCCCGCTCTCCCGTGCCTGCGCGCTCGCCAGCAACTGCGGCACCAGCGCGGTTTCCGGCATGTTCTTCCAGTATTTGCGCGGCATCTCCTTCAGCATCGCGCCGACCTTGACGCGCGCGGGGTTGAAGATGCTGGCGTAATAGGTCTTCCACACCTCCTCGACCGGATCGCCCTCCGGCGCGTCGCCGCGGGTGGCGCCCGGCCCCTGCGACAGCGCCGCGCCGTCCCAGTGGAGCGACACCTCCGGCGTCAGGATCGACCAGCGCATGCTGGCGAAGCGGTTGACGAAGAAGGCGGCGTTGGCGCGCACGATATGATGCTCGGGCTCGAACCAGGCGACGTAGCGGGTTCCGCCCTCCTCCTCCACCGAGCGAAAGCGGAGAAAGGCGCGCATCTTGTGGATGTCGCGCCGCACCGCCTTGGCCAGCCCCTCCAGCCGGCGCACCAGCGGATCGGCATGATCCTCCGCCAGCTTCGGCGTGTCGCGCAGCCGCCACAGCATCGTGTACAGCAGCGCGAACCGCTCCGGATCGTGATGGAGCGCGGCATCGTTGGCGAGCGACAGAAACGCGCGCGAGACGCGCAGCGCGGGGCCTGTCGGATCGGCGCGGGGGGCGGGCGCGGCGGGATCCGCGAACAGGTCGGTCGAGGCGTCGCCCACCTGCCAGACGACACGATCGGGCGGCACCTCGCCTGCGATCAACCCGCGCGCGGCATCGCGCCACGCGTCGACATCGTCGGGCGCCGGGAGGGTGACGGTGCGCATCTACACACCCATTCCGTCATCCCAGCGACGGCTGGGATCTCCCGGTGGCGAGCGATCCGTCCGCCCCGTGAAGACCCCAGCCTTCGCTGGGGTGACGGATGGGCGGCGCGTCACTCCCGCTCGTCTCCGCCTGGCGGGTTGGCGCGCGCCAGTTCCAATTCCTCGGGCTTGCGCTCCTCATAGGTCTCCGCCAGCCGCTCCTCGGTCGCGGCGTCCAGCTCCTTCTCGGCGGCGGGGAACATCTCTTCCTCCTCCTCGTCGATATGATGCTCGTAGCGGTGGCGCATGTGGAAGAACTTCGACTCCCACTCGTCCGACGCGAAATCGAGGTCCATCATCTCGCCCAGCAGGTCGTCGACCTCCTTGTGCTCCGATACCGAGTGGCGCGCATCGTCGCGCAGGTCGGGGTTGCCCAGCATCTCGGCATAGAGCGATTCCTCCTCTGCGGCGGCGTGGCTCTGCACCTCCAGCCGGAAGTCCTCGAACAGCTTGCGGCGCTTCTTCGCGTCGCCCTTCAGTTCGGCGAGTTCCTTCAACATCGTGCGCTGCTTGTCATGATCGCGCTTGAGATCGGCGTAGATTGCGGCGGTGGCCATCGAACGTCTCCTTCGTCGCCGACAGCGCACGACCGGCGCGCCCGTTTCACCCGCGAATCATTCTCACGCCGCGAACAATTCCAGTTGCTGCGTCTTCGCCTTGGGCGCCACCAGCGGCTTCAGTTCCGCACGGTCGGCCAGCACCACCGGGCGCCAGTCCTCGGTGACGATGAACGGCCGCACCCGCGCGATCGACACCGTCAGCCGCGCCACATCGTCGAGCCGCAACCGCCGCCAGCGCCGCGCCGCCAGGATGCTCGCCACCGCCTTGGTCCCCAGCCCGGGCACGCGCCACAGCATTTCGCGCGGCGCACGATTGACGTCGACCGGAAAGCGATCGCGGAACTTGAGCGCCCAGGCGAGCTTGGGATCGATGTCGAGCGGCAGCATTCCCGTCGCGGCATCGGTGGCGGCGACCACCTCCGCGGGCTGAAAGCCGTAGAAGCGCATCAGCCAGTCGGACTGGTACAGGCGATGTTCGCGCATCAGCGGCGGGCGCTGCAACGGCAGCACCGCGGAGGCATCCGGGATCGGGCTGAACGCCGAATAATAGACCCGCCGCAAGCCGAAGCGATCGTAGAGCGTGGACGCCTTGGTCACGATGTCGCCATCGGTCGCGGCATCGGCACCGACGATCATCTGCGTCGATTGCCCCGCGGGCGCGAACTTCGGCGCGGACCTGTAGCGCTTCTTCGCATCGGCCGTATCGACGATCGCGCTCTTCATGTCGCGCATCGCGCCCTCGATCCGCGCGCCATCCTTTTCGGGCGCGAGCCGCTTCAGCCCGCCCGCGGTCGGCAGCTCGACATTGATCGACACGCGGTCGGCGTACAGCCCGGCGCGATGCACCAGCTCCGGATCGGCATCGGGGATCGTCTTGAGGTGGATATAGCCGCGGAAATGATGATCCTCGCGCAGCGATCGTGCCACCTCGACGATCTGCTCCATCGTATAATCGGATGAATGGATGATGCCCGAGGAGAGGAACAGCCCCTCGATATAATTGCGGCGGTAGAAGGAGAGCGTGAGGTTCACCACCTCCTGCGCGGTGAATCGCGCACGCCGCACGTTCGAACTCTTGCGGTTGATGCAATAATGGCAGTCGAAGATGCAGCTGTTGGTCAGCAGGATCTTGAGCAGCGAGATACAGCGGCCGTCGGGCGCATAGGCGTGGCAGATGCCCATCCCCTCGGTCGAGCCGAGCCCCTTGCCGTCCTTCGAATTGCGCTTCGCGGTGCCGGACGATGCGCAGGACGCATCGTATTTCGCGGCATCGGCGAGGATCTCCAGCTTCTGGCGGGTGTCGAGCTGCGCCATGCGTTCGATGTATGTTCGCATCCCCGGCTTGTCGAGGGCGAACCGTACTGCCATGGATCAAGTCCATGCCCCCGCGCGCGCGCCTTCCCCGCCTCATCGATCGCATCGGTCCCAACGGGCCGTATCTGGCGCTGGCGCTCACCTGCCTGATCGGCTGGGGGTTCAAGGCGCATTGCGGCGCGGGATGGACCGGGGCGGAGCAATATACCACCGGCTGCTACAGCGATGCGGTGCCCTTCTGGGGGTTGCGCGGGCTGGCGGACGGCAAGGTGCCGTATTTTCAGGCGCGGATGGAATATCCGGTGCTGACCGGCGCGCTGATCTGGGTCGAGGCGCTGGCGACGCGCCTCATCACCGGCGCGCGCGCCGATGCGGCGGATTTCCTGAACGTCGTCGTGCTGGGCAATGCGATCCTCGCCTTCACGATCCTGGAGATGATCCGCAACGCGGGCGTGTCGCTGGCGCGGCAATATGGCTGGGCGCTGGCGCCGCCGCTGGTGCTGTATCTGGGGCATAATTGGGACCTGCTGGCGGCAACGTTCGCGGTCGCGGCGATGCTGGCGGCGCGGCGCGGGGACGGCGTGCGCGCCACCGCGCTGGCGGCGCTGGGAGGCGCCGCGAAGCTGTTCCCCGTGCTGATGCTGCCGCTGCTGGGGCTGGGCGCGCTGTTTGCCCCCGGGCAGGGCGCGCGGCGGCGGATCACCGGCGCGGCGACGCTGGTGGTGGTCGCGGTTGTCGCGTGGGGCGCGGTGAACCTGCCGGTCGCCGCCGTCGCGTTCGAGAACTGGCGCGAATTCTACGCCTTTTCCAGCGAACGCCCCGGCACCGCGGCAAGCGTATGGGAATTGATGGCGCAGTTCGGCTGGTGGGTGACCGACCTGCCGACGCGCAACCTGTGGTCGTTCCTGCTGTTCGCGGCCGGCGCGGCGACGATCGTCGCGGTCGGGTGGCGGCGGCATGCGGCACATCCGTGGCTGCTGTTCACCCCGGTGCTGGCGTGGTTCCTGCTGACCAACAAGGTGTGGTCGCCGCAATTCGACCTGTGGCTGTGGCCGATGCTGGTGCTCACCGGCACGCGCATGCGCCCGATGATCGTGTTCCTGCTGGGCGACGTGGCGGCCTATTTCGCGGAATTCTGGATGTTCGCGGGGATGGAGGGCGCGTCGCCCTCCGCCACCAACGCCGACCTGCTCGCCGCCGCGATCGTGCGCGGGGTGGCGATGCTGTGGCTGATCCATGCCGCGATACGCGATCCGGCGCCGGAGTGGGTCGGGTTCTCGCGAAGCCGCGACGACGCCACGATGTAGCGCCCGGCGCGGAGCGCCTTTCCATGGTTCGCGCAGAGGACGCTGAGTGAGTAGCGCTCGGCGCACCCGAAGCGCGCCCTCTTCGTGTCTTCGCGGCTTCGCGAGAGAAAATGGTTCACGCGGAGGCGCGGAGGCGCAGAGAGGGACTGCGCAACCCCTCGGCGTCCTCCGCGTGCTCTGCGCGAACCCTATAAATGAGCCGCCCATGGCGGCTCGGAACCTCGCAACGCGCGCAACACCTCCGCGTCTCCGCGCCTCCGCGTGAACCGATTTCACTCCGCCGCGAGCAATTCCGCCGCCTGGAGGTCCACCGACACCAGCCGGCTCACCCCCTTTTCCACCATCGTCACCCCGAACAATCGGTGCATCCGGCTCATCGTCACCGCATTGTGCGTTACGATCAAGTAGCGGGTGTCGGTTTCCTGCGTCATCCGATCCAGCAGGTCGCAGAATCGCTCGATATTCGCATCGTCCAGCGGCGCATCCACCTCGTCCAGCACGCAGATCGGCGCCGGATTGGTCAGGAACAATCCGAAGATCAGCGCCACCGCGGTCAGCGCCTGCTCGCCCCCCGACAGCAATGTCAGCGATTGCAGCCTTTTGCCCGGCGGCTGCGCCATGATCTCGAGCCCCGCCTCCAGCGGATCGTCCGAATCGACCATCGCCAGATGCGCCTGCCCGCCGTCGAACAAGGTCGTGAACAGCCGCCGGAAATGCCCGTCGACCGCCTCGAACGCCGCCAGCAGCCGCTGCCGCCCCTCGCGGTTGAGCGTGCCGATCGAGCCGCGCAGCCGGTTGACCGCCTGCCCCAGTTCCTCCCGCTCCGCCGCGGTGGCGCTGCCGGTCGCCTCCAGCTCGGCGAGTTCGCGTTCGGCGACCAGATTGACCGGCCCCAGCCGCTCGCGGTCCAGCGTCAGCCGTTCGTGCGCCTGCGACTCGGCCTGCGGGGTCGCCACCGTCGTGCTGTCGAACCCCGCCTTGGCCGGCAGCACCGGCGCGGGGCATTCGAATCGCTCGCCCGAGACGCGCCCCATCTCGATGCGGCGCAGTTCGTGGTTCTCGGCGCGTGCCGCCGCGCCCGCGCGTGCCTCGCGCGCGGCAGCCAGCGCCTCGTTGGCGCGCGCCTGCGCGGCATCGGCGGCGCGCACCGCCATGTCCGCGTCGCGCTCGGCCGCCTGCGCCGCCTCCGCCGCCGCGCTCGTCTCGCGATGCGCCACCTCCAGCGCGGCGATCTCCGCGGTCAGCTGTGCCGGGCGATCGACCAGCTTGGCGAAATCCGCGCTCAAATCCGCCGCGCGCCTGTCCATGTCGCCGATACGCCGCGCCGCCTCGCCCGCGCGCGCGCGCCAGCCCTTGGCCTCCGCGCCGCCCGCCGCGCGCCGCTCGCGCGCGGTCGCCAGCGTGCGGTCGTGCGAGGTGCGGTCGGCGCGCGCCAGCGCCACCTGCGCGCGCGCCGCCTGCGCCTCCGCCTGGAGCCGCGCGACATCGCCCGCGGCGCCGCTGCCGTCGGGCAGCGCCGCCAGCGCGGCGCGCGCCGCATCGCGCTCGCGCTCGGCCTCCGCCACTTCCGCCGCGGCACGCTGCCCGCGCGCGTCGAGGTCGGCGCGCTGCCCCGCCAGCCGGTCGAGCTGCGCGGTCGCGCGATCCTCGTCGCGCTGCGCGGTGCGGGTCTCGTCCTCCGCGGTCGCCAGCAGCGTGCGCGCCGACTGCGCCGCGGCGCGCGCGCGCGCGATCCGCTCGTCCACCGCGGCGCGCCGCTGCGTCGCCTGCGCCACCGCCGCCTCCGCCGCTGGGCGTTCGTGCTCGATCGCGGCCAGCCGGTTGCGCCGCTCCATCCGCTCCGCCGCTGCCGCGCCGCCGCCGGTGGTGATATAGCCGTCCCAGCGCCGCAGCCGCCCCTCGCGCGTCACCAGCCGCTGGCCGGGGGCGAGCGGCTGGCCTGAATCCGCCTCGACCAAGAAGATTTGTGCCAACCGGCGCGCCAGCACCCCGGGCGCGGTGACGCGCGCGGCGAGCGGCAGCGTGCCGACTGGGGGCGGCGGGTCGGTCGATCGCGTCGCCGAGCCGCGCCAGTCCGCCAGCGAGGATTCGAGATCGTCGCCCAGCGCCGCCGCCAGCGCACGCTCGAACCCCGGCTCGGCGCTGATCGCGTCGACCAGCCGGTCGCCCGCCTCGCGCGTGGCGCGGGTCAGCGCCGCCGCCTCGCCATCCAGCGCCGCCAGCGCGGCGAGCGCGGCGGCGCGCGCCGCCTCGGCAGGATCGCGATCCTCGCGCGCCTCCGCCTCGCTGGTGTCGGCCCAGTCGAGCGCGGCGCGCGCCCTGGCCGCGCGGTCGCGCGCCGCGACCTGCTGCGCCGCCGCCGCGTCGCGTGCCGCCTCCAGCACGGCGGGATCGTCGAGCGCGGCGAGCGCGCGCGCCACCTGCTCGCCGTCCCGCACCGCGCGGTCGTGGCGCGCCTGTGCCGCCGCCAGCGCGGCGGCCGCCACGCGCCGCTCCGCCGCTTCCGCCGCCTGCGCCGACAGCGCCTGCGCCAGCGTCACCTCGACATCGCGCGCGGCGCGTTCCGCGTCCGACAGCGCCTGTTCCAGTGCGGGCACCGCCTCGCTCGCCTCGGCGATGCGGCGGTCGAGATCGGCCGCTTCCTCGACCAGCCGCGTCAGCGCCTCGGCGGCATCATGCGCCAGCGCATCCTCGCGCGCGCGATCCTCCGCGATGCGCTTCGCGGTCGTCTCCATCTCCAGCAGGCGGCGCTGGAGCCCGTGGCGCTGCTCGCGCGCGCGGGTCAGCTGGTGCCCCGCCTCGCCCGCGCGGTCGCGCGCCGCCAGCGCCGCGGCACGCGCGGTCGCCAGCGCCGCCGCGGCATCGCGCTGCGCCGCCAGCGTCGCCTGCTCCGCGGTGGTGGCGTCCGCCACCGCGCGGTCGGCGGCGGCGGCCTCCGCCTTGGCCGCCTCCGCCGCCTGCGCCGCATCGCGCGAGCGCGCGTAGATCATCCGCGCCTCGGCGACGCGGATCCGCTCGGACAGCAGGCGATAGCGTTCTGCCGCGCGCGCCTGTCGCCGCAGCGCCGCGACGCGCGTCGCCTGGTCCGCCATCAGTTCGTCGAGCCGCACCAGATTGGCCTCGGTCGCGCGCAGCCGCGTCTCGGCATCCTTGCGCCGGACGTGGAGGCCGGCGATCCCGGCGGCCTCCTCCAGCATCGCGCGCCGCTCGCCCGGCTTGGCGGCGATGATCGCGCCGATGCGGTTCTGGCTGACCAGCGCCGGCGAATGCGCGCCGGTGGCCGAATCGGCGAACAGCAATTGCACGTCCTTTGCGCGCACGTCGCGTCCGTCGATCCGGTACGCGCTGCCCGCGCCACGCTCGATCCGGCGGACGACCTCGCTCTCGCTCGCGCCGTCCGGTCCGTCGACCTCGGCCAGCAACGCCACCTCGGCGAAGTCGCGCGGCGGGCGCGTCGCGGTGCCCGCGAAGATCACGTCCTCCATCCCGGCGCCGCGCATCGACTTCGCGCTGTTCTCGCCCATCGTCCAGCGCAGCGCTTCCAGCAGATTGGACTTACCGCAGCCATTAGGGCCGACGACGCCGGTCAGCCCCGGCTCGATGCGCAAATCGGCCGGGTCGACGAAGCTCTTGAACCCCGTCAGCCGCAGCCGCTTGATGCGCATCGCCCGCCCCTGTCCGTGGGGATCAGGCGCCCGCGTTCTTCAGCGCGCCCTCGACCGCCTGCCACGTCACCGCATTGTCCAGCTTGTTGCCGTTCAGGAAGAAGGTTGGCGTGCCGGTGACGCCGGCGTTGCTGCCCGCGTCCATATATTTCACCAGCGCGTCGATCTGCTTCTGATCGGTCAGGCAGGCGCGCGCCTGCGCCTCGGTCAGGCCGCGCTGCCTGGCGAAATCGATGAAGCCCAGCTTCTCCGCCCAGGCGGTGAAGATCTTCGCCGGCGGCTGGCCCTGCAACTGCTGCTGGAACTGGCCCGCGTCCTCCATCTTCGGCAGCACCTCCGGCTGGGCGGCGAACATCTGCTCCAGCATCGGGAAGAACGGCTGCGGCCCGGCGCAGCGCCCAATCAGCGCGGGCGCGAAATCGGGCGCGCCATGCACCAGGAACTCGCGGAACTCATAGGACACCTTGCCCGCCTTGACGTAATTGTCGATCAGCGGGCGCATGCCGGTGTTCGCGAACGCGCCGCAGGTGGGGCACAGCCGCGAGCCGTATTCGACCAGCTTCAGCGGCGCGTTCGGATTGCCCATCACGTAACCGCCCTCCGGCGTTGGCGCGACGGTCTGGGTCCAGTCCTGCCCGGCCGGTGCGGTCACCGCGGCGACCGAATTGGCGGGCGCGGTGACATTGCCGTCGCCGCCCGAACCGCACGCGGCCAGCAGCGCCGCGGGGACCATCGAGAGGATCGCGATACGCTTCATCATGTCACTCCATCACTTCGCGCCGGCGGCGCGCAATTGCGGTTGCAGCTGAGCCCAGCCGACGTTCTGCACCAGCCGGCCGTTGATCGCGAAGGCGGGCGTGCCCTGCACCGCACCCTGCGGCCCGGTGGCCGTCGCCTCCGACACCGCGATCACGCGCTTCACCGCGGCGTCGCTGGCGAAGCAGGCGTCGATCGCGGCAGCAGGCGCACCGGCGGCGCGCGCGATCGCGGTCAGCCCGGCGCCGTCCGCCATCGCCTTCATCTGCGCCAGCTGCGGCCAGCTGGCGATCCGGTCGCGATTGCCCTCGCCCCATTCACCCGCGCGCCCGATCCACTCCGCCTGCTGGGCGAAGACGCGCTCGTGATAGGCAGGAAAGGCGCGCGGACCGACGCAGCGCGCCAGCGTCGCGGCGATCAGGTCCAGCCCGTCATGGACTTGGTTGCGCACCTCGACGCTGGTCGAGCCGGAGCGCACCATCGCCGCCACCGTGGCGCGCGATTCGGCGGCGTAATGCGCGCAATGCGGGCAGGTGTAGCTGACATATTCGACCAGCTTCACCCGCGCCCTGGGGTTACCGGTCAGATAGCTGCCGGTCGCAACCGGGGTGACCACGGCGGTCCATGGGCGGGGCGCAGCGGCGGTCAGCGGCGCGGCGAGCAGGGCGAGCGCCGCGCAGATAAGGAAACGGCGCATCAGCGGACCTTCGGCAGATTGAGCGGCGGGGCGGCGACACCGGCGGCCAGCGCCTCCAGCACCGCCTTCAACTCAGGGTCGGCGATCGTCTTCAGCGTCTCGCCCATCTCCGACGGGGCCGGCGCCAGCGACGGGGGCGCGCGACGTTCGGGGCGCTTGGTCACCTCGCCCTGGCGGATCGCGACCTTCACCACCGCGGCATAGCCGAAGAAGCGGTTCACCCGCTCGATGATCTCCGGCGTCAGATGCGTCATCATCGGCGCGTGCGCGCCGCGCACCACCAGCGTCAGCGTGCCGTCCTGCTTCTTTCCCATCGGAAAACGGATCGATTCGGGCGTGCTGACCGCGGCCAGCCGCTCGCCGACGATCTCCGGCCAGCGCGTGACCACCGCCGACTGGACGAAGCCGAAGCGACGGAACGCCGCGCCGCCGATCGCGGGCAACAGCTCGGCGACCGCGCGCGAGCGGTTCTGGCGCTCGGGTTCGGCCTTGGGGGGCTTTGCGGTGGGGGCGCGGTCGCGCTTGCTCATTTACCGCCCCATGCCATAGCCGGGGCATGGACGCCAAGCGCCGCGACATCGCACCGAAGCTGCTCGACTGGTACGATCGTCATCGCCGCGACCTGCCGTGGCGCGCCGCCGCGGGTGCGGCGCCCGATCCCTATCGCGTCTGGCTGTCGGAGGTGATGCTACAGCAGACCACCGTCGCCACCGTGCGCCCGCGCTTCGCCGCCTGGGTCGAACGCTGGCCGACCTTCGCCGACCTCGCCGCGGCACCGGACGAGGACGTGATGGGCGCCTGGGCGGGGCTGGGCTATTATGCCCGCGCGCGCAACCTGCTCGCCGCCGCGCGCACGATCGCGCGCGATCACGCCGGGCACCTGCCCGACACGGAGGCGGCGCTGCGTGCGCTGCCGGGGTTCGGCGACTATACCGCCGCCGCGGTCGCCGCGATCGCGTTCGGACGGCGCGCGGTGGTGGTCGACGCCAATGTCGAGCGCGTGGTGGCACGGCTGTTCGCGATTCGCGACCCCCTGCCCGCGGGCAGGCGCGCGATCCGCGCCGCCGCGGACACGATCACGCCCGACGCGCGCGCGGGCGACTTCGCGCAGGCGATGATGGATCTCGGCTCGGCGATCTGCACGCCGCGCAAGCCCCGCTGCCTGTTATGCCCGATCGCCGGGGATTGCGACGCGCTCGCCGCCGATACGCCCGAAGCGTTTCCGGTCAAGAAGCCCAAGGCGGCGCGGCCGCATCGCCACGGCACGATCTTCTGGCTGGAACGCGACGGCGCGGTGCTGCTGGTGCGCCGCCCCGACAAGGGGCTGCTGGGCGGGATGCGCGCGCTGCCGACCGGCGCGTGGAGCGATGCGCCGCCGGGGCTGGCGGACGCGCCGACAGCGGCCGACTGGCGCCTGCTCGACGAGCAGGTCAGCCACGGCTTCACGCATTTCACGCTCGATCTTGCACTCGCCGTCGCGCGGACGCATCACGCGGTAAATATGGGCGAATGGTGGCCGATCGCACGGCTGGACGAGGCGGGATTGCCCACCTTGTTCGCCAAGGCGGCGGATGCAGTGAGGAGAGCGGGATGAGAGGCACGAGATGGATGCTGGCCGGCGCGATGCTGCTGGCCGCGGGCGGCAGCGCGCTGGCGCAGCAGCAGGCCCCTGTAGCGGCCCCGACGCCCCCCGCACCCGCCGCCAGCACCGGATCGATGCTGCCCGCCACCCAGGCGCTGTTCGACGGCTATGTCGCGCAGAAGCGCGTGCCGGGTATCGTCGGCGCGTTCGGGGTGGGCGACTGGCCGACCGCGTTCGTCGCCTCGGGCCGGATCGCCTATGACGCATCCGCCCCCGCCGCCGGCCCGGACAGCCTGTGGCGCGTCTATTCGATGACCAAGCCGGTCACCGCGATGGCGGCGATGATCCTGATCGAAGAGGGGAAGATCGGGCTCGACGACCCGCTGTCGAAATACTTCCCCGCCTTCGCGCACATGCGCGTGCTGACCAGCCCCGACACCTCGCTCGATTCGCGCCCGGCAACGAAGCCGATCACGATCCGCGAGCTGCTGACGCATACCGCGGGACTGGGCTATAACATCAACGCCAAGGGGCCGCTGCTGAAGGAATATGAGCGGCTCGGCATCCTGCCGGCGCAGCTCAACGCGCCGACCGAGGCGCAGGCGCGCGCGGTGCGCCCGACGACGCTGGCCGAGTTCGCGAACCGCGTCGCCACCGTACCGCTGATCGCGGAGCCGGGGACGACATGGCATTATTCGATCGGGCTCGACGTGATGGGCGCGGTGATCGAGAAGGCGAGCGGGATGCCGTTCGACCGCTTCGTCCAGACGCGATTGTTCGATCCGCTGAAGATGACGTCGACCTTCTGGCAGGTGCCGGCGGCGGAGACGGCGCGGTTCGCCACCAATTACGCGGTGGTCAACGGGCAGAGCCTGCCGATCGACCCGGCGGCGACCTCGCCCTATCTCCAGAAGCCCAGCTTCCCCTATGGCGGCGCGGGGCTGGTGTCATCGGCGCGCGATTACGACCGCTTCCTCCATATGGTGCAGGACGGCGGCATCCTGGACGGCGTGCGCGTGCTGAAGCCGGAGACGATCGCGCTCGCCACTTCCAACCTGCTGCCCGCGGGCGTGACCTTCACCGGGGTGACGCCGGGGGCCAACACCAACGCCGGCTATGGCGCGGGCGGCTATGTCATCCTCGCCGACAAGCCCGGCGTGATGGCGGGCACCTGGGGCTGGGACGGCGCGGCCAACACCGTGGCCTGGGCCAATCCGACGCGGCGCATGCGCGGGGTGGTGATGGTCAACATCTTCCCGCCCGGCTCGCTGCCGCTGCGCGCCGAGCTGCCGCGCGCGCTGATGACGGACGCGATGCGGATGAACGGCGCGGCCGGGGCGCTCAAGTGATCGCCACAGTCATTCCTGCGCCGGGCTTCACCGGCGGGCTGCTCGACCGCGCCGACCATCTGCGCCACGATGCCGATGCCTTTGCCAGCGCGATGGGCAATTGGCAGGCGCGGCTGCTCAAGCTCCACGATTTCGAGCCGGAGGTGACCGACGACGGCCGGCTCGGCTGGACGATGCTGACCGAGGCGCCGGACGAGGCGGAGTTCGTGTTGCTGGGCCTCGACAACGGCCGCCCGCGCTTCGCCGCGGTGATGCCGGGGCAGGCCGCGCCGCCGCCGTTCCGCTCGCCCAATTTGTTCGCGGTGCTCGACCAGCTCCAGCCGGGCGAGGCGGCGACCTTCGCCGCGGCACGCTCGCTGATCGACTGGCACGCGCGCCACCCGTTCTGCGCGCGCTGCGGCGGGGCGACCGCGATCTTCCGCGCCGGCTGGGGCCGCCGCTGCGACGCGTGCGGCGCGGAGCATTTTCCGCGCGTCGACCCGGTCGTCATCATGATCGCCGAACATGACGGGCGCGCGCTGCTGGGGCGCCAGCCGTCATGGCCGCGCGGGCGCTATTCGGCGCTGGCGGGTTTCCTGGAGCCGGGCGAATCGATCGAGGAAGCGGTCGCGCGCGAGATTTCGGAGGAGGCGGGGATCGCGGTGAGCGACGTCCGCTATATCGCCAGCCAGCCGTGGCCCTTCCCGTCGCAGCTGATGATCGCGTGCGTCGCGACCGCGGCCCACGACGCGCTGACGCTCGACATCAACGAGCTGGAGGATGCGATCTGGGTCACCCGCGACGAGGTGCGCGCCGCGCTGGCGGGCGAGGACGCGCCGTTCCTGGCGCCGCCGCCCTACGCGATCGCGCATACGCTGCTGGCGGCGTGGGCGGAGGGATAGTCGCTACCCCGTCATCTCACGTCACCCCAGCGAAAGCTGGGGTCTCTCCGTTGTAGTAGCGTAGCGCTCGCCACCGAGAGACCCCAGCTTTCGCTGGGGTGACGCTTGGGGGTGATGTAGAGGTCACAACTCCCGCGGGTCCGGCCCCAGCCGGCCGCCCGCGTCGTCCATCGCGTCGATCGCGGCCACGTCCGCCTCGCCCAGCCGCACGTCGCGCGCACGCCAGTTGCTCTCCAGATGGTCGGGGTCCGCCGCCTTGGGGATCACCGACAGCCCCTTCGCCAGATGCCAGGCGATGATGACCTGCGCCGGGGGTCGCGCCCACCCGCTCCGCGATCTCCACGATGCGCGCGTCCTTCAGCGTCGCCCCCTGCCCCAGCGGGCTCCAGCTCTGCGTCACGATGCCGTGCGCCGTGTTATAGGCCTGCACCTCGCGCTGCTGGAACGTCGGGTGCAGCTCGATCTGGTTGACCGCGGGTGTCATCCCGGTGGCGTCGATGATCGCGTCGAGATGCTCGGGCAGGAAATTGGACACGCCGATCGAGCGCGCCTTGCCCGCGTCGCGCAACGCCACCAGTCCCTTCCACGCCTCGACGAACTTGCCGCCCGCAGGATGGGGCCAGTGGATCAGGTACAGGTCCACCGCCTCGCGCCCCAGCAGCGCCAGGCTGGCGTCGAGCGCGCCCGCCGCGTCGCCATGCTGGTCGTGCCACAGCTTGGTCGTGATCCAGACGTCGTCATGCCCCAGCCCGTCGCCGACGCCGCGCTCGTTATGATACAGCGCCGCGGTGTCGATCAGGCGAAAGCCCAGGTCGATCCCGGCGCGCACCACCGGTGCCACCTGCGAATCGGGGATTTGATAGGTGCCCAGCCCCAGCTGGGGCATGGCGCGGCCATCGTTGAGGGTCAGGTCGGTCATCCGCGTCGAACCGTTGCTGGCGCGCGCGGTTCCCCTATTCGCGCTTCCCTTTCGCCGCCACCTGTCGCAGGGGCGCGTCCATGGTCGAGAAGATCCTTGCCGCGCTGGCGCTGTTCGCCGTCTCCGTGATCCGCGCCGGCGGCTATTGGGGCGTCGCGTTGCTGATGGCGATCGAGAGCGCGTGCATCCCGCTGCCGTCCGAAATCATCATGCCCTTCGCGGGCTATCTGGTGTCGACCGGCGAGATGAACCTGTTCCTCGCCGCGACCGCGGGCGCGCTGGGGTGCAACATCGGCTCGGTCGTCGCCTATGAGATCGGGCGCCGCGGCGGACGGCCGATGGCGGAGAAGTTCGGCCGTTACGTGCTGATCGGCCCGGGCGAGCTGGACCTGGCCGACCGCTTCTTCAACCGCTGGGGCGCGTGGGCGATCCTGATCGGGCGGATGCTGCCGGTGATCCGCACCTTCATCGCCTTCCCCGCGGGGGTGGCGCGGATGAAGCTGATCCCGTTCCACGTCTATACCTTCGTCGGCAGCTGGCCGTTCTGCCTGCTGCTGGCGTGGATCGGGGCGACGCTGGGCGACAAATGGAACAGCGATCCGCGGCTGAAGGCCTTCTTCCACCGCGCCGATGCGGCGATCGGCGTGGTGCTGGTCGCGGCGGTGGCCTTCTACATCTGGCACCGGGTGAAGGGGATGAAGAAGGCGGGCTAACCTCGCCCCACCCACCACGTCAGAACCCCCGTTTCGCCGCCAGCGCGCGCAGCTGGTCGTCGCGCCCCGGCGCCAGCTGCGCGACGCGCTTCTCATAGGCCTCGACCGCCGCCACCCCCGCGCGCTCGGGCGAGCCGGCATCGAACGGCGGCATGGGATCATATTCCAGCGACAGCTGCACCGCGCGCGCATGCGCCTCGCCGCGGATCAGCGCCGTCAGCGTCAGCGCGAAGTCGATCCCCGCGGTCACCCCGCCGCCGGTGACGCGGTTGCGATCCACCACGACGCGCTCCGCCACCGGCTCTGCACCGAACAGCGGCAGCATGTGGCGCTGCGCCCAATGGCACCCGGCGCGATAGCCATGGAGCAGCCCCGCCGCGCCCAGCACCAGCGATCCGGTGCACACGCTCGTCACCCATGTCGCCTCCGCGCCGACCCGGCGGACCCAGTCCATCGTCGCGTCGTCGGCGATCGCGCGATGCGTCCCGAACCCGCCGGGAATGCAGAGGATGTCGGCCGCCGGCACCTCCGCGAAGGTCGCGGTCGGCAGGATCGAAAAGCCGGCGTCGGTCGGCACCGGCTCCAGCGTCGCGGCGACCAGGTCGAGCCGGGCATGGCCCAGCCGCGACAGCACCTGCGCCGGACCGGTCAGGTCCAGCTGGGTCACCTCGGGAAACAGCAGGAAGGCGATATGCAGCGGGTCGGTCATGCCACAGGCTCCTCGACGGGAAGAATGCCCAGGCGCGCGGCGATCAGTGTCGCGCTCCCCCGCGGTGCTCCACGAATGCGCCAGTCACGCGACCGGGTGAACGATATCGACCCGCGTTCGACATGTCACGGGACATCGTTGGCGGTCTTCGCCGCGGCGCGCTGCTCGCGCTTCCACCGCGTCGCATTCTGCACCACGCAGCCGCTGGCACTGTTCGCCCCCACCGTCGAGCAGGTGCCGACGCCGACCGCGCCGACGTCCTGATTCGCCTGCGCCTTGGCCGCCCAGGCCTGGTTCTCGGGCGTCACCTCGAAGGTGCGCAATTCCTTGGGGATGCGGAACTGTTCCTCGGCGGGGCGGCGCGAGCAGACCACGATCTCCTCGCCATTGGCGTTGGTGGGGCAGCGTTCGTTGCCATAGAGCACCAGCACGCCATTGACCGGCGCGCTGCGCGAGGTGCCGCCCGCCACGCCGCTCGTCTTCGGCGCACGCACCGTCCCGGGCGAGGGCGGCCCGGCCTGCGCCAGCGCTGCCGCGGGCAGGAACGCGGCCAACATCAGCGGAAGGGCGACAGCACGCATCGGGTCAGATCCTCTTGGCGGTGGCGATGGCGATGCGGCATCCCAGCCGGATCGCGGCGGACAGCAGCGGATAGGCGGGCGCATCCTCCGCGCCGCTGGCCAGCGCGGTCTCGCGATGTTCCAGCTCCTCCGCCTGGAACTCCGCGATGGCATGCGACAGCTCGGGGTCGCTGTCGCCCAGCTCGCGCAGCTGGTCCTCGTAATGTTGGTCGATCTCGGTCTCGACCGCGGCGGTGCACGCCATCGCCGCCTCCGGCCCGATCGCCGCGGTGACGGCCCCCAGCGCGAAGCCGGCGACGTCCCAGAAGGGCTGGAGGATCGTCGGGCGCACGCCGCGCTCCGCGATCATCCGGTCGAAGAAGGCGCGGTGCCGCTCCTCCTGCAACGCCATCGCGGAGATCTTGCGCGCCATCGGCGAGCGCTGCCCCATGATCGCCAGCTGCCCGGCGTAGATGCGCGTCGCGCCATATTCGCCGGCCTGGTCGACCCGGATCATCGTATCGGTGGCACGGGGGCGATCGCCCGGCTTCCACCCCATCACCGCCTCCTCAGCTGGATCGCGATCAGCGCGGCACCGATCAGCGAGACGACCGCATTCCATCCCGCCAGCGACACGCCCAGAAGCGTCCACTGCGCCGCATCGCACCGAACGATCGGCGCGGCGAGCAGGTCCTTCAGCGCCTGATCGGGCGACAGTCCGGCGGTGGAGACGGTCTGGGTGCAGGCGGTGATGCCCTGCCACCAATGGTACTCGACCCCGGCGTGGAAGACGCCGATCAGCCCGGACACCGCGACCAATGCCGCCGCGCCCGCCACCAGCGTCGCCTTGCCGCGCGGCCCGCCGATGACGAAGGCGAGCGCGGCGAACGCCAGCGCGCCGTAATGCGGCCAGCGCTGCCAGTGGCACATCTCGCACGGATAGAGGTGGCCGATCAGCTGGAACGCCCAGGCGCCGGCGAGCAGCGCGCCGGGGATGAGCAGCGCGAGCAGCCGCGCGGTGCGGAGGTGGCGGGTCATGCCCTTCCCCCGTCATGCCGGGCTTGTCCCGGCATCCAGGGTTCTGCGCGACTCACTGCGGTTCGACGCGCGGAACCCTGGACCCCGGAACAAATCCGGGGTGACGGGGTGGTGGAGGGCGGCGTCGCGAACACGTCACCCCGGGCTTGACCCGGGGTCCCGCTGCCTCGCAACGGCGGGAGGAAGGAAGAAGCGGGACCCCGGCTCAAGGCCGGGGTGACGGAGTAGGAAGACGTCACTTCTTCCCCTCCGGCTTGGCCATTGCCTGCGTCACCGCGGCGACCTGCTGCGCGCCGCCCAGCCGCGCGATCGTCTTGAGCGCATACCACAGCTGGAAATCCTCGACGCCCTGCTTCTTCAGCGTCTCCGGCGTGGCGGTGAAGCGCGGGTCGTCCTTCACATCCTCTTCCAGCACCGCATTGTCGGGCGCCTTGATCTCGTTGATCAAATGGCGGCGCAGGTCGCTCTCGCGGAATACCGGGCGGTTCTTGTAATCGGGGTCGGAGAGCTGCGGCACGCGGATATCGGGCTCGATCCCGCCCTCCTGCACGCTGCGCCCCGATGGCGTGAAATAGCGCGCGGTGGTCAGCCGCAGCGCGGTGCGCGGCCCCAGCGGCAGCAAGGTCTGCACCGATCCCTTGCCGAACGTCCGCTCGCCCATCACCAGCGCGCGGTGATGGTCCTGCAACGCGCCCGCGACGATCTCGCTGGCGGATGCGGTGCCCGCATCGGTCAGCACGATCACCGGCAGGCCGTGCGCATCGTCGCCGGGCTTGGCATAATAACGCTGCGTATTGGCCGCCTCGCGCTCGCGCTGCGACACGATCTCGCCGCGCTCCAGGAACGAGTCCGCCACCGCGATCGCCTGATCCAGCAACCCGCCGCCATTCTCGCGCAGGTCGACGACATAGCCCAGCGGGCGGTGCCCCAGGGCCTTGTCGATCGCCATGATCGCGGCGCGGGTGTCGGCACCGGTCTGTTCGGAGAAGGTGTTGATGTTGATATAGCCGACGTCGCCCTTCACCTCCCATTTCACCGGGCGCTGGACGATCACCTCGCGCACCAGCGTGACCATGATCGGCTTGTCGCGGCCCGGGCGCACCAGCGTCAGCGTCACCTTGCTGCCCGGCTTGCCCCGCATCTGCGCGGTCGCCTCGTCCAGCGTGCCGCCGTAGATCAGCTTGCCGTCGATATGCGTGATATAGTCGCCGGACTTGATGCCCGCGCGGCCCGCGGGCGTATCCTCCTGCGGTGCGACCACCTTCACCGCGCCATCCTCCATCGACACGGTCAGCCCCAGCCCGCCGTAGCTGCCCTGCGTCTGGATGCGCAGGTTGTCGAAATCGGACCCGTCGACATAGCTGGAATGCGGATCGAGCGCGGCGAGCATGCCGTCGATCGCGCCCTTCATCAGTTGCTGGTCGGTGACCTTGTCGACATATTCCGCCTTCACGCGGTTATAGACGTCGAGGAACTTGTCCAGCTCGCGGTAACTGACGGTGTCGGCGGCGGCCATCGCCCCGGTGGCGACGGGGACCATCGCGATTCCGGTGACCAGGGCGGCGGCCTGAAGCAGTCGGGACTTCATACGAACGGATCGATCCTGCGACGAAAGGAGGCGGAACGCGGGTGTAGCGGAAAGGCAGGCATGGTCAAAGCGGGCGCACCAGACTTCCGTTCGCCCTGAGGAGAGGCTGAGCGAAGTCGAAGCCTCGTCTCGAAGGGCAAGCGCCAGCATGTGCTTCGAGACGGCATTTCGACAGGCTCAATGCCTCCTCAGCACGAACGGGGGTGGGAATGGGGCATTGCAACTGAACCGCCGCTGAGCGCTCATCCCACCAGCCGCGCGATATCCATCGGCCGCCCCTGCCGGCGCAGCTCCACCGTCACCTGCGCGCCGTCGTTGACCGCGGCGCGCCCGATCGGTGCCCCGGCTGCCACGACCTGTCCCGGGCGCACCGCCAGCGCGCCCAGCCCGGTGACGAGCGTCGTCCAGCCCGCGCCATGATCGATGATGACCACCCCGCCATAGCTGCGGAACGGGCGGGCATAGCCGATCCGTCCGGCCGCGGGCGCCACCGCCGCCGCGCCGGACGTCACCGCGAAGGTCAGCCCGCGCGCACGCACCCCGTCGCCGGACACCTCGCCCAGCCCGGTCACCAGCCGCCCCGCGACCGGCAGGCGATAGGCCGGTGGCTGGCCGGACGCGACCGCGGCGGCGGCGGCGGGGGGACCGGGCAGCGCGATGACGTCGCCCAGCACCGCCTGCTCCCCGCCGATGCGCGCCACGCGCTCGCCCGCGTCGCGCGCCGCCTCGCCCAGCGCCAGCGCGCGTTCGTCGCCCGCCTCCGCCGCGCCGTCGAGCGCCGCCAGCTGCTCGCGCGCCTCGACCAGCCGCCCGCGCCCGTCCTCCAGCGCGCGCGCCGCCACCTCCGCGCTGTCCTGCAGGGTACGGGTACGCGCCAGTTGCGCGCGCAGCGTCGCGGTGCGCGCGCGCAATGCGGGCAAGGTGGTGCCCAGCACCGCCTGGACATGGACCAGATCGCCGACGCTGCCGGGGCGGACCAGCGTGACCAGCGCGGGGCGCCGCGCCAGCGTGGCAAGCGACCCCAGCGCGTCGGCGACCGGTGCCTGCTGCGTCGCCAGCGCGCGGCGCTGCTCCCCCAGCAGCGCGCCGATCAGCGTCGCGCGGGTGCGCCCCGCGGCGATCTCCGCCTCCGCCGCGGCGACGCGCGCCGCCACCGCCCGCTCCTGCCAGCGCGCGCGTTCGGCCGGGTCGGTCGCGGCATCGGCGCGCGCATCGAAGGCGCGCGCCTGTCGCTGCGCCGCCAGCACCGCCGCCTTGGCGCGGCGCAGGTCGTCGCCGGTCGCGGCGGCCAGCGCCGCGCCCGTCGCGGCCAGCGCGATCGCACCGGCCAGAAGGATGCGCGCGCGCCTCATCCCCCGCGCCTCATCCTTCACGATGATAGGGATGGTTGGCGAGGATGCTGGTGGCGCGGAACAATTGCTCCGCCAGCATCGCGCGCGCCAGCAGGTGTGGCCAGGTGGCGCGCCCGAACGACAGGAGCAGGTCGGCCTCGCCGCGCTCCGCATCGGAAAAGCCGTCCGCCGCGCCGATCAGGAAGCGCGCCTCGCGCACGCCGTCGTCGCGCCACCGGCCCAGCCGCTCGGCGAACGCCATCGACGCCAGCACCTCGCCCTTCTCATCCAGCAGGATGCGGCGGCCCTGTGCGGCGGGTCGATCGGGCTCGCGCCCGCCGCGGTCGGGCAGTTCGCTGACGCGGGTCGGCCAGGCGACGCGCTTCATATAGCGGTCGACCAGCTCGGCCTCGGGCGATCGCCCGATCCGCCCGCGCGCGACGATGTGGAGCAGCATGTCAGCCGCGTCGGGCGGTCAGGCGGCCCCGGCTGCCGGTGCGGGCGCATCGCCGAACGACCACATCCGCTCCAGATTGTAGAAGCTGCGCACCTCCGGGCGGAACAGATGGACGATCACGTCGCCGGCGTCGATCAGCACCCAATCGGCATTGGGCAGCCCCTCGATCCGCGCGGAACGCCCGGTCTCGCCCTTGATCCGCTCGGCCAGCTTCGACGCCATCGATGCGACCTGTCGCGTCGAGCGCCCGCTGGCGATCACCATATGGTCCGCGATCGACGATTTGCCCGCGAGCGGGATCGAGATCGTGTCCACCGCCTGATCGTCGTCCAGCGACTCCAGGACAAGCTTGTGCAGCGCCTCGACCGTATCCGTGGCGGACGGTTCGGGGGCAGACGGGTCGGTGGCGGGCAAGATGGCTCCTCAGATTGCCGGTACGGAAGGGGATATGGGATCGACGACATGCCGGTGCCAGTCGGGATCCTGCGCGCGCAGCTGC
Organism: Sphingomonas adhaesiva; assembly: GCF_036946305.1. Classification (GTDB taxonomy): domain Bacteria; phylum Pseudomonadota; class Alphaproteobacteria; order Sphingomonadales; family Sphingomonadaceae; genus Sphingomonas; species Sphingomonas adhaesiva_B. The sequence continues at coordinate 180,222 of NZ_JAQIJJ010000002.1, forward strand.
GTCGCGGATGTCGTGTCGGGGCGGAACCGCAGCAGCACCAGCGCCGGAACGCTCCATTCGGCCCAGTCACATGCCTGGCGTGCGGGCCGCCGAAAGCGCCGCAGCCACGCCATCGCGGGCGCCGCGAGGGCACGCGCATCATAGCCGGGGCGCGCCACCACCGCAATCGGCATCGTGCGCGCGATCCGGCGCCACTGCCGCCAGCGATCGAACTGCGCCAGATTGTCCGCCCCCATGATCCAGATGAAGCGCGTCCGCGGATAGCGCCGCACCAGCGTGGCGAGCGTGTCGACGGTATAGCGGGTGCGCAGCCGCGCCTCCACATCGGTGGCGCGGATCGGCGCGCGGCGTGCCATCGCGCGCGCCGAGGCGAGCCGCGCGGCGAGCGGCGCCATCCCCGCGGCGGGCTTCAGCGGGTTGCCCGGCGACACCAGCCACCACGCCTCGTCCAGGTCGAGCGCACGGATCGCCGCGAGCGTGACGTGGCGATGCCCGCGATGCGCGGGGTTGAAGGAGCCGCCGAGCAGCCCGACGCGGCGGGTCATGGCTTCCAGTCGGAAGCGGCATGAACGACGCGACGGATCTCGACCATGTCGTCGAGCGCGACGTAGAGGAGCACATAGGGCGTGGTCGGCACGCGCCACTTGCGGACCGCACCCAGACCCTCGACTGCCGCCCCCAGACGCGCGAACCCTTGCAACGGTGCGACAGCCTCTTCCAGCCGCCGAACGATCTCGTCCGCCAGGTGCGGATCGATGCGATCATAGTGTTCGGCGATGTCGAAGATGTCGTCCTGCGCGCGCAGCGACCAGATCGTCCGCATCAGGCGGGGCGCACGCGGCTGTCCCGCCAGCGCCGCAGATTGGCGAGCAGCGTATCATGTTCGACATAGTCGCCGCGCCGGATCTGTTCCTCTCCGACCCTGACGAAGGCGGCCAGATCCGCCTCGCTCTCCGCCACCCGCCGGATCGCCTCGGCCGCGAAGGCATCGCGCGACATGCCGCGTGCCGCCGCCAGTTCCTCCACCAGCGCCAGCGTCGCCGCGTCGAGCGGCGCGGTGATCGAGACGGGCGCGTTCACGGCCGCACCTGCCCGGTGCCGCGACCGATCCATTTGTACGTCGTCAGCCCCTCCAGCGCGACCGGGCCGCGCGCGTGGAGCCGCCCGGTCGCGATCCCGATCTCCGCACCCAGCCCGAACTCGCCGCCATCGGCGAACTGGGTCGAGGCGTTCCACAGCACGATCGCCGAATCGACCTCCGCCAGGAAGCGCTCCGCCACCGCCGCGTCGCCGGCGACGATCGCGTCGGTATGATGCGATCCGTGGCGGTCGATATGCGCCAGCGCGCCCTCCACCCCGTCGACCACCGCCACCGCGGCGATCGCATCGAGATATTCGGTGTCCCAGTCGGCATCGTCCGCCGCCGCCATCCCGGGCCGCAGCGCCTGCGCCGCCGCGTCGCCGCGCAGCACGCACCCGGTGTCCGCCAGCGCCGCCAGCAACGCGGGCGCATCGGCAAAGGCGCGATCGATCAGCAACGTCTCCATCGCGCCGCACACGCCGGTGCGCCGCATCTTCGCATTGACCGCCACCGCGCGCGCCATCGCGGGATCGGCCGACGCATCCACATAGACGTGGTTGATGCCGTCGAGATGCGCCAGCACCGGCACCCGCGCCTCCGCCTGCACCCGCGCGACCAGGCTCTTGCCGCCGCGCGGGATGATGAGGTCGATCGCGCCGTCCGCCGTCAGCATCGCCCCCACCGCCGCGCGATCGGTCGTCGCCACCAGCTGCACCGCATCCGCAGGCAGCCCGGCGGCGACGATCCCCTCGACCATCGCGGCATGGATCGCGCGGTTGCTCTCCACCGCCTCCGATCCGCCGCGCAGGATGACGGCATTGCCCGAGCGCAGGCACAGCGCCGCCGCATCCGCGGTGACGTTGGGGCGGCTTTCGTAGATGATGCCGATCACCCCGATCGGCACGCGCACGCGCGACAGCCGCAACCCGTTGGGCCGCTCGCTGCGGTCGATCACCTGTCCGACCGGATCGGCCAGCCCCGCCACCGCCGCGACGCCGTCCGCGGTCGCCGCCAGCCGCTTGTCATCCAGCCGCAGCCGGTCGAGCATCGCCGCGCTCAGCCCCGCCGTCTCGCCGCGCGCCACGTCCGCGGCGTTGGCCGCCAGGATCGTCGGCGCCGCGGCGCGGATCGCGTCGGCGGCCATCGTCAGCGCGCGTGCCTTGGCGGTGTCGTCGGCGCGGGCGAGCAGCCGCGCGGCATCGCGGGCGCGTGCGGCCATGGCAGCGATCAGGGCGGTGGGGGATTGCGCATCAAGCATGATAATTAGCCTATCACGCCACGCCTCCCGACCTCAACGCACTACAGTGGCTCCGCCTGCAAGGGCGCGGGCGCGGCGCAGTCGCCCTCGCGCATCGTCGCGGCGGGCCGCGCGCGGCCCATCGTCCAGTTCGCCTGCATCCGCACCCGCGGATTGGGCGCGCACCAGATTTCGCCGGTCGCGTTGATCGCGGTGACCCAGATCAGATTATGCTCCTGCCCGTAATCGATCACCGCAATCGCATAGCCCGGCCCCTTGTCGAGCACATGGATGGGAAGCGGGGGATCGAGCTGTTGAAAGGACATGGCGCAAAACACCTTGAGGTTCAGCCATGTAACCGACATGCGTCAGGTACGGTTCCGGCCATGGCGGCGGCCTGGCGCACACCTATATTGCCGGGATGACCGACATCGTTCCCGATCGCCGCCGTTTCCTGACGCTCGCCGGGCTGGGCACACTGGCGCTCCCGCTGATCGCCTGCGGCACGCGCAGCGCCGCGGCGGCGGAGCGCTTCCCGGTGACGAAGACCGATGCGCAATGGCGCGCGCAGCTCGGCCCCGCGGCCTATGGCGTGCTGCGCGAGGAGAATACGGAGCGCCCCTTCTCCAGCCCGCTCAACGACGAGCATCGCGCCGGCACCTTCGCGTGCAAGGGCTGCGCGCAGCCGCTGTTCGCGTCGCGGACGAAGTTCGACAGCGGCACCGGCTGGCCCAGCTTCTGGGCGCCGCTCAAGGATGCGGTGGCGACGCGGCGCGACGGATCGCTGGGAATGGTGCGGGTCGAGGTACACTGCCGCCGCTGCGGCGGCCATCTGGGGCACGTCTTCGACGACGGCCCGCGCCCGACGGGGAAGCGCTATTGCATGAACGGCGCGGCGATGACGTTCCGGGCGGGGTAGCCGGTCACGCCTCTCGCCCGTTCGCCCTGAGGAGCCGTTGAGCCTGTCGAAACGGCGTCTCGAAGGGCGCTGATGCTTCGAGACGAGGCTTCGACGTCGCTCAGCCTCTCCTCAGCACGAACGGAGGTCGACTAACCGGCCGCTCAGTTCGCCGCGATCGACACCGGCACGGTGGCGGCGGTGGCGATCGTCAGCGGGGGCAGCGCCTCGTCGGTCGCCACCGGTGCCTTGCCCGAATAGATGAAGCCCGCGACCGGATAGCTGGTGGTGCCCAGCCCGCCGACCGCCGCGAACCACACGCGCACCTTGCTCCAGTCGCCCGCCTCGGACACGTCCACCGCGCGCACGTCGCGCTCGATCCCGCCGCGGCGCGACCAATTGGCATGGGTCAGCAGCACCTCGCGCGCGCTCACCACCTTGCTGACCATCGCGACATGACCGACCGGCATCGACCGGACCGCCTTGAACGCCATTACCGCGCCGACCTGCGGCGTGGCGCCGCGCTCGTAACGGCCGGCGGCCTGGCCCCACCAGGTGTTGGCATTGCCGCGGATCTCGATCCCCGAGACCTCACGCGCGAACGGCGCGCACTGCAGATAGCCTGCCTGTGCTGCGGTCGCCGTCATCAGGGCGCACGATGCCACCAGCGCAAAACGCGCTGCCAATGCCTTCAACGTCAAGGGTGACCCCCCGGTCTCGAATGAACGAGTGTGGCGCTACCGGGGGTTTGCGCGGGCGGCAATCGCCGCGCCGGGCGGATCGGATGAACGGGGCGTGACCGGCGACGAACGGACGGAACGTGCGACGAAACACCTCATCGCACCCGAAATCGCCCTGCAAACGTTACCGAAACCTTTACGCGAACGGCTCGCGCGGGGCCGAATCGATTACCGGCGCGCCGGCCAGCTTCGCCATGCGCAGTTCATGCTCGCGCCGGCCGAACGGGAAGCGGGTGTAGAAGAATGCCGCCACGACGTTGAACCCGACATAGCAGCAGGCGTAGATCAGCGTCAGCCGGTCGAGCACGGCGGGCGCGACCTGCCCCGGCACCGCTTTCTCCGGAAAGCCCGCCGCCGCCAGGATCAGCCCGCAGACGAAGATGCCGATGCCGCTGGTGCATTTCTGGACGAAGAAGCCGCCGGCGAAGAACACCCCCTCCGACCGGCGGCCGGTGCGGATCTCCGAATCCTCGACCACGTCGGCCAGCATCGACGCGCCCAGGATATAGGCGGTCACCCCGCAGGCGGTGCCCATCGTCGCGAAGACGAACAGCAACGGCAGCATCGCCGGATCCCCCACCGTTGGGAAGACCCCCACCAGCCGCAGCCAATAGGGCGTGGTGCCCAGCGTGACGCTGAGCAGCGCGGCAGTCGCGGCGGCGCGCGGCTTGGCCAGCCGCGCGCCGATCCGCGGCGCCGCGACGAAGGCGCACATCACGCCCGCGAACAGCGACATGCTGAAATAGACGAAGGTCGCGCCGCGGAATCCCCAGACGAAGCTGTAGAGATAGTTGGACAGCGCATAGACCAGCCCCTGCCCGGTATAGGCGCACACGCCCGCCAGCATCAGGATCGCGAAGGCGCGGTTCTTCACCGTTTCCGCGATCTCGGCGAAGCTCTCCTTCAGCGACTGCGCGCGATGCTCCTGCTTGGGCAGATAAGGGATCTCCTTGTGCGTGCCGAGCGCGGAGATCAGGATCGTCAGCCCCATCATGATCGACCCCGCGATCGCGAAGCCGCGATAGCCCGCGGGATTGAGCAGGCCGTTGGGGTAGCCGGGTGCCGGCGCCAGGAAATACATATAGGCCGACACCAGCATCAGCAGCCCGCCGGCCCAGCCGAACAGATAGCGATAGGCCATGATCCGCGTGCGCTCGTCATAATCGCCCGACAGTTCGGCGGCGAGCGCCTGGCTCGGCACCTCATAGGCGCTGACCGCGGAGCGCACGATCACCGCGACGACGAACAGCCACCCCAGCACCATCTGGTGCGAGGCGGTCGGCGGGTTCCACAGCAGCAGCCAGCCGAGCATGATCGGCAGCGCCGCGCCGTACATCCACGGATGCCGCCGCCCCCAGCGCCCGCGCGTGCGGTCGGACAGGAAGCCGATCGTCGGATCGACGAAGGCGTCGATGATGAGCGCGCACATCACGACGAACCCCACGGTCGCCGCGGGCACCCCCACCACCTGATTGTAGAACAGCAGCAGGAAGGTGCCGAACCCCGAATCCTTCACGCCATAGGCCGCCGCCCCTAGCCCGTAGCTGGCCATCGTGCCGGGGGTCAGCCGGCGCACCATCGGCGCGCTCGACGCCGGGGTCGCCCCGGCCGCCTCGACCGCACCGGGGGCGGTCACTGGAACGCCTCCAGCGCGGCGAACAGCGACGGCTGCGTCTCGTCCCAGCTGGCGCGCGTGCCGATCGTCAGCCCGCCGTCGACCAGGATGTGCGTGCCCGTCACGAAGGCGGCATCGTCGCTGGCGAGATAGGCGACCGCGGCGGCGATATCCTCCGGCCGCCCCGCGCGCTTCACCGGCTGCGCTGCGGCGGCGACGTGCGCGATCGCCTGGTTGGCGGCCTGTCGCTTGTCCTCCGGCACGTCGAGGTGGCGGGTGAAGATGTTGGTGGTGATGAAGCCGGGCACCACCGCATTGACGCGGATGTTGTGGCGCGACAGCTCCGCCGCGGCCAGCTTCGTCAGATGGAGCACGCCGGCCTTGGCGGTCGAATAGGCGATCGGCGCATAGCCCGATCCCAGCGCGGAGACGCTGGAGGTGTTGACGATCGCGCCGCCGCCGCGCGCGGTCATCAACGGCGCGGCATGGCGGATGCCCAGCGCCACCGAGCGCAGCAGCAAGGATTGCGTGCGGTCCCAGTCGGCGGCCCCGATCTCGTCGATCCGCTCGCGCGCGCCACCCGCGCCGGCATTGTTGAACACGATATCCAGCCCGCCGGCATCATCCGCGGCCCGCATCAGCGCGGCGATGGCGGCATCGTCGGTGACGTCGGTAGGGAGGAAATAGATGCGCCCGTTGGAGGTCGCGGCGATCTCCTCGCCCGCGGCCGCATCGATATCGCCGATCCAGACCTCGGCACCTTCCTCCACCAGCCGAAGCGCGGTGGCGCGCCCGATGCCCGATGCACCGCCCGTCACCACCGCGCGCTTACCCTGAAGCCGCATCCCAATCTCCTGCGAACGGCCGGTGTCCGGCTCTTTCAACAGCATAGTATGGGGTTTCCGCGCGTCAACACAGCGTCGTTCGAATATTGGGTTTGCCCTGCCGCCAGCTTCGTCATAGACCGCGCGCATGGCACTGGACCCGGAAACCTTCGACGCCCTGATCGACAACATCCGCCGCTTCGTCGCGGAGCGATTGCGCCCGCTGGAGGCGCAGGTCGAGGCCGACGACGCCATCCCCGCCGCGGTCGTGCAGGACATGCGCGACATGGGGCTGTTCGGCCTGTCGATCGCGGAGGAATATGGCGGCCTGGGCCTCAACATGCTGGAGGAAGCACGCGTCGCGATCGAGCTGGGGCGCACCACGCCCGCGTTCCGCAGCAACTTCGGCACCAACGTCGGCATCGGATCGCAGGGTCTGGTGATGGCCGGCACCCCCGAACAGAAGGCGGAATGGCTGCCGAGGATCGCCAGCGGCGACATCATCACCAGCTTCGCGCTGACCGAGCCCGACGTCGGCAGCGATTCGGGCAGCGTGAAGACGCGCGCGGTGCGGGACGGTGACGTGTATCGCCTGTCGGGGACCAAGCGCTACATCACCAATGCCGATCGTGCCGACCTGTTCACGGTGATGGCGCGCACCGGCGACGAGCCGGGCGGGCGCGGCGTCTCCGCCTTTCTGGTGCCGCGCGACCTGCCCGGCGTCTCGATCGGAGAGCCCGAGAAGAAGATGGGGCAAAAGGGCGCCAAGGTCGCCGATGTCAATTTCGACGACGCCCCCGTCCCCGTCGCCAACCGGCTCGGCGCGGAGGGCGAGGGCTTCAAGATCGCGATGCGCGTGCTCGACCGCGGGCGGCTGCACATCTCCGCGGTGTGCGTCGGCGTGGCGGAGCGGCTGATCGCCGATTGCGTCGCCTATGCCGGCGAGCGCAAGCAGTTCGGCAAGCCGATCGCCGAGCATCAGCTGATCCAGGCGATGATCGCGGATTCGAAGACCGAGGCGCTGGCCGCGCGCGCTTTGGTGCTGGAAACCGCCGCCGCGAAGGATGCGGGCAAGGACGTGGTGATGGAGAGCGCCGCCGCAAAATATTACGCCAGCGAGATGGTCGGCCGCGTCGCCGACCGCGCGGTGCAAATCTTCGGCGGGGCGGGCTATATCGCCGATTACGGGATCGAGCGGCTGTACCGCGACGTGCGGCTGTTCCGCATCTACGAAGGCACCAGCCAGATCCAGCAGATCATCATCGCGCGCGAGACGATGAAGCGCGGCGGGTAAGCTGCCCTCATAGCCCTCTCCCCTGCGGGGAGAGGGTTGGGTGAGGGGCAGCCACAAGCGACGCCGTTCGGGGCGGCCCCTCACCCCGGCCCTCTCCCCGACGGGGAGAGGGAGTAAGTAGAATGAACACCACCAACCTGTTCCGCCTCGACGGCCGCGTCGCGCTGGTCACCGGGGGCAGCCGCGGCATCGGCAAGATGATCGCCGCGGGCTTCATCGCGCAGGGCGCGACCGTCTATATCTCCAGCCGCAAGGCACCGGCCTGCGAGGAAACCGCCGCGGAACTGGGGCCGAAGTGCCTTCCGCTGCCGATGGACGTCTCGACGGTCGACGGCTGCCGCGCGCTCGCCGCGGCGCTGGCCGAGCGCGAGGAGCGCCTCGACATCCTGGTCAACAACGCGGGCGCCGCCTGGGGCGTGCCGTTCGAGGAATTCCCGGAGAGCGGCTGGGACAAGGTGATGGACCTCAACGTCAAGTCGCCCTTCTTCCTGACGCAGGCGCTGCACGGGCTGCTCAAGGCGGGTGCGGCGACCGGCACCGTCGCCAAGGTCATCAACATCACCTCGATCGACGGTCTGCGGCTCAATCCGTGGGAGACGTACAGCTATCACGCGTCCAAGTCGGCGCTGATCTATCTCACCAAGCGAATGGCGGCACGACTGGTGAAGGACGGGATCAACGTCACCTCGATCGCGCCCGGCGCCTTCGCCAGCGAGATGAACCGCGCCGCGCGCGACCATGGCGACGCGATCGCCAAGGGCATCCCCGCGCGCCGCATCGGCACGGACGAGGACATGGCCGGGACCGCCATCTATCTCGCCAGCCGCGCGGGCGATTATGTGATCGGCGAGACGATCGCGGTCGACGGCGGGCTGGTCCATGCCGCGCTGGGCACCAGCATCGACGCATAGCTCGCCCCAGGAACGCACGCACCGCGGCCATCGTTCTGATCCGAAAGGAGAGTGACGATGGCCGACACCCCGATCAAGCCCACCACCGAAACCGATCGCCCCAATCTGTCCACCGAGCATCAGCGCGACGGCGACGCACGCCGCCCGTCCGACACGCTGGACAAGGGTCAGCCGAACGAGGAAACCGTGCCGCGCAAGTCCCACCTGCTGGGGGATGAATGACCGTCGACCTGCGCGCCACCGTTCGCCTGCGTGCGCGGACGATGCGGCTTCTGTCGGTTCCGCTGGGCGATGAGGCGGGCTGATCGCGGATCGGGGCGACCTCACACCGCATCGGCTGGCGTAGCCCATCCGTCATGCCGAAAAGAGAAAGGTGGAGGGGCTTCTGTTGCCCGGTGCCCTCCGAACCGCTGGATTCCCCTTCTGTTGCCCGGTGGGGTCCGACCGCGCTATTTTGGTGTAACGTCAGGCCGTTAGGCCATCAGTTACGCCGCAATCGCGAGTGCTTCGTTATCGTTGGCACTTGTGTAATGGGCCGTTGCGGTGGTCCCATTCCGAGCGAAGACAGCGCTTTTCAATACACGTCGATCCTGGTTCGGCCCCGTCATCGCAGCTGAGCCACCCGGCGGCACGCCTCACGCGTGTCGCCATGCGGAACAGCTGCGGTGGTGGAGCCGCCGGGTACTGCCCCCGGGTCCGCTGCATCTATTGCACGCCGCGATTTATCGCCATAGCCGGGTGGAACCCGGCCTGACCCATATAGGGCGGCCGTTCGCCCGAGAAAAGCCCGGCGTGGCCCTGACAGCGCCACAATATCCCTGTAGGAGATAGGACATGCTTACCCAGCGGTCCCGTTACGCCCTGCGCTCGATGCTGTTCCTCGCCACCGCGCCCGCCGCCTCGCCGCCGATCCCGATGACGAAGATCGCCGCGGAGGCGAACGTCCCGCGCAAGTTCCTGGAGCTGATTCTCGCCGATCTGCGCGATGCCGGCCTGCTCCACAGCACGCGTGGCAAGATGGGCGGCTATCGCCTGTCGCGCCCGGCGCACCTGATTTCGCTGGGCGAGATCATCCGCATCATCGAGGGGCCGCTGGCGCTGGTCCCCTGCGTCAGCCGCACCGCCTATCGCCCGTGCAACGATTGCAAGAGCGAGGCCGATTGCGCGATCCGCCACGCGATGATGCGGGTACGCGACGAAACGGCGCGGATCCTCGACGGCACCAGTCTGGCCGATGCGGTGGCGGAGGATCTGGCGGCGGCCTGATCGCCTGCCTGGCAAATGTCGTCACCCCGGACTTGATCCGGGGTCCCGCTTCTTGTGCGACCTCGGGTAAAAGCGGGACCCCGGATCAAGTCCGGGGTGACGTGTAGCTTTCGTCCCGCGAGCGAAGCCGTTACCCCGCGAACCATGACCGCGCTGCTGCCCACCACCGATACCGACGCCGCCGCCGAGCTGGAGCGGCTGGCCGAGGAGATCGCGCGCCACAATCGCCTGTACCACACCGACGACGCGCCCGAGATCAGCGACGCCGATTACGACGCGCTGGTGCGCCGTAACGCCGCGATCGAGCGCGTTTTCCCCGCGCTGGTCCGCGCCGATTCGCCCTCGCTCCAGGTCGGTGCCGCCCCGGCGGCGCATCTCGCCAAGGTCGCGCATGCGCGCCCGATGATGAGCCTCGACAACGCCTTCTCCGACGAGGAGGTGGCGGAGTTCGTCGCGCGCGTCCGCCGCTTCCTGAAGCTGCCCGACGACGCCGAGGTGGCGCTGACCGCCGAACCCAAGATCGACGGCCTGTCATGCTCGCTGCGCTACGAGGACCGCCGGCTGGTACAGGCGCTGACCCGCGGCGATGGCGCGGTGGGGGAGGACGTGACCGCCAACGTCCGCACCATCGCCGACATCCCGACCACGCTGCCCGCATCCGCCCCCGACGTGTTCGAGGTGCGCGGCGAGGTGTATATGGAAAAGGCCGCCTTCGCCGCGCTCAACGCGCGGCTGGCCGACGAGGCGGCGGCGGCGGGCAAGGAACCGCGCCGCTTCGCCAATCCGCGCAACGCCGCCGCCGGATCGCTGCGCCAGAAGGATGCGAGCGTCACCGCGCAGCGCCCGTTGCGCTTCCTGGCGCATGGCTGGGGCGAGGCGAGCGCCTTGCCTGGCGACACGCAAGCCGCCGTGGTGGCGACGTTGCGCGACTGGGGCTTTCCCGTCGCAGATACCTTCGCCCGATGCACGGGCGCCGACGCCGCGCTGGCGATCTATCGCGCGATCGAGGCGCAGCGCGCCGACCTGCCGTTCGACATCGACGGCGTGGTCTATAAGCTCGACCGGCTCGACTGGCAGGCGCGGCTGGGCAGCGTCGGGCGCGCGCCGCGCTGGGCGATCGCGCACAAATTCCCCGCCGAGCGCGCGCAGACCGTGCTGGAGGCGATCGACATTCAGGTCGGCCGCACCGGCAAGCTGACCCCCGTGGCGCGGCTCCACCCCGTCACCGTCGGCGGCGTCGTCGTGACGAATGCGACGCTCCACAACCGCGACGAGATCGCGCGGCTCGACGTGCGCGTCGGCGATCGCGTGGTGCTGCAACGCGCCGGCGACGTCATCCCGCAGATCGTCGAGGTGCTGCCGCGCGACACGGACCGCGCGCCGTTCGTCTTCCCGGACCATTGCCCGCGCTGCGGCAGCGAGGCAGTGGCGGAGGAAGGCGAGGTCGACGTGCGCTGCACCGGCGGGCTCATCTGCCCGGCGCAGCGGCGGGAGCGGCTGAAGCATATCGTCAGCCGCGGCGCACTGGACATCGACGGGCTTGGCGAGAAGACATTGGTCGAGTTCCTCGACCTCGGCTGGATCGCGGAACCCGCCGATATCTTCCGCCTCGCCGCGCATCGCGACGAGCTGGTCGGGCGCGAGGGGTGGCAGGCGAAATCGGTCGACGCGCTGCTCGCTGCGATCGCGGCGAAGCGCGCACCCGATGCGGCGCGGCTGCTGTTCGGGCTGGGCATCCGCCACATCGGCATCGTCACCGCGCGCGACCTGCTCAAGCGCTACCAGACGCTGCCCGCGCTCGCCGCGCTGGCGGATGAGGTGATCGCGTTGCGCGACACCTTCCCCGCGGCGCTGGGCGAGACCGAGGCGAAGCACCGCACGCGGCTCGACAAGGCGATCGCGGACCTGATCGGGGTGGAGAATGTCGGCGCCGCGGTCGGCCATGCGCTGGCCGATTTCTTTCACGAACCGCACAATCGCGCCGTATGGGACGACCTGCTGGGCGAGGTGTCGCCCCCGCCCTTCCATGTCGAGACTCGCGCGTCCGAGGTGTCGGGCAAGACCGTCGTCTTCACCGGCACGCTGGAGACGCTGAGCCGCGACGAGGCCAAGGCGCAGGCCGAGTCGCTGGGCGCGCATGTGTCCGGATCGGTGTCGAAGAAGACCGACCTGCTGGTCGCCGGCCCCGGCGCGGGGTCGAAGGCGAAGAAGGCGGCGGATCTGGGCATCCGCGTGGTCGACGAGGCGGGATGGATCGCGATCGTGGCGGAGGCGGCGGGCTGAGGCCGCCGTGCTCCTGCGAAGGCAGGAGCCCAGGGTGATCGACCGTGACGGGCGTTGCCGGAACACGGCGGGGATCGCCCGGGCCTCCTTCATCGTCATGCCGGGCTTGTCCCGGCATCCAGGGCTCCACGCACCTTGCCATCGTTGGAGTCGCTTTCGACCGACCTTGTTCACCCTCACCCTTCCGCGGCTACGCCGCTCCCTCCCTCTCCCAGCGGGAGAGGGAAGAGGCGCCGAAGGCGACGAAGGGTGAGGGCGACAACCGCGAATCGAATGCGACTCTAGCGCTTGGCCCCCGGGTCAAGCCCCGGGTCACGACCGGTCACCCGATCCCTTAACCATTCCCGCGTACACCGCCGCGCATGTACCACGACCCCGCGCTCGCCACTGCCGCCCGCGTGCCGCTGCGTCCCGCCTCGGCGGTGTCGCACGGTGTCGGTCTCGCGGGTCTGGCCGGGCTGGTCGCGTGGCTGGTGGTCACGATCCATTATCGCATGGACGGCCCCTATGCCGCGCTGGTCGGCGTCGCGGCCTGCGGCGTGCCGATGGTGCTGTGGTCGCTGCTGGTCGATCGTGTCCACCGCAACCCGTCCACCGGGATCGACTGGCATGCGCCACGCGCGTGGAGCGCCTCGCTCGACGTCAGCCTGACGAAGCTCGCCGGGCTGTGGCTCACCTGGGCCGGGATCGCGCTGATCTATGCCACCGGGCGCTTCTATGGGGAGATGCCGTTCGCCTTCGCGATGTGGTGCCTGACCGCCGCCGCGCCCGCGCTGTTCGTGTTGTCGATCCCCTATGTGCTGTGGCTCGACCGCCATCTGGCGGATCCGCGCGACGGGGCGTGGCATCTGGGCGCGTGGCTGCTCGGCACCGGCACCGCCGATGTGGCGCAGATCCAGGCGCATCTGCGCGCCTGGGCGGTGAAGGCATTCTTCCTCGCCTTCATGCTCGCGATCGTGCCCGGCGGGTTTGGCGAGTTCGTCGCGATGGACCCGCGCGCCGCGCTCGCCGATCCGGTGCGGCTGGCCAATTGGCTGATCACCTTCATGTTCGTGGTCGACGTCGCCTTCGCGACCGTCGGTTACCTGCTGACGATGCGCCCGCTCGACGCGCATATCCGCTCCGCCAATCCGTTCATGGCGGCATGGACCGCGGCGCTGATCTGCTATCCGCCGTTCATCATGATGGATGACGGGCGACCGTTCGACTATCGCCCCGGCACCGCGGACTGGACGCACTGGATGCAGGGGCATCCGCTATTGCTGGCGATCACCGGCGCGGTGCTGGTCGCGCTGACCGGCATCTATGCCTGGGCGACGGTGGCGTTCGGCTTGCGCTTCTCCAACCTCACCAACCGTGGCGTGCTGACGCACGGCCCCTATGCCTGGTCGCGCCATCCCGCCTATCTGGCGAAGAACCTGTTCTGGTGGATCTCGACGATCCCGCTGCTGTCGACCGGGTCGCTGGTCGATGCCGCGCGCGCGACGATCCTGCTCGGCGTCGTCAGCGGCATCTATTACTGGCGCGCGAAGACCGAGGAGCGGCATTTGCGCGAGGATCCGGCGTATCGGGACTATGATGCGTGGATCGAGGCGCACGGTGCGGTACCGCGGTTCCTGCGCTGGGCGCGGGGATCGTCGTCACCCCGGGCTTGACCCGGGGTCCCGCTTCTCCCGCAACGTCCCGATCAAGCGGGACCCCGGATCAAGTCCGGGGTGACGCGAAGATCAGAACTTCGCCTCGTCGTACACCTTGCTGACGTCGCCGCCCCAGGCGCCGTGATAATGTTCCAGCAGCACTTCCGCCGGCACCTTGCCGGTCCGCACGATCTCGCGCAGCGGGTCGAGGAACCCGGTCTCGTCGTCGCCCGCGCCATTGGTCCCCGCGCGCGCCGCCAAGCCGGCATGCGCGATGTCCAGCACCTGCCCCGCGATATCGCGCAACTGCCCGCCGCCCGGGATCGGCGCCGACAGCCCCAGCTTCGGCACCGCATCGCGCAGCGCCTGCCGCTCGTCGAGCGTCCACCGCTTCACCACGTCCCACGCCGCGTCCAGCGCGCCGCGGTCGTACAGCAACCCGACCCAGAACGCCGGCAGCGCGCAGATCCGCCCCCACGGCCCGCCATCCGCGCCACGCATCTCCAGGAAGGTCTTCAGCCGCACCTCGGGAAAGGCGGTCGACAGATGGTCGTTCCAGTCGTCGATCGTCGGGCGCTCGCCCGGCAGCACCGACAATTCGCCCTTCAGGAAGTCACGGAACGACAGCCCGGCGGCGTCGATGTAACGGCCCTCGCGATAAACGAAGTACATCGGCACATCGAGCATATAGTCGGCGTAGCGTTCGTAGCCGAAGCCGTCCTCGAACACGAACGGCAGCATCCCCGTGCGCGCGGGGTCGGTGTCCGACCAGATATGGCTGCGATAGCTCAGATACCCGTTGGGCTTCCCTTCCGTGAACGGCGAATTGGCGAACAGCGCGGTTGCCAGCGGCTGAAGTGCGAGGCCGACGCGGAACTTCTGCGCCATGTCCGCCTCGCTGGCATAGTCCAGGTTCACCTGGATCGTGCAGGTGCGCAGCATCATGTCCAGCCCCATCGTGCCGACGCGCGGCATGTGGCGCAGCATGATGGCGTAGCGGCCCTTGGGCATGATCGGCAGCTCGTCGCGGCGCTTGTCGGGCCACATCCCCAGCCCCAGGAAGCCGACGCCCAGCCGCTCTCCCGCGGCCTTCACCTGCTGCAAATGGCGCCCGGTCTCGGCACAGGTCTGGTGGAGGTTGTCGAGCGGCGCGCCCGACAGCTCGAACTGCCCCGCCGGCTCCAGGCTGACCGATCCGTCCGCGCCGGTCAGCGCGATGATGTTGCCGCCCTCCTCGACGGGCGTCCAGCCGTGCTGCTCCAGCTCCATCAGCAGCGCGCGGATGCCGCCCGGCTCGCCCCAGGACGGGGCATGGTGATCGGCGGTCGAGTAAACGAACTTCTCGTGCTCGGTGCCGATGCGCCAGCGGTCCGCCGGCTTCTCCCCGCCCGCGAAATGGGCGATGAGCTCGTCGCGCGATCCGATGACCGCTGCGTTGCTGTTCGAAACGGTCTTCGTCGACATGAGGCGCGCCTTACTCGCGGATGAACGGGTGCGCTAGGGGGTGCGCTGCCTGTCTTGATCCCGGACGAACCGTCCTCGTCACCCCGGACTTGATCCGGGGTCCCGCTTCTACATCACGTGGCGCAAAGAGAGGAAGCGGGACCCCGGCTCAAGGCCGGGGTGACGGGTGCCTCACCAATCCCCCGCCGCGGCCATCCACACCGCGACCGCCGCCGCCGCCGCGGTTTCCGCGCGCAGGATGCGCGGGCCGAGCGCGATCGCCACCGCCTGCGGATGGCCACGGATCAGCGCGCGCTCGTCGTCGTCGAACCCGCCTTCCGGTCCGATCAGGATCGCCGCGGCGCCGGGCCGCGCGCGCATCGCCACGGCGGCGGGTTCGCCCCCCGTCTCGTCGGCGAAGAACAAGGCGCGCTCCGCGGACCAGTCGCGCAGCAGCGCGGGCAGCTTTACCGCGTCGGCCACCTGCGGCAGCGCGGTGCGCCCGCATTGCTCCGCCGCCTCGATCATCTGCGTGCGCAGCCGGTCGGTGTTGGGGCGGTCGACCACGGTGCGCCGCGTGACGACGGGGACCAGCCGGTCGACCCCCAGCTCGCACGCCTTTTCCGCCAGCCAGTCGACCCGCCCCTTCTTCAGCGGCGCGGCGCACAGCCACAGGTCGGGCACCGCCTCGCGCTCGCGCAGCCGCTCGGTCACGTCGAGCGCCACGTCGCGCCGCCCCGCCTGCGTCACCTGCGCCAGCCATTCGCCGGTGGCGTCGTCGAACAGCTTGACCGCATCGCCCGGCTTCGCGCGCATCACCGTGGCGAGATAATGCGCCTGTGCGCCATCCAGCCGCAGCGCACCGGGCGCGAGCGGCGCCTCCACGAACAACCGCGGGGTGGACCGCGGCGGCCAGGCCGGTTCGGCGCCCATCACCCTCTTCCCCTCACCTCTTGCCCCGCACGATCAGCATCCGCGCCACCCAGAACAGGATCGCGCCGACCAGCGCAATCCCCACCACGCTGCCCGCGATCGCGCCCGCCACCTTCAGGATGGCGAAGAACAATGCCTCGAAGAACCGGCCGATCGCGACCGACAGATGGATCACTTGCGCGCGGGAGTGCCCGCCACCCGCGTCCAGCGCTGCTCGCGACAGCCGAAGCCCGCGAACAGGCAGCCCTGCACCACCAGCGTATCGCGCCCGGCAAGCCGCAGCGTACCGTCCACCTCGGTGCCGAGATCGGGGACGAAGACGCTGCCGGACCATGTCCCGTCGCCGTCGGGCTCGACATGGAGCAGCGGGGTGCCGACCAGCCGGTCGGTCCCGCCACGCGCGGCATCGGCGCGCGCTTTGGCATCGGCGGCGACGACGGTGCCGCATACCCCCGGCTCGCCGCGACAGCGCTCGATCCGGATGCGCACGCTGTCGCCCGCGTTGCGCCATGTGCCCGCCAACGGATCCGCGGCCGGCGCCGCGGCGAGGGCGAGGAGGGAGAGAAACATCATGCCGGGAAGATAGGAGGGCGGGGTGGCGGAGATAAGGCATGTGGTGCGCCCATATCGCCGTCGCTCCTGCGCAGGCAGGAGCCCATGTCTGTCACGTGTCGCGGCACCTGGTCACAGGAGGGGCGGCATCCGCATCGACCGTTTCGACGCACGATGCAGACATTGGCCCCTGCCTGCGCAGGGGCGACGGGATGGCCAAAGCACGCTATCGCCTCCCCATGACCGCCGCCCCCGACATCGTCCCCGACACCGAACACCGCGGGCTGCTGTCGCTCCTCCCGCCGCGCGCGCGCGCCTTCGCGTCGCTGGCGCGGTTCGACCGGCCGATCGGCTGGTGGCTGCTGTTCTGGCCCGGCGCCTGGGCAGTCGCGCTGGCGGGCGAGATCGTCGCGCGCTGGACATTGGTCGCGTGGCTGTTGCTGGGCAGTATCGCGATGCGCGGTGCGGGCTGCGTCTATAACGACATCGTCGATCGCGATCTGGACGCCAGCGTCGCGCGCACGCGGCATCGCCCGCTCGCCAGCGGCGCGGTGTCGATGCGCGCGGCGTGGATCTGGCTGGTGGCGCTGTGCCTGATCGGCTTCGTCGTCCTGCTCCAGCTGCACTGGGCGGCGGCGATCGTGTCGCTCGCCGCGCTGGCGCCGGTCGCGGCCTATCCGTTCATGAAGCGGATCACCTGGTGGCCGCAGGCGTGGCTGGGGCTGGTCTTCTCCTGGGCGGCGCTGGTGGGCTGGACCGAGAGTTGGGGCACGCTCGCGGCGCCGGGGCTGTGGCTCTATGCCGGCACCATCTTCTGGGTGATCGGCTATGACACGATCTACGCGTTGCAGGATCGCGAGGATGATGCGCTGGTCGGGATCGGCTCCTCCGCGCTGGCGATGGGGCGGCATGTCCGCGCCGGGGTCGCGATCTGCTATGCGGTCGCGCTGACCGGCTGGGGCGTCGCGATATGGCAGGTGCGCGCCGACCCGCTCGCGCTCGCCGCGCTGCTGCCGGTGGCGTTGCACCTCGCATGGCAGGTGGCGACGCTGAACACCGATGACGGTGACGGCGCGCTCCGTCGCTTCCGCGCCAATCGGTTCGCCGGGCTGCTGATGTTCCTCGCCTGCGCGGCGGTGGGCACGCGGGTCTAGCAACGCCCCGCCCCACCCCCTAAGTCGAGACGATGCTGACCCCCGATCAGGCGCAGGAGCGCGCCCACGACATCGTCCGCCGTGCCACCGCCGCCGGGGCCGATGCCGCCGACGCCGTCTTCGCCGCACATGCCTCGACCGACGTGTCGGTCCGGCTCGGCAAGCTGGAGGATGTCGGCCGGTCGGAGGGCGAGGATCTGGGGCTGCGCGTCTTCGTCGGGCAGCGCTCCGCCAGCGTCTCCACCTCCGACCTGTCGTCCGCGGCGATGGACGCGCTGGTCGAGCGGGCGGTGGCGATGGCGCGCGAGGCGCCGGAGGATCGCTGGGCGGGGCTGGCGCCGAAGGAGCGCCTGCTCCACGGCGCCGCGCCGCTGCTGGACCTCGCCGATCACGCGGCCGTCACCCCGCTGGAGCTGCGCGAAGCCGCGATGGCCGCGGAGGATGCCGCGCGCGCGGTCGCCGGCGTCACCAACAGCGAGGGCGGCGGCGCCTCGGCGGCGTCGAGCGTCTGGGCGCTCGCCACCAGCCACGGCTTCGCGGGCGCCTATGCCACCACCGGCTATGGCCTGTCCGCCAGCGTGATCGCGGGCGAGGGCGCCGGGATGCAGCGCGATTATGCGCACCATTCCAGCCGCCACCACGCGCGGCTCGACACGCCCGACGCGATCGGGCGTCTGGCGGGCGAGCGTGCGGTGGCGCGGCTGAATCCGGCGCGCATCGCCAGCGGCGCGATGCCGGTCGTGTTCGATCCGCGCGTCGGCGCCAGCCTGATCGGGCATCTCATCTCCGCCATTTCCGGCGGTGCGATCACGCGGCGCACCAGCTTCCTGCTCGATGCGATGGGGACGGCGGTGTTCGCGCCCGGCATCACCATCTTGGACGATCCGCAGCGTCCGCACGGCCTGCGCTCGCGCCCGTTCGACGGCGAGGGGCTGCCGGTCGGTCCCGCCGCGATCGTCAGCGACGGGATGCTGGAGACATGGCTGCTCGATTCCGCCTCCGCGCGACAGCTGGGGCTGGAGCCGACCGGCCATGCCGCGCGCGGCATCGCGGGCGCGCCCGGCGTGTCGAGCAGCAACCTGTATATGGGGGCGGGCAAGGTGCCGGTCGCGACGCTGATCGGCGACATTGCGCGCGGCGTCTATATCACCGAGCTGATCGGCCAGGGCGTCAATGCGGTGACCGGCGACTATAGCCGCGGCGCGGCCGGTTTCCTGATCGAGAATGGCGAGATCACGCGTCCCGTCGCGGAGCTGACCATCGCGGGCAATCTGAAGGCGATGTACGCGCAGCTGACGCCGGCCAACGACCTTGTCTTCCGCTACGGCGTGAACGTGCCGACGCTGCGGGTGGACGGGATGACCGTCGCGGGTGGCTGACGCCGACGCCTCGCTGCCCGCGCTGGCGGATGCGGTCGCGGGCGTCGTGCGCGAGGCGGCGGCGATGGCCTTCGCGCGCTGGCACACCGCGTTCGCGCGGTGGGAGAAGGCGCCGGGCGAGCCGGTCTGCCAGGTCGACCTCGACGTCGACCGGCTGCTCCACGAGCGGCTGTCCGCGCTGGTGCCGGACGCCGGCTGGCTGTCGGAGGAGACCGCCGACAATCCCGCGCGCCTCGCACGGCGGCGGGTGTGGGTGGTCGATCCGATCGACGGCACGCGCGACTATATCCGCGGGCGCCCCGGCTGGTGCGTGTCGGTGGCGCTGGTGGAGGCGGGGCATCCGCTGATCGGCGTGCTCGACGCGCCCGCGCGCGACGAGGTGTGGCGCGCGGTGGCGGGGGCCGGCGCGACGCGCAACGGCGTCCGCGTGACGGCGGGCGGGCGCACAATGCTGGCGGGATCGCGCGCGCCGGTCGATGCCTTACCCAAGGCGGACCGCGATTTGGTGGCGGTGGAAAAGCCCAATTCGATCGCGCTGCGCATCGCGATGATCGCCGCCGACCACGCCGACCTGGTCGCGACGCTGCGCTGGGGCAATGAATGGGACATCGCCGCCGCGGTGCTGTTGGCGGCGGAGGCGGGCGCCCGCGTCAGCGACGCGCTGGGCGCGCCGCTGATGTTCAACAAGGCGGACCCGCGGGCCTATGGCGTGCTGGTGAGCGCGGCGGGGATCCACGACGCGGCGGTGGAAAGGCTGGCGGGGCGAGCGCGCGCGGCGATGGGGTGAGACCGCCATATCCAGCAGGCCTCTTTCTAACCCCTCCCCTTCAGGGGAGGGATAAGAGGTCAGTTAATGCCCACATCCTCACGCTCCAGCGCGTCGAGGAACCGGTCCGCCCACCACGTCACATCGGTGTCCTGCACCCCGGCCATCAACCGTTCCCAGCGGCGGATGCGCTCGTCCCTCGGCATGCGCAGCGCCTGCCAGATGGCGTCGGACACCTCCTCCGCGCTGTACGGGTTGACCAGCAGCGCGTCGGTCATCTGCTCCGCCGCGCCGGCGAAGCGCGACAGCACCAGCACGCCGGGATCCTCCGGATCCTGTGCAGCGACATATTCCTTCGCCACCAGGTTCATCCCGTCGCGCAGCGGGGTCACCAGCCCGATCTTCGCGGCGCGATAGATGCCGGCCAGCTGGTCGCGCGGATAGCCCTGGTTGACGTAGCGGACCGGCACCCAGTCGACATCGGCATATTCGCCGTTGATCCGCCCCGACAGCCCCTCCAGCGACTGGCGGATGCGCTGGTAGCTTTCCACCGACACCCGGCTGGGCGGCGCGATCTGGAGCAGGAACACCTCCTTGCGCTCCTCCGGATGCTCGATCAGGAAGCGTTCGTAGCCGAGAAAGCGCTCCTCCAGCCCCTTCGAATAGTCGAGCCGGTCGACGCCGACGATCATGTCGCGCCCGGTCGCCGAATCGCGCATCCGGCGATAGGCGAGCCGCGCCGGCACGCTCTTCGACATGTCGGCGAAGGCGGCGGCGTCGATCCCGATCGGGCAGGCCATCAGCCGCACCGACCGCTCGCCCAGCCGCGCCACCCCGTTCTCGATCGTCGCGCCCATGTCGTGGGTGGCGAAATCGCAGAAGGATTCCAGCCACTCCTCGGTATGGAAGCCGATCAGGTCGTAGGCGAACAGCGCCTCCACCAGCTCGCGCGCATTGGGCAGCGTCCCCAGCAGGCGGCGCGGCGGCCAGGGGATGTGGAGGAAGAAGCCGATGCGGTTGGCGCAGCCGCGCGCGCGCAGCTCCGCCCCCAGCGGGAACATGTGATAATCCTGGATCCAGACGACGTCGTCGGGCTCGATCAGCGGGCGGACGGTGTCGGCGAAGCGCTGGTTGGTGCGCTGGTACCCGCCCGCGAACTCGCGCTCATATTCCGCCAGATCGATGCGATAGTGGAACAGCGGCCACAAGGTCCGGTTGGCATAGCCGTCGTAATATTCCTGGACGTCCTGCTCCTCCAGGTCGACGGTCGCGGTGGTGACGCCGTCGCTGCGCTGGAAGTTGATGTGCCCGGTGAACTCCGCGGTCTGCTCCCCCGACCAGCCGAACCACAAGCCGCCGCGCGCGCGCAGCGCCGCCGCCATCGCCACCGCCAGCCCGCCCTGCGCCGCCGATGTCGATCCGCTGGGGGCACTCACGCGATTGGAAATGACGATCAGACGGCTCAACGAATGTGACTCCACGGTTTGCTCAACATGCCGGCGCAGTTGATCATGCCGACCAGCGAATAGGTCTGCGGGTAATTGCCCCACAGCTCTCCGGTGGTCGGCTCGATATCCTCCGACAGCAACCCGGCGGCGGTACACCGGGACAGCATCTCCTCGAACAAGGCGCGCGCCTCGTCGCTGCGCCCAGTTAGGAATAACGCCTCGATCAGCCAGAAGGTGCAGAAATTGAACGCTGTTTCCGGCAGGCCGAAGTCGTCCTCGGTATCGTAGCGCAACATGGTGGAGCCGCGCCGCAGCCCTTTCTCGATCGCGGTCAGCGTGTCGACGAAGCGCGGATCGTCCGCCGACAGGAAGCGCAGGTCGAGCAGCTGGAGCACGCTGGCGTCGAGATCGTCGCCCGCGAAGGTCGCCGACATGCGCCGCGTATCGGGGCGCCACGCCGCATGTTCGATCCGCTCGCGGATGATCGCGGCCCGCTCCGCCCACATCCGCTGCCGCTCCGGCAGGTTCAGCCGCTCGGCCGCATTGGCGAGCCGGTCGCACGCCGCCCAGCACATCGCGGAGGAATAGGTGTGGACGCTCTGGCGCGTGCGCAGCTCCCACAGCCCCGCATCCGGCTGATCGTGATAGGCCCAGGCGCGGTCGCCGACGCGCTCCAGCGATTCGAAATCCTCCACGCCCGCAAGGCGGAACAGCCGCTGGTCGAAGAAGGCGTGGACGCTGCACAACACGATCTGGCCATAGGCATCGTGCTGGATCTGCTCGGCGGCCTGGTTGCCGACGCGCACCGGCCCCATGCCGCGATAGCCGGGCAGGTCGGGGGCGACCCGCTCGGGCAGCTGCGGCTCGCCCAGCACGCCGTAGAGCGGCTGGATATGGCTCGCCGCATCGCCGTGCGTCGCCTCGTCGACGATGTTGCGCAGATAGCCGAGATAGCCTTCCAGCACGTCGAGCGCGCCGAGCCGGTTGAGCGCCTGCACCGTATAATACGCATCGCGAATCCAGCAGTAGCGATAGTCCCAGTTGCGCTGCGACCCGGCATGTTCGGGGACCGAGGTGGTCAGCGCGGCGACGATCGCGCCCGTCTCCTCATGCTGGCACAATTTCAGCGTGATCGCGCAGCGGATCACCACTTCCTGCCATTCCAGCGGCACGGCGAGCCCGCGCACCCACGTCTGCCATTCCTGCGTCGTGCGATAGAGCATCAGGTCGACGGTGCTGGCGAGATCGCCCTGGAAGCTCTCGTCCGGCCCCAGGAAGAAATGCAGCGGCGCCTCGACGCGGAACGACCGTTCCTCGCGCACCATCGCGATCGGCGCGGTGGTGGTGAGGCGCAGCGACAGCGTGTCGAGCAGGAGCCGCAAATGGTTGGAGCCGCCGATCTGCTCGCGGCACCCCCCACCCCAGCCGCAGGTCGGGCGCAACGCGACGCGCACCCGCGGGCTGCCCGCGACCGGGCGCACGATGCGGGCATAGGCGACCGGGCGATAGGTCCGCCCCTCGCGCTGGAACCGGGGGCAGAAATCGATCACCTCGATCGCGCCGCCATGCGCGTCGGTGTGGCGGGTGACCAGGATGGGGGTGTTGCGGATATATTCCTGCTCCACCGACACCACGTCCTCCAGCGTGATCGCCCAATAGCCGGCGGATGGCTCCTCCCCGCCCAGCAGCGCGGAGAACAGGGGATCGCCGTCGACCCGCGGCACGCAGCCCCAGACGAAGCGCCCGCTGCGGTCCACCAGCGCGCTCACCTGGCAATTGCCGATCGGCCACAGGTCCAGCGTCGTCGTCATCGTGCCTCCCTACCAGCCAGGTCGAGCCAGCCGAGCGCGGCGACGACATCGTCGACGCGATAGCCGGCAGCGGTATCGCGGGGCGGACCGACGAGGATGCCCACGCCGCCCAGCGCGCGCGCGGCCCGGAAACCCGCTTCGTCGGTCACATCGTCCCCCATGAACACAGGACGCGCACCCCGGCGTGCGGGTTCCGCCATCAGCAGATCGACCGCGGCGCCCTTGTCGCGCCCCTTCAGCCGCAGCTCGACCACCATCTTGCCGTGCTGGACGACCAGATCGTGCGCGCCGGCCAGTTCGTCCGCCAGCCGCGCGGCATCGTCGCCCGCCGCGGGGGCGCGGCGATAATGGAGGCCGACGCCGAACGGCTTGTCCTCCACCAGCAACCCCGGATGCCGCCGCGCCAGCGCGTGTGCGGCGTCCAGCGCCGCATCCAGCGCGGCGGGGCGATCGGGCGCGGCGACGGCGCCGTCGACGCCCGCGATCTCCAGCCCGTGGCTGCCCGCGACCGGCCAGGCGGCGGGCGCCAGCAGCGCGCGCACCTCCGCCACCGGCCGCCCGGTGACGATCGCGACGCGCCCGTCGAGCGCGCGCGCCAGCCGCTGGAGCAGCGCGGGGACGGTGGCGGCGACGGTGACCGCATCGGGCGAATCGGCGATCTCCACCAGGGTGCCGTCGAAATCGAGGAACAGGCTGGCGCCCGTCAGCAGGTCCGCGGGCGGCGGGGGGAGGAGCATGTCCGGCATGCGCCGCTAACTGGCGCGTCGCCGGGGGTGGCGCAACCGTCGTTAATGACTCCCTCTCCCCTCCGGGGAGAGGGTTGGGGTGAGGGGTCGGGGTCTCACCGAGAACGACCTCTCTGCGAGGCACCTGCCCCTCACCCAACCCTCTCCCCGCAGGGGAGAGGGCTTTTGTTCTTAGCCCAACGTCGACACATCCACCGTCAGAGTCGGCACCGGCACCGGCGTGACCATCACCCCGCTCCGCCACCGATCATATGCCACGAAGAAATCGGTGAACGGCCGCTCCAGCGCCGCCAGCCGCTCGCTCGCGAACGCGGGCAGGGTCGCGGGCGTCACCGCTTGCGCATCCGTCAGCGTCTGCGCGGCGACCGCGCAGAAGCCGGCGCGCGCGAAATCCTGTGCGAAGAAATTGTACAGCCGCGTCGCCTGGTCGTCGTAGCGGTCGCGCCAGTCGCGCGCGCCGGCCGCCTTATACTCGCCCTCCAGCGCGGTCTGCGCGGTGGCGAAGGCGGCCTTCTGGCGGCCGAGCAGCGCGTTATAGTCGGCGACCATCGTCGCTTCCTGCGCGCCGCGACAGGCGAGCGCCGCGACGTTCAGCGCGCTGCGCAAATGCCATATCGCGCCCGCGGCGGACAGGTTGCGGTTGGGCGTGGCCCAGCCGCCGTCGGGCAGGCGCGCGGGGATGATCATGCCGGGGCGTCCGCCCGGCGGCATCGGTGCCGGGGTCAGCACCGGCGGCGGCGGTGCGGGCGGGACGACCGGGGTCGGCGCGCGGGCGCATGCCGCGACCACCAGCAGCGCCGCGAACGGCCACCAACGCTTCACCATGACCCCACCCCCTGAACGCTACCGGGCATTGCCCTGCGTTTACGGGAAGGGTGAACCCGGCGGCAACCCGATCGGGTCCGTCCGGGGCCGGTGAGCGGTCAGGTGGGCGATCAGGCGGCGCGGCGCTGGATGCCGGCGAGCAGGTCGCGCGCGGCGCGCTGCGCCGTCGCGATCTCGCGCGCGGTCATGTCCTCGGAGATCTCCGCGCGCGCCGACAGCGCCGCCTCGACCCCGCGCACCGCGGCGAGATTGAACCATTTGTGCGCCTCGACCAGGTCGAACGCGGCCCCGGCGGTGCCGGTGGAATAGGCCACGCCCAGATCGTAGGCGGAGTCGCCGCAACCCCGGCGCGCATCGGCGATGCGTCGGTCGAGCAGCACGGTATCGAACTTCGTCACCATGTCGAGAAACCCTGTTGATCCATTTCTGGACCACGGGTTTCGCCCGAACGCCCTCACCAAATGGTTAAGGCGGTTAACTGAGATTCTTACAATAATTCGTTACGTTACTGGATCGACGGCAAGGTTGTCGATCAGCCGGGTATGGCCGATCCGCGCCGCCGCCAGCAATTGCCGCCGGCGCCCGGGCGCCGGATCCGCCGCCAGCGTCTCGGCATCGACCAGCGAGACGTAATCGACCGCGAACCCGGCCGCGGTCAGCGCGGCCGCCGCATCCGCCACCGCCTTCGCCGCATCGCCGCCGCCCAGGATGGCGCGCGCGGCGACCCCCAGCGCGCGGGGCAGCGCGACCGCCTTCTGCCGCTCCTCGGGCAGCAGATAGACGTTGCGCGACGACAGCGCGAGGCCGTCATCCTCGCGCTGGGTCGGCACGCCGGTGATCTCGATATCGAAGTCGAGGTCGGCGACCATGCGGCGGATCACCGCCAGCTGCTGGAAATCCTTCTCGCCGAAATAGGCGCGGGTGGGGCGGACCTGGTTGAACAGCTTGGCCACCACCGTCGCCACGCCGTCGAAATGGCCGGGGCGCGCGGCGCCGTCGAGCCCCTCGCTGACGCCCGCGACGCTGACGTTGGTGGCGAAGCCGTCGGGATACATCGCCTCCACCGGGGGCAGCCACAGCATGTCGCAGCCCGCATCGGTCAGCATCGCGATGTCGCCGGTCTCCTTGCGCGGGTAACGCGACAGGTCCTCGTTGGCGCCGAACTGCTTCGGATTGACGAAGATCGACGCGACCACGCACGCCCCCGGACGGCGTGCGGCCTCCACCAGCGCGATGTGCCCGGCATGCAGCGCGCCCATCGTCGGCACGAGCGCCACCTCGCGCCCGTCCGCGCGCGCGGCCCCCAGCGCGTCGCGCATCGCGGCGAGATCCCGATATACTTCCACCAATTAGCCCCCGGCCATTATCACTCGAAACTCGCGGCGGCGCGTTCTATGATCGCGGCCAAGGGCAATCAATCAGGGATGCGACGAATTGTCGGAGAGTGTGCCGAAGACGCACGTCATCGTGTTCGCCAACGAAAAGGGCGGCACGGGCAAGTCGACCACCGCGGTCCATGTCGCGATCGCGCTGGCGGCGAAGGGCGCGCGCGTCGCGTGCATCGACCTGGACCATCGCCAGCGCACGCTGGGCCGCTACCTCGACAATCGCGAGGCGACGGTGACGCGCGCCGGTATTGACCTGCCCTGCCCGCGCCATGAAACGGGCGACGGGCGCGCGGACGGGAACTTCCCCGGGCTGTTCCAGGAATTCACGCAAGGCTACGACTTCCTGGTGATCGACACGCCGGGGCGCGACGATCCCGCGGCGCGGATCGCCGCCGCGCTGGCGGACACGCTGGTGACGCCGATGAACGACAGCTTCGTCGACTTCGACCTGATCGGGCAGGTCGATCCGGAGACGTTCAAGGTGACGCGCCCCAGTTTCTATTCGGAGCTGATCTGGGACGCGCGCAAGGCGCGCGCGCGCGAGGACGGGACGACGATCGACTGGGTCGTGCTGCGCAATCGCCTGCAATATCTGGAGGCGCGCAACATGCGCCGCGTGTCGGAGGCGCTGGACCAGCTGGCGCGGCGCGTCGGCTTCCGCATCATCCCGGGGCTGGGCGAGCGCGTGATCTATCGCGAGCTGTTCCCCAAGGGGCTGACGTTGCTCGACGCCAAGGCGTTCGGCGGGATGGGGCTGAGCCATGTCGCCGCACGGCAGGAATTGCGCGAGATGATGGCGGCGCTGGCGCTGCCCGAGGTGGCGATGCCGCTGTTCGCGGAGTGAGGCGATGAAATGGATCGTCGCCGCCGCGATCATCGCTTTGGTGTGGTGGCTGCTGCGCAAGCCCGCGCCGCGCCGGCCCTCCGCGATCGCGCAGGCCCGCGGGCTGCTGGGCGTGGCGCGGGACGCCGACGCCGCGACGATCCGCGCCGCGCACCGCCGGCTGGTGGCGGACGTCCATCCCGACCGCGGCGGATCGGCGGAGGCGACGCGCCGCGCCAACGCCGCGCGCGACCTGCTGCTGGAACGGTTGCGGGACGATGGATGAGCCTCCTTCCCGTCACCCCAGCGAAAGCTGGGGTCTCTGCGTGGCTGGCGTGACGCGCGCCACCAAAAGATCCCAGCCTTCGCTGGGATGACGAGAGCAACCAGGCAGATCGTGTCATGACCCACCATTTCGACCCCGTCATCCTGCGCGAATACGATATCCGCGGCACCGTCGGCGCCAACCTCCACCCCGCCGACGCGCAGGCGATCGGCCGCGCCTTCGCCACCCGCGTCCGCGCCGCGGGCGGGCGGCGGGTCGCGGTGGGCTATGACGGGCGCACGCATTCGCCCGCGCTGGAGGCGGCGCTGGTGGAGGGGCTGGTCGCGTCGGGCGTCGATGTCGTGCGCATCGGGCTGGGGCCGACGCCGATGCTCTATTATGCCGAGGCGACGCTAGAGGTGGACGGCGGCATACAGGTAACCGGCAGCCACAATCCCCGCGAGGACAATGGCTTCAAGCTGGTACTTCGCCACGACAGCTTCTTCGGCGCGGATATCCAGGACCTGGCGCGGATCGCCGCGGCGGGGGCGTGGACCGACGGGACCGGCAGCGTCGAACAGGCGGATGTCCGCGCGCTGTACGTCGGGCGGCTGATGGCCGGCTATGCCGGGGGCACGTTCCGCATCGGATGGGACGCGGGCAACGGCGCCGCCGGCCCGGTCGTCGAGCAGCTGGTCCAGCATCTGCCGGGTGAGCACCATCTGCTGTTCTGCGATGTCGACGGTGAATTCCCCAACCATCATCCCGATCCCACGGTCGAGGACAATCTGCGCGACCTGAAGGCGCTGGTCGCGGACAAGAAGCTCGATTTCGGCGTGGCTTTCGACGGCGACGGCGACCGGATCGGCCTGATCGACGCGCACGGCCGCGTGCTGTGGGGCGACGACATCCTGTCCATTCTGGTGCCATCGACGCTCGCCGAACTGCCCGGCGCGACGATCGTCGCCGACGTGAAGTGCAGCGACACGCTGTTCGACACGATCGCCGCGGCGGGCGGCACCCCGGTGATGTGGCAGACCGGGCACAGCCGGATGAAGGCGAAGCTGAAGGAACTGGGCGCACCGCTGGCGGGCGAACTGTCCGGCCATATGTTCTTCGCGCACGACTATTACGGGTTCGACGACGCGCTGTACGCCGCGGTGCGGCTGATCCGCGCGATCCATCTGTCGGGACGCTCGCTGGCCGAACTGCGCGAGGCGATGCCGCCGCGCTGCGCGACGCCCGACGTGCGCGTCGCGGTCGCCGAGGCGCGCAAGGAGGCGGTGGTGGCGGAGGTCGCCGAACGGCTCGCCGCCGCGGGCGCGCGGGTCGACACGACCGACGGACTGCGCGTGTCCGAGGCCGACGGCTGGTGGCTGCTGCGCGCGTCGAACACGCAGGCCTCGCTGACGCTGCGCGCGGAGGCGCGCGACGCGGCGGGGCTGGCGCGGTTGCTGGACGCGATCGATGCGCAGCTGGGGGCGAGCGGAATACGTAGATAGCCCCTCCCCTTCAGGGGAGGGGTTGGGGTGGGGCAGTCACAGGCGGAGCTCTCTGCGAGGCTCACCCCACCCCCATCCCCTCCCCTGAAGGGGAGGGGCTTTAATCGCTCTCCACCGACAACTCACCGATTCGGCGGCACCGGCAGCCACGACAGGTCGAGCCCGGCCATGCGATCGACGTAATTCGCCGCGCGCACCAGCGCGGGTTCGTCGAGGATCGTCACCCGCCCCGCGTTGCGCGCGATCAGCGCCTGGTCCTCCAGCTGGCGCAGCATACGGTTGACGTGCACCGCGGTCAGCCCGGTGGCGTCGCCGATCTCCTCCTGCGTCAGCCCCAGCGAGAAGGCGGCACCGATCGACGGATCGCAGCGCCGCATCCGGTCGCGGATGTCGAGCAGCACCGCGGCGACGCGCGCGCGTGCCGAGGTGCGCCCCACCCCCGCCAGCCGGTCGGTCAGCGCGGACCGCTCCACCTGCTCCAGCCCCGCGATGGCGAGCGCGACGCGCGGGTGGCGGTACATCAGGTCGGCCAGCTGGGTGCGGTCGATCGACGCCACCACGCTGTCCGCCAGCGCCACCAGCGTCTGCGGCGCCTTGCCATAGGCGACCACCGCCATGCCGATCATGTTACCCGGGAACAGGAAGCGCAGCACCTGCCGGCTGCCGTCGTCCAGCAGCACATAGGCCATCATCATCCCGCTCTTCAGCGCGAACAGCTCGGTCGAGCGGTCGTTCTCGCGCACCAAGGTGGTGCCGCGCCGGACAATGCGCTCGCGCTCCAGCAGGCGTTCCAGCGCCCGCCGCTCGTCCGGCGTCACGTCCAGAATGTCGCCGATCTGATCGGCGAAGCTACGCACTGGCACCCGTCTGTTGTCCCCCGGTTTGTTCCGGGTCGTTACGCGGGTGCCGGGCGCGCGCGCATTAAACCCGATCAAGCGGGAAAAAAGGCCGTGCCGGCGCGCGCGGCGGCGCGGCGTGCCGGTACGCTCGCTTGGCGGTGGCCGCGGCATTGGATAGAGCATGGCGCCATGGACCGTATCCTCATCCGCGGCGGCCGCCGCCTGAACGGCAAGCTGCCCATTTCCGGGGCAAAGAATGCCGCCCTGACGCTCATGCCCTGCGCGCTGCTGACCGACGAGCCGCTGACGCTGCGCAACCTGCCGCGGCTGGCCGACGTCGACGGCTTCGGCCACCTGCTCAACCAGCTGGGCGCATCGACCACGATCGAGGGCAGTCGGCCGGAGGATTTCGGCCGCGTGATGACGATCCGCGCCGGCCAGCTGACCTCGACCGAGGCGCCCTATGATATCGTGCGCAAGATGCGCGCCTCGATCCTGGTGCTCGGCCCGATCCTGGCGCGTGCGGGACAGGCGCGGGTGTCGCTGCCCGGCGGGTGCGCGATCGGCAACCGCCCGATCGACCTCCACCTGAAGGCGCTGGAGGCGATCGGCGCGCATCTGGAGATGAGCGCGGGATATGTCACCGCGACCGCGCCGGGCGGACGCCTGTCGGGGGGCAAGTACAGCTTCCCGATCGTGTCGGTCGGCGCGACCGAGAACGTGCTGATGGCCGCGGTCACCGCGAAGGGCGGCAGCCGGATCCAGAATGCGGCGCGCGAGCCGGAGATCGTCGATCTGTGCCGCTGCCTGGTCGCGATGGGCGCGCAGATCGAGGGGATCGGCACCGAGACGCTGGAGATCGAGGGCGTCGACGAGCTGCACGGCGCCACCTATGCGGTGATGCCCGACCGGATCGAGGCGGGCAGCTATGCCTGCGCCGCCGCGGTCACCGGGGGCGAGGTGGAGCTGATGAACGTCACCCCCGCCGATATGGGCGCGACGCTGGACGCGCTGCGCGAGGCGGGCGTGGGGATCGAGGAGCGCCGCAGCTCGATCCTGGTCACCAGCGACGCGCAGCTGAAGCCGCTGACGCTGTCGACCGCGCCCTATCCGGGTTTCGCCACCGACATGCAGGCGCAGTTCATGGCGATGCTGTGCAAGGCGGCGGGCGCCAGCATGCTGACCGAGACGATCTTCGAGAACCGCTACATGCACGTGCCCGAGCTGGCGCGGATGGGGGCGGACATCCAGGTGCGCGGGCGCACCGCGGTGGTGCGCGGGGTCGACCGGCTGGTCGGCGCGCCGGTGATGGCGACCGACCTGCGCGCGTCGATGAGCCTGATCATCGCAGGGCTGGTCGCGGATGGCGAGACGTCGGTATCGCGCGTCTATCACCTCGACCGCGGGTACGAGCGGCTGGAGGAGAAACTGTCCGCGGTCGGCGCCGATATCGAGCGCGACGGCGGCGGCTGATTGTTAAACGGACACCTTGTCCGGTTAAGCGCAGGCGCCTAGATGCGCGCGCATGACCGACGCCACCGATGACGACGACTCGCCACAACGCCGCAAGCTGAGCGGGCGTGCCAGGCTGATCCTGCTCGCGCTGGCGGCGATCGTGCTGATCGTCGGCGGGATCTGGTTCGTCCGCTACCAGACGGTGGGCCAGTATCGGCAGGACACCAACGACGCGCGGGTCGAGGCGGACATGGTCACCGTGGCGCCGCGCGTCGCGGGGAACGTGGCGCAGCTGCTGGTGGCGGAGAATCAGGACGTCGCCGCGGGCCAGCCGCTGCTGCGGATCGATCCGCGCAACGCGCGCGCGCAGGCGGCACAGGCGCAGGCGCAGATCGCGGTCGCCGCCGCGCAGGCCGATGCGGCGCGCGCGCAGGTGGCGGAGCAACATGCCACGATCGCGCAGACGCGGGCGCAGCTCGACGCCGCGCGGGCCAAGGCGGCCTATGACGCGGGCGAGGTCGCGCGCTATCGCCCGCTCGCCGCCTCGGGCGCGGAGACGCGCCAGCAGCTGGCGCAGCTGGAGGCGACCGCGCGCCAGTCCGCCGACAATGTCCGCGCACAGGCCGCCGCGCTGGCGGTGCAGCAGCGCCGCGTCGCCGCGTTGCAGAGCCAGGTGCGGCAGGGCGAGGCGCAGGGTCAGGCGGCGCGCGCGCAATTGTCCGCCGCCGACGTCGACGTCGGCGCCACCATCCTGCGCGCGCCGATCGCGGGGCGCGTCGGCGACCGCACCGTGACGGTGGGGCAATATGTCCAGCCGGGCATGCGGCTGATGTCGATCGTCCCGCTCCAGTCGCTGTACGTCACCGCCAATTTCAAGGAGACGCAGCTGGCGCTGATGCGCCCCGGCCAGCCCGCGCGGATCAAGGTGGATGCGCTCGACGGGCTGGAGATCCAGGGCCGCGTCGCCAGCATCGCGCCCGGCACCGGCGCGCAATTCTCGATCCTGCCGCCGCAGAACGCGACCGGCAATTTCACCAAGATCGTCCAGCGCGTGCCGGTACGCATCGCGATCGCCGCCACCCCGGCCGCGCGCCGCCTGCTCGTCCCCGGACTGTCGGTGACGGTGACGGTCGACACGATCGGCGCCAAGGGCGAGATGGACCGCATCCGCGCGCAGCAGGACCGCTGACGTGGCGAGCGCCGCCGCCGCCGCCGCGAACCCGCCCGCCGAACGCGCCGACCTGACCGCGTGGCTGGCGGTGGCGGCGGGGACGCTGGGCGCGTTCATGGCGACGCTCGACATCTCGATCGTCAATTCCGCGCTGCCCACGATCCAGGGCGAGATCGGCGCCAGCGGGACCGAGGGGACGTGGATCGCCACCGCCTATCTGGTCGCGGAGATCGTCATCATCCCGATGGCGGCGTGGCTCGAGCGCGTGTTGGGCCTGCGCACCTTCCTGCTGATCGCGGCGGGGCTGTTCACCGCCTTCTCCGTCTTGTGCGGCGTCTCCACCACGCTGTCGATGATGATCGTCGGGCGCGTCGGGCAGGGTTTTACCGGCGGCGCGATGATCCCGACCGCACAGGTCATCATCGCGCAGCGGCTGCCGCCGGCGCAGCAGC
This sequence comes from Sphingomonas adhaesiva, assembly GCF_036946305.1. Taxonomy (GTDB): domain Bacteria; phylum Pseudomonadota; class Alphaproteobacteria; order Sphingomonadales; family Sphingomonadaceae; genus Sphingomonas; species Sphingomonas adhaesiva_B. The sequence continues at coordinate 212,960 of NZ_JAQIJJ010000002.1, forward strand.
CGATCGGCATCGCCGCCTTCGGCGTCACCGCGATCCTGGGGCCGGTGCTGGGGCCGCTGATCGGCGGGTGGCTGACCGAGAACATCAGCTGGCATTATGCCTTCTTCATCAACGTGCCGATCTGCGCGATCCTCGTCACGCTGCTGCTGGTCGGGCTGCCGCATCGGCGCGCGAAGCTGCACCTGATCGCGCAGGCCGACTGGCTGGGCATCGCCGGGCTGGCGCTGGGGCTGGGCGGGCTGACCGTGATGCTGGAGGACGGGCAGCGCGAGCAATGGTTCGCCTCCGGGCTGATCCGCGCGATGTTCGTCACCTCCGCGGTCGGCTTCCTGCTGCTGGCGCTGGGGCAGCTGACCGCGGCGCGCCCGATCATCAAGCTGCGGCTGCTGCGCGACCGGCAGTTCGGATCGGTCGCGCTGATGGGAATGGTGCTGGGCGTCGTCCTCTACGGCACCAGCTATGCCATCCCGCAGTTCCTGGCGACGCTGGCGGGCTATAACGCGCTACAGGCGGGCAAGGTCGTGCTGCTGTCGGGGCTGCCGAGCCTGTTCATGATGGCGATCGTGCCGATCCTGCTGGTGCGCGTCGACATCCGCATCGCGGTGGCGGCGGGGCTGCTGATCATGGCCGGCTCCTCCTTCCTCGACGCGCATCTGACCGCGGCGTCGACCGGCGGCGATTTCACCGTGTCGCAGCTGATGCGCGGCGTGGGGCAGATCCTGGGGATGCTGTTCCTCAGCCAGGCGACGGTGCGATCGGTGCCGCCGGAGGATGCCGGCGACGCGTCGGGCCTGTTCAACGCGGTGCGCAACCTGGGCGGCAGCTTCGCGCTGGCGGGCATCTCGATCCTCCAGGACAAGCGCCTCTATTTCCATTCGCGCCGGCTGGAGGAGGCGATGCCCGCCAACGACGCCGGCGTGCAGACCTATGTCGGCGGGCTGTCGCAGCAGGTGGGCGACGCCACAGCCGGGCTGCGGCTGCTAGGGCAGCAGGTCCAGGCACAGGCGCTGGCGATGACCTATAACGACATCTTCTGGATCATGGGGGTGGGCACGCTCGCCGTCCTGCCGCTGGTCCTGTTCCTGCGTCCGCTGCCTAGGAGCAGCGGGCCGGCGATGGTGCATTGATGCGATACCTTGCTCTCCTCCTCTCCGCCGCGGCGCTGGCGGGATGTACCGTCGGCCCCGATTACGCCGGCCCGCCCGCCGCCGCCGCCGATGCGGTCGCGCGCGGCACCTTCGTGCGGAACGCGCAGGCCGATGCGGCGCCCGTGCTCGCACGCTGGTGGGAGGCGCTGGGCGACGCGACGCTCACCGCGCTGGTGGACGACGCGCTGGCGCACAGCCCGACGATCGATCAGGCGACCGCGCGCATCCGCGAGGCGCAGGCGAAGCTGGGGCAGCAGCGCACCGCCGCGCTGCCCTCCGCCAGCGCCAATGCCACCGTCCTCAACGCGCGCCTGCCGGGGATCGCCGGCGGGGGCGGCAGCACCGACCTCACCTTCTACAACGCCGGTGCCAATGCCTCGTGGGAGCCGGACCTGTTCGGCGGCACGCGCCGCGGGGTGGAGCAGGCGCGCGCCAACGTCGGCGCACGCACCGCCGACCTGGCCGATGCGCAGGTGTCGCTGTCCGCGCAGGTGGCGCAGGCCTATGTCGACCTGCGCGACGTGCAGGAGCGCATCCGCCTCAACGCCGCCGCCGCGCAGCTGCAACAGCAGCAGCTGGCGCTCACCCGCCAGCGCTTCGCCGCGGGCACCGCGTCGCAGCTGACCGTCGAGCGGCTGGGCAACCAGCTGGAGAATACGCAGGCGCAGGCGATCCCGCTCGCCGCGCAGCGCGACGAGCTGCTCGACCGGCTGGCGCTGCTGACCGGGCGCGCGCCGGGGGCGCTGGATGCGACGCTGGCGCCCGCCGCCGCGATCCCGCTGCCGCCACCGCGCGTCGCGGTCGATACGCCCGCCGCGCTGATCGCGCGCCGCCCCGACGTGCGCGCGGCGGAGCGCCAGCTCGCCGCCGCCACCGCGGGGATCGGGGTCGCCAAAGCGAAGGAGCTGCCCGGCATCCGCTTCCTGGGGCTGCTGGGGCTGGGCGGCACGTCGCCGGGCGACGTGCTCGACCCGGCCAAGCTGACGACGCTGGTGGCGCCGTCGCTCAGCTGGTCGTTCCTCGACTTCGGCCGCAACCGCGCCGCGACCCGCGCGTCGGAGGCGCAGCGCGATCAGGCCGATGCCGCCTATCGCCAGACGGTGCTGGCGGCGTTGCAGGATGCCGAGGCGTCGCTGTCGCGCTTCGCCAACGCGCGGCTCCAGCTGGCGCAGCTGATCCAGGCGGAGGCCAGCGCGACGCGCGCCGCGACGCTCAACCGCCAGCGCGTCGCGGCGGGGACCAGCACGGTGATCGATCAGCTGGAGATCGAGCGCCAGCAACTGTCCGCGCGCATCGCGCTGTCGCAGGCGCGCGCCGGGCTAGCGGAGAGCTATATCGCGGTGAACAAGGCGCTGGGGCTGGGGTGGAGGGAGTCGAAGGAGTGACGCCAATCCCCCTCCCCTTCAGGGGAGGGGTTAGGGGTGGGGCAGTGAACGGCCTCTCTGCGAGACCCCGCCCCACCCCCTACCCCTCCCCTGAAGGGGAGGGGCAAGAAGAAGAACCTCGCGGCATCAACCCCCGCATCAGCATTGCCAGCGCGGTCGCCCGTTGCGCCTCGCCTTCGTCCTCCGCCAGCTGCGGGCGCAGCAGCCCGCCGAGCATCCGCACCGCCAGCACCACCTCGCGCGCGGTCGCCGTCGCGGACAATTCGCCGCGCGCCTGTGCCGCCATCACCGCGGGGGTGACGACGCGCTCCAGCCGCTCGCCCAGCGCGCGGAAGGCGGCGATGTTCTCCGCATCGACGTGCAGCTCCAGCGCGATCCGCGCGAACAGCCCGGAGGCGCGCGCGCCCTCGCGCACCATCGCGCCGATCGTCTGCGCGATCGGTCGCGCGGGGTCGATCATCGCCTCCATCCGGTCGATCTCGCGCGCGAAGATGGCGAGCGCCAGCGCCTCGCGGTCCTTGAAGTTGCGGTACAGCGTCGCGCGGCCGACCCCGGCGCGTTCCGCGATCGTCTCCATCGCGACGCCATAGCCCTGTTCCTCGAACGCCGCCGCCGCCGCGAGGATCAGCGCCTCGCGCCGCCGCGTCGCGTCGCGGCGCGGCGCGCGCTTCGTCTCACTCATAGGCGCCGCGCCGCATGACATAGTCGCGCGTCTCGTAGGGCGGCGACAGCCCCTCCACCCAGGCGCCGTGCGCATGCGTCAGCGCGACCAGCGCCATCGCCTCGTCGCCGGGCCAGCATTGCACGCGCACCTCGTGACGGTGGAGGTCGCGGTTGGGCTCCATCATCACCCAGGCCAGCGGGCGCGCGGACGTGGCGCGCGCACCCGCCCCCGCCATGGCGGCACGGATCCGCTCGCGCGCAGCGGCGGGCAGATATTGCCACACCACCGAATGCATCAGCACGCGGGTGACGCCGTCCTCCTGCGGCTCCGCCAGCTGCGCCTCGACCCAGTCGGCGGCATCGCCCGGCACCAGATCGACCGGTGCAGCGCGCACCATCGCGATCGCGGTGTCGAGCCGTGCCAGCCGCGCGTCATTGTCGACCCAGACATAGCCCGCCAGCCGCTCCGCCTGTGCGGGATCGGCGACATCCACCGGCGCGATATCGACGCCGCGCGCGCGGACCACCTCGATCGGCACGGCGGGCGGGGCAACACCGCGCCATTCGGGCCGGATCAGCAGCGGCGACGCCGCCGGCCCGGCCATCACGCCGCCCAGATCGAACCGCATCCGCCCGATCAGCAGGTTCAGCCCTGCGCTCGATCCGATCTCCAGCACCTCGACGCGCGGCCCGAACGCCTGTGCGACGTGGAGCAGCCCGGTCATCAGCCCGGCCGATCGTGCCGCCTCGTTGGTCTGCGGCGGTCCGTCGAGCCACGGCAGCAGCGCCGCATCGTGGCGCGCCACCGCGCTGGCGGTCGCCGAATCGTCGCCATCCGCGAACATCCGCGCCAGCTCGGCGTCGCCGCCGCGCCGCAGCAGCGCGTGGAGCCCGCCGACCAGCCGCAGCACCAGCGCATCCGCCACCGGCTCGCCCGCCCAGTCGAGCACGCGGCGCCCGGTTTCGGTGTCGCGCGACAGCACCCGCCCCAGCGCGCGCGATACCGCCGCGGTGCGCGGCGCGGCCATCGCATCGCAATATTGCGCCTGCACCTCGAACGATGCGCGGTTTTCCGCCTCGGTTGCCATGTCGACTCCTCTCACGGCGGTCATTGCGCCCCCCGCCCCCCTCCCGTAAAGCCCGCGCCATGGCTGAACCGATCGTGATCGCGGTGCCCAAGGGACGCATCCTGGGCGAGGCGCTGCCGCTGCTCGCCGCGGCGGGCGTGGTGCCGGAGGCGGCGTTCCGCGACCCCGACAGCCGCGCGCTGCGCTTCGCGACGCAGGATCCGGGCATCGAGCTGATCCGGGTGCGCGCGTTCGACGTCGCCACCTTCGTCGCGCATGGCGCGGCACAGCTGGGCATCGTCGGCTCCGACGTGCTGGCCGAGTTCGACTATGCCGAACTGTACGCGCCGGTCGACCTCGACATCGGCCATTGCCGGCTGTCGGTCGCCGAACCCGCCGCGCTGGCCGCGACCGACGATCCGCGCGGGTGGAGCCATGTGCGCGTCGCGACCAAATATCCGCATGTCACCGCCGCCTATTTCGCGCGGCAGGGCGTGCAGGCGGAATGCATCAAGCTGAACGGCGCGATGGAACTGGCGCCGACGCTGGGCCTCGCCACGCGCATCGTCGACCTCGTCTCCTCGGGCCGCACGCTGAAGGACAATGGCCTGGTCGAGGTGGAGGAGATCATGCCCGTCTCCGCGCGGCTGATCGTCAACCGCGCGGCGATGAAGACGCGCGCGCACGTCTTCCCGCTGGTGGAGGCGTTCCGCGCCGCGGTGGGCGCGCGCGCGGCATGATCCGGCTGGACACGCGCGACGCGGATTTCGCCGCGCGCTTCGACGCCTTGGTCGACGATCGCCGCGAGACCGCGACCGATGTCGCGCGCGACGTCGCCACGATCATCCGCGCGGTGCGCGACGAAGGCGATGCCGCGCTGCGCGCCTTCACGCAGAAGCTGGACCGCCACGACCTGGACGCCACCGGCTGGCGCATCGACGCCGCGGCCTGCGCCGCGGCGTTCGACGCGCTGGAGCCGGAGCTGCGCGGCGCGCTGGAACTCGCCGCGGCGCGCATCCGCGCCTATCACGAGAAGCAGCGGCCCGAGGACAGCGCCTTCACCGACGCGGCCGGCGTGCGGCTGGGCGCGCGGTGGCGTGCGGTGGATGCGGCGGGCATCTACGTCCCCGGCGGGCGCGCGGCCTATCCTTCCACCTTGCTGATGAACGCGATCCCCGCGCGCGTCGCCGGCGTCGGGCGGCTGGTGGTCGTCACGCCGACCCCCGACGGCGAGGTCAACCCGCTGGTGCTGGCCGCCGCGCATCTGGCGCAGGCGGACGAGGTGTGGCGCGTCGGCGGGGCGCAGGCGATCGCGGCGCTCGCCTATGGCACCGATCGCATCGCGCGCGTCGATGTCGTCACCGGCCCCGGCAACGCCTGGGTCGCGGAGGCCAAGCGGCAGGTCTATGGCGTCGTCGGGATCGACATGGTCGCCGGGCCGAGCGAGATCGTCGTCGTGGCGGACGGCGCCAACGATCCCGAGTGGATCGCCGCCGACCTGCTGAGCCAGGCCGAGCATGACACCACGACGCAGTCGATCCTGTTCACCGACGATGCGGCCTTCGCGGACCGCGTCGCCGACGCGGTCGAGCGCCAGCTGGCCGATCTGCCGACGCAGGCGGTCGCGCGCGTCGCATGGGACGACAATGGGGCGATCGTCGTCGTGCCCGCGCTGGAGGATGCGATCCCGCTGGTCGATCGCCTCGCCCCGGAGCATGTCGAGTTGGCGTGCGACGACCCGCAGGCGCTGTTCGACCGGCTGCGGCACGCCGGCTCCGCCTTCCTGGGGCGGCACACGCCCGAGGCGATCGGCGATTATGTCGCCGGCCCCAACCACGTCCTGCCGACCGGGCGGCGCGCGCGCTTCGCCAGTGGCCTCGGCGTGACCGACTTCATGAAGCGGACCAGCTTCCTCCAGCTCGACGAAACCGCGCTGAACGAGCTTGGCCCCGCCACGATCGCGCTCGCGACCGCGGAGGGGCTGCCCGCGCATGCGCGATCGGTCGCGCTGCGGATCCGCACCAATCGGTGAGGGGTGACGAACCCCGCGGTTGGGCGTAAGGGCCGCCGCCATGTCCCGACCCGCCACCAACACCCCAGCCGCCCGTACCAAGGCCCGCGCCGCCGCGCGCCTCGCCGCCGTCCAGGCGCTGTACCAGCATGAGATGGAGGGGACCGCGATCCCCGCCCTGCTCCACGAATTCCACCAGCACCGGCTGGGCGCCACGATCGAGGACGTCGAATATGCCGACGCCGACGTCGACTTCTTCGACGACGTGGTGAAGGGTGCCGACGCCCGCCGCGACGAGATCGACGCGCGGATCGCGGGGAAGCTGGCCAAGGGCTGGTCGCTCGACCGGCTCGACCGGCCGATGAAGGCGATCCTGCGCGCCGGCACCTATGAGCTGCTGGCACGCGCCGACGTGCCGGTGGGCGCCGCGATCAGCGAATATGTCGACGTCGCGCACGCCTTCTACGAAAAGCGCGAGGCGGGGTTCGTCAACGGCCTGCTCGACGCAATCGCCAAGGAGGTGCGCCGCTGACGATGGCGGACATCGTCAACCTCAACCGCGCCCGCAAGGCCAAGGCGCGCGCATCGAAGGAGGCGCAGGCCAGCGCCAACCGCGCCGCCTTCGGCCGGACGATGGCGCAGAAGGCCGCGGACGCGGAGGAGACCGCACGGCGGAATGCGCTGCTCGATGGCGCGAAGCGGGAGGATTGAGGCAGGCGAGCCGATGCACGATGCGCCGCGCGTCGAATAGTGGCGAAGGAAGAAGCCGGTCGTTGCGCCGACAATGCGCGATAGATATTGCGCGTGGACCATGTGGTGGCTGCCGCTCCCGACGCCTGGCTGGTCGCCGAATTTTCTCACGGAGAGCTTCGGATGGGCGATGATCGTGCGCGCCTGAACGGTCATCGCGACGCGCTGATGCGGCGCGGCCTGTCTTTCATCCGTCGTGCGCGTCGCTTTCAGGCAGCGATCAACGTCATTTGCGTCATGGGTGGTGCGTCGCTCGCGGGTGTCGGCGGCGCCATGGACGGCGGATTGATGCCCGACACTGGCAACGGGTTGCTCACGGTTAAAGGGCTATGCGTCTGGTTCGGGCTCGGCTTGGTGTTTGTGGGCGGTGTGATTCTGCTGTTGCTTCAAGACGAGGCACCGGCGCTGCTCGCCCGGGCAGCGGCGCTGGAAAGCGAGGCGCAACGACATCTTGATGTTCGGGATGCCTTGCACGCGCGGCTGGACAGCTTGGCCCAGCTTGACCTGAAGCGGCTGGCTCTGATCGATGCGAACCGCTCGATGCGCGAGGCTTTGGAGAACGCCCTGCTGATCCCAGCAGCCGACGTCCCGAGATCGCTTCAGGCAATGCTGGAGGCAGCACGGCGCTTCACGCTTGCCTCGATCGGGTTCGGCATCGACGAGCAATGGGCCATCTCCATCTTCCAGGTGAAAGGAGATCGGCTGGTACGGATCGCCGCGATCCGGGCGGATCAATTGCCGCCCGCTCATGCGGCGCGAAGCTGGGCTCGGCACGAAGGGTTCGTGGGCGAGGCGTGGGGTCGCGATCGGGAGATGATCATCGCCGACAGTGCCGAGTCCGGCATTACCGAAGCCTATCCCGTGCCCGCACCGCTGCGACGGGCGTATGACGCGGAACGCTATCGCTCGATGGCGGCAATTCCCGTCCGGCTGGGCTCGACCGGGATCTGGGGCGTGGTGGCTGCGTCCACCAGTTGCCCGGAGCGTTTCAAGCGCGATCCGGGCAACAAGCAGGTGCAGGCCGTCGATACTGTCCGCCTGATCGCGCGCATGACCGGCCTGACCGCCGCCGCCTTCAAGCGGAGCGGACATTGAGCTTGGCGCGTTGGCGCGGACATGATACAAAATTCCTGCAAGGAGCCCCCGCCCATGAAAATCGGCATGGAACAGGACCCGATCGAGGATCTCGATCGGGAGGAAGAGCGTGCGATCGCCGCCGCCGTGCAGGCTCGGTTCGGTCAGGGTGACCTTCAGGCCGCGTTGCGCGAGGTGGATCGTCTGGCCGCGATGCGGCTCAGGATGCATGAGCGGGTCACGCGTCTCTACGCATAGGGAACGAACGAATCTGACGGAAGCACTCCGAAGGCCAGCCACGCCTTTGGACCGGTGAAGTTGGAGCGGGCGGAAAAGCAGTGTTTCACGGTGAAGTGGTGAGACACCGACGTTCGCGCTGATGTCAGCCGCGTCGGTCGGTGACGGCAAGCTTGCTGAGCCTACGCCGACTATTATGGCTGCGATTGCCCAAAATGACCGAAGCCGATTTCCTCGCCCGCCTGCGCACGCTGCCGCTCCATCCTGGCGCGCATGACCTTGCCGACGATACCGCCGCGCTCGCCGGGCTGACGATCACCACCGATACGTTGGTGGAGGGTGTCCACTTCCTGCCCCACGACCCCGCCGGCGATGTCGCGTGGAAGCTGGTGGCGACCAACCTGTCCGACCTTGCCGCCAAGGGGGCGCGGGTGGAGGGAATCCTGCTCAACTATCCGCTGCGCGACGCGGCGTGGGATGCCGCGTTCCTCGACGGACTGGCGCAGGCGCTGGCGGCGTTCGGCTGCGCGCTGCTGGGCGGGGATACGGTGACGCTGCCCGCCGGCGCGCCGCGCGTGCTGACCGTCACCGCCTTCGGTGCGGAGGCCGCCGCGCCGCCGCGGTCGGGTGCGCGCGACGGCGACGCGCTCTACGTCACCGGCACGATCGGCGATGCCGGTGCGGGGCTGGCGATCGCACGCGCCGGGCACGGCGATGCCGTATTGCTCGCGCGCTATCGCCGCCCGCGACCGCGGCTGGCGGAGGGGCGCGCGCTGGCGCCGCTGGTCCATGCGATGATGGACGTGTCGGACGGGCTGCTGATCGATGCCGCGCGGATGGCGGCGGCGAGCGGGCTGGCGGTCGCGGTCGAGCTCGGCGCGGTGCCGCTGGCGCGCGGCGTCACCGACGCGCTGGCCGCCGCGACCGCGGGCGACGATTACGAGCTGCTGTTCGCCGCCGCGCCCGATGCCGCGCTGCCGGTCGCCGCCACCCGCGTCGGCACCTTTTCCGCGGGTGCGGGGCTGACGCTAACCCAGGATGGCGACAACGTCCCGCTGCCCGCATCGCTGGGGTATCAGCACGGGTTGCGCTGACGCGGCTGCGTGTTAGCCTCCTTTCCCAAGCGGACGACCGGCAACAGACCGGGCGACGCGCCAAACCAGGAGGGATGCAAGGCATGACGATCGTCACCCTTGCCATGGTCTGCGGCGTCATCGCCGTACTCTATGGCTTCGTTACCAGCCGACAGGTTCTCAGCGCATCGCCCGGCAACGAGCGGATGCAGGACATCGCCAGCGCGATCCAGGAAGGCGCGAAGGCGTATCTGACGCGGCAATATTCCGCGATCGCGGTGGTCGGCGTGGTGGTGGCGATCGTGCTGCTGTTCACGCTGGGCACGCTGTCGACGGTCGGCTTCGTCATCGGCGCGGTCCTGTCGGGCGTGGCCGGGTTCGTCGGCATGAACATCTCGGTGCGCGCCAACGTGCGCACCGCGGAGGCGGCGCGGTCGTCGTTGCAGGGTGGCCTCACCATGGCGTTCCGCTCCGGCGCGGTGACGGGGATGCTGGTCGCGGGGCTGGGGCTGCTCGCGATCGCGGGCTTCTTCTGGTATCTGACCGGCCCGGCGGCGCTGCTGCCCAACGATCGCCGCATCGTCGAGGCGCTGACCGCGCTGGCATTCGGCGCGTCGCTGATCTCGATCTTCGCGCGGCTGGGCGGCGGCATCTTCACCAAGGCGGCCGATGTCGGCGCCGACCTGGTCGGCAAGGTCGAGGCGGGCATTCCGGAGGACGACCCCCGCAACCCCGCGGTGATCGCGGACAATGTCGGCGACAATGTCGGCGACTGCGCGGGCATGGCCGCCGACCTGTTCGAAACCTATGTCGTGACGCTGGGCGTGACGATGGTGTCGATCGCGCTGCTGATCCAGGCCGATGCCGCGGAACTGGCACGATTGATGAGCCTGCCGCTGGCGGTGGGCGGGGTGTGCATCATCACCTCGATCATCGGCACCTATATGGTGCGGCTGGGCGGCAGTGGATCGATCATGGGCGCGCTGTACAAGGGGTTCTGGACGTCCGCGCTGCTGTCCGTCCCCGCGATCTGGTTCGCGACGCAATGGACGCTGGGCGACATGAACGCGGTGATCGGGGGCGCGGGCTTCCTCGACGGCGGGGCCGGCGCCGCGCCGCTGGCGGATGCCACCACGCGCGGCGACAGCGCGGTCGCCGGGCTGCCCGCGGCATCGGGCTTCACCGGCATGGACCTGTTCTGGTGCATGATGATCGGGCTGGCGGTGACCGGGCTGATCGTGTGGATCACCGAATATTACACCGGCACCAGCTATCGCCCGGTCAAGTCGATCGCCCGGGCGAGCGAGACCGGGCACGGCACCAACGTGATCCAGGGGCTGGCGATCAGCCTGGAGGCGACCGCGCTGCCGACGATCGTGATCGTCATCGCGGTGATCGCGGCGTACAAGTTCGCGGGGATCATCGGCATCGCCTTCGCCGCGACGTCGATGCTGGCGCTGGCCGGCATGGTCGTCGCGCTCGACGCCTATGGCCCGGTGACCGACAATGCCGGCGGCATCGCGGAGATGGCGGGGCTGGACGACGAAGTGCGGCACAAGACCGACGCGCTCGACGCGGTCGGCAACACGACCAAGGCGGTGACCAAGGGCTATGCGATCGGCTCCGCAGGCCTCGCCGCGCTGGTGCTGTTCGGCGCGTACACGACGGACCTTGAGACCTACTTCCCCGACCTGACCGTCGATTTCTCGCTGGGCAATCCCTATGTCATCGTCGGGCTGCTGCTCGGCGCGCTGCTGCCCTATCTGTTCGGCGCGTTCGGGATGACCGCGGTGGGCCGTGCGGCAGGCGCGGTGGTGGAGGAAGTGCGCGGGCAGTTCCGCGACAATCCCGGCATCATGCAGGGCACCAGCCGCCCCAATTACGGCCGCACCGTCGACCTCGTCACCCGCGCCGCGATCCGCGAGATGATCGTGCCGTCGCTGCTGCCGGTGCTGTCGCCGATCGCGCTGTACTTCATCGTCACCGTGGTCGACGGGCAGGCATCCGGGTTCGCCGCGCTGGGCGCGATGCTGCTGGGCGTGATCGTCTCCGGGCTGTTCGTCGCGCTGTCGATGACGTCGGGCGGCGGCGCGTGGGACAATGCCAAGAAATATATCGAGGACGGCAACCACGGCGGCAAGGGATCGGAGGCGCACAAGGCAGCAGTGACCGGCGATACGGTGGGCGATCCGTACAAGGACACCGCCGGGCCGGCGGTGAACCCGATGATCAAGATCACCAATATCGTCGCGCTGCTGCTGCTGGCCGCGCTGGCCACGCACGCGGGGGGGTGAGGCGGCCCGGCGCACCCTTCCGTTCGCCCTGAGGAGAGGCTGAGCCTGTCGAAGCCTCGTCTCGAAGGGGCATGCGTTGCGCTTGTGCTTCGAGACGGCACTTCGACAAGCTCAGTGCCTCCTCAGCACGAACGGAGGGGGGACGCCAGCAGCCAAGCCGCTACGCACACGGAACAACCGTCGGCGTCCATCGCTTCACCGCAGGTGACGGACGCCCATCCCCCGCCCTCCCGCTTCCCGCTGCATCTTCAGATGCTGACCGGGTTCGCGATCGGGCTGACCGGCGGGCTGATCGTCCATGCGACCGCGGGCGATGCCGGCTGGGTCGACACCCTTACCGCCTATGTCACCGGGCCGATCGGGCAGCTGTTCCTGCGGCTGCTGTTCATGCTCGTCATCCCGCTGCTGTTCGCAGCATTGGTGACCGGCGTGGCGGAGATGGGCGACATCGCCGCGCTGAAGCGGATCGGCGTGCGTACCTTGCTCTACACCGTGGCGCTCACCACCGCCTCGGTCGTGCTGGCGCTGGTGCTGGTCAACGTCCTGCGCCCCGGCGACGGGATCGACCCCGCGCAGGCGCGCCAGATGCTGGCGCAGGCGGGCGAGGGCGCCGCCGCGATCGTGCGGCAGGGGAAGGACCATGCCGGCGGGGTGCAAGGCGTGCTGGCGATCATCCCGTCCAACGCGATCCGCGCCGCGGCGGACGACGATATTCTGGCGTTGATGGTCTTCGCGCTGGCGATCGGCATCGGCACGGTGCTGGTGAAGAACGAGAAAACCGAGGCGTTCCTCCACGCGGTCGAGGGGCTGCTGGAGATCACGATGACGCTGATCGGCGTCGTCATCCGGCTGGCGCCGATCGCGGTGGCCTGTTTCATGTTCAACCTGACCGCGCAGTTCGGCGCCGACATCCTGATCCGGCTGGGCGCCTATGTGGGCACGGTGCTGGCCGCGCTGTCGATCCAGTTGCTGGTGGTCTATTCGGCCGCGGTGTGGCTGGCGGCGGGGATGTCGCCGCTCACCTTCTTCCGCGGCATCCAGCAGGCGATGGTGATGGCCTTCTCCACCGCCTCGTCCAATGCCACCTTGCCGACCTCGCTGCGCGTCGCGGAGAGCGAGCTGAAGCTGCCGCGCAAGATCGCGCGCTTCGTGCTGACGATCGGGGCGACCGCGAACCAGAACGGCACCGCGATCTTCGAAGGCGCGACGGTGCTGTTCCTGGCGCAGTTCTTCGGCGTCGAGCTGTCGCTGGCGCAGCAGGCGATGGTGCTGGGCATCTGCATCCTCGGCGGGATCGGCACCGCGGGGGTGCCGGCGGGATCGCTGCCGGTGATCGCGCTGATCCTGGGGATGGTGGGCGTGCCGCCGACCGCGATCGGCATCGTACTGGGCGTCGACCGCTTCCTGGACATGTGCCGGACGATGCTGAACGTGTCGGGCGATCTGGCGATCGCGACGATGGTCGCCGGCCGCGCCCGAGAATAGCGCAGCTATTCGAGGACCGGCGCGGCCGCCGGCCGGCGTGCGGGCGGTCCAGCCCGCACGACCGACGACGCGGCTTTGCCGCGGCGTGGTATCGGTTCACGCGAAGACGCGAAGACGCAAAGAGGATGCGCCTGTCGCTCTGCTCCGCGGCAGCAACATCTGCCATCTTCCCGTCCTCGAAGACTGGCCGCTGCGCGGTCGGAACGTCGCCGCCAAGGCAACCTCTCTGCGCCGCCGCGCCTCCGCGTGAACCCCATCCCGGCTTGCCCTAATCGCCGCCACGTCCCATATCGCGATCAAAGCCGCGCCCCGCGCGCCGGCAACTCCGGCGCTCGCCTTCCCTTTTCCCGCCGTCTCGGCTATGGGCGCGCGCATTCAACGCGAAAGAGACACCGTTTGGCGAAAGAAGAACTCCTGGAAATGCGCGGGCAGGTGGTGGAACTGCTGCCCAATGCGATGTTCCGCGTCCGGCTGGAAAACGATCACGAGATCCTGGGCCATACCGCGGGCAAGATGCGCAAGAACCGCATCCGCGTCCTCGTCGGCGACGAGGTGCTGGTGGAACTGACCCCGTATGACCTCACCAAGGGGCGGATCACCTACCGCTTCATGCCCGGTCGCGGCGGCCCCGGCCCGTCCTGATCCTGTCCCCGTCGGTAACGGCGGGTATCCATGACCGATCTCGTCCTCGCCTCCTCCTCGCCGCGGCGCCGCGACCTGCTCGCGCGGATCGGCGTCGCGCCCGCGCGCGTCCATGCGCCCGCGATCGACGAGACGCCGCACGCCGGCGAACTGCCGCGCCGCTATGCGCTGCGCCTCGCGGAGGAGAAGGCGCGCGCCGTGCCGCGCGCGGCGGGCGAGGCGGTGCTGGCGGGCGACACCACGATCGCGCTGGGGCGCCGCATCCTGGCCCCGGCGGAGAGCGAGGATGTGCAGCGCGACCTGCTGCGGCTGCTGTCCGGGCGCCGCCACCATGCGCTGTCCGCGGTGTGCGTGATCGCGCCCGACGGCATCGCGCGCACCCGGCTGGCCGATACGATCGTCGCGTTCAAGCCGCTCTCCCCCGCGGAGATCGACGCCTATGTCGCGTGCGGCGAGGGGCTGGGCAAGGCGGGCGGCTATGCGATCCAGGGGCGGGCGGAGGCGTTCGTCCGCTTCCTGGCGGGCAGCCATTCCGGCGTGATCGGCCTGCCGCTGTTCGAGACGCGCGCGCTGCTCGCCACCGCGGGCGTCGCGCTTGGCTGAATGGCTGTATGAGGATGGGGTGGGCGAGGCGCGCGCCGCGCTGGTCGCCGATGGCCGCATCCTCGCCGCGCGCGTCGAACTACCCGACACGCTGCGCGTCGGCACCGTCGCCGCGGCGCGGCTGACCGAGCGCACCGTCGCGACGCTGGCGGACGGGCGCGAGGTGATGCTGGACCGTGCGCCGGCGGGCGTGACGCTGGGCGCCGCGCTGACCGTCGAGGTGGTGCGCGAGGCGATCCCCGAACCGGGACGGGCCAAGCGCGCGCGGGCGCGGGCCACCGACCTGCCACCCGCGCCAGGCCCCGACCTGCTGGCGCGCATCGCCGCAACCCCGCATCCGATCCGTCACCTGCGCGCGCATGAGGCGGACGCGCTGGAGGAGGCGGGCTGGTCCGAGGTACTGGACGAGGCGGTGCGCGGCGAGATCGCCTTCCCCGGCGGCGTGCTGCGGATGACGCCGACACCGGCGATGACGCTGTTCGACGTGGATGGCGACACCGCCGCCGACGCGCTCGCGCTCGCTGCCGCCACGGCGACCGCGCGGGCGATCCGCCGCCACGGCATCGGCGGGTCGATCGGCATCGACTTCCCCACCGTGACCGGCAAGGCCGCGCGGCAGGCAGTCGCCGCCGCGATCGACGCCGCGCTGCCGCCGCCGTTCGAGCGGACCGCGGTCAACGGCTTCGGTTTCCTCCAGATCGTCCGCCCGCGCCCGCGCGGGTCGCTGCCCGAGCGGTTGCGCGACGATGCGGTCGGCGCCGCCGCGCGTGCCGCGCTGCGCCTGATCGAACGGACGCCGGTGTCCGCGTCCAACCGCCACCGCCTGCCCGCCGCGGTGCGGGCGCGGATCGAGGCGCATCCCGAGTGGCTCGCCGCGCTGGTGCAGCGCACCGGGCGCGCGCCTATATTCGACGCATGAAGAACACCTGCCCGATCTGCCAGGCGCCGTCCGACGCGGCGCACACCCCCTTTTGCAGCCGCGGGTGCAAGGACCGCGACCTGCTGCGCTGGCTGGGCGAGGGCTATCGCATCCCCGGCCCGCCCGCGATCGACACGGAAGGGCTGGACAGCGCCCGCGACACCGATTAGGGACCGCGCCTCATCGCCAGTGGCGGTGCGCCCAAGTAGCTCAGTTGGTAGAGCATACGACTGAAAATCGTAGTGTCGGTGGTTCGATCCCGCCCTTGGGCACCATTTCCCCCCTTTCCTAGCCTGCTGCTGCCGCATCCCATGCGCCGATCAGCGCCTCGCCCGTTTCCGGGCGCAGCGTGAAGATGCCGCTGTCGGCGTGGCGCGTCGGGTGGACGCGGTTGGTCAGCAGCGTCCATGCCACCCCGCGGTCGAAATCGACCCACAGACCCGTGCCGGTGAAGCCGGTATGGCCGATCGTGCCCGGCGAGCACGCCTGCCCGCCCGACCAGCCGGGGAAGCAAATCTCCCATCCATGCGTGCGATGCCCCTCGACGGGGGCGCGCATCGCCGCGATCGCCGCGGGGGACGCGCCGCTGCCGTCGAGCAAGGATCGCGCATGGTCGAGCACGCCGTCGACCGTCCCGAACAATCCGGCATGGCCGGTGCGCCCGCCCATCGCGAAGCCATTTTCGTCATGCACTTCGCCCTGGAGGACGCGTCCGCGCCAGGCGCAATGTTCGGTCGCGACCGCCGGCCCGGGGGGCGGCCCCCAGCTTAGCCCCTCCCCCAGCGGCTGCGCGTCCAGTCCGGCGCCGGTGAGGCGCTCGATCGCGATGCCGAGCAGGATGAAATTGATGTCGGAATAGACCGGCGGTCCATGCCGCCACTCGCGCTGGAGCACGAAGGCGCGCAGCCGCGCGGGATCGTCGCCATAGGTATAGATCGGCTCGACCGCAGGCAGGAAGGTGCGATGCACCAGGCAGTCGCGGAAGGTCAGGCGCCGCTCCGCCGCATGTGCGACGTCATATTGGCGCAGGTCGGGGATGGCGTCGGTCAGCGGGCGGTCGAGGTCGATCCGCCCCTCGTCCGCCAGCCGCAGGATGAAGGCGGTGGTGGCGATCACCTTGCTGACCGAGGCGAGGTCGAACCAGTGCGTGCGCGTCAGCGGCTCCGGCGTCGGCACGCGGCGCGCCAGCCCGGCGACGCGCACCGCGCGCGCGCCATCGGCGGTGACCACGCCCAGCGTCGCGCCGGGGATGCGCCCCGCCGCCAGATACGCCTGCGCCGGCGCGAAGGCGGCATCCGCCAAATCTTCGATCATCGGTCGTCCTTTCGCGGGGAGATGCGCGCCAGCGCGGGCAGGAACAGCACCGCAGCAAAGCTGAGCGCGCCCGACATGACGAAGAAGCCGTCATAGCCGATCGCATTGACCATCGTCCCCCCCGCCCCGGCGAGCAGCCGCGGCAGCAGGAACGCGAAACCGGTCAGGAAGGCATATTGCGCGCCGGGATAGCGCGGGTTCACCAGCAGCGAGAGATAGACGACGAAGACCGTCCCCGCGAAGCCGTTGCCGAACTGGTCGGCGGCGGTGGCGACGTACAGCAACAGTTCGTCGACGCGCTGCTGCGCCAGCCAGACGAAGGCGAAATTGCCCAGCCCGGCGACCAGCGCGCCGAGCGCCAGCAGCCATGTCATCCGCCATCGCGTCGCCAGCCAGCCGCCCAGCCCGACCCCGATCATGCTCGCCGCCAGCGCGACGACGCTGTCGGCCCGCCCGATCTGCGTCAGCGAATAGCCCAGCCCCTTGATCATCGGCTTCGACAGGTTGAGCGCCAGCACGTCGCCCATGCGATAGATCGAGACGAACGCCATCAGGATCAGCGCGGCGAAGCCATAGCGCCAGAAGAAGTCGACATACGGCCCCAGCACGGTCGAGGTGCGCAACGCCGAATCGGGCGCGGCACGGCGGATCCTGGGCAGCGCGGCGGCCATGGCGAGGAACGGCAGCATGCACAGCGCCAGCACATAAGGGGTGACGTTGCTGTTCGCGTCGATGCCCGCACGCACCGCCACGCCCAGCACCACCCAGCCGACCGCCGCGGTCGCCACCGCCGCCGCCAGCAGGATCGCCGCGCTCGCCGCCAGCCCGGTCGCCAGCGCCACGCCACGGCCGCCGCCATGCGCCGCATCGGGGCGCATCGCGGCGAGCAGGGGGAAGGGCAGGAACGCCGCCACCGCGATCAGCAGATATGCCGCGGTCCAGCCGCCCGAATCGGCGACCAGCAGCGCCCCCGAGCCCGCCGCGACCATCGCCGTGCGATAACCCCACAGATTGGCGGCGACGATCGGCCCCTGTTCGTCCTGCGTCGGGTATAATTCGATACGCCAGGCGTCCGCCGCGACCTCCAGCGTGGTGGTCCAGAAGGCGAGCAGCACCGCGAACAGCGCGGTGACCGCCAGGCTGGCGTCCGACGCGGTCAGCGCCATCGCCACCATCGCGGTGAAGATGCCGAGCGAGGCGAGCATGATCCATCCGCGCCGCCGCCCCCAGAAGCGCCCGAAGCCGGGAATGTCGTAGCGGTCGAGCAGCGGCGCCCAGACGAACTTCAGCGTCGGCAGCAACTGCACCCAGGCAAAGAAGCCGATCACCGCCAGCGCGACGCCATGCGCCTGCAACCGCAGCGTCAGCACGGTGGAGAACATGTAGAAGGGCAGCCCGGCGGCGAACCCCAGCAGGCCGTACAGCGCCATGCCGCGCCGGTCGGTGCGGGCGGGAAGAGGGGCGTCGGTCATGCAGGCTCCGGCAACGGCGTGAGGGGGCGACCGTCCGCGCTGGCGCGGGTCGCGTCAATCCCGCGGCGATGGCGCGGGGTTATGGTCTGGCCTCCGCCCGTCATGGGCGCGGGCTTTCGGGGTTGCGCACGGGCGCCGGATGGCGACAGGAGCATCGGCATGGCGGCAGACTATTTCCTGGGCGTGGATGCGGGCGGCAGCCATTGCCGCGCGCGACTGACCGATGGCGACGGGCGCGTGCTGGGCGAGGGGCTGACCGGCCCCGCCAATGCGCGCATCGGGGTGGAGCGGCTGCGCGCGGTGCTGGACGAGGCGATCGGACAGGCGGTGGCGCAGGCCGGGCTGGACGCCGCCGCGGTCGCCACGATCCGCGCCGGCATGGGGATCGCGGGCATCTCGCGCCCCGGTGCGCTCGATGCGCTGCGCGCGCTCGACTTTCCCTTCGCCGCGACCCATTTCGGCACCGATGCCGCGATCGCCAATCTGGGCGCGCATCGCGGGCGCGACGGCGCGATCCTGATCCTGGGCACCGGCAGCATCGCGCAGGTGCGCGTCGGCGGGGTGGATTTCGCGATCGGCGGCTATGGCTTTCCCATTTCGGACGAGGGCAGCGGCGCGGCGCTGGGGCTGTCGGCGGTGCGCCACGCGTTGCGCGCGCTCGACGGCCGCAGCGAGCGTACCGCGCTGAGCCTCGCGGTCGCCGATCGCTTCGGCCATGCCATTCCGCAGGCGATCGCGTGGATGGATCGCGCCACCCCGCGCGACTATGCCGCGCTCGCCCCGCTGGTGATGGACCATGCCGAGGCGGGCGACGCGATCGCGCGCTCGATCGTCGAGGATGCCGCGGGGCATGTCGAGCGCTTCATCGAGACGATCTTCGAACGCGGCGCGCCGGCGTGCGCGCTGATGGGCGGGCTGTCGGCGCGGCTCCAGCCATGGCTGCGCGCGCGGACGGTGGCGCGGCTGACCGCGCCGGCGGGCGATGCGCTGGACGGAGCGCTGCTGCTGGCGGGCCTTAAGCGCTAATTCCGGCGATCGTCGCCCTCACCCTTCCCACCCGGCTGCGCCGGGCGGGCCCCTTCCCTCTCCCGGTGGGAGAGGGAGGGAGCGCCGAAGGCGCGGAAGGGTGAGGGCGACCGCACGCTACACCCGCGCCGCGAGCGCCGCGCCGCCCAGCGCGATGGCATCCTCGATCGCGCCGGTCGCGGTCTGGCCGTAGCGGCGCAGCGCGGCCATGCGCAGGTGGAAGGTGGCATAGGACGCCGCGACCGCCGCGGCGGCGCCCAGCGCCGCGCCCAGCGCCCGCCGGTCGCGCGGGGCGGCGGTGGCACCGGCCAGCGCGCCGGTCGCGGTGCGCGCAATCATCCCGGCGGTGACGATCCGGTCGGGCGCGGTCTTCATCTTGTCGCCCGCCATCTCGCCCACCGCCAGCGCCAGCGCGCCGGCGGACACCAAGGGATGCGCCATGACGCGCGGCAGCGTGCCGCCACCCGTCCCCAGTTCGTGGGTGCGCGCGGCATTGGCGACCACCGCGAACGGCGTCATCGCGCGCATCCCCGCCACCGCGCCCAGCACGATCGATCGCAACATCCCGGCTTCCTCGTCCATCACAGGTCGAGGCAGAACCGGCGACGGACGGATCGGCTCCGTCACTCCGCCGGGGTCGTCCCCTCGTCGCGGAAGCCGATGCGCCCGTGCGGCGCGGGGATCGCGCCGGCGGGGGCATCATGGTCGATCACCCGCGCGCCGTCGTCGCCGGGACGATAGGTCAGCAGGCGGCGGCCCAGCCACGGCCCGACGCGCCGCTCGATCCCGATCGCGAGCGAGAAGCCGGCGGGCACGATCAGCAGCGTCAGCAGCGTCGACAGCGTCAGCCCGCCGATCACGGTGATCCCCATCGGCGCGCGCCACGCGCCGTCGCCCGACAGCGACAGCGCGGTCGGCACCATGCCCGCGACCATCGCCACCGTGGTCATCACGATCGGCTGCGCGCGCTTGTGCCCGGCATCGACGATCGCGGCGCGCGGCGCGACCCCCGCCGCCATCTCCTCCAGCGCGAAGTCGATCAGCAGGATCGAATTCTTGGCGACGATGCCCAGCAGCATCAGCAGCCCGATGAACACCGGCATCGACAGGGGCTGCCCCGCCACCATCAGCGCCAGCAGCCCGCCCAGCGGGGCGAGCAGCAGCGACCCCATGTTGACCAGCGGCGGCAGCAGCCGTCGGTACAGCAGCACCAGCACCGAGAAGACGAGGAACACGCCCGCGATCACCGCGAAGACGAAGTTGATCAGCATCTCCATCTGCCACTTGGCCTGTCCGACGGTGAGCTGCTGCACCCCGATCGGCAGGTTCTTCATCTGCGGCAGCTGGTTGACCTTCTTCATCGCGTCGCTGGTCACCACACCGGGCGCGAGATCCGCACCGATCGTCAGCTGACGCTGCTGGTTGATGCGCTGGATCTTCGTCGGGCCGGAGCCGAAGCCGATCTCCGCCACCAGGTTGAGCGGCACCGAGCCGCCGCTCTGCGTCGCCACGGGAAGGTTCTGGATCGTGTCGAGCCGCGAGCGCGCGCTTTCCGCCAGCGCGACGCGGATCGGCACCTGACGGTCGCTGAGCGAGAAGCGCGCGCTGTTCTGGTCCAGGTCGCCCAGCGTCGCGATGCGGATCGCGTTGGACAGCGCCGCGGTCGTCACGCCCAGCTGCGCGGCCAGTTCCAGCCGCGGCTTGATGAGGATCTCCGGCCGGTTGAGGTCGCCCGCGATGCGCGGGGCGAGCAGCCCGGGGACGGTCGCCATCTCCGCCACCACCGCGTCCGCGGTCTTGCGCAGCAGCACCGGATCGTCGCCGCCCAGCGTGATCGACACGTCGCGATTGTTGTCGCCGAAGCCGAACTGCGACTGGAAGTTGACGCGCGCGTCGGGGATTTTCGCCAGTTCCGGCGCCAGCCGCCGCTCGAACTGGGTCGAGGTGGCGTCGCGCTTCTCCTTCAGCACCGCGACGACGCGCCCGCTGCCCACCATGGTGCGGGTGTAGAGCGTCTCCACCTCCGGCTGGTTGCGCAGCAGCGCATAGACGCGGTCGACCGCGCCCTGCGTCGTCGCCAGCGTGGCCCCCGGCGGCATCGTGATCGTCACCGCGCTGCGCGGCTGGTCGACCGATGGCTGGAAGGTCAGCGGGATCTGCGTGAACAGGAACAGGGTCAGCAGGAACGCCAGCCCGCCGATCCCGACCGTCCACAGGCGATGGTCGCGCCAATAGCCGGTGACGCGGCGCACCCCTCCCTTCGCGCGGACCGACGACGCCTTGCCCTGGTCCAGCGTCCAGACCAGCACGCGCTCGTACAGGGTCAGCAGCCGCCCGCCGCCATGCTCCGCAACGCCGCCGGCCTTGAGGAAATAGGCCGCGATCATCGGGGTGATGAGCCGCGCCACCGCCAGGCTCATCAGCACCGCGACGACGACGGTGAGCCCGAAATTCTTGAAGAACTGCCCCGAGACGCCGGGCATCAGCCCGACCGGCAGGAACACCGCGACGATCGCCATCGTGGTGGCCAGCACCGCCAGCCCGATCTCGTCCGCGGCATCGATCGACGCCTGGAACGCGCTCTTCCCCATGCGCATGTGGCGGACGATATTCTCGATCTCCACGATCGCGTCGTCGACCAGCACGCCCGCCACCAGGCTGAGCGCCAGCAGCGTCATCTCGTTCAGCGTGAACCCCATCAGGTCCATGAACCAGAAGGCGGGGATCGCCGACAGCGGGATGGCGAGCGCGGAGATCATCGTCGCGCGCCAGTCGCGCAGGAACAGGAAGACGACGACGACCGCCAGGATCGCGCCCTCGATCATCGCGTGGAGCGCGGACTTGTACTGTTCCAGCGCGTATTTGGACCCGTCGATGCGCACCTTGAAGTGGACGCGCGGGTTGCGCTTCTCCAGCGCCTCCAGCTTCGCCTTGGCCTCGCGGAAGACGGTGACGTCCGACGCCCCCTTGGCGCGCTTGAAGTCGAAGCTGAGCGCGGCATGGCCGTCCACCGCGGCGCTGCTGCGCTGTTCGGCATAGAGGTCGCGCACGATCGCCACGTCCGACAGCCGGATCGTGCGCCCGCCGCCGACCGCGATCTGCAACTGGCTGAGCGTATAGGCGGTATCGGCATTGCCCAGCACGCGCACCGACTGTTCCGCGCCCGCGATCTCCGCGCGCCCGCCCGCCGCGTTCAGGTTCACCTGCATCAGCTGCTGGTTGATCTGGCTGGCGGTCAGGCCATAGGCGGCGAGCTTCGCGGGATCGAGGATCACGCGGATCTCGCGACTGACGCCGCCGTTACGCTCGACCGAGCCCATGCCGGGCACCGACAGCAGCTCCTTGGCCACCGTATTGTCGATGTACCAGCTCAGCTGCTCCAGCGTCATGTCGGTGCCGATCGCGGTGAAGCTGCCGAGATCGTTGTCGTTGATCTTCACCCGCTGGACCTGCGGCTCCAGGATCCCCTCGGGCAGGTTGGCGCGGATCTGCGTCACCGCGTCGCGCGCTTCGTTGACCGCGCGGTCGACCGGGGTGCCGATCGCCAGCTGGACGAAGGTGGTAGAATTGCCCTCGGACACGAACGACTGGATCTCGTCCACGCCCTCCAGCGTGCGCACCGCGGCCTCGACACGCTGCGTCACCTGCGTCTCCAGCTCGCTGGGCGCGGCGCCGGGCTGGGTGATGGAGATCGTCACCGCCGGAAAGTCGATGTCCGGCTCCTGGTTGATGTCCATGCGGATGAAGCTGACGATCCCCGCGACCGTCAGCATCATGAACAGCACGATCGAGGGAACCGGGTTCCGGATCGACCAGGCGGAGATGTTGCGGAAGTCCATGGGGTTCGCGCTCCTCAGCCGCGCTTCTGCTGGACGACCGGCTTCACCAGCTGGCCGGGATTCAGGAAGGCGCCCGCCGCCAGCACGACGCGCTCGTCACCGACGAGCCCGCTGGCGACCGCCACCTTGTCCGCGCTCACCGTGCCCAGCGTCACGTCGCGGCGCTGCGCCCGGTTCTGCGCATCGACGATATAGACGTAATTGCCGCGCGTGTCGCTCAGCAGTGCCGATTGCGGCAGCTCCGGCTGGGTCGCGCCGCCCGCCACGATCGTCGCGGAGGCGAAGCCGCCGGGGCGCAGCGCGGGATCGTAGGACAGCTGGATGCGCGCGATGCCCTGACGCGACTGCGGGTCGATCACCGGCGCCACCTGCCACACGCGGCCGGCGAAGCTGCGCTGCTCGCCGACCGGCGTCACCTGCGCGCCGGAGCCGACATGGATCGCCTGCAGGTCGGTTTCGGACAGCTGCGCGCGCATCTCCATCTGGCCGTCGCGCGCCATGCGGAACAGCACGCCGCTGGCCGAGCTGACGATCTGCCCCGGTTCCACGCCGCGCGTCAGGATCAGCCCGGCGGCGGGCGCGCGGATGTCGAGCCGGGCGTTGCGCGCGCGCTGTTCGGACAGCGTCGCCTGCGCCACGCGCAGCCGCGCCTGCGCCGCGTCGCGCGTCGCGATGCGCCGCTGGACGTCGGCCTTGGAGATGAAGCCGCGATCGACCAGCTGTTCGGCGCGCTCCAGCTCGGCCTGCGCCAGCGTCAGGTCGGACCGCGCGACGCCGATCTGCGACGCCAGGCTGGCGGCGGTCTGCGCCTGGACCGAGCGGTCGATCGTGGCGAGCACCTGTCCGGCGCGGACCCACTGGCCCGGCTCCACCAGCACCTGCGCGACCATCCCGCCCTCGCCCGCGACGCCGACCGGCATCTCGCGCTTGGCGGCGAGCGATCCGGTCGCCGCGACGGTGCGCGCGACCGATTGCGCGCCGGGCACGATGACGGTGACGCTGGGCGCCTGATCCGCCGCCGTGGCGGGCGGCGCGCCCTTGTCGCCGCGGGTGGCGAACCATGCCGCCGCCGCGATGGCGAGCACCGCGACGCCCAGCAGGATCAGCCAGCGCCGCCGCCGCCGCGCGGCCGTCGCCTGCGACGAATCGTCGATCGCCAGCTGTTCGCCCAGTTGCTCCCCGCGCAGATTCCCGCTCACGTATGTCATCGGTCCCCTTTCCGAACGGCGTGTATTACGCTTGTAGGTCACCGGAGACAAGATGTGGCGAAACGGTCGCATCCGCCTGCGATCGTGCGCGTTCATGCTGCATTCCGGTGCCGTTGCGCAGACGGAACGGGCCAATCTTTCGGGAGGATATGATGCGTTTGATGACGGCGATGATGATGCTGGCGGCCACCGCGCTGCCGATGGCGGCGACGGCGCAGGTGCCGGTGCCGAGCGCCATGGTGGTGCCCGACGGCACCGTTCTCGACGTCACCGCGACCGGCCGCACCGTGCGCACCCCCGACGTCGCCACGATCCGCGCCGGCGTGGTGACCCAGAATGCGGCCGCGGCGGCGGCGCTGGCGGAGAATGCGCAGCGGATGGCGGCGGTGGTGAAGGCGCTGAAGGCCGCGGGCATCGCCGATCGCGACATCGCCACCAGCAACGTCGGCCTGTCGCCGCAATATCGCTATGCCGACAACCAGCCGCCGGTCATCACCGGCTATCAGGCGAGCAATACGGTGTCGGTCACCTTCCGCGACGTGAAGAAGGCGGGGCCGGTGCTGGACGCGCTGGTGCGGTCGGGCGCGAACCAGGTCGACGGGCCGGCGATGTCGCTGGCCGACCCCGACGCCGCGCTGGACGAGGCACGCACCGATGCGGTGGCGCGCGCGCGGGCACGCGCCACCCTCTACGCGCGCGCCGCGGGGATGAACGTGTCGCGGATCGTGTCGATCGAGGAAGCGGGCGAGAACGACGGCGGTCGTCCGCAGCCGCCGGTGATGATGCGGGTCAGCGCGATGGCGCAGCGCGACGCCTCGACCGTGGTGATGGCAGGCGAGACCGACGTGACCGCGACGGTGCGGGTGCGGTTCCTGCTCAAATAGGCATCTCCTTCTGAAATACGCACTTGCGCCACGAAGATAGCGCTTTTTCGCGGCCCCCCGCCGGGTTAGTCACACTGGGCGGGGGGCGCTATGAATAAGACGACATCGGTCTATCTGGATGCGTGGCGGATCATCGCCGCGTGCGTCGTGCTTCTGGCGCATGTCAACGACTGGGGCGGGCAGGCAATTCCTTTTTTCACCCCCGCCGTCGCGTCGCAGGGCGTGCTGATATTCTTCGTCCTGTCGGGTTTCGTCATCAGCTATGTGGTGACTCGCCGCGAAGGTGACTGGCGCAGCTACGCGGTCGCGCGTGCGGCACGGATTTATTCGGTCGCGCTCCCGGCGATCGCCCTCACCTTCCTGATCGATGCCGTGGCGCCGCCGCTGCCGCACTGGATCGTCGACGATACCGCCGTGACTGCCGCGCCGCTGCAGGCGCTGGCCGGGCTGACCTTCCTCAACGAACTCTGGTCGCACCATATTCAGCTCGGCTCCAACTCGCCGTACTGGTCGATGGGCTATGAGGTGCCGTTCTACATCTGCTTCGGGCTCGCGCTGTTCCTTCAGCGCGGGCGCAAGTGGCTGGTGCTGCTGGCGATCGCCATCTACGGCCCGCGCATCGCGATCATGGGGACGATCTGGCTGATGGGGGCGGCCACGCAGCTGGTCTGCCGCCGGCGGCTGGTGGGCCGCGGCGCGGGGATCGTGCTGTTCGTCGCGTCGATGGCGGTGATCATGACGGTCAATGCGCTGGTTTGGTTCGGGATGATGTCGTGGACCGACAGTCCGATTTTCTGGCACCGGCTGCGGGACCTGCCCGCCGATTTCCTGATCGCGACCGCCTTTGCCGCCGGTATCGTCGGCATCGATGCCGCATGCCGCGGGATGACACCGCCGGCAGGGCTGGCGCGAGCGATCCAATGGTGGGCAGGCTGCACCTTCACCTTGTACCTGTTCCACGTCCCGCTGTCACAGGCGCTGGTCGGGCTATCGCCGGCGCTGCTGCGCGGCAGCGGAGGAGTGGTGACACTCCTGGTGGCGATCGTTCTGGTCACGCTGGCGATCGCCGAGCTTACCGAGCGGCGCAAGGTGTGGTGGCACGCGCTGTTCGCGCGGCTGCTGCGGCCCCGGTCGGAACGCGCCGCGGCGTAAGGCAAGAGTGATCGACGTAACCCCCAAAATGATGCGCAATGACGCCGTTTCTACAACAACGACGAGGAAGCGGGAGAAAGGCAGGTTGATCCGTCATGGCGAGCGGAGCAAAGCAATCAAGGTCGGACCAGACGCCCTGGATTGCTTTGCTCCGCTCGCCATGACGACCTTGGTTCGACCTGATTCACGGTGATCGTCACTCCGGACTTGATCCGGGATCGAGCAGCGCCCGACCGCTACCGCGAACGGAAACGGCCACCCGGTTGCCCGGGCGGCCGCCTCATCCTTCGCGTCGAAGGAACCGTTAGCGCACGCTGCCGCGGCGCACCAGGTTGACGATCGCGAGCAGGATCACCGCACCCAGCAGCGACACCAGGAACGAATACACCGTCAGCGGCGCATTGTTGATCGACCCGCCGCTGAACAGCAGCCCGCCGAGAAAGGCGCCGATGACGCCGACGACGATGTTCAGGAAGATACCCTGTTGCGCATCGGTGCGCATGATGATGCTGGCCAGCCAGCCGATGACACCGCCAACGATCAGCCAGATGATGAGACCCATTGCATTTCTCCCCTGCGACGCGCCCGGACAGTGAAGCGCTGTGACAGGAAAGACTCACGACACCCGGTTATTGTTCCGGGCGCGTAATCGGGGATCAATATTTCTGCTGGCGTTCGTACAGCGACTTGTAATGCTGGATGCGGGTCACGCGCAACCCCGGCATGCCGGAGCGGTCGATGGCGCGCTGCCAGCCGGCGAATTCCTCCACCGTCAGGCCATAGCGCTGGCACACTTCGTCCACGCTCAGCAGCCCGCCGTTCACCGCGGCGACCACTTCGGCCTTGCGGCGTACCACCCAGCGGGTGGTGTCGGCCGGGGGCAAGGTGTCGATCGTGAGCGGCTCACCCAGCGGGCCGATCACTTTCGCGGGACGGATCTTCTGATTCTCGATCATTCTAACCTCGGTTCGGGGCGGGGGGCCCCCTCTCCAGTCTCGATGGCCACCTGCTACGGGTGCCGGGTTGAACGCGCCCTAAAACAGCGCGGTAAACAGCGTCTTCACGGCTCTCGCCAACCCGTCAGCGCGGCGGCGGCGGCGGGATTGAAGGCTCCGCCGGCCGCGCCCGCCCCGTTTCCCGCGCCCGCTCCGGCGGCGTTCAGTGCGCGCGCCATCTGCGCCGTGCGCGACGTGCGCTGTCGCGCGCGCAGCGTCGTCAGCAGCGAAGGAGCCGGGGTATCGGGATCGGTCATCGGGGCCGCGTCCATCCATCGTTCGTCAACATGCGATGGGACGCTCTACGCCCAGGCTGCTAAAGGTCGCGTAAAGCCCGCGGCAACGCTTCGTTCACACGGGTTTACGCGCGCCCGCCCGCCGGGGTATGAGGCGCGGATCATGGACGCGGTGGATTTTCAGCTCGGGGCGGGCGCGCGGCGCATCGTCGTGGCGATGTCGGGCGGGGTCGACAGCTCGGTCGTGGCGGCGCTGGCGGCGGCGAGCGGCGCGGAGACAATCGGCGTCACGCTCCAGCTCTACGACCATGGCGAGGCGACGAAGCGCGCGGGCGCGTGCTGCGCCGGGCGCGACATCCGCGATGCACGCGCGGTGTGCGACCGGCTGGGGATCGCGCATTACGTGTTCGACCACGAGTCGAGCTTTCGCACGCAGGTGGTCGACCGGTTCGCCGACGATTATCTCGCCGGGCGCACCCCGATCCCGTGCGTCCAGTGCAACATGGGGCCGAAATTCACCGACCTGCTGGCGCTGGCGCGCGACCTGGGCGCCGATTGCCTCGCGACCGGCCATTATGTGCGCCGCGTGATGGGCGCGCAGGGCGCGGAACTGCACCGCGGCAGCGATCCGGCACGCGACCAGAGCTATTTCCTGTTCGCGACCACCGCCGAGCAGCTCGATTTCCTGCGCTTCCCGCTCGGCGCGCTGCCCAAGCGCCGCGTGCGCGAGCTGGCGACCGAGCTGGGGCTGCTGGTCGCCGACAAGCCCGACAGTCAGGACATCTGCTTCGTTCCCGACGGCGATTATGCCTCCTTGGTCAAGAAGCTGCGTCCGGAGGCGGCGTCGGGCGGCGACATCGTCGACCTCGCCGGGCGCAAGCTGGGCGAGCATCGCGGGCTGGTCCATTATACCGTCGGCCAGCGCCGCGGGCTCGACCTGGGCGGCGCGCCGGAGCCGCTCTACGTCGTGCGTCTCGATCCCGCCGAGCGCCGCGTGGTGGTGGGGCCGCGTGCGGCACTGGCGGTGGGCGCCGCACGGCTCGATGCGATGAACGTGCTCGGCCCGCTCGGCGGCGCCATGACGGCGAAGGTGCGCTCGATGGCGAAGCCGGTGCCGGCGCGGATGGAGGGCGACCGCTTGGTGTTCGACGCACCCGAATATGGCGTTGCGCCGGGGCAGGCCGCGGTGCTGTACGATGGCGACCGCGTGCTGGGCGGCGGCTGGATCGCCTCGACCGAACCGGTCGCGCTCGCCGCCTGACGCGGCCCTTAGCGGGACCTCTGCGAACGTCCACATCCTCTCCGGCGCAGGCCGGGGTCCAGTTGCACGCGGTTTCAGCTCTTACGAGCCGACCGTCACTGGACCCCGGCCTGCGCCGGGGAACAAAAAAATGGTTCGCAGCGGTCCTGCGCAAGGCCGGGGCGTATCGATGATACCCGGGTGCCGGCCCGGACAAGAAAGAGCCCGGCAAGGGGGTTGCCGGGCCCAGGTTCGTCCAGGGAGCATTCCAGACGGTTGCGGTGCGCCCCGCCCGTGGGCGCGAAGCGGATTACAATGCGTTGCCGGGGGCGGTCGCGTTCTGATCGACCAGCGGGTCGACGGGGCGCGATATCGGCACCGTTGCCCGTCGCGCTCAGATTGGCGTCGGCCGGCTCCTCGTCGGTGACGATCGTGTCGTTGAACGCGGCGTCATTAGCCGCGGCGGCGTTGATGTCGGACGCGCGGTCGCAGGCGGCGAGCGTCAGCGCGAGCGTGGCGGCGGTGAGCGCGACAACGATCTTCTTCATCGGCAGGGATCCCCTTCGTCGTTCGCGAATCAATCTACATCGATTCACTGGGAGATCAACCCTGCCGATTACGGGAGCAGGAAGGTGCCCTCGATCGTCGTCACGCAATCGCCGCGCAGGATCACGCGGTCGCCCTCCAGCCGGCACCCGACATGCCCGCCGCGCGCGCTCGCCTGGAACGCGGTGAAGGTGTCGCGCGCCAGCACGCCCGCCCAATAGGGCGTGATGACCGCATGCGCGGAGCCGGTGACGGGATCCTCCGGGATATCGAAGAAATCGGTGAAGACGCGGCTGACGACCTCCGCCGTCTGCCCGCGCGCGGTGACGATATGGACCAGCGGCCCCAGCGCGGCGATCGCGCGGCCGTCCGGCGTCGCGGCGCGCACCGCGACCTCGTCCGCGACGACGACCACGGCATAGCCCTTGTCGTGCCACAGCGTCTCGACCGCCTCGACGCCCAGCGCCGCGACCACCTCGGGCAAGGGCTTCGCCGCGGGCGTCCAGGCCGGCAGCGCCATGGCATAGCCGCCCGCCTCGCGCGCGACCTCCAGCACCCCCGCCTGTCGCGTGCGGAACGTCACCTGATCGCGCATGGTGTCGGACGACAGCACCATATGCCCGCTCGCCAGCGTCGCATGGCCGCACAGCGCCACCTCCGCAGCGGGGGTGAACCAGCGCAGTTCATAGTCGGCCGCGCCACTCTCGTCGGCGACCAGAAAGGCGGTCTCCGACAGGTTGTTCTCCTGCGCGATGGCCTGCAGCACCGCATCGTCGAGCCATTGCGCCAGCGGCATCACCGCCGCCGGATTGCCCGCGAACGGCGCATCGGCAAAGGCATCCACCTGCGTGAACGGAATCCGCATCGTTTGTTTTCCTGTCCGGTTACAGCCGCTTCGAGAACCAGTGCGGCGTCACGTCCGCCTCCACCAGCGGATTGTCGGTATCGACATGCCCCTCCGGATCGAGGTGGATCAGCGTCTCGACCCGCGGGAAGGTGTCGCGCAGCGCGACCTCCACCCGCTCGACGATGCGATGCGCCTCGCGCACGCTCAGCTCCGGGTCGACCTCCATGTGGAATTGCGCGAAATCGTGGCTGCCCGAACGACGCGTGCGGAAATCGTGGATGCCGCGGATGCCCGGCTGGCGCGCGGCGACCTCGACGAAGGCGGCGCGCTGATCGTCGGGCCATTCCTTGTCCATCAGCATGTCGATCGCCTGGCTCGACGCCTGGAACGCACCCCAGGCGAGCCACACCGCGATCGCGATGCCGAACACCGGATCCGCCCCCGCCACGCCCAGATACTGGTCGAGCACCAGCGCACCGATGACGGCGGTGTTGAGCAGCACGTCGGACTGATAATGGACATTGTCGGCCAGGATCGCGACCGATCCGGTGCGGCGGATGATGCTGCGCTGATAGGCCAGCAGCACCATCGTCGCGACGATCGCGACGCCCGACACCGCGATCCCCAGCCCGGCATCCTCGTTGATCGACGGGTTGGAGAAGCGCTCGATCGCGCGCCACGCGATCCCGATCGCCGAGGCGGTGATCAGCACCACCTGGAACAGCGCCGCCAGCGCCTCCGCCTTGCCATGACCGAAGCGATGATCCTGGTCCGCCGGCTCCGCCGCCAGCTTCACCCCGTACAGCGTGACGAGGCTGGCGAGCAGGTCGAGCCCGGTGTCCGCCAGGCTGCCCAGCATCGCCACCGATCCGGTGTGCCAGGCGGCATAGCCCTTGATGACCAGCAGCGCGCAGGCCATCGCCACACTCGCCAGCGCGGCGCGCATCGCGAGCGGGATGATGCGGCGACGTTCGTCCTGCGTCATGGGTACAGCAATCCCTCGTTCCACCCGCCGTCCGCCTCGCGCGTGAACAGGCGACGCTCGTGCAGCCGGTGCGCACGGTCCTGCAGAATTCGATCCGCTCGGGCGCGACGATATAGCCGCCCCAGAACGGCGGCCGCGGCACGTCCTGCCCGTCGAAGCGCGCCTGCGCCGCCGCGAACCGCGCCTCGAACGTGGCACGCGCGTCGAGCGGACGCGACTGGTCCGACGCCCAGGCGCCGAGCTGCGAATCGCGCCCCGCGGGTCGCGAAATAGGCATCGCTCTGCGCATCGCTCGCGGGCGTCACCGCGCCCTCGATGCGAATCTGCCGGCGCAGCGACTTCCAGTGAAAGAGCAGCGCGGCCTGGGCGTTCGCGGCGAGATCGCCCGCCTTGCGGCTGCCGCGGTTGGTGTAGAAGACGAAGCCGTCGGGGCCATGCCCCTTGAGGAGCACCATCCGCACCGACGGCCCGCCCCGACGCATCCGCCGTCGCGAGCGCCATCGCGTTCGAGTCGTTGGGTTCATGCTGCCGCGCCTCGGCGTACCAGCCGTCGAACAGCGCAAAGGGATCGTCCGCCATCCGCGCCTCATACCGGCAAGCGGACGCCGCGTCATCCTCAAGGGGTGACGCAGGCGCGCGCCGGGGAAAGGTCGGCGGGCGGCGTGTGGCCGCGATCGCGCTGAGGTGAAGCCTACCGTGCTGTCACCGGAAAAGACGGCAAGGGGCCGACGGAGCGGACGCGGTCCAGCCGCCGCGCACGGAACGGAACGCGAAAACCCCCGCCAGCTGTCGCTGCGGGGGTGCGGTGGGGGATCTGGTTGCGGGGACAGGATTTGAACCTGTGACCTTCAGGTTATGAGCCTGACGAGCTACCGGGCTGCTCCACCCCCGCCGGGAGCGGTTTGCTCCGAAGCGTGTGTGACATTGTGAAGGGTTCTTGATACGCGAGGCTTCAATGCCTGGCAGCGACCTACTCTTCCACTGCTTAGGCAGTAGTACCATTGGCGCGGTCGGGTTTCACGGCCGAGTTCGGGATGGGATCGGGTGGTTCACCGACGCTATGGCCACCAGGCAATGAAGCGTCGCGTATCGCGCTCGCCCGGCGGGTGGCCGGGAGCGGGTGGGTTTCAAATCGATGCACGTTTTACTGGATGAGGGCGACACCATGCCACCAACGTTGATGTTGGGGGTGTGGAGCTCTCAAGCGCGAATAGGACAATTAGTATCGGTTAGCTCCATGCGTTACCGCACTTCCACATCCGATCTATCAAGGTGATGGTCTTTCACCGTCCTGTGAAATCTTATCTCGAGGGAGGCTTCCCGCTTAGATGCTTTCAGCGGTTATCCCGTCCGTACATAGCTACCCTGCTGCGCCGTTGGCACGACGACAGGTACACCAGAGGTACGTTCAACCCGGTCCTCTCGTACTAGGGTCAACTCCTCTCAAATTTCGACGCCCACGGCAGATAGGGACCAAACTGTCTCGCGACGTTCTGAACCCAGCTCACGTACCACTTTAATTGGCGAACAGCCAAACCCTTGGGACCTGCTCCAGCCCCAGGATGTGATGAGCCGACATCGAGGTGCCAAACAACCCCGTCGATATGAGCTCTTGGGGGTTATCAGCCTGTTATCCCCGGCGTACCTTTTATCCGTTGAGCGATGGCCCTTCCACGAGGGACCACCGGATCACTATGACCGACTTTCGTCTCTGCTCGACTTGTCAGTCTCGCAGTCAGGCTGGCTTATGCCATTGCACTCTAACAGCCGGTTTCCAACCGGCCTGAGCCAACCTTCGCGCGCCTCCGTACTCTTTAGGAGGCGACCGCCCAGTCAAACTACCCGCCACAGAGGGTCCCTGTTCCGGCTTCACGGAACGAGGTTAGACATCAGAAAACAACAGGGTGGTATTTCACCTATGGCTCCACACCGGCTGGCGCCAATGCTTCAAAGCCTCCCACCTATGCTACACAGTTCTTTCCTAATGCCACTCTGAAGCTGCAGTAAAGGTGCACGGGGTCTTTCCGTCTAACCGCGGGTACTCCGCATCTTCACGGAGAATTCAATTTCGCTGAGCATGTCCTGGAGACAGTGGGGAAGTCGTTACGCCATTCGTGCAGGTCGGAACTTACCCGACAAGGAATTTCGCTACCTTAGGACCGTTATAGTTACGGCCGCCGTTTACCTGGGCTTCATTTCAGAGCTTGCACCCCTCCACTTAACCTTCAGGCACCGGGCAGGCGTCAGGCCCTATACGTCGTCTTGAAGCCGACTTAGCAGAGCCCTGTGTTTTTGCTAAACAGTCGCTACCCCCTGGCCTGTGCCCCCCCGACAGAGCTTGCGCTTAGCCGGGGGCCTCCTTCTTCCGAAGGTACGGAGGCAATTTGCCGAGTTCCTTCAGGACACTTCTCTGCAAGCGCCTTGGTATACTCTACCAGACCACCTGTGTCGGTTTCGGGTACGGTCTATACGGTGGGGCTATTTCCCGGGACAGTTTCGAAGCACGGCCAATCCGTTAAGGCCGTACAACACACACCATCCGTCACACACACCACCAGGCTGCGGAATATTAACCGCATTCCATCGACTACCCCCTTCGGGCTCGTCTTAGGGGCCGGCTCACCCTGCGCGGATTAGCCTTGCGCAGGAACCCTTGGTCTTTCGGCGAGAGGGCATCTCACCCTCTTTTATCGCTACTCATGTCTGCATTCGCACTTCCGATACCTCCACGACCCATTACCAGATCGCTTCGCAGGCTTACGGAACGCTCCGCTACCGCGTGCATTGCTGCACACCCTAAGCTTCGGTGCACGTCTTGAGCCC
The DNA here is from genome assembly GCF_036946305.1 of Sphingomonas adhaesiva. Classification (GTDB taxonomy): domain Bacteria; phylum Pseudomonadota; class Alphaproteobacteria; order Sphingomonadales; family Sphingomonadaceae; genus Sphingomonas; species Sphingomonas adhaesiva_B. The sequence continues at coordinate 246,878 of NZ_JAQIJJ010000002.1, forward strand.
CGGTACATCTTCGCCGCAGGAACCCTTGTTTAGACCAGTGAGCTGTTACGCTTTCTTTAAAGGATGGCTGCTTCTAAGCCAACCTCCTGGTTGTTTTGGGATTCCCACATGCTTTCCCACTTAGACGTGACTTGGGGACCTTAGCTGTAGGTCAGGGCTGTTTCCCTTTTGACGACGGACCTTAGCACCCGCCGTCTGTCTCCCAGATAGCACTCGCAGGTATTCGGAGTTTGGTTAGGTTTGGTAGATCTCGCGACCCCCTAGCCCATCCAGTGCTCTACCCCCTGCGGTGTTCGTCTGAGGCACTACCTCAATAGTTTTCGCGGAGAACCCAGCTATTTCCCGGCTTGATTGGCCTTTCACCCCTAAACACAACTCATCCGGTAACTTTTCAACGTTAATCGGTTCGGACCTCCAGTGTGTGTTACCACACCTTCATCCTGGTCATGCCTAGATCGCCGGGTTTCGGGTCTAATACACCAAACTCAAATCGCCTATTCAGACTCGCTTTCGCTGCGCCTACACCTATCGGCTTAAGCTTGCTTGGTACATTAAGTCACAGACCCATTATGCAAGAGGTACGCAGTCAGGGCACAAGACCCCCTCCTACTGCTTGTAGGCAATCCGTTTCAGGTACTGTTTCACTCCCCTCATCGGGGTGCTTTTCACCTTTCCCTCACGGTACTAGTTCGCTATCGGTCGCATACGAGTATTTAGGCTTGGAGGGTGGTCCCCCCATGTTCAGACAGGATTACACGTGTCCCGCCCTACTCGAGTCCTGACACATCACTTTCGCATACGGGGCTGTCACCCGCTACGGCCGATCTTTCCAGATCGTTCTGCTAGTTGAATGTCAGGCACTGGCCTGGTCCGCGTTCGCTCGCCACTACTAACGGAATCTCGGTTGATGTCTTTTCCTCCAGGTACTGAGATGTTTCAGTTCCCCGGGTTCGCTTCTTGAACCCTATGTATTCAGGTCCAAGATACTCATGTTCCCAATTACCAAGGTCAGCGCCGCTCCCCGACACGCATGAAGCGTGCCGCCGAGCGGCTCAGCTCTTGATAATCAGGATGAGTGGGTTTCCCCATTCGGAAATCTGCGGGTCAAAGGTTGCTCACACCTCACCGCAGCTTATCGCAGCGTGCCACGTCCTTCATCGCCTGTATGCGCCAAGGCATCCACGAATTGCCCTTACCTCACGCTTGAGAGCCCACACCACCAACATCAACGCTGGATTAGCTGAGCCGCTCGGCGGCACGCTTCAGGGCGCCCATCAAAGTATTACTTTGATGGGAACCTCTCGCGTGTCGACGATCGGCTCCTCCAACCACTCGGCATAGCGTCGAAGCGGTATCAGGTGCAGGTGTCATAATCTCAGCCAGATATTAGTGAATTGCCAGTGCCTCGATCGCGCTACAGCCAAAGCCGTCTCGCTCTCTCGCCACCGACACCTTCACGGCATCGATTTTAAGAACCCATTCACAATGTCAAAGAGGAAGCCGTAGCTTCCATAACCGCTGCGTCTCGCAGCGGAACTGGTGTCTTCATCTCTAGGTATATGGCGCGTGGTGGAGCTTATCGGGATCGAACCGATGACCTGATGCTTGCAAAGCAACCGCTCTCCCAGCTGAGCTAAAGCCCCATGCGCAGCCAGCGAGACGCAGCAGCGAAGCTGATGCGCACACTGGCAAGCACGATCGGCGTGGCACAAGCCTGCGCCAGAGGGCGCGGCTTTTGCCGCGTCCGGCGGCGTAGGCCTCGCGGAACGCCTGTCGTGGTGGGCCGAGTAGGAGTTGAACCTACGACCTCACGCTTATCAGGCGTGCGCTCTAACCACCTGAGCTACCGGCCCGCACACGCTGCGCCGTCAGTCGCGGCAAAGCCGCGCCTTGTGGCGCCGCTCAGCCGCGCTGGCCGAGCGCGTTTGCGTGCGAAATAGCTGACGCTATTCCGTCTCGCAAACTTACCTAGGATGAAGGGACATGAGGACGGTGGTACTGATATGTTCTTTGGAATGGGAGGAAGCTCTTCCACCTGGCGAACCAGATGGCGCTTGACCGCCGCTATCCTTAGAAAGGAGGTGATCCAGCCGCAGGTTCCCCTACGGCTACCTTGTTACGACTTCACCCCAGTCGCTAAGCCCACCGTGGTCGCCTGCCTCTCATTGCTGAGTTAGCGCAACGCCTTCGGGTGAACCCAACTCCCATGGTGTGACGGGCGGTGTGTACAAGGCCTGGGAACGTATTCACCGCGGCATGCTGATCCGCGATTACTAGCGATTCCGCCTTCATGCTCTCGAGTTGCAGAGAACAATCCGAACTGAGACGACTTTTGGAGATTAGCTCACCCTCGCGGGATTGCAGCCCACTGTAGTCGCCATTGTAGCACGTGTGTAGCCCAGCGCGTAAGGGCCATGAGGACTTGACGTCATCCCCACCTTCCTCCGGCTTATCACCGGCGGTTCCTTTAGAGTACCCAACCAAATGATGGTAACTAAAGGCGAGGGTTGCGCTCGTTGCGGGACTTAACCCAACATCTCACGACACGAGCTGACGACAGCCATGCAGCACCTGTGTTCCAGTCCCCGAAGGGAAGAGATCCATCTCTGGAAATCGTCCGGACATGTCAAACGCTGGTAAGGTTCTGCGCGTTGCTTCGAATTAAACCACATGCTCCACCGCTTGTGCAGGCCCCCGTCAATTCCTTTGAGTTTTAACCTTGCGGCCGTACTCCCCAGGCGGATAACTTAATGCGTTAGCTGCGCCACCCAAAGACCAAGTCCCCGGACAGCTAGTTATCATCGTTTACGGCGTGGACTACCAGGGTATCTAATCCTGTTTGCTCCCCACGCTTTCGCACCTCAGCGTCAATACCAGTCCAGTGAGCCGCCTTCGCCACTGGTGTTCTTCCGAATATCTACGAATTTCACCTCTACACTCGGAATTCCACTCACCTCTCCTGGATTCAAGCGATGCAGTCTCAAAGGCAGTTCTGGAGTTGAGCTCCAGGCTTTCACCTCTGACTTACAAAGCCGCCTACGTGCGCTTTACGCCCAGTAATTCCGAACAACGCTAGCTCCCTCCGTATTACCGCGGCTGCTGGCACGGAGTTAGCCGGAGCTTATTCTCCCGGTACTGTCATTATCATCCCGGGTAAAAGAGCTTTACAACCCTAAGGCCTTCATCACTCACGCGGCATTGCTGGATCAGGCTTTCGCCCATTGTCCAATATTCCCCACTGCTGCCTCCCGTAGGAGTCTGGGCCGTGTCTCAGTCCCAGTGTGGCTGATCATCCTCTCAGACCAGCTATGGATCGTCGGCTTGGTAGGCTCTTACCCCACCAACTACCTAATCCAACGCGGGCTCATCCTCTGGCGATAAATCTTTGGTCTCGCGACATCATCCGGTATTAGCAGCAATTTCTCGCTGTTATTCCGAACCAAAGGGCAGATTCCCACGCGTTACGCACCCGTGCGCCACTAAGGCCGAAGCCTTCGTTCGACTTGCATGTGTTAGGCATGCCGCCAGCGTTCGTTCTGAGCCAGGATCAAACTCTCAAGTTTGATGCTCGATCTCACCGCAGCGGAATAACCACGATGAAACCGCTCACTTCAAGGAGCCGTTCCTGCACATTCACGTAATGGAAACGTGAAGGACACATGAAACGACTTATGCTCTAACGACCCCAACGCACCTTGTATGCGCCAGACCCGCAGACCACCGTCCACATGTCCCTTCATCTAAACCTACAATGTCAAAGAGCGGCAAAAACCGACGCCCTGGTCAATCCCCTTTTACCGGGGCGACCTAAGCGCCTGATTTTCCGTGACTTCCGAAGCGCTCCGTGTGGTGCACCCCGTCGGTGGAGTGGCTTCTATGCCCGGCTTTCAGATCGGTCAAACACTTTTTGCAATTTTCTTTCACTCCCGTGTCAAATCCGCGGAAATCCTGGGGTTTTAACGTGGTGGTGACCCTGTTCGGGTAGCCGGGGGCATGGCCGGAGCGACGAATCACATCGCGAATCACGCGTCGGAGGCCGAATCCGGGCTCGCGCAGCAGGTGCGCGCCGCCGTTCTGTGGCGGTCCGGGGGCCAGATTACCGCGCAGATCGTGCAATGGGGCGCGACCTTCCTGGTCATCCGCATTCTGACGCCCGCCGATTACGGGCTGTTCGCGATGACCGGCGTGGTCATGGCCTTCATGAGCATGCTCGACGGCTACGGCCTCGCCAACGGGCTGATCCGCCAGCCGCACGTCACGCCGCGGATGATCCGCCAGCTGCTCGGCATGCTGATCGTCCTCAATGCCGGGCTGGCGACGGTGCAATGCGCGATCGCGCCGCTGGCCGCGGCTTATTATCGCCAGCCCGAGGTCGCGGCGCTGTTGCGGGTGCAGGCGCTGATGTACCTGACCACGCCGTTCATCGCGCTGCCCGCCGCGCTGCTGGCGCGCGCGATGGACTTTCGTGCGCAGGCCAAGGCCAATATGCTCGCCGCGGTCGCCGCCGCCGGCACCGCCCTCGCCGGCGCCTGGTCGGGATGGGGGGTGTGGACGCTGGTGGCCGCGCCCTTCGTGCTGTTCACGACGCGCGCGGTGGCGATGACATGGCAGGCGCGCGCGTTCGTCCTGCCCAGCTTCGACTTTCGCGGCGCCGGGCACCTGGCGCGCTACGGCGGGTTGATGGCGCTGGGGCAGCTGTTCTGGTTCGTGCAGAGCCAGGCCGACGTATTCGTCGCGGGCCGCACCTTCTCCGCACACGCGCTGGGCATCTATACCACCAGCCTGTTCCTGGCGCAGATCTTCGTCGCGAAGTTCGTCCCCGCGCTCAACGACGTCGCCTTCTCCGCCTATGCCCGGTTGCAGGACGATGCGGCGGCGCGCGCGCTGGCCTTTGCCAAGGCGGTGCGCGTGGTGATGGCGGCGGCGCTGCCCTTCTATCTCGGCCTCGCCGCGACCGCCGAGCCGCTGGTGCTGGCGATGCTGGGGGAGAAATGGCGCCAGGCGATCCCCGTCGTCCGGCTGCTGGCGCTGGCGATGCCGTTCGTCACGGTGCAGGTGCTGTACCAGCCGGCGTGCGACGCGATCGGGCGGCCGGGCATCAGCGTGCGCAACGGCGCCACCGGCGCGGCGATCATGGCGGTCGCTTTCCTGCTGGGGGTCGGCGGTGGTGCGACCGGGCTGGCCGCGGCATGGTTGGCGGGAGCACCGCTATACCTGCTGCTGGGCAGCCGGCGCGCGCTGCCCGCGATCGGCGCGCGGGGGCGCGACGTGCTGCGCGCGGTGCGCCCGGCGCTGATCGCCGCATTGATGATGGCGGCGGTGGTGGTCGCGACCGACCGCCTGTTGCCGCCGCTGGCGCCGGTGCCGCGGCTCGCGCTGCTGGTCGCACTGGGCGTCGTCGCCTATGGCGTCGCGCTGTCGGCGATCGCGCGCCCGCTGCTGCGCGAACTGGTCGCGCTGGCGCGGCGGGCGTAGGGTCAGGAGGAGCCGGTCAGGCCTGCTGGATATAGTCGCGCATCGCCGCGGCGTCCGCCTCGATCCGGTCGATGCGGTATTTCACCAGGTCGCCGATCGACACCAGCCCGATCACGCGACCGTCCTCCACCACCGGCAGGTGGCGGATCCGCCGCCGCGTCATCAGCGCCAGCGCGCCGATCACGCTTTCGTGCGGCGATACCGTCACCGCCGGCGCGGTCATCGCGCCGCCGACCGGCGCGTCCAGCGCCACCGCGCCATGCGCCAGCAACCGGATGACGTCGCGTTCGGAGAAGATGCCCTGCACCCCGTCGCCCGCGATCACCGGCACGGCGCCGATCCGGCGCTCCGCCAGCACGGCGATCACCTGCCCCACCGGTGTCTCCGGCGTGACGGAGAACAAATCCCGGCCCTTGTCCTTCAGGATGGCGGCGATGGTCATGATCCAGCTCCTCTCCCGTGGGTCGCTTGCCGCACGGGCTGGCATCATCCCACCTTTCGGCGCAAAGACAATAACCATGGCATATGACGACGCCGCTCCGCGCGCCTCCGGGCTGGACGATCCGCGCGGCGCGCATTGGGCGTGGCGCCGCTTCCGCCGCATCCTGGCCTGGGTGACGCTGGTCGGCGTGGCCGCGGCGGTGGTGGCGGTGTGGCTGCTGGGGAAGGCCTATGGCCCGCTCGGCTGGATCGCGACCGCCGCGACGATCGGCGGCGTGGTCGGATCGGTGGCGATGGCGGGCGCGCTGATGGGCCTCGCCTTCATGAGTTCCGGTACCGGGCATGACGAGGCGGTCGATCGCTTTCCCGCCGACGACCGGCCCTGAATGCACGAGCCCCGCGCCGTCGTGGTGACGGCGCGGGGCTCGGCAACTGGACCTGCGACGACGCTTATTCGGCCGGAGTGGCCTCCACCGCGGCGCGCACGCGACGGCGGCGCGGCTTGGGCGCGTCCTCCGCGGCGGGCGCCTCGCCAGCCGGCTCGGTCGCGGCGACCGGCGCGCTGAGCGCAGGCGGCAGGCGATCGATGTCGAACCCGGGCTGATCGGCGCTCGCCTCTTCGCGCGGCTTGCGGGTGCGGCGGCGCGGCGCGCGGGCCTCGTCGGCGACCGGAGCCTCAGCAACGGGGGCTGGCACGAGGGGGGCCGGCGCGGCGGCCACCGGCTCGACCGCGTCGCGCTCGAACCGCGGCTCGGTGCGCTCGCCGTTGCGCTCGGCATGGCCGTTGCGCGCCTCGCGCTGACGGTCGTCGCGCTGACGGTCATCACGGGGGCGATCATCGCGGGGGCGATCGTCACGCTGGCGGCCCTCGCGCTGGCGATCATCACGGGGACGATCGTCGCGCTGGCGGTCGTCGCGGCGGGGACGGGCATCGCTCTCGCTGGCGCGCGCCTGTTCCTCGGCGCGGATCGGCTCGCCTTCGTCGCCGAAGTCGTCGCCATCGTCGAACTGGTCGAAATCGTCGCGCAGGCGGCGCGGCGCCTGCTGATCGTCCGAGCGGCCGCGCTGATCGGCGAGGACGCGGAAATAATGGTCGGCGAACTGGAGGTAATATTCGGTGTTGACGCGGTCGCCGGACAGCTGCGCGTCGCGCGCCATGTTGCGGTATTTCTCCAGCAGCTGCGCCGCATTGCCGCGCGCGCGGCTGTCGATCCGGTTGCCGCTGTCGCGCTGGCCCTGTCCGCCACCGCCGCCGGGGCGCTGGTTACCACCACGGCCGCGACGGCGACCGTTCTGACGGTTGTTGATCAAATCACTGTCCTCGTCCTGGAAACCAAACCGGCACTTGCTCCCCCCGGCCAACGGCATCGGGTAAGGGTTGCAGTCATCCCCGGCACACCGCCTGCACCAAAGAGCGCGGCGGGCGCCTGCCACGGTCGCCGGACTGCAGCGACTGTCGACGAAAGGGAGGGTCGGCTGCCCGACGCCGCACCAAGTGCCGTCGAGTTCGCGTGCCCCGCCGCCATCCCTAGCCGTTCGGCAGGCGTTCTCAAAGGGAAATATTGGGCGTCGCCGCGACTTTTCAACCCGTCGGCCGCGTCGCGATCAGGCAGCGCGGATGCCCGGCGAGGTCGGCGCGCACCGCCACCGCCAGCCCGGCGGCGCGAAACAGTGCGCCGGCGCTGTCGCGCTGGTCCCAGCCGATCTCGATACAGGCCGCCCCGCCGGGCGCGATCAGCGCCGGCAGCTGACGCGCGATGACGCGATAATCGTCCAGCCCATCCGCCCCGGCGAACAGCGCGCCCGCCGGCTCGTGCGCGTGCACCTCGCGCGGCAACTCGGCATCGGTCGCGATATAGGGCGGATTGGCGAGCACCAGGTCGAACGCCTCGGCGACCCCCACGCCCCAGTCGCCGTGGCGCAGCGCGACGCGACCCTCCATCTCCAAGGCCGCCGCGTTGCGCCGCGCCCAGCCGAGCGCCGCCTCGCTCGCCTCCACCCCCACGCCGGTCGCGTCCGGCCATTCGGCGAGCGCGGCGAACAGCAGCGTCCCCGGCCCGGTGCCGAGGTCGAGGATGCGGCGCGGCCCCGCCCCGCCCGCGAAATGCGCCACCGCCGCCTCGATCAGCGTCTCGCTATCCGCGCGCGGCACCAGCGCGCCGGGTCCGACCAGCAGGTCGATCGTCCAGAAGGCGCGGGTGCCGGTGATATAGGCGACCGGCTCATGCGCCGCGCGGCGCTCGACCAAAGCGACGAAGGTGGTGGGAACGGCGTGGTCGCCCAGCGTGAGGAGCAACCGCTCCCGCGTGATGCCGAGCGCATGGGCGAGCAGCAGCTCCGCATCCAGCCGCGGCGTGTCGGAAAAGGCGAAACGCGCGCTGGCCTCGCGCAGCGCGGCGCGGGCGTCGGTCATCGGATGACGGCGCGAAGGCGCCTTTCACTTTGCATGCGGATCACTTCCATCGCCACGGACACACCCTCTTCGCGCCTCCGCGTGAACCCTTCCAAGGACCGCCGCGGCAAAGCCGCGTCGTCGGACGGGGCCAGGCCCCGCCGGCCGGGCTTGCGCGAGTCTTGCCGCGGCACGCGGCAAGCCGCGCTACGCCTCCAAACTCGCCAGCCGTTCCGCTTCGTCCTCCGAGATCAGCGCCCCGATCAGCTCGTCCATCTCGCCCTGCAAAATCTCCGGCAGGCGATGCAGCGTCAGGTTGATGCGGTGGTCCGTCACCCGCCCCTGCGGAAAGTTGTACGTGCGGATCCGCTCCGAGCGATCACCCGAGCCGACCATCGCCTTGCGCGTGCCCGACCGCTCGGCGGCCAGCCGCTCGCGCTCCGCCTCATACAATCGGGTGCGCAGCACCTTGAGCGCCTTGGCCTTGTTCTTGTGCTGCGACTTCTCGTCCTGCTGGATCACGACCAGCCCGGTGGGAAGGTGGGTGATGCGCACCGCGCTGTCGGTGGTGTTGACCGACTGCCCGCCCGGCCCGGACGAACGATAGACGTCGATGCGCAAATCCTTCGCCTCGTCGATCTGGACATCGACCTCCTCCGCCTCGGGCAGCACCGCGACGGTCGCGGCGGAGGTGTGGATGCGCCCGCCGCTTTCGGTCACCGGCACGCGCTGGACGCGGTGGACGCCGCTTTCGAACTTCAGCTTCGCGAACACGCCGCTGCCGGTGACGCTGGCGACGACTTCCTTGTAGCCGCCGGCGTCGCTGTCCGATGCGGAGATCAGCTCGACGCGCCAGCCCTGCCGTTCGGCATAGCGCTGATACATGCGGAACAGGTCGCCCGCGAACAGCGCCGCCTCGTCACCGCCGGTGCCGGCGCGTACCTCCAGCATCGCGGAGCGCTGGTCGGCGGCGTCGCGCGGCAGCAGCGCGAGCGCGAGGCGGCGGTCGGCCCCCTCCAGCGCGCTGCGATTCTCGCGCAGTTCCTCCTCGGCCATTGCGCGCAGCTCGGCATCGGCGTCGCCGGTCATGTGCGCGAGGCTGTCCGCCTCCTGCCGCAGCCGGCGCACCTCGCCCGCCGCCTGCGCGACCGGCTCCAGCTCGGCATATTCCTTCGACACCTGAACGAACCGGTCGCCGTCGAGGTCGCCGGTGGCCATCATCGCCGCGAGTTCGTCGCGCCGCGCCTCGATCTGGCGGATGCGGTCGAGCGAGATGGTGGTCATGACGCTGGCCCCGTCACCCCAGGCTCGACCCGGGGTCCCGCTTCTTCAGCGATGTGAGAGGAGAAGCGGGACCCCGGCTCAAGGCCGGGGTGACGTGCTATATGCGGCAAGGTCACGCCAGCACCTCGGCAACGCGCGACACGTCGCCGCGCAGCACGCGCCCGCGCGACGCGACCGTATCGCCATCCATCGCGAACACCAACGTCTCCGCCGGCGCCAGCTTCAGCGCGCGATCGTAGCGCTTCTTCGGCGACCCGGTCGCGACCAGTTCCGCCGAAACGCCCGCGCGCCGCAACCGGGCGAGCGCCGCCACCGCGGCGTCGTGCGCGCGGTCGTCCTCGACCACCACCGCCACCTCGGGCCGTGCCGCCGCCGGTTCCTCGATCAGCATCGCCAGCCGCTCGACCCCCGCGGCCCAGCCCACGCCCGCGGTCGCCGGGCCACCGAGCGACTCGACCAGCCCGTCATAGCGCCCGCCCGCCAGCACGGTGCCTTGCGCGCCCAGCCGGTCGGTGACGAATTCGAACGCGGTGTGGCGGTAATAATCCAGCCCGCGCACCAGCCGCTCGTTGCGGGTCCAGCGCACGCCCGCGGCATCCAGCCCCTTTTGCACCGCCTCGAAGAAGGCGCCGGCCTCCGCGCTCATATAGGCGTCGATGCCGGGGGCGGTGTCGGCCACGGGGCGGTCGCGCGGATCCTTGGAATCGAGGATCCGCAGCGGGTTCTTGGCGAGGCGGGTCAGGCTGTCCTCGCTCAACTCCCCGCGATGCGCCTCGAAATGCGCCACCAAAGCGTCACGCCACGCATCGCGCGTCGCCGCGTCGCCCAAGGTGTTGAGCTGGAGCATCACGCCCTCGACGCCCAGTTCCGCCAGCAGCTGGTCGGCGAGCGTCAGCAATTCGACATCCGCCGCCGGCTCGGGTGCGCCCAGTATCTCGGCGTCGATCTGGTGGAACTGGCGATAGCGCCCCTTCTGCGGGCGCTCGTAGCGAAACACAGCGCCGCTGGTGACGACCTTGACCGGCGCATATTGCTGCCAGCCGTTGGTGATGTACGCCCGCGCGATCCCGGCGGTGAATTCGGGGCGCAGTGTCAGCGAATCGCCGCCCTTGTCGGGGAAGGAATACATCTCCTTCGACACCACGTCGGTGGTCTCGCCGATCGAGCGCGCGAAGACCTGCGTATCCTCGAACACCGGCGTCTCCACCCGTTCGAAGCCATAGAGGCGGCGCACGCGGTCGAAGGTGGCGAGGACGTGCGCGAAGCGGCGTTCCTCGTCGCGGAAGATGTCCTGGGTGCCGCGGACGCGGGCGGGGGTCTGGATACGGGCCATGATGGGGTGGCGTATCTAGTCGGACACCATGCGTTCCGCTAGCGCTCTTCGTCATGCACGAACCGCATCGCTGGTGGGGATTGGGACAGCGCGTGGCGCCGCCGCGCTTCGTCCTGTTCATGATCGTCTTCGCGGGCGCCACCGCGGCGCTGTGGCACGTCGCGGGGCGCGGGCGCGCGATCATGGGCGGGTTCGACCTGGCCGCCGCGATCTTCCTGATCGCGATCGCCGCGCTGTTCCGCCGCGACACCCCCGAGCAGATGCGCCGCGCGGCACAGGCCAACGACGCCAACCGCGCGCTGCTGCTGGCGATCAGCGGCGCGGTGTCGCTGGTGATCCTGCTGGCGGTGCATGACGAGCTGAAGGGGAAGAACGACACGCTGGCGATCGTGCTGGTGATCGCGACGCTGGCGCTGGCGTGGCTGTTCACCAACATGGTCTATGCGCTGCATTACGCGCATTTGTTTTACAGCCCGGGGGAGAACGGGAAGGACGAGGGCGGGATCGACTTTCCCGGCACGGACACGCCCGATTACTGGGACTTTCTCTATTTCAGCTACACGCTGGGGATGACGTTCCAGACCTCCGACGTATCGATCAGCGACACGCGCATCCGGCGCATCGTCACCGGGCAGTGCCTCGCGGCGTTCGTGTTCAACCTGGGGGTGATCGCCTTCAGCATCAACGTGCTGGGGGGCGGGTGAACCGCAACGATCGCGTCACCCCGGGCTTGACCCGGGGTACCGCTTTTCTTTCAACGTTGCGGAAGAAGCGGGACCCCGGCTCAAGGCCGGGGTGACGAGGCGGACTGGACAGCCGCGCGTCAGCGCCGTTACGTCACCGATGTAACAACATAACCAAAGGGTATGCGCGCTCCATGATCCGATCGCTCCTCGCCGTCGCACTCCTCTCCACCACCACCATCGCCACCGCGCAGGTGCCCGCGGGCAATTCCGCGCCGCAGCCGGTGCCCTTCGTCGACACGATCCCGGCGGCGCGCGATGTCCCGTTCCCCGGCACGATCCGGCTGACGGTCGACGCCACCGACACGCGCCGAGGCATCTTCCGCGTAAAGGAGACGATCCCGGTGCCGCAGGCGGGGCCGATGACGCTGCTGTTCCCCAAGTGGCTGCCCGGCGCGCATTCGCCGCGCGGCGAGATCGAGAAGCTCGCCGGCCTGATCATCACCGCCAACGGCAAGCGGGTGGAATGGACGCGCGACCCGGTCGACGTCTTCGCCTTCCACATCCAGGTGCCGACGGGCGCGAAGACGATCGAGGCGTCGTTCCAATTCATCTCCGCGACGCAGGCCAACCAGGGCCGCATCGTCATGACCCCGACGATGATCTCGCTCCAGCCCAATTCGGTCAGCCTCTATCCCGCGGGCTGGTTCACGCGCCGGATCCCGGTGCAGATGACGGTGACCTGGCCGCAGGGCTGGACCGCGGCGGGGGCGATCCCCGCCAAGGTGGCGGGCGCGACCTATACCTATGACGCGACCAACTACGAGATCCTGGTCGATTCGCCGATCCTGGCGGGCAAGTACGGCAAGGTATGGCCGCTGACACCACAGGTGAACCTCAACGTCTTCGCCGACGACCCCGCCGAGCTGGCCGCCACGCCGGAGCAGATCGCCTCGCACCAGCGGCTGGTCGATCAGGCGGTGAAGACGTTCGGCGCGCAGCATTACGACCGCTACGAATTCCTGCTGTCGATCACCGACCAGCTGGGCGGGATCGGACTGGAGCATCACCGTTCCAGCGAGAATGGCGTGACGCCGGGCTATTTCACCAAGTGGAGCGACGGCCCCGGGCGCCGCAACCTGCTGCCGCACGAATTCACGCACAGCTGGGACGGCAAGTTCCGCCGCGGTGCGGACCTGTGGACGCCCGATTATCGCACTCCGATGCGCGGCTCGCTGCTGTGGGTGTACGAAGGGCAGACGCAATTCTGGGGCTATGTCCTCCAGGCGCGCTCCGGGCTGGTCAGCAAGCAGGACACGTTGGACCAATATGCCGCGATCATGGCGACCTATGAAAGCCAGCCCGCGCGGCAATGGCGCGATCTGGTCGATACCACCAACGATCCGGTGATCTCGTCGCGCAAGCCCAAGGGCTGGACCAGCTGGCAGCGCAGCGAGGATTATTACAACGAAGGGCTGCTGGTCTGGATGGACGTCGATTCGCTGCTGCGCCAGAAGTCGGGCGGCACGAAGTCGATCGACGATTTCGCACGTGCCTTCTTCGGCATCCGCGACGGCGACTGGGGCGAGGTGACCTATACGATCGACGATGTCGCCGCGACGCTGAACACGATCGTGCCGTGGGACTGGCGCGGGTTCCTCGACCAGCGGCTGACCGAACATGCCGCGGGCGCGCCGCTGGAGGGGTTCGCGCGCAACGGCTATCGCCTGATCTATACCGACACGCCCACGCCGTCGTTCAAGGCGGGCGAGACGAGCGCCAAGAACACCAACCTGACCTGGTCGGGCGGGTTCGTCGCCGGTGCGACCGGCGAGCTGACGTCGGTGACGTGGGACAGCCCCGCGTTCGACGCCGGGCTGACGCTGGCGGACCAGATCGTCGCGGTCGACGGACAGGCGTGGTCGGCGGACCGGATGAAGGCGGCGATCGCCGCGGCGAAGGGCACGAAGGTGGCCATCCCGCTCACCGTAAAGCGCGGGGATGCCTACCGTTCGGCAGCGCTCGACTATCACGGGGGCTTGCGCTACCCGCGGCTGGAGAAGGTCGGCACCGGCGACGGTGGCCTCGATCGTCTGCTGGCGCCCCGCTGATGCGGGGCGCTTCGATGTCCGGCGTCTCCTGAGGGGAAGAGAATGCGTATCGACCTGATCCCGGTGGGCAAGAATCCGCCCGACGACCTGAACGTGGTGATCGAGGTGCCGACCGGCGGCGAGCCGGTGAAGTATGAGTTCGACAAGGCATCGGGCGCGCTGTTCGTCGACCGCATCCTCCACACGCCGATGCGCTATCCGGCCAATTACGGCTTCGTCCCCCACACGCTGTCGCCCGACGGCGATCCGCTCGACGCTTTGGTCGTGGCGCGCTCGCCGTTCATCCCGGGCTGCGTCGTGCGCGCGCGCCCGATCGCGGTGCTGAACCTGGAGGACGAGGCCGGCGGCGACGAGAAGCTGGTCTGCGTGCCGGTCGACTCGACCTTCCCGTATTACGCCAATGTCGGCGAGAAGGACGACCTGCCCGAGATCGTCTTCGCGCAGATCGAGCACTTCTTCACCCACTACAAGGATCTGGAGAAGAAGAAGTGGGTGCGCATCGGCACCTGGGGCGACCGCGAGGAAGCGCGCCGTGTGACGCTGGAGGCGATCGACCGCTACAATGCCGCCAAGGCCGAGGGCGAGGAACCGCACGACCACGACGTCCCGGGCCGATAAGACCAGCCCCTCCCTCTCCCCTGCGGGGAGAGGGAGGGGGTGAGGGGCCGGTGTCTCACCGAGAGGGGCACGCGGTGCGTCCCGCCCCCGGCGTCGCTATCCCGCCGTCTTTCCACCCTTGCGCTTCTTCACCGGCGCGCGCTGCCCTGCCGCCACGCCCAGCAGCGCCCAGGTTCGGGCCGCGTCGACATCGTCGTAACACGCCTCCGGCGCGCGGCGGTAGTTCATCGACGCGACCTGCCCATCGCCACGCGCATAGGTGAAGCGCGCGCATCCGGCGGCGTCCCATGTCGCGTCGCTCTGCGCATCGCCCTTGAACCACAGGCTGCCGTCGCCATCGACGATCGTGAAGACGATGCCGTCGAGATAGAGCGTGGCGCCGCCCATCATGCGCCGGTGCGTGACGGTGCCGTCCGCCGCCAGCACCTCCGCCATCCAGTCGATCAGTCCACGATCCAGCGCCATCATCGCCCCCGTCAATGCGCGGCGGTCAGCTTCAGCCCCGCGATGCACGCGACCGCGCCCAGGATCAGCAGCAGCCGCAGCGGCGTCGCCGCCTCGCCATAGAAGGCGATTCCGATCACCACCGTCCCCAGCGCACCGATCCCGGTCCAGACCGCATAGGCCGTTCCCATCGGGATGCTGCGCGCCGCCACCTCCAGCAGCAGCATCGACAGCGTCACCGACGCCAGGAAGCCCACCGTCCAGCCGATGTGGCGGAAACCGTCGGCGTTGCGCAGGCAGGTGGTGAACCCGACCTCGAACAGGCCGCCCGTGATCAGCCACAGCCACGCCATCGCTCAGCGCCCCGCCAGCGTCCGCAACGCCGCGCCGTCGACGCGCTGCACCGTCCATTCGTCCTGCGCCACCGCCCCCTTTGCGCGATAGAAATCGATCGCGGGCGTGTTCCAGTCGAGCACCCACCATTCGAACCGGGCATAGCCGCGGTCGACCGCGATCCCCGCCAGCGCCTGCAACAGCGCGGCGCCCGCGCCCGAGCCGCGCGCCTCCGGCGTGACGTACAGGTCGTCGAGCCAGATGCCGCGCTTGCCGGTCCAGGTGGAGAAGGTCTTGTAGAAGACCGCGAAGCCGATCGCCTGCCCGTCGCGCTCCGCGATCAGCGCCTCTGCGGCCGGATCGGCGCCGAACAGCGCGTCGTAGAGCATCGCGTCGGTCGCCTTCACCGCGTCGGGCGCCTTCTCGAACGTGGCGAGATCGCGGACGAAGCCCAGCATGACGGGGACATCGGCGGCGGCGGCGGGGCGGATCGTGACGGTCATGCCGCCGGCTCTAGCGGCAGCGGACGGCGGCGGGCACCCCAAAGACACGCCGCGATGATGATCGCCGCACCCGCCAGCGTGGTCGGCGCCACCCGCTCGCCGAACACCGCCCAGCCCAGCACCGCGGCATAGACGAACGACGTATATTCGGTCGTTGCCAGATACCCCGCCTCGCCATGCGCATAGGCCCAGGCGAGCAGGAACAGCGACGCCGTCGCCAGCATCGCGGCGACGACGATCTTCCCCCATTGCTCGGGCGCGGGCAGCACCGCCAGCCATGGCGCGGCGAGCGCCAGGATCAGCGTGACGATCGCGGACTGGACGAACGCGATCTCGCCGGGGCGCGCCGCCTGGCTCTGCAACCGCGCGACGATCAGGTTGAGCGCATAGAGCACCGCCGAGGCGAGGATCGCGAGCGCGCCCAGGAACGCCTCCGGCCCCAGCGCCATGCGCGACTGCCCCGCCATAATCGTTGCGACCCCCACCAGCGCGGCGAGCGAGGCCGCGATCACGCGCGCGCCGACCCGCTCGTGCAGGACCAGCGCGCCCAGCAGCAGCGCGAGGAGCGGCGCGATGTAGCTGAGCGCGATCGCCTGCGCCATCGGTACCCGCGCCAGCCCCCAGAAGAACAGCACCGCCATGCACGCGGTGATGGCGCCGCGGATCAGGTGCAGCCGCGCCGCACGCCGTGACGGCAGCCCCCCGCCCCCGGCGCGCCACGCCGCCGCGCCGATCCCCGCCGCCACCATCGTGCGCCAGAACAGCGCGTTATAGACGCCGATCGCGAGCGTCAGCGACTTCATGAACGCGTCCATGATCGAGAACAGCCCGATCCCCGCCGCCGCCACCGCAAAGGCGACCGCGGGCGACAGATGCCGCGAATGCGTCACCGGATCAGACAGGCGAACCGACGTCGCCCCGGGTACGAGGACGTAGCCGGAACCCGCCCTCGGCCGGCTCGACCGTCACATCCTCTCCTTCGGAAAGGCCGAGGTCACGCAACACGTCATCCGGCAGACGAATGCTCCCGTCGTCTGCAACGGTGACCGACCATCTCTCCATCAAGCCCTCTTCGGATCAGGTTTGCACAGGTCCGTGACGACGCCCTCCGGCTATTCCGCCGCAAGTTTCGCCGCCGCGTCCGCCGCGTCGATCTCCGCCGCCTTCGCCTCGACCAGTTTCACGATATGCTCGATCATGTCGGCGTCCTGGACATGATGGTCGGTGACGCCCGACAGATAGACCATGTGCTTGCCGTTGCCGCCGCCGGTGATGCCGATGTCGGTTTCGCGCGCCTCGCCGGGACCGTTGACGACGCAGCCCAGCACCGACAGGCTCATCGGGGTGCGGATATGCTGGAGCCGTTCCTCCAGCGCCTGCACCGTGCGGATCACGTCGAAGCCCTGCCGCGCGCACGAGGGGCAGCTGACGACGCGGACGCCGCGATTGCGGATGCCGAGCGCCTTCAGGATCTCGAACCCGACGCGTACTTCCTCTTCCGGCTCCGCCGACAGCGACACGCGGATCGTGTCGCCGATGCCGAACCACAGCAGCGAGCCCAGACCGATCGACGACTTGACCGTCCCGCCGATCAGCCCGCCCGCCTCGGTGATCCCCAGGTGAAGCGGACAGTCGACCGCCTCGGCGAGTTGCTGATAGGCAGCCACCGCCAGGAAGACGTCGGACGCCTTCACCGCCACCTTATATTCGTGGAAATCGTGGTCCTGGAGCAGCTTGATATGGTCGAGCGCGGATTCGACCAGCGCCTCCGGGCACGGCTCGCCATATTTCTCCAGCAGGTCGCGCTCCAGCGAGCCGGCGTTGACGCCGATGCGGATCGCGCAGCCGTTGGCCTTGGCGGCGCGCACCACCTCCGCGACGCGATCGGACGAACCGATGTTACCGGGGTTGATGCGCAGGCACGCCGCGCCCGCGTCCGCCGCCTCCAGCGCGCGCTTGTAGTGGAAGTGGATGTCGGCGACGATCGGCACCTGCGCGGCGCGCACGATCTGCCCCAGCGCGGCGGTGCTGTCGGTATCGGGGCAGCTGACGCGGATGATGTCCGCGCCGGCCTCCTCGCAGCGACGAATCTGCGCGATCGTCGCGGCGACATCGCTGGTGGGGGTGTTGGTCATCGTCTGCACGGTGACGGGTGCGCCCCCGCCGACGGGGACGTTGCCGACCATGATCTGGCGGCATTCTCGACGCGTGATGTCACGCCACGGACGGATCGACATGCCCGCCCCATACGCCCTTCGCGCGACAGTTCAAAGTCGCCTGCGCTCGGCACCGGTGCTAGATCGCCGGAAATGCAGCGACATTACGGCCTCGACTGGCTTCGCATCGGGGCGTTCGCGATCCTGATCCTCTATCATGTCGGCATGGTGTTCGTGCCGTGGGACTTCCATGCGAAGCTGCCTGGCGCATGGTGGGTGGCGGTGCCGATGATGGCCTCCAACCCGTGGCGGCTCGCGCTGCTGTTCGTCGTCTCGGGCTATGCCAGCCGCGCGCTGTTCCTGCGCAACAAGGTGCCGTGGCGCTTCGCGCGGCAGCGCACGCTCCGGCTGCTGGTCCCGCTCGCCTTCGGGGTGGCGGTGATCGTGCCGGTCCAGCCCTGGGTCGAGCTGTCGCTGAAATACGGCTATACGCAGGATTTCTGGCATTTCTGGCGGCACGATTTCTTCCGCTTCGGCCGGGTGGGTCCGATGGTGCTGCCGGTGTGGAACCATCTGTGGTTCGTCGGCTATCTGTGGGTCTATACGTTGGTGCTGGCGGTGCTCGCGACGATCCTGCCGGCGCGCGCGCGGCAGGCGGCGCAGCGCGCCTTCGCCATCGCGATGCGCGGTCCCGCGCTGCTGCTGGTGCCGGTGGCGTGGATGGTGCTGGTCAATTTCGTGCTGTTCCCGGGCGGGCGCGAGACGCATGCGCTGATCGACGACTGGGTCGCGCACGCCACCTATCTGCCGGCATTCCTGTTCGGTTTCGCGCTCGCCTGCGCGCCCGCGACGCTGGCCGGGTTCGTCCGGCGCTGGCGCTGGTCGGCGGGGATCGCGGTCGTCGCCTATGCATTGGTCGCGGGGATCGAGATCCGCTGGCCCGGCAACACCATGCCCGCGCCCTGGGGCACCATCTTCTCGGTCGCGCGCGCGGTGGAGGGCTGGGCGGCGATCGCGGGGCTGATCGGGTTCGCCGACCGCCACTGGAACCGCGACCATCGCTGGCGCCGCACGCTGACCGAGGCGGTGTTCCCCTTCTATATCGTCCACCAATCGATCATCGTGCTCGGCGCGTACTGGCTGCGCGATGCGGGATGGCCGATCTGGCTGGATGCGGTGGCGCTGGTCGCGGCCACCGTGGCGGGATGCTGGGCTTTCTACCTGGTCGGGCGCGCGATCGGTCCGTTGCGCCCGCTGATCGGGCTGCGGCGGCATGCGTCGCGGCGGACGGGACTGGATCCGCGGCCGGCGATCGCGTGATGGGGAACAATCGATAATCCTGTTCCCCGGCGCAGGCCGGGGTCCAGCAACGGGCGGCTGGTGAAATGCCGCGATCGTTTCCCAACTGGACCCCGGCCTTCGCCGGGGAACAATTACTGCCCGAAGGTGCCCGCGCGATAGAGGAGCGTGATCGCGACGCGGCGGTTGCGCGGATCCTGCGGGTCGCTCGCGATCATCGGCTCGCGGTCGGCCACGCCCTCGATCCGGTTGAAACGCTCGTCCGGGATACCGCCCAGCGCCAGCCGCCGGCGCGTCGCCTCGGCGCGGCCCGACGACAGCATCCAGTTGTTCATCGCGCGCGGATCGCCGAACGGCAGGCTGTCGGTATAGCCGCGGATCATGATCGGATTGGGCGTCTCCTTGATCCCGGCCGCGACCATCCCGATCAGGTCGGACGCCTTGCTGTCGAGCGCCGTCGTGCCCAGCGCGAACATCGAGTAATCGGCGTCGTCGACCAGGTCGATGCGCATCCCGTCGGGCGTCATCGTGAAGCGGATGTGCTTGGCGAGCTTCGCCATCGCCTTGCTCTGCGCGATCTGCCTCATCACCTGCTGGCGCAGGCGCGCGAAGTTCTTCACGTCCTCCTTCGCCTGCGCGCTGCGCAGCGACCCCTTCTTGCCGAAGCCGCTGCGCTCGTCGTTGGCGCTGTTGCCCAGCACCAGCGCGGCGGTGGCGGGATCGGCGGTGCCCGCTTTCGGTCCGGTCTTCTCCTTCGACAGCACCGATTCGCCGCCGAAGATCCCGTTGCCACCGATGCCGACATGCTTGTTGTCGAGCAGCGTCGGCGCGAAATAATCGGCGATGCCCTTGCGCTGCTTCTCCGTGGTCGCGCCCAGCAGCCACAGCAGCAGGAAGAACGCCATCATCGCGGTCACGAAGTCGGCATAGGCGACCTTCCACGCGCCACCGTGATGGCCCGCGGCCACCATGGTGATCTTCTTGACGATGACGATCTTGGGCGGCTGGTTGTTGCCGTGCGGAGCCTTGGCCATCGCGCTTACTTACCGCGCAGGCCGTCGAACACCTCGGCGAAGCCGGGCTGGTTCTTGTGGTCGATCCCCGAGCGCGCCGCCTCGATCACCAGCGGTTGCGGATGGCCGTGGAGCGAGGCGATGATGATCTGCTTGACGACGTGATAGATCGCCGCGTCGGCCGCGATCACCTGCTTCAGCCGGCCCGCGAACGGATTGACGATACCATAAGCGAGCAGCACGCCCATGAACGTGCCGACCAGCGCCGAGCCGATCATCCCGCCCAGCACCGCCGGCGGCTTGTCGATCGAACCCATCGTCTTCACGATGCCCAGCACCGCGGCGACGATGCCCAGCGCGGGCAGCGCGTCGGCCAGGCTCTGCAGCGTATGCTCCGGCCCCTCCACCTCGTGGTGGTGGGTCTTGATGGCGTTGTCCATGACCTCCTCGACCGCATGCACGTCGAGCGTGCCCGACGACACCACGACGAGGCGCAGCGTGTCGGCGATCAGGTTGACCAATGTATGGTCCTTCAAGAGCTTGGGATATTCGGCGAATACCGCGGAGGACTTGGGATCCTCGACATGCGGTTCCAGCGCGATCGGCCCTTCCATCCGCAGCATCTTCATCAGCTTGCTGACCAGGAAGATGACGTCGAGATAGTCCTGCTTCTTGTACTTCGGCCCCTTGAACACCTTGCCCAGGCCGCCGCCCATCGCCTTCAGCTCGCCCATCGAATTGCCGATGATGAGCGCGCCCGCGGCGGCGCCGCCGATGATGAGCATCTCGTGCGGGATCGCCTCGAACACCGGGCCGAGATTGCCGCCGGTGATGGCGAACCCGCCGAACACCATGCCGAGTAGGACGACGAGGCCGATGGCCGCAAACATGGGCGAATCCCCGGTAGATTGACTATTGGACGACGACGCTGTTGGTAAACCGGGAGGGGTAGCGAAGTGGTTACCGTGCGGCACGATTCTGCCGGGGGAAGCTGCCCGATACGCCGTCACCCCGGGCTTGAGCCGGGGTCCCGCTTCTCCGCGACGTTGCAGAAGGAGCGGGATCCCGGCTCAAGCCCGGGGCGACGGATTCAGGACGATGTGGGGGACGCGCCTCAGCGCAGGTAGTTGAACAGCGACAGCTGCGACAGTTTGGAGAAGCTCTGCTGCGTTGCGTTGAGGATCGTCAGCGTCTTCGACAGCTCGGCATAGGCCTCGGTCACGTCGACGTCCTCCATGCTGGAGCGCAGCTCCGCACGATCGAGGTTGGCATTGTCGAGCAATCCCTGCTGCAAATCGACGCGCGCGGCGCGCGCACCGACCGACGCCTGCACGATCGACACCTGCTCGCCCGCCGCCTTCAGCGGGGCCAGCGCGTCGCGTGCCGCGCCCGACTGGTCGGTCCCGGTCTGAAGCGCGGTCGCCAGCTGCGCCAGCATCGCCAGCGTGTCGCCGGCGCTGGAGTTGAACACGCGCGACGCCGTCTCGGTAGCCTGGATCGACACGCCGTCGCCGATCGGGATCTCCGACAGCTTGGGCGCAGTATTGTAGGTGAAGCTGCCGTCGGCGTTGCGGATCACCGCATCGGTGCCCGACGCGCTGCCGAACAGCGGCTGGCCGCGCAGGTCCTTGGTATTGCCCAGTCCGACCAGCGCATCGACCACCGCCGACAATTCGCCGCCGATCACCTTGCGGTTGGCGTCGCTCAGCGTGCCGGTCGCGGCCTGCGTCACCAGATCGGTCGCGCGCTGGAGCTGGTCGGTGATCGATCCCAGCGTGGCGTCCGACTGCTTCAGCAGCGATTCGGACAGTTTCAGGTTGGTGGCATAGGCCGCCGCATCGGCATCCTTGCGGTCGAATTCGGCGATCTGCTGCGCCACCGCGACGTTTTCGGACGGCGTGTTGATCTTCTTGCCGGTCGCGATCTGCGTCTGCAGCTTGGTCGCGGTCGCCATCAGCGTGCTCATCCGCGTCGCCGAGCGATCGAACATCAGATTGCTGGAGATCTGCATCGCGTCTTACCTGATTTCGAGGATCGACTGAAAGGTATCGCGCGCGACCTGGATCACGCGGCTGGCGGCCTGATACGCCTGCTGGAAGCGGACGAGGTCGATCGCCTCCGAATCGAGGTTCACGCCCGTCATCTCGGAGCGCGCCGTCACCGCGCCGTCGCGGATCGCGGTCTGCGCCTCGCCCACCAGCCGGCGCTGCTTCAGCGTCGCGGCATTGTCGGTGACGAGGCCCTGGATACGCCCCTCGAACCCGTCGGTCTGGCGCAGCGTCGCCAGCGCGGCAAGGTTGCTCGAATCGCGCTGTCCACCGCCGGCCTTGGCGGCGGCGATCTGCGCCCCGCTGGTCAGCCGGACGGAGAAGTTGCTGGGGTCCGCGGTGGTGGTGAACATGTTCGTGCCGGTGGCACCGTTCAGATCCTGCCCGGCGCGTTGCAGGTCGTTGACCGCGGTGGTGAAGTCGCCGGCGACGTCGTTCAGCTGATCGCGCGCGCTGGCGATCCGCTGCGCCCCCTCCGTGATGCCGGCCAGCGACCCGCCCTCGGGCGTCATCACCGCGACGGTGCCGTCCTCGCGCCGCGTGGTCAGCGCCACGTTGCCGCCGGTGCGCTGATAGCCGACCTGCACCGCCTCGCGCACGTCGACCAGCACCGGGCCGCTGCTGCTGCCCGCGCGCACGGTGGCGCGGCCGAACTGGTCGAGCGTCACCGACACGTCGGTCAGGTCGCTCATCTGCTGCAACAGGCTGTCGCGCTGGTCCTGCAACCCGGCCGCGGCCGAGGTGCCGGCGGTGGTCTTCACCAGCCCCTGGTTGACCTTCAGCAGCGCCTGGTTGAGCCGCGACAGATCGTCGGTCGCCTGTACCGCACGCGAATCGAGCTCGGTCATCGCGGAGTCGAGCGAGCGCGCGGTCATCGCGAACGAATCGGCCGCCGAGGAGGCCGCGCTCAGCATCCCGGCGCGCAGCGCGGTCGAGGTCGGCTCCGCCTGCAACGCGGTGCCCGCGGCGAAGAACGCGGTCATCTGTCCCGACAGGTTGCCGCCCGACAGCGCGCTCTCGACGCGTTCCAGCCACACCGTGCTGGCGGTGGTGCGCGACAGGTCCGCGCCCGCATTGCGCACCGCGGTTTCGGTATAAGGGTTGCCGGCGCGCCCGATCCCGTCGACCGTCGCGCCCATGCCGTTGAGGGTCGCGCTATATCCCGTGCTCGTCGCGATCTCGCGGATGTTCGCGTTCCGCCGCACATACGACGAATTGCCCGCGTTCGCGATATTCTCCGACACCGTCGTCAGCGCGGTCTGATACGCGCGGGCGCCCGAGGAGCCGATGGAGAGCAGGTCACTCATCCCGGTTGGCTGCCACCATCCGCGTTAAGATCGGGTTGAGAACGCGACAGAAATTCCGTCATCGCCTTGCCGATGCCGAGCGGCGTGTGAATCGCCATCTGTTGCACCACCTTCTGGTCCGACATGTCGCGGAAGGTGTCGATCGCCTGGCTGTCGAACAATGGGTCGGCCAATTTCGCCTGCCGCATGGATTTCAGCATCATGCCGGTGAAGACCGATTCGAACTGCTGCCCCGCCTTGGCGAGATTGTCCTTGGTGGCGGCGCGTCCCAGCCCCGAATCGATGCCGGTGACGCCCGAAATGCCCGTGGAGATGCCCGGAACGTCCGTCATCACAGCACCACCAGTTCGGCCTTGAGCGCGCCGGCTTCCTTCAGCGCCTCCAGGATCGCCACCAGATCGGCCGGCGATGCGCCGATCGCGTTCACCGCCTTCACCACATCGGCCAGCTTGGGGCCGGGGTTGAGCAGGAACATCGGCTTCTTCTCCTCCACGACCTGCACGTTGGAGCGATTCTCCATCGCGGTCTGGCCCTGGCTGAAGGGGGCGGGCTGGCTGACGCGCTGGTTCTCGTCGATCCGCACGGTCAGCTTGCCATGGGTGACGGCGGCGGGGCCGACGCGCACCGCGCTGCTGATGACGACGGTGCCGGTGCGTGCGTTGACGATCACCTTGGCGGGCGGCTCGGCACTGGCGACGTCGAGATTCTCGATCTGGCTCATCAGCGCGGCGCGCACGTCGGCGCCGACCGGCGCGCGCACCGCCACCGACACGCCGTCGGTCGCCTGCGCGCTGCCGAAGCCCAGCTTGCGGTTGATCGCGGCGGCGACATTCTGTGCGGTGGTGAAATCGGCGCGCGCCAGGTTGAAGGTCAGGAACGGCGTGTCGGCGAACCCGGTCGCGACCGCGCGCTCCACCGTCGCGCCTTCGGGGATGCGCCCGGTCGAGGGGACGTTGACGACGATCTTCGAGCCATCGGCCCCCTCCGCGCCCAGCCCGCCGACCGCCAGATTGCCCTGCGCCATGGCATAGATCTGCCCGTCAGCACCCAGCAGCGGGGTCAGCACCAGCGCGCCGCCGCGCAGCGACTTCGCCTTGCCCATCGAGGCGACGGTGATGTCGATCCGCTGCCCCGGCTTGGCGAAGGCGGGCAGCTCCGCGGTGATCATCACCACCGCGGCGTTCTTCAACCCCGGGTTCGCGCTGGCGGGCAGTTGCAGCCCGAAGCGGCTGGCGACCGCCTTCACCGACTGGACGGTATATTCGAGATTGTCGTCGCCGGTGCCCGGCAGGCCGACGACCACGCCATAGCCGGTCAGCTGGTTGGAGCGGATACCCTGGAACCCGCCCAGATCCTTGATCCGGTCGGCGGTCGCCGGGGTCGCGGCGACCAGCGCCAGCAGCGCGAGGAGGAGCGTGCGCAGCATCAGAAGGGGCTCACCACCTGGAAGAAGCGGGACAGCCAGCCCTGGCGGCTGGCGCGGGCGACGTCGCCCTTGCCGGTATAGGCGATCTGCGCGTCGGCCACGCGGGTCGATTCGACGCGATTGTCGCGATCGACATCGGCGGTGCGCACGATCCCCTTGATCTGGACGAATTCGTCGCCGCGGTTCAGCGTCACGCGCTTCTGCCCCTGCACCAGCATCGTGCCGTTGGGATAGACCTCCGCGACGGTGACCGAGACCTCACCCGACAGCGAGTTGGACTGGTCCGCCGCGCCGGTGCCGCCGAAGCCGCGGTTGCCGCTGGCGCCGACGTCGTTGGGGTTGAGGAAGCTCAGCGGCCCGGTGGTCGGCGGGGTCAGCCCGAAGCTGCCCTTCGAATCGAGCTTGGACGAGGCCGATTTGGACGCGGCGGTGCGCTCCACCAGCACGATCGTCAGCGGATCGCCGACGCGGCGCGCGCGCCACCCCTCGTGCAGCCCGGCATAGCCGTCGGCGACCTGAAAGATCGAGCCGTTGGCGACCGGCGCCGCCGCCGGCGGGGCGACGGGGGCGCGGACGACGGAGAAATCCTCCTTCGGCGCCTTGCGGGGGAACAACCGCGCGTCGGCGGCGCCGGGCATGAAGGCGGCGGCGACCAGCGCGCAGGCGGTGGCGCCCAGGGTCGCCTCGACCCAGTAAGCGGCGGAGAGGGAAGCACGAAGCGTCATAGCGGCGAATCCTATGACAGATTCTGGTTAACGTATTTCAACATGTCGTCGGTGGCCGAGATCATCTTCGAATTGACCTCATAGGCGCGCTGGGTCTCGATCATGTCGACCAGCTCCTCCACCACGTTGACGTTGCTCGCCTCCAGATTGCCCTGGCGCACGCGGCCGCGGCCGTCCTGCCCGGGCACGCCCAGGTTGGCGGCACCGCTGGCACCGTTCTCCAGCAGGAAATTGTCGCCGTTCGACGTCAGCCCGGCAGGGTTGGGGAAGCTGGCGACCTGGATCTGGCCCAGGTTCTGCGCCTCCGACTGGCCCGGCACGGTCGCGCTGACGCTGCCGTCCATGCCGATCGTGATCTGCGTCGCATTCTGCGGGATGGTGATGCCGGGCATCACCTGATAGCCCTGGCTGGTGACCATCAGCCCTTCCGGGCTGCGCGAGAAATTGCCGGCGCGGGTATAGCCCAGCTGGCCGCCGGGCATCTGCACCTGGAAATAGCCATCGCCGTCCAGCGCCACGTCGAGCGAGTTGCCGGTCTGGTTCATCGACCCCTGCGTCTCGGTGCGCGACGTGCCCTGCACGCGCACGCCGGTGCCGAGGTTGAGCCCGGTGGCGTATTTGCTCTCCGAGGTCGACTGCGCACCCGCGGCGGTCACCACCTGGTAGGACAGCGTCTCGAACGTAGCGCGATCGCGCTTGAACGCGGTCGTGTTGACGTTGGCGAGGTTGTTCGAGATCACCCGCATCCGCGTATCCTGGGCGTCGAGCCCGGTACGCGCGATGTGCATGGCGGCGGTGGTCATGAGCTAATCCTTCCTCAGCCCGGCAGGCGCATCACGGATGCGCTCGATTCGTCCATGGTGCGCGCTTCCTTCAACAGGTTGGCCTGCACCTCGTAGCTGCGCTGGTTCTCGATCATGTCGACCAGCGCCTGGGTCATGTTGACGTTCGACGATTCGAGCGCGCCGGACGACAGCTGCGCGTCCAGATTGGCGGGCAACGCGCCGCCGCCCTTCACGCGCATCAGGTTGTCGAGGCCCTTCACCGTCTCGCTGCCCTTGGCGGACACCAGCTTGATCTTGTCGATCGGGGCGGGCGGGGACGTGTCGCCCTGTGCCTGGATCGAGATCGTACCGTCGCTGCCGATCGCCAGCTGGCTGTAGGGCGGCAGCGTGATCGGCCCGCCGCCCTCGCCCATCACCAGATAGCCGTCGCCCGTCTCCAGCGTGCCCGACGCATTGACCTTCAGGTCCCCGCGCCGCGTATAGGCCTCGCTGCCGTCGGCGGCCTGCACCGCGATCCAGCTGTCGATGTCGCCGAGCGCCACGTCCAGCGGACGCCCGGTCTGCTGGATCGCGCCCTGCGTGCGGTCGATGTCCTTCACTTCCTCGCCGGTCGGCTGGCGCGCCGACAGGGCCGACGTGCCGTCCGACAGCATGATCCGGTCGAAGACCACGCGATCGGCGCGGAAGCCGGTGGTGGACGCGTTCGCCATGTTGTTGGCGATCGCGGCCTGCGCGGCCATGTGCGCGCGCAGCCCGGTCGCCGCGGTATAGACGAGCTTGTCCACCTATCGATCTCCCGCGTGCGTCGATGCTTACGAGCGGATGTTGAGGATCGCCTGCGACACCTGGGTCGCGGTATCCAGCGCCTTGGCGTTCGCCTGGAAATTGCGCTGTGCCGCGATCAGGTTCACCAGCTCCTCGGTGATGTCGACGTTCGATCCCTCGATCGTGCCCGACATCAGCGCGCCGAACCCGTCCGAGCTTGCCGCGCCGAGCGAGGCGACGCCCGACACGCCGGTCGCCTGCCAATAGCTGTTGCCGACCTGGCGCAGACCCGTGGGGGTCGAGAACTTCGCCAGCGCCACCTTGCCCAGCGGCACGATGTCGCCGTTGGAGAAGCTGGCCTGGATCAGCCCGCCGTCGGTAACGGTCACGCCCGCCAGCTGGCCGACCGGGATACCGTCCTGCGACTTGGCATTGACCGAGAAGGCCGAGGACAGCTGGCTGGAGCCCGTCAGCGTCAGCTTGACGGACTGCGCCGCCGCACCCGACGTGGGCAGGAAGCTCTGGAACTGGACTTCCGCCGGAGCCGGCGACTTCAGCGCACCGGTATTGTCGTAGGTCAGCTCGACCGGGCCGGCGGTGGTCTGGCCCGGACCCTTCATCTGCTGATCGCCGATGTAGGTGAACATCTGCCACGTACCGGTCAGGCCATTGGCGTTGTCGACACCGCCGGTGCGCACGTAGTAATTGGTCATCGTCATCGCGTTGCCGTTCGCATCGTAGATGCGGGTCGCGACCGAGTTGTTGTACGTCGTCGTATCGGTGCGGTTGAACTTCGTCGCATCCTTGATCGTCGAGGTCGACGACACCTGGACCGAGGTGGAGACGCCCTTGGTCGCGCTGGGCGTGCCCGAGGTCTGCTGGATCTGCAGGTTGGTCAGGCCCTTCTCTCCGGTGGCGGTGACGTTGCCGTCGTTGTCGACCGGATAGACCATCAGGAAGCTGCCCTGCGCGTCGACCACGTTGCGGTCGGAATCGACCGAGAAGGCGCCGTTGCGGCTGTAGTTCACCTGATCCGACAGCCCGGTCGACTTCATGATGAAGAAGCCCTCGCCCACCAGCGCCAAGTCGAGCGCGTTGCTGGTGGTGGTCAGATTGCCTTCCTTGAACTGCTGCGTCGTGCCCTTCACCACCACGCCCGAGCCGACCATCTTGCGCGGGTCGGTCGACACGCTGGACGCGATGACGTCGGAGAAGTCGGTGCGGCTCTTCTTGAAGCCGGTGGTGGAGACGTTGGCCAGGTTATGGCTGATCGTCGCCATGTCGGTCTGCATGGCCTGGAGACCGGAAAGCGAGGTGTAGAAGGACATGGGGGAACTCCTGGGTGAAGGGGGCGGTGGAGGGGGTCAGGGAAGACGGTTCAGGCGACCTTGCGGATCGCGGAAGGCTTGACGGTGCCGAGCCCGGTGACGTTCAGGACGGGGTCGCCACCGGCGGGAAGCGAGACGGTCTCGACCGGCGCCCAGACGAGCGAATTGGCCTTCACCGCGGCGCCCGCGGGCGTGGTGGCGGTGGCGGCGTTCCTGTCGAGCGCGGTGACCTTGATCGTATAGGGGCCGTTGGACACCTTGTTGCCGCCGGCGTCCTTGCCGTCCCATTCATAGTCGACGGTGCCCGACGCCTGCGCGCCCAGCTTCACCGTCTTCACGTTCTGGCCGTCGGCATCGAAGATATCGACGTCGACGCTGGTCGCATCGCCCGCCAGCTCGACCGCGCCCGCGACGCCGCCCGACACGCGCTCCTGCGCGGTGGTGCCGTCGGTCAGCACGGTCTTGCCGACGTAGCTCATCGCGTCCGCGGTGCTGGTCGACCCCAGCCGGGTCGAGATCGCGCTGAGCGACGAGTTCATCTGCGCGATGCCCGACACCTGCGACAGCGTCGCCATCTGCGACACCATCTGGGTGTTGTCGACCGGGTTGAACGGATCCTGGTACTGCATCTGCGCGGTCATCAGCCGCAGGAAGTCGTTCTGCCCCAGCGTCGTCTTCGTGCCGGTGGTGTTCAGCTGCGTCGTGGCGCCGCCGGACGTCACCGTGCGGCTGATGCCGCGGTCCTTGATCTGCTGGTCCAGCGACGTCGTGCTGGTATTGGCAATGGTGCTCGTGGCCATGGTCAGCGACCCATCTTGATAGTGTCGAGGATCAGCGTCTTGGCCGTCTGCATGACCTCGACGTTGTTCTGGTAGGTGCGGGCGGTCTCCATCATGTCGACCAGCTCGCGCGATTCATCGACCGCGGCCTCGAAGACGTTGCCGTCCTTGTCCGCCATCGGGTTGGCGGGGTCGTAGCGCTTGGTCGGCGCCTCCCCCGCGGTGACGATCTGCTGCACGTCGACGGTCGACAGCCCGGTCGCCTGGTCGAAGCTGGTGCGGAACACCGGCTTCATCGTCTTGTAGGCGGCGTCGGCCGACCCCGCGACGCCGCCGGCGTTGGCCAGGTTCGACGCGGTCGTGTTCATCCGGGTCAGCTGCGCCGACATGGCGCGGCCCGCGACCTGGAAGATCGTCATCGGGGAGGTGGCGGTCATGCGCTTACTCCCCCTTCAGCGCGCGGGTGATCTGGTTGATGCGACCGTTCAGGAACGACAAGGTCGTCTGATACTGGACCGCATTTTCCGCGAACGCGGTCTGCTCGGTCGCCAGCTCCACCGTATTGCCGTCCATCGACGGGTTGGTGGGCACGCGGAACTTGGTCGCGGCGCCGATCGCATCTGCACCATTCGACTCCACCGCGCCCAGCGCGGCCTTGAAGTCGATGTCGCGCGCCTTGAAGTTGGGCGTGGACGCATTGGCGATGTTCGACGCCAGCACGCCCATGCGCTGACCGCGCACTTCCAGCGCGGCGCCGTGAACTCCGAACAATGTGTCCGCCATCGGGGCGATCCTCCTTGCACGACAGGTGCACCCGACATGTCAGCAAGGGGCGTGCCAAATGTGGTGCCGGGCGGCGGAAATTCGTTCCGGCGGGGGGAGGCGGCAAAGGCTTGCCGGTTGCCGGCAATCCGGTTGCCGGTTTGGCCGTCATGCCGGGCTCGACCCGGCATCCATCGTGCCGCGAACGCTGTGGGCGCGGATAGATGGACCCCGGGTCAAGCCCGGGGTGACGATATTCCCACTTGGCCCGCGCCTTGCAACCACAGGGGCATGACACCCGGCACCTTCCTCGATCCCGCGGCGCTCGCGATCGTCTTCGGCGGCGCGACGCTGGCCACCGTGCTGCGCACGCCCGCGCGCGACCTGGCCCGTGCGGTGGCGGCGCTGACCGTCCTGCCGCGGCGGCGCTTCCGTGCGGAGACGCTGCTGGACCAGATCGCCACGCTGTCGCGGATCGCGCGCCGCCACGGCGTGGTCGCGCTCGACCGTACCGTGATCGCCGATCGCGACGTCGCGCAGGCGATCGCGCTGGTGGTCGACGCCGCCCCCCCGGCGGAGATCGCCCGCACGCTGGAGGAGGCGCGCCGCGCCCGGATCGAGCGCCACCGCACCGTCGCCGACGTCTGGGCCGGGCTGGCCGAGGCGCTGCCCGCGATGGGCATGGTCGGCACGCTGGTCGGGCTGGTCGCGATGTTCACCCGCATGGCCGATCCGCGCGCGATCGGCGCGGCGATGGCGGTGGCGCTGCTCGCCACGTTGTACGGCGCGCTCGCGTCGCACCTGCTGGCGATGCCGATCGCGTCGCGGCTGCGCCGGGCGGCGCGCGTCGAGGCGCTGGAGCGGCTGCGCCTGGTCGCGCCGCTGGTCGCGCTGGCCGAGCGCGAGGCACCGCGCACCACCGCGCTGCGCCCCGCGTTCGACAGCTACGAGGACATGGAGGACGGCGGGGACGATTCCGCCGACGCACCCGAGGCGGAGGCCGCATGACCGCGGACGACCTGCCCGAGGAGAGCGGCGGACGCGCCTTATGGCTCATCACGCTGGCCGACCTGTCGCTGCTGCTGGTCGGCTTCTTCGTGCTGCTCCAGTCGCAGCAGGACATGGATCCGCGCGCGCTGGCGCAGGGGCTGGCGGCGGGATTCGGCGTCGAGGCGCCGGCGATCGCGGTCGCCAGCCACGGCGTCACCGGCTTCGCGCCCGCCAGCGCCGAGCTGCCCGGCACCCCCGACGCGCTGGTCGCCTGGGCCAGGGCCGAGCTGCGCGATCCGCGCGTGCGGCTGACCGTGACCGGCGCGACCGACGGCAGCGCCGCCGACGTCGATCCCGCCAGCGGCAGCGCCACCGCGCTGGCGGCGGAGCGCGCCCGCACGATCGTCTCGGCACTGGCGCGCGCCGGCATCCCCGACCGCCGCCTCGACCTCGCCACCGCCCGCGCCCCCACCGGGCGCCACGTCATCGTCACGCTCGCCTTCGCGGGCGAACAGGAACCCAAGCCATGATCGCCTCGCTCCTCCTCGCCGCCGCCGCGGCCGGCAGCTTCCAGGACACCGCCGCGCTGGACCGCGCGGTCGCCGCCTTCACCGCGCAACCGATCGGAATGACCGGCGGCGCGCGCGCGCCGATCGACGCGCGGCTGCGGCTCGCCACCTGCCCCACCGTGTCGCTGTCGTGGCGTACCGACGCGCATGACGCGGTCGTCGTCGCCTGCGCCGGGCCGGCGTGGCGCGTCTTCGTGCCGGTCATCGCGCCGCCGCGTACCGCGACGCCCGCCGCCGCGACCCCGATGGCGATGCCGGCGGTGGCCGCACCGCCCGTCATCCGCCGCGGCGACGCGGTGATGATCGAGGCCGGATCCGACAGCTTCTCGATCACGCGCGAGGGCGTGGCGATGGGCGATGCCGCGCCCGGCGCGCGGCTGATGGTGAAGGTCGACGACGCGCCGCGCCCGGTACAGGCGGTGGCGGTGGCGCAGGGTCGCGCGACGCTGCCCGGCTGGCCGGAATAAAAAAGTGCTAAAGCCCGCCCGCAATCTGCCGTTTCTGCCGATGTCAGCGGAACCTGATAGGTGCGGACATGGTGGATTCGGTAAGTACGTCAACGATCAAGGCAGGCGATCTTCGCGCCGGCGGCGTCCTGCGCGCTGCTGCGGCAGCGCCGGTGGCCGCGGCGTCGACCACGCCGACGCCGCTGCGCACCGAGGCGCCCGTCGCCCCGGAGACGATGGCGCGCACGATGGCGTCCTCGGCGCCGGTCGACGTGGAACGCGTGCAGGCGATCAAGACCGCGATCGCGAACGGCACCTTCCCGCTGTCGCCCGCGACGATCGCGGACCAGCTGATCGCGCTCAAGTACGATTGGATGTCGAATGAATAGGCGCGACGCGCTGGTGCGCGTGATCGACCTGCTCCACGCCGAGATCGCGGCGCTCAAGAGCAACGACATCACCGCGTTGGAGCGCGCCACCGCCGGCAAGCTGAAGGCGATCGAGGCGCTCAAGGCGCTCGGCGACGGCCCCGCCACGCCCGAGCTGCGCGAACTGGCGCAGGAGGCGGACCGCCTCAACGACACCTGCCGCATCTACGTGAACCTGATGGCGGCAAATGTTCGCCGCCGCCTGCAACTTCTTTCCGGCCAGGGCGGCAACGCCTATCGCCGCGGCAACACCGCCTACGCCTGATGTGACGCGCTGACGCGCGTGGCGGCACCGGCCCGCTCCCCCACCCCACCTCCCACGTCAGTATCATGGCATGGGAGGTGGGGTGGGGGAGCGGGCCGGTGCCGCTTTCGGCCGCGAGGCCGACAGGAATGGCACGCCTCTTGCTGATCGCTGGGGCATGACCGTTTCCGCGATCACCCCTGCCACCCAGCGCGTCACGTCCGCGATCCAGCGTGCCGCGGCGCGCACCGGCGTCGACTTCGACTATCTGCTGGGCCAGGCCAAGCTGGAGAGCGGGCTGAACGCCAATGCGCGCGCCGGCACCTCCTCCGCCTCGGGCCTGTACCAGTTCATCGAGCAGAGCTGGCTCGCCGTGGTCAAGAAGCACGGCAGCGAGCATGGGCTCGGCTGGGCCGCGGACAGCATCCAGCGCACGTCGTCGGGGCGCTACACCGTCACCGGCGGCAATCGCGCGCAGATCCTGGGGCTGCGCAACGATCCCGAGGCCGCCTCGCTGATGGCCGCCGAACATGCCAGCGACAACAAGGACGCGATCGAATCCGCGACCGGGCGCGCGGCGACCGGCACCGACCTCTATATGGCGCATTTCCTGGGGCTGGGCGGTGCGCGCACCTTCCTGTCCGCGATGAAGAGCAACCCGGATCGCAACGCCGCGGCGCTGTTCCCGGGCGCCGCGCGCGCCAACCGCAACGTCTTCTACGAGCGCGACGGCTCGCCGCGGTCGCTGGCCGAGGTGTACGACCGCTTCGCCAGCAAGCTGGGCAGCACGGGGAACGAGACCGCCGCCGCCAATTCCGCGTCCGCGATGCAGTTCGCGGCGCAGGCGCTGGCGATGGGTGGCGACGCCACCGTCGTCACCGGCGCGGGCGAGAGCGCGACGGACGCGCTCGGCTGGGCGCAATCCACGCTGGGGCAGTTGAAGAACGCGCAGCCCAACCTGCTGCGCCCGTCGCCCGACCATGCGAAGCTCGCCTATATGATGCTCGCGAGCATGGGGGGCTGACGCGATGAAGCTGCTCACCAACGCGCGCCAGGCCGCGCTGCCCGCCGCGATCCTGCTGTTGGTCGTGCTGATGGTGGTGCCGATCCCGCCGGCGCTGCTCGACATCTTCTTCATCATGAACATCACGATCAGCCTCGCGGTGCTGATGGTGGCGCTGAACGCGGAGAAGCCGCTCGACTTCTCCTCCTTCCCCACCGTGTTGCTGTTCGCGACGCTGTTCCGCCTCGGCCTGAACGTCGCGTCGACGCGCGTCGTGCTGGTCCATGGCCATACCGGCTCCGCCGCGGCGGGGCATGTGATCGAGGCGTTCGGATCGTTCGTGATCGGCGGCGACTATGTCGTCGGCCTGTTCGTCTTCGCGATCATCGTCATCATCAACCTGATCGTGGTCACCAAGGGCGCGGGCCGCGTGTCCGAGGTGTCGGCGCGCTTCACCCTCGACGCGCTGCCCGGCAAGCAGATGGCGATCGACGCCGACCTCAACGCCGGCCTGATCACCCCGGACGAGGCCAAGCAGCGCCGCGTCGACGTCGCCACCGAAGCCGAATTCTACGGCTCGATGGACGGTTCGTCGAAGTTCGTGAAGGGCGACGCGGTCGCCGGCCTGCTGATCCTCGCCGCCAACGTCGTCGGCGGGCTGATCCTGGGGCCGGTCAGCCACGGCCTGGCCATCGGCAAGGCGGCGCAGACCTATACGATGCTGGCG
Source organism: Sphingomonas adhaesiva (assembly GCF_036946305.1). Taxonomy (GTDB): domain Bacteria; phylum Pseudomonadota; class Alphaproteobacteria; order Sphingomonadales; family Sphingomonadaceae; genus Sphingomonas; species Sphingomonas adhaesiva_B. The sequence continues at coordinate 281,295 of NZ_JAQIJJ010000002.1, forward strand.
ATCGGCGACGCGCTGGTGGCGCAGGTGCCCGCGCTGCTGCTGTCCATCGCCGCCGCCGCGATCGTCACCCGCGTGAAGTCCGAGAAGGACCTCGCCGGCCAGATCGGCAGCCAGTTCGGCTCGGCGCGCACCTGGACCCCGGTCGCCGCGATCCTGACGCTGCTCGGGCTGCTGCCGGGTATGCCGCATCTCATCATCCTGCCGATGGCTGCCGCGGCGGGCTATGCCGCCTGGCGCCTGCACAAGAATGCGAAGCGTCCGGTGATCGTCGAGGCCCCCGCCCCGGTCGAGGCGCCCGATCCCTCGAAGATCGGCTGGGACGAAGTGACCGAGCAGATGATGGTCAACCTCGACGTCGGCTACGGGCTGGTGCCGCTGGTCGACGAGCGTCGCGGCGCGCCGCTGATGGGCCGCATCACCGGCGTGCGCCGCCAGTTGTCGAAGGAACTGGGCTTCGTCGTGCCGCAGGTGCGCGTGCGCGACGACATCAACCTCGCGCCTTATACCTATCGCCTGATGCTGGGCGGGGTGTGCGTGGGCGAGGATCAGGTCTCGCCCGACGAGATGCTGGCGCTCGATACCGGACAGGGCTTCGGCGAGTTGATCGGCAAGAAGGCGAAGGATCCGACCTTCGGGCTGGACGCGACGTGGATCTCCACCGGCGATGCCGATGCGGCGACCGGCCAGGGCTATCTGGTGGTCGATTCGGGCACCGTGATCGCGACGCACCTGAACCATGCGCTGGGCGCCAATGCCGCCGACCTGCTGGGCGCGGACGAGGTGCAGGCACTGCTCGACGGCCTCAAGGAACGCTCGCCGCAGCTGGTCGCCGCGCTCGCGCCGCTGCCGCTGACCGCGCTGACCGCGGTGCTCAAGGGGCTGCTCAACGAAGGCATCCCGCTCAAGGAATTCCGCCGCATCGCCGCCGCCATCTCGGTCGCCGCGACGCGCACCCACGACCCGTTCGAGGTGATCGAGCTGATCCGCCCCGAACTCGGCCCGCTCATCATCGCGCGCCTCGCCGGCGTGCGCGAGCCGCTGCGCGTCATGACGCTGGAGGGTGGGCTGGAACAGCTGCTCGGCCAGGCCATGCGCAACGATCCGGCCGCCATGTCATCGAACCCGAACTGGGCCGCCGCATCGTCGACGCGCTCCAGGATGCGGCCCAGCCGCTCATCGCGGAAGCGAAGCCGTTCGCGCTGGTCGTCCAGCCCGCGATCCGCGTCGCGATCCGCAAACTCGTCCGCACCGTTCTTCCGGATACCCCCGTCATGAGCTTCTTCGAAGTGCCAGAGGACAAGCCCGTCGAGGTCGTCGCCATCATCGGCGGCCAGAACCACCAGCAGGCGCTGGCGGCATGAGCGCGGAACCGATGCGCGGCACCTTCGCCGCCGCCGCCCCCGCGCCGCTGACCTATTCGCCGCGCCCGCGCGCGCGCGACGAGAATGCGCTGGTGCGCGAGCATCTGCCGCTGGTCCGTCGCCTCGCGTGGCACGTCCATGGCTCGGTCTCGACCGCGATCGAGGTGGAGGACCTGGTCCAGGTCGGCCTCGTCGCGCTGGTCGAGGCGGTCGCCGCGTTCGAGGATCGTGGGCAGGTGACGCTGAAACAATATCTGGTCACCCGCCTGCGCGGCGCGATGATCGACGAGCTGCGCCGCCATGCCGCGATGACGCGCGGCGCGATCCGCCGGCGGCGCGAATATGCGCGCGCGGTCAACCAGCTGTCGGGCGCGCTGCGGCGCGCGCCGACCGATCGCGAGCTGGCCGAGCATATGGGCATCACGCCCGAGAAGCTGCGCACCGACTATGCCGCCGCGGAGGCGGTGAAATATGAGTCGATCGACGAGGTCTATGCCGACGACCAGCCATGGTTCGCCAGCGACACGCCCGACGCGTTCGAGCAATTGTCGGAGGCGCAGACGCGCGACCGCCTGATCGCCGCGATCGCCAGCCTGCCCGAGCGCGAGCAGATGGTGATCCAGCTGTATCACGTCGAGGAACTGAACCTCGAAGAGATCGGCGAGGTGCTGGGCGTCGGCGCGGCACGCGTCTGCCAGATCAAGGCCGCCGCGCATGCGAAGCTGAAGAAGGCGATGCAGCGCGGCTGACGCTCGCGCGTTCTCCGCGGCACAGACCGGGAGAACCATGATGACCGACCGCCGCACCGACGACGACGCGCTGGCGCCTACCGACGCCAGCGGCGAACCGCTGCGCCGCCCCGACGACCTCCCCGCCACCCCGGACGGCCTGGGCACTGGCGCGCCGGAAGAGGCGACCGACGCCACCACCGACGATCCCGACGCGGTCGACGACCTGACGGTGCAGGGCGGGGAGTAACCGCGCGGCCGGCCCATGTCGTGTGCGCCGGTCGACACGGAGCGACGGCCCCGCCCTTCTTGAGAACAAGGGAAGAAGCGGGACCCCGGCTCAAGGCCGGGGGGACGGAAGGTATCGGCGAACCCGCGCCCTCACCCACAACGGAAAAACCCCGGCGGTCCTTGCGGACCACCGGGGTTTCCCTTCGCCTCGAAGCGAGCGGGTGTTAGCCGAGCAGCTTGAGCACGCCCTGCTGCGACTGGTTGGCCTGCGCCAGCATCGCGGTCGATGCCTGGCTGAGGATCTGCGCCTTGGCGAGCGCGGTCGTCTCCGTGGAGAAGTCCGCATCCTCGATCCGGCTGCGCGCATCCGACAGGTTGGTGACGTTGGTGGTCATGTTGTTGACCGCCGATTCCAGCCGGTTCTGCACCGCGCCCAGCGAGGCACGCGCGGTGGAGACGTTGGCGATCGCGGTGTCGAACGCGTTGATGTTGTTGGTCCAGTTCGGCGATGCGGCGGTCACGTCCACGGCCGAGCCGGCGGCGACGGCGGGCGGGCCGGCCGAAGCGGCGGTCACCGCGCTGCTGATCGTCGGCGCCTGCAGCGTCAGCGTGATCGCGTCCGCACCCTCGGCACCGGCCTGGATCGACTTGGACGCCGCAGCGGTCGGGAACAGCGCGACGCCGTTGAACTGGGTGTTGGTCATCACCCCGTCGATCTGCTTGCCCAGCTGATCCATTTCGCTCTTGATGTTGGTCAGGTCGGCGCTGCTGTAGGTGCCGTTGGCGGCCTGCACGGTCAGTTCGCGCATGCGCTGCAGCATGTTGCCCACCTCGTCCAGCGCGCCTTCCGCGGTCTGCGCCATCGAGATGCCGTCGTTGGCGTTGCGGATGCCCTGCGCCATGCCGCGGATCTGCGACGTCATCGACGCCGAGATGGCGAGGCCGGCGGCATCGTCCTTCGCCGAGTTGATGCGCTTGCCCGTCGACAGGCGCTCCATCGCGGTCGACAGTGCCTTGCCGGCCGATGCCGAGGCATTGGTGGCGCGCAGCGCCGAAGTGTTCGAGGCGATAACGGTCATGATGACCTCCCAAAGAGTGCTGCGCCTTCGCCGCCGTTGCGGTCCGTCGCTGCCAGGGAAAACGGCTGGCGGCGGGGTTGTTTAAGCACTTTTTCGCGTGCCTATCCCGAAAAGCGGCGACGCCCGCCGGGTCGACCCCGGCGGGCGGGCGCGGCGCGTTACTGGAGCAGCTTGAGCACGCCCTGCTGCGACTGGTTGGCCTGCGCCAGCATGGCGGTCGATGCCTGGCTCAGGATCTGCGCCTTGGCGAGCGCTGTCGTCTCGGTCGAGAAGTCCGCATCCTCGATCCGGCTGCGCGCGTCGGTCAGGTTGGTGACGTTGGTCGTCATGTTGTTGACCGCCGATTCCAGCCGGTTCTGCACCGCACCCAGCGCCGCGCGCGAGTTGGACACATTGGCGATGGCGGTGTCGAACGCGTTGATGTTGTTGGTCCAGTTGGGCGACGCGGCGGTCACGTCGATCGCGGATACCGCGGGCGCATAGGGAACGGCGGGCGGACCGGCGCTCGCCGGCACCGCCGCCGTCACCGCAGTGGTGATCGCGGGCACCTGGAGCGACAGGGAGATCGCGTCCGCGCCCTCGGCACCGGCCTGGATCGACTTGGTCGCCGCAGCGGTCGGGAACAGCTGCACGCCGTTGAACTGGGTGTTGGTCATCACCCCGTCGACCTGCTTGGCGAGCTGGTCCATCTCGCTCTTGATGTTGGTCAGGTCGGTGCTGCTGTAGGTGCCGTTGGCGGCCTGCACCGTCAGCTCGCGCATGCGCTGCAGCATGTTGCTGACCTCGTCGAGCGCGCCTTCCGCGGTCTGCGCCATCGAAATGCCGTCGTTGGCGTTGCGGATGCCCTGCGCCATGCCGCGGATCTGCGACGTCATCGACGCCGAAATCGCGAGGCCGGCGGCGTCGTCCTTCGCCGAATTGATGCGCTTGCCGGTCGACAGGCGCTCCATCGCGGTCGACAGATCCTTGCCCGCGGCCATCGAGGCATTGGTGGCGCGCAGCGCCGAAGTGTTGGAAGCGATAACGGTCATGAAAGACCTCCCATTGGTTGCTGCGCCGCCGCCGCCCCCCAATGGCGCCGGTCCGTCGCTACCATGGTGAACGACTACTTCAGGTTAGACTTTAGCCGTAAAATGCTGGCGATGGGCGTAATTACCCGAAATGCAGGCGGCCCGGCGCGCCGGGCATGAGAAAACCCCGCCGATCGGGTGATCGGCGGGGTTCGTCGTCCCGCTGCGGCCCCGTGGTTAGCGGGGGGCATGGGGCCGCGGCGGGACGAGGAAGCGATCGAGGATCGCTTACTGGAGCAGCTTGAGCACGCCCTGCTGCGACTGGTTGGCCTGCGCCAGCATCGCGGTCGACGCCTGGCTCAGGATCTGCGCCTTGGCGAGCGCGGTCGTCTCGGTCGAGAAGTCCGCATCCTCGATCCGGCTGCGCGCGTCGGTCAGGTTGGTGACGTTGGTCGTCATGTTGTTGACCGCCGATTCCAGCCGGTTCTGCACCGCGCCCAGCGAGGCGCGCGCGGTGGAGACATTGCCGATCGCGGTGTCGAACGCGTTGATGCGGTCGGCCCAGGTGTCCGACGGCGGGCCGGCGCTCGCCGCGACGGTGACGTCGATGACCGACGCGCCCGCCGCGCTCACCACGCCGGTGATCGTCGGCGCCTGCAGCGACATGGTGATCGCGTCCGCGCCCTCGGCACCGGCCTGGATCGTCTTGCTGGCTGCCGACGACGGGAACAGCGAGATGCCGTTGAACTGAGTGTTGTCCATCACGCCGTCGATCTGTCCCGCCAGCGCGGTCATCTCGCTCTTGATGTTGGTCAGGTCGCTGCTGCTGTAGGTGCCGTTGGCGGCCTGCACGGTCAGCTCACGCATGCGCTGCAGCATGTTGGTGACCTCGTCCAGCGCGCCTTCCGCGGTCTGCGCCATCGAGATGCCGTCGTTGGCGTTGCGGACACCCTGCGCCATGCCGCGAATCTGCGACGTCATCGACGCCGAAATCGCGAGGCCGGCGGCATCGTCCTTCGCCGAATTGATGCGCTTGCCGGTCGACAGACGCTCCATCGCGGTCGACAGCGCCTTGCCGGCCGATGCCGAGGCATTGGTGGCGCGCAGCGCCGAGGTGTTGGAAGCGATAACAGTCATGGGGTTGTCTCCATCTGCCCGGCCAGACCCGCCGACCCCCTTCACCGAAGCGGATGGCCGTGCCGTCACCCCCTCAAACGGCCGATCGTTGCCGGTCTTTAGGGCAAAATCCTGCCGCGTTGCCGCCCCCTCCCCCTCTCGCATACGCGCGGGCGGGCGGGTGGCCGGGCGGTCGCGCGCGCGTTTCGCGCGCCCGGAAAAAATCTGCCGGCAGGGCGGCAATGATACCGCGCGTTAACCATTTGGGGCGCATTCCGGCCGTCGACACAAGAGGACGTACCGGACATGCGATCGATCACCCCATCGGCCACCGTGGAGCAGGCGCACCTGACGCTCGTTTCCTCGCTGCGCGCGCAGGGCTTTTCGGTTCAGCCCGCCACCGCGCGCGCCCAGCCCGGCACCACCTTCCTGGTGGCCGAGGGCGAGGCGATGGCGGCGCCGTCGCGCACCGTGATCCTGGGCGCACAGGGCCGCGAGGTCATCCCCTTCCGCGACGGCCAGCCGGCGCGAATCGCCTATGGCCATGCCGATGCCGCGGTCGGCAACGCCTTTGCCCGCGCGCTGGTCGGCGGGCCGGAGCTGCCGACCGCCGCCGATCCCGAATCGCTCGCGCTGCTGGCGCTGGCGGAGCGCGTCGCGCAGGCCGACATCACCGTCCTGATCAACGGCCCCACCGGCACCGGCAAGGAAGTGCTGGCGCGCACCATCCATCTCAATTCCGAGCGTCGCGACGGGCCGTTCGTCGCGATCAACTGCGCCGCTTTGCCCGAGACGATGCTGGAGGCGATGCTGTTCGGCCATCAGAAGGGCGCGTTCACTGGCGCCTCGTCGGGCGGCGAGGGTTTCTTCCGCGCCGCCAACGGCGGTACGCTGCTGCTGGACGAGATCGCGGAGATGCCGCTCAACCTCCAGGCGAAGCTGCTGCGCGTGTTGCAGGAGCGCGAGGTGGTGCCGATCGGCGCGACCATGCCGCAGCCGGTCGACGTCCGCGTCATCGCCTGCGCCAACCGCGACCTTCAGGCCGAGGTGGCGGCGGGCCGGTTCCGTGCCGACCTCTATTACCGCCTGTCCGTCTTCCCGCTGACCACCAAGGCGCTGGCCGAGCGGCCGCAAGACATTCCCGCGCTGGCCGCGACGATGATCCTGCGCCACGCCGGCAACCGCCCGACGATCCCCTGGCCGTCCGACGCCGCGATCGCGACGCTGGTCGCGCACGACTGGCCCGGCAACGTCCGCGAGCTGGAGAATGTGATCCAGCGCGCGCTGCTGTTCGCCGGCGGCGACACGATCGAGGCGAGCCATATCGTGTTCGACCGTCCCGCAGCCCCGCGACTGGCGCCGATGCCGGGTGCGGCGAACGAGGATGCGACGCTGGGCCAGGTCGTCCAGCTGTCCGAATTCGCCGCGATCCGCGAGACGCTGGCCGCGTGCGGCGGCAGCCGGATCGAAACCGCGCGGCGGCTGGGCATCTCGGAGCGCACGCTGCGCTACCGCCTGGCCCGCGCCCGCGAACAGGGTGACGACCTCGTCGCCGCCGCCTCCACCCGCGCGGTGTCGGCATGAGCGGGGTCGGAGGGGTCGGCGGCGTCGACCGGGTGATGGCGCTACGCGCGCAGATCCTGGAGCGCAACGCCGCGCTGTCGCGCGCCAGCGCGACGTCGGGCGCGACCGCGCCGGCGCCGGTGTCCGCCGGCACCAACGCCACCAGCTTCGCCGACACGATGCAGTCGGCGATCGCCAAGGTGAACGAGGGCCAGCAGAAGGCGTCCGCGCTGTCGGAAAGCTACGAGCGCGGCGAAACGGTCGACATCGCCAAGGTGATGCTGGCCCGCCAGGAAGCCTCGGTCGGCTTCGAGGCCACCCTGCAGGTCCGCAACAAGATCCTGTCCGCCTACAAGGACATCATGAGCATGCCGGTGTAATCGATGAGCAACGCTCTCACACCCAGCCCGCAGTCGCCCGCGCTCGCCGGGCAGCAGCCGATCCCGGTAACCTTGGTGCCGGAACGCTTCGCCAATCCGTTGCGCCAGATCCAGGGCGTGATGGCGCAGCCCGCGGTGCGCCGCGCCGGCCCGATGGCGCTGATGGTCAGCCTGATCGGCGGCGCCGCGCTCGCCTGGTCCGCGCTCGCCACCCCGCCGCAGAAGACGCTGTTCTCCGGCCTGCCCGATTCGGACAAGGCCGCGGTGACCAGCGCGCTGAGCGCCGCCAGCATCCCCAGCCACATCGACGATTCGACCGGATCGCTGACCGTCGCGGAGGAGGATTATTCCAAGGCGCGCCTGCTGCTCGCCGGACAGGGCCTGCCCAAGGCGGCGCCCGGCGGCTATGCGATCCTCGACCAGCTGCCGATGGGCGTCAGCCGCGCGGTGGAGGGCGAGCGCCTGCGCCAGGCGCGCGAGACCGAACTCGCGCGCTCGATCCAGGAGATCGACGCGGTGACCGAGGCACGCGTCCATCTCGCCATGCCCGAGGCGAGCGTGTTCGTGCGCGACAATGCCTCTCCGTCCGCCTCGGTGGTGCTCAAGCTTCAGGGTGGGCGCTCGCTGAGCGATGCGCAGGTGCAGTCGATCGTCAACCTCGTCGCCTCGTCGGTGCCGGGGATGAAGCCCGATGCGGTGACCGTCGTCGACCAGCTGGGCGGGCTGCTGACCAAGCAGGGCAACGGGCCGGATGCCGCCAATGACGCGCGCATCGATTTCCAGCGCCGCGTCGAGGAGAAGTATCGCCAGCAGGTGACGCAGTTGCTGACCCCGCTGCTGGGTGCGGGCAATTTCAGCGCCGAGGTGCAGGCCGACGTCAATCTGGACGAAACCAGCGCGACGCGCGAAAGCTACGACAAGGAAGGCCGCCTGCGCGCGGAGACCGGCAACTGGACCGGCAATATGGCGAACGGCGCCGCCGCGCCGGCGGGCATCCCGGGGGCGTTGAGCAACACGCCGCCGCCCGCGTCTCAGCTGTCGACGCCGCAGCCCGCCACCGGCGCGCCCGGCACGCCGCCGGCGCAGCCGACCGCGGGCGGCCCCGCCCCCGATCCGGCCAAACAGTCGGACGCGTTCCAGCGCGCCTATGATCTCAACAAGGAAGTGTCGGTCACGCGCGCCGCGCCGGGATCGATCAAGCGGCTGTCGGTCGCGGTGCTGCTGCGCGATCCCGACAAGGGTCGCCGCACCGCGATGGAGATCGGCCAGATCAGCGATCTGGTGAAGGGCGCGGTCGGGTTCGACCAGGCGCGCAACGACAATGTGACCGTCATCAGCCGCAAGTTCGCCGACGCCAGCGCCGATGCGGCGGCGGCAGCGGCGGGGCCGAAATGGTATGACAATGCGCTGGTGCCGATGATCGCGCGCAATGCGACCGCAGTGCTGATCGCGCTCATGGTGCTGCTGCTGGGCGTTCGCCCGCTGGCCAAGGCGCTGATGAAGAAGCGCGACGACGCCACCCCGCCCGCCACCGCCGGCGCACTGCCGATCCGCGGCGACGCGGGCGTGGGCGGCGAACAGGCGCCCGCCCGCGCACCGTCGCTGGAGGATGACGACGGCATCACCGTCGCCGGCCCGGTCGCGCTCGACCAGATCGAGACCAGCCGCAATTACGAGGAGCGGATCACCGCGGTGCGCGGCTTCACCCGCGACAATCCGGCGCGCGCCGCGCTCGCCGTGCGCGACATGATCGCCGTGGACGCGAAGCCGTGACCGCCGCACCGGGCGCGCCCGCACGCACCTTCACCGGCACCGAGCGTGCCGCGGTGCTGATGATGCTGGTCGGCGACGACGAAGCCGCCGCGATCCTCCAGAAGCTGGAGCCGGAGGAGGTCCGCAATCTGGGCTCCGCGATGTTCTCGGTCGCCGACGTCAGCGAGGAGGAGGTGGAGGCGGTGCTCGACGATTTCGTCGGGCGCGCGCGCGAGCGCACCGGCATCACCTTCGATCCCGGCCGCAAGGTCGAATCGGTCATGACCCGCGCGCTCGGCCCGGAAAAGGCGGAGAGCGTGCTGGCGCGCATCACGCCGACCGAGGCGGTGTGCGAGATCGACATGCTCGACTGGCTCGACGCGAGCGAGATCGCGGGCATCCTCGACAAGGAACATCCGCAGATCGCCGCGGTGCTGATCGCCAACCTCGATCCCGAGGTGGGCAGCAAGGTGCTGGAGCAGCTGCCCGAGGCGGTCCAGCCCGACATCCTGCACCGCATCGCGAAGCTGGGACCGATCACGCCCGAGGCGGTCGAGACGCTGCGCACGCTGATCGCGACGCGCACCGGCGGCGGCGGCGCGGGCGGTTCGTCCGCCAGCCTGCAACTGGGCGGCGCGCGCGAGGCGGCGAAGCTGCTGCAGGGCGCGCGCAAGTCGGTGGAGCAGCGCGTCATGCCCAAGCTGTTCAAGATGGATCGCGACATCGCGCGGCAGATCGAGGAGGCGATGTTCGTCTTCGAGAACCTGCTGGAGATGGACGACAAGAACCTGGGCACGCTGATCCGCAACGTCGACGGCGATACGCTGACCCGCGCGCTGAAGGGCGTGGACGAAGCGGCGCGCAACCGCATCCTGGGCTGTATGTCGGCGCGCGCCGCCGACGGCATCCGCGACGACATGGAGGCCCGCGGGCCGATGAAGCTGAGCGAAGTGCTCGACGCGCAGAAGGTGATGATCCAGATCGCGCGCAACCTGGCCAAGGACGGCACGATCCAGATGGGGGCGGGCGACGACGATTATGTCTGAGGCCTTTTCCCCCAATCCTCATCCGGGCTTCGTCATCGGGCTGCCCGCGCGCGCCGATGCCGCGGCCAGCACGCGCGTGCGCGAGCGCAGCGCGCAGGCGATCACCGGCTTCACCCCCGCGGAACTCATCCAGCGGATCGAGGAAGCGTTCGGCGACGATACCGCGACCGTCGTCGGCGCGCGGCGTCATCCCGCGCCCGCGAACGAGCCGGGCACGCCGCGCCATTTCGCGCCCGCGGATCGCGATACCAATCCGACGCAGGGCTGGGATCCGCTCGACGCGCAGGCGGAGGGGGCGACGTTCATCGACCCGCTCGAAACCGCGCGGGCCGAGGGCTATGAGGACGGCGTCGCCGCCGCCACGCTCGCCGCGCGCGCCGAGGCGGAGCGCGACCGCGCGATGCTCGACACGCTGGTGATGGAGCTGAAGGCGGGCGGCGCGATCGATCGCGGCGCGCTCGCGGAGAAGCTGCGCCATACCGTGCTGGCGCTGGTGCGACAGGTGGTGGGCGACGCGGGCGTCTCCGCCGACCTGCTCGGCACGCGCGTCGCCGCCGCGGCGGAACTGCTGGCCGATGCGAGCGAATCGGCGATGCTGCGCGTCCATCCCGACGATGTCGCGCTGCTCGACGGCAAGCTGCCCGAGACGATCTTCGCGGTCGGCGACGCCGCGGTGGCGCGCGGCAGCTTCGTGCTGGAGGCCGCCTCCACCATCGTCGAGGATGGGCCGGAGCTGTGGCTGGAACAGCTCGCCGGCGCGATCGACCGGGTGGCCGTCCCCGGATGCTGACCCGTTTCGCCGACGACGTGCTGGACGCGCTGGCGTCCGCCGACGTGCGCCCGCGCGCGCGCGTCTCCGGGCGGCTGGCCTCCTATGACGGGCTGCTGATGGAGGCGGTCGGGCTGTCGCTGCCGGTCGGCACCGTGTGCCGCATCGGCGCCGAGGGCACGCACCAGGTCGAGGCGGAGGTGATCGGCTTTCGCAACGGCCGCACGCTGATGATGAATCTGGGCGGCCCCGCCGCGCTGCTCCCCAACGCCCCCGTCCGCCCGCTGGGCGCGCCGGGCGAGGCGGAGGTGGGCGCAGCGCTGCTGGGGCGCGTCGTCGACGGCGCGGGCAACCCGATCGACGGGCTCGGCCCGATCCGCGGCGCAAGCCGTTGGCCGCTCGCCGGCCTGATCCAGTCGCCGCTCGACCGCGGGCGCGTGCTGGCGCCGATGGACGTCGGCGTGCGCGCGATCAACGGCCTGCTGTCCGTGGGTCAGGGCCAGCGCGTCGGCATCATGGCCGGATCGGGCGTCGGCAAGTCGGTGCTGCTCGGCATGATGGTGCGTGCGGCACAGGCCGACGTCGTGGTCATCGGGCTGATCGGCGAGCGCAGCCGCGAGGTCGCCGACTTTCTGGAGACGAAGGTCGCGGGCGCGGCGCGCGCGCGGTCGGTGGTGGTGGCGGTGCCCGCCAACCACTCGCCGGTGCTGCGCATCCGCGGTGCGCTGCGCGCCACCGCCATCGCGGAGAATTTCCGGGCCGAGGGCAAGAACGTCCTGCTCATCATCGATTCGCTGACCCGCGTCGCGCATGCCGGGCGTGAGATCGGGCTGGCGCTGGGCGAGCCGGCGTCGGCGCGCGGCTATCCGCCGTCGGCGATCGCGATGCTGCCCAATCTGATCGAGCGCGCCGGCTCCGACGTGCATACCGGGGGTGCGATCACCGCCATCTATACCGTGCTGGCGGACGGCGACGACGGCAACGATCCGGTTGTCGACTCGGCGCGATCGATCCTCGACGGCCATATCGTGCTCAGCCGCGCGATGGCGGAGCGCGCGGTCTATCCCGCGATCGACATCTCCAAATCGGTCAGCCGCGTGATGAACGACATCGTCGGGCAGCCGCACCAGCAGGCCGCGCGCGCGCTGCGCCGCCACCTCGCCACCTATGAGGAAAACCGCGACCTCGTCCTGATGGGCGCGTATCGCAGCGGCAGCGACCCCGCGATCGACGCCGCCATCGCCTATCATCCAGCGATCATGGAATTCGTGCGGCAGAATACGTCACAAGTCGTGACGCTGGACGATGCCGCCGCCGAGCTGATCGGCGTCTTCGGCGATGCCTGACGGCAAAAGGCTGGCGCGGCTCCACCGCGTTCGCACCCTGCAACTGGGGCTGGCGCAGGCCGACGAGGCGCGCGCGCAGGCGCAGGTCACCAGCGAACAGCAGCTGGCGCAGCGGATCGCCAGCCTGGCCGACGCGGTCGCGCCGCAGCCCAGCCTCGTCCCCGGCGCCGCGCACCTCGCCGCCGCGGCGCATTTCCGCGAGCGGCTGCACCGCTCCGCCGATGCCGCGATCGAGCGGGTCCGCACGGCCGAGATGATCGCGGATCGCCGCAGCGAGGCGACCCGCGCCGCGCGCCGCGACCAGAATGCGGTCGAGAAGCTGATCGACCGGCATCGCGCCGAGGTGATCCGCGCCGAGATGAAGGCGCTGGAGGACGCCCCCGCGCCGACCCCGCGGCGCTGATCGCGCGATCGGCACGCTTCTTGCGGATAGCTCGTCGGTACTGTCACCCACGAGGATGAGTCGGCCTTGACCACGATCGCGAGCCTGCTGCTGTCCACCGCCCCCGGTGCGGTGATGACGCCTGCCCCCGCCGCGCCCGCGACCCCGGGTGCCGCGTCGGCGGGCGACGCCGCGCTGGCGTTCCTCGACCTGATGGGCGGCGACACGCCCGTCGCGCTGGCGGTTCCCGCCACCGCCGTCGCGCCCGTCGCCCCCGCTCCGGGCATGCCGGGGCCGGTTCCCGTCGTCGCGACACCCGGTGCGTCCGCCACGACCATCGCCCCCACCGTTGCCCCCATGATGCCGATGCCGGACGGCGACCCGCGGCAGCCGGTTGCCGCCACCGGCAGCGTCTTGCCGGCCACGCCCGCGCCGGTGCCGGCCACCCCCGGCGACGCCGCGCTGGCCTGGCTCCACGATGCGACCGGGATCGTCATCCCGGAGCCGCCCGCGGCGTCGCTGTCGCCCGATGCCGCGGCGGACGTCGGTTCCGCCACTGTGCCGGCGGCCGCCGCGCCGATCATTCTACCCACGCCGCTGCGCATCGTCCCGTCGCCGCGCACCCCGGTGATGCCGCGCCCGCGTGACGAAGCGATCGAGATCGTCGCCCAACCCACCGCTGCGCCAGTGCCGGCTGCGCCCCGCACAATCCCGCGCGATCCGGCCCTCGCCACGCCGGTCCGTCAGGACGCCGCCACTACGGACACCCCGCCGCTGCTCGATGAAGAGGAGCAGGCGCCAGAGACCACCGCGACCGCACCCGCCGCCACGCCGCCGATGCCGACCGGGGTCGCCACCACGGTGATCGCGGCGGCGCCCCCAGCGGCGCCCGCCGTGACCGCGCACGCCACGCACACACCCGACCGCGCACCGCGCGTCGATGCGCCCGCCGCACCGATGCGCGCCGCCGCCGTTGCCGCGCCCGCACCGGCAGCGGGTCGGGGACCGCAGCCCGCAAGAGCGCCGGTCGCCGGCGCCGCGGTCGCGCCCGATACGGCCATCACCACACCGGACGCCGCCGTCCCCGCCCCTGTTGTCGCGCCTGCTGTCGCCTCCACAACCACTGCGCCGGTCATGCCCGACGCGCCGCGCGACGCCGCCGCACCGATCGTGACGCCCGATGCGGCGACACCGGCGGCCCGGCCGCTTCGTGCCCCGGCACCGATCGCGGCCCCGGCCAGCATCGTCGCGCCGGCCACGCCCGTGGCGCCGACCAGCCCGGCCACCGCGGCGGTCGTCCAGCGCGCCGCGCGCCCGATCGCTGCCGGCGAACCTGCGCCCCGCACCGCGCGCACCGCGCCGACGCCGGCACGCACCGCGACCGGCGCGCGTACCGCCGCGGCGCCGACTCCCGAGGCAGCAACCGCGACCGTGGCGCCGACGCCGCCGGTCGTGCTCGGCGCGGGCGATCTCGCCGCGATAGCGATGCGCCCCGCCCCCATTGCCAGCACTTCCCCGGCAGCCACGAGCACGACGATGCAGCCCGCGGCCCCCGTGACGCACGACGCGCCGGCCGCCCCGGCGGCGGCGTCGGTCATGCCCGTCGCTGCCCCGGTGACGCTCGCCGCGGCGGCGGCACCGCCGCCCGCCGCCATCGTCGATGCCGCTGCGACGCCGCAGCCGGGCGCGGGTGCCGAACCCGCGCTCACCACGCGGCGCACCGACGCACCCGCCGTCATCGATCGCACCGCGGCGCCCGTCGCGCCCGCGATCGCATCGGCCGCGCGCACCTTCGCCGATGCGATCCACCGCGCCGTCACTGGCGAGGATCGCACCGCGCCGGCGGTCGCCCCGACGGACGCCGCGCCGATCACCGCACCCGCCGCGATCGCCGCACCCGCCCCGGTCGCCGCCACGACCGCGGCCGTCGCGCAGCCGCCGCTCGACATGACGCAGCCGCGCTGGCCCGAATCGATGATCGCGCGGATCGAGCAGCTGCGCGACATGGCGGACGCCAACGACATGCGCGTCCGCGTTGTCCCCGATGCGCTGGGCGCGATCGACATCCGGCTGCATCGCAGCGGCGACACCGTCCAGGTGCAGCTGACCGCCGAGCAGCCGCAGACCGCCGCGATGCTGGCGGAGGCGCAGCCGCGCCTCGCCGACATGGCGGAGGCACGCGGGCTGAAGCTGCAACAGGCGACGCCCACGACCGCGTCGCAGGGCAGCGGCCAGAATGGGGGCCAGAACGGCACCCAGAACGGCGGCACATCCGGCAGCGGCAACCAGCAGCAGTCGACGCCCCACTATACCGGCGGCAGCTCCGCCGGCGCGGCGGGCGCGGGTGCCGACCGCCAGCAGCAATCGCAGCAGCAGCAGCAGCAACGCCCGTCGGCGCCGCTGCCGGCCGCTCGCCCATCGGCACGGCGTCGCGATGCCGCCGCCGCCGACGACACCGACCAGCGAATCGCCTGACCTGAAGGACCGAAACGATGAGTGATGCACCCGCCGCCGATGCGGCCGCCGCGCCCAAGAAGAAGGGCAAGATGAAGATGATCCTGATCGGCGTCGTCGGCGTCGTCGTCCTGCTGGGCGGCGGCGTGGGCGCCGGCCTGTACGCCGCCGGCTCCGGGCTGGTCGGCGGCGGCGGCGCGCACGTCGAGAAGGAAGACCCCAACAAGCCGCACCTCGTTCCCAAGAGCGAGCAGAAGCGCCCCGGCGAGGGTGGTGAAGGCGGCGAGGGCGGCGGCCATGGCGGCGGCGGCGAGGGCGAGGCCGCGAAGGAAGAACATGTCGGCGCCCCCACCCCGCCGGGCCGCGGCGGCGAGGAATATGCCTCCAACTATTTCGCGATGGAAAAGGAGTTCACCGCGAACCTCCAGGACTCCGTCCATTTCGTCCAGGTCGGCATCGCGGTGTCGACGCCCTATGACGACAAGGTCATCAACAACCTGAAAACCAACGATATCGCGATCCGCTCCGCGGTGCTGATGACGCTGGGCGACACGACCGAGGACCAGGTGTTCACCAGCGCCGGCAAGCAGCAGCTGCAAAAACGGCTCGTCGCATCGATCAACTCGGTTCTGCGCGAAAAGGAGGGGTTTGGCGGGATCAGTAACGTCTACTTTACCAATTTCGTTGTTCAGTGACCGGGCATGGTTAACGACCCCGCCTTCCCCGAATCAGGCGCCGACGCGATCGCGTCCGAGCGGCGCGGCCGGCTGCGTCCCGACGCGGTCGTCAGCCCCGCGTCGCTGGTCGGCGGACTGGCCGGGGGGCAGGCGGGCGACGACGCGCCCGGCACGGGCAAGCTGCATCCGTTCGGCGACCTCCACACGCTCCAGCACCTCTCCGCGCGCGCCGCGCGGGGGGTGCGCCAGACGTTCGAGGCGCTGTGGCGCACCGAGACGCGCACCTGGGCGGAACCGCTGGAGGTGCTGCGCCTCGCCGATTACCGCCTGGCGCGCGGCGACCGGCTGACCGCCTGGGTGCCGCTGCTGATGGACGACCGTCCCGCGCTGTGCGTGCTGGACGGCGCGTTCGTGTTCGAGCTGATCGACCTGTTCTTCGGCGGGATCGGCGACGTTCCCGCCACGATGCCGCAGGAATTCACCCCCGCCGCCGACATCCTGGTGTCGCGCGTCGCGCGTGCGCTGGCCCGCGCGCTCGACGTCGCGTGGGAGCCGCTGGCGCCCGCCACCTTCGTCGCGGAGCGGTGCGAGCTGGCGTCGGGCTTCACCTCGGGAATCGAGGCGGACGAGGTCGTGATCGCCACCCGCTTCGGCGTGGCGCGCGGTGCCGGGAAGCCCGCGCTGGTCGATGTCCTCTACCCTGTTTCCACGCTGAAGCCGCACAGCGTCGCGCTGACCGGCAAGGTCGTCGCGCGCCCGACCGGGATCGACGCCGAGTGGCAGACCGCGCTGACCCGCGCCGCGATGGCGGTGCGCGTCCCGGTCCGCTCGGTGCTCGCCGAACCGACGATCAAGCTGGCGCGACTGATGGACCTGAAGCCGGGCGACATCATCCCGATCAACTTCGGCAACGACGTGCCGATCGTGATCGGGGGCGCCCCGCTGGGGCTGGGCACCGTGGGCACCTCCAACGGCCGCGCCGCCATCCGCATCTCGAAGCTCGAAGGACCGATCCAATGAACGACATGACCGGCGGATTCCCCGTCGACGCCGCGGTCGCCGCGAACCTGCGGATGCTGCAGGACGTCGACGTGAAGCTGACGGTGGAGATCGGCTCCACCACGCTGTCGCTGCGCGAGCTGCTGGCGCTGGGCGAGGCGAGCGTGATCGAGCTGGATCGTCAGGCCGGCGAGCTGCTCGACGTGCTGGTCAACGGCACGCTGATCGGCCGCGGCGAGGTGGTGACGGTGGGCGACCGCTTCGGCGTGAAGCTGGTCGAGCTGGTCGCGCCCGAGAAGCGCGGCTGACGCGAAGGACCCTGCGCCATGATGTGGACCTATATCCTGAAGCTGATCGTGCTGCTGCCGCTGGTCTGCGGCCTGATGATCGGCTGCCTGTATCTCTGGCGCAAGCTGGAGGCGCGGATGCCGGGCAAGCCCGCGACGCGGATGATCGCGGTGCGCGAGACGATGATGATCTCGCCCGGCCTGCGCCTCGCGGTGCTGGATTTCGAGGGCAAGCGCCTGCTCGTCTCGGTCGGTCGCGGCGGGGTCAATCTGATCGAGAAGTCGGACGCGCGCGTGCCGACGGACATCGGCGCATGAACGTCTCCGTGACCCGGACCGGCCGCGGCCCGATGCTGATCGCGCCGCGCGGCACCCGCGCCACGCGCGGCGGCTGGTGGCGCGTGCTGCTGGCGGTGGCCGCGATCGCGATCGCGCTGATCGTCGCGCACCCCGCCTTCGCGCAGGTCGCGCCGGGCGCCCCGGCCGCACCGGCGCCGGGCGTCGGCGATGCGATCGATCGCGCGCTGGGGCAGCTGTCGAACGGCGACGCGGGAAGCGCGCCGGGACAGGGCTCGCTGTCGCTGTCGCTTCAGGTCCTCATCATCATGGGCCTGCTCACGGTGTTGCCGGGCATCGTGCTGATGATGACCAGCTTCACGCGGATCATCATCGTGCTGTCGATCCTGCGCCAGGCGATGGGGCTGCAGCAGACGCCGCCCAATCAGGTGCTGATCGGGCTGTCGCTGTTCCTCAGCTTCTTCGTGATGGCGCCCGCGATCAACCAGATCAACACCACCGCGATCCAGCCCTATGCGCAGGGCCGCATCGGCGGCACCCAGCTGATCTCCACCGCCGCCGCGCCGCTGCACACCTTCATGGAGAAGCAGACGCGGGTGAAGGACATCACGATGTTCGCGGAGATGGCGAAGTCGGGGCCGTATGCGTCCCCGCGCGACATCCCCTATTCGGTGCTGCTGCCCGCGTTCGTGACGTCGGAGCTGAAGACCGCGTTCCAGATCGGCTTCCTGATCTTCCTGCCGTTCATCGTCATCGACCTGGTGGTGGCGACGGTGCTGATGGCGCTGGGCATGGCGATGCTGAGCCCGACGATCATCTCGCTGCCGTTCAAGCTGCTGCTGTTCGTGCTGGTCGACGGCTGGGCACTGACGATGGGCAGTCTGGCGAACTCGTTTGCGACCTGACCCGACCCCATCAAGGCCCCACCCCGGCGAAGGCCGGGGTCCAGCATCGGGCCGCTCGCAACTGGACCCCGGCCATCGCCGGGGTGGACACTCCCGTGTTGATAGGTTCCGATCCATGCAACCGCTTGTCGACGCCGACTATTTCCTGACCGTCGCCAATCAGACGATGTGGGTGCTGGCGCTCGCCGCCGCGCCGATCCTGATCCCGGCGTTGCTGTCGGGGCTGATCCTGGGGATGGTGCAGGCCGCCACCTCGATCAACGAACAGACGCTCAGCTTCGTACCCAAGCTGGTGGTGGTCGCGGTGTCGATCATGGTCTTCGGCGCGATGATCCTGGGGCTGCTGAGCGACTTCACGACCGAGATCTTCGCACGCATTCCGGATCTGGTGCGGTGATAGGCTCCCTCTCCCATCGGGAGAGGGAAGGGGCCCGCTCGCCGCAGGCGAGTGGGAAGGGTGAGGTCGCGCGTTTCATCACCCTCACCCTTCCGCGGCTTCGCCGCTCCCTCCCTCTCCCATCGGGAGAGGGACGATTCTAGGTTTCGGCCTTTCGATAGAACCCCAGCTCTGGGCGCTGCTCTTCGTGATGGTGCGCGTCGGCGCGGCGCTGATCGCCGCCCCGGTGTTCGGCAACGTCTCGGTCCCGTTGCCGGTGCGCGTCGCGCTGTCGGGCGCGGTCGGCGTGCTGGTGCTGGGCACCACGCCGGTCGCGGTGCCGCCGACCGTGTTCGCGCTCGCCACCTTCGTCGCGGTCGCCGCCGAGGCGCTGGTGGGCCTCGCGATCGGCTTCATCCTGCAGATCGCGTTCGCCGCGCCGCTGATCGCGGGCGAGATCATCGGCGGGTCGATGGGGATCGGCTTCGCGAACATGATCGACCCCAATTCGGGCCGCTCCAGCCCCGCGATCGGCCAGTTCCTGTCGATCCTGCTCACCCTCCTCTTCCTGTCGCTCGACGGGCACCTCGTCCTCGTCGACATGGTGGTGAAGAGCTATATCGCGCTGCCTCCGGGCGCGGCCTGGATGAACGCCGCGCAGCTGCGCGACATCGCGCTGTTCGGCGGCTATGCCTTTACCGCCGGACTGCTGCTGGCGCTGCCGGTCGGCTTCCTGCTGCTGTGCCTCAACCTCGTCGTCGGCATGCTGTCGCGCTCGGCGCCCGCGCTCAACCTGTTCGCGGTCGGGCTGCCCGCCAGCCTGGCGGTGGGCGTCATCAGCCTCGCGATCGCCTTCCCGGCGATGGGCGACTACATGCAGGTGATCGTGCGCGAAGGCCTCGCCGCCGCACAAAGTCTGGTGCTCGGCTGATGTCGGAGGAATTCGGCGACAAGACGGAAGCCCCAACCCAGAAGCGCAAATCCGATGCGCGCGAAAAGGGCGACATCCTCAAGAGCCGCGAGTTCGCGACCGCGCTGGTTGTGCTCGCCGGCACCGCCTGGATGATCTTCTTCGGCCCCGCGCTCGTCGCCGCCTGCCGCGAGGTGATGGCGGCCAGCTTCACCTTCGGGCGCGGCGACGTGGAGGATTTCCAGCCGTGGCGCCCGCTGATCCAGGCGGGGTGGAAGCTGGGTCCGCCGGTCGGCACGCTGTTCGCGATCACCATCGCCGCCGCCGTCGCCAGCCAGGCGGGGCTGGGCAGCCTGACCTTCAACGCCTCGCTGATGGCGCCCAAGGCGGCGCGCATCAACCCGGCCTCGGGCCTCAAGCGCATCTTCGGCCTGTCGGGCTGGATCGAGCTGGCGAAATCGCTGCTCAAGGTCACATTGCTGGGCGCGATCGGCGTTTGGATGCTGTGGAAGACCGCGCATTTCAGCTTCGGGCTCGCCGCCTCCAACCTGCCGGTCGCGCTCGCCTCGCTCGGCTCGACGCTGACCGGCGTGATGCTGGCGATGGCGATGGGGCTGGTCGGAATCGCGATGCTCGACGTGCCGACGCAGATCTTCCAGCTGCTGCGCAAGCTGCGCATGACCAAGCAGGAGATCAAGGACGAGCACAAGGAAAGCGACGGCAACCCGGAGATGAAGGGGCATATGCGCGCCAAGCAGCGCGCGATGCTGTCCGGCGGCATGCGCAAGGCGCTGGCGGAGGCGCATGTCGTGCTGACCAACCCGACGCATTTCGCGGTCGCGCTGCGCTACGAGCGCGGACGCGATCAGGTGCCGGTGGTGGTCGCCAAGGGCCGCGGCGCGACCGCGCTGGCGATCCGCGAACTGGCCGCGCAGCAGGGCCTGCAGGTGCTGGAATATCCCGCGCTCGCCCGCGCCGTCTATTACACCAGCCGCGAGGGGCAGGAGGTGCGCGACGACCTTTATATGGCGATCGCGACCGTGCTGGCCTTCGTCTTCGGGCTGAACGCCGCGGCCGGGGGCAGCCAGCCGCCGATCGAGGTGCCGCCCACCGCACGGTTCGACGAACATGGCCAGAAACAGGCGTAAAGATCGCGGTCCCGCGGTCGTTTGAGAGGGTATCATGGCGACAGTCAGCAGCACCTCCAGCTCGACCACGAGCACCGCGACGACGTCGACCACGACGACCAAGACCGCCGCGCAAGTGGCGAGCGAGGCGGCGAAGTCGCTGATGGACTCGATGGATGCGGGGTCGGGCGTCGACACCGCGTCGCTGGTGTCGAAGCTGGTCGACGCGCAGTTCGCGACCCGCAAGGCGCAGCTGACGGCCAAATACGACACGCTGACCTCGCAGATTTCCGGCGCCTCGAAGCTGAAGAGCACGATCGACGATTTCACCAAGGCGCTGGAGACGCTGGTGAAGGGCGGGACGCTCGGCACCCAGCCGCTCAGCTCCAACGCGACCGCCGTCACCGCCACCACGATCCAGGGGCAGACGGTCGGCACGCTCAACACGACCGTGAAGGTCAATGCGCTCGCCACCGCGCAGACCACGACCAGCGCGAAGGTCGCATCGCCTGCCGCCAGCGCCACCTTCGGCACCGGCACGCTGACGCTGAAGCTGGGCACCGCCACCTATGCCAGCGGCGAGATGACCGCTTTCACCACCGGCAAGAATACCGATGGCAGCGACAAGTCGTTCGCGATCACGATCGATTCGTCGAACAACACGCTGTCGGGGATCGCCACCGCGATCAACGCGCAGAAGGCGGGCGTCACCGCCACCGTCGTCACCGATGCGGACGGCGGCGCCTATCTGTCGCTGCGCGGGCAGTTGGGCGAGGAGCAGGCGTTCCAGCTGAGCGCCGACAACAGCAGCAGCGCGCTGGCCGCGTTCGACGTCCGTCCGCGCGCCAATGGCGAGGCGGCACTTCCCACCACGCTCGCCAGCGCGGCGGCCAACGCCTCGATCACGGTCGACGGCGCTACCGTCGGCCGCGCCAGCAACGAGGTGAGCGACCTGGTCCCGGGGGTGAAGCTGACGCTGACCGCGCCGGGCACCACCACCATCTCCTCCTCGCGTCCCACCACCGCGCTGAGCGGCGCGGTCAAGGATTTCGTCGACACCTACAATCAGGTGCTGGCGGTGGTGAAGGAAGAGACCGATCCGATCAACGGCGAGCTGCGCGCGGATCCGGCGGCGAAGACGCTGCTACGCTCGCTGCAGTCGATCACCAGCAAGGTGCTGCTGCCCAACGCCGCGAGCGGCACCCCCGCCTCGCTGTCCGCGATCGGCGTGCGCACCAATGCCAAGACCGGCGAGCTGGAGGTGGACGACACCACGCTGACCGCCGCGCTGAAGAACACGCCCGACGCGGTCGAGCAGATGTTCGCCTATAGCGCGGTCAGCGGCACGGGCCTGTACCAGGCGATGTCCTCGATCCGGACGGCGAGCGCCAGCACCGTCTATGGCCTGGGCGCGTCGACCACGCGCTATCGCCAGGCGCAGAGCGACCTGACCAAGAAACAGGATACGATCACCGACCAGTCGGACCGCGCGACCAAGCGGCTGACGCAGCAGTTCGCGAGCATGAATTCGCGCGTGTCCGCCTACAAGGCGACGCAGGCGTTCATGCAGCAGAAGATCGACATGTGGACGAAGCAGAGCTGAACCGGGCAGAGCTGAGGATACGATAGATGGCTTACGCTTCCGCCCTGTTGCGCGACCCGGCGCGCACCTATCGCGAGATCGACCTCGCCGGCCGCACCGCCGCGGCCGACGGTCCCGCGCTGGTCCAGCTGCTATACGAGGAGCTGACGCAGGCGCTGCGCGTCGCCGCCTGGGCGACCGACCACCGCCAGTTCGCGACCCGCAGCGAGCGCGTCACCCGCGCCACCGCGATCCTGTTCGCGCTGGAGGCGAATCTGGACTTCGACAAGGGCGGCGAGGTGTCGCGCGTGCTGGCACGTTTCTACGCCGGCTGCCGCCGCCAGGTGATCGATGCGAGCCTGGGCACCAGCGGCGAACCGCTGCGCACCGTCGCCGCGGAGCTGGACGAGATCGCCGGCGCGTGGAAGCAGGCGCGCGCGGCGTAACATCCCTCGTGCTCCGGCGAAGGCCGGAGCTCTGGCAAGCGAAGGGCGTCGACGGCCAACGCTCCGGCCTGCGCCGGAGCACGAAATCTTCTTCGTCTTCCCCTTCATCATCATCCCTGCGCAGGCAGGGGCGACGATCCGCGCGCTACCCCCTGAACCAGTGCCGCCGCAGGAAATAGATCACGATCCCCGCCGCGATCGCGGCGCAGGCGCCCATGATCGCGTCGAACGCCCACGGTTCCTCGGCATAGGGCAGCCCCTTCACGTTCATCCCGTACAGCCCGGTGATGAAGGTCAGCGGCAGGAACACCATCGCCGCCACCGCGATCATCAGGCTGCGCTGGTCGAGCTGCTCCGCGCGCAGGTCGGTCAGCGCCTCGTGCATCAGCGCGGCGCGCTCGCGG
Organism: Sphingomonas adhaesiva; assembly: GCF_036946305.1. Classification (GTDB taxonomy): domain Bacteria; phylum Pseudomonadota; class Alphaproteobacteria; order Sphingomonadales; family Sphingomonadaceae; genus Sphingomonas; species Sphingomonas adhaesiva_B. The sequence continues at coordinate 304,522 of NZ_JAQIJJ010000002.1, forward strand.
ATCGCCTCCACTTCCTCGGCCATGCGCGCGGCGCGATCGGCCGCGGCGGCGAGATGCGCGCGGTCGTCGTCGGCCAGCCAGTCCCCCGGCAAGGTCGCCAGCCGCTCCAGCGCGACGCGCTGCGGCGCCAGGAAGCGGCGATAGTTGATCGCCTCCGACCGCACCCGCGTCACCCCGCGACGCAGCTCGAAGATGCGATCGGCGCGCAGCCCCTGCTCGCAATCGTCCAGCCAGTCGCCCAGCTCCGCGACGACGGGATCGAGATCCTCGGTGATCGCGGTGGCGAACGCGCTGATCAGGTCGCCGGGATCGCGCACCTCGCCGCCGCGCACCGCCTCGGCCACCTTGTCGGTCGCGACCAGATGCTTGCGCGTGACCGACACGACCCGCCCCTTCGTCGCCCACAGCCGGATCGAGGCGAGCACGTCGGACGGGTCCAGCTCTTCCTCGGTGCGCCCGCGCATGTTGAGGAACGCGCCGTCCGCCATCTTCTCGCAGCGCGGGCGTGTCTCCGCCGCGGTCAGCGCGTCGACGGTATACGGCGCCAGCTTCGCCTCGTCGCGCAGCCACGCCTGCGCATGCTCGGCATTGGTGTTGAGATGGACCCAGACGAACGGCGCGCCGCACTGGAGCGCGCCCTTGACCCCCACCTCATGCGCGGTGCCGTCCGCATCGATCCGCCAGGCGAAGCCGCTCATGCCATCCCCACGTCGACGGTCAGCCCGGGGTGATCGTCCTGCGGCGGCGCGTCGCATCGCTGCCGCACCGCATCGGCGCGCGCCCGGTCCAGGATCGCGGGCGGGACGTCGGCGCGATGCGTGACGCGATCCGCCGCCGCCAGCAGCCGCGCCTGCCGCAAGGTGAGATCGTCGGGATCGCCCGACGCCGGCACGATGCGCTCGATCCGCGCCACGGTCCGGCCGCGCGCAATCGCCGCGGCGACATCGGCGCCGTCATGGTCGTCGAGCGGATCGAGCGCGCCGCCCGCCGCCAGCGCGGCCCCGATCGCGCGCCGCCGGTCGCCGCCATCGGGGTAGTGCGCGCGCACCGCACCGCGCGCGGCATAGAGCGCCTCGGCCAGCCGCCCCAGCGAGGCGGGCAGGATCGCCTCCAGCCGCTGTCGCAGCGCCGCCGCCAGTCCGGCGGAGACGCCCCCGGTGCCGATCGCGACGATCACCGGAGCGCGATCGACGATCGCGGGCAGTGTGAAGTCGCACAGGTCCGGCCGGTCGACCGCATTGACCAGCACGCCGCGCCGCCGGAGCCGCGCCACCGCGGCGTCATCGTCGGCGACGATCGCGAGGCGCGCGTCGGGATGGTGTTCGTCCACCACCACCGCCCCGGCGCGCTCCAGCAGCCGCCGCTTGGGCGCAATGGCCTGCTCCTCCCCCACCAGAATCACCGGGCGGCCCTGCAACCGCACGAACAGGGGGAGGCTGTGGAGGGTCACGCAGCGTCACCCGGGAGGCATTCGAAACCGTCGCGACCATCCCGTCCTGTTCCCCGGCGAAGGCCGGGGTCCAGCAACGATCGGTTTGCGTATTTCACGGCCCGCCCGCCACTGGACCCCGGCCTTCGCCGGGGAACAGCAGTGCAGTGGGCAGGCAAACCCGTCACAACCACTCGGGCACACGCTCCGCCGCGAGGATCGTTTCGGCGGCGATACGATCCGCGACCACGGCGTACCGATCGCCGTCGACCAGCACCTCCGGCACCAGCGCGCGGCTGTTGTAGGTCGACGCCATGGTCGCGCCATAGGCCCCGGCGGTGCGGAAGACCGCAAGGTCGCCATTGGCCACCCGATCCACCTCGCGACCCATCGCAAAGGTGTCGCCGGTCTCGCACACAGGCCCCGCGATGTTGGCGATAAAGTGCTCGCCAGTGGGTTCGACCGCCGCGAAATCGTGCCACGCGTCGTACAAGGCGGGGCGCGCGAGGTCGTTCATCGCCGCATCGACGATGACATAGGGATGCGTCACGCCGGGCTTCACCCAGATGACGGTGGTCAGCAGCACGCCCGCACCGCCCGCGATCACGCGACCCGGCTCGAACATCAGCCGCACGTCCCAGCCGCGGGTCGCGCGCGCGACCATCGCGCCATAATCCGCGAGGTCGGGGGGCACGTCGCCCGCCTTGTAGGCGATACCGACGCCGCCGCCGAGATCGACGCGCGAGATGGTGTGACCGGCACCGCGCAGCTCGTCGACCAAACGCTTGACGCGCGCATAGGCCGCCTCCAGCGGCGCCAGATCGAGCAGCTGGCTGCCGATATGGATCGCCACCCCCTGCATCGACAGCCCGGGCAGCGCGGCGAGGCGCGCGTACATCGCGGGCGCCTGATCGATCGGCACCCCGAACTTGTTCTCCTTGCGCCCGGTCGAGATCTTGGCGTGGGTGCCCGCATCGACGTCCGGATTGACACGCAGCACCGCCTTGGCGGTCATCCCGCGCGCGGCGGCGAGGCGGGCGAGGACGACGCCCTCCTCCTCCAGCTCCAGGTTGAACTGGCCGATCCCGGCCTCCAGCCCGCGCACCAGCTCGCGCTCGGTCTTGCCGACGCCGGAGAAGACGATCCCCTCCGCCGGCATCCCCGCCGCCAGCGCGCGCGCCAGCTCGCCGCCGGAGACGACGTCGGCGCCATAGCCTTCCGCCGCCAGCAGCCGCAGCACCGCGATATTGGGGTTGGCCTTGATCGCATAGGCGAGGTGGACGTCGGGCACCGCCGACAGGCCGTCGCGAAAGGCACGTGCCTGCGCGCGGAAGGCGGCGGCGGAATAGACGTAAACGGGGGTGCCGACCTCGTCGGCGATACGCGACAGCGGCACGCCCTCGCACCACAGGGCGCCGTCGCGATAGGGGAAATGGTCCATGTTACTCTCTTGGCGGTCAGCTCGGCGGCAGGTCGAACGCATCGTCCTGTCGTTCGCTCGAGCGGGTCATGACATCGCCGCTGCGCTGGGGCCGGGCCTGTACCGAAGGGGTCAGGAGCTGGCTCACGCTCGGCGTCGCAGTGGCGCCATACGGCGCTGCGGGCAATTGCTCACCCGCGGCCGGTTTGAGCGTGCCCGTCGACCCGCACCCGCCCAGCGCGAGGGCCACCAGAAGGATCGGATACCGCCTCACGCGCGCGCCGCCCGGATCGCGGCGCGGACATTGTCGGGCGCGGTGCCGCCGAAGCTCTTGCGGCTGGCGACCGAGGCGTCGACCGACAGCACGCCATAGACCGCATCGGTGATGCGCGCGTCGATCGCCTGAAGGTCCGCCAGCGTCACCGCGTCGAGCGTACACCCCAGCGCCTCCGCCCGCGCCACCGCGCGGCCGGTGATATGATGCGCCTCGCGGAACGGCACGTTCGCCTCGCGCACCAGCCAGTCGGCGAGGTCGGTCGCGGTGGCATAGCCGCTCTCCGCCAGCCCGCGCATCCGGTCGGTGCGGAAGGTGGCGCTCTCCACCATCCCCGTCATCGCCGCGATCGAGATGGCGAGCAGGTCGTGGCATTCGAACACCGGCGGCTTGTCGTCCTGCATGTCCTTCGAATAGGCGAGCGGCAGCCCCTTCATCGTCACCATCAGGCTGACGAGGCAGCCGGTGATCCGCCCCGCATGGCCGCGCACCAGCTCCGCCGCGTCGGGGTTGCGCTTCTGCGGCATGATGCTGCTGCCGGTCGACCATTGGTCGCTCAAGGAGACGAAGCCGAACGGCTGCGACGCCCACAGCACGAACTCTTCGGCGAGGCGCGACAAATGGAGCGAGCATTGCGCCGCCGCCATCAGGTAATCGAGCGCGAAGTCGCGGTCGCTGACCGAATCGAGGCTGTTGCGGGTCGGCCCGTCGAAGCCCAGCGCCACCGCGGTCGCGGCGCGATCGATCGGGAAGCCGGTGCCGGCCAGCGCGGCCGCGCCCAGCGGGCAGAGGTTGCCGCGCGCGCGATTGTCGGTGAAGCGCGACACGTCGCGCGACACCATCTCGTGATAGGCCATCAGGTGATGGCCGAGCGTCACCGGCTGCGCCGATTGCAGATGGGTGAAGCCGGGCATCACGCTGTCGGCATGTTCCTCCGCGCGTGCCAGCAATGCGTCGTCGAGCGCGGCGAGTGCGGCCAGCACCTGATCGGTCGCATCGCGCACCCACAGGCGGAAGTCGGTCGCGACCTGATCGTTGCGGCTGCGCGCGGTATGGAGCCGCCCGGCGACGGGACCGATCGCGTCGGACAGCCGCGCCTCGGTCAGCATATGGATGTCCTCCATCGCCAGATCGACCGGCACGCCGTCCGCGGCATAGCCGGCGGCGACCTGTTCCAGCCCGGCGCCGATGGTCGCGGCATCGTCGGATGCGACGATGCCCTGCGCGCCCAGCATCGCGACATGCGCGCGGCTGCCGGCGACATCCTGCGTCCACATCCGCTTGTCGAAGGGAATCGAGGCGTTTATCTCGCGCATGACCGCGGCCGGACCTTCGGCGAACCGACCGCCCCACATCTGGTTGGAACCGCTCATGACCTCACGCTCGGCGATCGTCTGTCTCCTGGCGGCCACGCTCGCGGCCACGGCGTGCGATAGGGGGTCGCCGGGCAACGGGCAAGCCGACGCGAACGTCGCCTCTTCGGAGGAGGTGACGGCGAGTGCCCCGCGCGCGGACAAGGTGGATCGGTCGCACAAGGGCGAACGGGCGCCGGACGTCGCCTTCACCACCGCGGACGGCAAGCCGGCGACGCTGGCCGGCTATGCGGGCAAGCCGCTGCTGGTGAACCTGTGGGCGACATGGTGTGCGCCATGCGTCAAGGAGATGCCGACGCTGGACGCGGCGGCCGAGGCGCTGGGCGACGAGGTCAAGGTGATCGCGGTGAGCCAGGATATGGAGCCGGCGAAGGCGACGGCCTTCTTCGCCGAGCGCAAGCTGCCGGCGCTGGCGCTGCACCTCGACCCCAAATTGGCACTGAGCACGGCCTATGCCGCCAACCTGCCGACGACGATCCTGTATGGCGCAGACGGGAAGGAGATCTGGCGGGTGACGGGGGATCTCGACTGGACGGGGGCGCAAGCGAAGGCGCTGCTGGCGGAGGCGAAGTAATCTTTCGTCACCCCGGACTTGATCCGGGGTCCCGCTTCTTCGACGGCGGATGAAAGCGGGACCCCGGGTCAAGCCCGGGGTGACGGGTCAGCGGTTGTTGCGCTCCTCGTCCCGCGCCCGCTCGATCTCCTCGCGCCGGCCCTCCCGGCGCAGGCCGTTGCCGGCCTGCTCCAGCGCAGCACCGGCGCGATCGGTCGCGCGGTCGGTGTGGCGCTCGACATCGGCGCGCAGTCGGTCGGCCGCGCCGTCGAGTCGGTCCGCGGCGCGGTCGAGCGATCGTACCGCCACGCCGTCCAGGCTGTTGGCGACGCTGTCGGTCAGGCGATCGACGCTGCCGACGACATTGGCGGTGGCGGCATCGACATCCGCGGCGATCGCATTGCCGGTGCGTTCGGCATGATCCTCGACACGGTCGCTGCATGCGGCGAGCGATGCGGCGAGCGCCAGCATCAGCGGGGTACGGCGGTTCATCGCGGCATCTCCTTGGGGCTGATGCGGATCAATGGGTCAGGCTGGGATTCGTTGCCTGTCGGCTGCGCCGATAGCGTCGCTCGTGACTGCCCCACCCCAACCCCTCCCCTGAAGGGGAGGGGCTTTTTTTGGCTCAGCGTTCCCGCGCGGCGGCGAACTTCACCTTCGGGTTGCGGTCCTGCGCATAGCCGACGTCCCACGCCGACTTCGCCAGATACACCGGATTGCCGTCGCGATCCTTCGCCATCGCCGACCGGTTGAGGTCCGCGAACGCCTTCAGGTCGGCGGGGTCCGCCGCCGACACCCAGCGTGCGGTGTCATAGGGCGCCGGCTCCAGCGCCGCGGCGACCTTGTATTCCGCATCCAGCCGCGACAGCAGCACGTCGAGCTGGAGCTGCCCCACCACGCCGATGATCCAGTTGCTGCCGATCTCGGGATAGAAGACCTGCGTCACCCCTTCCTCGGCCATGTCATCCAGCGCCTTGCGCAGCTGCTTGGTCTTGGTGGGATCCTTCAGCGCGACGCGGCGCAGGATCTCCGGCGCGAAATTGGGCAGCCCGGTGAAGCGCACGTCGGCCTTCTCCGACAGCGTATCGCCGACGCGCAGCGTGCCGTGGTTGGGGATGCCGATGATATCGCCCGGGAACGCCTCGTCCGCGACCTCGCGGTTCTGTGCGAAGAACAGGATCGGCGAGTGGACCGCGATCGGCTTGCCGTGGCCGGTCGGGGTCAGCTTCATGCCGCGCTTGAACGTGCCCGAGCACAGCCGCATGAACGCGATGCGGTCGCGATGCTGCGGGTCCATATTGGCCTGCACCTTGAAGATGAAGCCGGTGACCTCCTTCGCCTCCGGGCTGACCGGCGCCGGCTCGGCCGGCTGCGCACGCGGCGGCGGCGCGAAATCGGCCAGCGCGGCGATCAGCTCGGCGGGACCGAAGTCTTTGAGCGCGGAGCCGAAATAAACCGGGGTCAGGTCGCCGTGGCGATACGCCTCGGGATCGAACGCGGCATAGCCGGCCTGCGCCAGTTCGATCTCCTCGGCGATGTCGTCGGGCAGCGTGGGGTCGGCCTCCACTTTGCCCTGGAACAGGCGGCTGTCGCCCTCCGGCCGGGTGATGCGGTTGGTCGCGAGGTCGAGAATGCCCTCGAACGTGCCCCCCATCCCCACCGGCCACGTCATCGGGCAGACGTCGAGCGCCAGCATGTCGGCGATCTCGTCCAGCAGCTCGAACACCGGGCGGCCTTCGCGGTCGACCTTGTTGACGAAGGTGATGATGGGGACGCTGCGCAGGCGGCACACCTCGAACAGCTTGCGCGTCTGCGGCTCGATCCCCTTGGCGGCGTCGATCACCATGATCGCGGAATCGACCGCGGTCAGCGTGCGATAGGTGTCCTCGCTGAAATCCTCGTGCCCCGGCGTGTCGAGCAGGTTGAAGGTGATGCCGTCATGCTCGAACGTCATGACGCTGGACGTGACCGAAATGCCGCGCTGCTGCTCGATCTTCATCCAGTCCGAGCGCGCGCGACGGTTCTGCCCGCGCGCCTTCACCTCGCCCGCCAGATGGATCGCGCCGCCGAAATACAGCAGCTTCTCGGTCAGCGTCGTCTTGCCCGCGTCGGGGTGGGAGATGATCGCGAAGGTACGGCGGGGGGAGGTCATCGACGGTTCCGAAATGCAGGAAAGCGCGCGGATAGCAGGGCGATGCGCGCAGGAACAGGGTGCGGGCGTCACCCCCGCCGGAACGGCGTCATCGCCCCCATGAACTCCTGATCCGCCTCCACCGCGGCGCGTTCGCGCGTCAGGAAATCGGCGACCGCGCGGCGGAAACCGGCGTCGGGGATGTAATGCGCCGACCAGGTCGGCACGGGCACATAGCCGCGCGCCAGCTTGTGCTCGCCCTGCGCGCCCGCCTCCACGGTGGCCAGCCCGCGCGCGATCGCGGCGTCGATCGCCTGATAGTAACACAGTTCGAAGTGCAGGAACGGCACGTCCTGGGTGCAGCCCCAGTAACGGCCGTAGAGCGCATCCGCTCCGATCAGGTTGAGCGCGCCGGCGATCGGCACCCCGTCGCGCTCCGCCAGGATCAGCAGCACACGATCGCCCAGCGCCTCGCCCAGCAGCGGGAAGAAGGCGCGGGTCAGATATGGCCGCCCCCATTTGCGGCTGCCGGTGTCCTGATAGAAGGTCCAGAACGCGTCCCATTCGCGCGCGCCGATCTCGCCGCCGGTCACATGGCGGATCGTCAGCCCCTCGACCGCGGTGGCGCGCTCCTTGCGGATCGCCTTGCGCTTGCGGCTCGACAGCGCGGCGAGGAAATCGTCGAACGTGGCATAGCCGTCGTTCCGCCAGTGGAATTGCGTCCCCTCGCGCACCAGCCATCCCGCCGCCTCGAACGCGGGCACCTGCTCGGGCGCGACGAAGGTGGCGTGCGCGGAGGATAGCTGATGCCGGTCGGTCACCGCCTCCAGCGCTGCGATCAGCGCGGGCGCGGCGGCGGGATCGCGCAGCAGCAGCCGGGGACCGGGCACCGGCGTGAACGGCACCGCCACCTGCAACTTGGGATAATAGCTGCCGCCCGCGCGCTCCCATGCATCGGCCCAGGCATGGTCGAAGACATATTCGCCCTGGCTGTGCGTCTTGGCATAGGCGGGCGCGATCGCGATCGGCGCGCCGTCGTCGCCATCGACCACGATCGGGATCGGCTGCCACCCGCTGCGCCCGCCGACGCTGCCCGACGCCTCCAGCGCGGACAGGAAGGCATGGCCCAGGAACGGGTTGGCAGTGCCGGCGCAGGCATCCCACTGATCGGCGGGGATGGCGGCCACGCCGTCGGCGATACGCGCGGTGAGCGAGGTCATCGCCGCCCAGATAGGGGTGCGGCCCGCCCCGTCAAAGGGCCGGTGCCACCTCGATGATCGCATCCACCTCGACCGGCACGCCCAGCGGCAGCGACGCGACGCCGACCGCGGCGCGCGCATGCTTGCCGGCATCGCCGAACAGCGCGACCATCAGGTCCGACGCGCCGTTGGCGACCTTGGGATGGTCGGTGAAGTCCGCGGTCGAATTGACGAACACGCCCAGCTTCACGACGCGGGTGATCCGCTCCAGATGGCCGATATGCGCCTTCACCTGCGCGATCACCATCAGCGCGCACCGCTGCGCCGCATCCTGCCCATCTTCCAGCGAGATGCCCTCGCCCAGCCGTCCGGTGACGACCTTGCCGTCCCTGAACGGCAGCTGGCCGGAAACGTGGAGCAGCCCGCCCGCCTCGACGACGGGGACATAGGCAGCGATGGGCGCCGCGGCCTGCGGCAGTTCGAGGCCCAGGTCCCGGAGCGTGCGGTCGATGCGATCGGTCATGCGCGATGCCTGCGACACGCCGCCCGCGGGGTCAAGCCGGTACGCCCGCGGCGAAGCGCGCCAGCACCCAGTCCTGCGCCGGCCGCCAGTCGTCGATCCGCGCATGGGCCTCGGGCGCGGTGGGAACGCCGGGCGCCAGCTGCGGCTCCGACACCATGTGCAGCCGCCACACCTGCGGCGCATGCTCCGCCACCGAGGCGTGATGATGCGGCAAATCGTCGACGAAGACGGTGACCGGATCGCCATGCTCCGCCACCAGCCGCGCCACCGGATCGCCCTTGCCGCCCTGATTGCACTCGACGCGATGGTCGATCCCGAACGCCGCCAGCTGCTCGATGCGATGCGTGCGGCACTGATCCTCCAGATTGGTCAGGATCACCACGTCCGCCTGCGCCGCGATCGCCGCCAGCGCGTCGCGCGCGTGCGGCACCAGCGACTGGCGGTGCATCTGCGCCGGAAAGAACCCGCCGAGGAACCCCGACATGTCGGCGCGGGTCAGCGGTGGGCCATCGCCGCGGCGCTTCATCGCCCTGGCGAGATCCCACGACCCGATCGTGAACTCGACGTCATGCGCCTCGCCCAGCCAGTCGGCGAAGGGTTGCAGCATGTACAGCAGCACCTCGTCGCAATCGCAGATCAGCAGCGGGCGCGTCATGCCGCCCGCTCCAGCGCCGCGCGTGCCGCCACCAGCGCATCGGGCGTGGCACCGATCGCCCCGGCACAGGCGACCAGATCGGGCTCATGCCCCTCCAGAAACGCGAGGCAGGCCGCCAGCACCGCCGGCTCCCCCAGCCGTGCGCGCAGGTCCGCCGGGGTCAGCCCGGTCAGCGCCACCAGCCGCCCGGCGCGGGCCTCGTCCGCCAGCGTCCAGACCAGCGCCTGAAGGGCAACCGTTTGGGTATCGTGGGGGTTTGTATCGGTTCGGCCCATTACCTATGATGCACCTTCAATGGGGACAGTTCGCGCGTGACAAAACGAGTGCTCGTTGTCGAGGACAACGAACTCAATCTCAAGCTGTTCTGCGACCTGTTGCGGGCGCACGACTTCGCGGTCGAGCCGGTACGCGACGGGCGCGAGGCGGTGGAGCGCGCGCGCGCTTTCTCCCCCGACCTGGTGGTGATGGACATCCAGATCCCGCATGTCACCGGCTACGAGCTGATCCTGGAGATGAAGGCGGACGAGGCGCTGCGCCACATCCCGGTGATGGCGGTCACCGCCTATGCCGGGCGCGAGGACGAGGAACGGCTGCGCGCCGCGGGCGCCAATGCCTATGTGTCGAAGCCGATCACGCTGGCGCGCTTCATGGCGGCGGTGAGCGAGTTGATCTGAACACCGCCCTATCCCCGTTCGTGCTGAGGAGCCGCTGAGCTTGTCGAAGCGGCGTCTCGAAGCACATGCGCGTGCGTACCCTTCGAGACGAGGCTTCGACAAGCTCAGCCTCTCCTCAGGGCGAACGGACAGGAGGAGGGCGTTGTCACAGACACGCACGAAAGGAGCCGCCGGCATCCGCCCGCGGCTCCTTTCGTGCAGCCGATCCGGCAGCGCAGGCGGTCGAGACCGCCCGCCGCTTACTTGATCTTGGCTTCCTTGAACGCGACGTGCTTGCGCACGATCGGATCATACTTGTTGAAGCTCAGCTTCTCGGTCTTGGTACGCGGGTTCTTCTTCGTCACGTAGAAGAAGCCGGTGTCGGCGGAGCTGACGAGCTTGATCTTGACGGTGGTCGGCTTTGCCATGACCAATTCCTGATAGCGTGAAAACAAAAAAGAGCGGCGAGGGGCACCCCGCCGCAACAGACGGGGGCGATTGGCGCAAATGCCCGCGCGAGTCAAGCGCGCGTGCCGATCGAGCGGCCGGATTAAGCGGGTCGTAACCGCATCGTGCCATGTTCCGGGCAAAGGAGCGGACCATGGGTAGCGACGCACTGGCAGACATCAAGGCCGATCTGGCGAACCGGGTCGCCGCGATCGAATGGCGCGCCGGGCCGGCGCGAATCGCGGACGAGGTGGATCGCATCCGCGCCGTCGCGCACCGCCACCGCCTGATGCCCGCGGTCACCGTCGCGCATCTGCTCGAATCGGCGCTGGCGCGCGGCGAGCAGGGCGCGCTGGTCCACGGCTGGCTCGCGCTGCTGCGCGAGGCGGTGTCGAGCGAGCGGCAGGATCAGGGCGCGTGCGAGGCCTTCGCCGCTGCCTGCGCGGTGCGGTTCGCCGCCTGACGGAGGTGCCGCGATGGACGCGCTGATGGCGGCGCTGCTGCTGGGCGCGTTGACGCAGGCAGCCGACCGGACGCCATGGCTGGCGGCGATCCTGGCCGATCGCTGGCGCTCGCCGGCGATGGTCATCGCGGCCGCCGCGGTCGCGCTGGCGGCCAATTACGCGATCGGCGTGGCAGGCGGCCTTGCGGTCGCCGCATTGCTGACCCCGGAGGCGCGGCTGCTGCTGCTCGCGCTGGCGCTGGTCCTCGCCGGGGCGGGCACCGGATGGCGATCGACACGCCCGGAGGATCTCGCCGGATGGCGCATCGGGCGCCTGCCCACGGCGTTCGCGGGGCTGTTCATCATGGCCTTCGGCGACCGGATGCAGTTCGTTGCCGCTGCGCTCGCCGCGCGCAGCCCGCTGCCCTGGGCCGCGGCGATCGGCGCGACGCTGGGCGCGGTGGCGGTGGTGGCCGTGTCGGTCACACTGGGCGAACGCGCATGGCTGGCGCTGCCGCTGCGGGCGGTGCGGGTGGCGAACATGGTGCTGCTGACGGTGGCGGGGGTGGTGCTGGCGTTGCGCGCGGTGTCGCTGATCTGACGCGTCACCGATACTTTCTCTCTATCCCCTCCCCTTCAGGAGTGTCAGGTCGGTCATGCCCCCGGCATGACCTAAACGATGCGGGGCATCGTTTACCTGACACTGGGTTGGGGTGGGGCAGTCAAAGGCGGCGGTCTCTGTGAGACAACCCCCAGCCCCTCCCCTGAAGAGGAGGGGAGCATAGAAATCGCCACTCACCCTGAACGGAAAACTTCGCCGGAGCCATTCCGCGCGCGCTTCGTTGCGCCACCGACATCAAATGACGGAGCGAATCGTGGCCGACATCAACCCCGCGCTGGAAACCCCGACCGATCTGGCGCGCAACGACACCAAAACCGTCGCGGAGGCGCTGAACGGTGCGCTGGCCGATTGCTATGCGGTGTATCTCAAGACCAAGAACTTCCACTGGCACGTCTCCGGTCCGCACTTTCGCGACTATCACCTGCTGCTCGACGATCAGGCGGCGCAGATCCTGGGCGTCACCGACGCGATCGCGGAGCGGGTGCGCAAGACGGGCAACGTCACGCTGCGCTCGATCGGCGACATCTCGCGCCGCCAGTCGATCGTCGACAACGACCGCGACTTCGTCGCCGCCGCCGACATGCTGGCCGAGCTGCGCGACGACAACCTCAAGCTGGTCGAGCGCTTCCGCGAGGTGAAGGACGCTGCGGAGGAGGCCAAGGACAATGCCACCAGCGGCATCGTCGACGAATGGACCGACCAGGCCGAGGAGCGCGCCTGGTTCCTGTTCGAGGCCAGCCGCAAGGGCTGACGCGCGATCATGACGAAGGAACCGACACCATGCTGAAACTGGCCCTCATCTTCCTGGTCGCCGGGCTGCTGCTCGGCGCGCTGGGCTTCGGCGGCATCGGCGGCGCCTTCGTCGGCATCGCCAAGATCCTGTTCTTCGTCGCCGTGGCACTCTTCGTCATCTTCCTCGCGCTGGGATTGATGGCGGGCAAGGCGGCGAAGGACGCGATCGACTGACGCGCGGGCGGCTCCGCACATGCATGCCTTCGCCGCCCTGCTCGATTCGTTGATCTACACGCGCTCGCGCAACGCGAAGCTGAAGCTGATCGGCGACTATCTGCGCGCCACGCCCGATCCCGACCGCGGCTGGGCGATGGCCGCGCTGACCGGCGATCTCGACCTGCCGGGCGTCAAGCCCGCGGTGATCCGCGCGCTGATCGAGGCGCGGGTCGATCCGGTGCTGTTCCGGATGAGCCGCGATTACGTCGGCGACACCGCGGAGACGGTGGCGTTGTTGTGGCCCAGCCCCGATGTGCCGCCCGCCGATACCGCGCCGCTCACCGTCGGTGCGGTGGTCGACCGGTTGCTGCACCTGTCGCGTGCCGATGCGCCCGCCGCGCTGGCCGACATGCTCGACCGGCTGGATGCGGAGGAGCGGTTCGCGTTGCTCAAGATGGCGACCGGCGCGTTGCGCGTCGGCGTCTCCGCGCGGCTCGCGAAACAGGCGCTGGCGGATGCCTTCGGGCTGGATGTCGAGGCGGTTGAGGAGGTGTGGCACGGGCTGGAGCCGCCTTATCCGACGCTGTTCGCCTGGGCGGAGGGCACCGGCGCACAGCCGACGCCCGCCGACGTCCCCGTCTTCCGCCCGTTTATGCTCGCGCATCCGCTGGAGGATCTGCGCGTCGATCTCGCCGACTATGTCGCGGAGTGGAAATGGGACGGCATCCGCGTCCAGATCGTCCATGTGGCCGGTGAGACGCAGCTCTACAGCCGCACCGGCGATGACGTGACGCGCGCCTTCCCCGACGTCGCCGCCGCCTTCGCCACCCCCGGCGTGGTCGACGGCGAGCTGATGGTGAAGGGCGACTTTCAGGGCGGGGAGGCGGGCAGCTTCAACGCGCTGCAGCAACGGCTGGGGCGCAAAATCGTGTCGGCGAAGATGCTCGCCGAATCGCCCGCCTTCGTCCGGTTGTATGACATCCTGTTCGACGGTGCGGAGGACCTGCGCGCATTGCCGTGGAGCGAGCGTCGCGCGCGGCTGGAGGCGTTCGCGACGCGGCTCGACGCCGACCGCTTCGACCTGTCGCAGGTGATCGAGGCGGCGGATTTCACCGCGCTCGAGGGCCAGCGCGCCGGCGCGCGCGATGCCGCGATCGAGGGGATGATGCTGAAGCGGCGCGACAGCCCCTATGTCGCGGGGCGCCGCACCGGGCTGTGGTACAAATGGAAGCGCGATCCGCTGACCGCCGATTGCGTGATGATGTACGCGCAGCGCGGCAACGGCCGCCGGTCGAGCTGGTACAGCGACTATACGTTCGGCTGCTGGACGCCCGACGGCGAGCTGCTGCCGGTCGGCAAGGCGTATCAGGGCATCACCGACCAGGAGATCGCGCAGCTCGACCGCTTCGTGCGACAGCACACGCTCAACCGCTTCGGCCCGGTGCGCGAGGTGGAGAAGACGCTGGTGCTGGAGATCGCGTTCGATTCGATCCACGAATCGAAACGCCACAAGTCGGGCGTGGCGATGCGCTTCCCCCGCATCGCGCGCATCCGCACCGACAAGCCGGCGCAGGAGGCGGACACGCTGGAGGCGTTGCGGCGGCTGGTGACGTGACGCCCGCCCCGACCACATCGTCACCCCGGGCTTGACCCGGGGTCCCGCTTCTTCGGCAACGTGGGCGAGAAGCGGGACCCCGGATCAAGTCCTGGGTGACGGAACAGCAAGCCTGCCCCATACCCCGCCCATGCCCGCCTACCCCCTCGCCGCCGCGATGATGATCGCGTCCGGCTCGATCCATGCCGTCGTCAACGCGATCGTGAAGGGCGGGCGCGACAAGATGGCGGCGCGCGCCTTCACCGATGCGGCGAGTGCCGCGATCCTGCTGCCGGCCGTCTTCTTCGTCCCCGCGCCGCAGGGTGCGTGGGGCTGGCTGGCGGCGAGTGCGGTGGGACATGCGATCTATCTCTACGCGCTGATCCGCGCCTATCAGGTGGCGGACCTGACCGCGGCCTATCCGGTGCTGCGCGGCACCGCGCCGGTCGTCACCGCGGTCGCTACGATCGGCTGGCTGGGCGAACCCGCGACGGTGGCGCAGGTGGCAGGGATCGCGCTGATCGCGGGCGCGATGCTGGTGCTGGTGGTGGGGCGGCACATCGATCGCGTGGCGCTCGGCTGGTCGCTGCTCACGGGCGTGACGATCGCGATCTACACCGTCATCGACGCGCATGGCGTCCGCGCCGCACCGACGCCGGCCAGCTATATCGTCTGGCTGTTCGTGCTGATGGGGGCGGTGGTGCTGGCGATGTTCGGCGCGGCGTCGAAGGGCGCGATCTTCGCGCAGGTGCGCACCGGCTGGCGTCCCGGTGCGATCGCGGGCGCGCTGTCGATCGTCACCTACGGCCTCGCGCTCGCCGCCTTCGCGCTCGGCCCCACCGCACCGCTCGCCGCGCTGCGCGAGACGGGGATGGTCACCGCGCTGCTGATCGGGGTGCTCGCGCTGGGCGAGCGGGTGACCGGGCGGCGCGTGCTGGCGGTGCTGGGGATATTGGCGGGCGCGGGGTTGATCGTCGCGCGCTGAGCATCGCCCTCACCCTTCCCATCGCCTTTCGGCGATGGGCCCCTTCCCTCTCCCAATGGGAGAGGGAGGGAGGCGCGCAGGGGTCCCATGAAAGTATTACTTTCATGGGTGCCCCGCAGCGCCGGAAGGGTGAGGGTGAGCCGCTACGCCGCCATCGCCTGCCCCAGCCGCCGCACGTCCAGTGCGGTGACGCCCACCAGCGTCACGTCGCCCAGCCGGCGATCGCCCGTTTCCACGACGATGCCGTCGATCGTCTGGCGCAGCATCGGCCAGGTCACCTCGCGTCCGCTGACGCGCGCGCCGCGCACGCGCACCACCGCCACGCGGCGATCCGCGGTCACCGCCAGCGCCGCACGCCCGTCCTCGCCGGTGACGGCGTCGATCGCGGGGAAATCGGGCAGCGCCACGCCGATCGCATCCAGTGCCTCGTCCAGCGTGCGCATCATCCGGTCGGTGCCGCCGAATCCCAGCAGTCCCACCAGCATCATGCCTGTTGCGACACCGCGTCCATCAGCGGGCGCAGCCCGGCGATGTCATAGCCCGCGCCCGCCGCCTTCGCGGTCAGTTCGTCCTGGTCGACGCCCAGCCCCGCACCCGCCAGCGCCCACAGGTTGCACGACCGCGTGCCGGAGCGGCAATAAGCCAGCACCGGGCCGCCCGCAGCGTCCAGCGCGCCGATCATCGCCTGCACCTGCGCCAAGCTGAACCCGGCGTGCGTCACCGGGATCGCGGTATAGGCGAGCCCGGCGGCCTGTGCCGCGGCGCGGATCTCGTCCCCGCTCGGCTGGCCCGCCTCCTCGCCATCGGGGCGGTTGTTGACGATCGCGACATAGCCCGCCGCGGCGATCGCGGGAACGTCCTCGGGGCGGATCTGCGGCGCGACCGCGATGGTATCGTCGATGATGCGAAGCATGGGGGCGACCCTAGCGCGCGCGAATCGACATTACGAGTGGTCCGCGATCACTTTCAGGAACGCCGCGCCATAGGCATCCAGCTTGCGCTGCCCGATGCCCGAGATCCGCCCCAATGCGCTGGCCGAGGTCGGCCGCAGCGCCGCCATCTCGCGCAGCGCCGAATCGTGGAAGATGACATATGGGGGTACACCGGCTTCCTTCGCCAGATCGCGGCGGCAGGCGCGCAGCGCCTCGAACAGCGGATCGTCGATCGGGTTCGCGCCCGCGCCCGCTGCCCCCTTGCGCCGCCGCTCGCGTTTGGGCGGCTCGACCAGCGGCATCGTCGCCTCGCCCTTGAGCAGCGCGCGCGCGGCGGGGCCGAACTCCAGCCCGCCGTGCGGATTGGTGCGCAGCGCATCCTTCAGCAGCAGCGCGCGCCCGACCGGCTTCAGCAGCCGCAGCTCCTCGCCATCGACGATGTTCCACACCGACAATTGCTCGTGCCCGTTCATCAGGCTGCGCTCGGTCGACTGGCCGGTCAGCACCTGCTCGATATAGCCCGCGCCGAACATCTGCCCGGTGCGGAACACCGCGGACAGATATTTGCGCGCCACCTGCGTCGCGTCGATCGCGGCAGGGGGATCGAGGCAATTGTCGCAATTGCCGCAGGTTTCGGGCGGATGCTCGCCGAAATGCCGCAACAGGATCGCGCGGCGACACCCCGCGGTCTCCACCAATGCGCTGAGCGCGGTCAGCCGCTGGCGCTCGCCCGGCTGGCGCGCGGGCTCCACCTCGCCGATGCGCTGGCGCGCGCGCGCGAAATCGTCCGCGCCCCAGAACAGATGCGCCACCGCCGGGTCGCCGTCGCGTCCGGCGCGCCCGGTCTCCTGATAATAGGCCTCGATCGACTTGGGCAGCCCGGCATGCGCCACGAAACGGACGTCGGGCTTGTCGATCCCCATCCCGAACGCCACCGTGGCGCAGATCACCATATCCTCGGACGCGACGAAATCGGCCTGGTTCCTTGCGCGCACGCCGGCGTCCAGCCCGGCGTGATAGGCGCGCACCGGGCGCCCGGTGCTGCGCGCCAGCGTCTCCGCCATCTTCTCGGTCCCCGCGCGCGAGGGGACATAGACGATCCCCGGCCCCGGGGTGCGCGCGATCAGGTCCGCGATCTGGCGCGTCGTATTGTCGCGCGGGCGGATCGTGTAGCGGATGTTGGGGCGGTCGAATCCCGCGACGATCATCCCCTCGGCAGGGATGCCGAGCTGCTCCAGCACGTCGCGCCGCGTATGTTCGTCCGCGGTCGCGGTCAGCGCGAGGCGGGGAACGTCCGGAAAGGCGTCCAGCAGCGGGCGCAGCAGGCGATAGTCGGGGCGGAAATCGTGCCCCCATTCGCTGACGCAATGCGCCTCGTCGATCGCGAACAAGGCGACGCGCCCGCGCTCCAGCAGGTCGCGGAAATCGGCGGTCGAGGCACGCTCGGGCGCGATGTAGAGCAGGTCCAGCGCGCCATCCAGGAAGCGCCCGCGCGTCTCCGCCTTGTTCTCGTCCACGCTGGTCAGCGTCGCGGCGCGCAGGCCGACCGCGGTCGCCGCGCGCAGCTGGTCGTGCATCAGCGCGATCAGCGGGCTGACCACCACGCAGGTGCCGTCCAGCATCGCCGAGGGCAATTGATAGCATAGCGACTTGCCCGCGCCGGTGGGCATCACCGCCAGCGTGCGCTGCCCCGCCAGCACGCGCGTGACGACATCCTCCTGCACGCCGCGGAAGGCAGGAAAGCCGAAGATGCGATGGAGCGTGTCGACGGGGTCAGCGACCATTGCCGGTCATCTAGGACGTGCCTCGCGAGGTGGCAACGGAACGCGGGACATGTTTCGGGCGTAGAACGGCGATGATCCCCGTACCCCGCCGCAACCTGGCGCTCTTCACCTTCGGCGCGGCCGCGCTCCTGTCCGGCTGCGGGCGCGAGGAAGAGACCGACCGGACCGGCACCAACACCACCGCCCCGCACCAGACCTCGCCCGTGGCGAAGGGCGTCGACGCGCCGCCGGCCGCCGACCCGGTGGCGTCGTGAGCGTGGAGCGCGTGCGCGACAACCGCTCCGAACAGGAGTTCGTGCTGGAGGTGAGCGGCCATCGCGCGGTCGCGGCCTATCAGCTGGAGGGCGAACGGATCGTCTTCACCCATACCGTCGTCCCGCCCGAGATCGAGGGGCGCGGCGTGGGCAGCCGCCTGATCCGCGGCGCGCTGGACGCCGCGAGCGACCGCGGGCTGAAGGTGGTGCCGCAATGCCCGTTCGTGCGGGCGTATATCGACAAGCATCCGGAGACGCGCGACCTGCTGGCGTAGAAGTCACCCTCACCCTTCCGGCGCTTCGCGCCTCCCTCCCTCTCCCGCCGGGAGAGGGAAGGGGCCCGCCGGCAAAGCCGGTGGGAAGGGTGAGGGCGACGTTGGAGGTTACCCCCCGATCCGCGACCCGTCCGCGTTCAACCCCAGATCGTTGAGCAGCGGCGCCACCTCCGGATCCTTGCCGTAGAAGGCGCGGAACATCGGCGCATAATCCTCGGTATGCCCCTTCGACAGGATCATGTCGCGGAAGCGCTGGCCGTTTGCGCGGGTCAGCCCGCCGTTCTGCTCGAACCAGGAATAGGCGTTGGCATCCAGCATCTTGGTCCATTGATACGCATAATAGCCGGCCGAATAGCCATTACCCCAGATGTGGAGGAAATAGCTGGAGCGATAGCGCGGCGGGACGTCCGCCACGTCCAGCCCCGATGCCGCCAGCGCCTTCGCCTCGAACGCATCGGCATCCTGCGGCGCGCCGCCCGCGGGCAGCGAATGCCACGCCATGTCGAGCTGCGACGCGGCCAGCGCCTCGCCGAACGAATAGCCGGTGTTGAACGTCGCGGCGCGCTTGATCTTCTCAACCAGTGCCGCCGGGATCGGCTGTCCGCTGCGATAGTCGACCGCATAATGCGCCAGCACCTTGGGATCGAGCGCCCAATGTTCGTTGAACTGCGACGGGAATTCGACGAAGTCGCGCGCGGTGTTGGTGCCCGACACGCTGGGATAGGTCTGGTTCGCAAACAGCCCGTGCAGCGCATGGCCGAATTCGTGGAACATCGTCGTCACGTCGTCGAACGTGATCAGCGCGGGCTGGCCCGCCGCCGGCTTGGTGAAGTTGCCGACATTGTAGATCACCGGCTTCGTCCCCAGCAGCGCCGACTGGTTGACGAAGTTGGACATCCACGCGCCGCCGTTCTTGTTGTCGCGCTTCCAGTAATCGAAGTACATCAACCCCAGCGGACGGCCGTTCTCCTCGAACACCTCATAGACCATGACATCGGGCTGCCACACCGGCAGGTCGGTACGCTTCTTGAAGGTGATGCCGTATAGCTGGGTCGCGGCATAGAAGACGCCGTCGGTCAGCACCTTGTCGATCTGGAAATACGGCTTCAGCTCGTCCTGGTTGAGGTCGTAGCGCGCCTTGCGCAGCTTCTCCGAATAGAAATCCCAGTCCCACGGCTTGAGCGCGAAGGTGCCGCCCGCCGCCTTGACCTGCTCCTGCAACTCGGCCGCCTCGCGCTTCTGCTCGACGGCGACCGCGCTTGCGATCTGGCGCAGGAAGCCCTGCGCGGTCTGCGGCGTCTTCGCCATCTGGTCGGCCAGCTTGTAATCGGCCCAGCTGGCGAAACCGAGCAGCTTCGCCTTCTGCGCGCGCAGCGCGGCGATCTGCGACAGCGTGGTGCGCGTGTCGTTGGCATCGCCCTTCGTGGCGCGGGTCCAGCTCGCCTCGAACAAGGCCTGGCGCGTCGCGCGATCGGTCAGCTGCGCCAGCGCGGGCTGCTGCGTCGTGTTCTGGAGCGACAGGACATATTGGCCCGGCAGCCCGCGCGCGGTCGCATCGGCCGCCGCCGCCGCGATCTCCGCGTCGGACAGCCCGGCCAGCTTCGCCTTGTCGTCGACCACCAGCGCGCCCGCCTTCGCCGCGGCGAGCAGGCGCTGCTTGAAGTTCGTCTCCAGCGTCGACAGCGTGCCGTTGACCTCGCGCAGCGCCTGCTGGTCGGTCGCCGGCAGCTGCGCCCCGGCGCGCACCATCTTGTCGTAGGTGAGCGTCAGCACCATCGCCTGCTCCGGGGTCAGCCCCAGCGAAGCCTGGCGATCATGGAGCGACTTCACCCGCGCGAACAGCTTCGCATCCTGGTTGATCGCATCGCGATGCGCGGACTGGAGCGGGGCGAGCTGCGCCTCGGTCTTCTGGAGCACCGGATTGGTGTTGGCCCCGTTGACGCCCTCGAAGGCGTTGCTGGCACGCTCCAGCAACTGGCCGGAGCGCTCCAGCGCGGCGATCGTATTGTCGAACGTCGGCGCGGCGCGATCGGCGGCGATCCGCGCCACCTCGGCACGCTGCTCCGCCATCCCCGCCTTGATCGCGGGCAGATAGTCGGTGTCCTTGATCCGGTCGAACGGCGGCGCCTCATAGGGCAGCGTGCTCGCGCTGGCGAAGGGATTGCTGGCCGGCAGCGGCACCTGACGGACCTGGGCAACGGCGGTGGTGGTCATCAGCGCCACGGACAAGGTAGCGGCAAACAGCGAACGCATTGAAACTCCTCGAAAACGCGAGTGCGGCGTTGTGCACTTGCCGGGAGGATGGGGCAAGCGGGCTGTCGTATCGCTGAATATGTTCACGCGAAGACGCTAAGCCGCGAAGAAGAAGGAAGAGGGGTTCGCGCAGAGGCGCAGAGACGCGGAGATGTCCCGCACGGAGCGATCGCGCCGGGAGACAATGAGCGAGACTTGTTGCTGCCGCGGACCAGTCGCCAAGGGCACGACACCTCCGCGTCTCCGCGTCTCTGCGCGAACAAACCCTACTTCTTCGCGTCTTCGCGCGAACAACCTAAGCCGCGACCTCCTCCACCCCCGCCGCGCGTTCGGCCGCCTGCCGCGTCCACATTTCCGCGTACAGTCCACCCGCCGCCAGCAGCGCCGCATGGGTGCCGCGTTCCACCACGCGACCGGCGTCGAGCACCACGATCTGGTCCGCATGGACGATCGTCGACAGCCGGTGCGCGATCACGATCGTGGTGCGGCCGCGCTCGATCGCTTGGAGCGTCTCCATGATCTCGCCCTCGGTGCGGCTGTCGAGCGCGCTGGTCGCCTCGTCCAGGATCAGGATCGGCGGATCCTTCAGCAAGGTGCGCGCGATCGCGACGCGCTGCTTCTCGCCGCCCGACAGCTTCAGCCCGCGCTCGCCGACGCGGGTGGCATAGCCGTCCGCCTGCCGCTCGATGAACCCCGCGATCGCGGCACCGCGCGCCGCGCGTTCGATCGCATCCTGATCCGCGCCCTCGCGGCCATAAGCGATATTGTAGCCGATCGTGTCGTTGAACAGCACCGTATCCTGCGGCACGATCCCGATCGCGGCGCGCAAGCTGTCCTGCGTCACCCCCGCGATATCCTGTCCGTCGATCGTGATCCGCCCCTCGTTCACGTCGTAGAAGCGGTACATCAGTCGCGCGAGCGTCGACTTGCCCGCCCCGGACGGCCCCACCACCGCCAGCGTCGACCCCGCGGGCACGTCGAGGTCGACGCCCTTCAGGATCGGCGCGCCCGCGTCATAGCCGAAATGCACCCGCTCGAACCGCACATGGCCGTTGCGGATCGCCAGCGGCGCGGCATCGGGCGCGTCCACCACCTCCGACGGCGTGTCGATCAGGTCGAACATCGCGCCCATGTCGATCACGCCCTGCCGGATCGTGCGATAGACCATCCCCAGCAGGTCGAGCGGGCGGAACAGCTGCGACAGCAGGGTCGACACCAGCACCACATTGCCCGCGGTGAACCGCCCCTGGCTCCACCCCCAGGCGACCCAGGCCATCCCTGCGCCCAGCATCAGGTTGGTGATCGCCGCCTGCCCGATGTTGAGCCACGCCAGGCTGTTCTCGCTCTTCACCGCCGCATGGGCATAGGCGCGCATCGCCGCGTCGTAGCGCTTCGCCTCGCGTCCTTCCGCCCCGAAATACTTCACCGTCTCGAAATTCAGCAGCGAATCGACCGCATGCGCCACCGCCCCGGTGTCGAGGTCGTTCATCCGCTCGCGCAAGCTCGCCCGCCAGTCGGTGACGATGCGGGTAAACCAGATATAGACGACCACCATCACCACCGTGGCGGCGACCAGCGGCCAGCCGAACTTCACCTGGAAGATACCGAGCACCAGCGCCAGTTCCAGCACCGTCGGCGCGATGTTGAAGAGGAGGAAGTACAGCATCGTGTCGATGCTCTTGGTGCCGCGTTCCACCACCTTCGTCACCGCGCCCGTGCGCCGTTCCAGATGGAAGCGCAGCGACAGCTGGTGGAGATGTCGGAAGACGCGCGCCGCCAGCCGCCGCGTCGCCTCCTGCCCCACCCGCTCGAACACCGTGTTGCGCAGATTGTCGAACAAGGTGCTGCCGAACCGCGCCGCGGCATAGCCGACCACCAGCAGCACGATCAGCGACACCGGCGTCGCCGGCACCGTCATCCCGTCGACCGCGCCCTGCAACGCGAAGGGCGCGCCATAGACCTGCACCAGCTTCGACGCGACGACCAGCGCCATCGCGCCGACCACGCGCACCTTCATCCCCGGCGCGTCGGACGGCCACAGATCGGGGAGGAAGCGCCGCAACGTCGGCAGCAGCGGGCGTTCGGTGGTGACGGAGGTCGGGGAAAGCGGGGGCATGAACGCGCGATGTCGTGCGCGGCGGCGGCGGCGTCAACCTCGCCGCCGGCCGGACGGAACGCCCCGCGCCGGCATGCGTTTTTCGAGCAACGTTTTCACGGCCATAGGAGGTGAAGATGGAGCCCGTCTTCTTCGTGATGGCGATCATGGGATGCGCCGACGGCGCATCGGGTTGCACCCAGGCCCGTGTCGAGCCGGCGCACTACGCCACGATCCAGCAATGCCAGGCCGCGATGCCAGCGGCGCTGACGCGCCACACCGATATCGACTATCCCGTCGTGACCGCGGCGTGCCAGCGCACCGGGTTGCAGATGGCCAACCGCGGCGACGCCGTCACGCGCGCCGCGCGGTGAGGAAATAGTCGAGCGCGGTCGACGCCCCCAGCGCGAACCCGGCGGTGCCCAGCGTCAGGCCGGTGACGTCGGTCACCTCCAGCCCGGCGTCGCGCACCATCCCGCCGAGTTCGTCGGGCGTCAGAAAGCGGTGCCAGTCGTGCGTGCCGCGCGGGATCCGTCCGGTCCGTTCTGCGCCCTCCACCAGCGCGATGCGCGACAGCCATGTGCGGTTGGGCGTGCTCATCACCAGCACGCCGCCGGGCGCGACCGCCGCCGCCAGCGCCGTGACGAAGGCGCGCGGATCGGCGACATGCTCGACCACCTCCATCGAGGTGACGAGGTCGAACGCCTCGCCCACCACCGCCTCCACGCCACCGGTGCGGTAATCGATCGCCAGCCCGCCGGCCACGGCATGGTCGCGCGCGACCGCGACACTCTCCGGCGCGGCGTCGACCGCGATCACCTCCGCCCCGAGCCGCGCCAGCGGCTCCGCCAGCAGCCCCGCTCCGCACCCCATGTCGAGCGCGCGTCGCCCCGCCAGCGGGGTGAAGGAGCGATCGTCGAGATCCCAATGCCGGTCGATCGCGCCGCGCAGATAGCGCAGCCGCACCGGGTTGAGCCGGTGGAGCATCGCCGACGATCCCTTCGGATCCCACCAGTCCTGCGCCAGCCTGCCGAAGTGCGCGGCCTCTTCCGCGACGATCGAGGCATGAATGGTCTCGGTTGTTACGCTTGCGTCGGTCATGCGCGCTTCCTATCAGGGCGCCCCCTCCACCCCAAGGCGTTTGGACAGATCTGTGGCGCGCATCGTCATGAAATTCGGCGGCACCTCGATGGCCGGGATCGAGCGTATCCGCTCCGTCGCCGCCCGGGTGAAGCGCGAGGCCGACGCCGGCAATCAGGTGGCGGTGGTCGTCTCCGCGATGGCGGGCGAGACCGACCGCCTCGTCGGCTTCTGCCGCGAGGCGTCGCCGCTGTACGATCCGCGCGAATATGACGTCGTCGTCGCGGCGGGCGAGCAGATCACCAGCGGGCTGCTCGCGATCGCGCTTCAGGCGATCGGGGTCGAGGCGCGGTCGTGGCTCGGCTGGCAATTGCCGATCCACACCGACGATGCCTTTGCCAAGGCGCGCATCGGCACGATCGACACCGATACGCTGATCGCCAGCATGGCGGCAGGCGCGGTAGCGGTGATCCCCGGCTTTCAGGGGATGAACGCCGATCGCCGCATCACCACGCTGGGGCGCGGCGGGTCGGACACGTCGGCGGTGGCGGTGGCGGCGGCGCTGAAGGCGGACCGCTGCGACATCTACACCGATGTCGACGGCGTCTATACCACCGACCCCCGCATCGTGCCGCGCGCGCGCAAGCTGGTGAAGGTGACCTATGAGGAGATGCTGGAACTGGCGAGCGTGGGGGCCAAGGTGCTCCAGACGCGCTCGGTCGGGCTGGCGATGAAGGAAAAGGTCCGCGTCCAGGTGCTGTCGTCGTTCACGGGCGAGGACGCTCCGATGGCCGACACATTGCCCGGCACGATGATCGTCGGCGAAGAGGAGATTTCGGAAGTGGAACGCCAGCTCATCACCGGCATCGCGCACGACAAGAACGAGGCGAAGATCACGCTGACCGCGGTGCCCGACACGCCTGGCTCGGTCGCGGCGATCTTCGAACCGCTGGCGGCGGCGAACATCAACGTCGACATGATCATCCAGAATATCGCGCACCGCAGCAGCGGCTCCACCAGCGCGACCGACGTGACCTTCACCGTGCCCGCGGCCGACCTGCCGCGCTCGATCGAGGCGCTCAACCAGGCGCGCGAGGCGATCGGCTTCGGCGAGCTGGTCCACGACACCCGCGTCGCGAAGATCAGCGTCGTCGGCGTCGGCATGCGCAGCCATGCGGGCGTCGCCAGCACGATGTTCACCACGCTGGGCGCGCGCGGGATCAACATCCAGGCGATCTCCACCAGCGAGATCAAGGTCAGCGTGCTGATCCACGAGGACGAGACGGAGCTTGCGGTCCGCGTCCTCCACACCGCCTATGGGCTGGACGCCGAAGAGGCGGCGTAACCTTCTTGAGCCCTCTCCCCTGCGGGGAGAGGGTTTGGGTGAGGGGCCGAGGTCTCACCGAGAGCGCTTTCTCTGCGAGGCACCTTCCCCTCACCCAACCCTCTCCCCGGAAGGGAGAGGGCTAAATCCTCACTCCGCCAGCGCGGCGCTCGCGACCTGATCGTCGGGGATGCGTGTCGCCTCCGCCTGGAACCCCAGCGTGGCGCGACCGTGCGCGGTGCCGGCGATGTCGGCGACCAGATACAGCGGCCGCCGCTTCGACTCGATGTACAGCCGCCCCAAATATTCGCCGATCATCCCCAGCACGAACATCTGGATCGCCGACAGCACCACCACGACCAGCATCGTCGAGGTCCAGCCCTGCACCCGCGCGCCGCTGAAATAGCCATAGGCGATGTAGAACAGCAGCAGCACCGAACAGCCCGCCAGCATCACCGACAGATGGCTCGCCCAGCGCAGCGGCGCGGTGGAGAAGCCGGTGACCGCGTCGAGCGCGAGGCGCACCATCTTGCCCAGCGGGTAGTTGGTCTCGCCCGCGTGGCGCTCCGCGCGGTCATAGGGGAACGGCACCTGCCGGAAGCCGACCCAGGCCACCATCCCGCGGATGAAGCGCGCCTGTTCCGGCAACGACAGCAGCGCATCTAGCGCCCGCCGGGTCATCAGCCGGAAGTCCCCGGTATCGAGCGGAATCGGCGTGTCGGTGACGCGATCGAGCACGCGATAGAAAGCGGCGGCGGTCGCTTTCTTGAACAATGTCTCGCCCTCGCGCTTGCGGCGCACGGCATAGACGACGTCGGCCTGCTCGCGCGACATCGTCGCGCGCATCTCCGCCACCAGCTCGGGCGGATCCTGCAGATCGGCGTCGATGATCAGGATCTGCTCGCCCGCGCACAGGTCGAGCCCGGCGGTCAGCGCGAGCTGGTGCCCGTGGTTGCGCGACAGGTTGACCGCGACGACGCGCGGGTCGGCCGCGGCCAGCATCTGCATCACGCGCCAGCTGTCGTCGCGCGATCCGTCGTTGACCAGCACGATCTCGTGATCGTCCCCCACGACGCCGCGCGCCGCGGCGGCGACGCGCGCGTGGAGCAGCGGCAGCGTCGCTTCCTCGTTGTAGCAGGGGATGACGACCGAGAGCGCGGGACGTGGCATGGTGCCGCCGCGCTGTAACGACCTGTCGGCCCGCTGTCAGCCCGTGGTCACGACCTTTACCAACGTGCCCGCGCGCAACGGCGCATCGGGGTCCAGCCCGTTGAGCGTCATGAAGCGTTCGCGCTGGAGCGTGGGATAGGCCATCTGGCGCGCGAACGTGTCGATCGTGTCGCCCTGCTTCACGGTCAGGATGCGGAGGCGCTTGCCGGTGACCGCATTGGCCTGCGCCGGGGTCAGCACCGCGACGCTCTCCACCAGCGGCGCCAGCGCGCCCATTCCGCTGCCCGCGGGCGTCACGATCGTGAACCAGTTGGTCGCGGACGGAAAGCGATAGGCGACGATGGTCGCATCCACCGCGCGGCCATTGGCCGACGCGCGGATCGTGGAGGCGGCATAGGGCACGCCATTGGCGGTGCCGTTGCGCACCTCGCCGCCCGCATTCGCGCCCAGCTGGCGGAAGCGCGTCGCGATGAACCCGGCCAGATCGTCGGTCGCCGCCGCGGTCTTCATCTGCGCCTGCCCGCCACTGCCCGCGATCGTCACCGCCTCCGCGCCATTGGCGATCGTATAGCCCGGCGGCGCGGTGAAGCGCAGCCGCAGTCCCGGATGGCGGAACGTCTGCCCCTCGATCACGCCCTCTTTCGGATCGTCGTCGTAGCGCAGCCCGTCGAGTCGCCGCAGGAAGGCGGTGTCCTGCGCCGGCATCGTCTCCGGCTTTCCGGTCGCCTCCGCCAGCTTGGCGGCGCGGCGCACGCGGTCGAGGCTGTTGGGATGGGTGGAGGCCCAGGTCGGCAGCGCATTGGCATCGCGCCCCGCCGCGCGCGCCTGCAACGTCGTCGCGGCGTTCAGCTGCGCCAGCATGTCGGCGGCGGCATAGGGATCGTAGCCCGCGGCGGTGATATATCTCACCCCCAAGGCATCGGCGGCATATTCCTGATCGCGCCCGTATTTCAGCGTGTAGAGCCCCGCCGCCTGCTGCGCGCCCGCGCCCACCAGCTGCCCGACCGCACCGTTGCCCGCGACCGCGCCGACGATTCCCGCCAGCACGCCGCCGATCGAGGCGGTGCGGTTGCGCCCCGCGGAGTGGCGCGCGGCGACATGCCCGACCTCATGCCCCATCACCGACGCCAGCTCCGCCTCGCTGTTCATCAGCGCCAGCAGCTGACGCGTGACGTAGATATAGCCGCCGGGGATCGCGAAGGCGTTCTCCACCGGCGAGTTGAGCAAGGCGACGGTGAAGTCGCCCTGCGCGTTCGACAGGCCGGACTGGACCGCGACGCGCTTGCCGACCTGTTCGACATAGGCCGCCTGCGGCCCGTCATAGGCGCCGCCGAATTCGGCCAGCAGCTGCGGATTGGCCTTCGCCCCCTGTGCCTTGTCGGACGCGGAGATCGACTGCGCCGCGGCCGGCATGGCAAGCGTCGCGAGCGCGGTGGCGGCGAGCAGATGGCGTAACATAGGTGAGTCCTCCCGTTCCCGCGTTCAATGCGGACAGGGCCGCCCCGGTTGCATGGTCCCCGGATGCATGGCGGGGCGCCTCAGATCCGCTCCGCCGCATTGACCGCGTCGGCCGCGCGCAATGCGGCGAGCAGCCGCATCAACTGGTGCGCGTCGTGCACCTCCAGGTCGATCATGTTGGTGTGGAATTGCGCGTCGCGGTTATCCAGCCGCAGGTTGATGATGTTCGCCTTGTGCTGGCCGATGACGGTCGCCAGCATCCCCAGCGCGCCGGGTTCGTTGCGGACCTCGACCGAGATGCGCGCCACCGCACCCTCGGTCTTGTCGCCCCATTGCACGTCGATCCAGTCGGTTTCCTCGTCCGACCGTTCGGCGAGGTCCGACAGCACGCGGCAATCGATCGCATGCACCTCGATTGAGGCATCGGGGCGGCGCAGCCCGACGATGCGGTCGCCCGGCACCGGGTGACAGCATGCCGCCAGTTCATAGGCGACGCCGGGCGCCAGCCCCTGGATCGAGATCGCGCTCGATTGCGGCGGGGCATGCGCCAGATCGGCGCCGGCGGACCCGGGCATCAGCGCTTCCATCACCTGTCCGTCGGTCAGCGTGCGGCGCGCGATCGCCTGCATCAGCGCCGCCTCGTCGGGCAGCTTCAGCCGCTTGAGCGCCTCGTCCAGCGCGTTCGCCGCCAGCGTCGCGGGCAGGCGGGTGACGATATCGTCGTACAGCTTGCGCCCCAGCGCCACCGTCTGGACGCGATCCTCGTTGCGCAAATGGCGGCGGATCGCGGCCAGCGCCTTGGCGGTGATCGCCAGGTTCAGCCACGACGGCTGCGGCACCTGCGCCTTGGAGCGCAGCACCTGCACCTGATCGCCATTCTCCAGCACCGTCGACAGCGGCACGACGCGTCCGTTGACCTTCGCGCCCACCGCCTGATCGCCCAGATCGGTGTGGACCGCATAGGCGAAGTCGATCGGGGTCGCGCCCTTGGGCAGCTGGATCAGTTCGCCCTTGGGAGTGAAGGCGAAGATGCGATCCTGGTACATCGCGATCTTCGTATGCTCCAGCAGCTCCTCGGGCGTCGCCGCGGTGTCGAGGATCTCGACCAGATCGGCGATCCAGCCGTGCTGCGCATCGGGGCGCAGCCGCGTGTTGCCGGGCGTGTCGCGCCCGCTGGTGGCCGCGGACTTTTCCGCCCGGTCGGCGCGATCGGGCAGGTCGGCGGCCACCGCCTGCTTGTAGGCCCAGTGCGCCGCCAGCCCGAATTCCGCCTCGGCATGCATCTCCGGCGTGCGGATCTGGATCTCGATGCGGCGATTCTCGGCATGGATCACGCTGGTGTGGAGCGAGCGATAGCCGTTGCGCTTCGGGGTGGAGATATAATCCTTGAACCGGCCCGGCACCATCGGCCAGCGCCGGTGGATGATGCCCAGCGCGCGATAGCAATCCGCCTCGGTCGGCACGATCGCGCGGAACGCCATGATGTCGGACAATTGCTCGAAGCTGATGTGGCGCTCCTGCATCTTGCGCCAGATCGAATAGGGATGCTTCTCGCGCCCCGACACCTGCGCGTCGATCTCCCCGCGCGACAGCAGCAGCTTCAGCCCCGACCCGATCTTCGCGATGCGGTCGCCGCCCGATCCTTCCTTCAGCTGCTCCAGCCGCCGCGTGATCGATTCATACGCCTCGGGTTCGAGCTGCTGGAAGGCGAGCGTCTGCATCTCCTTCATGAACTCGTACATGCCGATCCGCTCGGCGAGCGGGGCGTAGATATCCATCGTCTCGCGCGCGATGCGGCGGCGCTTCTCCGGCTTGGGAATGTGATGAAGCGTGCGCATGTTGTGCAGCCGGTCGGCCAGCTTCACCAGCAGCACGCGGATATCGCCCGACATCGCCAGCAGGAACTTGCGCAGGTTTTCCGCCGCGCGCTCGTTCTCGGTCTGCGCCTCGATCTTGGAGAGCTTGGTCACGCCATCGACCAGCCGCGCGACATTGGCGCCGAAGATGCGCTCGATCTCCTCCGGCGTGGCGACCGTATCCTCGACCGTGTCGTGCAGGATCGCGGTGGCGATCGTCTCGTCGTCGAGGTGCAACTCGGTCAGGATGCCCGCCACCTCGATCGGGTGGCTGAAATAGGGATCGCCGCTGGCGCGCTTCTGCGTCCCGTGCGCATTGACCGAGAAGACGTAGGCGCGGTTGAGCATCGCCTCGTCGGCGTCCGGGTCGTAGTCGAGTACCCGGTCGACCAGTTCATACTGTCTCAGCACGGCCACAAGATGCTTCGATCAGGCGTTGCATTGCAACAAGCGGGACGCAAAAAATTGGCCCCCGCCGCGGGAGTTGCGGCGAGGGCCAGATGATCCCGTCAGAGGGAGCGGGAAGCTGGATGACGGCCTTAGTTCTGGGCCATCGTCGGCGCGGCGATGCCGGCCTTGGCGTTGCAGGTGTCGAGCTGCGCCGCGTCGAAGGTCTTGCCCCCGGCCGAGAACGCCGACAGCCCGCCGACGTCGCGCGCCAGCAGCTGGCACAGGATGGTGTCGCGCTCCGCGGCGCGGGCGGCGACGAACGCGCCGTCCTTCAGCTGCCACGCGGTCGAGCGGGTGATCAGGCGCGCCTTGGCCGGCTGCGCGACGGGGGTGGCGACATAATAAGCGTTGGTCGGCTGCGCCTGGACGCCCGCGGCGGCCAGCGTGGCGGCGGAAGCGACGATCGCGGTAATGACGGCACGGAACATCGGACGATTCCCTGTTAGGTTGCTGATCGCTACCTAGATGTTGCGGATGCGAGTTGCAAGAGGAAACTCGCAGTTGCGAGTAGCCGATTGAAACCTATTTCTTACAATTCGGCTCCAGCCGTGCAAATAGGTTGACGCCGATCTCCGTCGGCAGGAGACATGGTCCGTGGGAAACGTGCGTGAAGATCTGGCCGAGTGCAGCCTGCCGGCGGCGCTGGAATCGATGGGCGAACGCTGGGCGTTCCTGATCCTGCGCGCCGCGTTCAACGGCCTGCATCATTTCGAGGAATTCCAGCAGGAGCTGGGCATCGCGCGCAACATCCTGGCCAACCGGCTGGCGCGCTTCGTCGAACATGGCATCATGGAGCGCTCGTCGGTGCCGGAGGACCGGCGCAAGATCGTCTATGAGCTGACCGACAAGGGCTTCGCGCTGCTGCCGACGATGGTCGCGTTGCGGCAATGGGGCGAGCGATGGGAGACCGGCTGCCCCGCCTTCCCGATCCTGGTCGACGTGCGCGACGGCCGCCCGATCCGCGAGGTATCGGTGTTGAGCCATGACGGCCGCGTGCTGGGCAAGGGCGACCTGCACTGGGCGCTGCCCGCCGACGTCGACGCCCCGGAGGCGCGTGCCGCCGAGTGACCGTGTTGGAACAGGCCGGCGGTGCGGGACGTCGATCGCCGTCTTGAGGGGTAGAGCGGCGTCCAAAGTCATTCGACGTCCGGGGGTCGTGCAGCCGAAACCGCCTCGCCTTTGATCGATACCTACTCCCTCGCCGTCACCCCGGACTTGATCCGGGGTCCCGCTTACTGGTCGACGTCGCAGAAGAAGCGGGACCCCGGATCAAGTCCGGGGTGACGGCGGTGTGCCGACGACGGCGAACGGCCACTCACCTGTGGCGCGATGCGCTACCCCGCATCCTCCGCCAGTGCGCGCGCCAGCAGGTCGCGCACGTCGCGCAGGTCCGGTGCCGCCACGGCAACGGCGGCGCCGCGCCGCTCGGCGGCGAGCAGCTGCTGCACGCCCTTCAGCGTATAGCCGTCGTGGCGCAGCAGCCGGTCGATCCGCTCGATCAGCGCGACATCGGCGGGGCGGTAATAGCGGCGATTGCCGGCGCGCGTGACGGGGCGCAGCTGCGGGAAGCGGCTTTCCCAATAACGCAGGACATGCGCGGCGACCCCGGTCGCGCTGGCGACCTCGCCGATGGTGCGGAAGGCGGCGGCGGATTTGGCGTCCGACGCCACGCCCGTCATCCGCCGTGGTTGATGCGGTCGCGCATCATCTGGCTGGCACGGAAGGTCAGCACACGGCGCGGCGCGATCGGCACCTCGACTCCGGTCTTCGGATTGCGGCCGACGCGCTCTCCCTTGTCGCGCAGCACGAAGGTGCCGAAGCCCGAGATCTTGACGTTCTCGCCCTGGGCCAGCGCGTGGCACATCTTTTCCAGCATCTGCTCCACCAGCCGCGCCGAGTCGGCGCGCGAGAGACCCACGTTGCGGTGCAGCGATTCCGCCAGATCTGCGCGGGTGAGCGTGCCTGCGTCCGTCATAACCGTCCTCTACTCCCAAGAAACACCGGTCGCCGATGGGCCGGAACGATCGCCATGCTGATCGACATCAGACGCGAAGTACAGCGGCACCCCAGGTAAAACCACCGCCCATCGCCTCCAGCACGACGATCTGTCCTGCGACGATACGTCCGTCGCGCACCGCCTGGTCCAGCGCCAGCGGCACCGAGGCGGCGGAGGTATTGGCATGCTGGTCGACCGTCATCACCACCTTCTCCGCGGGCAGCGACAGCTTGCGCGCAGTGGCGTCCAGGATGCGGGCGTTGGCCTGATGGGGCACGACCCAGTCGACCGCATCGGTGGGCAGGCCCGCGGCGGCCAGCGCCTCCTCCATCACCGCGGCGAGGTTCACGACCGCGTGGCGGAACACCTCGCGCCCCTTCATGCGCAGCTTGCCGACGGTGCCGGTGGTCGACGGACCGCCATCGACGTAGAGCAGTTCGTTGTGGCGCCCGTCGGCGTGGAGCCGCGTCGCCAGGATGCCGCGCGCGGCGGCATCGGTCGCGTCGTCGGCGGTGTCGCGCGCCTCCAGCACGATCGCGCCCGCACCGTCGCCGAACAGGACGCAGGTGGTGCGATCCTCCCAGTCGAGGATGCGGCTGAACGTCTCCGCGCCGATCACCAGCGCGCGGCGCTGCACGCCCGAACGCAGCATCGCATCGGCGACCTGTACCGCATAGAGGAAGCCGGAGCAGACCGCGGCGACGTCGAACGCGACGCAATCGTCGACGCCCAGCATCGCCTGCACCTTGGTCGCGGTCGCGGGGAAGGTGTTGTCCGGCGTCGCGGTCGCCAGCACGATCAGGTCGATGTCCTGCGCAGCGAGGCCCGCTGCCGCCAGCGCGGCCAGCGCGGCGTCGCGCGCCAGCGTCGCGGTCGTCTCGCCCTCGCCCGCGATATGGCGGAAGCGGATGCCGGTACGCTCGACGATCCATTCGTCGGTGGTGTCGACCTGCTCCGCCAGTTCGGCGTTGGAGACGCGCCGCACCGGCAGCGCGGAGCCGGTGCCGGTCAGGACCGAACGGATCATGCCGCCGCCTTCGCTTCGAAATTGCCGAGGTCGGTGGCGATTCGCCGGGCGAGATCCGCCTTCACCATCTTGGCCGCATTGCCGATGGCGGTGGCGATGCCGAGTTCGTTGGCGCCGCCATGGCTCTTCACCACCAGCCCGTTAAGGCCCAGGAAGACCGCGCCATTGTGGTTGTTGGGATCGAGGTGATCGCGCAGCAGCTCGGTCGCGGGGCGCGAGATCAGGAAGCCCAGCTTCGACCGCACCGAGCTGCGGAAGGCGCGCTTGAGCAGGTCGGCGACGAATCGCGCGGTGCCTTCGGCGGTCTTGAGCGCGATATTGCCGGAAAAGCCGTCGCACACGATCACGTCATGCTCGCCGCGCGACAGCCGGTCGCCCTCGACGAAGCCGGTGAAGGTCATCGGCAGATGCGGCGCGGCGCGCAGCATCTGTGCGGCGTCGCGAATCTCGTCGGTGCCCTTCTGCTCCTCGCTGCCGATGTTCAGCAGCGCGACGCGCGGCGGCGCGGACAGATCCAGCGTGGTGCGCGCATAGGCCGCGCCCATCACCGCGAACTGCACCAGGTTGCGCGCAT
The DNA here is from genome assembly GCF_036946305.1 of Sphingomonas adhaesiva. Taxonomy (GTDB): domain Bacteria; phylum Pseudomonadota; class Alphaproteobacteria; order Sphingomonadales; family Sphingomonadaceae; genus Sphingomonas; species Sphingomonas adhaesiva_B. The sequence goes on from NZ_JAQIJJ010000002.1 coordinate 338,298, forward strand.
CGCATTCGGTGTTGGCGCCCAGATCGAGCACCACCACATCGTTGTCGCCCAGCGTCGGCAGCAAAGCGGCGAGCGCGGGGCGGTCGATGCCGGGCATGGTGCGCAGCGACAGCTTGGCCATCGCCATCAGTGCGCCGGTATTGCCCGCGGATACCGCGGCGCCGGCGCGCCCCTGCTTCACGCAGTCGATCGCGATGCCCATCGACGTCGTCTTCGCACGGCGGATCGCCTGGCTGGGCTTCGCATCGCCCGCGATCACGTCGGGCGCGTGGACGATCTCCGAATGCTGCGACAGATTGGGGTGATTCGCGAGACCGGCGCGAATCGCCGCCTCATCCCCCACCAGCAGGAACGTCATGTCGGGATCGCGGCGACGCGCACGCGCCACCCCGGCCAGCATGACCGCCAGCCCCTCGTCGCCGCCCATCGCATCGATGGCGATCCGGGACATGTCGGACATAGCTGGCAAACGCTCCTGAAAAGCCGGTGCTACCTGCGAATCAGGCTTCGACCGAGACGACCTCGCGGCCGTTATAATGGCCGCAGGCGGTGCACAGATTGTGCGGACGCTTCAGCTCGCCGCAGTTCGGGCATTCCTGGAACGCCTCGACCGACAGCGCGTCGTGCGCGCGGCGCATGCCACGGCGGGAGGGGGAAGTCTTTCGCTTGGGGACGGCCATCGCGGCACCTTGATCTGTCTAGTGTTCGAAACAACGATGCGCCGCTGCACGCGCCCATGCGACCCGCCGCATCGGCCGGCCGCGGCAGGCAGCCGGGCAACGGCTCGCATCGCGAAGTGACGCGCCTATAGCGAAATCGGCGTCGGTTGCAACCCGTGCACGCCGATGGCACGATGACGCGGCCGTAACGACCGGCGACGACAAAAGGGGGAGGGGCACGATGCTGTTGCCGATCACGCTGACCATCGCGGCGGCGTGCGCCGCGATCAACCTGTGGCTGGCGCTGCGCGTCGTGCCCGGCCGGGTCCGCGGCAAGGTGCTGCTGGGCGACGGCGGCAGCGAGGCGTTGCTCGCGGTACAGCGCGCGCACGCCAATTTCACCGAATATGCGCCGTTCGTGCTGATCCTGCTGGCGCTGATCGAGCTGGCGGGCGGATCGCCGACCTGGCTGTGGGTGGCGGGCGTCGCCTTCGTGCTGGCGCGCGTCGCGCACGGGCTGGGGATGACGCGCCCCGCCCCCAACCCGCTGCGTGCGGGCGGCGCGCTGCTGACCTGGGTGGTACTGGCGCTGCTCGCGGGCTGGGCGCTGGCGGTGGCCTATGGCGCGGAACGGGCGCCGCGGGCGATCGAACTGGCGCCGGTGGTGTCCGCGGGGTAATTCCCGTCACCCCGGACTTGATCCGGGGTCCCGCTTCCTTGCCAACGTCGCAGAAGAAGCGGGACCCCGGGTCAAGCCCGGGGTGACGAAACGACGGGTCAGGCCGACATCGCGTCGTCGCTGACGAACATGTTCCACTGCCGCTCGTGCGCGAAGGTGCTGGGCTTGCCGTGGCCGGGGATGAAGGCAGTGTCGCTGCCCAGCGGCCACAGCTTCGTCACGATCGATTCGAGCAATTGCTTGTGGTTGCCCTGCGGCAGGTCGGTCCGCCCGACCGAGCCCTGGAACAGCACGTCGCCGACCTGCGCAAACTTCGACGGCGCGTGGTGGAAGATCACATGCCCAGCGGTGTGCCCGGGCGTGTGATAGACGTCGAGCGTCAGCTCGCCGACCGTCACCGTATCGCCGTCGACCAGCCAGCGGTCCGGCTCGAACGGCACGCCGGTGATCCCCCATTGCCGGCCGTCGTCCGCCAGCCGCGCCAGCCAGAAGCGATCGTCCTCGTGCGGCCCCTCGACCGGCACGCCCAGCTCGTCCGCCAGCGGCTTCGCCGCGCCGGCATGGTCGATATGGCCGTGGGTCAGCAGCACTTTCTCCACCGTGATGCCGGCCTGCGCGATCGCGGCCTTGATCCGCGGCAGGTCGCCACCGGGATCGATCACCGCGCCGCGCATTGTGCGCGTGCACCAGATCAACGTGCAATTCTGTTCGATCGGCGTCACCGGCACGATCATGGCCTGCAGCGGATGGTCGGTGGTCGCGTCGGTCATGGATCGTCCTCGATGGCTGGCAAGACAGGGGCTGGCAACAGGGGCTGGCAAAACAGGGGCGTAACCAGTCGATTACCACGAACCATATTGTAGGCAACGACGCTTGCCCGCGCCGTGGCCGCACGGCATCACCGATGGTGCATGCTGACGACACCTCCCTTCGTCCTGCTCGACGATGCCCGCGCCGGTGGCGCCCCCGCACGCCTCTACATCCGGCCGCAGCGGGTCCTGACCGCGTGGCGGGTGGAGGAGGTCGCCGGGGTGCTGGATGCGGTCCGCGCGTCGCGGCTCGATGCCGCGGGCTATCTTGCCTATGAGGCCGCCGCCGCGTTCGAGCCGGCGGCCCCGACACCGGCCGACCCGGCCACCGCGCGCACCCCGCTCGCCTGGTTCGGGCTGTTCGACGGCTGGCAGGAGGTGGCGGACGTGTCCGCGCTGCTGCCCGACCCGGCGGGGGCATGGATCGGCGAGCCGGTGCCCGAGGTCGCGGCGGAGGATTATCGCGCGATGTTCGACGCGGTGCAGGCGCTGATCGCCGCGGGCGACCTGTACCAGCTGAACCTGACGCTGCGCGCGCACGCCCCGGTCGCGGGCGATCCGCTCGCGCTCTACGCGCAGCTGCGCCCGCATGCCGCCGCCGGCTGGGGCGCGATCGTGGCGACGGGGGCGCAGACGTTGCTGTCCTTCTCGCCCGAGCTGTTCGTCGCGCTGGACGGCGACCGGCTGACCTGCCGCCCGATGAAGGGCACCGCGCGCCGCCTGCCCGATGCGGTCGCCGACCGCGCCGCCGCCGAATCGCTCGCGGGCGATCCCAAGCAACGCGCCGAAAACCTGATGATCGTCGACCTGATGCGCAACGACCTGGCGCGCGTCGCGGTCCCCGGCAGCGTCGCGGTGCCCGCGCTGTTCGCGGTCGAACATTATCCCACCGTCCACCAGATGACCTCCACCGTCACCGCGACGCTGGCGCCCGGGTGCGACGCGGTCGACGTCCTCGCCGCGCTGTTCCCGTGCGGGTCGATCACGGGCGCGCCCAAGGTGCGCGCGATGCAGGCGATCGCGCAGATCGAGCGCGGCAGCCCGCGCGGCGCCTATACCGGCGCGATCGGCCGCATCGACCGCACCGGCGACGCGATGTTCAACGTCGCGATCCGCACGCTCCAGCTGACCGGCGACCCGGCTGGGGGACGCGCCACGATCGGGCTGGGCGGCGGCATCGTCGCCGATTCGCGCGCCGCGGCGGAATGGGACGAGGCGCTGGCCAAGGCCGCGTTCGTTACCCGCGGCACGCCCGCCTTCGACCTGATCGAGACGATGGCGTTCGACCCGGTCGAGGGCATCGTGCTGGTCGAGCGCCACCTGGAACGGATGAAGCGCAGCGCGCTGGCGCTGGGGTTCGCGTTCGATCGCCACGGCGCGCGCAACGAATTGCAGGCCGCGACCTTCCGCCTGCGGCATGCGTCGCGCGTGCGGCTGGTGCTGGCGCGCTCGGGCGCGGTCGCGATCGAGGTGTCGCCCGCCCCGCCGCCGGCCACGCGCCCGCTGCGCGTCGCGCTGATGCCGCTGCCGGTGCCGGCGGGCGACCTGCGGCTGCGCCACAAGACCAGCGACCGCGCCTTCTACGACACGGCGCGGCGCGCATCGGGCGCGGACGAGGTCGTCTTCGTCGATGCCGAGGGACAGGTGACCGAGGGCAGCTACACCAGCGTCTTCGTGCCGCAGGGCGCCCGCCTCGTCACCCCGCGCGGCGTCGCGGCGCTGCCCGGTGTGCTGCGCGCGGAATTGCTGGCGACCGCGCGCGCGTTGGAAGGAACGGTCGCGCCGCGCGACCTGAACGACGGATTCTTGCTGGGAAATGCGCTGCGCGGACTGATGCCGGCAGTCCTGACGGTTGCACAATGAGGGCGTCCGTCGCATAGGCGCGCGCGTTTACCCTCATCAAGGCGCCCGTCCATGAAGCCCTCCGCCGCGCTCGACCGCATCAATCCCTCCCCCACGCTGGCGATCACCACGCGCGTGATGGAGCTGAAGCGGGCCGGCGTCGACGTGATCGGGCTGGGCGCGGGCGAGCCGGACTTCGACACGCCCGACTTCGTCAAGGAAGCCGCGATCCAGGCGATCCGCGACGGCAAGACGAAATATACCAACGTCGACGGCACGCCCGAGCTGAAGGAGGCGATCGTCGCCAAGTTCCGGCGTGACAACAACCTGACCTACACACCCCAGCAGGTCAGCGTGAACGTCGGCGGCAAGCACACGCTATTCAACGCGCTGGTCGCCTCGCTGGATGCGGGCGACGAGGTGATCGTGCCCGCGCCGTACTGGGTCAGCTACCCCGACGTGGTGCAGTTCGCCGGCGCGACGCCGGTGATCGTGCCGGCGGGCGCGGAGTTCGGCTACAAGCTGACCCCGGCGATGCTGGAGGCGGCGATCACGCCGCGGACCAAATGGCTGATCCTCAACTCGCCCTCCAACCCGACGGGCGCCGCCTATACGGTCGACGAGCTGCGCGCGCTGGGCGAGGTGCTGGAGCGGCACCCGCACGTCTGGATCTTCGCCGACGATATGTACGAGCATATCGTCTATGACGACTTCCGCTTCGCGACGATCGCGGAGGTGTGCCCGTCGCTCTACGAACGCACGCTGACGGTCAACGGCTGTTCCAAGGCCTATGCGATGACCGGGTGGCGGATCGGCTTCGCGGCCGGTGCGCCGTGGCTGATCAAGGCGATGGCGAAGCTGCAATCGCAGTCGACCAGCAACCCCTGCTCGATCGCGCAGGCCGCCGCGGTCGCCGCGCTCAACGGCGACCAGTCGTTCCTGAAGGAGCGCGCCGCCGCCTTCCAGACGCGCCGCGATCTGGTGGTGCGGATGCTGAACGACGCCGCCGGGATCGACTGCCCGATGCCGGAGGGCGCCTTCTACGTCTATCCCAGCGTCGCGGGCGTGATCGGCAAAACGACGCCGGGCGGCAAGCGGATCGAAACCGATAGCGACTTCGTCGGCTATCTGCTCGACGATGCGAAGGTCGCCGCGGTGCAGGGCGTCGCCTTCGGCCTGTCGCCCGCGATGCGGATCAGCTACGCGACCTCGGAAGCGGTGCTGACCGAGGCGTGCCGCCGCATCCAGACGGCGTGCGCCGCGCTGTCATAAGGTAGCGATCCGGAAACGATCCCTTTCGGACATCGACGTTTTCCGGCGACGTGGCGGCTTCTATATCGCTGCCAGATGAACGGCGGTGCCATCACCGGTTCAGCCGACATGGATTAGGCACGTTCCTGCGATTGGCCCCGGCGGGGCGGATCGTTCGGAATCGATCACGCCACGCAGATGGCCGCCAGGAAGAAAGACGACACGATGACCCGCCTGTTCAAATCCCGCTTCGCCTGGCAGTTCGCCGGTGGGTTCCTGCTGGGGGCGATGGGGATGGTCGCGGTCCATGCCGCGCAGCCGGAGATGCCGGCGAATCCCTATGCCGCCAGCGCGGCGGTGGTGCGCTGATCGTTCGATCGATCGCCCTCACCCTTCCGGCGCGTTCCGCGCCTCCTTCCCTCTCCCGCCGGGAGAGGGAAGGGGCCCATCGGCAAAGCCGATGGGAAGGGTGAGGGCGATGCTGGAAAGCAGGTCGTGCCTCCCCATATCGGCGTCATGACCCACCGCCACCTCGCCCTCCTCCCGCTCCTGCTGTCCGCCTGCGGCCCGGCCGCGGCGGAGCGCGCCCTCCCCCTTCCCGCAGCGACGCAGGACGTCCCCGCCGCCGGTACGCGCGCCACCGCGGTGTTCGCGGGCGGGTGCTTCTGGGGGATGGAGGCGGTGTTCCGGCAGGTGAAGGGCGTCACCGGCGTCACGTCCGGCTATGCCGGCGGCACGCGCGCCACCGCCAGCTACGATGCGGTCAGCAGCGAGACGACGCGCCATGCCGAGGCGGTGCGAATCAGCTACGATCCGAGAGCGGTCAGCTATGCCACGCTGCTGCGCGTCTATTTCGCGATCGCGCACGATCCGACGCAGGTGAACCGGCAGGGTCCGGACACCGGCACCAGCTATCGCTCGGCGATCTTTCCGCAATCGCCGCAACAGCGCGCCGTCGCGGCGGCCTATATCGCACAGCTGACGCGTGCGCATGCGTTCGCCAAGCCAATCGCGACGACGCTGGAGGAGGGCGCCTTCTTCCCCGCGGAGGCCTATCATCAGGACTTCTACCGCCGGAACCCGACGCACCCCTATATCGTGCGCTGGGACAAGCCGAAGGTCGCCGCGTTCCGCGCGGGCTTCCCGCAGCTGGCGCGGTGACGCCCTCGTCGTCACCCCGGGCTTGACCCGGGGTCCCGCTTCTCACGGGCGTCGCAGAAGAAGCGGGACCCCGGCTCAAGGCCGGGGTGACGGGGAGACTATTTCTTCGCCAGCGCCTCGCCGATCAGCGCGCGCGTGTTCGCGATGCCGTATAGCCGGATGAAGCTGCCCATTCGCGGCCCCTGGCTCGACCCCAGCAGCGTCTCGTACAGCGCCTTGAACCAGTCGCGCAGTTCCGCGAACCCGCCGGTCTTGCCGATCTCATAGACGATGTTCTGGATATCCTCCGCGCTCGCCTCCTCCGGCAGCGCGGCGAGTTCGGCGTCCAGCCGCTCCAGCGCCGCCACCTCGACGCCCTCGGGCGCGCGGCGCTGCAGCGTCGGGGCGACCACGTCGCGGTGATAGGCCAGCGCGTGGCCGATCAGCCGGTCGAGTTCGGGATAGGCCGCCGGCGTGGCATCGGCGACATAGTTGGCCAGATAGGCCCATACCTGCTCGCGCGTCGCGCCCTCGCCCATCACGCCGACCAGATTGAGCAGCAGCCCGAACGTCACCGGCAGCGTGCCCTCCGGCAGCTTGCCGTCGTGGACGTGGTGGACCGGATTGCCCAGCCGCTCCTTGACCGCCTGCCCGGCGTAATTGCCGCGGAACTGCCAGTAATCGTCCACCGCGCGCGGGATCACTCCCATGTGGAGCTGCTTGGCCTTCTTCGGCTCGCGATAAATGTAGAAGGCGAGGCTCTCCTCCGGGCCATAGGTCAGCCATTGCTCGATCGACAGGCCGTTGCCCTTGGACTTGGAGATCTTCTCGCCCTTGTCGTCGAGGAACATCTCGTAATTGAAGCCCTCCGGCGGGCGCCCGCCCAGCACGCGCGCGATCTTGGACGACTGGACCACCGAATCGATCAGGTCCTTGCCCGCCATCTCGTAATCGACGCCGAGTGCGACCCAGCGCATCGCCCAGTCGACCTTCCATTGCAGCTTGCTGAGGCCGCCCAGCGCGGACTGGACGATGCGCTCGCCATCCTCGTCGACGAAGGCGATCGTGCCCGCCGCCGCATCGACCACCTCGACCGGCACCTGGAGCACGATGCCCGTCGTCGGGCTGATCGGCAGCACCGGCGAATAGGTCGCGCGCCGCTCCGCGCGCAGCGTCGGCAGCATCACATCCATCACGCCCTGCCAGTGGCGCAGCACGCCCCTGATGGCGTCGTCGAACCGGCCCGAGGTGTAATAGTCCGTCGAGGAGGCGAATTCATAGTCGAAGCCGTAGCGGTCGAGGAAGTCGCGCAGCATCGCATTGTTGTGCGCGGCGAAGCTGTCGAACTTGCCGAACGGATCGGGGATCGTCGTCAGCGGGCGGCCGAGATGCTCGCGCAGCATGTCGCCGTTGGGGACGTTGTCGGGCACCTTGCGCAAGCCGTCCATATCGTCGCTGAACGCGATCAGGCGCGTCGGCGTGTCGGACAGCGCGTGAAAGGCGTTGCGCACCATCGTCGTGCGCAGCACCTCGTTGAATGTGCCGATGTGCGGCAGGCCGGAGGGGCCGTAGCCGGTCTCGAACAGCACCGGCGCGCCGTCAGGCTTGCCGTCGGGATAGCGCTTGAGCAGCTTGCGCGCCTCCTCATAGGGCCAGGCCTTGGAGTCGAGAGCGGCGGAACGGATATCGTCGGTCATGATGCGCTGCGACGTAGCGAGGGCGGCGCGCGATGGCTATATGCGCGCGCATGTCCTGGTGGGCCGCCACGTTCCTGTTCCTCGTCACCGTCGCGCTGATGGAGGGTTTCGCCTATGTCATGCACCGCTGGGTGATGCATGGCCCCGGCTGGTTCCTGCACGAAAGCCATCACCGCCCGCGCACCGGCAACTGGGAGCTGAACGACCTGTATGCGGTGATCTTCGCGGTTCCGTCGATCGTGCTGCTGCTGGGGGGCGTGCAGCTGGGCTGGTGGCCGGGGTTCACCTGGATCGGCGCAGGCATCGCGGCCTATGGCGCGATCTATTTCGGGTTCCACGACGTGATCGTCCACCGCCGCCTGCCGACGCGCTATCTGCCCACCTCGCGCTACATGAAGCGGATCGTCCAGGCGCACCGGCTGCACCATGTGGTGGAGACGAAGGAGGGCAATGTCAGCTTCGGCTTCCTGATCGCGCCCCGCCCCGAGGAGTTGAAGGCGGAGCTGAAGCGCCGCGGGCGTGCGGGCGTGAGACAGTCGACGGGGGCCGCCGCACCGGCGTTTGCAGAAGATTAACCGTCCGGTGGCAGGGTCCGGGGCCATGGAAAAGGCGATTCCCCTGCCCACGACGTCCTCCGAAGCGGAGGAAAGCCGTCACGCGCTCCGCAAGGCCGTCACCATGCGCGCGCATCTGCGCGATCGGGGGACGACGCGGTTCGAGATCGACGTGGTCGACCTGTCGATCACCGGGTTCCGCGCGCAGACCAGCTTCACGCTGTGGCCGGGAACGACGGTGTGGCTGACCCTTCCCGGGCTGGCGGCGCTGGAGGCGGTGGTCGCATGGCGCGACAAGGTCCGCTACGGCTGTGCCTTCACGAAGCCGCTGCATCCGGCGGTGTTCGATCATATCGTGGCGCTGTCGAACCGGTAGGTTCGACGGTAGGCGCGGCCACGTCCGCGCCGGTCGCGCAGCGAACCGCGCCACCGGCCGGCGGGTCGGCCTAGCCGAACCCGTCCGACGCGGCTTTGCCGCGGCGGGCCTTACTCACCTATCATCGTCACCCCGGACTTGATCCGGGGTCCCGCTTCTTCTGCGACGGTGAAAAGAAAGCGGGACCCCGGGTCAGGCCCGGGGTGACGGAGAGCCGCGCCGCGGGCGAAGCCCGCCCTTCGACTGCCTGCCAAGGCAGGCGCTCAGGACAGGCTATGTCGCACGGGCCGTCGGCCCGCCGGCCGGGCGGATCGCTTCTTGTCGCGTTCTTGGCGCCCGGCCTCTCGCGCCCTCTGCCTTAATCGAACAGGCTGCTGACGCTCGATTCGTCTGCGATCCGCCGGATCGCTTCCGCCAGCAGCGGCGCAATGGTCAAATGCCGGATCTTCGCCGCGCCCTTGATCGCTTCCTGATTACCGATCGAATCGGTGATCACCAGCTCGTGCAGCGCCGATCCCTCGACCCGCGCCACCGCGCCGCCCGACAGCACGCCGTGTGTGACATAGGCGACGACATCCTCCGCCCCCGCTTCCTTCAGCGCCGCGGCCGCGTTGCACAACGTCCCCGCCGAATCGACGATATCGTCGATCAGGATGCAGAAGCGCCCTTCGACGTCGCCGATGATGTTCATCACCTCCGATTCGCCCGCGCGCTCGCGGCGCTTGTCGACGATCGCGAGCGGGGCGTTGTCGAGCCGCTTCGACAGCGCGCGCGCGCGCACCACGCCGCCGACGTCGGGGGAGACGACCATCAGATTCTTCTCGCCGAAGCGCGAGCGGATGTCCGCGCTCATCACCGGGGCGGCGAAGAGATTGTCGGTCGGAATGTCGAAGAAGCCCTGGATCTGCCCGGCGTGGAGATCCACCGACAGCACGCGGTCGGCGCCCGCGGTGGTGATCAGGTTGGCCACCAGCTTGGCCGAGATCGGCGTGCGCGGCCCGGGTTTGCGGTCCTGCCGCGCATAGCCGAAATAGGGCAGCACCGCGGTGATCCGCTTCGCCGAGGCGCGCTTCAGCGCGTCGACGATGATGAGCAATTCCATCAGGTTGTCGTTGACGGGGTAGCTGGTCGACTGGACCACGAACACATCCTCGCCGCGGACATTCTCCATGATCTCGACGAAGATCTCCTCGTCGGCGAACCGGCGCACCAGCGCGTCGGTCAGCGGCACCTCCAGATAGGCGGAGATCGCGCGTGCCAGCGGCAGGTTGGAATTGCCGGTCATCAGTTTCATGGAGCCACACCCTTTCGCGGCCCGCCCTTAGGGTCCAGGTCTACAACTGACAATGGTCGTGACGGAGCCGAATATGGCGCCAGGCCAGGAGCAAGGAGAGAGCGATGCTTGTGCATCGTGACCGACGCGCGACGCCGCCTGGCGCCATATTCGGCCCGCCGCCTCGCGGTCGCCCGGAGAAGCCCGCCGGACGTCGTCGCTTGCTTGCGCGTAGCTTCAGCTACGCGACTGCGCTGCACTCCTTGCCGGCGGGCTTCTCCGGGCGATCACGGCCATTGGCAGTTATAGACCTGGACCCTTGAGGGGGTGGATAGGGGAAGAGGCTGGGCGTAAAGCGGCGCGGATGACCGTGACCACGCGTTTCGCCCCCTCGCCCACCGGCGTGCTGCATGTCGGCAACATCCGTGCCGCGCTCCACAATTGGATGCAGGCGCGCCATGCTGGCGGGCGGTTCGTGCTGCGGATCGACGATACCGATGCGGAGCGCAGCGAGGAGCGCTACGTCGACGCGATCCGCGCCGATCTCGCCTGGCTGGGGCTCCACCCCGACGCGGAAGTGCGCCAGTCGGCGCGATTCGACCGCTACGAGCAGGTGTTCGAGCAGTTGCGTGCCGCAGGCCATGTCTATCCGGCCTATGAGACGGCGCAGGAACTGGACCTGAAGCGCAAGATCCTGCGCGGGCGCGGGCTGCCGCCGATCTACGATCGTGCCGCGCTGGCGCTGACCGATGCCGATCGCGCCGCGCTGGAGGCGGACGGGGTGCGCCCGCACTGGCGCTTCCGACTCGATCACGATGCACCGATGGCGTGGAACGACCTGATCCGCGGCGCGCAGGCGTTCGATCCGCGCACGCAGAGCGACCCCGTGATCCGCCGTGCGGACGGATCGTGGCTGTATCTGCTCCCCTCGGTGATCGACGATGCGGATCTGGGCATCACGCATGTCGTGCGCGGCGAGGACCATGTCACCAACACCGCGCTGCAATTGCAGATGTTCGCCGCGATGGGCGCGCCGCCCCCCGCCTTCGCGCACGAGGCGTTGCTGACCGGCGCGGAAGGAAAATTGTCGAAGCGACTCGGCAGCCTGGGGATCGACGCGCTGCGCGGCGAGGGGATCGAGCCGGCGGCGATCGTCTCGCTGCTGGCGCGGCTCGGCACCAGCCAGCCGGTGGAGCCGACGGTCGATCCGGCGCCGCTGGTTGCCGCGTTCGACTTCGCGCATTTCGGCCGCGCGCCGGCGCGGTTCGACGAGCGCGAGCTGGCGCAGGTCAACGCGCGGATCGTCCACCAGCTGTCGTTCGATGCGGTGCGCGACCGCCTGCCCGCCGGGATGGATGCGACGGCGTGGGAGGCGGTGCGCCCGAACCTCTCCACCGTCGCCGAGGCGGGCGAATGGTGGCAGGTGATCGAGGGGCCGGTCGACGCCCCCGCGTCCGGCGAGGACGCCGCCTATCTGGCGCAGGCGGCGGCGGTGGCGCGGACGATCGACTGGGCGGGCGACCCATGGCACGCGCTGACATCGGCATTGAAGGAGGCGACGGGGCGCAAGGGCAAGCCGCTGTTCCTGCCGCTGCGTCGCGCGCTGACCGGGCGCGACCATGGCCCGGACATGGCGGCGCTGCTGCCGCTCATCGGCCGCGAGCGGGCGCTGGCGCGGCTTGGACGCGAACACGGCGGTTGACCCCGTCACCCTCTTGTTCCCCGGCGAAGGCCGGGGTCCAGCTACGGACGGGTCGTGAGATGCGGAAATCGCTCCCACCTGGACCCCGGCCTTCGCCGGGGAACAAGAGCGATGCAGGAGGTGTGTTGCTACTCGCGATCACGTCCGGGATGACGGGTGGCGGGCACGTCCCTATATTCGCGCCCATGACCTTCCTGTCCCGCATGTCGCCTGTCCGCGCCTGGTCGGACCTGCGCTTCTTCCTGAGCACGCGCGAGCGCCACGAATGGTGGTTCCTGGTGGCGGCGATCGCGATCACCGCCTTCCTCATCTTCGCCTTCGCGCACGATTCCTACATGGAGAAGGAGTACAAGCCGCAGATCGTGTATGTCCAGCAATGGCGGCTGGACCGCACCGATGCGGAGATCGTCGCGCAGCAGAAGATCGATCAGGTGAAGAAGGACGCGGACGAGGCCGAAGCGCGCAAGAAGCAGGACGAGAATCGCGCCGCGTTCAAGCGACTGGACGACAAATTGACGCGGATGGGTATCTGACCCACGACCCGCGCTGGATGCGCGCGGCGCTGGCGCTGGCCGAGCGCACGCGCGGGCGGACCGCGCCCAATCCCAATGTCGGCTGCGTGATCGTCGCGGCGGACGGGCGCGTCGTCGGGCGCGGCTGGACCCAGGCCGGCGGGCGCCCCCATGCCGAGGCGATGGCGCTCGCGCAGGCGGGCACGGCGGCGCGGGGCGGCACCGCCTATGTCACGCTGGAGCCGTGCGCGCATGTCTCGCCGCGCGGTCCCGCCTGCGCCGACCTGCTGGTGGCGAGCGGCGTCGCGCGCGTGGTGGTGGCGCTGTGCGATCCCGATCCGCGCACCGATGGTCAGGGGATCGCCCGGCTGCGCGCGGCGGGCGTCGAGGTCGTCACCGAGATCGAAACGGCGGCGGCGCGGCGGTCGATGGCGGGGTTCCTCACCCGCCGCCGGCTGGGTCGTCCGCACGTCACGCTCAAGCTGGCGCTGTCGCTGGACGGCGCAGTGTCGATGGCGGACGGGCGCAGCCAGTGGATCACCGGCGCCCCCGCCCGTGCGCACGCGCATCTGGAGCGCGCGCGGCACGAGGCGATCCTGGTCGGGCGCGGAACATGGGAGGCGGATCGCCCACGGCTCGACGTGCGGCTGGCGGGGCTGGAGGAGCGGTCGCCTCTCAAAGTGATCCTTTCCAGTCACCCTCACCCTTCCGCGCCTTCGGCGCTCCCTCCCTCTCCCGCCGGGAGAGGGAAGGGGCCCGCCGCCGAAGGCGGTGGGAAGGGTGAGGGCGACCCGCTCTGGATCCAGCGCCCCGCCGACATCGCCACCCTCCCCGTCGATCACCTGCTGGTCGAGGGCGGCGCCGCCATCGCCGCCGCCTTCCTGCGCGAGGATCTCGTGGACCGCCTCCTCCTCTATCGCGCACCGATTCTGATCGGCGGCGGGCGCACGCTGGGCGACATCGGCCTCGCCGATCTGCCGGACGCGCACGCGCGCTGGGCGCTCACCGACGAGCGCCAGCTTGGCAGCGACCGCGTCGAGGGCTACGAGGCGCGCTGAGAGAGGGTTCATGTTCACCGGCATCGTCACCGACATCGGCACCATCCGCCAGATCGAGCAGCGCGGCGACCTGCGCGTCGTCATCGACACCGCTTATGATACCGAGACCGTCGACCTGGGCGCGTCGATCTCCTGCTCGGGCGTGTGCCTCACCGTCGTCGATAAGGGGCCCAACTGGTTCGCGGTCGACGTGTCCGGCGAAACCACCAGCCGCACCGCGCAGGGACAGTGGGTCGAGGGCCGCCGCCTCAACCTGGAGCGCGCGATGAAGCTGGGCGACGAGCTGGGCGGGCATATCGTCACCGGCCATGTCGACGGCATCGCCGAGGTGATCGGCGTGTGCGGGGACGGCGATTCGAAACGCATCGGCTTCCGCGTCACCCCGGACCTCGCCCCCTTTCTCGCGCCCAAGGGATCGGTGACGGTCGATGGCGTGTCGCTGACCGTCAACCATGTCCGCGATGAAGGCGCCGATGAGGGTGGGGCAACCCATTTCGCGATCAACCTGATCCCGCACACCCAGTCGGTCACCACGCTGGGCGCGCTGGAGCCGGGCGTCGCGGTGAATATCGAGATCGACGTGCTGGCGCGTTACCTGCAACGGATGGAGCATTATCGTGGTCGCTAAGCCTGCGGAACTGGCGCGTCTGCGCCACGGCTATCTCTCCAGCCCGGAAGAGATCATCGAGGAAGCGCGCAACGGCCGGATGTTCATCCTGGTCGATGACGAGGATCGCGAGAACGAGGGTGACCTCGTCATCCCGGCGCAGATGGCGACGCCGGAGAAGATCAACTTCATGGCGCGCCACGGCCGCGGCCTGATCTGCCTGGCGATGACCAAGGAGCGGATCGACACGCTCGGCCTGCCGCTGATGAGCCGCCACAACGGCACCCGGCACGAAACCGCCTTCACCGTCTCGATCGAGTCGAAGGAAGGCGTCACCACCGGCATCTCCGCCGCCGATCGCGCGCGCACCGTCGCCACCGCGATCGACATGACCAAGGGCGCGGCCGATATCGTCACCCCGGGCCACGTCTTCCCGCTGGTGGCGCGCGACGGCGGCGTGCTGGTGCGTGCGGGCCATACCGAGGCCGCAGTCGATGTCTCGCGGCTCGCCGGGCTCAACCCCTCAGGCGTGATCTGCGAGATCATGAACGAGGACGGGACGATGTCGCGGCTCGACGATCTGGTCAGCTTCGCGCAGCTCCACAGCCTCAAGATCGGGACGATCCGCGACCTGATCGCGTATCGCCGCCGCCACGACCATCTGGTCGAACTGGCGTCGGAGGCCCCGTTCACCAGCCGCTGGGGCGGCGACTGGACCGTGCGCGCCTATCGCAACAAGGCCACCGGCACCGAGCAGATCGCGCTGGTGAAGGGCCGCATCGACCCCACCCGCCCGACGCTGGTGCGGATGCACGCGCTGTCGCCCTTCGCCGACATGTTCGGCGAGGACAGCGAGCGGTCGAGCATCCTGTCGCGCTCGATGGAGATCATCGCCGAGGAAGGCGCGGGCGTCATCGTCGTCGTCAACCGCCAGCGCGAGGATGCCTTCACCACCGCGGTGCGCCGCAAGGCGGGCGAGCCGGTCAAGGTCGATATGGAGGAACTGCGCGACTATGGCGTCGGCGCGATGATCCTGGCCGAACTGGGCGTCCACGACATGGTGCTGCTCACCAACACCCACCACACGCTCGTCGGCCTCGAAGGATATGGCCTGACGATCGTGGGCGAGAGGAAGATCGACTGATGGCCAACGTCCTGATCGTGGAAGCGCGCTTCTACGACCATCTCAACGACATGCTGGTCGCGGGCGCGAAGGCGGCGATCGAGGGGGCGGGCCATACGTGCGAGGTGCTGACGGTGCCGGGCGCGCTGGAGGTGCCGGGTGCGATCGCGCTGGCATCCGACAGCGAGCGCTATGACGCGTTCGTGGCGCTCGGCGTCGTGATCCGCGGCGAGACCTATCATTTCGAAATCGTGGCGAACGAAAGCGCGCGCGGCATCATGGCGCTGACGCTCGATGGCCTCGCGATCGGCAACGGCATCCTGACGACCGAGAACGAGGCGCAGGCGATCGCGCGCGCCGACCCGGCGCAGCTCGACAAGGGCGGCGGCGCGGCGCTGGCGGCGCTGGCGATGCTGGACCTGCGCGAGCGGCTGGGGTGACGATCGGCACGCCCGCGTGATCCACACCGCGGGCGCCTTTCTGCTGCGCGACGGCGCGGTGCTGCTGGCGCGTCGCGCGCTCCACAAGCGCAGCTATGCCGGTTGCTGGGACGTGATCGGCGGCCATGTCGAACCGGGCGAGACGATCGAGCAGGCGCTGATCCGCGAGGTGGCGGAGGAGATCGGCGTGACGCCGCGGCATCACCGGCATGTCGCCTCGCTGCACGACGAGCGGCACGGCGCGACATACCACCTGTTCGTGGTGGAGGACTGGGCGCCGGTCGAGCCGGTGTTGCTCGGCGACGAGCATAGCGAGTTGCGCTGGTTTCCGATCGCCGAGGCATGCGGCTTGTCGCGACTGGCGCTGCCGGCCTATGCGGCGATCCTTCACCAACTGGGTGAGCGCCGCGGCGTCACGGCGGCGCCCGATCCTCAATAAGCGGCGGTGAAGCGGGCGCGGGGATGCGCGCCGCGTTCCAGCTCGTCCACCATCGCGATCGCATAATCGGCGAAGCTGATCCGGCTCTCTCCGGCCTCGTCGGTGACGAGGCGGTCGCCGCCGAGCCGGTAATGCCCCCGCCTCGGTCCCTCCTCGATCAGCGCGGCGGGCGAGAAGAACGTCCAGTCGATCGCCCGTTCGTCGCGCAACGCCTCCAGAAAGGCGATGCCGGCGGCGGCGATCGGCTTCCACTCGGCCGGGAAATCGGGTGAATCGAACAGGCGTTGCCCCGGCGCGACCTCCAGGCTGGCGGCACCGCCGGTCACCAGCAGGCGACCGACCCCGGCCTGGCGAAGCACCGACAGCAACGTGTCCGCGGTGACGTCGAAATGCAGCGCGCTGATCACCGCGTCACTGCCGCGGATCAAGGCGGCGAGCGCGGCGGGATCCGCGGCATCGCCCGCGACCGGCGTGACGCCGTCCGCGACGGGGATCGCCTCGGGATGGCGCGCGATCGCCTGCACCGCATGGCCCCGCGCCGCCAGTTCCCGGGTGATCTCCGACCCCGCGCGACCGCTCGCGCCCAATACTGCCACCTTCATCTGTGATCTCCGTTGGTTTCCTATGGTGACCAGGTCGGGTAGGAGGAGGGATGATGCAAGACGGCACCCCTCCGCCACCAGGTCACCCGCGCGAAACCGATGCGGCGCGCGGCGATGCCTATGCGCGCGACTGTCCGACGCGGCAGCTGCTCGACCGGGTCGGCGACAAATGGAGCGTGCTGGTCCTCCAGCTGCTGGGCGCGGCACCGCGGCGTTTCAGCGCGCTGAAGCGCGAGATCGGCGGCATCTCGCAGAAGATGCTGAGCCAGACGCTGCGCTCGCTCGAACGCGACGGCCTCGTCACCCGCCATGTCGAGCCGAGCGTGCCGGTGAAGGTCAGCTACGCGATCACGCCGCTGGGTGGCGAGCTGGTGGGCGCGCTGGCGCTGATGATCGACTGGGCCGAGCGGCGCATGACCACGGTGCTGGCGGCGCAGCGCCGCTACGACACCTCGGCGGGATGAGGATTCGCCGGCGCCCCGCCCACCCGCTCGATCAGCGCCATCGCGCCATGGGGCGCGCGCACCTTCGCGCCGTTGATGAAGAAGACGAACACGGCGCGCGGGCGCACCGGCGCAGGGTCGGCGACATAGGGCAGCCCGGCGGGCGACTCCCCCGCCGCCCAGGCGCGCGCCACGTCCGTCCAGCGGTCGAGCTCGCCCGCATCGTAACCCGTCGGCTCCTCCTCGCGCGCCTTCTCCAGCCGGGCATAGACCAGATCGCCTGACACGTCCGCCAGCGCCGGATAGTCCGCCGAATCGCCATGGACGATCGCCACCCCGGCGGCGCGGCACAGGGCAACGAACGCGGGCACCGCGAACGTTGCGTGCCGCACCTGGATCGCGTGGCGCAGCGCGACGCCGTCCTGCACGGACGGCAGCAGCGCCAGGAAGGCGGCAATGTCGTCGGCATCGAACTTCTTCGTCGCGGGCAATTGCCACAGGATCGGCCCGAGCTTGTCGCCCAGCTCGACGATCCCCTGCCCGACGAAGCGCTGCACCGACTCGCCTGCCTCCGCCAGCACCTTGCGCGACACGCAATAGCGCGACGCCTTCAGCGCGAAGACGAAGCCGTCGGGCGCGGTGTCGCGCCAGGTGGCGAAGGTCGCCGGCTTGAACGAGGAATAGAAGGTGCCGTTCACCTCGATCGCGGTGACGTGGCGGCTGGCATATTCCAGCTCGCGCTTCGCCGGCCATCTGGGCGGATAGAAGGTGCCGCGCCACGGCTCGTAGGTCCAGCCGCCGATACCGATTCGGATGGGAGGTGTCATGGGGGCATCTTAAGGTTATGCCACGCCGCGGCAAAGCTGCGTCGTCGGACGGTGCGATGCACCGCCGGCCGCGCTGTCTCGCGAAGCTGAAATAGCCTCGCTATTTCAGCGAGACAGCTGGAGCGGGCGAAGGGATTCGAACCCTCGACCCCAACCTTGGCAAGGTCGGAATCGACCACTCTAGCTGTTTTGTTGGCTCTCTAAGTTTCGGATTGAGCGAACAAAACCTGCCGCCACCGCGCACTGGCGTTTTGCCCGTTCCCCATATTTTTCAGCGTTCCCCGTGGGGAAAACGTGGGGAAGCATGAATCCAAATCGCCTGACGTAGGTTGGTTAAATAAATCACCTTATCAAGGACTTAGAATGACACATCCAGCGACCCCACGGTCGCGCGGTCGGCCGCGTCGATTTCGCGAGCTAGAGAACCTGCGCGACAATCCACCCGCCAATGCGGGCAAGCGAGCGCACTATGTGAACGGCATCGGCCTACTGCACGGTACACGCGGCATAACGGTATACCTGAAGATCAAACTTTCACACGGACGCTCGCTTGAGAAGAAGGTGGGACGGCTAGAGTCGTGGGACTGGCAGTCGCTAGAGGAACATCGCTGCCTCCTTCAAGGCAGGGCTGACAGAGGAGAATCCCTTGAGGAAAAGAAGCCTATCACCTTCGCCGAGCATTCTGACGCGTGGCTAGCGCGTAAGAAGATTAGCGCCAAGGGTTATGGTACTCTCAAGGGGCACGTTGAGACACATCTGAAGCCCAGCTTTGGTAAGAAGCTCCTCAAGGACATCACCACGGCCGATGTGAATGCGTGGATCACTCGTCAACGCGGTCGTAAGCTTGGGCCGGCGACAGTTGCACGGCAACTTTCAACGCTAAATGCGATCCTGAACGATGCGGTGAAATCAAGCGTGATCGATAAGAATCCGGGAAAGATCGCCGACAAGATAGGAGGTTGCGAGCCCCGCCAGCGCTTCTTTGATGCAAAGCAAGTGGAACGCATCCTGAAAACGGCTGATGCAATTGACAACGAATTAGCTGCGTCGGCTGATGAGATGCCTCAGGCTAAGACGGGTTGGCTTCGCGACTTCATTGTTTGGGCTCTCCATAGCGGTATGCGCCGCGGGGAAATAGCAAGCCTAGAGCTAGATGACATTGCGATCGTACCTAATGGTTCAATGGTGGTCATGATAAGGACCAGCAAAAGCGGTAAGCCGCGCGTCATCAATGCGACGAAAGGCATGCGAGCAATATATGAACGACTCAAGGAGAGGGAGCGAGAGGATGGCAGCACCAAGCTTTTCCCAGTCTCCCTTACGACAATCAAAAGGCGGTTGACGAAGTTGTGGGCGAAATGTGGTCTGGAGGATGCACGCCTTCACGACTTACGACGCACAAATGCGACGATCCTTTGTCAGAGCGGTATGGATATGAGAACGGTTGCAGGGCGCTTAGGTCACTCTGATATCAAAATGCTGATGAGTACCTATGCTGTTTACAGCGATAGTGGTAATGCAACCAATCTAACAGAAATAGCGTTTAATAATTTCTCGTAATCTTACATCTCACATCTAAAACCAATAACATATGGATTTATGAGATGACGCAATCTTCACCACTTATGTGCGACAGAGAGGTCGCCAACTTATTTTCTATGTCAACTCCTTGGGTACGAGGGCAGCGCTTTCGCAGAAGCAAGGGGTCTCCACATATTCTCAGTATTGACGCAATAAAGATTGGGCGGTCAATCCGCTACCGACGAAGCGAAGTCGAAGCTGTGCTTAATGAGCTAATCGCTAGGAACTAGAATAGTCGCTCCGCGCGGGCAAGCGGCTTATACATTCCACTGTTTATCTCCTACCCACCTCGCGTAGTCCGATAACGTTATCGGAAACGGCAAAGGCCGCCTCGGTTGCCCGAGACGGCCCTCTGTGGATTTTACGTTCCGCCACCTAGCTAGGCTAGGAATGCGATCTCGCACGGCAGCGCCGGTGAAGCTGCGATTTCGCAATATCCGACTTAGTTAGAAACGGTTTTCATATCAAGAACGGAAGCGCCCTTGTTGAAAACGGCGGAACGTATGGGATTCGAACCCATGGTGGGGCTTCACTCCCACGACCGGACCTAAACCGGCTGCCTTAAACCACTCAGCCAACGTTCCTTGTCATCTGTAATGAGGATTGCGCACCGGGAAGTCAAGGCACCTCCCTCCATCCACCACACTGCGTTGCATGGCTGAGGCAATTCATGTACTGGCTTCGTATGGACGAACAGCGATCAGCGAATCTGGCAATCGCAGAGGTACAGGACTGGCTTCGCCAACGCGCCGAAGCCGTCGAGGCGCAGGCACGCGCCGCAGCCACCATAACCAGTGTTGACCAGAAGGTGGCCGCGTTCCGCCTGCTGTTCCCCTCTTTAGCAGCTGAACTCGTCAGCCATCTTCCCAGCGATGGCACAGAGGCACCAGCTGCGGTTGGATCGGATCAACGATGGGATGCACGGAGTGGGGGCAAGGAGCCCATCACTGCCGCGGTTGTCCGACTTCTGTCTGCGGAGCGGGGCGGTAGGACGTCGAAGTGGCTACGAGGCCAACTCCTTTCCGACCCGGATTTTGTTGACCGGATCAGACGCAACGCGAACATCCTTGGCAACTCCGTAGCGCGCCTGATTGAACGGAAGCAGATTGTTAGGGTGGATAATTTGCTGTATCACCCCACCATCCTCAACGAGATACGCAGCGGTCGAGTTGAGGAGGAACAAGAGCCGAACGTTGTTGAAAAAACCTTCAGTAGCGTTATGCAGCAGGCTGTAGCAGGGATGGGAGGGTCATTCACAGCGGCTGAGGCTGTAGAGGCGGCGCGAAACAACCCTTTCACCGCGGAGAAGCTGCAGACGAACCCCTCCGCAGTTTATTCGTGGCTCAGTCGGCTAGTGCAGCGGGGTGGTCTGATTAAAGACGGAGATAATTACACGCTCCGTCAACGAGATGGGACGCTAAACGGCAATGCCGCTAGCGCCCCTGTCGCCGGAAGGGGGCCAACCCTTCCATTTGAGAACCCTGGATCGCCAACGCGCCACGGTTGAACCTTGCTGCCCTAAGGGGAGGCCGATCGGGACGGTTCAGTTCCCGAAGATTGAGAGGTCTGCATGTCCGGCCGGACCTGTGTAGCGCTTGGGTTAGCGGCCCTCGCGTTACTGATCTGGTTGTAGCATCAACCCCGCCCGGGATTTCGCGATCCCGGGCGGAAGCTGTGCTACCAGAATCTTGTGAATCTGTCTACAGGGATGCGCCATTGAACGGCTTTCCCTAGCGGCCGCGCTCGCCACCGGCAGATTGGACGAGTTCGTAACTCAAACCGAAGCGGTGGGGATCGGGCCGGCTGACCCTGTCGCTTTGAACCGCTCGATGGGGGCTGTCACGGCGCCCCGACCAGAAGGTAAAATGTTCCGTTTATCCGCTCGCGATGGTTCGCGCGGAAATTGAACTCGTCCCAGATAGCAGCGTAGAGGCGAGCGAAGCAGTCGCGGATGAGTAAGCCTGAACGTTATAGACGCCTTTTGCCACATCCCTTTTGTGGCAAGATATAGACAGTGTGTGTAATTCCTCTATATCTTCTTTTTTATTTTTACAGATCAGAGTCCACGGACGCGAAAAAAAATAGATAAGTAATATACTTGTACTATTTTTTAGCGGTCAAATTTACAGCGATTTTTAGCAGGGGTATTTAGAAAACCGCTATAACGGCCTTCCAGTCGTTTTATAGCACAAGTGGCCTGTATTGCGCTCACATCGCCCAAATCGCTCCCAGCGGCCTCCTAACGGCCAGAACAGGCAAATCGAGAAATTATCCTGCGTCCGTACTTCCCACCGGCGGTAGTGCGCCCGAAGCATCCACCGAAGGATCATACTACCCTTGCCTACGCCGAATGTCCTTGCTTGTTCAAAACTGCTGGTAGCTCTGCCTGAACGCTCCGATCGCTGAGGCCAAAGCAACTTTGGCCCTTTGCTCACTTGCGACAGCCGGAAAGTGATCTATCATCACCCCGCCCTCGCGACACTCGAGGGTGAGGCATCGAAACCTCCCAAGCAAAGCCTCCGGTTCCAGCTATGCTGTGGCCGGGTGGCATGCGCGCATGTCCAACCGGCAACGGTAAAGGCGCATGCGCCTTGCGCTTTGCCGGGGTTTCGAACACCCGGCTCCGCCGAACGCCTCTGGCCAACGACAGAGGTGCACATGCCGAAGGGTTATCAAATACGAGAGAAACTGATCGCGCGGTTGCGTGTGGCGCTGGCAAACCCAAAAGACATCACTGATCCGGTCGAACGAGAGCAAGCGGAGTTCCGTCGCGCTTTGATGATCGTCGGCGCACCTTCGGTGCTACTAATAGTTGCCGCGGCGCTCCTATCCCCCGCATCCCCTCCACCAAATACGCTTAGAGACGATGAGATCCGCTTGCGTGACAGCCTTATGACGCTTCAAGGGTATTCGCGCGAGGAGGCAACTCGCGTCGCATTACGAAGCCGAATATCTGACGAGGAGCGCCGACGCCTTCGTTTCGAACGAGAAGAGCGAGAGCGTGACGCATCCCGTTTTGTAGCGGGTGCGTGCGCCTCGCGGCCATGGATGGAGGCATGCCAGTGAGCATCAATTTGGTGGGGATACGGTGGGGAAACCACCGGATCGCTGGAGCGGGCGAAGGGATTCGAACCCTCGACCCCAACCTTGGCAAGGTTGTGCTCTACCCCTGAGCTACGCCCGCTCTGGCGCCGAAGCCGGGCTGCGTTTGCAGGGACCGGCTGGGTGAGGCGCGGCCACTAGCAGCGCACCCTGACCCCCGCAAGCCCCCATCGGTTGCGTTACACACTTTTTCTGGCACCCCCGCCCACGTTGACCCCGCTCCACCGCGACTCTACCTCACGGGGCATGACCGCCCCCACGATCCTGCTCGTCGAGGACGATCCCTCGCTCCGCATGCTCACCGCGCGCGCGCTGCAGGAGAACGGCTTTTCCGTCCGTCCCGCCTCCGCCGCGCCGGAAATGTGGCTGGCGCTCGATTCGGGACCGGTCGACCTCGTCCTGCTCGACATCATGCTGCCCGGCACCAGCGGGATCGACCTGTGCCGGTCGCTGCGGCAGAAGAGCGACGTGCCGATCATCTTCATGTCGGCACGCGCCAGCGAAACCGATCGCGTCGTCGGGCTGGAGCTGGGCGCGGACGATTATATCGCCAAGCCGTTCGGCACGCGCGAGCTGGTGGCGCGCGTCCGCGCGGTGCTGCGCCGTCCCGCGCTGGACCGGCGCGCCGGGGCGGGCGACCAGGGGATGCTGACCTTCGACGGCTGGACCGTCAATCTGCCGCGGCGGGAGCTGGCTTCGCCGACCGGGGCGATCGTCGACCTGACCGGCGCGGAATTCGACCTGCTGGTCGTGCTCGCCGACCATGCGCAGCGCGTGATCGCGCGCGAGCGGCTGATCGAGCTGAGCCGCACCCGGCTGGGCGACAGTTCCGACCGCTCGATCGACGTGCTGATCAGCCGGCTGCGCCGCAAGCTGGGCAGCGCGGGCGCGCCCGCGCCGATCGTCACCGTGCGCGGCGTCGGCTATATGCTCAACGCCCCGGTGGAGCGCGTTTGACCCGGTTCAGGCGGCCCGCGATCGGCCTGCTGGGGCAGGTCGTTGCGATCCTGCTACTGACGCTGCTGATCGAATTCGGCACCAGCACATTGCTGTACGAGCGCGCCAGCCGCTTCGCGGTGCGCGACGACGAGGCGCATCGCCTTGCCGAACATCTGGTCATCAGCCGCCGCCTGCTCGACGAGCGCGCGCCGACGCAGCGCCCGGCGATGGCGACCGAACTGACCACCGATCGCTATGCGCTGCAATGGAGCGCGGTGTTGCCCGAGCCGCCGCGCATCTCCCCCGCGCTGGACGAGATGCGGCGCCAGATCGTCGACTGGGAACCGTCGCTGAAGGGGTCCGACCTGCGCGTGCGGCTGCAATCGCCGGGGCGCAGCTCGGTGGTGGCGGGGGGCTTGCGACTGGCGGACGGCAGCTGGCTGTATTTCCGCACGCTGGAGCCGGTGGCGGACATCAACCTGGCGTTCGAGCGAATCGCGCTGGCGCTGATCCCCGCGATCGCGCTGATGGTGCTGGGCGGCGTGCTGCTGCGCCGTGCCTTCCTGCCGCTGCGCCGGCTGGCGGCAGCGGCGGAGCTGGTCGGGCGCGGTACGGCGGGAGGGGCGGTGGTGCCGGTGGAGGAGGACGGGCCGGGCGAGGTGCGCCGCGTCGTCACCGCGTTCAACCGCATGCAGGAGCGGATCCAGGCACTGATCGCGGGACGCACGCAGGCGCTGGCCGCGGTGGGGCACGACCTGCGCACGCCGCTGGCGCGGCTCCACCTGCGTACCGAGGCGCTCGACGCCGACGAGACGCGCGACGCGATCGTGCGCGATGTCGAGGAGATGGAGGCGATGATCACCTCGCTGCTCGCCTTCTTGGGCGGCGATGCCGATCCGGAGCGCGCCACCTCGGTCGATCTCGCGGTGATGTGCGCGACGCTGGCCGACGATGCGCAGGACCGCGGGCGCGACGCGACCTATGACGGGCCGGACCATTGCGAGTGGCGCGTGCGCCGCGTCGGATTCAAGCGTGCGCTGGTCAATCTGGTCGACAATGCGCTGCATTATGGCGAGCGCGTCACGATCACGCTGGTGCCCGGCGGGGAGACGCTGGCGATCCGGGTTGAGGACGACGGCCCGGGGATTCCCGACGACGAGCTGGACCATGTGCTGGAGCCATTCGTCCGCCTCGACCCCGCGCGCGGACGCGATACCGTGGGGTTCGGGCTGGGGCTGCCGATCGTCCAGCTGGCGGTGGCGATGGAGGGCGGCACGCTGACGCTGGCGAACCGGCGCGAGGGCGGGCTGCGCGCGGAGATCGTGCTGCCGCATACCGGGCGGGTGCAGCATCTGTGACCCTTACTTAACCCCTCCCCTTCAGGGGAGGGGCTTTGATCACTCGAAGCAACGAAACAACACAAACCCGCGCGGACGCAGCAATCGGCGAGTCCTACTCCCGGACGATTGATCGCAGGAGCCCGCCCGTGACCGCCGCCGCCGAACCGCTTCCTCTCGCCCCCGCCGACCGGCCGGGCGTGTCCGTGCCCCGACTCCAGTTCCTGGGGCGCGACGTCACTGCGTCGATCGTCGTCTTCCTCGTCGCGATGCCGCTGTGCATGGGGATCGCGATCGCGTCCGGCGTGCCGGCGGAGAAGGGACTGATCACCGGCATCATCGGCGGCATCATCGTCGGCGCGCTCGCCGGCTCGCCGTTGCAGGTCAGCGGCCCTGCCGCCGGCCTGGCGGTGATCGTGTACGAGCTGGTGCGCGACCAGGGGCTGAGCGCGCTCGGTCCGATCCTGATCCTGGCGGGCGCGGTACAGGTCGCGGCCGGCGTGTTCCGGCTCGGCGGCTGGTTCAAGGCGATCTCGCCTGCGGTGGTCCATGGCATGCTCGCGGGGATCGGCGTGCTGATCGTGGTGGGCCAGTTCCATGTCCTGTTCGACCATCGCCCGCTGCCCAGCGGGCTGCAGAACCTGGCCGCGGCGCCGGGCCGCCTGCTCGGCCTGTCGGCGGACCTGCGCGCGACCGAATTCGCCTTCCTGATCGCGCTCGCCACGATCGCGGCGATGCTGGGGTGGGAGAAGTTCCGCCCGGCGTCGATGAAGCTGTTGCCCGGCGCGCTGGTCGGCGTGGTCGCGGGCACGATCCTGTCGCTGCTGCTGGGGGTGGACGTCGCGCGCGTGCAGGTGCCCGATTCGATCTTCGGCGCGATCGCCCCGCCTTCGGGCAACGCCTTCACCCGCCTGCTCGACCCGTCGGTGATCGCCGCGGGCTTCGCCATCGCCTTCATCGCCTCGGCCGAGACGTTGCTGTCCGCCGCCGCGGTCGACAAGATGCACGCGGGCGTGCGCACCGATTATAACAAGGAGCTGCGCGCGCAGGGCGTCGGCAACCTGTTGTGCGGCTTCGCGGGCGCGCTGCCGATGACCGGCGTGATCGTGCGCTCCTCCGCCAACGTGCAGGCGGGCGCGGTGACGCGGCTGTCGGCGATCCTCCATGGCGTGTGGATCCTGGGCTTCGTCGCGGCGCTGCCGTTCGTGCTGACCGCGATCCCGATGGCCGCGCTGGGCGCGATCCTGGTCGTCACCGGCTTCCGCCTGGTCAGCGTCAAGCACGCCACCCACCTGTTCCGCGACTATGGCGTGCTGCCGGTCGCGATCTGGGCGGCGACGCTGATCATGGTGGTCGCGACCGACCTGCTGACCGGGGTGCTGGTCGGCATCGGCCTCACCATGCTGGAGCTGGTGCCGCACCTGCGCCGCCTGCGCCTGAAGGTGTTCGAGGCGAGCGAGGGCGACGCGCATGCCATCACGCTGGACGGCACCGCCACCTTCGTCACGCTGCCCAAGCTGTCGGAGACGCTGGACCGCGTCCCGGCGGGCACGCATGTCCGCATCGATGCCTCGCGCCTCGACGCGGTCGACCACACCAGCGCGGAGATGCTGCGCGACTGGTTCCAGCGCCGCCGCGCGGCGGGGACGCGGGTGGAGATCACCGGGGCGCGTGGCCGGATCGCCACACTTGCCGCGGGAAGCCACTAAGCAACCGTCGCGACATGTTTTGACAACATCTGGAAACAATACGGCAGCAATCGCCGAATAACCCAGTTGAGTGCGGACGAGCGGTCGCCATCCCAAGGGGATAGAGCGACCGCCGACCGGACGCAGGAGGAGCCTCTACCACAAGGGAGGTTCCATGAAGTACGCATCTCTGATCCCGGCCGCGCTGCTGGCCGTCACCGCGCTCCCCGCCACCGCGCAGGAGGAAGCGCCACCCAAGCCCGTCACCGTCTCCGGTTCGGTCGCCCTGGTGAACGACTATCGCTTCCGCGGCGTCTCGCAGTCCGATCGCAACCCGGCGATCCAGGGTGGCTTTACCGTCGCGCACGAAAGCGGCTTGTACGTCGGCACCTGGGGGTCGAACCTCGCGGGCTGGGGCACGTTCGGCGGCGCCAACATGGAGCTGGACCTGATCGCGGGCTACAAGACCCCGATCGGCGGCGGCGGCACGCTCGACGTCGGCGCCACCTGGTACATGTATCCGGGCGGCTTCGACAACACCGACTTCATCGAGCCGTATGCCAAGCTCTCGGGCACCGCCGGCCCGCTGAGCCTCACCGCCGGGGTCGCCTATGCGCCCAAGCAGGAGGCGCTGGGCGCCTGGTACGCCAACGGCACCTCGGCCGCTAACGGCGTCTATGACCGTCCCGGTGCGAAGGGCGACAATTTCTACGTCTGGGGCGACGGCGCCGTCGGCATCCCCGACACCGCGCTGACCGCGAAGGCGCATATCGGCTATTCCGCCGGCAACCGCGGCCTCGGGCCGTTCGCCACCAGCGTCGCGCCGACCGGGCGCTACGTCGACTGGATGCTGGGCGCCGACTATGCGATCCACGGCACGCCGCTGACGCTGGGGGTCGCCTATGTCGACACCAACATCTCCGACAGCGAGGCGGCGTATCTGCAGCCCAGCTTCAGCCGCGGGCAGAACGGCAGCGGGTCGATCGCGGGTGCGCGCGCGCTGTTCTCGATCACGGCGGCGTTCTGATCCGCATTGCCTGATCCATGGTGGCGGGGCGGGGGGTTTGTATCCCCCGCCCCGTTCCCACATAAGGGGCATCCATCAAGCAGGAGCGCCCCTTGGCCACTCTAGGCATGTCACCGGCGGAGAAGGAAGCCGTCCAGACCTTCCGCGCCGAGGTCGTCGAACCCTCGATGACGAAGCTCGTCATCATCGATTTCTGGGCCGAATGGTGCGGCCCGTGCAAGGCGCTGGCGCCGGTGCTGGAGAAGGTCGCCGCCGATTACGCCGACAAGGGCGTGGTGCTGGCGAAGGTCGACACCGACAAGAACCAGTTCATCGCCAACCAATTCCAGATCCGCTCGATCCCGACTGTCTATGCGATGTTCCAGGGGCAGCTGGTCGCCGATCTGACGCCGGCGCGCACCGAATCGCAGCTGCGCACGATGCTGGACCAGCTGCTGCGCCAGCTGCCGATCGCGGGCGAGGCGCAGGCGCAGGAGGCCGAGCTGGAGCCGCTGATCGCGATGGGCGAGCAGGTGCTGGCCGAGGGCGAGGCGGAGCGCGCGCTGTCGATCTTCGACCAGCTGTCCGAGATGGCGCCGGATCACCACGCCGTCCTGTCGGGCCGCATCCGCGCGCTGATCGCGGTCGGCGATCCCGATGCGGCCGAAGCGCTGATCGCCACGCTGCCGGAGGACATCGCCAGGCTGCCCGACATCGCGCGCGCGCAGTCCGCGCTCGCGCTGGCGCGGTCGGCCCCCGCGGTCGACGATCTCGCCCCGCTGGAGGCCGCGGTCGCGGCGAACCCGGAGGATTGGCAGGCGCGCTACGACCTTGCCAATGCGCGCATGGCGGCGGGCGACCGCGATGCCGCCGCCGATCATTTCCTGACGATCGTCAAGGGCGAGCGCGACTGGAACGAGGGCGCGGCGCGCCAGCAGTTGCTGAAGCTGTTCGAGGTCGTCGGGCTGGAGGATCCCTGGGTGTCGGCGCAGCGCCGCCGGCTGTCGGCGATCCTGTTCGGCTGATGCCCGGCGATACCACCCGGCTGTCGGTCTTTCCGCTTCCCGGCGCTTTGCTGTTCCCGGGGCTGCATCTGCCGCTCCATATCTTCGAGCCGCGCTACCGGGCGATGGTGTCGGACGCGATGGCGCGCGACCGCCGCATCGCGATGATCCAGCCGCGCCCCGACCTGCCCGACCGGGCCGGTCTCGACCGCGATCGGCCAGGACTGTTCGACATCGGCTGCGTCGGGCGGATCGCCGAGGTCGAGGCGCTCGACGACGGCCGCTACAATCTGATCCTCGAAGGGCTGTCGCTGTTCCGCGTGATCGAGGAACTCGACGTCACCACCGCCTTCCGCCAGGTGGAGGCGATGCTGCTCCCCTCCCCGGTCGACGAGGTGCTGGCGCTGGGCGCGCGTGCCTCGCTGGAGATGGAATCGCGCCGCTTCGCGGAGGCGCAGGGCTATGCGGTGGACTGGGACGCGGTCGGCCGGCTCGACGACATGAGCCTGGTCAACGGCATCGCGCAGATCGCCCCCTTCGATGTCGCCGCCAAGCAGGCGCTGCTGGAGGCGCCGGACATCGCGACGCGCGCCGACCTGCTGGTGCAGCTGATGCAATTCTTCGGCCGCCATGGTGGCGAGGACCGGGTGACGCTTCAGTGACGGGGACAGTGACGGGCGCAACGCGCATTGATCCGTGGCTGCTGGAGCGGCTGGTCTGCCCGCTGACCCGCACCCCGCTGCGATGGGACGAGGCCGCAGGCGAGCTGGTGTCGGACGCGGCGCGGCTGGCCTATCCGATCCGCGACGGCGTGCCGGTGTTGCTGGTGGACAGGGCGCGGTCGCTCGACGGATAGATCCTCCTCCACCAGGGGAGGATCTACCGGTCAGAACAATCCCTGCGCCCCCGTCTCCGTTTCCGCCTCCGCGCTCGGCGAGGGGTCCGGCGCCGGCATCGCGGGCAGCACCGTCACCCGGGGCGGCGCGATCGCGCCCGTGATCGCCGCCGCCTCCAGCGTGTCGAGCGACCGCCGCGCGTCGATCCAGCGCCGCGCCGCCGCGATCCAGCCGTCCGCCCCGCCCGCGCCAGGCAACCGTTGCACCTCGCCCAGCGCCGCCTCGACATTGCCCATGTCGAGCATCCGCCGCGCGCGTGCCAGCCGGTCCGACGGCAGTGGCGAGGGCGTGCCCGCGCGATGGATCACCACCAGGCTGCGCAGCTCGCTGCCGATCCCCGCCCACCAGTCGCTCTTCTGCGACAGCAAAACCGGTGCGGCGCTGTTCAGCCCCTCGCGCAGGTCCTCCAGCGTCACCGGCGCGCGTGCGGCGCGGATCACGGTGTTGACGTCGTTGGGCAGGGTGGTGCCGAACCGCTCGCGCAGCTGCGCCTCCAGATAGCCGAGCCCCGCGCCGCGATCGATCGCGCGGCGCGACGCGAACGCGGTCAGGATCGCCTCCGCACGGCCAGCGCGCGCCGCCGCCTGCGCGCTGTCGCCATCGGTGTGCGCCACCCGCGCCTCCAGATTGGCGACCTGCGCCGCCAGCGCCGCTTCGCGCAGCGCCAGCGTGTTGAGATCGCTGACCGCTGTGGCCGCGACGGGCGGCGTCGGCGTCGCGCTGGGCGACGGTGCCGGCGTCGGCGCGGCGGAGCGCACGAAGAAGCCCGGCGTGTTGCGTACCGCATAGGCCATCAGGCCCAATCCAATCAGGAAAGCGACGATCGCGATCGCCAGGACCGGGCCGATCCGCGATCGCGATGTACCACGCTGCGTGCCGGGAAAATCGGTCATCCGCCCGCTTATCCCGCGCGCGCGGTCACGGGTCAATCGCGAGCCGCACCGCCGTCGCGACCAGCGCCGCATCGTCGGGCCGCGGCGCGACCGCCACCGCCTGCCACCCCGTACCCGCTTCTGCCGCCACCGCCGCCGACAGCGCCGCGACCCGCACCGATTCGCGCGACATCGCCCCCGCCAGCGCGACGAATCGCGCCGCCGCGCGCCGCGAATGAAGCAGCACCACCGCATCGCGCGCCGCCGCCACGGCGTCCACCGTCACCGCCAGCGGATCGCTGGCATAGACCGTTACCGCCGTCACCCCCGCCACCGCGACCCGGTCGCGCCCCGCCAGATGCAGCAACCGCGGATAGCGCGCCGCCAGCGCCACCGCCTGCGCCGCATCGCCATCGCCGGTGATCGCGACGCGCAGCCCGGCCGCCCGCGCCGCCACCGCGGTCGCCTCCCCCACCGCCACCACCGGCAGATGCGACAGTCTGTGCAGACCGGCGCCGGCATGGCGCACCGCATTGGCACTGGTCAGCAGCAGCGCGTCGAACCCTGCGGCGTCCGGCACCGGCCAGTCGTGCGGCACGATCGCGAACAACGGCAGCGCGACCGCCGCGACGCCCGTGGCGCGCAACGCGGCGCAGGTGCGCGCATTTCCCGGTTCCGGCCGCAGCACCAGGGCGCGGCGCATGACGATCAACCGAACAGCGCGCGGATCGCGTCGGGCGCGCATGCCAGCAGCTCGGCGGCGAGCCGCGCGCCGACCTCGACCGCATCCTCGCCCTCCGCGCTGCCCTCGACAGCCTGCTCGCCCGCCTCGGTCAGCAATTGCGCGCGCAGCCGCAGCGCGCCGCGCTCGATCGTCGCCAGCGCCGCCACCGGCGAATGGCAATCCGCACGCAGCGCCGCCAGGAACGCACGCTCCGCCGCCACGGCGCGATGCGTGTCGCGATCGTCGATCGCCGCGACCCGCGCGCGCGCGTCGCCCTCGCTCAGCGTCTCGACACCCACCGCGCCCTGCGCCGGCGCGGGCAGCATCACGTCGAGCGGGATCGCGACACCGGTATCGTGCCGCCCCAGCCGCTCCAGTCCGGCGGCGGCGAGCAGGGTCGCATCCACCTCGCCCGCGGCCAGCTTCCCCAGCCGCGTATCGACATTGCCGCGGAACAGCGTGGTGCCGACATCGGGGCGCAGCCGCCGCACCTGCGCCGCGCGCCGCGGGCTGCTGGTGCCGATCGTCGCGCCATGCGGCAGCGCGTCGAGGCTGTCCGCCCCGATCAGCCGGTCGCGCACGTCGGCGCGCGGCAGGATCGCCGCGATCGCGATCGCATCGGGGCGCAGCGTCTCGACATCCTTCATCGAATGGACGCAGGCATCGACCTCGCCGGCGAGCAGCGCGCGGTCCAGCTCCTTGGTCCACAAGGCCTTGCCGCCGATCTCCGCCAACGCGCGATCCTGCACCCGGTCGCCGGTGGTGCGGATGACGACGATCTCCACATCGTCCCAGCCATGCGCCGCCATCAGCGCATCGCGCACCATTCCCGCCTGGGTGAGCGCGAGCGGGGAACCACGGGTACCGAGCCGGAACATAAGGGTTCCCTTGCCGGGTTGCGGTGCCGGTCGCAACTACCGCGACAAAAAGCCCCTCCCCTTCAGGGGAGGGGTTGGGGTGGGGCAGTCACGAGCGACAATCTCGGTGAAACCTCCCCCACCCCCAACCCCTCCCCTGAAGGGGAGGGGCTTTAAGAAGGGGGGCACAATCCCCTACATCCC
This sequence comes from Sphingomonas adhaesiva, assembly GCF_036946305.1. Taxonomy (GTDB): domain Bacteria; phylum Pseudomonadota; class Alphaproteobacteria; order Sphingomonadales; family Sphingomonadaceae; genus Sphingomonas; species Sphingomonas adhaesiva_B. The sequence continues at coordinate 370,541 of NZ_JAQIJJ010000002.1, forward strand.
CCCCATGCTCATCCTCGGCCTCGAATCCTCGTGCGACGAAACCGCCGCCGCGCTCGTCACCGGCGAGCGGCAGGTGCTCGCCCATCGCCTCGCCGGGCAGGAGGCGGCGCACCGTCCGTTCGGCGGCGTCGTCCCGGAAATCGCCGCGCGCGCGCATGTCGAGGCGCTGGAGCCGCTGATCGCCGCCGCGCTCGCCGACGCGAACGTCACGCTCGCGGACGTCGACGCGATCGCCGCCACCGCCGGGCCGGGGCTGATCGGCGGGGTGATGGTCGGGCTGGTCACCGGCAAGGCGCTGGCCCACGCCGCAGGCAAGCCGTTGATCGCGGTCAATCATCTGGAGGGACATGCGCTCAGCCCGCGGCTGGCCGATCCCGACCTCGCCTTCCCCTATCTGCTGCTGCTGGTGTCGGGCGGGCATTGCCAATTGCTGCTGGTCGAGGGGGTCGGCGCCTATCGCCGTCTCGCCACCACGATCGACGATGCGGTGGGCGAGGCGTTCGACAAGACCGCCAAGATCCTCGGCCTCGGCTTCCCCGGCGGTCCCGCGGTCGAGCGCGCCGCGGCGGACGGCGACCCGCGCGCCGTCCCGCTGCCGCGTCCGCTGAAGGGCTCGGCCGAGCCGCATTTCTCCTTCGCCGGGCTGAAGGCCGCGGTGGCGCGCGCCGCGCCCGATCATGCCGCGGCGGATGTCGCCGCCAGCTTTCAGGCGGCGGTGGTCGACTGCCTGCTCGACCGCACCACGCGCGCCATCGCGCAGGCCGGCGACGCCACCGCTTTGGTGGTGGCGGGCGGGGTCGCCGCCAATGGCGCGGTGCGCGCGGGGCTGCGCGACCTCGCCGAGCGGCACGGCCTGCGCTTCGTCGCGCCGCCGTCGTGGCTGTGTACCGACAATGCCGCGATGATCGCCTGGGCCGGCGCGGAGCGGTTCGCCGCGGGCTATACCGATCCGCTCGACGTCGCCGCACGCCCGCGCTGGCCGCTCGACCCGAAGGCGGAGAAGGTGCGCGGCGCGGGCGTCAAGGCATGAGTCGCGCGATCGGCGTCGTGGGCGCGGGCGCCTGGGGCACCGCGCTGGCGCAGGTCGCCGCCGCCAACGGACACGCGGTGCGGCTGTGGGCGCGCGATCCGGCGCTGGTCGCGGCGATCAATGCCACGCATCGCAACGACGGCTACCTGCCCGGCATCCCGCTCTCCCCCCATATCCGCGCCACCGGCGACCTGAACGAGCTGGCCGATACCGCCGCGACCCTGATCGTCACTCCGGCGCAGGCGATGCGCAGCGTGCTGGCGCAGCTCCCCGCCACTACGCAGCCGCTGGTCGTCTGCTGCAAGGGGATCGAGGCGCATACCCACCGGCTGATGAGCGAGGTGGCGCAGGAGCAGCACCCCGCCTCGCCGGTGCTGGTGCTGTCCGGCCCCACCTTCGCGCACGAGGTCGCGCGCGGCCTGCCCACCGCCGTGACGCTGGCGGGCGAGGAAGAGGCGACGCGCGCGCTGCTGGCGACCGCGATCGCCGCGCCGCATTTCCGCCCCTATGCCACCGGCGACGTCATCGGCGCGGAGATCGGCGGCGCGGTGAAGAACGTGCTGGCGATCGCGTGCGGCGTGGTCGACGGCGCCGGTCTGGGACAGAATGCGCGCGCCGCGCTGATCGCGCGCGGCTTCGCGGAGATGACCCGCTTCGGCCTCGCCAAGGGCGCACGCGCGGAGACGCTCGCGGGGCTGTCGGGGCTGGGGGATCTGGTGCTGACCTGCTCCTCCACCGCCTCGCGCAACTTCTCGCTGGGCGCCGGTATCGGCCGCGGCGAGGCGGCGGCGGCGCTGATGACCAACCGCCGCACCGTCGCGGAGGGTGCCTTCACCGCCCCCGTCCTGCGCGAGGTGGCGCACGCCATGGGGGTGGAGATGCCGATCACCGACGCGGTCTGCCGCCTGCTCGACGGCGCGGAAGTGCGCGAGGTGATCGACGCGCTGCTGGCGCGGCCGTTGCGGGAGGAGTGATCTTTACGTCACCCCGGGCTTGACCCCGGGGTCCCGCTTCTTCGTCACCGTCGTAAAAGCGGGACCCCGGCTCAAGGCCGGGGTGACGAGGAGTCAAAAATCGACCGCGATCCCCTTCCGCTCCCAGTCGCCGTAGCGCACCGGGTCGCGGCCCAGCGGGTCCTCGTCCGGCCGCTCGACCTTCTCCGGCACCGGCACCGGCGGGTTGGGCGACAGATAGGCGGGCGGCTTCACATGGTCGGGGCGCTGGCCCATGGGGTCCTCCGATTGAAGCGCGTGACGCAGGGCCACATATTGTCCGGCATGAACGGCTTCAAGACGACCATGTTGCTCGCCGCGCTGACCGCCCTCTTCATGGCGCTCGGCTATACGCTGGGCGGCGCCGGCGGGGCGGTGATCGCGCTGCTGGTCGCGGCGGGCATGAACCTCTTCACCTTCTGGAACGCCGACCGCATCGTGCTGTCGATGCACCACGCGCGCGAGGTCGACGACGCCAGCGCGCCCGAGTTCGTCGGGCTGGTGCGCGAGCTGGCGCGGCGCGCGAACCTGCCGATGCCGCGCGTCTATATCGTCGACGATCCCTCGCCCAACGCCTTCGCCACCGGGCGCAATCCGGCGAATGCCGCGGTCGCCGCGACCACTGGCCTTCTCGACCTGCTGACCCGCGAGGAGATCGCGGGCGTGATGGCGCACGAACTGGGGCATGTCCGCAACCGCGACACGCTGATCATGACGATGGTCGCGACGATCGCGGGCGCGGTGTCGATGCTCGCGAACGTCGGCCTGTTCTTCCGCGGCGGGGAGGGGCGCGGGCCGGGCTGGGCCGGCATCCTGGCGGTGCTGGTGGCGCCCTTCGCGGCGATGATCGTGCAGATGGCGATCAGCCGCACGCGCGAATATGGCGCCGACCGCGCCGGTGCGGAGATCAGCGGCAACCCGCGTGCGCTGGCCAGCGCGCTCGCCAAGCTGCAGCACGGCGCCAGCATCATCCCCGGTGCGACCGCGACGCGCGTTCCCGCCGCGCAGCAGCTGTACATCGTTCCCGGTCGCTCGGCCGACAGCCTGTTCTCCACCCACCCGGATACCGACAATCGCATTGCCGCGCTGGCACAGATCGCGCAGGAGATGGGGATGCCCGTGTCTTCCAGCGCCATCCCGCCTGCCGCCTCCGTTCCCGTCACGCGCCGCCGCGCCAGCGCGCTCGACCCGCTCGCCTGACGTGGCGCGTCCGCAACAGGTCAGGGGGCAGGTCAAGGGCGGCCCCGATCCGCTCGGCACGCCGGCGCGCCGTGCCGCATTGCGGCTGCTCGACGCGGTGCTGCGCCGGGGCGAAGCGCTGGAGGCTGCGCTGCCGATGGCGACCCGCGCGCTCCACGGCGGCCCCGACCGTGGCCTCGCCCATGCCATCGCCGCGGAGACGCTGCGCCGCCTGCCCGATCTCGACGCGCTGATCGACAGCGCGACGCGCCAGCGGCTGCCCGACGATGCCAAGGCGCGGTTCGCCCTGCGTATCGCGCTGGTGCAGGCGCTGTCGCTGGGTACCCCGCCGCATGCCGCGATCGCCACCGTCCTGCCGCTGGTCGACGGCGGACCACGCAAGCTGGTCCATGGCGTCTTCGGCACGCTGATCCGCGGCGAGGCGGCCTTGCCCGCGGTGCCGACGCTGCCGGCGGCGGTCGCCGAACGCTGGCGCGCCGCCTGGGGCGAGGAGATGGTCGAGGCCGCCGCACGCGCCATCGCCGCGCCGCCGCCGATCGACCTGTCGCTGCGCGACCCCGACTGGGACCCGATCGACGCGCCGTCGCTCGCGCCGGCGCATCGCCGCGTGCCGTCCGGCACCGACATCGCCGCACTGCCCGGCTATGACGAGGGCGCCTTCTGGGTGCAGGATCTCGCCGCCTCGCTGCCCGCGCGCCTGCTCGGCCATGGGGACGGCACGGCGCTCGACCTGTGCGCCGCGCCGGGTGGCAAGACGCTCCAGCTCGCCGCCGCGGGCTGGCGCGTCACCGCGGTCGATGCGTCGGAAAGTCGCGCCGCGCGACTTCGCGACAATCGCGCGCGCATGGCGCTGCCGTTCGACATCGCCATCGCCGACGTGCTCGACTGGCAGCCGGACGCCCCCGCCCCGGCGGTGCTGGTGGATGCGCCGTGCAGCGCGACCGGCATCTTCCGCCGCCATCCCGACGTGCTCCACCGCGCGCACCCCGGCGTCGTCGCCGATATGGCGCAGGTGCAGGCGCGCATCCTGTCGCGCGCCGCCGACTGGGTCGCGCCGGGCGGGACGCTGGTCTATGCCACCTGCTCGCTGGAACCGGCGGAGGGCGAGGACCAGCTCGACCGTCTCCTCGCGGCACGCGCCGATTTCACGCTCGCGCCGCCCGTCGCGGGCGAGCTGCCCCCCGGCATCCCCACCACCGACCGCGGCTGGGTCCGCACGCTGCCCGGCACGCTGGAGGAGGCGGGCGGTTGCGACGGCTTCTTCATCGCGCGCGTTCGACGCGCTTCCGCCTGACGCCGGACCACGCTAACGGAGGCGCCATCATGACCAAGCCCGTCCGCATCGCGCCGTCCATCCTCTCCGCCGATTTCGCCAAGCTGGGCGAGGAGGTGCGCGCGATCGACGCCGCCGGTGCGGACTGGATCCATGTCGACGTCATGGACGGCCATTTCGTCCCCAACATCACGATCGGCCCCGCGGTGGTGAAGGCGCTGCGTCCGCACACGACGAAGCCGTTCGACGTCCACCTGATGATCTCCCCCGTCGACGCCTATCTCGACGCCTTTGCGGAGGCGGGTGCGGACACGATCACCGTCCATCCCGAGGCGGGGCCGCACATCCACCGCACGCTCCAGCATATCAAGGGGCTGGGCAAGCGCGCGGGCGTGGTGCTGAACCCCGGCACGCCGGCCAAGATGCTCGATTACCTGATCGACATGGTCGATCTGGTGCTGGTGATGAGCGTCAATCCCGGCTTCGGCGGGCAGCATTTCATCCCCAGCCAGCTCAGGAAGATCGCCGCGATCCGCAAGCTGATCGACCAGTCGGGGCGCGACATCGACCTGGAGGTCGACGGCGGCGTCGATGTCGCCACCGCGCGCCAGTGCATCGATGCCGGGGCCGACGCACTCGTCGCGGGCACCGCTACCTTCCGCGGCGGCGCGGAGAAATACGCCGAGAACATCCGGGCGCTGCGCGGGGGATGACGGAGCCGGCCCCCGCCCCAGCGCCCGACAGCATCGATCAGGGCAAGCGGCTCATCAAGGTGGCGCCGCACGGCGCGCTGTCGCTCACCCACCGCATCGCGCATTATTTCGAGCGGCTGACGTGGCGCACTCCGCTCCACGACCGCCGGCTCGACGGGCGCCACCCGATCCGGCTGATCGCGACCCCGGTCGATCCGCTGCCGGGGAATGCGGGCGCGGGGCAGGCGCTGCTCGACGGCGTCATGGTCGGCGGCGGGGAGCGCGTCGCGCTCGACCGGCTCGATTTCGCCCGGCTCTCCGATACCTCCGCCTTCACCGATTATGCGCATGGTTTCGCCTGGCTGCGCGACCTCGACGCGGTCGGCGACCGCGCGCGCACTGTGCCGGTGGCGGAGGCGCTGACCGCGCGCTGGCTCGCCGCGCATGCCGATCGCGTGTCGGACCCGGCGTGGCGCCCGGACGTGACCGCCGAGCGACTGGTGATGTGGATCTTCCACGCCTCGCTGCTGCTGTCCTCGACCGACCTCATCTTCCGCTCGCGCCTGCTGAACGGCATCGCGCGCGCCGCCCGCCACCTCGATCGCACCGCGGACAAGGCCGCGGTCGGCACCCCGCGGCTCGCCGCCTGGGCCGCGGTGATCGTCGCCGGGCTGCTGATCCCCGCGGGCGAGACGCGGCTGACCTTCGGCGAGGCGGGGTTCCAGCGCGCGCTGTCGACCGCCTTGTCGGAGGACGGCGGCACCGTCACCCGCTCGCCTGCCGCCTTGCTGGAGGCGCTGGCGCTGATCGGCACGTTGCGCGCCGCCTATGATGCGCGGCGCCAGTCGCTGCCCGATGCGATCCAGCGCGCGATGGCGCGGATGACGCCCGCGCTGCTCGGCACCGTGATGGGCGATGGCGGGCTGTCCAGCTGGCAGGGCGGCCTCCCGCTCGGCGCCACGCATATCAACGACGTGCTGCTCGCCAGCGGTGCCTATGGCCGCCCGCTGCGCCAGTCGCGCGAATGGGGCTATCAGCGGCTGGCCGCCGGCGCCGCGATCGTCGTGATGGACGCCGCCCCGCCCCCCACCGCGGAGGTCGCCGACGGCGGCTGCGCTTCCACGCTGGCGTTCGAGTTTTCGGACGGGGCGGAGCGGCTGGTGGTCAATTGCGGCGGCGCGCGCCACGCCGGGGTCCGCGTCTCGCCCTCGCTCGCCGACGGGCTGCGCACCACCGCGGCGCACTCCACGCTGGTGATCGCCGACAGCAACTCCACCGCGATCAACCCCGACGGCACGCTGGGCCGCGGCGTCGGCGAGGTCGAACTGTCGCGGCAGGAATCGGAAGCCGGCAGCCGCATCGAGGCGAAGCACGACGGCTATGCCCGCCACCATGGCTTCCACCACCGCCGCCAGCTGCTGCTGACCAGCGACGGACGCGAGCTGCGCGGCGAGGATTCGCTGCTGCCGGTCCAGCGCAGCGGGTGGCACCGCCGCGGCGGCGGATCGGGCACGCCCTTCACCTTGCGTTTCCATCTCGGCCCAGGCGTCGAGGCGGTGGCCACCGCGGACGGGCAGGCGGCGATGCTGCGCACCCCCGGCGGCGCCTTCTGGCATTTCCGCACCAGAAACGAGACACTGGCGATCGAGGACAGCCTGTGGAGCGACCCGCTCGGCCGCCTCGTCTCGATCCGCCAGATCGTGGTGCAGGGCCATGCGCCCGCGGGCGGCGCCAGCATCGGCTGGGTCATGAAGAAGGCGCGGTAGAGCCAGCCGTCCAATGTCATCCCAGCGCAGGCTGGGATTTTCCGGTTAGGAGACGCTCCGCGCGCCCACGCAAAGACCCCAGCCTGCGCTGGGGTGACGTAACGACACGCGAAGGCTTGAGCCACCGCCCCGCACCTTCTAGGGCCGCGCGCATGACGACCATCCCGATCCAGCGCGCCCTTCTCTCCGTCTCCGACAAGACCGGCATCGTCGATCTCGCCACCGCGCTTGCCGGCAACGGCGTGGAGCTGGTCTCCACCGGCGGCACCGCCAAGGCGCTGCGCGAGGCCGGGCTGACGGTGAAGGACATCAGCGACCTCACCGGCTTCCCCGAGATGATGGACGGCCGCGTCAAGACGCTCCACCCCAAGGTCCACGGCGGCCTGCTCGCGGTGCGCGATGACGAGGCGCACGCCGCCTCGATGCAGGAACATGATATCGGCGCGATCGACCTGGTCGTCGTCAACCTCTACCCCTTCCAGCAGACCGTGGCGAAGGGTGCCGACCGCGACGAGATCGTCGAGAATATCGACATCGGCGGCCCCTCGATGGTCCGCTCCGCGGCGAAGAACCACGCCTATGTCGCGATCGTCACCGACCCTGCCGACTATCCGCTGGTGGCGAGCGGCGAGACGACGCTCGCCAACCGCAAGCGCCTCGCCGCCAAGGCGTTCGCGCTGACCGCCGAGTATGACGCCGCGATCGCCAGCTGGTTCGCCTTCGCCGATCAGGGGATGACCTTCCCCGACACGCTGCCGCTGACGCTGAAGCGCGCCGGGCCGGAGCTGCGCTATGGCGAGAACCCGCACCAGACCGCCTCCTTCTACGCCGCCACTGGCCTCGCCGCGCGCGGCATCGGGCAGGCGCGGCAGGTGCAGGGCAAGGCGCTCAGCTACAACAATTACAACGATGCCGATGCGGCGCTGGAGCTGATCGCGGAGTTCCGCGACGCCGGTCCGTCCTGCGTCATCGTCAAGCACGCCAACCCCTGCGGCGTCGCCACCGCGGCGACGCTGGCGGAAGCGTATGAAGCCGCGTTCGCGTGCGACACGGTCAGCGCGTTCGGCGGCATCATTGCGGTCAACCGCGCACTCGACCGCGCCACCGCAGAGGCGATCACCGGCATCTTCACCGAAGTAGTGGTCGCGCCCGACGCCGACGAGGAGGCGATCGCGCTGTTCGCCGCGAAGAAGAACCTGCGCCTGCTGCTGACCGGCGAACTGCCCGACCCGGCGCGTGCCGGGCTGGTGGCGAAGTCGATCGCGGGCGGCTGGCTGGTCCAGTCGCGCGACGCCGGGCGGGTGCTGCCCGCCGACCTGAAGGTCGTGACCGAGCGGCAGCCGACCGAGCAGGAACTGGCCGACTGCCTGTTCGCCTGGACGGTCGCCAAGCACGTCAAGTCGAACGCGATCGTCTATGCCAAGGACGGCAGCACCGCCGGCGTCGGCGCGGGCCAGATGAACCGGCTCGAATCGGCCCGCATCGCGGCATGGAAGGCGAAGGACGCCGCCGACAAGGCAGGCTGGTCGACCCCGCGCACGATCGGCTCCGCGGTGGCGTCCGACGCCTTCTTCCCCTTCGCCGACGGGCTGCTGGCCGCGGTCGAGGCGGGGGCGACCGCGGTGATCCAGCCCGGCGGCTCGATCCGCGACGCCGACGTGATCGCCGCGGCGAACGAGGCGGGGCTGGCGATGGTCTTCACCGGGATGCGCCACTTTCGGCATTGATCCGGGGCGTCGTCCCGTTCGTTCCCTTCCCCTGTCACCCCGGCCTTGAGCCGGGGTCCCGCTTTCTCGCCCGCGTCGCCAAAGAAGCGGGACCCCGGCTCGAGGCCGGGGTGACGCGTTGGTTGTGATGGTCCGCTCACCCCACCCACCCCGTCATGCCGGACTCTTCCGGCATCCAGGGTTCCGCACGCCACAGGCTCGTTGCTCGTTCGGCGCCATCCCGACACCGTCACCCCGGACGTGATCCGGGGTCCATCCGTCCGCGCACGCCGCCGCCGCCGGCAACATGCGCGGACCCTTGGATGCCGGGTCAAACCCCGCATGACGAAAACGCGAAAAGGCCGGCGCTCCCCACGGGAACGCCGGCCCTTCAACCGGACACGCCGATGGCCTCAGCCGTCGTAGTCGGCGCCCAGATTCTGGTTGCGCGGCGGTGCCACCGCGGTCAGGCGCAGCGCCTCGGCCGATGCCGCCAGGCTGCCGATCTCGTCGGCCTCTTCCTCGTCGTCGATCTGGACGCGCTGCAGGCTCTGCACCGCCGATTCGTGCAGGTCCTTGGGCTTGATCGTCTCTTCGGCGATCTCGCGCAGCGCCACAACCGGGTTCTTGTCGCGGTCGCGATCGATGGTCAGTTCCGCGCCCCCCGACACCTGACGCGCGCGCTGCGCGGCGAGCAGGACCAGATCGAAACGGTTGGGGATCTTGTCGACGCAATCCTCGACGGTGACGCGCGCCATCGCGTATCCTCTTGTCGGTAAGCTTAGGGAAGCATCGGTCCCTAGCGGCCGCGGCGCGATCCGTCAAGAAAAGCGCGCCCCTTGCCACGGCGTCGCGCGCACCCCATCCCCCGGCGATGAACGATGCCGCCCCCCAGCCCAGCTTCGCGGTCGACGGCAACCGGCTGACGCTGCTCGATACCGGCCCGCGCCGGCTCGACGCGCTGCTGGCGCTGATCGACGGCGCCCGAACGTCGCTGCGCATCCTCTATTACATCTATGCCGACGATGCGACCGGGCAGCGCGTCAACGCCGCGCTGATCGCGGCGGCGGGCCGCGGGGTTCAGGTCGCGCTGATCGTCGATGGCTTCGGCGCGTCGGCGGACAGCGACTTCTTCCGCCCGCTGGAGGAGGCGGGCGTGTCGCTGTGCCGCTTCTCGCCCCGCTTCGGACGCCGCTACCTGCTGCGCAACCACCAGAAGCTGGCGCTCGCCGATGCGGAAGGAGACGCGCGGATCATCATCGGCGGGTTCAATATCGAGGACGATTATTTCGGCACGCCCGCGCAGCACGCCTGGCGCGACCTGGGGCTGCTGCTGGAGGGGCCGGCGGCGGCGCGGATGGCGGGCTATTTCGATGCGCTCCACGACGGTATCCGCGACGGCGGCAAGATCCGCCGCCTCAACCGCGCGCTGGCGCGATGGAGCGAGACGCAGGGGCGGCTGCGCTGGACGATCGGCGGGCCGACGCGGCGGCTGTCGCCCTGGGCGCGCGCGATCCGCCACGACATGCACCACGCGCGCACGATCGACATGATCGCGGGCTATTTCACCCCCAGCCCGATGCTGTTGCGCCGGATCGAGAAGGCGGGCCGCCGCCGCGCCGCGGTGCGGATCGTCACTGCGTCGACGTCCGACAACAACGTCACCATCGCCGCGGCGCGCTTCACCTATGCCGGGCTGCTGCGCCGGGGCGTGCGCGTGTTCGAATATCTGCCGACGAAGCTGCATACGAAGCTGTACGTGATCGACGACACCGTCTGGATCGGCAGCGCCAATTTCGACATGCGCAGCCTGTTCATCAACCTGGAGCTGATGCTGCGCGTCGAGAATCGCGCCTTCGCACGGCACGTGCGCGGCTATGTCGATGCCGAGATCGCACGCTCGCGCGAGGTGACGCTGCCGGCGTATATCGCCGCGACCGGCTGGTGGCAGCGGGCGAAGCAGTTCGTGGCGTATCTGGTCACCGCGGTGGCCGATCCCGCGATCTCGCGCGGGCTGAACTGGGGGATCGACGAGGAGTAATCCTCTGGTGAGGGCCGCCCTCAACATCCGTTCGTGCTGAGGAGGCGCTGAGCCTGTCGAAGCGCCGTCTCGAAGCACAAGCGCATACCCTTCGAGTCGAGGCTTCGACAGGCTCAGCCTCTCCTCAGGGCGAACGGAGGTGGATGCGTGACCGTTCCTACCGCCCCCGCGTCCACAACCCCGGATCCCGCGGCACGTCCGCGATCGCCCCGCGCCGCGCCGCCTGCACCGCGGCGCGCGCGATCCACGCCAGCTTCGCCGCCTTGCCCGTCGTCACGCGATGGTCCCACGCATGGCGCCCGCGCGCCGCGACCGTGCGCGCGATGTCGCCATAGATTCCCGCCGCCGCCAGCACCGCCCAGGCGGAGCGGAACGACAGCGCCTTGGCCCCCACCCGCGCGCTCGCCTCGTGCCGCGCCGCGCGCGTCGCCAGCCGGCGGGCGAGCACCACCAGCCGGTCGCGGAACGGCGGCTTCATGTGCTGGCCGGGCGGCATGTCCATTTCCACCAGCCATTCGACCGGCAGATAGCAGCGCGCGACGCGGTCATCCTCCTCGATATCGCGCGCGATATTGGCGAGCTGGAACGCCAGCCCCAGGTCGCAGGCGCGGTCGAGCGTCGCCTCGTCCTCCGGCGGCACCCCCATCACGATCGCCATCATGCACCCGACCGCGCCCGCGACATGGTAGCAATAACGGTACAGGTCGTCCTCGCTGCGCGGCATCCAGTCGTCGGCATCGAGCTGGAACCCGTCGATCAGGTCGTGGACGTAACGCGCCGGCAGCCGCGTCTCCGCCGCCACCACGCCCAGCGCGTCGAACGCCGGATCGCCGGTTTCCTCGCCCCGCAGCGCCGCCTCGCTCATCGCGCGCACCTGCGCCACCCGCTCGCGCGCGTCGCTCACCACGACGCGATCGTGGCCGTGATCCTGCCCGTCGACCAGATCGTCGCACCGCCGGCACCACGCATAGAGCAGCCACGCCCGCTCGCGCACCGCCGGCGCAAACAGCGTCGAGGCCGCGGCGAAGCTCTTCGATCCCTTCGCGATCGATTCGCGCGCCGCCTCCACCAGTGCGGCGCGATCCATCGTCACAGGTCGCCCGCGTCCATGCGCACGATCGGCTGCGTCGGCACATGCGCGCCCATCCGGTCGAGCAGCGCGTCCAGCGTGTCGCCCACGATCAGCAGGTCGCGATGCTGCGCGCGCAGGAAGCCGACCTGCGCCATCTGCGTCCAGAAGGCGACGAGATGATCGTAATAACCGCGCGCGTTGAGCAGCCCGACGGGGTCGGCATGATAGCCCAGCTGCGCCCAGCTCAGCGCCTCCCACAATTCGTCCATCGTGCCGGTGCCCCCCGGCAGCGTGACGAAACCGTCGGACAGATCGGTGAACAGCTGCTTGCGCTGGTGCATCCCGGGCACGACGTGCAACTCGGTCAGCCCCCGGTGCGCCACCTCGGCATCGACCAGCGCCTGCGGGATCACGCCGATCACCTCGCCGCCCGCGGCCAGCGCCGAATCCGCGATCGCCCCCATCAATCCCAGCCGCCCGCCGCCATAGACCACCCCGATCCCGCGCCGCGCCAGCGTCGCCCCCACCTCGCGCGCCAGATCGAGGTAGAAGGGGTCGGCCGGCGTCGCGGAGCCGCAATAGATGGCAAGGCGTTTCATCGTCCCGGCGCTACCGGATGCACGCGCAGGCGGCAATGGAGCGCGCCGGCCATGCTTTTAATTACAAGCTGCTGCGGATCACTAGGCAGCGCCCGCCTTCGCCCCCATCATCATGAAAATCGGGGGGAATGTGTTCAGGATCATCTATGCGAGCCGGGTGTCCCGACCGCTGGCGTCGGCGGAGCTGGCGCTGCTGTGCGAGGTCGCGACCGATCGCAACCTGGCCGACGGCATCACCGGCCTGTTCCTGTTCGACGGGCTGCGCTTCCTCCAGGCGATCGAGGGCGAGCGCGAGGCGGTCGAGGCGACGATGGGGCGGATCGCGCGCGACGTGCGCCATCACGAGATCGATTATGTCCAGCGCATCCATGTGGGGGAGCGCGAATTCCCGCGCTGGTCGATGCAGATGCCGTCGGACCGCACCGGCACCACCTTCCTGGAGACGGTCAAGGCCGACGTCGCGCAGGTCCGCGACCCGTATCTGCGTGCGCAGTTCATCGGTTTCGCAAAGCTCGCGTCGCTCTGGCGGCGGCGCGGCGAGGGGTAATTCTCCACCCCCGTTCGTGCTGAGGAGGCACTGAGCCTGCCGAAGTGCCGTCTCGAAGTACATGCCCCCTTCGAGACGAGGCTTCGACAAGCTCAGCCTCTCCTCAGGGCGAACGGAGGGAGGGGCAACTCACCGCCCCGCCAGCATCAGCGCCGCGGTCGCCTTCGCACTCCCCACCACGCCGGGGATCCCCGCCCCCGGATGCGTCCCCGCGCCGGTGAAGAACAGGTTCGGGATCGCATCGTCGCGATTGTGGACGCGGAAATAGGCGCTTTGCGTCAGGATCGGCTCCAGCGAGAAGGCGCTGCCCAGATGCGCGTTCAGGTCATGCGCGAAATCGGTCGGCGCATAGCTGAACGTCGTCACGATCCGCTCGTGGATGTCGGGGATCAGCCGGCGCCCGACCTCGTCGAGGATGCGCTGCTCCAGGATCGGGCGCACCGTCTCCCAGTCGCCAGCGAACTTGCCCATGTGCGGCACCGGCGCCAGCGCATAGAAGGTCGAGCATCCCTCCGGCGCCAGCCCCGGATCGGTCACGGTCGGGTGGTGCAGATACAGCGAGAAATCCTCGCTCAGCATGCCATGTTCGTAGATGTCGTCGAGCAGCCCCTTATAGCGCGGCCCGAACAGGATCATGTGGTGCGGGATGCCCGGCCATGTCCCCTTGATCCCGAAATGGACGACGAACAGCGACGGCGAGAAGCGCTTGCGCTCCAGCGAGGCCGCGGTGCGCCGCGCCGCGCCCGATCCGGGCAGCAGGTCGCGATAGACGTGCATGATGTCGGCGTTGGCCGCCAGCATGTCGACCTCGGCACGATAGCCACCCTGCGTCTCCACCGCGGTCACGCGGTCGCCCAGCGTCTCGATCCGCGCCACCGCGTCGCCCAGCCGGATCGTGCCCCCCAGCCGCTCGAACAGCGCGACCATCCCCGCCACCAGCCGGTTGGTCCCGCCGCGCGCGAACCACACCCCGCCGTCGCGCTCCAATTTGTGGATCAGCGCATAGATCGCGCTGGTCGTCATCGGATTGCCGCCCACCAGCAGGGTGTGGAACGACAGCGCCTGGCGCAGCCGCTCGTCCGCCACGAACTTCGACACGATCGAATAGACCGATCGCCACGCCTGATATTTGGCCAGCGCCGGCGCCGCCTTCACCATCGACGCAAAGTCGAGGAAGGCGACATGCCCCAGCTTCTCATAGCCTTCGTGATAGACGCCCGCGGAATAGTCGACGAACCGCTGATAGCCCGCGACATCCGCCGGGTTCAGCTTCGCGATCTCCGAATGGAGCAAGGTGTCGTCGTTGGTATAATCGAACGTCGTTCCGTCGGGCCAATGCAGCCGGTAGAAGGGCTGGACCGGCTCCAGCGCGACGTCGTCGGCCATCCGCTGCCCGGACAGTGCCCACAATTCCTCCAGGCACGCCGGATCGGTGATGACGGTCGGCCCGGCATCGAAGGTGAAGCCGTCCTTCTCCCAGAAATAGGCGCGCCCGCCCGGCTTGTCGCGCGACTCCAGGATCGTCGTCGCCACGCCCGCCGACTGGAGCCGGATCGCGAGCGCCAGCCCGCCGAACCCGGCGCCCACCACCACCGCGCGGGTCATGCCGCGCCCCCGCCCAGCAGCGCGGACATCGCACGCCCGACCGGCACCGGCGGCCGGCCGCTCAGCACGCGCGCCTTGTCCCACAGGGTCGATTGCCCGGCGTAGAAGCGCGACACCAACGCGGGCGACAGGCGATAGAAACGTTCCAGCACGCGATAGCGCTGATCGGGGTCGGCGGCCTTGAACAGCATGAGGTCGAGCATCCGGTAGAAGCCGCGCTGCGCCCACAGGCGCGCGGCATGGTCATGGGTCAGCGCGTGCAGCGCGCTTCCGCTAAAATCGCGCTGGGCGGCGACAAGTTGCGCCAGCCGCACCGCATCGGGCAACGAATAGCCGGTGGTGGGGTGGAACAGCCCGGCGCGCGCGCCCGCCTTCGCCACCTTCTCCCCGCCGGAGCGCCAATAGGCCTGAAAGTCGCCGCCGAACACGACCGGCAGCACGCCCGCCTCCTCGCCCAGCGGATTGCCGGCGGTCCAGCCGTGCGTGCGCGCATAATCGTCGATCCGCTGCGTCAGGGTCGCGCGGTCCAGATCGGGCGTGTCGCTGTAATAGGTATCCTCGATCAGCAGCGTGTCCGCACTGAACGGCAGCAGATAGACGAAGCGATAGCCGTCGAGCTGCTCGACCGTCGCGTCCATCACCACCGGCCGCTCGACGCCATGGCCGGCGCTGACCGACAGCTCGCGCCCGACGAACTTCTGCCACCCGCATTCCAGGTGCGACAGGTCGGCGGGTCCGCGCGCGTCGATCACCCCGGTGGCATTGATGCGATCGCCGCCCGACAGGATCACCGCGGTCGGGCTGCACGCCACCACCCGCCGCCCGGTCATGACCGCACGCCGCGGCAGCGTGGCACGGACATGTGCATCGAGCCGCGCCGAGCGGATCGTGTAATAAGGATGCGCCAGCGTCCGCGCATGCGCGGGGAAGCGCACGTCGTAATCGGTCCAGGCATGCGCGATCAGCGGCGCGAGCAGCGGCCGCGCCTCCTCCGCCACGTCGCCGCCGAAGAACGACCAGAAATGGTTCCCGCCGATGACCTCGTCATGCTCGATCAACCGCACGTCCAGTTGCGGATGCCGCGCCGCCACCGCCAGCGCGATGAGCGCCCCCGACAGCCCGCCGCCGACGATCGCCAGGTCGCATTTGTGGATCGCGGGCATGGCGGCCAGCGCTAACCCATCCCGCGCGGCGGCGAAAGTGTGTGCCGCGTGACGCCTGCTCACCCATAGCGTCACCCCGGGCCTGACCGGGGGGCCATGGCGCCGCGAACGCAGCAACCTCGGCTCTCGCGGCACGATGGATGCCGGGTCGAGCCCGGCGTGACGAAGTGGATGATGCTACCCGTCCTGCCCCGTCACCCCGGACCTGTTCCGGGGTCCACCGATCCGCAAGTCCAGCGGCCGTAAGGTTTGCGGCACGGTGGATGCCGGAACCAGTCCGGCATGACGGAAAGGGAAAGCCTCCTCCACTCCGTCACCCCGGACTTGATCCGGGGTCCCGCTTCTTCACCACCCCCGCAAGAAAGGCGGGACCCCGGATCAAGTCCGGGGTGACGAGGGAATGGTGGTCCGGCCGCCCGTTTCGCGATACACCGCCCGCCGCCATGCCGATCGTCCCCATCCTGCTGTCCGCGCTGGCGATGTCGGCGATCGTCGCGGTGCGGTATCTCGCCGCCAGCGGCGGGTTCGCGCTCGCCACGCGCGCGCGGCATCGCGGCCTCTATGCCGGGCTCGATCCGCAGATCCGGCGCGAGATCGCGTGGAGCCTCGCCTCCGCCGCCATCTATGGCGCGCCCGCGGGCGTCATCGCCTGGGGCTGGCAGCACCATGGCTGGACGCGGATCTACACCGACCTGAACGCCTGGCCGCTATGGTATTGGCCGCTGTCGGTGTTCCTGTACCTCGCCGCGCACGACAGCTGGTTCTACTGGACGCATCGCTGGATGCACCGTCCGCGCGTGTTCCGCCTGGCGCATGCGGTCCACCATGCCAGCCGCCCGCCCACCGCCTGGGCGGCGATGGCGTTCCACCCGATCGAGGCGGTCACCGGGGCTGTGGCCATTCCGCTACTGGTCTTCGTGATTCCGATCCATGTCGTCGCACTCGCTCTGGTGCTGACGATCATGACGGTTATGGGGGTGACCAACCATATGGGGTGGGAGATGTTCCCGCGCTTCATGTGGGGGGGACGTGTGGGACGCTGGCTCATCACCGCCAGCCACCACCAGCGGCATCATGAGCGGTACGGGTGCAATTATGGCCTCTATTTCCGGTTCTGGGATCGACTGTGCGGCACGGACGACGGGCTCGGCGACTTCGCGCGCGGGCCGGCACGACATGGCGCGCGCGCGCCGCGTGGTGGCGGCGCTGCTGCTGGGCGTGCCGCTGATCGGCGCGACGCCGCTGGCGGCGCTGGACGTGTCGGTCGAGAACATGCGCTCGGCCAAGGGGATGATCCGCGTCTGCCTGACCGCTGATCCCGACAATTTCCCCAATTGCATCGACGATCGCGACGCGGTGAAGCGCTCGATTCCCGCGGGCCAGCACGGCCTCCATTTCGGCGCACTGCCGCGCGGCGACTATGCCGTGGCGGTGATCCATGACGAGAACGGCAACGCGAAGCTCGACACGTTCATGGGCATCCCCAAGGAAGGCTTCGGTTTCTCGCGCAATCCCCCGATCCGCTTCGGCCCGCCGCGCTTCACCGCGGCGCGGTTCCGCATCGACAGTGATGCCGAAGCGCAACAGATCCGGATGCGTTATATGCTGTGAGCGTGCGGGCCGGAGCCAATCCGGCCCACGCGGGTTGGGCGCACAGAAACAAAGGGGAACGTTTCCGTGAGCTTGATTTTCCGCGCCACCCGGGTCGGCGTGCTGCTCGGCGCGCTGGCGCTGGCCATGCCCGTCGCCGCCCAGACCGCCAATGCGCCCGCCGAGCCGATCGCCGCGCCCGATCCGACACTGACCGGCGACACCGTGACCGTCGCGATCGCCGGCGCGTGGCTGCCGGATTACGAAGGATCGAACGACTATCGCCTCGTCCCCGGCCCGGCGGCGATCGGGTCGTTCCGCAACCTGTCGTTCCAGGTGCTGGGCAACCGCGCCTCGATCGACCTGATCCCCAACCGCCCCGGCCCGACCTGGGACGTGCAGGCGGGGCCGATCGGCGTCATCAACTTCAACCGCAGCAACCTGAACGCGATCGACGACGTCCGCGTCCGCGCGCTGGGCAAGCGCGGCACCGCGATCGAGCTGGGCGGCTATGCCGGGATCGGCAAGACCGGAGTGCTGACCAGCCCCTATGACAAGCTGTCGGCCTCGGTCAGCTACCGCTACGATGTCAACGGCGTCCACAAGAGCGGCATCCTGACGCCCTCGGTCAATTATTTCACCCCGCTCAGCCTGAAGGCCGCGGTCGGGCTGTTCGCCGCGGCCGAACATGTCGAGCGCGGGTTCGCGCGCACCTATTTCGACGTCGATGCGGCGGGCGCGGCGGCGAGCGGGCTGCCCACCTACACTGCGCGCGGCGGGTGGAAGCACTGGACCATCGGCCTGGCGGGCACCTATTCGCTGACCGGCAACCTGCTGAAGGGCGTCAAGCTGATCGCGGGCGGCAGCTACAAGCGGATGCTCAACGACTTCGGCACCTCGCCGGTCACCGCGATCGCGGGTTCGCGCAGCCAGTGGCTGGGCGCGGTCGGTCTGGGATATACCTTCTGAACGGTGGCGTAGCGGCAGCGGCCGCGCTAGGGCACGTCCAGGCCGGACAGGCGGCGTTCAGCATCGCCGGTCCAGCCGGGTTCGCGTGACGACAGGAAAGGGTAGGGCATGAGCGATTCCGACCGGATGATGGAGGCGCTCGACGCCCGCGTGCGGCGCCGCGAATCGCGCCGCGCCTTCTTCACCCAGGCCGCCGGCGTGGCCGCGGGCGCGACGCTGCTGGCGGGCCATGCCGCAGCGCAGACCGCGACGCCCACGCCGACGCCGACGCCGACTGCCACCACGGCCTATACCGACATCGACATCGTCAACTTCGCGCTCAACCTCGAATATCTGGAGGCGAACTTCTATTCGTTCGCGGTCACCGGCGCGGGGCTGGCCTCGGCCGATATCAGCGGCTCGGTCGGCACCGCGGGAGCAGCGACCGGCGGGCGCGCGGTCACCTTCACCGACGCCAACCTCGCCTCCTATGCGCGCGAGATCGCGGCGGACGAACTGGCGCATGTCCGCTTCCTGCGCGGGCAGCTGACCTCCACCACCTATATCGCGCAGCCCGCGATCGACCTGTCGGTCAGCGCGACCAGCGCGTTCAGCAACGCGGCGCGCGCCGCCGGGCTGATCAGCGGATCGTCCGCGGTGTTCGATCCTTATGCGTCGGAGGAGAATTTCCTCCTCGCCGCCTTCCTGTTCGAGGATGTCGGCGTCACCGCGTACAAGGGCGCCGCCCCGCTCATCACCAGCAAGCTGTTCCTGGAGGCCGCCGCCGGCATCCTGGCGGTGGAGGCGTATCACGCCGCCACGATCCGCTCGCTGCTCTATCGTCGCGGCATCGCGGTGCCGACGCCCAATGCGATCACCCGCGCCGGCGGCATCTCCGACGCGCGCGACGCGCTGGACGGCAACCCGACCGAGGACAAGGTGCGCGGCATCGCGCCCGACGACGACCAGGGGATCGCACCGGTCACCACCAGCGACGGCGTGCGGTCCAACATCGTGCCCGCCAACGAGAATGCGATCGTGTACAGCCGCACGCCCGCGCAGGTGCTGAACATCGCCTATCTCAACAACACGACGGCGACCGCGGGCGGCTTCTTCCCCGCCGGCGTCAACGGAACGATCAAGAGCAGCGCGGCGGCGACCTGACGGCCTCACGCCGCCCGCCCCCTCACGCTCGCTTCGCAGGAATGCCGTCATGATCAAAGATTCCGTCTTCGCCGCCCTCGACCTCGCCAACCAGCGCCGTGCCGAGCGCCGCCGCTTCCTGAAGCTCGCGGGCGGGGCCGGCGCCGCGGCCGGCGGCCTCGCGCTGCTCTCGGCCTGCGGGGGCGACGATTCGCCCAGCCCCACGCCGACGCCGACCCCGACGCCCACCGCGACCAGCACCGGGGTGCCGACCGATATCGCCATCCTGCAACTGGCGCTGAACCTCGAATATCTGGAGGCGCAATTCTACTCGATCGCCGCCTTCGGTCGTTACCTGCCCAGCACCAGCACCAGCGGCACGGTCGGCACCGCGGGCGGCGTCACCGGCGGGCGCCAGCGCATCTTCGACGACCCCGTCATCGCCAGCTATGCGCGCGAGATCGCGGCGGACGAGATCGCGCACGTCGACGCGCTGCGCGCCGTCATCACCGCGGTCAGCCCGAACTTCGTCATCAACCAGCCCGCGATCAACATCGACGGCGGCGCCACCGGCGCCTTCACCGCGGCGGCGCGCGCGGCGGGCATCGTCGGCAGCACGGAAACGTTCGATCCCTACGGGTCGGACGAGAATTTCCTGCTCGCCGCCTATCTGTTCGAGGATGTCGGCGTCACCGCCTACAAGGGCGCATCGCCGCTGATCACCAGCGCGGTCTATCTGGAGGCGGCCGCGGGCATCCTGGCGGCGGAGGCCTATCATGCCGGGCTGATCCGCACCGAATTGTTCGCGCGCGGGCTGGACGCGCGCGCCAAGGCGAACAAGATCGCCACCGCGCGCGATACGCTCGATGGCAGCGGCACGCTCGATGGCGGCATCGCCACCGCGGATGCAAGCGGCGCGCTGACCGTCGCCAACATCACCCCCACCGACGGCAACGGCATCGCCTTCAGCCGGTCGACGGGGCAGGTACACAATATCGTCTATCTGCGCCGCGACGCCGGGATCGGCGGCGGCTTCTTCCCGGCGGGCACCAACAACTCGCTCGAGTCGCTGCGGACCAGCGCCGCGCCCACGGCGACGCCCACCCCGACGCCGACCGCGACCGCCACCGGCAGCTGATCGCGCTTTTCCTTTTGCACCGTCGCCGCTATGCTGCCCCTCACCCCGGGGGGCCGCTGACGCGCGGCTGAGAGGGGGGCAGCAGCCCCCGACCCGCTGAACCTGATCCGCCCCATCCCTGGTAGATGGGCACCGGCGTAGGGAGGGAGCGGCACGCCACCCGACGTCCGTCCTCTTCCGCCACGAGGAGAGACGACGCATGGCCGATATTCCCGCCCGTACCGAGATCGGCGTCACCACCGGCGCGATCCGCGGCAGCCGCAAGATCCACGTTGGCCCGCTGGGCGTCGCGATGCGCGCGATCGACCTGGAGCCGTCGTCGGGCGAGCCGCCGCTCAACGTTTACGACACCTCCGGCCCCTATACCGACCCCGACGCGCGGATCGACATCATGGCCGGCCTGCCGCAACGCCGCCGCGCCTGGATCGAGGCGCGCGGCGACGTCGAGGCCTATGACGCGCGCGAGCTGCGTCCGGAGGACAATGGCCAGCTCGGCCCCGACCGCTCCGGCGGCGTGCCGCGCTTCCCGCGCGCCATCCCGCGCCCGCTGCGCGCGAAAGCCGGCGCCAACGTCAGCCAGATGCACTATGCGCGGCGCGGCATCATCACGCCCGAGATGGAATATGTCGCCACGCGCGAGAATCTCGGCCGAGAGATGGCGCGGGAGTACGTCCGCGACGGCCAGTCGTTCGGCGCCGCCATCCCCGATTACGTCACCCCCGAGTTCGTCCGTGACGAGGTCGCGCGCGGCCGCGCGATCATCCCGTCGAACATCAACCACCCCGAATCCGAGCCGATGGCGATCGGCCGCAACTTCCTGGTCAAGATCAACGCCAATATCGGCAATTCCGCGGTCGCCAGCAACGTCGCGAACGAGGTCGACAAGCTGGTCTGGTCGATCCGCTGGGGCGCCGACACGGTCATGGACCTGTCGACCGGGCGCAACATCCACGACACGCGCGAATGGATCATCCGCAACTCGCCCGTGCCGATCGGCACCGTCCCTATCTATCAGGCGCTGGAGAAGGTCGGCGGCATCGCCGAGGAACTGACGTGGGAGATCTTCCGCGACACGCTGATCGAGCAGGCCGAGCAGGGCGTCGACTATTTTACCATCCACGCCGGCGTCCGCCTGCCCTATGTGCCGCTGACCGCGAAGCGCGTCACCGGCATCGTCAGCCGCGGCGGCTCGATCATGGCGAAATGGTGCCTCGCGCACCACAAGGAGAGCTTCCTCTACGAGCGGTTCGACGAGATCACCGAGATCATGAAGGCGTATGACATCGCCTATTCGCTCGGCGACGGCCTGCGCCCCGGCAGCATCGCCGACGCCAACGACGAGGCGCAGTTCGCCGAGCTGTACACGTTGGGCGAGCTGACCCACCGCGCCTGGGCGCAGGACGTCCAGGTCATGATCGAAGGCCCAGGCCATGTGCCGATGCACAAGATCAAGGAGAATATGGACAAGCAGCTGGAGGTGTGCGGCGAGGCGCCCTTCTACACGCTCGGGCCGCTCACCACCGACATCGCGCCGGGCTACGACCATATCACCAGCGGCATCGGCGCCGCGATGATCGGCTGGTACGGCACCGCGATGCTCTGCTACGTCACGCCCAAGGAGCACCTCGGCCTACCCGATCGCGACGACGTGAAGGTCGGCGTGGTGACCTACAAGCTCGCCGCCCATGCCGCCGACCTGGCGAAGGGCCATCCGGCCGCCAAGCTGCGCGACGACGCACTGAGCCGCGCGCGCTTCCAATTCCGCTGGCGCGACCAGTTCAACCTGTCGCTCGACCCCGACACGGCGGAGTCGTACCACGACCAGACGCTGCCCGCGGAGGGTGCCAAGACCGCGCACTTCTGCTCGATGTGTGGTCCCAAATTCTGCTCGATGAAGATCACGCAGGAAGTGCGCGACTTCGCGGCAAAGCAGAATGCGCCGGTGGAGACGTTCGTCGCGGCCCATCCTCCCCGGCACGGAGCGGCGGGTGAGATCGCCCCCGGCGATCTCAGGTCATCCCGGGGGGATGACCGACCCAACGCTGGGGACCATGCGCAGCATGGTGGAGGGGGAGCCCCGCTGGACGCCGCCTCTGCCGAGGCGGGGATGCGCGGGATGAGCGAGACGTTCCGGGAGAAGGGTGGCGAGGTTTACCTGCCGGCGGATTGAGCTGGTCCGATTTATCCGAACCAGCCCATCAAATCCGAAAGCTGAAATTACTTGGTGCTGGGATCAGCGTAAACAACGAGACGCCACCTGATTGCGTCTTGCGAAGTATGTTGATGGTGATTCTGTGGAGGGAACGGATCCCCGCGATTTGCTGCAATTTCGCGTCCGCACCCTTCGCAGTGATAGATACCAGAGTGCTGAACATAAGTGCCAGGGCTGTGAGTGAAATCATAAGCATCGCCGCTCGATTTCTGCAAAAGGTTCGCATATTTGTAGACTGCCACAGTGGCTTCCTTTCCGATCTTACCAATGCAAATTGGTTGATTGAAAAACGAAGCCGGACTACAACACATGCGCTCGGTCAAAGAGCATGAGGTGGTACGTCCGTCTCCGATCAGGGTCGCCGCTACCAACGGTGGCCCTGATTTCGTTTTGGCAAGGTACGAATACCCAACCGAAATGAGGTCATAGTCCCCGCAAAGCGGGGGAATCTGTCATACGCATACCCCCACGCCGACAGAGAGGGGGCTATCCTCGCTCAGATCGCGAGGGAACTTGGCGCTATCGAATCGCACCACTTCTTCGAATATGCTCCACAAGCGACATAACCAGCTTGTCTCATGTTTGTTCCGCCCGTTGCAACCCCTTTCTAACATACCCCCACTTACGACTGAGAGGTTGCGTATCCCCGACCAACAGAGAGGTTTAGAGGTTGAGCTACGGTCGATCCCACCGTAACCCCCTACTTCCGCAGCCACTTCGACGTCGGATCGGAGATCCGCTGCTTCCCGTCCTTCAATCCCCATGAATCACCCAGCGCCTTGCGATCGGGCACGGCATCACCGTCCAGTGTCTGCTCCAATAGCTGATGGCAGGCACGCCGCATCTGCCGCGCCGAATCCTGCTTCCACGGTTTGTCGCTGGCGGCGGTCGTCATCCCGACGAAGGGTGACGATCTACGGCTACGGCTCACGGTTACATCTCCGATCGCTGCACGGCCGCGCGCAGCCGACCCGAATACAGATGACGAAGCATGTGGTACATAGGCCGGCGCCACTTCCCCCTGTCCTACACCGTCCAACACATGCCTTCCTTCCCGGCATGACCGACTCCACCCTCCCCCCGGTGCCGAGCTTCGACGCGGCGCCGCTTCGCCCCCGCCACGATGGCTGGACCCCCGCACGCCAGCGCTCCTTTATCGAGGCGCTGGCGCAGACCGGCTGTGTCGAGCAGGCCGCGACCTACGTGGGCCTGTCGCGCGCGTCCGCCTATGCGCTACGCCGCCGCGCGGGCGCGGAGAGCTTTCGCGATGCCTGGGATGCCGCGCTCGACGTGGGCGTGGCGCAGCTGGCGGATGCGGCGCTGTCGCGCGCGCTCCACGGCGTCGCCACCCCCGTCTTCTACCAGGGCGAACAGATCGGCGAGCGCCGCCGTTTCGACGAGAAGCTCACCATGTTCCTGCTGCGCTACCGCGACCCGCGCCGCTATGGCGCATGGAACGACCGCGAGCGCCATTATTATGCCAGCGACGCCGGCACGAAGCTGACCCGCGCGCTCGCCAAGCTTCCCGCCGATTCCGGTTCCGGTGGGGACGTAGTGTAAACTATGTCAACTTCCGCGCCGTGCGACGCCCGCCATCGCCGCCCCCGGACACACCCCCGCCAGCGGACACATCTCGCATACCGGCGCGTCCCATCGGCACACCTCCTGCCCCAGCCGCTTCAGCGCGACGTGGAAGCCGAGGAAGTCGTCGCCGCGCCACGCCGGCATGGCGCCGGTCACCGCCTCGCTGGCGATGCGGTAATTGACCGAGGCACCCACCACCTCCAGCCGCTGGAGCACGCGCAGCACATGGGTATCGACGATCATCACCGGGCGCCCCAGCCGGCTGGCGTTGAGCGTCGAGGCCGCCACCTTGCGCGCCACCCCGGGCAGCCGCTCCAGCCACGCCAGCGCCTCCCCCAGCGGCCGGTGCGCGAGATGGGAGAGGTCGAAGCCGCCGTCCTCGCGCGCGATCTGCCGCAACGCCGCGACCAGATGCGTCGCCTTGGCGTCGGCGAAGGTCACCGCCGCGATCACGCGCGCCACCTCGCCCGCCCCGGCCTGCGCCAGAGCGGCGGCGGAGGGATAGCGCCGGCCGAGCGCGCGATAGGCCGACAGCGACACCGCATCGCGGGTCCGCGCGCTGATCGAGGATTTCACGAGTTGCCCGATCGCCGTCCGCCGCTGTGCCGGCAGTGCCACGGGGCCGAGCAGTTCCCGCCAGCGATCGAGATCGGGACGCGAGAAGGAGAACGACTCCTGCATCCCGTGATTTTAGAACAAATGAGGAACCTCCGTCAAACGACCGGCGGCAGCGCCCAGTCGATCGTGCCGCGCCCGTGCCGCGACAGGAAATCGTTCGCCGTGCTGAAATGCCGCGACCCGAACCAGCCGTTATGCGCCGACAAGGGCGACGGATGCGGCGCCTTCAGCACCAGATGGCGCCCGCCGCGCGCCACATCCTGCACGAACGCGGCCTTCTTCTGCGCATAGCTGCCCCACAGCAGGAAGACGACCGGCTCCTCCTTCGCCGCGACCAGCCGGACGATCGCATCGGTGAACCGCTCCCACCCGCGCTCGCGGTGCGACGCGGCGCGGCCTTCCTCCACGGTCAGCACGCTGTTGAGCAGCAGCACCCCCTGTCGCGCCCAATGTTCCAGAAAACCGTGCGCGGGCGGGGCGATGCCGCAGTCGCTCGCCAGTTCCTTGTAGATGTTGACGAGGCTGGGCGGCGGCTTCACCCCCGGGCGCACCGAGAAGCACAGCCCATGCGCCTGACCCGCGCCATGATAGGGATCCTGCCCCAGCACCACCACGCGCACCGCGGGCAGCGGGGTGAGGTTCAGCGCCGCAAACCAGTCGGCCGAGGGCGGGAAGATGCGCTTCCCCGCCGCCTTCTCCGCGCGCAGGAAGTCGCGCAACGCCGCCATGTGCGGCGCGTCGAACTCGGCGCGCAGCGGCGCCAGCCAAGTGGGATCGATCTTCGGGTCGGCCATGGTCCGCGCCATATCGACGTGCCCGGATCGCGTCCAACCCGCTCAGCGCGTGGCGCGCTTCTCGAACCCCGTCAGCGTCTCCGCGGGGGCATCGTCGCTGACCGTCACCCGTTCGACCCGCGACGCGGGGGAGCCGTCCTGCGCCCGCGCCACGATCGCGTCGACCATCTCGGACGCGCCCTGCACCACCGCCTCGACACTGCCGTCGGCGCGGTTGCGGACCCAGCCGTCGAGCCCCAGCGCCTGGGCCTGCTCGACCAGCCAGTCGCGGTAGAAGACGTTCTGTACCCGGCCCGTCACGATCAGGCGACGGCGGATCACGTCACATCCTTGCCCGATGCGCGGCCGCCGTTCTTTTCGGGATAATCCTCGGGCAATACCTGCCCCTGGTTCTTCACCGCCTGCTCGTCGCCGGCGTCGCGGGGCTTGTCGTCCTCGCCGAAATCGCCGCCGGGCTTGTTGGGCTGTTCCACCATCGTCGCTCTCCTCGTGTCCCACCTCAACGGGCGGAGGCGGCGGAGGGTTCAGCCGTCGCGCCGCCGCTCGATCAGCCAGGGGCGCGGCCGCCCGGTGGGCCTGGCCACGCCATCCAGCCGGACCGCGCGCTCGACCCGCACCGGCTTCAGCATCAGCGTGCCGTTCATGCCGCCGCCGGTGCGCTCGGCCAGGATGCGCTTGACCGTCGCCTGCCCGCCGACGACGCGCCCGAACGCGGCATAGCCGGGGTTGGCGGGGGTCCAGTCCATCGATGGCTGCGCGCCGACGGTGATGAAGAAATTGCCGTTGGCCGATCCCGGCGGGCCTTTTCGTGCCATCGAGATCGTCATGTCGAGGTGCCTGATCCCGGTCTTCCTCGTCGATTCGTGCGGGATCATGTCGAGGAAGCGGCGCGCATCGGTGCGGATGCCCGACTGGATGAAGCCATATTGCGGTGCCTTGCGGTTGCGCGCAGTGCGATAGAAGCTGACCCCGTCGAACCGCCCATCGTCGACATATTTCAGGAAATTGGCGGTGGTGACGGGCGCGTGCCGCTGATCGAGCGCGAGCACGATCGGGCCGTCGGCGGTCTCCATCCGCACCCGTACCCAGCCGGGCGTGGCCTTGTCGGCGCGCTGCGCGGCGGCCGGCGTGGTGAGCAGCAGGGCAGCGAGCGAAAGGATCAGACGGCGCATCACGCCCGGCTACCCCTCGCCACCCGCACCGGCAAGCAGGTTGATCGCGGCATGCACCCGCGCCTCCGCCTCGCGCCGCGGCAGCCCGGGGGGGATTTCGGCGCCCAGCCGGATCGTCACGACGCCGGGCTGCGGCCAGCCCGTGCGGGGCACGAACCGCCCGCTGTCGACCGCGATCGGCACCACCGGATAGTTCAGCGTCTTGTACAGCCCCGCAAATCCCGACCGGAGCGGCGGCGTAGCGCCGTGCGGCACGCGCGTTCCCTCCGGATAGACGATCACCGAGCGGCCCTGCGCGCGCGCCACCCCCGCTTCCTTCACCAGCCGGCGCAGCGCCGCGGCGGAGGCCTCGCGATCCACCGCGATCGCGCCATAGACCTTGGTGGCATAGCCCCACAGCGGGATCCGCGTCAGCTCGCGCTTCAGCACCACCGCGGGGCCGTGGAGCAGGAACGACAGCTCGATCGTCTCGTACATCGCCTCGTGCTTGGCGGCGTAGAGCACCGGGTGATCGGGCAGCGTCCCTTCGAACCGGGTGCGCACCCCCAGCAACGTCGCCGCGGCCCAGCGGTGGAAGCGCGACCAGCCATGCGCATAGGGGATCATCGCACGCTGCCCGCCGATCAGCGCCACCAGCGGCACCAGCAGCAGGATCGGCACCGATCCGGTGTAGAACACCAGCCGGAACGCCAGCGTCCGCACGATCCGCACCGCCATCATCCCTGCTGCCTCCACGGCACATGCCGCCACACCGCCTGTCCGCCGATCGCGGCGGCGCGCAGCAACAGCTTGTTGTATTCGTTGAACGCCTGCCCCAGCGTCGGGAAGCTCGGCACGCCGTCGACCGCGATCGTCACGCCGTCGTCCAGCGCGGACGCCAGCTCCAGCCGGGCGCGGCGCGCATGCCAGTCCGACGTCACCAGCCGGATCGAGCGATAGCGATGCCCCGCCAGCCACGCCGCGGTCTCCTCCGCATTGCCGCGCGTGTCGACCGCGTCCGCGCCCAGGTCGACGCAACAGGCGATGGTGCGCGCATGGCCCGCGACGCGGATCAGGTCGGCGCGCGTCACCCCGGGCGCGGTGCCGGTGACCAGCATCCGCTGCGCCCGCCCCGCCTCCAGCAGCTCCAGCCCCCGCGCGATCCGCCCCGCCGCCCCGGTCGGCACGACGATCGCATCGGTGCGCAAGCCCGGGTCTGCGGGGCCGGGCAGCAGCAGCATGAACGCGACGAAGCCGAGCGCCCATGCCAGCAGCCCCAGTGCGGCGATGCGGCGGATCACAGCGTTCGCCCCAATGCCGCGGTGACGGTATGCCGCGCCACCGCCGCCGCCAGCGCGACGAACGCGAACGGCAGCGCGACGATCGCGATCCATCCGCTTTGCCCCAGCGCGGCCCCGCCCAGCAGCTGCGATCCCGCCGCCGCCACCTGCCAGCCGAGCAAGGCGACGACGATCCATGCCGCCACCCCGCCGACCAGCGCGCCCAGCGCGGCGTCGCGGGCGATGCGGCGCTGGAACAGCCGCGCCACCTGCACATCGGTCGCGCCCAGCCCGTGCATGACCTCGATCGTGGTGCGGTGCGCGTCCAGCCCGGCGCGGGCCGCCAGCACCACCACCGCCGCGGTCGCCGCCGCCATCAGCGCGACCAGCGCGGCGGCGAGCAGCGTGAAGCTGGTCAGCAGCCGACCGACCGGCGCCATGGCGTCGTCGTGCCGGTCCAATGTCGCCCCCGGCGCGACCCGCGCCAGCAGCGTGCGCACCCGGTCGGCCGCATCGGCGCGATCGGCCAGATCGATATCGATCAGCGCGGGGATCGGCAGGTCGTCGCCGGCCGCGCCGTTGCCCAGCCACGGCCCCAGCAGCCGCACCAGTTCCGCCTGCGGCACCGCATCGGCGTGGCGCACCGCCGACGACTGGCGCAGCGCGACCAGCACGCGCGCCGCCGCCGCCTGTCGCGCGGGTGCATCCGCCGCGATCACCTGCACCGTCGCGCGTCCCGCCAGTTCGCGCCCCAGCGCGCCCGCCGCGCCCGCCGTGGCGATCGCCGCGGCCGCCGCCAGCACGGTCAGGAACAGCATGATCGCCAGCACCCAGGCCATCGCCCGCCCCTGTCGCGCGGCGTCGAGCACGCGGATCGTCGATGGCGTCATGGCGCGCCCCGATCCGGCCCCCGGTCAGCCCCACGCCCCGGCGGGAAACGCAGGCTGCCGACCGGATCGTGCAGCCGCCCGTCGACGATCCGCATCAGCTGCGCCGCCTTGATGCGGTTGAGCAACGTCAGGTCGTGCGTCGCCACCACCACCGTCGTGCCCAGCCCGTTGAGCGAGGCGAACAATTGCATCAGCCGCTCCGCCATCGCCTCGTCGACGTTGCCGGTCGGCTCGTCCGCGACTAGGATCTCGGGCCGGCCGATCACGGCGCGCGCGATCGCCACGCGCTGCTGCTCGCCGCCCGACAGCGTCGGCGGGCGCGCCTCGGCACGGTGCGTCAGCCCGACCCAGGCGAGCATCTCGCCCACCGCCTCGCGCACCTCGCTCTCCATCACCCCGGCGATGCGCAGCGGCAGCGCGACATTGTCCGCGATCGACAGATGCGGGACCAGCCGGAAGTCCTGATAGACGACGCCGATCCGCCGCCGGAACCCGGGGATACGCTGGCGCGGCAGCGTGACGACGTCGGTGCCGAACAGCCGGATCACGCCGCGGCTGGGCCGCTGTGACAGGTAGAGCAGCTTCAGCAGCGAGGTCTTTCCCGCGCCGCTGGCACCGGTCAGGAAATAGAATTCGCCCGGCGCCAGCGCAAAGGACAGGTCGCGCAGCACCTCGTCCCCCTGGCCGTAGCGCAATCCGACATTCTCGAACTGGACAATTCCCGCCACGCGGCCTCAACCTGTGTCACCGCCGACTGCCATCGCACGCGCCTTGTGCGGCTTCAAGCGCGCCGCGACCCGCTTGCCATCGGCGCGGGACAGGTGTTTAGATTCGGTTTCCGTCCAGCCGGTGCCCGCGTCCATGCTCCTCGAATGTCCCGAATGCCGCACCCGCTACCTGGTCCCCGACAGCGCGATCGGGACCACGGGGCGCACCGTGCGCTGCGCCAACTGCCGCCACAGCTGGTATCAGGACCCGCCCGAGCTGGCGCCGCAGCCGGAACCGGTCGCCGAACCGCTGGTGGCGCCGCCCGTCGCGGCGGGGGAGCCGACGCCCACCCCCGCGGTGGCGAGCGCGCCGCCGCCGGCCGAGCCGTTCGTCGCGCCGCCCGCGGGCACGCCGGGATACGATGCCTTCGCGCACCGCCCCCCGTTCCGCCCGACGCGCAACACCACGCGCATCCGCACCATCGCTTCGCTGGCGGCGGGGCTGCTGATGCTGGTGGCGGTCGGCATCATCCTGTGGACCACCGCACCGGGGCTGGCGCAGCAGGTCGGGCTGTCGATCGGGCCGGAGGAACTGCCGCTGCGCATCGTCGACAACCCGATCGAGCGGCGCAAGATGGCCAACGGGTCGGAGCTGTTCGCGGTCAGCGGGCAGATCACTAACCCCTCGCCGACGCGCCAGCGCGTGCCCGACATTCGCGCCGACCTGCGCGATGCGCAGGACAAGATCGTGTTCAGCTGGACGATCACCCCGCAGCAGCGCACGCTGGCGCCCAGCGGTGCGATCGATTTCAACTCGGCGCAGGTCGACGTGCCCGCCAGCTCGAAACGGCTCGACCTCAGCTTCGTCGGCGAGGCGAGCTGACGCGCATCTTTCGGCCCCGCTTTGGCCATTGCCAGCCCGCAGAGGCGATGCTAGGGGCGCTGCCTTGCCAACCGCCGGGCTGCGCCCCGGTGGACATCACGTGCGGTCGTGGCGGAATTGGTAGACGCGCAACGTTGAGGTCGTTGTGTCCGAAAGGACGTGGAAGTTCGAGTCTTCTCGACCGCACCATTCTATCCCGGCGGATAGGGTCCGCCGCTGAGGCGGCAGTGTACCCGATCCTCGCGATCGCGCGTTGATACCCCGCATGGCGCCCGGCCCCTCCACCCCACGCCCCCATATCAATGCGATCGGCACCGCCGTTCCCGCGCAGGACATCCATGCCGCGTTCGTCGACTGGGCGCGCGCGCGCCTGCCCGCGACGGAGGCGAAGCTGTTCGACCGGATGGCGGCACGCGCCGGCATCGCGCATCGCTGGTCGGTGCTGACCGACCCGCCGGTCGCGCCCGGCGGCTTCTATGCGACCGAGCCGCATCCCGGCACCGGCGACCGCATGGCGCGCTATGCCGCGGCGGCGCCCGAACTGGCGCTCGCCGCCATCGCCGATCTCGCCGCACGCCGGCCGGTCGACGGCATCACCCATCTGGTCGTCGCCAGCTGCACCGGCTTCGTCGCGCCCGGCATCGACCAGCGGATCGCCGCCGCGCTCGCGCTGTCGCCGGGCGTCGAGCGCACGCTGATCGGCTTCATGGGCTGCTATGCCGCGGTCGCCGCGCTGCGCACCGCGCGCCACATCGTCCGCTCCGAGCCGGCGGCGCGCGTGCTGGTGGTGACGGTGGAGCTGTCGACGCTCCACCTCCAGGCGGAGGACCGGCTGGAGCCGCTGCTCGCGATGCTTCAGTTCGGCGACGGCGCCGCCGCCGCGCTCGTCACCGCCGACGCCGACGGCCTTGCGATCGGCCGCCCGTTCGCCACCACGCTGCCCGCGTCGGAGGCGCTGATCCGCTGGGACGTCACCGACCGCGGCTTCGCGATGCACCTGTCGGGCGAGGTGCCGGGGCGGATCGCCACCGCGCTCAAGGATCCCGCGCTGGTCGCCGCGATCACCGGCGGGCGCGTGCCCGATGCCTGGGCGGTCCATGCCGGCGGCCGGTCGATCCTGGACGCGGTGGCGGGCGCGCTGGACCTGCCCGCCGATGCGCTCGACGATTCGCGCGCCGTGCTGGCGGCCAACGGCAACATGTCCTCCGCGACGCTGATGTTCGTCCTCGCCCGGCTGCTGGAGCGGCCGGCGCCCGATCACGGCATCGCACTCGCCTTCGGCCCCGGCCTCGCCGCGGAGGGGTTCGCGTTCGGCCGCTCGGCATGACGCTCGCCACCCGCGCCATCGCCGAGGAATGGATGGATGCGGACGACCTGCCCGCCGCCACCTATGCCGATGTCGTCGCCGATCTGGCGAAGGTGAACCGCGTCACGCTGGCGGCGCGGCCCACGCTCGCCTTCCTGCGCCGCACGCTGCGCCCCGGGCGGCGCTACCGGCTGCTCGACGTCGGCTATGGCGATGGCGACATGCTGCGCCGGATCGCGCGCTGGGGGATGCGCCGCGGCATCGACCTCGACCTCGTCGGAATCGACCTCAACCCGCGCAGCGAGGCGGCGGCGCGCGCGCATACGCCGCCCGGCCTCGCGATCGACTGGCGCACCGGCGATTATGCCGATCTCGCCGACGAACCCTGGGACGTCGTCATCTCCAGCCTCGTCGCGCATCATATGTCCGCAGCGCAGCTGGTCGCCTTCCTCCGCTTCATGCAGCGTCACGCCGCGGCCGGCTGGCTCGTCAACGACCTGCACCGCCATGCCTTCGCTTATCGTGGCTGGCCGTTGCTGGCGGGGCTGTTCCGCTGGCATCCGATCGTGCGCCACGACGGCCATCTATCGATCGCGCGCAGCTATCGCCCGCACGAATGGCCCGCGATCCTCGCCGAGGCCGGCATCGACGATGCCCGCATCTATCGCGCCTTTCCCTTTCGGCTATGCGTCGAGCGCCGTTGATTCCGCCATTGATTCTGGGTGGCGGCCCGGCGGGCGCCGCCGCCGCGATCGTACTGGCACGCGCCGGCACGCCCGCCACCGTGATCGAGCGGACCCGCGACACCGGCGACGCGCTGTGCGGCGGCTTTCTCAGCTGGCGCACGCTCGACGCGCTGGCCGCGCTCGGCATCGAGCGCAACCGCCTCAGCCGCGACCGGATCACCCGCCTCCGTCTCTTCGCGCAAGGCCGTTGCATCGAGTCCCCCCTTCCCGCCCCCGCGATTGCGGTGTCGCGTCGCCATCTCGACTCGCTGCTGCTCGGCCACGCCGCCGCGCTGGGGACCGGCGTCGAACGCGGGGTCGCCGCGCGCACGATCGACAGCCGCACGATCCGCACCGCCGATGGCGCCACGCTGACCCCGGAGGCGCTGTTCCTCGCCACCGGCAAGCACGATGTCCGCGGCGCCGCGCGTCCCGCCGCGGCGCGCGGCGCCGACCCCACGCTGGGGCTGCGCCAGCGGCGCGCGCCATGCGCCACGCTGGACCGGCTGGTCGGCGACGCGATCGAGCTTCACCTGTTCGACCGCGGCTATGCCGGCATCGCCCGGCAGGAGGACGGCAGCACCAACATCTGCCTCGCGGTGCATCGGTCGCGGCTGGAGGCGGCGGGCGATCCCGCGCGGCTGCTGGCCGTGCTGGCGGCGGAATCACCCGCGCTCGGCGAGCGGCTGTCCGCGGGCGACGGCGGCGCGATCGAGGCGGTCGCTAACGTCCCCTATGGCTGGCGCGCCACCCGCGGCACGCCCGGCTGCTTCCGGCTCGGCGACCAAGCCGCGGTCATCCCCTCGCTCGCCGGCGAGGGGATGGGAATCGCACTCGCCAGCGGCGCATCGGCGGCGCAGGCCTGGCTCGCCGGTCGCGACGCCGCGGCGTGGCAGCGCGGATTCGCGCGTCGCGCCGCGCGCCCGCTCGCGATCGCCGGCGCGGTCCGCGCGCTGGCCGAACGCCCGCTGCTCGCCGCGCCGCTGCTCGCGCTCGCGGCGCGCAGCGGACTGATCCACGTCATCGCGCGGGCCACCCGCATCGACCATCCTGCCCATTGAACAACCGCCATACCGGGACCAGATCGCCCTCATGGAACATCTCAACCTCTCCGAAGCCGAGTGGAAGCAGCGGCTGACCCCCGAGCAATATCATGTCCTGCGCCAGGCCGGGACGGAGCGCGCCTTTTCCGGCCGCTACAACGACAACAAGGCGGACGGCCTGTACCATTGCGCCGCCTGCGCACTGCCGTTGTTCGACAGCGCCGACAAATATGATTCCGGCTCCGGCTGGCCCAGCTTCACCCAGCCGATCACGCCGGATGCGGTGACCGACCATCGCGACACCAGCCACGGCATGACCCGCGTCGAGACGCGTTGCGCGCGCTGCGACAGCCATCTCGGCCACGTCTTCCCCGACGGCCCGCCGCCGACGGGGCTACGCTATTGCATGAACTCGGTCTCGCTCGACTTCCGCGCCCGCGCCGCGGCGTAGAACATGGTTCACGCGGAGGCGCAAAGCGGTCGCGGCTGCCGCATAGCGGCCTTGAAAGCTCCTCCGCCGACGGCGCTTTGGATAGCGCTGCCGCGCGCGCGACACCTCCGCGTCTCCGCGCCTCCGCGTGAACCAAATCCACTTCTTGTTAACCATGGCCTAAGCCTTTATCCGGCAAGGCGCACCT
The DNA here is from genome assembly GCF_036946305.1 of Sphingomonas adhaesiva. Classification (GTDB taxonomy): domain Bacteria; phylum Pseudomonadota; class Alphaproteobacteria; order Sphingomonadales; family Sphingomonadaceae; genus Sphingomonas; species Sphingomonas adhaesiva_B. The sequence goes on from NZ_JAQIJJ010000002.1 coordinate 404,877, forward strand.
TATGGCCCGCGCCTCTTCCCCCAAAAGCCGATCCGCATCCCCCTCGCGCTGGCGGGGGCGGCTGTGGTTCGCCGCCAAGGCCGCGATCGTGGTCGCGGTGCTGCTGGTCGGTGCGCTGGTCACTGCGGTCTATATCGCGCGCGCGCAGCTGCCGAGCTTCGAGAGCCTGAAGTCCTCGCCCAACGGCCAGATGATCCGCGTCCATGCCGCCGACGGCTCGGTGCTGGTGTCGCTCGGGCCGAGCTATGGCGAATGGCTGCCCTATGATCGAATCCCTGCGGTGATGCGCGACGCCACCGTCGCGGTGGAGGACCGCCGCTTCCGCAGCCATCTGGGCGTCGACCCGATCGGCATCGCGCGCTCCGCGATGATCCGTGTCGAGCGTGGGCGCTGGGTGCAGGGCGGATCGACCATCACGCAGCAGCTGGCGCGCAACATCTTCCTCAACAACCAGAAGAAGTTCGGCCGCAAGTTCCGCGAATGGATCCTGGCGCTGGCGCTGGAGCGCAAGTTCAGCAAGGACCAGGTGCTGGAGCTGTACCTGAACAAGGTCTATTATGGCGGCGGCGCCTATGGCATCGATGCGGCCAGCCGCAAGTTCTTCGGCCATGGCGCGGACCGGCTGACGCTGGCGGAGGCCGCGGTCATCGCGGGGCTGGTCAAGGCGCCGTCCAATTACTCCCCCACCGCCGATGCCGATGCCGCCAAGGGCCGCGCCGGCGTGGTCCTGCAGCAGATGGTGCGCAACGACTTCATCACCCAGGGGCAGGCCGATGCCGCCGACCCGGCCGATGTCGCGCTGGCGCCGGCGCCGAAGCAGAACAGCGTCCGCTATTTCACCGATTGGGCGCTGCCGCAGCTGGACCTGCTGATCGACGAGACGGTCAAGCCGCTGGAGGTGTGGACCACGCTGGACCCGGCGATGCAGCGCGCCGCCGATGGCGCGGTGCGCGCCAATGTCCCGGGCGGCGCGCAGGGGGCATTGGTCGCGATCGACCGCGACGGCGCGGTGCGCGCGATGGTCGGCGGCACCGATTACGTCAGCTCGATCTACAATCGCGCCACCCAGGCGCAGCGCCAGCCGGGATCGGCGTTCAAGCTGTTCGTCTATCTCGCCGCGCTGGAGGCGGGTCGCACGCCCGAGGACAAGGAAATCGACGAGCCGGTCACGATCGACGGCTGGTCCCCGCGCAACGACTCGCGCCGCAACTCGGGCGAGGTGACGCTGCGTACCGCGTTTGCCTATTCGCTCAACACCGTCGCGGCGAAGCTGGGGCAGGCGGTCGGGTTCCAGACCGTCGCCGACATGGCGCACCGCTTCGGCATCACGACGCAGGTCAACATCCATCCCTCGATGGTGCTGGGGACGTCGGACGTGCGGCTGATCGACATGACGCGCGCCTTCGCCTCGGTCGCGAACAAGGGCGTCGCGATCACCCCCTTCGGCATCACCCGCGTCACCGCCGATAACGAGGTGATCTACACCCACGAGGTGGATCGCAGCCGCGTATTGGTCGCGCCCTATGTCGCGGCGCAGATGACCGACCTGCTCCAGACCGCAGTCAACACCGGCACGGGGCGCGCCGCGCAGATCGGCCGCCCGGTCGCGGGCAAGACCGGCACCACCAGCAGCAGCAAGGACGGCTGGTTCCTCGGCTTCTCCTCCGGCCTCACCACCGGCGTGTGGATGGGGCGCGACGACGCACGGCCGATTTCCGGCCTCCATGGCGGCACCGCGCCGGCAAGAGCGTTCGCGCAGTTCATGAAGGCCGCGGTCGCCAGCCGTCCGATCGAGCAGTTCGACACGCAGGTGACGCTGCCCGAGGCGCAGCTGGAGCCCGATGCCGAAAGCTATTACGGCGCGCCCGACAACATGAGCTTCGTCGATGAGGACGGACAGCCGCTGGGCGACGGATCGCGTCCGCCTGCGGCGGTCGAGGACGATACCGGCTTTGGCCAGGAGCGCCCTGTCGCCCCGACGCGCCCGCGCGACGACCTGACCCCGCCCGACACCGGGACCGAACGGCTCGACCAGGACTGGCTCGATCGCGTCACCGGGCAGCAGCAGCAGCCGCGTCGCGAGGCGCCCCGCACCCCGCCGACGCCGGCCCGTACTCAGCCGCTGCGCGACTCCGACCGCCCGAACCAGTGAAGCGCCGCGCCGTGCGCGCGTAGCCATGTGCGCTCCGCGCGGGGATCGCGTCCGAAGAGGCGCTCGACCGCGGCGTGGAAGGCGGGCGAGTGATCCATGTGGAGCCGGTGCGCGACCTCATGAGCCACCGTCGCGCGCCGTACCTCCGGCGGTGCGAGGATCAGCCTCCAGCTGTAGCGGATCGTGCCGTCATGCGCGCAACTGCCCCAGCGCCCGCGCGGATCGCCGATCGCGACGCGACTGACCGTCACGCCTGCGCGCGCGGCATAGAAGGCCGTTTCCGCCTCCAGCAGCGCCAGCGCCCGCCGCTTCAGCCACGCCGCCACGCGCCGCTCGACCATCTCCGCCGGACCGCCGATCACCAGCCGCTCGCCCGCCACCACCGGCAGCCGCGCCGCATCCGCATCGTGTACGATCAGCAGGTCCGTGCCCTCGACCGGGATCGTCGCTCCGGGCAGGAACGGTCGCGGTTGCGGCATGGCGTCACGCTGGCGCGCGATCCACGCCTGCTGCCCCCGCGCCCAGGCGACTGCCCGCTCGACCGAGGCGCGTGGCGGCAGCGTCAGCCGCGCGCGGCCGGTCAGCGGATCGAACGACAGCTTCGTGCGCCGCGCGCGGGGATGGCGCACGACGTCGAATTCGCCCGAACCCGGGGCCGTCACAGCTGGCGGTCGACCATATGATGTTCGAGGTCGCCGGCATCGTCCTCGCTGATCGTCCAGCCGCGCACCGACTCGCCCGCGCGATGCACCGCCTCGCGATCGCCGCTGACCAGATAATGCCATTCCGGCAGCGGCTCGCCATGGGCGCGCAGGCGATAGGCGCAGGTCGACGGCAGCCAGTCGATCGAATCGACGTTGCCGCTCGTCAGCCGCACGCATTCGGCGACATAGGCGCGGCGGTGGCGATAGTTGGAACATTGCCCGCTGCGCCGGTCGAGCAGCCGGCACGCGACATTGGTCGCGATCAGCTCGCCGGTTTCCTCATCCTCCAGCTTGTGCAGGCAGCATTTGCCGCAGCCGTCGCACAATGCCTCCCATTGCGCGCGGTCGAGCCGGTCGAGCGGCACGTCCTCCCAGAAGCGACCCGTCAGTGCGCCCATTTCATCACCTCGTCCGCCATGGCCTGCGGCGGTGCCTCGGGCAGCAGCGCCAGCGGCTTGCCGTCCGGATCGAACAGATAGATCTGCCGGCTATGGTCCATCATATAGCCGTCGGCGGTGCCCTTCCCGCGCGCATAATAGATGCCATAGGCCCTGGCGGTCGCCGCGATCACCTCCGCGCTGCCGGTCAGCCCGACCATGCGCGGGTGGAAGGCGGAAACGAACTGCTTCAGCACCGCGGGCGTGTCGCGCGCCGGGTCGACCGTGACGAAGATCGGCACGATCCGCTTGCCGAGTGCCGCATCCTTCGTCTCGATCAGCTTCAGCGCGGCGGCGATGTTCTGGACGTCGACCGGACAGACATCGGGGCAGAAGGTGTAGCCGAAATAGACGATGCGATAGCGGCCGGCGAAATCGCGATCGGTGACGGTGCGCCCGTCCTGATCGGTCAGCCGAAACGCGCCGCCGATCCGCGCGCCCGCGAGCGGCGGCTGCACGGGCGGCTCGGACGAGCAGGCCGCGAGCGATCCGGCCAGGAAAAGGGCCAGCGCGGTGACCCGGATGCGCATGTTCATGGTGACGGCAGATGTGATGGGTTATAGCGCGATCCGCAACCCTGCCCTCCATCCGTGTCAGAGGCTCATGTCCGCTCGCTTCTCCCCCGCCTGGCTCCTCCCGCTCGCCGCGCTCGCCACCCCGCTCGCGGCGCAGCAGCAATCGCAAAGCTACAAATTCCTGGAGGCGATACGGAAGGCGGACGGCAATGCCGTGATCGCGATCCTCGACCAGCCGGGCCAGACGATCGTCAACACCCGCGACGTCAGCAGCGGCGAGGCGGCGATCCACATCGTCGCGCGGCGCGGCGACGCCACCTATCTGCGCTATCTGCTGGCGAAGGGTGCGGACCCGAACCTGCGCGACCGCAACGGCAATACCGCGATGATGCTGGCGACCGAGGCGGGCAATGGCGAACTGGTCGGCATCCTCGCCGCCGCAAATGCCAATGCCAATCTGGGCAATGCCGGCGGCGAGACGCCGCTGATCCGCGCGGTCGAGCGCCGCGATCTCGCGCTGGTGCGCGCGGTGCTGGCGGCAGGCGGCAATCCCGACCAGACCGACAATGTCGCCGGCCTGTCCGCGCGCGACTATGCCAAACGCGACCAGCGCGCGACCGCGATCCTGAAACTGATCGAGGACACCCCGCGCAAGGCACCGCGCGCGATCTCCGGGCCGAAGCTGCGGTAACCCGTCACCCCGGGCTTGACCCGGGGTCCCGCTTCTTCTGGGACCGACGGACGAAAAGCGGGACCCCGGATCACGTCCGGGGTGACGATGATGGGAATCGCTACACCGCCATCCCCGCCTCGGGATCATGCGTCGCGATCAGCCGCCGCGCCGCGCGCCTGGCGAAGGCCAGCGTGCACCGCTTGCGGACATGCGCGGGCAGCGGGTCGGTGCGTGCCTCGCGCACGATCGCGGCATCGTAGCGGTCGGCGACGATCAACCCGGTCCGCTCCGGCAGGAACGCCGGCCCGTCGATCGGCGCGGCATCGAACCCCGCCGGCACCGCCCAGTAGAAGCGGTCGCAATGCGCCAGATAATCCTGCCACTTGGCATCGCCGAGCAGGTCGGCGCGCGACACCTTGATCTCCACGATCACCAATTGCCCGCGCGCATCCAGCGCCATCAGGTCGGCGCGGCGTCCGCCGTCCAGCGGCACCTCGGCGATCGCGGTCAGTTCGTGGCGCAGCAGCATCCGGGTGACGCCGCGCGCGACATCGGCGGCGCACAGCGCGCTGTCGCCGGTGTCGTCGCAGGAAGGAGGCGGGCTCAGCATCCCCGCTGAATAGAACATCAGGGGAACGAAGGTAAAGCCCCCGGTCCATGAGCGGGGGGGAACGCCCCCGCTCCGCCGGTCAGCGATAGAAGAGGTGGTTGCCGATCGCGGCGACGCGGATGCGCGCCGGATGGCCGGCGCGGCGGCCGTTGAAGTACAGCGCGTTGGACGCGTCGCTTTCCCACGCATCCTTCAGCGCGACCTTGGCCACCGCCACCGCGGTGCGCCAGTCGTCGTTGCTCGGCGCCGCCGGGATGCGGCCACCGCGCACGAAGGAGAATTGCCCGGGCTGGGTCACGACGCTGCACACGTCGCTGCCGAAGCGGCGCGACTGGGTACGGTTCAGGATGACCTCGGCCACCGCGAGCTGGCCGGCGAGCGGCTCGCCGCGGGCCTCGAAATAGATCGCGCCGGCGAGGCAGCGCAGGTCGTCGCCCGTGTTCGACGGGATCGACTGATCCGCCACGGCGGCGGCGAGGGTCGGATAGGCGACCTGCTCTTCTTCAGACGGCGTGCTCACGGCCTCATCGGCGGGCAGTTGCGGCGTCTGGATCATCACCGCGGGCGTCGCGGTGGGGAAGGCAGCGGTCGGAGCGGCAACGGACACGGCGGTCGCGGCGGCGACGGTCACCGGCGTGGTCGAGGGGAGCGCATTGGTGTCGGCCGCGAGTGCGGCGGAACCCTGGGCGATCAGACCGACCATCGAAAGGGTGAACGTTGCGAGCGTCGCAACGCGCGAGGTAAAGGGCATTCCACATCGATATTATGCGGTGGGCGTGCGAACGCGATCGCTGCAGAAGCGCGAGGCTTCAGGATCGGCCGGTATTCCCCCCGACTGCGTCACCGTTCGGGATCGCACCCCGCACCGGCACAACGCTTGCCTGTGATGGGAACCGCGTATCCGGCCAAGGGTTAATGGAATCAATCGTCGAGGATCGTTTCAGCGACGAACCGTTCGGCCTGCGGGACGTTCAGTTCGATCACCCACAGATCGGGATCGCGGGCGCGGCGCGCCTGCCAATAGTCCTCCATCGCGCGTTCCTCGCCCGATGTCGGCCCCGCGGGCACCAGGATATCGCGGTCGTCCAGGTCGCGCATCCGCTCCACCGCGCGCACCCGCATCCCCTCGTCCAGCAGAATCAACAACATACCCGCTTGCGCATCGCCCGACGCGCGCACCACACCCAGCCCGCCTGCATCGTTGACCCGCCGCAGCAGCGCCGCGACCGTCAGGTGAGTCGGCAATCTCACGCCGGCGAATAGCCGGGCAGCGTCGCCAACGCGATTCGCGAGCGCATGAAGGTGCCCGTGCCACGCGCCACTTCCTCGCCGTCCGCGGTCACCAGCCGCGCCTCGGCGATGAACACGCGGCGCTGCCCGCTGACCCAGCGCCCCTCCGCCACCACCGGCCCTTCCCCCATCGGGCGCGTCAGCAGCAGGCTGAACTGCGTCGTCAGCAGGAAGCGATCGGTGACCAGGCTGTTGCAGGCATAGAAAGCGGCATCGTCCAGCATCTTGAAATAGCTGGTGCCGTGCGCCGCGCCCGCGGCATGGAAATGCCGCTGGTCGACGGTGAAGTGGATCCGGGACCGCCCCGCCTCGCCGATCTCCATCCGCGATTCGAAGAAGCGGTTGATCGGCGCGGCCGCATAGAGCGACTCCAGCGCGCGATAATGGGCCTCCGCCCCTTCAGGCTGCGTCACGCGTCTCGTCCGTGGTCAGCAGCGCATAGACCGCGTCGGGCGAGCCGGCACCGCGCAGCTTGTCGACGAAGCGCCGGTCGCGGAACCGCCGCGCGACGCGCGCCAGCGCCTTCAGATGCGCCGCCCCCGCCTGCGGCGGCGACAGCATCGCCACCACGATATCGACGCCGACATCGTCGGGCGCGCCGAAATCGAGCCGCTGCGCCAGCCGGACCACCAGGATGGCGATCCGGTCCAGCCCCTCGATCCGCGCATGCGGCACCGCCACCCCGCCGCCGAACCCGGTCGACCCCGCCTTCTCCCGCGCGAGCAGCGCCTCCGCCACCGCGCGCGGGTTCAGCCCCAGCAGCGGCGCGGCCAGCCCGCCGATCTGGGTGAACAGCGTCTTCTTCGACGCCGCGGTCAGCCCGATGGCGACGCCATCGGGGACCAGAAGGTCGCTGAGATCGATCATGATCCGGTTCGGTATCCGGTTCGTCCGGGGGCGGGGCGGGGCGGTCGCATCACCCGCCGCGCTGCGGCTCGACCCAGCCGATCGTCCCGTCGCCGCGGCGATAGACCATATTATAGGCGCCGGTGCCCGCGTTCTTGAACAGCAGCGCCTGCGTGTTGCGCAGGTCGAGCATCATCACCGCATCGGACACGCTGGCATCGGGCACGTCGACCCGCGTCTCCGCGATGACCAGCGGCGAGTCGCCCGCCTCCTCCTCGTCGATCGCCTCGGCGAACAGGGTGTAGCCGGCATTGTCGTAGCCGATATTGTCGCGTTCCGCCTCCGCCGCGGCAAAGGCCGGCGCATGATCCCTCAGCCGCCGCACGTAGCGGCGCAGCTGCTTCTCGATCTTCTCCGCCGCACCGTCGAACGACAGATGCGCGTCATGCGCATCATGCCGGCCCTTCAGCACCAGCCCGCGCGTGACATGCGCGACGATGTCGCACTTGAACCCGTTGTCGTGCGGCCCCTTGCCGAAGGTCACCTCGGCCGAGATGGCGCGCGCGAAATATTTGTCGGCGATACCCTGGAGACGCTCGTCGACATGGGTCTTCAGCGCGTCGCCGATCGCCACCTGATGGCCTGAAACCCGAATCTCCATCTCTTTCTCCAGTCTGTCGCACCGGCCTCGGTTCCCCCGCCGGCGCCTGCGCGCGTCAACCGGACGCGCCCGGCCCCCACAATGGCTCCTTCACCCCTTTCACAAACGCCGCATGCGCCGCCAGTTCCGCCGGGGAAGCGGAAAAGACGCGCAGCGGACGGACCTTGACCGCGACCGGCGCGGCCGTTTCCACCACCATCGCGACCGGCGCGTCGCTGACCAGCCCCAGCCCGATCTGTCGTCCGCCGGTCAGCTCGACATAGACCTGCGCCAGCAGCTGCGCGTCGAGCAGCGCGCCGTGGAGCACCCGGTGCGACCGGTCGATGCCATAGCGGTTGCACAAGGCGTCCAGCGTATGCTTCGCGCCCGGATGGCGCGACCGCGCGATCTGCAGCGTGTCGACCATCCGCGACAGGCACACCGCCGCCTGTCCGCACCGCGCCAACTCGCCGTTGAGAAAGGAGAAGTCGAACCCGGCGTTGTGCGCGATCAGCGGCGCATCGCCGATGAAGTCGACCAGCTCGGCCACGCCCGCCGCGAACACCGGATGCTTGGCGAGGAAGGTGGCGGACAGGCCGTGGACGCGCTCCGCCTCCGCCGGCATGTCGCGCTCGGGATGGTAATAAGCGTGGAAGGTGCGCCCCGTCTCGACCCGGTTGATCAGCTCGACGCAGCCGATCTCCACCAGTCGGTCGCCGCCGGCGAAGCTGAGGCCCGTGGTTTCGGTATCGAAGACGATCTCGCGCATGGACGTAGCGTTATCCGACCTTGCCGGACGTTAGGCAAGGGCCGCGATCGTCCGCCGCACCGCCGCGCGCGTCTCGTCGAGCGAACAATCGGTCGGGATGACGTGATCGGCGCGCGCGCGCTTCTCCGCATCCGGCGTCTGGCGCGCGAGGATCGCGTCGAACTTGGCGGGCGTCATGCCGGGGCGCCGGAGCGTGCGGTCGCGCTGCACCGCCGGCGCGGCGGAGACCACGACCACGGCGTCGACATGCCGGTCGCCCCCGGTCTCGAACAGCAGCGGCACGTCGAACACGACGATGGGGGCGTCGGCATGTTCCGCCAGGAACGCGGCGCGCTCCGCCCCCACCGCGGGATGGACGATCGCCTCCAGCGCCTTCATCGCGGCATCGTCGCCCAGCACCGCCTCGGCCAGCGCGGTGCGGTTCACCCCGCCGTCCCCGGTCGTGCCGGGGAAGCGCGCCTCGATCGCGGCGACCACCTTGCCGCCCGGCCCCTGCAGGCGATGCACCGCGGCATCGGCATCGAACACCGGCACGCCTTCCTCGGCGAACATCGCCGCGACGGTCGACTTGCCCATCCCGATCGACCCGGTCAGCCCGACGCGGATCATGCCGTCAGCCTCAGCCGCAGCTCGTCGTCCTGCTCGCGCGGCGGTGCTGCGCCGAAGAACAGTTCGAACGCCAGCGCCGCCTGCCCGATCAGCATCTCCAGCCCGTCGACCGTATCGAGCCCCCGTGCCGCCGCGGCGGCGAGCAGCGGCGTCACCAGCGGCGCATAGACGATGTCATAGACCACGGCCTCCTCGGGCAGCGGCGACAGATCGAGGTCGAGCGGCGGCTGCCCGGTCATCCCCAGCGCACTGGTATTGACCAGCAGCGCCGCGGCGGGGAGGCGGGCGGTCAACGGCAGCGCATCGCCCTTCAATCCGAATTGCGCGAGCAGGGCGGCACCCTTCAGCGGCGTCCGGTTCAGGATCGTGACGCGACCCGCCCCCACCTTCGACAAGGCGAACAGGATCGCGCGCGCCGCGCCGCCGGAACCCACCACGACCACCGGCTGTCCCGCCAGATCGAGGTCCGCGATCGGCGACAGGAAGCCGGCGGCATCGGTGTTGGTGCCCACGAAGGCATCGCCATCGCCGCGGAACACGGTGTTGATCGCGCCGATCGACCCCCGGATGCCGCCGGGATCGGGTACGTGATCCAGCGCCGCCACCTTGTGCGGGACCGTGATGTTGCACCCGCGCCATGCGGCGTCGCGCTGCCGCTCCGCCAGGAACGCGCCCAAATCGTCCGGCGCGACGTGCGTGGCGCGATATTCGGCGTCGATCCCCAGCTTCTCCAGCCAGAAACCGTGGATCAGCGGCGATTTGGAGTGCGAAATGGGATCGCCGATCACCTCGGCATAGGGTTTCGTCACGCCGGCAGCACCTTTCGCGTCCGCAGATAGTCGAGCACCGGCAGCAGCGGCATTCCCAGCACGGTGAACTGGCTGCCCTCGACACGCGAGAACAGCTGCACGCCCGGCCCCTCGATGCGATAGCAGCCGACGCAACCCGCGATCGCGGGCCATTCGACGTCCAGATACGCGTCGATGAACGCGGGCGACAGCGGGCGGACGAACATCTTCGCCTTGTCGACGATGCGCCACACCGGCTGGCCATTCTCCGCGATCACCGCTGCACTGACCAGATCGTGGCGCTTGCCCGACATGCGGGTCAGGTGGTCGAACGCCTCCTCGCGGCTGGTCGGTTTGTCCAGGATCGTGCCGTCGTCCAGCACCGCCAGGCTGTCCGATCCCAGCACCAGATGCCCGGGATGCCGCGCCGACACCTTCATCGCCTTCAGCTGCGCCAGTGCGTCGGCCACGTCGCGCGGGGGTTGCCCCGCCATCGCCTCCTTCACCGCCGCCTCGTCGGCATGCGCCGTCTCGGCGGTGAACGGCACCCCGGCAGCGGACAGCATCGCGGTGCGCGACGCGCTTTGCGAGGCGAGGATCAGCATCAGTCGACCGCCCGCGCCGCGAACCCGCGGCGTTCGTTGAACAGGGCGATGATCGCCGCCGCCGTCTCCTCGATCGAGCGCCGCGTGACGTCGATCACCGGCCAGCCATTGTCGGCGAACATCCGCCGCGCGAACGCAATCTCGCGCGCGACCGCATCCTGGTTCACGTAATCGGTCTCCGGCGCCTGATTGAGCGACAGCAGGCGGTTGCGCCGCACCTGGATCAGCCGGTCCGCGCTGGTCGTCAGCCCCACCACCAGCGGGTTGCGCAACGCGAACAGCGATGGCGGCGGCGGGCTTTCGACCACAATCGGGATGTTGGCGGTCTTGAACCCGCGATTGGCGAGATAGATCGAGGTCGGTGTCTTGGACGAGCGGCTGACGCCCGCCAGCACGATGTCGGCCTCCTCCCATTCCTCCCATGCGATGCCGTCGTCATGCGCGATCGTGAACTGAATCGCATCGACGCGCTCGAAATAGGCGGCGTCCAGCACGTGCTGGCGCCCCGGGCGCGCCTTCGCCTGCTGCCCCAGCAGCATCGATAGCGCGTCGTTGACGGGATCGAGCGGCGCGACCGTCGGCAATCCCAGCGCGCGGCAGCGCGTTTCCAGCGCCGCGCGCGTCGCGGGATTCACCAGGGTGAAGATCACCAGACCGGGGTTCTGCGCGATTTCCTGCAGGATGCGGTCGAGGTGCATCTCGGTGCGCACCATCGGCCAGAAATGGCGCACCGTTTCCACGTCGTCATATTGCGCCAGCGCCGCCTTGGCGATGTTCTCCAGCGTCTCGCCGGTGGAATCGGACAGCAAATGGAGGTGCAGACGGACCATCGGCGGGTCAGCGGGACCGATCTGTGGACAACATGGGGACAGGCGCTAGCGCAACTCGCACGCCCGGCCAAGCCGCGGATCGCGGCGTGGATGGATCGCATTCCATCCACAATCCCGTCCCCAGCCGTGCGGTTCCTCCACAGCCTGTGGATAACGGGGACGGATGAATCGAATCCCGGCGTGCCCGCGGAGTCCGTGCGGTCAAGCTGTTGGCATTTCCGGGACGACCGCATAAGCCCCGCAACCAACGCGCCATCATCAACAACATCCCTCTTAAGAATCTATTTACTGATAGAAGGACGGACGCCCGATCGTGGAAAAGCCCTTGCTCAGCGTCCTGAAGGGGGAGCGACGCGACCGCCCGCCGGTGTGGCTCATGCGACAGGCGGGACGCTATCTGCCGGAGTATCGCGCACTGCGGGCGGAGAAGGGCGGCTTCCTCGCGCTCGCGACCGATCCGGTCGCCGCGGCGGAGGTGACGGTGCAGCCGATCCGCCGTTTCGGGTTCGACGGTGCGATCCTCTTCTCCGACATCCTGATGGTGCCCTGGGCATTGGGGCAGCACCTGTCGTTCGGCGCGGGCGAGGGGCCGCGGCTGGCGCCGGCGCTGGTGGATCATGCCCTCGCTGCGCTCGACGCGGTGCCGGCGCGGCTCGATCCCGTCTATGCGACGGTCGCGCGCGTGGCGGGGATGCTCGATCCCGCCACCACCTTTCTGGGGTTCGCGGGATCGCCGTGGACGGTCGCCACCTATATGGTGGCGGGGCAGGGCAGCCGCGATCAGGAGGCGACGCGCCGCTTCGCCTATGCCGATTCGATTGCGTTCGGCGCGATCGTCGATGCGATCGTGGCGATGACGATCGACTATCTCGCGGCGCAGATCGCGCATGGGGTGGAGGCGGTGCAGCTGTTCGACAGCTGGGCCGGCAGCCTGTCGCCCGACCAGTTCGACCGCTGGGTCATCGCGCCCAACCGCGCGATCGTCGACGGGGTGCGCGCGCGCTGCCCCGGCGTGCCGGTGATCGGCTTCCCCAAGGGCGCGGGCGGCAAGCTGCCCGCCTATGCCGCGGGGACCGCGGTCGATGCGATCGGGCTGGACGAGACGGTCGACCCCGCCTGGGCCGATGCGGTGCTGCCCGCGGATTTGCCGGTGCAGGGCAATCTCGATCCACTGGCGCTGCTGACCGGGGGCGCGGCGCTCGACCGCGGGATCGACCGCGTGCTCGCCGCGTTCCCGGAGCGGCCGCATGTCTTCAACCTGGGGCATGGCATCGGGCAGCACACACCGGTCGCACATGTCGAACAGCTGCTGGCACGAGTGAGGGGCGCATGATCGCTGGTTTCCTGGGCGCGACCTACGACTGGGTGAAGGCCGCGCACCTGATCTTCGTCATCTTCTGGATGGCGGGTATGTTCATGCTGCCGCGCTATCTGGTCTATCATCAGGAAGGGCTGGGCGACGCGGCCGAGGAAGCGCGCTGGACCGATCGCGAGACGAAGCTGCGCCGGATCATCCTGACGCCCGCGATGGTGATCGTGTGGGTGCTGGGCGTCGCGCTGGCGCTCAACGCCGGCTTCGCGGACGGGGTGCCGGGGCTGGGCTGGCTCCATGCCAAGATCGCGCTGGTGATCCTGTTGTCGGGCTATCACGGCTGGGCGGTGGGCTATGCGAAGAAGCTGGCGCGCGGGCGTCCCACCCTGTCGGGCAAGACGCTGCGCATGCTCAACGAGGTTCCCGCGCTGGCGGTGACGCTGATCGTCATTCTGGTGATCGTGAAGCCGTTCTGACGCGCGTCGCGGCTTGACTAAGCCGCGGCCGACTCCTACCTCGCGCCCACGACGTGGCCGTCCTGGTCGCGCCGCCTTCCTATAGCTTCGTTCGTAGCGCCTCTCCGTTCGCCGGCCGAGCATCTCCCCACACCCGATCATCTCGGACATATATCCATGCATCTGAAAGACCTGAAGAAGAAGGCGCCCGCCGAGCTGGTGCAGCTGGCAGAGGAGCTGGGCGTCGAGGGCGCGTCGACGCTGCGCAAGCAGGACCTGATGTTCGCGATCCTGAAGGTGCAGGCGGAGAATGGCGAGCAGATCATGGGCGAGGGCACGATCGAGGTGCTGCCCGACGGTTTCGGCTTCCTGCGCTCGCCGCAGGCCAATTACCTTGCCGGTCCCGACGACATCTATGTCAGCCCCAATCAGGTGCGCAAGCACGGGCTGCGCACCGGCGACACGGTCGAGGGCGAGATCCGCGGGCCGAAGGACGGCGAGCGCTATTTCGCGCTGACCAAGCTCACCAGCGTCAATTTCGAGGATCCCGAGCGGGTCCGCCATCGCGTCAACTTCGACAATCTGACCCCGCTCTATCCCGACGAGCGGCTGAAGATGGAGATCGAGGATCCGACGCTGAAGGACAAGTCGGGCCGCGTGCTCGACGTCGTCGCCCCGATCGGCAAGGGCCAGCGCTGCCTCATCGTCGCCCCGCCGCGCGTCGGCAAGACGATCATGATGCAGAATATCGCGCGTGCGATCAGCGCCAACCATCCCGAGGTGTTCCTGATCGTCCTGCTGATCGACGAGCGTCCCGAGGAAGTCACCGACATGCAGCGCACGGTGAACGGCGAGGTGGTGTCCTCCACCTTCGACGAGCCGGCGACGCGCCACGTCGCGGTGGCCGAGATGGTGATCGAGAAGGCCAAGCGGCTGGTCGAGCACAAGAAGGACGTCGTGATCCTGCTCGACAACATCACCCGTCTGGGTCGCGCCTACAACACCGTGGTGCCGTCGTCGGGCAAGGTGCTGACGGGCGGCGTCGACGCCAATGCGCTGCAACGGCCAAAGCGCTTCTTCGGCGCGGCGCGCAATATCGAGGAGGGCGGCAGCCTCACCATCATCTCGACCTCGCTGATCGATACCGGCAGCCGCATGGACGAGGTGATCTTCGAGGAGTTCAAGGGCACCGGCAACGCCGAGATCGTGCTGGACCGCAAGGTGGCGGACAAGCGCATCTTCCCGGCAATCGACGTGGGCAAGTCGGGCACCCGCAAGGAAGAGCTGCTGGTGCAGAAGGACCAGCTGTCGAAGATGTGGGTGCTGCGCCGGATCCTGATGCAGATGGGGACGGTCGACGCGGTCGAGTTCCTGCTCGGCAAGATGAAGGATTCGAAGACCAACGCCGACTTCTTCGACAGCATGAACCAATAGCCGGGTGCGGCCTGCGCCGTGCCGGCGCAGGACTCGCACCGGCTCGACCGGCGGGTGCGCGCAGACGCACCCGACCGACGACGCGGTTTCGCCGCGGCGCCTCCACGTCGTTACACCCATGGCATTCCCCGCCCGGAACGTTATGCCCGCGCGCATCATTGATGCCGATCGAACACGGGGAGTGACCAGTTGAGCCTGATCGCCATGCTTGCCGCCGCGGCATCGACCGCGGCTGCGCCCATTCAGGGGCCGGGATCGCTGGGCGATATCTGGCAGCATATCGTCGCCGACTTCTCCAACCTGTCCGATCCGGCGGCGCTGGCGGCGTTCGGTTCGGTGCTGATGATCGATCTGGTGCTGGCGGGCGACAATGCGATCGTCGTCGGCGCGCTCGCCGCCGGCCTGCCCGCCGACCAGCGCAAGAAGGTGATCCTGATCGGTATCGGCGCGGCGCTGGTGCTGCGCATCTTCTTCGCGCTGATCGTCACCTGGCTGATGGGGATCGTCGGGCTGGTCTTCGCCGGCGGATTGCTGCTGCTGTGGGTCAGCTGGAAGTTCTGGCGCGAGATCCGCCATGGCGGGCACAGCCCCGATGCCTCGGAGATGGACGGCGAGAGCGCCGCGCTGACCCCGGCGAGGAGCTTCGCCGGCGCGGCCTGGGCGGTCGCGGTGGCGGACGTGTCGATGAGCCTCGACAACGTGCTGGCGGTTGCCGGCGCGGCGCGCGAGCATCCCGGCATCCTGGTCATCGGCCTGCTGCTGTCGGTCGCGCTGATGGGACTGGCGGCGAACTTCATCGCGCGGATCATCGATCGCTATCGCTGGATCGCCTATGTCGGGCTGGCGGTGATCGTCTTCGTCGCGTTCAAGATGATCTACGAAGGCTGGGTCGGCGCGGAGAACACGCCGGGGATCATCACGCTGTTCGCCTGACCCGTCGAGCTGAACCGGCGGGGTTCAGTGCGCGTTCAACGCGGCCGTGGCATCGTGCGATGCTGACTTCTTCGGAGTGCGCATGAACCGTTTCCTTCTTCCGCTGGCCGCGGCCGGCATCGTCGCCGTGCCGGCCGCGGCGCAGGTCAATGCCGATCTCGCCGCGGTGCAGCGCCATCTGGCGAGCGTCGAGACGATGACCGCGGCGTTCAGCCAGACCGACCGCAACGGTCAGGTGCTGACCGGCACGCTGACGCTCAAGAAGCCGGGCAAGATCCGCTTCCAATATCAGAAGGGCGTGCCGCTGCTGATCGTCGGCGATGGCAAGGCGCTGACCTTCATCGACTATTCGGTGCGACAGGTGCAGCGTTGGCCGATCGGCAACTCGCCACTTGGCGTCCTGCTCGATCCGAACCGCGACCTGTCCAAATTCGCCAAGGTGGTGCCGTCGCCCAATCCGGCGGTGCTGTCGGTCGAGGCCTATGACGCCAAGCATCCGGAATATGGCCGGATCACTTTGGTGTTCCAGCGCAGCGCGTCGGCGCCGGCGGGGTTGCTGCTCAATGGCTGGGTCGCGCTCGACAGCCAGGGCAACCGCACCACGATCCGGCTCACCGGGCAGAAGTTCAACGCGCCGGTGAGCGACGGAACGTTCCGCTGGAACGACCCGCGGAGGCAGGAGCGCGCCGGCTGAACGCACGATGGCGTGTTCGTTCATCGAAGCGACAGGGAGGGTGACCTAGAAGCCGGATCGCGGTCGGGGATCGCACCGGGATTTTCCCCCTGTTGCCCGGGCATTCCCCGTCCCGCCTGCGTGACGAACGCCGGTCGGCCCTCGCTCCATGCCCCCGGAGCGGGGGCCATTCCGCGCACGGCGCAGGGTGGCTACGCCCACCCAGACGCTCCAGCGCGGCCGGCGGGCCATCGGCCCGTCCGACGACGCGGCTTCGCCGCGGCGCTCCCCTTGTCCCCCCCGGATACGCGGTCTAACGACCTTCCCCGTGAAGATCGTCTCCTGGAACATCAACTCGGTCCGCTTCCGCCTCGACATCGTCGAGCGCTTCCTGCGCGAGGTGCAGCCCGACGTGCTGTGCCTGCAGGAGACGAAGGTGATCGACACCGACTTCCCGGTCGCGGCGTTCCGGGCGCTGGGCTACGACCACGTCCTGCTCCACGGGCAACGGATGCATCATGGCGTCGCGACGATCGCGCGCATCCCGGTGGTAGAGGACGACCGGCTCGACTGGCAGGCCAATCGCGAGGCGCGGCATCTGGGCGTGCGGCTGCCCAACGGCGTGCGGGTAGAGAATGTCTATGTCCCCGCCGGCGGCGACGTCCCCGATCGCGACGTCAATCCCAAGTTCGGGCAGAAGCTGGACTTCGTCGAGCGCATGACGCGCTGGTCGGAGGCGCTGGACGTGCCGACGATCCTGACCGGCGATTTCAACATCGCGCCGCTGCCTAGCGACGTGTGGAGCCACAAGGCGCTGCTGAAGGTCGTCAGCCATACCCCGATCGAGGTCGAGGCGCTCGACCGGCTGAAGGCGTCGAACGACTGGGTCGACCTGGGGCGGCATTTCCATCCGGCACCGGCGCGGCTGCACACCTGGTGGAGCTATCGCTCGCCCGACTGGACGAAGAACGACCGCGGGCGGCGGCTGGATCATATGTGGGCGACCGGGCAGGTGGCGGCCACCGCGCGTGCGCATACCGTGTTCGAGGCGTGCCGCAGCTGGCTGACACCGTCGGACCATGTGCCGATCATGACCGAGTTCGACTGGTGACCGATGCCCGCAACGCCGCGCGTGCGATCGACGCGATGCGACGCGGCTGGCCGATCGCGATCGGCGCGGTCACGCTGCTGGCGGTGGAGACGGCGGATGCGGACCGGCTGGCGACCTTCGCCGGGGCGGGCGACTATGCGATCCTGATCTCCAGCGGACGCGCCGAGACGCTGAAGCTGACCAACCAGCGCGCGGCGGCGGACCCGGACCAGCCCGTCCTGATCGAGCGCGCGCCATGGTTCGACATGGCGATGGCGACCGCGCTCGCCGATCCGCAGCTCGACCTGACGACCCCGATGAAGGGGCCGTTCCGCACGATCGCGCCCGAGCCGGGCGATATCCTCGCGGCGGCGCTGCGGCTGGCGCGGGTGGCGGGGTTGCTGCCTGCCTTCTTCGTCGGCGGCGTGGCGACAGCGGAGGTGGTCGTGTCGATCGCGGACATCGACGCGCACGAGGATGCCGCGCGGTTGCGGCTGGCGGTGCGCGCGCGGTTGCCGGTCGCGCAGGCCGAGGATGCGGAGATCGTCGCCTTCCGCTCGCCGGAGAGCGCGGACGAGCATGTCGCGCTGCTGATCGGAACGCCGAACGGGCAGGCGCCGCTGGTGCGGCTGCACAGCGAATGCCTGACCGGCGACGTGCTGGGCAGCCTGAAGTGCGATTGCGGGCCGCAGCTCGACGCCGCCATCGCCGCGATCCGGGCGGCGGGATGGGGCATCCTGCTGTACCTGCGGCAGGAGGGACGCGGGATCGGGCTGGTCAACAAGCTGCGCGCCTATGCGCTTCAGGATCAGGGATTCGACACGGTCGACGCCAACACCCGGCTGGGCTTTGCGATCGATGCGCGCGATTTCGGCGTGGCGGCGCAGATGCTGCGGCTGCTGGGGCAGGATCGCGTGCGGTTGCTGACCAACAATCCCGCCAAGGTGGCCGGTCTGGAAGCCGCCGGGGTGACGGTCGCGGAGCGCGTGCCGCATTTCCTGCCGCCCAACCCGCACAACGAACGCTATCTGGCGACCAAGCGCGACCGGACCGGCCACCAGCTTTAAAGCAACGCGGCGACCTCGGCGAAATCGCGCGCGATCGCATCGACGCCGATCGCGCGCAGGCGGTCGGCGTGATCGGGCGCGCAATGCGATCCGGCGACCAGCCCGATGACATAGGCGCCGCTCGCCACCGCGCCGGTGGCGCCGACGGGCGAATCCTCGATGATCGCGCATTGCTCGATCGCCACGCCCAATCGGGCGGCGGCGTGGAGGTAGAGGTCGGGCGCGGGCTTGCCGCGGGTGACATGCTCGCTGCCCGAATAGAGGTGCGGTTCGAACGCGTCGGCGATGCCCAGATGCGTCAGGTGCGTGCGGATCCAGCGCACGCGGCTGGACGAGACGATCGCGCGCGGCAGGTCGCGCGGCAGCGCGCGGACGAAGGCGACCGCGCCGGCCACCTCCGCGATCCCCTCGACGAGGCAGCGTTCGTTCTCCACCTGCCGGGCGGCATGGAAGTCGTCGGGCAGGGGACGCCCGATCCAGCGCTCCACCGCGCCCAGGAAATCGAGGCCGGCCAGCCCCATGAAGTTGGCCATCGACTGGTCGGCGGTGGTCGGGTGGCCGATCGCGGTCAGATACTCGGCGATGTGCCGGTTGCCGCTATATTCGCTCTCGATCAGGACGCCGTCGAAGTCGAACAGCAGCGCGGCGAAGCGGCTCATGCGCGCGCGCCGAACAGCGCCGAGCCGACGCGGACATGCGTCGCGCCCAGCATCACCGCGGTCTCGAAATCGTCCGACATCCCCATGCTGAGCCCGGTAACGCCATGATCACGCGCAATCTTCGCCAGCAGCGCGAAATAGGGCGCGGCCTCGACAGGGGCCGGGGGGATGCACATCAGCCCCGCGACCGGCAGGTCCGCGGCGCGTGCCGTCGCGAGCAGCGCGGGCAGGTCGGCGATCGCGCACCCGCCCTTCTGCGGCTCCTCGCCGATGTTCACCTGCACGAAGCAATCGGGGCGGCGCCCGCTCGCGTCCATCGCGCGCGCGAGCGCGGTGACGAGCGAGGGGCGGTCGACCGCATGGATCGCATCCGCCAGCGCCACCGCCTCGGCCGCCTTGTTCGATTGCAGCTGGCCGATCAGGTGCAGGCGGGTGTCGGGGAACGCCTCGCGCAGCGCGGGCCATTTCGCCTGCGCCTCCTGCACGCGATTCTCGCCGAAATCGCGGTGGCCGGCGACGAGCAGCGGGCGGATCGCCTCCGCCGGATGCGTCTTCGACACCGCGATCAGCGTGATGTCGGCGGCCTCGCGCCGCGCGATCCGGGCGGTATGCGCGATACGCGCGCGGATCGCGGAGAGATGATCGGGGAGCTGGTCGTCGGAGGTCATCGCGCGCGCTATAGGAGCCGCGATGCAGCGCCGCCACCCCGTCCCGACCCGCTGGCTGATGACCGACGAGCGGATGGGGGAGGGGCTATGGCGCGCGCTGGCGCGGCTGCCGCGCGGCGGCGGCGTCGTCTTTCGCCATTATGCGACCGCCAGGGACGAGCGACGGCGGATGTTCGCGAAGGTGCGGCGCATCGCACGCACACGCGGGCTGGTGCTGGTGCGCGCGGGCGCGACGCCGATGCGCGGCGAGCAGGGGGTCCACGCCCGGCGCGGGCGGGGGCTGGTGACGTGGCCGGCGCATGACCGTGCGGAGGCGGTGCGCGGGGTGCGGGCGGGGGCAAAGGTGCTGTTCGTGTCGCCGGTGTTCGCGACGCGCTCGCATCCGGGTGCGCGAGCGCGCGGGGCGGTGCGCGCGGCGGCGATCGCGCGGGGGCTGGAGGTGACGGCGATCGCGCTCGGCGGGATGGACGAGCGGCGCTTTCGGCGGGTGCGCGGGCTGGGGTTTGCGGGGTTTGCGGCGATCGATGCGTGGGTGGAGTGACTCACGCGACGACGTCGTGTTCACGTGGAGGCGCGAAGAGGAAGCTCCTGCCGCGTCAGCGGCTATGATCCTCTGCCGTGGTGAGAAGGCCCGCTGCCGCGGGCATTCCCTCTCTGCGCCTCCGCGCCTCAGCGTGAATCATCATCATGGCGACTGATCGCGGCATTGCCGCACAAACAACACCTTGGCGTCTTCGCGTCTTCGCGAGAACGAAATCTCTAGAAGCGGAAGGCGGTGCCCACGTACACGGCCTGGCTGTCACGACGGTCGTCGTCGATGCGGGTCAGGCGATCACGCTCGCTCTTGAGACGCATGCCCGCGGTCAGATCCAGGTTGCGCGTGATCGAATAGCTGCCGCCGACGTCGAGCGAATAGCTCTGCGGCTCCGCCAGCGTATGGACGGTGCCCGGCAGCGCGCGATCGGAACTGGCGCTGAGGCGACCCGTCCACTTGTTGCCGGAATAGCTGAGCGCGACGTCCGCCGCCTCGCGACCGCCCGGCATCACGCCCAGGTCGACCTTGGCGACGTCGCCCGACACCGCGAACCGCTTCCAGCCCACCGCGACGCCCAGATTGTACGCGATCGGCGCCACACCGACGCTGGGCGCGGTGGAGGCGAAGCGCGTCGCATCGCGACCCGCGGTGGACGAGGCGCGGGCGCGCACCGCGACCGTCACCGAACGGTTGCTGTTGCGCGCCTCCGACGGGGTGAAGCGGAAGTCGGTCGAATCGAGTCCGCCGCGGGCGAACAGCGCGGCCAGCTTCGGATCGGCGGCCGAGGGGGTGAACGATCCGGCGGAACGGGGCAGAACCGGCGTCCGGCGAACCGCGCGCGCATTGGTATCGGCGGTTCCCACCGCGGGGACGGCAGCAGCCGCCGCGGCGAGCGACGCCACGACAACCCCGACAGCGATGTGGCGACGTGCGGCCACGACTCGTTCCCATCCCCTTTTGATCGGCACCCTACCCACCGATCGATACAGTGGACCTATCAGGAATCGGTTCCGAGTCCATAAGCCCGGGCGCGCTTTTCGGCGGGCTGTTGCAGTATGTCCACAGCAGGGGGTCCACAACGGGGCGTGCTTGCGGGGGGGGAGGCGCGCGGGTAGAGCGATGGCCTGCCTGATCTCCTTAAGGACGATGCCGATGTTCCGCCCCTCGCGTTTCGCGGTCGCGCTGTGCGCCGCTCTGGCCCTTTCCGCCTGCGGCAAGGGCGGCGGGCGACCGCAGGGTGACCTGGCCGCGTCGAAGGTGACGACGATCGGCGTCAACAGCTATCTGTGGCGCGCGACGCTGGACACGCTGAGCTTCATGCCGCTGCTCCAGACCGATTCCAACGGTGGCGTGGTGGTGACCGACTGGTACGTCAATCCGCAGCTGCCGAGCGAGCGGATGAAGGTGACGGTGTCGATCCTGGATCAGGACCTGCGCGCCGACGCGGTGCGCGTCGCGGCGCTGCGCGAGGTGAATCGCGGTGGCCAGTGGGTGTCCGCCCCGGTCGAGGCGGCGACGACGCAGAAGCTGGAGGATATCATCCTGACCCGTGCGCGCGACCTGCGCCGCGGCGCGATCACCGGCTGAGGCGGGGCGACGACCGACGATGGCCTCTCGCTTCAACGCGCTCAAGGCGGACGCGCACTGGCAGAAGATCTGGGACGAAGCGCGCACCTTCGCCGCCGACGACCATAGCGCCAGACCCAAGACCTATGTGCTGGAGATGTTCCCCTATCCTTCGGGGAAGATCCACATGGGACATGTGCGCAACTATACGATGGGCGACGTGCTGGCGCGGCATCGCCGGATGACCGGGCATGAGGTGCTCCACCCGATGGGGTGGGACGCGTTCGGCATGCCGGCCGAGAATGCGGCGATGGAGAAGGGCGTCCATCCCGGCGCCTGGACCCGCCAGAATATCGCGACGATGAAGGCGCAGCTGAAGCGGCTGGGCTTTGCGCTCGACTGGACGCGCGAGCTGGCGACGTGCGACGCCAGCTATTACGGGCACGAACAGGCGCTGTTCCTCGACTTCTACCGGTCGGGGCTGGTCTATCGCAAGGAGTCGGCGGTCAACTGGGATCCGGTCGACATGACCGTGCTTGCCAACGAGCAGGTGATCGACGGCCGCGGCTGGCGTTCCGGCGCTTTGGTCGAGAAGCGCAAGCTGTCGCAATGGTTCCTGAAGATCACGCAATTCGCCGACGAGCTGCTGGATGGTCTGGGTACGCTGGACCAATGGCCCGACAAGGTGCGGCTGATGCAGGAGAACTGGATCGGCAAGAGCCAGGGGCTGCAATTCCGCTTTGCGCTGTCGGATGGCGGGTCGGTCGAGGTGTTCACCACCCGCCCGGACACGATGTTCGGCGCCAGCTTCGTCGCGGTGGCGGCGGATCATCCGATCGCGCAGGCGATCGCGGCGGCGAACCCCGCGGCGGCCGCGTTCGTCGAACAATGCAAGCAGGGCGGGACGACCGCGGCCGAGCTGGAGACGCAGGAGAAGCTGGGGTTCGATACCGGCCTCACCGCGGCGCATCCGTTCGGCCAGGAAACCGGGGCGGGTGACCTGCCGGTGTTCATCGCCAATTTCGTGCTGATGGATTATGGCACCGGCGCGGTGTTCGGCGTGCCGGCGCACGACCAGCGCGATTTCGACTTCGCCACCAAATATGCGTTGCCGATCCGGCGCGTGGTGTCGGAGGGCGACAAGACCGCCCCCGATTTCGGTGAGAGCGAGGCGTGGACCGGCGCGGGGACGCTGGTGAACTCGCACTTCCTCGACGGGATGGACGTGGTCGACGCCAAGCGCGAGGTGATCCGCCGCGCCGAGGATGCCACCCAACCCGGTGGGAGCTGGGGGCATGGCACCACCGTGTGGCGGCTGCGCGACTGGGGGGTGAGCCGCCAGCGATATTGGGGCACGCCGATCCCGATCATCCATTGCGCGACGTGCGGCGAGGTGCCGGTGCCGCGCGAGCAGCTGCCCGTGGAACTGCCCGAGGATGTCACCTTCGATATCCCCGGCAATCCGCTCGACCGGCATCCGACGTGGAAGCATGTCGCCTGCCCCTCGTGCGGCGCGGCTGCGGTGCGCGATACCGACACGCTCGACACGTTCGCGGATTCGTCCTGGTATTTCATCCGCTTCGCCAGCCAACCGGAGGATCGCGCGTTCGACCGCGCGGTCGCCGAGAGCTGGCTGCCGGTCGGACAGTATATCGGCGGGGTGGAGCATGCGATCCTCCACCTGCTGTACGCCCGCTTCTGGACGCGTGCGTTGCGGCACGTCGGGCTGATCGATCTGGCCGAGCCATTCACCGGGCTGTTCACGCAGGGGATGGTGACGCACGAGACGTACAAGGCGGCGGACGGGCGCTGGCTGTCGCCCGAGGACGTGCGCGACGGCAAGGAAATCGCAAGCGGCAGCCCGGTGACGGTGGGCCGCGTCGAGAAGATGTCCAAGTCCAAGAAGAACACCGTCGATCCCGAGCCGATCGTGGATCAGTATGGGGCGGACGCGGTGCGCTGGTTCATGCTGTCCGACTCGCCGCCCGAGCGCGATCTGGAGTGGAGCGAGAACGGGATCGAGGGCGCGTGGCGTTTCGTCCAGCGGCTGTGGCGGCTGGTCGATGCGGAACTCTCGTCCGAGGCCGCGCCGGTGACGGGCGACGACATTGCGCTGCGCAAGCTGGTCCATCGCACCACCGCCGCGGTCCATGCCGCGGTGGAGGGATTGCAGTTCAACAAGGCGGTGGCGGCGCTCTATGCGCTGACCAGCGCGATCGAGAAGGCGCCGGCCTCGGCGGAGCGCCGCACGGCGGTGCGGACGCTCGTCCTGCTTTCCGCGCCGATGGTGCCGCATCTGGCGGAGGAAGCTTGGGCGCTGGCAGGGGAGGGTGGCCTGATCGCCAATGCGGCATGGCCGACGGTCGACGACGCGATGCTGATTGATGATGAGGTGACCGTGGCGATCCAAGTCAACGGCAAGCTGCGCGATACGCTGACGCTCGCCAAGGGATTGCCCAGGGAAGAGGTCGAGGCTGCGGCGCTGGCGTCGGAGAAGATCGTCCGCGCGCTCGACGGCAAGCCGCCGCGCAAGGTGATCGTGGTGCCCGATCGACTGGTGAACCTGGTCGCGTGAGGAAGCTGCTCCCCCTGCTGCTGCCGCTCGCGCTCGGTGCGTGCGGGCTGACGCCGCTCTACAGCGGCAGCACCGCCGGGCCGGTCGCGGCGACGCTGGCCGGGGTCGAGGTGGCGCCGATTCAGGGCAAGTCGGGCTGGCTGGTGGCCAATGCGCTGCGCGACCGGCTCGCGGCGGTGGGAAGCGGGCCGACCCGCTACCGGCTGACCGTGACGCTGGACGACCAGATCGTCGGGCTGGGCGTGCGCGCCGACGATGCGGTCTCGCGGGAGCGGCGGACGCTGCGCGCGCGCTATCAGCTGGTCGATGCGGTGCAGGGCACGGTGCTGGTCGACGCGACCGCGGGGTCGGACGCGGGGATCGACGTCGTCGGCTCCGAATATGCCACGATCGCGGCGGAGAGCAGCGCGCTGGAGCGGCTGTCCGATACCGTCGCGGATCAGATCGTCGCGCGCCTCGCGCTCTATGCGCGACGGACGCAGCAGCCGGCGCGATGAAGGCGACCGAGGCGCGGCTGACGGCCGCGCTCGACCGGCCGCCGGCCGATATCCGGCTGTACCTGCTCCACGGCCCGGATGAATCCACCGCCATGGCCTATGCCGCGCGGCTGGCGCGCGCGATGGGACAGGGGGCGGAGCGCATCGATCTGGATGGCGCGACGCTGCGCGGCGACCCCGCACGGCTGGCGGACGAGGCCGCCGCCATCTCGCTGTTCGGCGATGCGCGCCATATCCGCGTGACCGCGGCGGGCGAAGAGTCGCTGGATGCGGTCGAGGCGCTGCTTGCGGCGCCGAGCGCGGGCAATCCGGCGGTGATGATCGCCCCCACGGTCAAGGCGACGGGCAAGCTGGTCAAGGCGGCGCTGGAGTCGGATCGCGTGCTGGCCTTCGCCTGTTACCCCCCCAATGCGCGCGATGCCGGCGGTCTGGCGGCGGAGATGGCGCGCGCGGAGGGGCTGCGCCTCTCGCCCGCGGCGATGCAGCGAATCGTCCGCGCGGCGGATGGCGACCGCGCGGTGATGCAGCGCGAGATCGAGAAGCTGGCGCTCTACCTCGATGCCGCGCCGGACCGCCCGGCGGAGGCCGACGAGGCGGCGCTGGAGGCGATCGGCGCGGATATCGCCGAGGGTGAACTTGGCGAGGTGGTGCTGGCGGCGACCGGGGGCGAGGTTGCGGTCCTGCTGGAGTCGCTGCGGCGGATGGGGGCGGATGCCTCGCCGATCCCGATCCTGCGCGCGCTGGTGCGGCGGCTGACGATGCTGGCCGACCTGCGCATCGCGATCGACGGCGGGGAGCCGGCCGAACAGGCGATGAAGCGCCGCGGCGTCTTTTGGAAGGAACAGGCCGCGACCGCGGCGGCGGTTCGCCGGTGGAGCGTCGCCGATCTCGCCGCGGCGCAGGCGGCGGCGCGGCGTACCGAGCGCGAGGTGATCGCAGCGGGCGGGGCGGGGCGGGTGCTCGCCGACGCCTTCCTGCTGCGGCTGGCGCGTCGACGCGGACGATAGCGTCGGGCTAGATCCGCTCCCCGCTCAACCGCTGGCACACCATGTCGAGCTGTTCGAGCGTGCTGTAGTCCAGCGTGATCGACCCGCGACCGTCCGCCGAGAAGACGATGTGGACGTTGAGCCCGAGCAGATCGGCAAGCTGCCGCTCCAGCGCCTCGATATCGGCGCTGCCGGTCGCGCCTGCCTGCATCCCGCCGGACGCACTGCGACGCCGCTTGTCGTCCTCGCCGGTCGCGCCGCGCTTCACCTCCGCGGCCAGCTTCTCGGTCTGGCGGACCGACAGACCCTGTGCCACGACCTGATCCGCCAGTGCCATCGGGTCCGCCGCGCCCAGGATCGCGCGGGCATGTCCCATCGTCAGCGCACCCTCGACCACCCGCGCCTGGATTTCCGATGGAAGGTCAAGCAATCTCAACAGGTTGGCGACATGGCTGCGCGACTTGTGGACGGCTTTCGCCAGCACCTCCTGCGTGTGACCGAACTCGTCGAGCAGCCGCTGATAGGCCTGCGCCTCCTCGATCGCGTTGAGGTCCTGTCGCTGGATGTTTTCCAGCAGGGCGATCTGGAGTGTCTCGCTGTCGGTGTAGTCCCGGACGACGACTGGCACTTCGTGGAGTCGCGCGCGTTGTGCGGCACGCCAGCGACGCTCGCCGGCGACGATCTGATAATCGTGGCCGTGCGGGCGAACGATGATTGGCTGGATGATGCCCCGCTCCGCGATCGATGCCGCGAGTTCTTCCAGCGCGGCTTCGTCGAAATGCCGTCGTGGCTGTCCCGGATGCGGCGCGATCGCGCTGACCGGGATCATACGGACCGCGCCACGCGCGGGGCCATCACCGCTTGCGTCCCGCTCATCCTGTGCCACGTCGCCGAGCAGCGCGTTAAGGCCGCGCCCCAGTCCGCTGCGACCCCGCCGGAATGCTGCGTCGCTCATGCTGCTACCTCCTGACGGGGCAGGCGCTGGATGACCTCGCGCGCCAGCGCCATATATGCTTCCGATCCGCTGCATCGATGATCGTAGATCAGCGCGGGCAACCCATGGCTGGGTGCTTCGGACAGACGGACGTTGCGCGGAATGACCGTGTCGAACACGACCTTGCCAAGCACCGCGCGAACATCGGTCGACACCTGTTCGGTGAGGCGATTGCGGCGATCGTACATCGTCAGTGCCACACCCAGGATCGACAGCGACGGGTTGAACCGCGAGCGAATTCGCTCGACCGTGTTGAGCAACTGGCTGAGACCTTCCAGTGCGAAGAACTCGCACTGAAGCGGCACGAGCAACGCGTCAGCGGCGACCATGGCGTTGATCGTCAGCAATCCCAGCGAGGGAGGGCAGTCGATCAGGACGATGTCCCACCGTGCGCCTGCACCTTCGATGGCGCGATGGAGGCGATGCGTCCGTTGATCGAGTTCGACCAGCTCGATCTCAGCGCCCGACAGGTCGACCGTGGCGGGAACAACATCAAGGTGCGGAATGCCGGTCGCGACCGCCGCCTCGACGATACCGCCGCGTTCGATCAGGACGTCGTAGCTGGAACGCTGGCGTTGCCCTTGGGCGATACCCAGACCAGTCGACGCATTCCCCTGCGGATCGAGATCGATCAGCAAGACCGAATGGCCGGAGGCGGCGAGGGCGGTGGCGATGTTAATCGCGCTGGTGGTCTTGCCGACGCCGCCCTTTTGATTGGCTACCGCGATGCAGAACATCGGCGTGTCACTCCGTCAGCGATAATGATGATGGAATTGGCGTCGGTGACGCTCTGTTCCACGTGAAACACTCCCTGCCACGTGTTGCGCACCGCTGCAAGTTCCTCGCCGCCGCGCTGGCCTTTGGGGAGGATGAAGCGCGTGCGCTCGTCAGTGAGGTGATGGCACATACCGAATAACGACGACAGTTCGGCAACCGCTCGCGCGGAGATGATGCCCATCGAAGCTTCGCGCAGCGCTTCGACCTTGCTTTGGATAACATAGGTGGAAGCGGTCAAGCCGAGCGCCTCCGCTGTGTCCCGCAGAAACGCCGCCCGTCGCGCGCGGGGTTCTACAAGCCACGTCTCCTGCCTCCGGAGGATCGCAGCGACCAGACCCGGCAACCCCGGTCCACTACCGACGTCGCACCATCGCGCCGCTGCGTCATCAGCCAGCGGCACGAGTTGCGCGGAGTCAAGGATGTGACGTGCCCAGATAGCCGGCAGGGTGGAAGCGGACACAAGATTCTGTCGTGCGTTTTCTGCGATCAGCAGATCAACGTACACCTGCAAGAGATCGACCTTAGCCGTGCCAAACCGATCGGCGATCCATCCCTTGGCGTCCTCTTCCGTCATGCCAACTTCCTGCTGTGCAACCACAAAGCCGCCAATGCGGCGGGGGTAATCCCCCGGACACGGGAGGCTTCATCGAGCGTGCGGGGATTGGCTCGCGTCAGGCGCTCGATCATTTCGTTCGACAAGCCGGGTACCGACGCAATTTGATCCGGCGTAGGAAGACAGATGCCTCCGTCCCGCCGTAGTCGCATTACCTCCTCCTGCTGGCGTTGAAGATAGGGCGCGTAACGCTTGTCTTCGTCAATCTCGCGGGCAATATCGGGGTCGCACTCCGCCGGATCTATACGACCGTCTCGGAGTGCAGCGCGCTGGTCAAAGCGCCGTTCCACGTGGAACAGCCGCTGTTCAGAGAGGCAGTTCGCGTCTTTCGCAATGGCCATCAGGCGGGTTTCGGCATTGTCGGCGCGGAGGGACAGGCGAAACTCTGCCCGTGCGGTCAGCATCCGGTATGGCTCGCTAACACCTTGCAGCACAAGGTCGTCAATCATCACGCCGATATATCCGGATGCGCGATCGACCGTCACAGGTGCAATGTCGAGCGAATGCGCAGCCGCGTTGAGACCGGCGATCAAACCTTGCGCTGCGGCCTCTTCATATCCCGTGGTGCCGTTGATCTGCCCTGCGCAAAACAGCCCCGCCAATTGTGGTAAGGCCAGGCGATGATCGAGTGCCCGGGGGTCGAGATAGTCGTATTCAACCGCATAACCGGGAACCATGATCCGCGCCTTTTCCAAGCCCGGAATGGACGCGACCATCGCCTGTTGGGTCGCCGTCGACAGCGATGTCGAGATGCCATTGGGGTAGATGATGTGGTCATCCAACCCCTCCGGTTCCAGGAAGATCTGGTGACCATCCCGATCGCCAAAGCGATATACTTTGTCCTCGATCGAGGGGCAGTAGCGGGGACCTTCGCCCTCAATCGCACCGCCGAACAGAGGAGAGGATGCCAGTCCGGCGCGAATATGATCGTGTGTCGCCGTTGTCGTTCGTGTGATGGCGCATGCGAGTTGAGGAAGCCGCTCAAGAGGCTTCATGCTCGACATGAACCAGCATTCCGTATCGCTGGGTTGCGCCACCAGCCGACCCCAGTCGATCGTCCGACCATCCAGCCGCGGCGGCGTTCCCGTCTTGAGCCGGTGGAGGGGGAGGGCAAGCGCGCGAAGTTGATGGCTCAATTCGATGGCCGCGCCTTCGTCGACGCGTCCACCGGTCAGGCGTTCTTCTCCGCGAAAGATCCGGCCGCCCAGAAACGTCCCCGTTGCCAGGACGACGGCACCGCCTGGGATAGAGTGGCCGTCACGCAAGCGAACACCACCGACACGGTTACCGTGCAGGATCAACGCGGCTACCTTGCCTTCGAGGATGTCGAGCATCTCGAACTGTTCGAGTTGCCGAACGATAGACGCGCGGTAGCGGCGGCGGTCTGCCTGGATCCGTGGACCCTGAACAGCAAGCCCCTTCGACCTGTTCAGCATCCGAAAGTGAATCGCGGCCTCATCCGCCGCCCGCGCAATGAGGCCATCGAAGGCATCCACCTCCCGGACAAGATGTCCCTTGCCCAACCCGCCGATCGACGGGTTGCACGACATCACGCCGATCTTTGCACGATCCTGAGAAATCAGTGCAACACGCGCGCCGCGGCGGGCAGCGGCAGCCGCGGCTTCGGTGCCGGCGTGGCCGCCACCAACAACGATGACATCAAATTGTTTCACGTGGAACGCCTACTTTCCCAGGCAGAAGCGGCCGAACAGCGCATCCAGCATGGCCTCTGTCGCGTCCACTCCCGATAGCGCAGCAAGGTGCCGTGAGGCCACCCGGATGTGCTCCGCTTGCAGGAGAAGATCGGGGCTGGCCGTGACATCTCGAAGCTCTTCCGCCACGGCTGCGATGTGCCGGCGTTGCCGCTTACGGAACGCCATGTCCCCCGCGATGCCCATGATCTGCCGCGCGTGTTCGGCGATGCACACCCATAATGCCGCGATCGTTTCTGGGCGGTGGATCGACACTGCTATGTCAGCGCACGATGCGATCGCTGCGGGATCATCACATTTCGCTGCGATGCGAACCGACGATCGAGGGGCCGCAGATGGTTCACCCAACCACAAGACGACGTCCGCACGTTCAAGCACGTCACGTGCGCGGGAGATGCCGATCTGCTCGACGACATCGTCGGTGTGTTCGGTCAAGCCCGCGGTATCCACCAAACGATAGGGCACGCCGGCGCGCGTTACGGACGCCTCGATCAGGTCGCGGGTGGTTCCGGCGACGGGGGTGACGATCGCTGCTTCCCGATCGAGCAAGGCATTGAACAGCGACGACTTGCCCGCATTGCGCGGGCCGGCCAGGACCACCAGCATTCCATCACGCAGCCGCTCGACGCTTGGTGCGGAAAGGACCGCCTCGAGTTCCGTGGCCAGCGCATGGCTCTCCACAGCGGGATCATAGCCGGATTGCGCCGCGACGTCGTCTTCATCACCGAAGTCCAGCTCCGCCTCGATCCGCGCGGCGATCATCGCGGTGCGGTCCATCCATGTGGCGACGGCGCGGCTGACCTGACCCTCCGCCGCCGACAAGGCGATGCGTCGCTGCTCTTCCGTCTCGGCTTCCAGCAAGTCGGCAAGCCCTTCGGCCTGGATCACATCAAGCCGGCCATTCTCCAACGCACGCCGCGTGAACTCGCCAGGCAAGGCCATCCGCAGACCGGGAAACGTCGCGAGCGTCGCCTCCACCGCCGCAACGATCGCCCGTCCGCCATGCAGGTGCAACTCGACCAGATCCTCCCCCGTCGCGGTCGCCGGACCCGGAAAGAAGATCGTCAGCGCGCGATCGAGGACCGCACCCGCACCGTCCCGCAGCGTCCGCAACGACGCCATCCGTGGGGAAGGGACGGCGCCCGCCATCCGCGCCAGCGCCGCTGCCGCCTGCGGCCCGCTGATGCGCATCACCGCGATCGCCGCCGGCGGACGGCCGCTCGACAGCGCGAAGATCGTGTCCGTCACCCGTTCGACTTGCCGCCGCCTGTCGTCGCGAACAGCTGCCGCCACATGTCCATTCCCGCGTCCGTAGCCGGCGCCCAGCTCTTCAGCATCGCACCCAGGATCTCAGGCCCGATCGTGCCCTTGTCCATCGCCTCCTGCATTTTGGCGAGATAATGGTCGTGGAGCGGGGTCAGGTCGGGCAGCCCCATCATCCGCCGGACTTCCTCCGGCGTGCAGTCGGCTTCGATCGTGACCTTCATGCGCGTCGCACTCCCTTGAGCGCACCGCGGGCGCGCGTTAGCATCACCCTGTCTATGCCCGCGAACCGGGGCGTTCCGCAACGTCGGCGCGACGGCGGCATTCGGGTGCGGGACCGCCACAAGGAGAGGATGGCATGACGACCAACGTGACGATCGCGACGCTGGATGGGCAGCAAATGCCCGCTTACGAAGAGCAGCCCGATGGCGCGCCACGCGCCGCCATCGTCGTGATCCAGGAGATCTTCGGCGTGAACGTGGGCATCCGCAGCAAGTGCGACGCCCTGGCCCGGGACGGCTATCTGGCGGTCGCCCCCGATCTGTTCTGGCGGATGGAGCCGGGTATCGAACTCGATCCCGACGTGCCGGACCAGATGCAGCGCGCCTTGTCGATCATGGGGCAGTTCGACCAGGACGGCGGCATCCGCGACATCGAGGCGGCGATCCGTTACGCCCGCGCCGCGATCGATGGCGGCAAGGTGGGGGCGGTCGGCTACTGTCTGGGCGGACGGCTGGCCTATATGACCGCGGCGCGCACCGATGTGGATGCCAGCGTCGGCTATTATGCGGTCGGGGTCGATGGGTTGCTGGGCGAAAAGCATGCGATCGCGCATCCGATGTTGCTGCATATCGCCGGGGACGATGGCTTCGTCGACAAGGAGGCGCAGCGGCGGATGCACGACGGGCTCGACGATCATCCCAAGGTGACGCTGATCGATTATCCGGGCGAGGATCACGGCTTCGCGACCGAGTTCGGCAACCGCCGTTCCGACGCGGCGGCGCGGCAGGCGGACGCGCGTACTGCGGCCTTCTTCGGCGAGCATCTCGGCTAAAGCGTGATGCGATCGGCCGATCCGATGATCAGCCGATCGCCATTTCGCCCAGCGCGATCAGCCCGGTGGCGATCCATTGTGCGATAAACACCGCAAGCGCCATCGCGATCAGCATCGCTGCCACGACGGCACCATGATGTGTGGCTTGTCCAAGGGTCATGACCCATCCTCTCCATCAGAGCCGGGCCACATCTGTCCGGGTGGTCCCGGCAAGTGACTAGGATATAGCACTTTTCCGCCGGAATAGCAACGGCGTCACGTCGGGTTGCCATCCGTGTCGCGCAGCACCTCGCGGCGGCCAACGTGATCGGGGCGGCTGACGATACCGTCCTTCTCCATGCGTTCGATCAGACGTGCCGCCGAATTGTAGCCGATCCGCAACTGGCGCTGCAGCCACGAGGTCGACGCCTTCTGGCTGCCGCAGACCAACGCGATCGCGGCGCGATATTGCTGGTCCTCCGCCGAATCCTCGCCGGTCGGTGCGCCGTCCAGTGCGAAGCTCTCCTCCGGCTCCTCAGTAACCGACTGGATATAATCGGGCGTGCCCTGCGCGCGCCAATGGTCGGTCACCGCGCGCACCTCGTCATCGCTGACGAAGGGGCCGTGGACGCGGACGATGCCCTTGCCGCCGGGCATGTAGAGCATGTCGCCCTTGCCCAGCAGCTGTTCCGCGCCCTGCTCGCCCAGGATGGTGCGCGAATCGATCTTGCTGGTGACGTGGAAGCTGATCCGCGTCGGCAGATTGGCCTTGATGACGCCGGTGATGACGTCGACCGAGGGGCGCTGCGTCGCCATGATGAGGTGGATGCCCGCCGCGCGCGCCTTTTGCGCGAGGCGCTGAATCAGGAATTCCACTTCCTTGCCCGCGGTCATCATCAGGTCGGCCAGCTCGTCGACGATGACCACGATCTGCGGCAGCACGTCGTAATCGAGCTGCTCTTCCTCATAGATCGGCTGGCCGTTCTCGCCATAGCCGGTCTGGACGCGGCGCCCGAGCGGGGTGCCCTTCGCGCGTGCGGCACGCACTTTGTCGTTGAAGCTGGCGAGGCTGCGCACGCCCACCGACGACATCTGGCGATAGCGATCCTCCATCGTCTCCACCGCCCATTTCAGCGCGCGTACCGCCTTGGCCGGATCGGTGACCACGGGGGAGAGGAGGTGGGGGATGTCGTCGTACATGCTCAGCTCGAGCATCTTGGGGTCGATCATGATCATCCGGCACTGGTCCGGGGTCAGCCGGTAGAGCAGCGACAGGATCATGCCGTTCAGGCCGACCGACTTGCCCGAGCCGGTGGTGCCCGCCACCAGCAGGTGCGGCATCGGCGCGAGATCGGCGATGACGGGATCGCCCGCGATATTCTTGCCCAGGATGACGGGCAGCTGCGCGGCCTGATCCTCGAACGCCTGGCTGCCGACCAGTTCGTGGAGCGACACCATCTCGCGCCGCGCATTGGGCAGTTCGATACCGATCACGGTCCGTCCGGGGATCGTCGCGACGCGTGCGGAGATGGCGGACATGTTGCGCGCGATATCGTCGGCCAGGCTGATGACGCGCGTCGCCTTGATTCCGGGCGCGGGCTCCAGCTCGTACATCGTCACCACCGGGCCGGGGCGCACCTCGGTGATGTTGCCCTTGACGTTGAAGTCGTCGAGCACGGTTTCGAGCAGGCGCGCGTTGCGCTCCAGCGCGGCCTTGTCGATCGGGCTGGCCTGGTTGGCGGGGGAGGGGGTGAGCAGGTCGATCGACGGCAGCTGGAAGCTGTCGCGCAGGTCGAGCCGTTGCTGCGGCTTGGCGCGTGCCGCCGAGGGAGCGAGCGCGCGCTCGCCGATGACGGGGGCGGGGCGATCGTCGGGTTGCGCCACCGCGCGCGGCGCGGGCGAGCGCGCGAGCGCGACGGGAAGGTCGTCGTCCTCGTCGTCGTCGATGTAGCCGTCATCCTCGCCGTGGTCGGCCCGTGCGCGGCGCAGGCGCGGACGGGGCGCGAAGCGGGCGAAATCGATCTCCAGGCTGCGGCCCCAGACGATCGCACCGGCGATCCCCGCAATCAGCCCGAGCGCGACGATACCCCACCAGACCACCTGCGCATCGCCGACCATCGCCAGCCCGGCGCGCGCCGCGCCGACAATGCCCAGCCCGACCAGCCCGCCCCAGCCGAACGGCAGCGCGGGCACCGCGCCGGGCGCGACACACCCCAAAGCGACCGCCATCAGCGCGACGCCCAGCACGGCGAAGCGCAGCATCCGCCACCATTCGCCCGCCGGCTGGTCGCGCCACAGCCGCATCGCGACGACCGGCGCCACCGGCAGCAGCAGCGCGACCGCGGGGCCGAACAGCGTCAGCGCGACATCCGCGAACCAGGCGCCGGGCGCGCCCAGCAGATTGCCGGTCACCCCGCCCGACGCGGTGTTGAACGCCGCGTCGCCGGGGCTGTAGCTCGCGAGGCTCAGCGCCGCGGCGACGGTGCCGACCGCCAGCGCGACCGCCACCATCACCGCCCCGCTGCGCACCGCGCCCGCCTTGATCGTCTCGCGCCACAGCGGCGGCCCCGCCCGCGTCGCCATACCCCAACCCCGCAACGATGTGAGAAAAGTGCGTATATTGTCCGCGCGCGCGAGTCCGACGTCAAGATGGCGCGCGACCTGCCGCCCGTTGGCAGCGGCGCGCGCACCGCGTAGGGCAGGGGCATGACCCAGCTTACCCATGCAGACGTGCTCATCCTCGGCGGCGGGCTGGTCGGCAGCGCGTTGGCGGTGGCGCTGGACCGCCACGGCCTGTCCTCGATCGTGGTCGACCCCGCCGACCCGGCGGTGACGCTGACCGCCGGGTTCGACGGTCGCGCCAGCGCGGTCGCCAGCGCCAGCCACAAGATGCTCGACGCGATCGGCGTCGGCACGGCGCTGGCGGGGAAGGGGTGCGCGATCCGCCAGATCCGCGTCAGCGACGGGCTGGCGCCGGGCAAGCTCGACTTCATCCCGGCAGCGGAGGATGCCGCGCTCGGCACGATGTACGAGAACCGGCTGCTCCGTGCCGCGCTGTATGAGGCGGCGATGGGGGCGGAACGGGTCGACCTACGGATGCGGACGCGTGCGGTGTCGGTCGAGCGCGATGCGCAGGGCGTGCGCGCGACGCTGTCGTCGGGTGCGCAGGTCGGCGCGGACCTGCTGGTCGCGGCGGAGGGGCGGCAGTCCCCGACGCGCGAGGCGGCGGGGATCACGGTGGCGCGGTGGCAATACGATCATGCCGCGATCATCGGCGCGTTCCACCACGAACGGCCGCATGAGAACATTGCCTATGAGATTTTCTATTCCTCCGGCCCCTTCGCGCTGTTGCCGCTGCCGGACGACGACATCGGGCACCGCTCCGCGATCGTCTGGACGGTGGCGGGGGAGCATGCGGCGGGGATGCTCAAGCTGGGCGATCGCGGCTTCCTGGCGGAGGCGGAGAAGAGGATGGGGGGATTTCTGGGTGCGCTGTCGCACGCCAGCCCGCGCGCCAGCTATCCGTTGGGATTCCATCACGCCGGGCGGATCACCGACACGCGGCTGGTGCTGGTGGGCGACGCCGCGCACGGCATCCACCCGATCGCGGGGCAGGGGGTGAACCTGGGCTATCGCGACGTCGCCGCACTGGTCGAGGTGCTGGTCGAGGGGCGACGGCTGGGGCTGGACGCGGGCGATGCGCAATTGCTGGCCCGCTACCAGAACTGGCGCAGCCTCGACACGTTCATGGTCGCGGCGGCGACCGATACGTTGACGCGGCTGTTCGGGATCCCCGGCAAGGCGGCGAGCGCGGTGCGGCGGTTCGGGATCTCCGCGGTGGATCGGCTACCTCCACTCAAGGATCGCTTCATGGCGGAGGCGCGTGGGGAGAGCGGGCAGCTGCCGAAGCTGCTGATGGGGGTGATGGTCTGAGCCCCCAGTAAGCCCCTCCCCTTCAGGGGAGGGGCTTTTTACGCTGCCAGCGGGAAGCGCAGCAACCGGTCATCCAGCGCCACCAGCGCCTCGCCCGTACCGCCCATGGCGCGGACGATTTCCGGATGGGTGACGTCAAGACCCCCCGTCAGCGCGCCGAACGCCGGAAAGATCAGCTTCGTCGCGGTCGCCACGAAGCAGCGGCGCGCGACCAGCTTGCCGCGTACCCGTACACGCAGCTTGGGGTGGAAATGCCCCGACAGCTCCGGGCACGCCTCGCCGCGCTCCGCCTCGTGGCG
Source organism: Sphingomonas adhaesiva (assembly GCF_036946305.1). Classification (GTDB taxonomy): domain Bacteria; phylum Pseudomonadota; class Alphaproteobacteria; order Sphingomonadales; family Sphingomonadaceae; genus Sphingomonas; species Sphingomonas adhaesiva_B. The sequence goes on from NZ_JAQIJJ010000002.1 coordinate 441,419, forward strand.
CAGGATCAGCCCGTCGACCGCGGCTTCGTCCGCCACCGCACCGCCGCAGCGATCGACATAGGCGCGATCGTGGTTGCCCGTGATCCACGTCCAGCGCGTCGCCCCGGTCAGCGTGGTCAGCAGCGCGCGCGCCTGCGCCGGCAGGCGGTCGCAGCCGGCGACGTCATGGAAGCTGTCGCCCAGACACCAGACCTCTTCCGCCCCCGTCGCCGCGACCAGCGCCGACAGCTCCGTCAGCGTCGCGATCGAATCATAGGGCGGCAGCATCTGCCCGCCGCGCGCGAACCAGCTCGCTTTTTCGAGGTGAAGGTCCGCCACCAGCAGCGCGCGCCGCGCGGGCCAGAACAAGGCCCCCTGCGGCAGCGCACGGAATTCGTGGCCGGCGAACGACAGCATGGCGAACGGAACGGGAACCATCACCGTCGCCATGCCGCATTCGATTCGTCAGATCAATGGCCCCGGTCAATGGCTTGCCGCGGTCTGCTGCCCTCCGTCGACGCGCCCGCTCCGCTCCAGCTTGCCCCAGCCGACGATCCGCCCCCGCACCGCCGCGGCGATCGCGCGCAGCACCACGCCGTACATGATCTGGCGATAGACCAGCCGCTGCGCCACCAGCAGCAGCGCGGGATAGCGGATCCGGTGCCCGTCGAGGCGATAGGCCATCGCGCCGCACGCCACGTCGATCGCGGTGAAGGCGAGCCAGTAGAGCCCCATGGTCGATACGTCGCCCGCGGTCTGCGCCCAGCCGTGCTGCATCACGCGGACGAAGGTGCCGACGATCGACAGCAGCAATGCGAGGTCGATCAGCGGCGAGATCGCGGCGAACACGATCTGGAACAGCCACGCCTGCGGCATCCCCACCAGCGCCAGCCCCGACGGCTTGCGCCGGCGCAGCACGCCGCGGTGCTTCCACAGGCATTGCAGCGTGCCGAACGCCCAGCGGAAGCGCTGCTTGGCGAGCGCGCGGAACGTCTCGGGCGCCTCGGTCCAGGCGATCGCGGCGGGATCGTAGGTGACGCGCCACCCGGCGCGCTGGATCGCGATCGTCAGATCCTGATCCTCCGCCAGCGTATCCTCGGGGTAGCCGCCGACCGAATCGAGCGCGGCGCGGCGCCACGCCCCGACCGCGCCGGGCACCACCGTCATCGCGTCGAACCCCGCGAGCGCCCGGCGCTCCAGATTCTGCGCGGTGATATATTCGACCGCCTGCCAGCGCGTGACCAGGTTGATGCGGTTGCCGACGCGCGCATCGCCCGCCACCGCGCCGATCCGCGGATCGACGAACCAGCGCGCGAGGCGGCGGATCGTCGCCGGCTCGAACTGGGTGTCGGCGTCGAGCGCGATCACCACCTCGCCCGTCGCTTCCGTCAGCGCGCGGTTGAGCGCCGCCGCCTTGCCGCCGTTGACCAGCGTCAGCAGCATCACGCGCGGATCGTCGCCGAACGCCTCGCGCACCAGCGCGCTGGTCGCGTCCCTCGACCCGTCGTCGGCGACGATCACCTGCAACCCGGGATAGTCGCTCGACAGCACGCGCTGGATCGAGGCGACGATCACGCGCTCCTCGTTATACGCCGGGATCACCACGGAGACGGTGGGGGTGAACACCGGCGGCGCGACGCGGCGGCGGCGCGCCTGCAACCACGCCAGCCCGGTCATCATCACCGCGCGCGCGATGCCGAGCGAGATGGCGATATAGAACAGCCAGGCGATCAGCGTCGTCAGCGCGGCGAGCGCGATGAACACCGCGACGTCGGTCCGCACCGCCCACAGGTCGCGCCCCGTCACCGGCGGCATCGCCTGCGCCGGGGTCAGCCCGACCAGCTGCGACACGGGGACGAAGGTGTAACCCTCCGCGCGCAGCGTCGCGATGATCCGCGGCAGCGCGGCGACCGTCTGCGCGCGGTCGCCGCCGCCGTCGTGGAGCAGGATGACGTTGCCCGAATTGGTCGGGGTGGCGCCATGGACCTGATCCACCACCTGGCTGACGATCGCGTCGGTGCCGGGGCGCTGCCAGTCGTTGGGATCGACGTGCAGCCCGACGACGGTATAGCCCGCGCGCTGCGCGGCGAGCGCCGGCCCCAGTTCGTCCGCGGTGGTCGGCTCCGCGTCGCCGAAATAGGGCGCGCGGAACAGCGTCAGCATGCGCCCGGTATAGGCCTGCACCAGCCGCTGCGTCGCGTTCATCTCCAGCGCGGTGCCGTTCGGCCCCAGCGTCGCCATGTTGGGATGGGTGTAGCTGTGGTTGCCCAGCTCGCTGCCATCCTTGACGATGCGGTTGAGGAGCTGCGGGTGCGCCAGCGCATTCTCGCCGATGACGAAGAAGGTGGCGGGGACATGCGCCGCCTCCAGCACGTCGAGGATGCGCGGCGTCCAGGTGGCGTCGGGGCCGTCGTCGAAGGTCAGTGCCAGCAGCTTCGGATTCGCTGCCCCGGTGCGGTGGACGACATAGGGCGTGGGCAGCGCGGCATAGCGTTCGTCGCGGACGATGTTCTGCGCATCGACGCGCAGCAGGCGCTGCCCCGTGGTCGGCGTGGCGGTGATGCGCAGGATCTCGCCCGACCCCTCGACATCGGTGTTGAGCGACGAATCGATCCGGCGCAGGTCGGGCAGCCGGTGCGCGCGGAACGCGGCCAGATCGTTCCAGAAGCCCGGATCCTCGCTGCCTAGCCGCCACATCGCGACATCGCGCAGCCCCATGCTGTCGAGCGCGCGCAGCTGGTTCCAGCTGGTTGCGGCATCCATCATCCAGATGTCGTGATGCTGGCCGTTCTCGTCATAGGCGAAGGCGGCATTGCCGCTGGCCTTGTCGAAGGCGATGGCGGCGCTGCTGTCGTGCGCGGCGAGCCACGCTTCCTCGATCGACAGCGCGTCGGTGTTGTCGCCGTGCCAGTCATAGGCATAGCTGCCCAGCGCCACGATCAGCTTGCTGGCGCCGATCTGGCGGCGGGCATCCTCCACCTGCTGGACGAACCAGCTTTGCGCCGCGATCGGCCCGGCCTGTCCGCCCTCCCAATGCTGGTCATAGGCCATGAAGATCACGCGATCGGACACCTGCGCCAGCGCGGCGAGCGGCCAGCTTTCGTCCTCGGCCGGCGCGGTTACCGCCAGCTGGCTGCCCGCGGGCAGCGCGGCGTGCAGCGTGCGCAGGAAGGCGAGATAATCGCGGATCGACGATGCCGGCAGCGCCTCGAAATCCATCACCACGCCGCCCTGGTGACGTTGCGCCACCATCGTCGCCAGCTGGTGCGCGAACAGGTCGCGCTTCGCCGGGTTCGCCAGCAGCGCGGCGGCACCGGCGCCGTCCCAATCGCCCTCGGCCCGGTCGTTGTCGAAATTCTGCACCATCGGCAGTACCTTGGGCGGGTGCGGCATGGCGGCGATCATGCGGTCGAACTTGGGATCCCGTTCCACCGTCACCTTGTGCTGCGGCCCCGCCACCGCGATCGTGGCGGGCACCACCCAGTCGAGCGTGGCGACATGCCGGCGCAGCGAGGCGATGCTGGCGTCGTCCCCGGGCAGGTAGAAGCCGACGTCCAGCTCCGCGCTGTTGGTCGCCTTGGTCGTGCGATGCGGCAGCCAGCGCGCCAGCCCGCGCGGCGCATCCTGTCCATGCGCCGTGGCGGCGTGCGCCTGCGGCAGCGGCAGCGCCAGGTCGCGCGCCGGGCGCACCGCCATCAGCGTGGTGGCGAAGGCGACCGCGGCGAGCAGGACGATCCCCATCAACGCCGCCAGCACGCGGCGCGACCGGCGGCTGCGCCGGCCGGTGGGATCGAAGAAGATGGGGTCGGCCATGGTCGGTTCCAGAAAGTCGGGATCGAGGATGGTGCGCTGATACGCGCGCGTTCATGGTGCCCGGCTGGGCAGCGGCTTACCGTTTCGTCATGCGCCCAATACGCCCGAGCGATACCAGCGGCGCAAGATGGGCACGCGCGTCAGCTCGCATCCGCATCGCCGGCAGCGCGCGTGCTGGATACCGCATGCGTCGGTGACGACGCGCGCGCCGGGCATATGGCGGCCGGCGTCACAGGGTTCGTGGAGCGGAGCGGGGGCGGGCGACATGCGCGGGCTTGTGCGCGCGCACGGCTGGCGACGCGCTGTCGGGAACATGAGCGATCGGTCATCTTGCGCCCACCTGTCGAACAGGCGCGCGCGGCTATCAGCGTGGCATGGAGCCATCGCGCCTCTCCGCCGATTCCCTGGCCGCGTTCGCCGATCGCCGCGCCGGTCGTGCGCTGCGCCAGTTACGCCATGCATTGATCGTGTTCCTCGCGGTGGCGCTGGTGGGCGCACTGGTGTCGATGCGGGTGATGCGCGCGTCGCGCCTGCCCGACGCCGACGTGCTCGGCGCGACGGTCGCCGCGCCGGCCGGCGGGACGCCCGCCGCGTTGACCGTCACCTCGCTGCGCGCCGGGGGCGTCGCCGAACGCGCGGGCGTGCAGGTGGGCGACGTCATGGAGGCGATCGACGGCCACGGCGCGACCTCGCTTGCCCCGATCGAGCAAGCGGTGGCATCAGGCGACACCGTCGACCTGCGCGTCCGGCGCGGCGAACAGGCGGTGCATGTCATGCTGTGGCGCGGGACGATGCAACAAGGGGAGACGAAGCGTGTCGGCGAAGATCCTGCTGGTTGAGGACGATGACACCACCGCCGATTTCGTCGCGAAGGGTCTGACCGAGGAAGGCTATCTGGTCGATCGTGCCGCCAACGGGCGCGACGGCCTGTTCCAAGCCACCGACGGCAGCTACGATTGCATCATCCTCGACCGGATGCTGCCCGGGATGGACGGGATGGCGGTGCTGGCCGCGCTGCGCGCCTCGCAGATCGAGACGCCGGTGATCATCCTGTCCGCGCTGGGATCGCCCGAGGACCGGGTGAAGGGGCTGACCGGCGGGTCCGACGATTATCTGGTGAAGCCGTTCGCCTTCGCGGAGCTGCTGGCGCGAATCCGGCTGCTGATCCGCCGCGGCACCAGCGCGCCCGCGGTGCAGACGGTGCTGGCCTGCGGCGACCTGTCGATGGACCTGCTGGCGCGCCGCGTGACCCGCGCGGGCCGGACGATCGAGTTGCAGCCGCGCGAGTTCCGCCTGCTGGAATATATGCTGCGCCATGCCGAACAGGTGGTGACGCGCACCATGCTGCTGGAAGGCGTGTGGGACTATCACTTCGACCCCGGCACCAACGTCATCGACGTCCATCTCAGCCGGCTGCGCAAGAAGGTGGACGAAGGCTTCGCCGCGCCGCTGCTGCATACGGTGCGCGGCGCGGGCTATCGGCTGGGGGTGGAGCCCTGATCCGGCGCCGGGGGGCGGGGCGCCCGGGGCGGGGGCGCACGCCGTTCCTGCGCTCCACCACCTTCCGCTTCGCCGCTCTGGTCTTCCTGCTTCAGATCGCGGCGGCGGGCACCTTGCTGTTCGCGGTGCGCACGATGGTGCGGGGGCAGGTCTATGCCGGCGCGGCCGCCAGCGCGGAGGTGCTGCGGCAGGATTTGCTGACCGTGCGGCAGGACAGCGGCGACGCCGCGCTGGCCGATGCGGTGGCGCGGCGCGTGACGCGCAACCTGACCCCCGGCACCGTCCTGCTGCTGGCGGATGCGGCGGGCCGTCCGGTGGCGGGCAACCTGTCGGCCTGGCCGCCCAATGTCGCGCTCGATGGCCATGCCGGCGCGGTCGATCTCTACCGCGTCGGGCGTCCCCTGCCGGAGGCGATGTGGGTGCGTGCCACCGCGCTGCCCGGTGGTCGCCGCCTGCTGACCGGCAGCGTGGTGGAGGGTGAGCGGCGCGCGGTGCAGGTGCTGGAGGCGGCGATGCTGTTCGCGCTGTCGCTGGCGGTCGCCTTCGCCGCGCTGGCGTCGTGGCTGGCGGCGCGGATGATCGTGCTGCGGCTGGAAACGACGGTGGCGACGCTGGGCGCGGTGCGCGACGGCGACCTCTCGCGCCGCGTCCCCGCCGATGCGACCGGGGATGCCTTCGCCGACCTGGCGGCGTCGGTCAACGCGATGCTCGACCGCGTCGAGGCGCTGGTGGTCGAACTGAAGATCGCCACCGACGGCTTGGCGCACGACCTGAAATCCCCGCTGACCCGGCTGCGCGCGGCACTGGAGCGCGCCGCGGTCGCGGTGACCGAGCCGGCGGCGCAGGATGCGGTCGACCGCGCGCTGGCGGAGGGCGAGCGGCTGCTGGCGCTGGTGGAAACCGCGCTGCGCATCACCCGCGCGGAGGCGGGAATCGGCACCGAGAGCTTCACGCCCGTCGATCTGGGCGTCGAGCTGGAGGAGATCGCCGAAATCTACGGCCCCGTGGCGGAGGATGTCGGCCGCGCGATCCGCGTCGTGGCGGTGGCGGGCGCGGTGTTGCCGGTGCATCGCGAATTGCTGGGGCAGGCGCTGGGCAATCTGGTCGACAATGCGCTGAAATATGGCGCGGGGACGATCACGCTGGCGCTGACCGCCGCCGGCGGCGTGGTCACCGTGTCGGTGGCCGATCAGGGCGCGGGCATCGCGCCGCAGGATCGCGAGGCGGCGCTGCGGCGCTTCGGCCGGCTCGACAGCGCGCGCAGCGGGACGGGTGCGGGGCTGGGGCTGTCGCTGGTCGCGGCCGTGGCGCGGCTACACGGTGGCGGCGTGCGGCTGGGCGATGCCGCGCCGGGGCTGGTGGTGGCGATCGACCTGCCGGTGTGACGCCGTTCAGGGCCGCTCGCCGAACGCGCGGCGCTGCGCCACCGTGGCGCGATCCCACCAGCTGCGCGCCAGCAACGCCGCCACCCGCTCCCCGGCCTCGCTGCCGAAGCGGACCAGGACCGCGGGCCAGCCGCGATAATGGTCGGTTTCCCAGAAGGTGGCGGGATCGCTGTCGATCAGCCGCTCCTTCTCCTCGATGGGCAGATGGAGGACGAAGCTGCCGCCATCGGGCGCGGTCAGCGCGGCGATCGTCTTGCCGCGCATCTTGACCGCCGGCTTGCCATAAGCGGTGCCGCGCTCCGCGCCCGGCAGCGCGAGCACGGTCGCGACCACCGCGTCCCAGTCGGTCATCGGCCGCGATCAGCCGGCATAGGCCTTCACCAGATCGAACAGATAATTCCGCGCCGCATAGAGCGACGACACGCGGATCCGCTCGTTCAGACCGTGGATGCCGTTGAAGTCGGGGTCCAGGAACGTGCCCGGCGCGCCATAGACCGGAATGCCGATCGCCTCCAGGAAGATGCCGTCGGTGGCCCCCGTCGACATCGACGGCAGCATCGGCACGCCCGGAAAGTGCTTCTTCGCCACCGCTTCCATCGGGCCGATGATCTTCGGGTCCAGCGTCGGCGGCACCGCGACCGGGCGGATCGGCTGGTTGGCGGTGACGGTCACCTTCGGCCCGGCCAGCTCCTTCAGCTTCGCGAGCGTGGTGTCGACCGTCTCGCCGGGGAAGATGCGGCAATTGACGTTGGCGGTCGCGCGCTGCGGCAGCGCATTCTCGGCATGGCCCGCCTCCAGCAGCGTCGCGACGCAGGTGGTGCGCAGCGTCGAATGCAGCACCTTGTCGCGGCTGACGATCGCGTCGGCCGCCTTGTCCTCCGGATTGGCGAGCAGGCGCGTGATCGCACCGCCCAGCTCGCCGCCGCGCATCGTCGCATTGGCGGCGAAGAAGGCGCGGGTGGTGTCGGTGAACTTCACCGGGAATTCGTATCCCTGCACCGCCTTGATCGCGTCGGTCAGCTCGTAGATCGCATTCTCGGGCGTCGGTGCGGAGCTGTGCCCGCCCGGATTGGTCGCCAGCAGCGTGAAGTTCTGCGCCGCCTTCTCACCCACCTGCACGCTCAGCAGCTGGCGCTTGCCCTTGGCGTCGAGCAGCCCGCCGCCGCCCTCGTTCAGCGCGAATTCGGCGGCGATCAGATCGGGCTTGTTCTGCGCCAGCCATTGCGCGCCGTTGAACGCCCAGGTGGTCTCCTCGCCGCAGGTCAGCGCCAGCTTGATCGTGCGCTTCGGGCGATAGTTCTGCTGCTTGAAGCGGACGAAGGCATCGGCCCAGATCGCCGACATCGCCTTGTCGTCGACGGTGCCGCGCGCGTAATAATAGCCGTTCTCCTCCACCAGCGTGAACGGATCGCGCTGCCAGTCGGCGCGCTTGGCCTCGACCACGTCGAGATGGCCGAGCAGCAGCATCGGCTTCACGCTCGCATCGCTGCCCTTCAGCACCGCGACCACGCCGCCATCCTGCGGATGGTCGGGCACCGAGAAATAGGTGATGTCGGCATCGGCATAGCCCGCTGCCTTCAGCCGCGCGCCGACCTGCGCCGCGGCCTTGGTGCAGCTGCCGACGTTGGCGACGGTATTGGTTTCGACCATCTCCTTGTAGAGGTCGAAGAACGCCTTTTCATCGGCGCGCGCCTGAGCCCCGGCCGTCATCGGCACCACGGCCGCCATGGCCGCGGCGATCATCCCCAGTGTGCGCATGCGCTCTCCCTTGCCTTCTCTCGCGCGAGAACGTCGCAGCGAAAGTCGCGCGGCGCAACTGGTTAGGAGGGAATGGCGCGGATCACGTCGCGCGGCATCACCAGCCGCAGCTCGCGGTTCGCGAAGTCGATGCGGACGCGGCGGAACAGCCGCAGCGCATCCATCCCCAGCAGGATCGCAGGCTTGTCGTGCAGCCCGAAGGCGCGGAACGGCGCCGCATCGGCAAAGGCGACGGTCAGCGAACGGATCGTCGCGCTGCCCAGCGTCATCTCGCGCAGCACCGCATAATCGCCGACCAGCTGCTGCCCCAGCACGCTGGTGAAGACCGCGGGCTCGCTCTTGCGCTGCTTGCCCAGCAACCGGCGCAGCGCGGGATTGCCCAGGCTGACCGCGGTGCCGGTGTCCAGCACCACCCGCACCCGCCGCCCGGCGACGGTGGCATTGGTCACCACCAGCTGCCCGAACACGTCGCGTGCCTGGATGACGATCTCGTCCGGCCCGGCGGGGCGCGAGCGGCGGCGCTCGGTCGGGACGACGGTCATGCGCTCCGCATCGAAATCGATCGCCAGCGCATGGCCCTGCAGCGTGTCGATCCCCAGCATCCCCGGCGCGCCCAGGTTCGCCGCCTCCAGCGCGGGCGCCTCGATCTTCAGGCCGCCCAGCGTGCTGACCGACAGCGAGGGGACGATCACCGTATCGACCTCGCTGATCCCCGCCATTGCGGTCAGCCGCACGCGCCGCCCCGCGGGCAGCCCCAGCCGCCGCGCCAGCTGGCGCGAGATGACGCTGCGCTGCGCGCCGGTGTCGATGACGAAATCATAGGGGCCGGCGCCGGCGATCTGGACGGGAACGGTCATCCGCGTGTCGGCGGTGAGGAAGGACAGATCCTCGCCAGCCGGTTCGGCGGCCGCAGGCGCGGGGGCATCCTGTGCTGTCGCCGGGACAGCCGCCGCCATCAGCGCCAGCGCGATCCACCTCTCCATAGTACGGATATACGCCCGATCCGGCCGCTCCACCAGCGACGAATCAGTCGACCTGCATCGCCTCCGCCGCCAGCGCCTCCGCCTCGATCAGCAGCGCATCGTCGGCGCTGCCGGTCGCCACCTTCTCGCGCCCGATCAGCGTCAGGACGGGGACCGCCAGCGGGGTGACGCGCGGCAGGTCGACATGCACCATCGTGTCCGCGGCGCGATCGAGCAGGTCGGCGAGCCGCCCCACATCGGTCATCCGCGCGCGCGCATCCGCCCATGCCGCCTCCAGCAGGACATGCCCCGGCTCGTACTTGCGCAGCACGTCGTAGATCAGGTCGGTGGAGAAGGTGACCTGCTTGCCGGTCTTGCGCTTGCCGGGGTGCTGGCGCTCGACCAGCCCGCCGATCACCGCCACCTCGCGGAACGCGCGCTTCAGCAGATGCGAGCGTTCGACCCAGTCGACGAACTCATGCTCCAGGATATCGGCGGAGAACAAGGCGGCGGGATCCTCCACCCGCTCCAGCCCGTAGCAGGCGATGGCATAATCGTTGGCGACGAAGCCGAGCGGCTTCAGCCCCATCGTCTCCATCCGCTTCGTCACCAGCATGCCGAGCGACTGGTGCGCGTTCCACCCCTCGAAACTGTAGGCGACCATGTAATGCCGCCCCTCGCGCGGGAACGTCTCCACCAGCAACTGGTTGGGGGCGGGCAGGGTGGAGCGGCGCTGCTGGATCTCCAGCCATTCGCGCACGTCGTCGGGGAAGCGGTGCCACTCCTGCGGCTCGAACAGGAAATGGCGGACGCGATTGGCCAGGTTGGTCGACAGCGGCATCCGGCTGCCGCCATAGGTGGGGATGCGCGCCGGGCGCGTAGTGGCGCGCACCACCAGATCCTCGGTATCGATCTTCTCCACCTCCAGGCTCAGCCCGGCGAAGAAGAAGGTATCGCCATGGCTCAGCGTCGCGGCGAAACCTTCCTCCACCTTGCCCAGCGCGCGGCCGTTGCGGAAGCGGACGGTCAGCATCGTCGCCTCAACGATGATCCCGGCGTTGAGGCGGTGTTGGGCCACGAACTTCGGGTGGCTGACGCGCCACATGCCGTCGGCATCCTGCGTCAGCCGTTTGAAGCGATCGTAGGCGCGCAGCGAATAGCCGCCGTCGCGGATGAAGCCGAGGACGCGGTCGAACAGATCGTCCGTCAGCGCCGAATAGGGCAGCGCGGAGCGGATTTCGTCAAGCATCTCGCGCTGATCGAACGGCGCGGCGCAGGCGCAGGCCATGACATGCTGCGCCAGCACGTCGAGCGCGCCCATGCGGAACACGTCGGCGTCCAGCTCGCCCGCCTCCACCGCATCGAGCGCGGCGCGCGCCTCCAGATATTCGAAGCGATTGCCCGGCACGAGGATCGCCTCGCTCGCCATGTCGAGCCGGTGATTGGAGCGGCCGATGCGCTGGAGCAGCCGCGACGAACCCTTGGGCGCACCCATCTGGATCACGCAATCGACGTCGCCCCAGTCCACGCCCAGGTCGAGGCTGGCGGTCGCGACCAGCGCGCGCAGCCGCCCCGCCGCCATCGCGCCCTCCACCTTGCGGCGCGCTTCCTTCTCCAGGCTGCCGTGGTGGATGCCGATCGGCAGCTGCATCGCATTCGCCTTCCACAGGTCCTGGAAGATCAGCTCGGCGAGGCTGCGGGTGTTGCAGAAGACGATCGAGGTGCGGTGCGTCTCGATCTCCGCCATCACCTGTTCGGCGGCATAGCGGCCCGAGTGACCGGCCCAGGGCACGCGCCCCTGCGGCAGCAGGATGGCGATGTTCGGGTCGACCCCCGTATCCCCCTCCACCAGCGCGACGCGGTCGATATCGCCATCGGGTGCCAGCCACGCGCGATAGCCGTCCGGATCGGCGACGGTGGCGGACAGCGCGACCCGGCGCAGTGCGGGGGCGATCCGCTGCAACCGCGCCATGCACAGCGCCAGCAGGTCGCCGCGCTTACCGGTGGCGAAGGCATGGACCTCGTCCACCACGATCGTGCGCAGGCCGGCGAACATGGTCGCGGCGTCGGGGTAGCTGAGCAGCAGCGACAGCGATTCGGGCGTGGTGAGCAGGATGTGCGGCGGCCTGGCGCGCTGGCGCGCCTTGCGGTCCGATGGCGTATCGCCGGTACGCGTCTCGACGCGGATGGGGACCTGCATCTCGTCGATCGGGGTGACGAGGTTGCGCTGGATATCGACCGCCAGCGCCTTCAGTGGGGAAACGTAGAGCGTGTGCAGCCCGTCGCTCGGCGCCTCGATCAGTTCGGCCAGCGTCGGCAGGAACCCCGCCAGCGTCTTGCCCGCACCGGTGGCGGCGATCAGCAGCGCATGGCGCCCCGCGCGCGCCTCGTCCAGCATCGCCAGCTGATGCCGCCGCGGCTGCCATCCGCGGCGTGCGAACCAGTCGGTGAGGGCGGGGGGCAGCGCGGACAAGCCGCCTATCTAGGAAGCCACATCATCTGCGGCCAGAGTAGATGGGGTTCACGCGGAGGCGCGGAGGCGCAGAGAGGGGTGGTGCGAGAGGCAGCGGCGCAGCCGATCAAAGAGGGCTGCTTGTCTCCCGATCGCTCCGTTCCGCGTCTCTGCGCCTCCGCGTGAACCCCATCACGGCGTATGCGCGCGGTCCTCGGCGGAGGTTTCGCGATACAGGTCATGCGTCGCCTGCTCCGTGCGCGCTTCCTCTCCGCGGCTGCGGCGGTTGCGCAGGATCGCGTAAAGCAGCGCCAGTGCCAGGATGATCGGTCCGGCGATCACCACGAAGCTCCACAGGCCATCTCCGACCATCGTCTCTCTCCTGTTTTCAAGGACATATAACGATTCGTCGGCGCCATCCGATCCCCCGCCGGAACGCGTCGGGACGATCGCGGGTTGTGGCGCGATGGCGACGCTGGGCGATTGGCTGGAACCGCATCCGACCGGCATCTACGTTCGCCCCGCCGATGCCTGGGTCGATCCCAGCGTACCGCAGGCGCGCGCGCTGGTGACGCACGGCCACGCCGATCACGCGCGCGGCGGACATGGCGCGGTATGGGCGACGCCGGAGACGCTGGCGATTATGGACGCGCGCTACGGTACGCAGGCGGGCCATCCGGTCGCCTATGGCGCAACGATCGCGATGGGCGACGTATCGATCGGCTTCGTCCCGGCCGGCCATGTGCTGGGCTCGGCGCAGATCGTGCTGGATCACCGCGGCGAGCGCATCGTCGTCTCGGGCGACTACAAGCGCCGCGCCGATCCCACCTGCGCCCCGTTCGAGCCGGTGGCCTGCGACGTCTTCATCACCGAGGCGACCTTCGGGTTGCCGGTGTTCCGCCATCCGGATACCGGCGACGAGATCGACAAGCTGATCGCGCGACTCCACGCCAACCCCACGCGCTGCGTGCTGGTGGGCGCCTATGCGCTGGGCAAGGCGCAGCGCGTCATCGCGGAGCTGCGCGCGCGGGGCCATCATGCGCCGATCTACATCCATGGCGCGCTCCAGCGGTTGTGCGATCTCTACGAGGAACTGGGCGTGCGGCTGGGCGAGTTGATCCCCGCGACCGGCGTGGCCAAGGCCGACATGGCGGGGCATGTCGTGATGTGCCCGCCCTCCGCACTCAACGACCGCTGGTCGCGCCGGCTGCCCGAGCCGATCACCGCGATGGCCTCGGGCTGGATGCGGGTGCGCCAGCGCGCGCGGCAGAAGAACGTGGAACTGCCGCTGATTCTGTCCGACCATGCCGACTGGGACGAACTGACCGACACGCTGACCGAGATTTCTCCGCGCGAGGTGTGGGTGACGCACGGGCGCGAGGAGGCGCTGGTCCATTGGTGCATGACGCGCCAGATCCGCGCCCGCGCGCTGGCGCTGGCGGGGTTCGAGGACGAGGACGACTAGCCGCTACGCCGCGGCGGGCATCTCCCCCGTCAGCACCCAATGCTCCGCCTCGTCATAATCGAGGAACAGCTGCGCATTGCCGCCGGCGCGTCCGCCCAGCGCGCGGCTCAGCTGCATCCGCGCCAGCGACGATCCGATGACGAGGCCCAGCCGCTTCGACTGATAGGTGGGTTGCGCCAGCATCGCGGCGAAATGCCCGACGATCTCCTGCGACTGGATGTGCATCCCGCGCAGGTCCGACAGCGACAGATGCTCGTTCGGGCCGCAGCGCAATTCGCGGAATGCGGCCGCGCGCGCGGCGAGATAGCGTGTGAACACGTCGTCGTCGAAGAAGCCCGTGATCGTCGTGACGATCAGGTTGCGCGTCGCATCGACCCGGAAGTGGAAGGTGCCCTCCATCCCGTTACGATGCCGCAACAGGATGAACATGACATTGACGGCGGCGCCCGCAGTGCCCGATGAGCCGGCTATGTCGATGATCGAAAGGGAACAAATGATGCGTTCGGGCCTCGCCGCCGGCCTGCTGCTGGCCACGTCCTCGCTCGCGGTGGCGCAGGACAAGTCGCCCAGGCCATCGAAGACCAATGCCGAGGCACAGCGCGACGCGGTCGAGGCCGGCTATGCCAATGCCCCGATCGAGGAGCGCGAGGAACGGTCGAAGGGTAGCGTGACGGTCGCGGGCAAGCGCCTGCCGTACACCGCCACCGCCGGCACGCTGACGCTGCGCGATCTGGAGGGGAAGCCGACCGCGTCGATGTTCTACACCGCCTATACGCTGGACGGGACGAAGCCGGGGACCAAACGCCCCGTCACCTTCTTCTACAATGGCGGGCCGGGCAGCCCCAGCTTCTGGCTCCACATGGGATCGTTCGCGCCGGTGCGGCTCCAGACCGGCAATCCGGAGTTCATCCGCCCGGCGCCCTATGACGTCGCGCCCAATCCGTACACGCTGCTCGACAAGACCGACATGGTCTTCCTCGACGCGATCGGCGCGGGCTATTCGCGTCCGCTCGGCGACATGAAGCCGTCCGCTTTCTATGGCGTGGACGAGGATGCCGACGCCTTCGCCAAGGCGATCCTGCGCTACGCGACCAAGTTCGGGCGGTGGAACAGCCCGAAGTTCCTGTTCGGCGAAAGCTATGGCACGCTGCGCTCCGGCGCGCTGGCGTATCAGTTGCAGGATCGCGGCATGGCGCTCAACGGCGTCGTGCTGTTCAGCTCGATCATGAACTACGGCTATCGCCAGCCGGGGCTGGACCAGGTCTATATCAATTATCTGCCCAGCTATGCGGCGACCGCCTGGTACCACAACCGGCTGCCCAACCGCCCCGCCGATGTCGCCACCGCGGTGCAGCAGGCGCGCGAGTTCGCGACCGGCGCGTACATGTCCGCGCTGGCGAAGGGGCAGGACATTTCCGCGGCCGAGCGCGATCAGGTGGCGCAGCGGATGAGCGAGCTGACCGGGCTGTCGGCCGATTTCATCAAGCGCGCCAATCTGCGTGTCGACCTCGCCCGCTTCCAGAAGGAGCTGCTGCGCGACCAGCGCCGCGTCGTCGGGCGGTTCGATTCGCGCTACATGGGCACCGATGCGGATGCCGCGGGCGAGCGGCCGGAGACCGACGTGTCGTCCGACGCGATCAGCGGGGCGTTCATCGGCAGCTTCCAGGATTATCTGACCCACCGGCTCGGCTATGCGACCGAGATGCCGTACCGGCTGTCGGCGCGCGATGCGCCGGGCTGGACGTGGAATTGGAAGCATGACGCCCCCAACCGCGGCGGCCAGCAGAACAATCCCAACACCGCGATCGACCTCGCCGCCGCGATGCGCGCCAATCCGTATCTCCAGGTGTTGTCGATGAACGGCTGGTATGACATGGCGACGCCGTTCTTCGGCACCGAAAACGATCTGGGGCACATGATGCTGGAGCCGTCGCAGCGCCCCAACCTGCGCTTCGCTTATTACCCCGGCGGGCACATGATCTATCTCAACCCGGAGGCGCTGGTGACGATGAAGCGCGACCTGTCCGACTGGTACGACCGCGCGGTGGCGGTGGCCCGCTCGGGCACCCCGCCGGTGACGCCCAGCGTCGCGGCGAGCGAGGGGCCGGTGAGCGGGCCGAATTGATCACCTTCACGTTACCCCGGACTTGATCCGGGGTCCCGCTTCTTCTGCGACGTGGGTGAGTAAGCGCGACCCCGGGTCAAGCCCGGGGTGACGATGGGTTCAGCCCGCCAGTGCCCGCGCGCGGCGGCGCTGGACGGAGCTGCCGATCCCCATCGCCTCGCGATATTTCGCCACCGTGCGCCGCGCGATGCCGAAGCCCTTGGCGTTGAGCATCTCCACCAGCGTGTCGTCGGACAGGATCGCCGCGCCTTCGCCCGCGATCAGCGCACGGATCGCGCTCTTCACCGCCTCCGCCGACACCGCATCGCCGCCGTCCGCCGCCTGGATCGCGGAGGTGAAGAAATATTTCAGCTCGAACAGTCCGCGCGCGCAGCTGAGATATTTGTTGCTCGTCACCCGGCTGACCGTCGATTCGTGCATCTCGATCGCATCCGCGACCTGGCGCAGCGTCAGCGGGCGCAGGTGCGCGACGCCGTGGAGGAAGAACGCCTCCTGCTGCTTCACGATCTCGGTCGCGACGCGGATGATCGTGCGCTGGCGCTGGTCGAGCGCCTTCACCAGCCAATTGGCGCTCGCCAGTTTCTCCGCCAGCCACGCCTTGCCCGCCTTGTCCTGCGGACCCGACGACAATTCGTGGTAATAGCTCTTGTTGACCAGCACGCGCGGCAGCGTCGCGGCGTTCAGTTCGATCGCCCAGCCCCCCCCGGAACCGACGCGCGCGCGCGTCACGGTCAGGTCGGGGATCACCGGCGGCGGCGCTTCCCCGCCATAGCGGCAGCCGGGCTTGGGATCGTAGCCGCGCAATTCGCGGATCATGTCCGCCATATCCTCGTCGTCGCAGCGGCAGATGCGCTTGAGCCGCGGCAGGTCGCCGCGCGCGAGCAGGTCGAGGTGATCGAGCAGCGCCGCGACGCACGGATCGTAGCGGTCCGCCTCGCGCGCCTGGATCGCGAGGCATTCGGCGAGCGAGCGCGCGCCGACCCCCGTCGGCTCGAACCGCTGGATCCCTGCCAGCACCGCCTCGACCCGCGCCAGCGGCACGCCCAGCCGCTGCGCGATGTCGAGCAGGTCGGCGCGCAGATAGCCGGCCTCGTCGATCTGGTCGATCAGCGCGCGCGCGACGAACAGATCGGCGTCGTCGAACGTCGCCCCGGCCTGCGCCAGCAGCACATCGGCCAGGCTCTCGCCGGTGTCGGCAAAGGCGTCGAGATCGGGTGCCTCGCCCGACGACAGCGAGGCGGTGTTGCCGCTCGACGGCCCGGCATGGTCGCCCGGGCCGTCGTCGAACCGCTCCGCGGCGATATCGACGTCCAGCGCCTCGCCCGTCGCCTCGCCCGCCATCACCAGCTCGTCCGCCCCCGCGGGCTCGTCGCGCGCGGGCGCTTCCGCCGCCGGCGCGGCATTGCCCTCGTCCGGCGCGGCGGTGGCGTCGAGCAGCGGGTTGCGCTCGATCTCCTCCGCAATGACGCCCTCGATCTCCAGATTGGACAGCGCCAGCAGCTTGATCGCCTGCTGCAGCTGCGGCGTCATCACCAGCGACTGTGACTGGCGCAGGTCGAGGCGCGGAGCGAGACTCATCGGTGAAAATCGCGGATCGTCATGGCCGCTACAGCGTAAAGCCCTCGCCCAGGTAAAGCCGGCGCACATTTTCGTCCGCCACCAGCTCTTCCGGGCTGCCGGTGAACAGCACCTTGCCGTCGTAGATGATATACGCCCGGTCGACGATATCCAGGGTTTCCCGCACGTTATGGTCGGTGATGAGCACGCCGATGCCGCGCTCCTTCAACTGGCATACCAGGTCGCGGATGTCGGCGATGGAAATCGGGTCGATGCCCGCGAACGGCTCGTCGAGCAGCATGATCGACGGGTCCGCCGCCAGCGCGCGCGCGATCTCCGCGCGGCGCCGCTCGCCCCCCGACAGCGCCATCGCCGGCGCGTCGCGCAGCCGGGTCAGCCCGAAATCGTCGAGCAACGTCTCCAGCTTCTGCGCGCGCACCGCGGGATCCTTCTCCGCCAGTTCGAGCACGGTCAGGATGTTCTTCTCGATCGTCAGGCCACGGAAGATCGACGTCTCCTGCGGCAGGTAACCCAGCCCCAGGATCGCGCGCCGGTACATCGGCAGCCCGGTGATATCCGCGCCGTCCAGCATGATGCGCCCCGAATCGGGCTTCACCAGCCCCATCACGGAATAGAAGCACGTCGTCTTGCCCGCGCCGTTCGGCCCCAGCAGGCCGATGACCTCGCCTGGCCCCACCGAGACGGATACGTCGGTCAGCACCACGCGCTTGTCATAGCTCTTGGCGATCGACACCACCGACAGCCCGCTCGACACCGGCGCTTCGTGGATCGGCTCGACGCGATCGAGCGGGGTGGTCATCGTGTCCATCAACGTCACGCCTCGCAGAACAGGGTTATCGAATGGTGAACGATGCCCGGTTGGCAGGATTCATGCATGGCCGCCGCGGCGGAGGCAAGCTCAGTTGGCGCGACGGGGAACGGAGAAGGTGCCCGTGACGCGGCCACCCGGCGCCTGGGTCACCGTGCCGCCGCTGCCGCTGCCGGCCCCGCCCGCGACGGAGGAGCCGTCGATCACCGCGCGCCCGGTGTCGAGGTTGATCGTCAGCCGCCCGCCGTTGACGGTATTGGCGCCCTGGTCCAGCTTCACCGCGCCCAGCATCGTGATGACACGGCGGTTGAGGTCGTAGATCGCGAACTGGCTGCGCGCGGTCTGGTCCGGGCGGCGCACCGTCACCCCGCCCGACGCGTCGAGCCGCGACACCTGCGGGTTCCCGTTCAGCACCTGTCCGGTATAGCTCACCGTCATCCGCGCGGCGTTCAGCGTCATCTCCGCCTGCTTCACCGCGACATTGCCCGCCAGCACCGCGCGATTGGCGCGATCCTGCAACTCGATATGGTCCGCGCCGAAATCGATCGGGGCGTTGGTATCGTGCCGCGTCTGCGCGTCCGCGCCGGGCGCGACGAACAGGGCAGCGGCGGCGAGGAGGGGGAGGGCGGCGGTTCGCATCGCGGCTATTTCGTTGCTCGCGGATCGAACCGCAAGCGGGCATTGCCATCCAGCGTGACGGTGCGCGATTCCAGGTCCGCGCGCATCCGGTTGCCGCTGAACCGGCCCTGCCGCACGGTGCCCGCGACCGCGCCGGTCGATTGCAGCTGGCGCGACTTCAGGTCGACGACCGCGTCATGGGTGTCGAGCGTATAGCCGTTGGGGCCGTCGACGCGAATCGGCCCGTCCACCTTCACCTGCTCGCTGTCCATGTCGTACCGGCCCGACGGCGCGGTGACCGCGGCGGGGCCGTCAGACAGCCGGATCTGCGCCGCCAGGTCCTGGATCCGCACGATCGGCTCGGCGGAGCTGCGCTGCACCGCGGAGCCGGCGGTGAGCGAGAAGGGCTGCCCCTTGCCGTCGGTCCCGCGATAGCGCGCCTGTTGCAGCTTCAGGCGCTCTTTCGCCACCTCGACGCGGTTCTTGTCGAGGATGAACGAGCTGTCGCCCGCCATCGTCAGCGGCGCCATCACCAGGAAAGCGGCGAGCACCCCGATCGACACCGGCAGCACCCAGTTGGCGGTGGCGATGATGCGGTCGTGCCGGCTGCCCGGCAGCGCCCAGCGCTGCCGGTCGGAGACGGCACGGACCGCCAGATCAGACATGCGCGAAGATGTCCGTCTCCGGCCAGCCGGCGAGGTCCAGCTCGGCGCGCGCGGGCAGGAAGTCGAAACACGCCTGCGCCAGCGCGGTGCGCCCCTCGCGCGCCAGCCGGCGGTCGAGTTCGTCCTTCAACCGGTGGAGGAAGCGCACGTCCGACGCCGCATAGTCGCGCTGCGCCTCCGACAGCTCCGGCCCACCCCAGTCGGACGATTGCTGCTGCTTCGAGATGTCCTGCCCCAGCAGTTCGCGCACCAGCTCCTTCAGGCCGTGGCGATCGGTATAGGTGCGCACCAGCCGCGACGCGATCTTGGTGCAGTAGACCGGCGCCGCGACGATGCCGAGGTAATGGCGCAGCGCCGCGATATCGAAACGGCCGAAATGATACAGCTTCAGCCGCGCCGGATCGGTCAGTACCGCGCGCAGGTTGGGGGCGGCATAGTCGCTGCCCGGCGAGAAGCGCACCAGATGCTCGTCGCCCAGCCCATCGGACAGCTGGACCACGCACAGCCGGTCGCGCGGGGTGATGAGGCCCATCGTCTCGGTATCCACCGCGATCGCGGCGCCGGGGGCGAACACGTCGCCGGGCAGGTCTTCCTCATGGAAATGAACGGTCATGACCGCGCCTTAGCGCCCCCCGGCGGATCGCTCAACGCTCGCGTTGCGGCGATGGACCGTGGCCGGCGCGCGACGATTGCGGCCATATCAAGGTCGAGGACATGAAAAGATGCGCAAAACGATTCGCGATGGGGGATCGGATAGGCTATGCAGTGTATCGAGGCGCAACAGGATCTGCGTCCGGGGAGCTGCGTTCGCCGTCCTGCGCGTGGCCCTGATGAGAGTGTCGGACGGACCGGGAAGACGAACAGGGTTATGAGTTACGACAAGGGCGGCCGCGGAAACCGCGGCGGACGCGGACGCGACAAGCGCGACAGCTTCGGTGGCGGCAGTGACGATTTCGGTGGCGGCGGCGGCTTCGGCGGCGGTGGGTTCAGCTATGAGGATCGTGGCGGCTTCGGCGGCGGCGGTGGTGGCCGCGGCTTCGGCGGCGGTGGCGGCGGCTATGGTGGCGGCGGTTTCGGCGGCGGCGGCGGTGGTTTCCGTGGCGGCGGCGGTGGCGGCTTCGGCGGTGGTCGTGGCGGTGGCATGCCCCCGCAGGTCGTCGGCGAGGGGACCGGCGTGGTCAAGTTCTTCAACGCGCAAAAGGGCTTCGGCTTCGTGGTCCGCGATGACGGCGGCGAGGACGTGTTCGTCCATATCTCCGCGGTCGAGCAGGCCGGCCTGACCGGTCTGGCCGAGGGTCAGCCGCTCGGCTTCACGCTGGTCGATCGCGGCGGTCGCATCTCGGCCACCGATCTGAAGATCGAGGGCGAGCCGATGCCGGTGCAGGAGCGCGCGCCGCGCGACGCCGGCTTCGGTGGCGGTCGTGACGGCGGTGCGCCGCGTGGCGGGCCGCAGCGCCAGCTGACCGGCGAGAAGGCGACGGGCACCGTCAAGTTCTTCAACGCGATGAAGGGCTTCGGCTTCATCCAGCGCGACGATGGCCAGCCCGACGCGTTCGTCCACATCTCGGCCGTGGAGCGCGCCGGCATGCCGACGCTGAACGAGGGCGATCGCCTGAGCTTCGAGATCGAGGTCGATCGTCGTGGCAAGTACGCCGCGGTGAACCTGGAAGCGAACCAGGGCTGATCGGTTCGCCGATCCCCGGAACAGCGGCCCGCCCGGCATCAGCCGGGCGGGCCGTTTCCGTTTGGACGACCGGGGCGCGGCGATGTGCGCGGCGGTCGCAGGGTTTGAGTGTCACGAACGTCGACCACATTCGCCGTTTCGCCCACTTCGTAAGCGCGGCGACGTTCCGACACGGTCGTCCACCGAAACCCACACCTCAACCGTCACCCCGGCCTTGAGCCGGGGTCCCGCTCGTTCGGCCAGACAAGGAGCGCGATCCGGCATCATGTCGGGATC
Organism: Sphingomonas adhaesiva; assembly: GCF_036946305.1. Lineage (GTDB taxonomy): Bacteria > Pseudomonadota > Alphaproteobacteria > Sphingomonadales > Sphingomonadaceae > Sphingomonas > Sphingomonas adhaesiva_B. The sequence continues at coordinate 462,487 of NZ_JAQIJJ010000002.1, forward strand.
CGGCACGCGGCGCAGCCGGACCGTGCAACAGCCTCCACCGTGCTCCTGCGCAGGCAGGAGTCCAGGGTCATCGGTCGCGTCAAACGTGATTTTGCCTGACCCCGGCTCCGCCTTCGCCGGAGCACACGTGTCTGGTGCAACGTCCCGCCATCCTTGCGAACGCGCGCCTCAACGAGGCCGTCCCCCGGACGTGTCCGAGACCTTTGCCAAGGTCTCAATTCCTTTGTTCCCCGGCGAAGGCCGGGGTCCAGTCGCGACCGCTTTTCCGCATCTTACGAGCCGGCCGTTACGGGACCCCGGCGTCCGCCGGAGAACGAGCGATGAACCTACCCGACAGGCGCAGACCAAGCACGGAGCGCCGACGATCCCGGCGCTTGCAATCCGCCACACTGTCATCACGGCCGGCTTTCCGCGAACCGGCATGGCGTCCGAGGATATCGAGCCCACCGCCGCCTTCGCCCGGCCTATGACGCCCCTTCGACCGGGCGGCGGCACCCCTCATCCCAAACAACAAGCTCCCTCAACCACCGCCCCCTCCCATCGACCCACCACCACGCCCTCGCTTGCCCCCTGCTGCCGCCGCGCGTACCCCGGCGCGCATGATCCGCTGGTCGATCCTCCCGCTGCTGGCCATCGCCGGCCCGGTCGCGGCGGTGCCGCAGGCCGCTCCCGCCCCGGTCGCAGACGCGCCCGCCGAGCGTCCGCCGCTGGTCGTGCCCACGATCGTCGCGCGCTACCCGCATGACGCGCAGGCCTTTACCGAGGGGCTGTTGTGGGATCGCGACGCGCTGGTCGAAAGCGTCGGGCTGGAGGGCCGGTCGGATGTCCGACGCGTCGACCTCGCCACCGGCAGGGTCCGACGCCGCGCCGTCATTCCCGCGGCGCAGTTCGGCGAGGGGGTCGCGGCGTGGCGCGGGGAGCTGGTCAGCCTCACCTGGCATGACGGCATCGCGCACCGCTGGGACGCGCGCACGCTGAAGCCGCGCGGCACGCTGCGCTACCAGGGCGAGGGCTGGGGGCTGGCGAGCGATGCCGCCGGCTTCGTCCGGTCGGACGGCAGCGCCACGCTGACCTTCCACGATCCGGCGACGATGGCGGTGCGCCGCACGCTGCGCGTCACCATCGCCGGGCGCCCGCTGACCCAGCTCAACGAGCTGGAGGTGGTCGATGGCGCGATCCTGGCCAATGTGTGGCACCAGCCGTTCGTCGTGCGGATCGATCCCGCCAGCGGCCGGGTGACCGCGGTGATCGACCTGCGCGCGATCCTGGCGGAGACGGGGGTGCGCGACAGCGAGTCGGTCGCCAACGGCATCGCCTGGGATGCGGCGAAGCGCCGGCTGTTCGTCACCGGCAAGCGCTGGCCCATGCTGTTCGAGATCCGCCTGCCCTCCTGACGTCGCGGACAAAAAAGACCCGGTACGTTGCCGTACCGGGCCAGAGTTCGTTCGCAGGAGGAACCTGTGGGGCACCGGCGGGCAGCGCGCCCGCCGGTGCGATCTCGTCAATAATTGTAGGCGCGCTCGCCGTGCTCGTTGATGTCCAGGCCCTCGGCCTCGACCTCGGCGGACGGGCGCAGCCCCATCGTCATCTTGATGCCGGCGAACAGGATCGCGGAGACGCCGCCCGACAGCGCCAGCGTCAGCAGCACCGCCTTGATCTGCGTGAGGACCTGCGCGGCCATGTCGTACTTGCCGACGACCGACGGGAAGACCGTATAGTCGAAGATGCCCTGGCCACCCAGCGCCGGGTCCGCGACGATCCCGGTGGCGATCGCGCCCACGATCCCGCCGACGCAGTGGATGCCGAACACGTCGAGCGTGTCGTCATAGCCCAGCTTGTTCTTCACCGTGGTGACGAAGAAGAAGCACACGCCCGAAACGACGAGGCCCAGCACGATCGAGGTCATCGGCGCGGCATAGCCGGCCGCCGGGGTGATCGCGACGAGGCCGGCGACCGCCCCCGACACTCCGCCCAGCAGCGACGGCTTCTTGTGGACGATCTGCTCGATCACCGCCCAGGACACCGCGGCCGCGGCGGTGGCGACGAAGGTGTTGATGAAGGCGACGCCGGCGACGCCATTGGCCTCCAGGTTGGACCCGGCGTTGAACCCGAACCAGCCCACCCACAGCAGCGAGGCGCCGATCATTGTCATGGTCAGCGAGTGCGGCGGCATCGGCTCCGACTTGTAGCCGTTGCGCTTGCCGATGATGAGGCAGCCGACCAGACCGGCGATGCCGGCGTTGATGTGGACGACGGTGCCGCCCGCGAAGTCGAGCGCGCCCCAGCCCCACAGCAGCCCGCTGTCGGTCGGCGCGTCGGCCAGGAAGTCCGGGCCGGCCCAGTACCACACCATGTGCGCCATCGGGAAATAGACGACGGTCAGCCAGATCACGACGAACACGATCAGCGGCGTGAACTTCACCCGCTCCGCGAACGCGCCCACGATCAGCGCGGGCGTGATGCACGCGAAGGTCATCTGGAAGCAGATGAACGCATATTCGGGGATATAGACGTTGTTCGAGAAGGTGGCGGCCATGGTGGTGCCGTCGACCCCCATCAGGAACGCCTTCGACAGCCCGCCGATGAACGGATTGCCGCTGGTGAACGCCAGGCTGTAGCCCCAGCAGACCCAGACCAGGCTGGCGACCGAGACGATCATGAACACCTGCATCAGCACGCTGAGCATGTTCTTGGTCCGCACCAGCCCGCCGTAGAACAGCGCGAGGCCGGGGATCGACATCATCAGCACCAGGGCGGCGGAGACCAGCATCCAGCTGGTGTCGCCCTTGTTCATCATGCCCGCCATCGCGGCGGCGCCGGGCGCCTTGATCGGCCCCGCGGCCGCGGCCGCCTGCGCCCAGGCGGGGGCGGCGGAGAGCGCCGCGAGCGCGACCCCCGCGCCGGTGCCAGCCAGTTTCGTCAGCTTCATCATCTCACCCCCCTCAGAGTGCGGTATCGTCGGTTTCGCCGGTGCGGATGCGCACCGCCTGTCCGACGTCGAGGACGAAGATCTTGCCGTCGCCGATCGCGCCGGTGTTGGCCGCAGCCTGCACCGCCTCCACCACGCGGTCCGCCACGTCGCTGGCGCAGACGACCTCGATCTTGATCTTGGGCACCATGTTGGTGCTGTATTCGGCGCCACGGTAGATTTCGGTCTGCCCCTTCTGGCGACCGAAGCCCTTCACCTCCGACACCGTCATCCCCGCCACGCCGACGGTGGTCAGCGCCTCGCGCACCTCGTCGAGCTTGAACGGTTTGATGATGGCAATGACCAGTTTCATCGCGCCCCCTTCCGAATGACCCGGAAGGAGCCTTCGCAAAGGCCGTGCCAAATGCATTTACCCGCGGGAGAATGCGCCCCGTCCCGTCGCGGAATTCCTAACGCAAGGTAAAAATTGTGCAGCGCGGCGACACTGCCTGTTTTTCAGGCACCGGCGACGATCGCCTGTGCGATGTCGAGATCGTCCTCGTCCACCATCACGCGGACGGGGATCAGCAGCCAGCTGCCATCCGCGATCGACGCGCCGCCATCGAACGCCAGCGCGGGCACGCCGTCCGCCTCCAGCCGCGCCACCAGGATATTGGCGAGGTTGCGGTCGTACCGGCCGAGTTCGACCAGCGCCATCAGGCGACCGGCACGGTCGGGTTGCGCACCGGCAGCCCGTCGATGCTGTGCGTGCGCCGCGCATATTTGGCGAAGCGCTCCGCATCGCCATGCTTCTCATGATATTTCGACAGTGTCTCGCGCTCGCGGTCGAAGGTCATATGGGGCACGCCCCAGCCGCACGACGTCTGCACCTGATCGATCGCGACGACGAAGATCTGGCGCGTACCCGGCAGCAGCGTGAACTGCGGCGCCAGCGTCGCCCATTCCGCATCCTGCGGCAGCACCGGCCGCCCGCGGCCATAGATGCGGAAGATCAGCGCCGGATTGTCGAAGGCGCAGAACATGATCGTGATACGCCCGTCGGCGAGCAGGTGCGCGTTGGTCTCGTTCCCCGAGCCGGCAACGTCGAGATAGGCGACCGTCGCGTCGCCCAGCACGCGGAAACTGTCCATGCCCTTGGGGCTGAGGTTGATCCGCGCCCCGTCCGCCGCGGTGGCGACGAAGAACACCGGCTGCTTCGCGATGAAGGCGCGGTGGTCGGGAGTGAGGGCGGGGAAGAACTCCATCATGCGCTCCGTTGACGCGCATGGGTGATGCGCATAACATGAACGCATGAAGCACGAACCGATCACGTCCGGCAAGCGAAAGTCGGTCAATTTGTCGATTGATACCGGCATTGTCGCCGCGGCGCGTGCGGTCGGACTAAATCTTTCGCAGATCAGCGAGGACGCGATTCGCCGCGCCACCAAGGTGGAGCAAGAGCGGCGTTGGCGAGAGGAGAACGCGCCGAAGATCGAGGCGTGGAACCGTTGGTATGAAGAGAATGGTCACCCCCTGGAGCAGTACAAGGCGTGGTGAGGGCGCAATTCGACGTCTATCGCCTATCCGATCGGACTCTTGTCGTAGACGTTCAATCTCCTCTCGCCTCCGTGCATGCGACGCGCCTTGTCATCCCCTTGATCGCCATGGAGGAAGCGACGCCCGCCGTATCACGCCTGAACCCTAAGCTCAGCATTGACGGTAAGCCCGTGGTTCTGGCTACCCATTTCGTGACCACGGTCGATGCAAAAGCCCTGACCGTCCCCGTTGCCTCGCTCGCCGACGAGGAATGGGCGATCAAGGGGGCTTTGGACTTCCTCATCAACGGCTTCTGAGCCGGCCTAAGCCGCCGTGCCCCCCACCGTCAGCCCGCCGACCAGCAGCGTCGGCTGGCCCACGCCCGCGGGCACGCTCTGCCCGCCCTTGCCGCAGACGCCGATGCCTTCGTCCAGCGCGAAGTCGTTGCCGACGCCCTGCACCTTGGTCAGCACGCTGGGGCCGTCGCCGATCAGCGTCGCGCCCTTGATCGGCGCGCCGATCTTCCCGTCCTCGACCAGATAGGCCTCGGTGCAGGAGAAGACGAACTTGCCCGAGACGATATCGACCTGCCCGCCGCCGAACGACTTGGCGAAGATGCCCTTCTTCACCCGCGACAGCAACTCGGCGGGATCGTCCTGCCCGGCCTTCATGAAGGTGTTGGTCATCCGCGGCATGGGGGCGTGCGCATAGCTTTCGCGGCGGCCGTTGCCGGTCGGCTCGACCCCCATCAGCCGCGCGTTGAGCCGGTCCTGCATATAGCCCCTGAGGAAGCCGTCCTCGATCAGGATCGTCTCGCGCGTGGGCGTGCCCTCGTCGTCGATCGTCAGGCTGCCGCGCCGGTCCGCGATCGCGCCGTCGTCCACCACGGTGACGCCGCGCGCCGCGACCTGCTCGCCGATCCGGCCGGAGAAGGCCGATGTCCCCTTGCGGTTGAAATCGCCCTCCAGTCCGTGGCCGATCGCCTCGTGCAGCAGCACGCCGGGCCAGCCCGGCCCCAGCAGCACGGTCATCTCGCCAGCCGGCGCATCGACCGCGTCCAGGTTGACCAACGCCTGCGCCAGCGCCTCGTCCACGCCGCGGTTCCAGGTCGCCGGGTCGAACAGCCGGTCGTAGAGATAGCGGCCGCCGATCCCGAACGAGCCGGTTTCGCGTCGTCCGTTCGCCTCCGCGACGATCGAGATGTTGAGCCGCACCAGCGGGCGCACGTCGGTGACGACGAAGCCGTCGGGGCGCACCACCTCGACCACGCTCCACGTCCCCGACAAGCCCACCGACACCTGCGCCACGCGCGGATCGCGCGCGCGGGCGGCGGCGTCGATCGTCTGGCACAGGTTTACCTTGTCGGCGAACGGCACCAGATCGAGCGGATCGGCATCGGTATAGAGCCGCGCATTGGTGCGCAGCGGGGCCGCCGCCTTCGGCTGTGACGAGGGATCGATCAGCGCCATCGTCTCGCCCGCGCGGCGGATCGCGGCCTCCGACAGTTCGTTGGCATGCGCGAAGGCGGTCATCTCGCCCGACACGGCGCGCAGGCCGAAGCCGGCATTGGTGTCGTAGCTGGCGGTCTTCAGCCGCCCGTCGTCGAACCCGAACGCCTCCGCCTTGCGATATTGCAGGAACAGCTCGCCGTCATCGGCCTTGGCCAGCACGGCGGCGGTCAGCTGCTGCGCCGCCTCGGGGTTCAGCGTGTCGCGATAGAGGAAGGAGCGGGGATCGGTCATGCGCCTGAATATAGGCGCGGTTGTCGATCAGACCAGCGGCTTGGTAATCGCCACGTATTCGGAGAGCTGAACGCCCTTGTTGATTTCTGTGCCATACGATTTCGGCAGGCCCGCTCGTTCCGCGACGGCGCTCTTGCTCACACCGCGTAATGCCTGAGCATGACGGATGCCAAATAGATGAATGGAAGCGGCCTGACGCCCCCGCGGAGCGGCATCGTAGTCCGCACGCAGCTGCCGAGCGAGCTCGTCGACAGCGGAACCGCTCATTGTGGGCTCGCGCCCTCGGAAATGTCCGGCAGCGTGGATGGGTCGACGCCGTCGGCGGGGCCGCCGATCAGCACGAAGCGGCGATCGCAATAGCCGCAGTCGACATAGCCATGTTCGTCGATCTGGAGCCAGACGCGCGGATGCCCCAGCGCGGCGCCGCCGGGAATATCGGTCGCGCCGTCGCAGGCGACGCGGGGTTGCGAGACGCGGATGACTTCGGGCGGCGGCAGCATGGCCACGCGATTAGCAAGAGCAGCCGCACGCGACAATCCTTTCGCGAGAGGATTGGCATCATACCGACAGCGGCCTACGTCGGGCGGCATGACCGACGCCGCGATCGCCATCCACGACCTGTGCAAGACCTATCAGGGGGGCAAGCGCGCGCTCGACGGCGTGTCGTTCGACGTGCCCCGCGGCAGCATCTTCGGGTTGCTCGGCCCCAATGGCGCGGGCAAGTCGACGCTGATCAACATCCTGGCGGGGCTGGTGAACAAGACCAGCGGCAGCGCCGCGATCTGGGGCTTCGACATCGATGAGCATCCGCGGAACGCCAAGGCGTCGATCGGGATCGTCAATCAGGAGATCCTGTTCGATCCCTTCTTCACGCCGATCGAGACGCTGGAGATCCAGGCCGGCCTGTACGGCGTGCCCAAGGCGCAGCGGCGCTCGATGGAACTGCTGCGCGCGGTGCATCTGGAGGACAAGGCGAAGGCCTATGCGCGCACGCTGTCCGGCGGCATGAAGCGGCGGCTGATGGTGGCCAAGGCGATGGTGCATTCGCCGCCCGTGCTGGTGCTGGACGAGCCGACCGCGGGCGTCGATATCGAGCTGCGCCAGCAACTCTGGAGCTATGTCCGCAGCCTCAACGACGCCGGCGTCACGGTGGTGCTGACGACGCATTATCTGGAGGAGGCGGAGGAGCTGTGCGATCGCATCGCGATCATCAACCACGGCCGCGTCGTCGCCAACGAACCCACGCGCGAGCTGCTCGGCAAGGCGCAGGAGAAGGTGGTCGCGGTCACCGTCGATCGCGACGTGGAGACGCCGCCGCGCGCGATCTGCTTCGACAAGGTGGTGCTGAAGGGCACGCGCACGCTGGAGATCACCTATTCCAAGGACCGGGTGAACGCGGGCGAGGTGCTGGGTGCGGTGCAGGCGAGCGGGCTGGGCATCGTCGACGTCTCGACCAAGGAGGCGGACCTGGAGGACGTGTTCCTCAGCCTGACGCGCGGCGCGGCGAGCAGCGGGTGAGATAGTACCGAAACGGACGCGATCATTCGAACGGCGTATTGTTCTGCCGGGCCGGCGCGGCACAATCGGTGGCGGTTGCACCGGGGGGCGGAACGATGCGGACATGGTCCTTGGCGCTGATTGCGCCGTTTGTGCTGCTGACAGGGTGCAAATCGAACACCTTCACCGATCGCTCGGCGCGGCTGGAGCTGCCGCCGCCGCCCGCGTCCGCCGATGCTTCACCGCGTAAGGGTGGCGGCAAGAAGGGGGAGACGATCGACCGCGAACAGCAGATCATCGACAATTTCCGCGCGATCGATGCGACGGCGCGCCACGGCATGACGCCGCGCCAGTATCGCGACTCGATCATCTGGCGAGTCATCGCGAAGGATGATGACAGCTTCTATACCTTCGTCAGAGAGGTGCGATCCGATCGCGCGCTGATGAACATGAGCGCGGACGGAGCGGTGATCTTCCTGAACGGTCTCGCCGCGGTAACCGGGACGGCGGGTGAGAAGGCGGCGCTGGCGGTCTTGTCCGGGGGCGTGCTCGCCGGCAAGGGTTCGGTCGACCGGCAGCTGTTCAATCAGGAAACGATGACGGCGCTGCTGGCGCGCATGAAGGCCGCGCGACTGGCGGCATTGGTGCCGATCAAGCGTGGACTGACACTGTCCGCGGACGCCTATCCGCTGGAACAGGCGCTCGTCGACATGCGCGGCTATGCGGCCGCCGGCTCGCTGCTGGCGACGATCGAGGCGATCACCACGGACGCCGGCAGGACCGCCGAAAAGGCCGAGAACGAGATCGAGGTGGAAGCGCGCGGCGTCGCCTTCATCGACAGCCTCGACCAGCGCGACGCGGTCAGTAAGCGCGTCGTTGCGCTGAAGGGCAAGCAACTCACCTTCCTCGCCATCCGCATGGACGGCTCTATTGCCTCCGCCCCCGAGGTGGTGCGCCAGCGGCTCGACCGGTTCGATTCACTGAATTACCGATACACCGATCCCGATATTGCGCTCGGCTATCTGACCCGATGGCTCGCCGATGACGCCGGCGCCGGGGGAAGTGAATGGCAGGAAGCGGTAACGGCAGCGGAAAAGGTGACACCATGACCGAGACGATCGTCCTGACCTGCGCAAAAGCGGATGGATGGACCCGGGCGAAGGTGGAGCAGGAGAAGCAGGTCCAGGATCGTGTGCCGCGAAGCACCTGCGTCATCGAGGACAGCGATGATCCCGCGGGCTGGCGCTTGATGGTGACGCGCGCCTGATCCGATCGTCGTTCTTCGTCCTCGCTTCGTGCCGGTTTTGTGGCACATAGGCGCCGACATGACCGACGTCCTCATCATCGGGTCCGGCGCCGCCGGGCTGACCGCGGCGCTGAACCTCGCCGATCGTTTCAAGGTCACGGTGCTTGCGAAGGGGGCGCTCAACGACGGGTCGACTGCCTGGGCGCAGGGCGGGATCGCCGCGGTGCTGGAGCCGGGCGACACGTTCGAGAACCATGTCGAGGACACGATGATCGCCGGCGCCGGGCTCAACGACCGCGCCATCGTCGAATTCGTGGTCGAGCGCGCGCCCGCCGCGATCGAGCGGTTGCAGCAGCTGGGCGTGCCCTTCGCGCAGGAGGCGGGCGCACTCCACCTGACGCGTGAGGGCGGCCATTCGCACCGCCGCATCGTCCATGTCGCCGACGCCACCGGCTGGGCGGTGCAGGAGGCGCTGCAACGCGCGGCGGAGGCGCATCCCAACATCACCCTGGTGCCCGATCAGGTCGCAATCGACCTCGCCACCAGCCGGCACGAGGAACGCTATTCGGGCGCGGGCAACGTCTGGGGCGTCTATGCGATCGACCGCCGCACCGGCGGCGTCAACCTCCACACCGCGCGCGCCACCGTGCTGGCGACGGGCGGGGCGGGGCGCACCTATCTCTTCTCCACCGCGCCGCGCGGCGCGACCGGCGACGGCATCGCGATGGCGTGGCGCGCAGGCGCGCGCGTGTCCAACATGGAATTCATGCAATTCCACCCGACCTGCCTCTACCATCTGGAGGTCAAGAACTTCCTGATCACCGAGGCGGTGCGCGGCGAGGGCGGGCGGCTGATCAACCCCGTCACCGGCAAGCGCTTCATGCCCGAATATGACGCGCGGCTGGAGCTGGCGCCGCGCGACGTGGTGGCGCGCGCGATCGATGCCGAGATCAAGCGCTACGGCCTCGACTATGTCCATCTCGACATCAGCCACCAGCCCGCCGACTTCGTCCGCGCGCATTTCCCCAACATCCACGAGAAGCTGCTGGGGCTGGGGATCGACATGACGGTCGCGCCGATCCCGGTGGTGCCGGCGCAGCATTATACCTGCGGCGGGGTGGTGGTGGACCGCGACGGGCGCACCGATCTGCCCGGCCTGTATGCGGCGGGGGAATGTACGCAATCGGGGCTGCACGGCGCCAATCGCCTCGCCTCCAACTCGCTGCTGGAATGTTTCGTCTTCGGCGAGGCGGCGGCGCGGCACATCGCGGCCCATTGGGACGCGCTCCCCGCGGTGCCCGCGATCCGTGCGTGGGACGAAAGCCGCGTGACCGATTCCGACGAGGAAGTGGTCATCAAGCAGAACTGGACCGAGATCCGCCGCTTCATGTGGAATTACGTCGGCATCGTGCGCACCACGAAGCGGCTGGAGCGTGCCCGGCATCGCATCGACCTGCTGCGCTCCGAGATCGAGGATTATTACGGCCATTTCCGCGTCACCCCGGACCTGATCGAGTTGCGCAATCTGCTCCAGACCGCGGACCTGATCGTGCGCTCCGCGCTGCACCGCCGCGAAAGCCGCGGGCTGCATTACACGCTCGACTATCCACGGGCGGTGGATCCGCCGGTCGATACCGTGCTGGTGCCGTGACGCCTGCGCAAACCACGCCTGAATCAACATCCTGGCGATGACCGGCGAGGTCGTCACCATTCGTCGCGCGCAGGGGCGCAACCGTCGCAGCGGGCGACTCCACGGGATTGTCACCACCACGAGCGCCGCCACAGGGTCCGGCGATGCAGGGGCGGACGACATGAACACCAGGACACTCGGCCATCGCGCCGGCATCATCGCCTTTTCGCTGCTGATCGCGGGATGCGGCGCGGGGGCCGGCTCCGCACTGATCCCCGCGCCCCCGCCCGCGCCGCTCGTTTCCGTGCCCTTGCCCCCGCCGCCCGTCGCGACCCAGCCGGCGATGCCGCCGCGTGCGTTGCAGTCGCGCGTCGACGCGCTGGTGCGCGCGTTCGGCGGCAAGGCGGGCGCGGCGATCCGCTCGGTGGACGAGGGCTGGGTGGTGTCGAGCGGCGGCGACCTGTCGCTGCCGCAGCAGAGCGTCAGCAAATTGTGGGTCGCGATGACCGTCTTCTCGCAGCGCGACGCCGGGCGACTGACGCTCGACACGCCGGTGCTGGTGACGCGCGACGACCTGACGCTGTTCCACCAGCCGATCGCCTCGCTGGTGAAGGGCACCGGCTATCAGACCACGATCGGCGGGCTGCTGACACGCGCGCTGACGCAGAGCGATAACACCGCCAACGACCGGCTGCTCCAGTTCGTCGGCGGCCCCGCCGCGGTGCGCCGCTTCCTGGCGGCCAAGGACATCACCGGCATCCGCTTCGGCCCCGGTGAGCGGCTGCTCCAGAGCGGCACCGCGGGGCTGACGTGGACGCAGTCGATGAGCCTGGGGCGCGGGTTCGAGGCGGCACGCGCGCGGCTGGACCCGGCGGTGCGACAAACCGCGATGCAGCGCTATATCGACAATCCGCCCGACGGCGCCACGCCCAAGGGGATGACCGCGGCGCTGGCGCGGCTGGCGCGCGGCGAATTGCTGAGCGAGACATCGACGCGCATCCTGATCGACACGATGACCGCCTCGCGCACCGGCCATGCCCGGCTGCGCGCGGCGACACCCGCGGGATGGTCGCTGGCGCACAAGACCGGGACCGGGCAGGAACTGGGTCGCCGCAATGCGGGGTTCAACGACGTCGGCATCCTGACCGCGCCCGACGGGCGCCGCTATGCGATCGCGGTGATGATCGGCGATACCACCCGCCCGATGCGCGAGCGCCAGCAACTGATCCAGAACGTCTGCGCCGCGCTGACCGGCGCGCAGCCGCGCGGCGGCGGTGGCGCGGACGACGACGCGAATTGATCCATTGTCACCCCGGGCTTGACCCGGGGTCCCGCTTCTCTCCAGCGCCGGTGAAATAAGCGGGACCCCGGCTCAAGGCCGGGGTGACGAAGGGCGTAAGCTAACCGGTTTCGCCATCGCCCGAATCCCGGTAGGGCACCCACCATGCCGCACCTCTATCTCGTCGACGGATCGGGCTATATCTTCCGGGCCTATCACCGCTTGCCGCCGCTCACCAACAAGCATGGCGAGCCGGTGGGCGCGGTCTATGGCTATACCGCGATGCTGTGGAAGCTGGCCGACCAGCTGCACAAGGCGGACGGCCCGACGCACATGGCGGTCATCCTCGACAAATCGAGCAAGACGTTCCGCAACGATCTGTACGACCAGTACAAGGCGCACCGCCCGCCGCCGCCCGAGGATCTCGTCCCGCAATTCCCGATGATCCGCGACGCCACGCGCGCGTTCAGCCTGCCGTGCATCGAGGAGGAGGGGTTGGAGGCGGACGATATCATCGCCTGCTACACCCAGGCCGCGCTCGCGCAGGGGTGGCAGGTGACGATCGTCAGCTCCGACAAGGACCTGATGCAGCTGATGACCGATCCGTCGGTCGACATGCTCGACACGATGAACAACCGCACGCTCGGCCCCGATTACGTGGTCGAGAAGTTCGGCGTCGGGCCGGACAAATTGGGCGACGTGCTGGCGCTGATGGGCGACAGCGTCGACAACGTCCCCGGCGTTCCCGGCGTCGGGCCGAAGACCGCGGCGAAGCTGATCGGCGAACATGGCGACCTCGAATCCGTCCTCGCCGCCGCGGACGGGATGAAGAAGGGGAAGCTGCGCGACAATCTGATCGAACATGCCGAGGCGGCGCGGCTGTCCAAGGTGCTGGTGACGCTGAAATGCGACGCGCCGCTGCCGCAGCCACTCGACGAACTGGCGTTGCAGGGCATTCCCGACGCACCGCTGCGCGCCTTCCTGGAGCATCACGGCTTCCGCACCTTGCTGTCGCGGCTGGAGCAGGTCGCCGACGCGCCGCAGCCCGAGGCGGTCGGCGTGCCGGAGCAGGAGGACGAACCCTGCAACCACGACGGCTATGAGACGGTAGTGGACGAACTGGCGCTCGACCGCTGGATCACCGTCGCGCGGCATCAGGGCTTCGTCGCGATCGATACCGAGACGACGGGCAAGGATCCGATGGCGGCCGATCTGGTCGGCGTGTCGCTCGCGCTCCATCCCAACCTCGCCTGCTATATCCCGCTGGCGCACGGCGGCACCGACATGTTCGCCGAGAAGCCGGTGCAGCTGGACAAGGCGGTGGCGTTGGCCAAGCTGAAGCCGCTGCTGGAGGACGCGAGCGTCCTCAAGATCGGGCACAACCTCAAATACGACCTGATCGTGCTGGCGCGGCAGGGGGTCGACGTCGCCCCCTATGACGACACGATCGTGCTCAGCTTCGACCTCGACGCCGGGTTGCACGGCCATGGCATGGACGAACTGGCGGCGACGCATCTGTCGCACAGCTGCATCGCCTACAAGGACGTGGTCGGCACGGGGAAGAAGGCGCTCGGCTTCCACGAGGTCGATCTGAAGGCGGCGACCCGCTACGCCGCGGAGGATGCCGACGTCACGCTGCGGCTGTGGCGGCGGTTCCGCGCGCGGCTGCCGGTGGAGGGCGCGACGCGCGTCTATGAGATGGTCGACCGCGCGCTGCCCGCGGTGGTGGCGCGGATGGAGCGGCACGGGATCAAGGTCGATCGCGAGCGGCTGGCGCAGCTGTCGGAGGAATTCACCACCCAGATCGCGGCGCTGGAGGGGGTGATCCACGACCTCGCCGGCGGCCCCTTCACGATCGGCAGCCCCAAGCAACTGGGCGACGTGCTGTTCGAGCGGATGGGCCTGAAGGGCGGGCGCAAGGGCAAGAGCGGGGTCTATTCGACCGACGTCAACGAGCTGGAGCGGCTGGCCGCCGACCGCGATTCGCCCGGCGCGGCGATCGCGACGCAGGTGCTGGAATGGCGACAGCTGACCAAGCTGAAGAACACCTATACCGATGCGTTGCAGGAACAGATCAACCCCGCCACGGGGCGCGTCCATACCAGCTATTCGCTGACCGGCGCGCAGACCGGGCGGCTGTCGTCGACCGATCCCAACCTTCAGAACATCCCGATCCGCACCGAGGTGGGACGCCAGATCCGCGACGCCTTCGTCGCGGACGCCGGCAATGTCATCCTCGCGGCGGACTATTCGCAGATCGAGCTGCGCCTCGCCGCGCACATGGCCGACGTGCCGCAGCTGAAGGAGGCGTTCGCGCGCGGCGACGACATCCACGCGATGACCGCGCAGGAACTGTTCGGCACGGTCGATCGCGACACCCGCGGGCGTGCGAAGACGATCAACTTCGCCATCCTCTACGGCATCAGTCGCTGGGGGCTGGCGGGGCGGCTGGATGTCACCGCGGACGAGGCGCAGGCGATGATCGACCGCTATTTCGACCGCTTCCCGGGCATCCGCGACTATATCCACGCCACCACGCAATTCGTCCGCGAACGCGGGTTCACGACCACGCTGTTCGGCCGCAAGACGCACTTCCCGCGCATCCGCAGCAAGGTGCAGCACGAACGGCAGGGGGCGGAGCGTGCCGCGATCAACGCGCCGATCCAGGGCACGTCGGCCGACATCATCAAGCGCGCGATGGCGCGGATGGAGCCGGCGCTGGCCGAGGCCGGGCTGGGGCATGTCCGCATGCTGTTGCAGGTACACGACGAACTCGTCTTCGAACTGCCCGAGGGCGACGTCGCGGCAGCCACGCCGGTGATCGAGCGCGTGATGGCGACCGCGGCGGAGCCGGCGATCACGCTCGACGTGCCGCTCGCGGTGGAGATCGGCACCGGCAAGAGCTGGGGCGCCGCGCATTGAGCGAGAAGCGCGATATCGCGCAGCTGGCGAAGGGCGGACGGACCAACATGGCGGGGTTCATCCTGCGGCTGGCCGCGCGCATGCCGTTCCTGTTCATCGCCGGGCATATCTACGGTCCCGCGCTGGTCGGCCGCTTCGCGCTGGCGGTGGTGGTGGTGGAACTCGCCGCGTTGCTCGCCACGCTGGGGCTGAAGCGCGGGCTGGCGCAGGCGCTCGCCACCACCACGCGCCCGCACGCGCATGTCGTGTGGGACGGGATGGTCGTCGCCGGGCTGCTGTCGCTCGCCGCCAGCGCGGTGCTGTGGACCTTCCCGCAGGTGATGTACGCCAACACGCAGGTGACCGGGCTGGACCGCTACCTGCCGCTCATCATCCTCGCGGTCGCCTGGTCCGACGTCAGCCTCGCCGCGCTCGCCTATCGCCACAACGTCAAGGCGGCGGTGACCGCGCGCGCGATCGTGGAGCCGTGGACCATCTCGGGCGCGGCATGGGTGTTCAGCTTCGTCACGATCAAGGACGGGCTGGTGCTATCCTATGTCGCGTCGATGGTGGCGGCGCTGACCGCGTCGATCGTGCCGTTCGTGCGCAGCTACGGCCTGCCGCGCGGCTGGTCGCCCCGCCTGCGCGAGATCCTGTCGCTGGCGCGCGACAATGCGCCGCTGGCCGGGGCGGATGCGCTGGAATGGTCGATGCGCAACGTCGATCGCTTCATCCTGGGGCTGATGTTCGCGCCGCAGGTGGTCGGCATCTATTATATGGCGCAACAGGTCGCGACGCTGCCCGGCAAGCTGAAGACCAGCTTCGATCCCATCCTGGGGCCGGTCATCACGCGCAGCCTGGCGGAGGACGATCGCCCTGCGGTCGCCAACCAGGTGCGGCAGGTCGCGTTCTGGATCATGGCGGCGCAGGGTGGGCTCGCGCTGATGGGGGCGATCCCCGCCACCTCGGTGATGACCGTGCTGGGGCCGCAATTCGTCGCGGGCAGCGCCGCGCTCGCCTTCCTGTTGGTGGCGGAGGTGCTCGCCTCGCCCGGCGCGACCGCGGAATCGGCGCTGGTCTATATCGCGCGGCACCGCAACCTGATGATCTCCGCCGCGATGCTGGCGTTCCAGATCGGATTGAGCGTCGTGCTGGTGCTGGCGATGCGCGCGCTCGGCTGGCCGCTGGAATGGCAGACCGCGGGGCCGGCGGTGGCGCTGATGATCGCGCTGGGCGTGATGTCGGTGGTGAAGACGCGGTTGCTGCGCGGGATGCTGGCCGCGCCGGTATCGCCGCTGCGCGCGTCGCTGCTGGTCAGCCTGGTCGTCGCCGGTGGCCTCGGCTGGGCCGCGACGCACCTGCTGCCGCTGCCGGGCGGGGTGCGGCTGCTGGTCGGGCTGCCGCTGATCGCGGGCAGCTACGTCCTGCTGCTATGGAAATTCGCGCTCGGCCCCGCCGACCGCGCGCTGTTCCGCCGCGTCCCCCGTGCGGAAGAGGCGACGCTGCCCAACGAAGGCAGCCTGACGCGGTAGCCTGTCCTTCCGTCGACAGAATGACCGTCACCCCGGCTCAAGGCCGGGGTGACGGGGATGTCGATCCCTACGCCGCCATCACCCGCCGCCCGCGCCGCACCTGCGCGCTGTGGCCGACGCTGGCGGTGGCGCGGCGTTCGCGGATCGTGTCGACGAACAGCCAGTCGTTGCGCACCGCCTCCGGCGTGATCGTCATCGCCATATAGCCGCGCCGCGACGTGTCGCACCATTTCAGCTCCGGATTGGCCGCGACCAGCGCGCGCGCCACGTCGGCGGGATCGCGCCTGATCGCGCTTTCATACCCCGGCGAGGTCACCGCATGGCCCGCGAACTCCACGCCCGCGGCGCGCCCGTCCTGCGCCAGGTCGAACGCCCAGGCATTGTGGCTGTCGCCGCAGATCACGACCAGATTGGCGTCCGCCGCCTGCGCGCCCTTCAGGAAGCGCGCGCGCGCCGCGGGATAGCCGCCCCAGGAATCGAAATTGGACGGCAGCCCCGCCTTCGCCGCGGCGATCCCCGCCTGGACATAGGCGACCGCGCGCGTGTTGGCGGGATCGATCCAGCCCGCGGTCTGCGGCGGGGTCGACAGATTGCCCATGATCGTACCGAAGCCGACCACCTGCCACTTCTGTCCCTGCCGCACCGACCGCGCGAGGTCGTGTGCCAGCCACGATTCCTGCTGCGACCCCATCATCGTCACCGCCGGATCGGCCCAGACGGTGTCGCGGAAGCGGCGCAGCGCGGCGTCGCGATCGGGTCCGTTGACGATCGCGTCGATCTCGTTCTGGTGCGACCGCGCGAACAGCCGCGTCTCGGTCCGCCACAAGGTCGCCAGCGTGCCGATCTCATAGGCCTTCCACGGCTCGTCCGACACCGGCATCCATTCGCGATACGCCTGCACGCTGGCGGCGCGACGCGCGTTCCAGTCACCTTCGGTCGCCGGATCGTGGTTCTCCGCGCCGCCTTCCCACGAATCGTTGGCGCTTTCGTGATCGTCCCACTGCACGATCCACGGCACCCGCGCGTGCAGCGCCTGCAAGTCCGGATCGGCGCGATAGCTGGCGAAGCGCAGGCGATAGTCGGCGAGGTGGATCGTTTCCGCCATCGGCTGCGGCAGCCGCCCGGCGACCTGCTGCGCCGCCGCGGGATATTTGTCGGGGCTGTATTCGTAGAAATAGTCGCCGAGGTGGATCGCCAGGTCGAGATCGTCGCGCGCGGCCGCATGGCCATAGGCGTTGAAGAAGCCGAACCCCATGTTGGAGCAGGAGAAGACCGCCGCCGTGAAGTGCGGCGCGTCGCCCGCCGGCAGCGTCTTCGTCAGCCCCGTCGGGCTGCGCGTGCCGTCCGCCGCGACGAAGCGATAGTGATAGCGCTGCCCCGGGCGCAGTCCGTCGACCGTCACCTTCGCGGTCCAATCGCGCCACGGCCCCGTGATGATCGCCCCGCTGGCGACGACGCGTGCGAAATCGGCCGTCTCGCTGACCTCCGCCACCAGCCGCGCCGAGTCGCCCGATGCGGGGACGTAGCGCGTCCACAACAGCATCGTATCCTGCCCCGGCTCCCCGCTAGCGACCGAATGGGTGAAGCCGCGCGCGGTCATCACCGTCTGCGCGATGCTCATCCCGGGCAGCGCCAGCGCGCCGATGCCGAGCGTACCGGTGGCGAGCAGCGAACGGCGGGTGACGGTGGCGGTCATATGGGTATCCCCTTGTGCAGCCTCTCCCTTGCCGCATGATCGGTGACGCGGTGATGACAGGCAAGGGGGCCTCGGTGGAAGCCGTCCCGGGCACCACATGCGATCGTCACCCCGGACTTGTTCCGGGGTCCAGGGTCCCGCGCACCAATCGATCGTGGACGCGCGGAACCCTGGATGCCGGGACAAGCCCGGCATGACGGTGAAGGCGGTGCGACCGGGCACAACGCCTTGAACTCCCCGCTCCGTCATGCGCATGACACGCGTCATGAAGCGCCTCCTCGCCTCCATCCACGATGTCTCGCCCCGTTTCGAAGGCGAGGTCGACCGCCTGCTCGATCGCCTCGCGCCGCATGTCGGACAGCGGCTGGCGATGCTGGTGGTGCCCGATCACTGGAACGCAGCCCCCATCACCCCCGCCTTCACCCGCCGCCTGCGCGCCTGGGCGGATGCGGGGATCGAGATGTTCGTCCACGGCTGGTCGCACCTCGACGATTCGGCGCATCGCGGCGCGGCGGCGCTCAAGGCCAAGCACATGACCGCGGGCGAGGGCGAGTTCCTCGGGCTCGACCACACCGAGGCGTTGGCGCGGATGCGCCGCGGCAAGGCGCTGGTGGAGGAAGCGACCGGGCGCGCCGCGGCGGGGTTCATCGCACCGGCCTGGCTCTATTCGGACGACGCGCGGCGGGCGCTGGGCGACGCCGGCTTCGTGCTGGCGGAGGATCACGCGAAGGTCTGGCGCCCCGATACCGGACGGGTCGTCGCGCGCGGCCCGGTCATCACCTGGGCCAGCCGCTCGCACCCGCGCCAGCTATCGTCGCTCGCGGCGTCGGCGCTGCTGCGCCGCCTGCTCCAGCCGAGCGAGACGGTGCGCATCGCGGTCCATCCCGGCGACGTGCGCGTGCCGCAACTGCTCGACAGCATCGACCGCACCTTCGCCGCGTTCCGCCGCCACGTGCCGGCGCGCTATGCGGACCTTCTGGCGCCCCCCGCGGCGCGGGCGTCCAGCACCGACTGATAATGCGCCACCAGCCGGATCGCGTGCTCGCGGTCGCTGGTGACGGTATCCGCCGCGCGCACCGCCGCCGCGCGGACCAGCGTCTCGTCGCGCGACAGCAGCCGCACGATCGCCGCGGCGCAGTCATAGGCGTCGCTGCTGCGATAGGTCTCGGCGAACTCCGGCCGCGCCAGCGCCGCCGCGCCGCCGCGGTCGGGCACGATCAGCGGCAGCCCCGATGCCAGCGCCTCCGACGCGACCATCCCGAACGTCTCGACGCAGCAACCGTGGACGAAGGCATCGGCGCTCGCCATCACCGCGGCCAGTTGCAGCCGGTCGTACACCGGCTGGAACAGCCGCACATGCGGGCTCTGCGCGATATGGCGCTCCAGCGTGCGCGTGTCCGGCCCCAGCCCCAGCAGGACCAGCCCGACCGGCAGCTTGGTCCCTGCGCGGCGGACCGCGTCGATCACCATCGGCCATTGCTTCTCCGGATGGTGACGCCCGACCCCGATCAGCAGGTGCGCATCCTCCGGCAGCCCGCATTGCGCCAGCATCGCCGCGCGCAGGCTCGCGCTGCGATGCGAGGGCGAGAAATGCTCGCGCTCGATCCCCAGCGTCATCGTCGCATCGACGCGCAGGCCGCGCGCGGTCAGCCGCTCGGTCAGCACCGGGCCGTTGGTGACGATCGTGTCGAACCGCGCCATCCCCCGCCCCATGAAGCGGTCGTACCAGCCGAACGCGCGCTCGATCGCGCCCTCTGAGGCGATGCGGCTGAACCAGCGCTTGGGATAGGCTTCCTTGTTGTCGTTGTGGAGGAACCATGCCTTGATCGCGGGGCCTTGCCAGTCGGCGACGATCTTGGCCGGGCGCCACGGCGTGCAATTCTCCACCACGTCGGGCTTCAGCGCGTCGAGCAGGCGGTGGATCGGCTCGGCGTCCCAGAACAGCCCGTAGTTCGAATCGAACGGCATCCCCGGCGCCTTCACGAAGAAGATGCGCGCGCCGCCGGGACGCTCCTCGACGCGATCCTCGCGTCCCGGCGCGATCACGATCTGCTCGTGGCCCAGCTCGGGCATGATCGCCAGCTTGCGATCGATATAGGAGCGCACGCCCCCGCCGGTGGGGGAATACAGCTCGTTGACGTCGACGATCCGCATCGCGCGACCTCAGCTCTGCGGGCTGAACCCGCCCAGCCCGCGCAGATATTGCATCCGGATCGTGGCGGGGGTGATGCCGGGGCCGACGTCGATCAGCGCATCGGCCAGCTTGGGGCGCGACCGCCCGATCTTGCGCGCGCTGGGAAAGCCGGCGCCGTCGCTCCAGAAGTTGAACTTCGCCTTGCCGTCGCGGTCGTGCCCCGCGAACAGCGCCCAGCGGCCCGGCTGCGGCACACGGATGCAGACGGTCGCGGTGCCGCCCGCGGGCACGCCGACGCTGATGCGGCGGAACGGCCGCCCGCGCGCCGCCAGTTCGTCGTCACCCGCCAGGAAATCCTGCTCGTTGGCGGGATACAGCTCCAGCTTGAGCGATCCCCTGGTGTCCTTCAGCCCGGTCACCGTCGCGCGGATCGCCGGGCCTTGTCCGCCGTTGCAGGCGGCGGCATCCGCGCCCAGCACCTGTGCCCCGGCCGTCGGCGCGACCAGCAACGCGCCCATCATGGTCCCGGCCGCGACCACCGCCCGTGTCAGCCCTCGCCCCGCCATGTCCGTGTCCTTTCCACCGCATATTCCGCGCCCAGCAGCGCGATCACCATCACATGCATCGCCAGGATTGACGCTGCGGTGAACGCCATCAGATCCGACAACAATTGATCCTCGCCGATGAACAGGATCGCGAAACTGGCGAACACCAGGTCCTTGTTCGGCACCAGCGGCAGGCGGGAGATCAGCTGCCGTCCCGCGACCAGGAACAGCCACATCCCCACCGACACGCTGGGCACCGCATAGGCCCAGGCCAGCGCGATCGTCACATTGGCGAAGGCGATACGCAACATGTGCATCGCGAAGATGAACCACAACTGCCGCCGCGGCAGCGAGAACACGCGCGAGGAAAAGGCGAGGAAGCCCGCGGTCAGCAGCATCGCCAGCCCCGCCGACCACAGGATGATGCGCAATATGTCCGGCGCGATCAGCTGATAGCCGAGCGGCAGCGCGACGATGCCCAGCAGCAGCCCCGACAGATTGCCCGCGATCGCGGAGATGATGCTGACGTCCTTCACCGCGCCGAACGGGGCGGCCACCATCTTCAGCCGCGCGCTGGCCCAGGCGTAGAAATAGGCGTCGCCCGAATAGCCGACCAGCACGTCGTTGGCGACGCGCTTGCGGTTCAGCGCCAGGAACGCCGACGCGGGCACCGACCACAAGCGGCGGAAGATCCCGAATTCGAACAGCGGCAGTGCGAAATAGGAGAGGATGAAGAAGACATAGAAGCCCGGCGAGGTCGGCACCGCACGGCGCAGCCCCGCCAGCCCCTGGCCCAGCAGCTCGCGCGCCAGCCCGATCAGCATCGCCGCGGTCAGCGCCGCCGCCAGATATTGCGGCCAGCGCCGCCGCAGCGTCTCCACCGGCTGCAACGCGGCCAGCGACGCGAGCGCCGGCGGCAGCGGGTCGGCGGGCGGCGGTGTGGGGGAAGAGGGATCGTCGGCGCGCAATCGGTTCATCCTGCCCGGGCCGCGTCACGCAACAAGGTGGTCCGGGGTCATGCCGCGCTCCTGTAACAGCGCATCGCCCGCGATGCCACTATTGGGACAAGCCGGTTCTCGTCCCCCGGCGTGAGATACCTTCCCGTGCTCCTGCGCAGGCAGGAGCCCAGGGTTGTCGGTCCGATCAGACGTCGTTCTGCGTCAGTGCGCCTCGCATGCCGCGAAGAGTCCGTTATCCCGAAAGTGTTCGGTGCTGTTTCCCTTCGAACAAGGACTCTTCCTGCCACCCCGGCGAAGGCCGGGGTCCAGTTGGGAAACAGGGTTGGTGAGCGCCGCGCGTCGTCACAGCGAGCTTCCCGACTGGACCCCGGCCTTCGCCGGGGTGGCTTACCTGTCCGCAAGCGACACGCACCGACGTGTCCGCGACCAGTGTTCCACGCGCTCGATAGCGCGTGAGCATGCGGCAAGCTGCTACGCCGCCGGCTCGGGCGCGTTCTCGACATTCTCCGACCGCCGCTCCATCGCGGTCTTGATCAGCGCGGTCATCGGATCGGCCAGCGCCAGCCCCATGATCCCGAACAGCGCGCTCGCCAGGATCTGTGCGCCCAGCGTCAGCGCGGGCGGCAGGTCGACGGTGCGCTTGGCCACCATCGGGATCAGGACATAGCCGTCGAACCCCTGGACGATGACATAGGTCGCGATCGCCCAGATGCCGGTGTCGTAGCCGGCGGAAAAGCCGACCGCGATCATCAGCGCGCCGGAGATGAACGCGCCGATATTGGGGATGAACGCGAGCAGCCCGGTCAATATGCCCAGGATCAGCGCCATTGGCACGCCCCCCAGCATCAGCGCGATCCAGGTCAGCACCCCCTCCGCCGCCATCCCCAGCAGGCGTCCGGCGAGCAGCCGGCGCAGCGTGCGCCCCATCCGCTGCATCGTCACCGCGAATTCGACGCGGTTCGCCTCGGGCACCATCCATTGCAGCCCGCGGTCGTACAATCGCGGGTCCATCGCGACGAACAGCCCGATGACCAGGATCATGAACATCGTCGTCAGCGCGCCGAACGCGGTGCCGACCCAGGAGGTGACGCGCCCCAGCGACGACATGGCCTGCTTCATCAACCCGTTGATGTCGGAGGCACCGGGCATCAGCCCGTGCTGCGCCAGCATCCCCGCGACATGCATCGCCTGCGTCTCGACGGTGGAGCGCAGCTGCGTCGCCTGTGCCGCGATCTGCACGCCGGCGAGGTAGAAGGTGCCCGCCAGGAACGCGATCGTCAGCAGGCACACGAGCAGCAGCCGCCACCCGCGCCCGATCGGCAGCACCCTGCCCAGCAGCCGCACGCCGCCGTCGAGCAGCGCGGCGAACACCAGCCCGGCGAAGATGATGAGCAGCGGCTGCACCAGCAGCACGACCAGCGCGATCGCGCCCGCCATGCCCAGCCACACCGCGGCGCGGCGGATCTCGTTGCGGGTCGCGGGGGTCGCGCACCTCGTGCGGGCTGGCGCCGGCGACGACATGCACCCGCTCGCCATCCGCGGCGACAGGGACGGCGACGGTTTCCGTCACGGGATGCGCGCCGGGTGGAGCGAGGTGCCCGCGCGGCCGGGGCGCAGTGCACCCGGCCAGGTCAGCGGGTTCCACGTCGCCTGCCCGTCGACCGAGAAGGTGATGAACTCCGCGCGCCCGCCCAGATTCTCATACGGCACCGGCCCGCCCAGCCCGCGCTCGAACCCGCCCAGCGCGAAGCGACTGTCGGCGGAGCGATCGCGATTGTCGCCCATCAGGAAGACATGGTCGGCGGGAATCTTCACGGGGCCGTAATAATCGCCGGGGCTGTCGGGTTCCAGGTCGACCGTGTCGTAGCGGCGACCGTTGGGCAATGTCTCGGTCACGATCGGCAGGCGACAGACGATGCGCCCGCCCGCCAGCACGGTGCGCGCGCCATAATATTGCGCCGGGTCGCAGGTCGCGTTCGCGTCCACTGGCAGGTCGCGATAGTGGAGCGGGCCGCGCGCGATCGGCCGGCCGTTCAGGATCACCACGCCGCGCCGCACCGCCAGCGTGTCGCCCGGCAACCCGATGACGCGCTTGATATAGTCGCTCGACTGCCCCGGCGGGGTGACGATCACCACGTCGCCACGCTCCGGCAGGCGGCCGAACAGCCGGCCGTGGAGGAAGGGCAGCTGCACCGACCAGCTGTCGACCGGGCGGTGCAGCACCACGTCCTTCACGATCGCGACCGGATCGGGGATCGTCGGCGACACGAACGACCAGCCATAGGCGAATTTGGAGACGACCAGCCGGTCGCCCACCATCAGCCCCGGCAGCATCGATTCGCTGGGAATATAGAACGGCTTGGCGATGAAGCTGTGGAACCCCAGCACCGCCAGGATCAGCCAGAACAGCCCCTTGGCCTCGCCCCACCAGTCGAAGCGCGCGGCGGGCGGCGTCTCGGCAATGTCCTCGCCCGGCAATGCGATCTCCTCGGCCATCGGCGTCTATTCCGCTCCCCCGGTGCCGGACGGCACCTGTTCGGCTAAAACGATGCCGGCGGGCACCGCCTCGATGATGACGAACGCCTGCGCCCAGGGATGGTCGTCGGTCAACGTCAGATGGATGCGCGCCATGTGTCCGTCCGGGATCATCGCGTCGAGCCGCGCCCTCGCGCCGCCCGTCAGCGCCAGCGTCGGCGCGCCGGAGCGCGCATTGACGACGCCGATGTCCTTCATGAACACGCCCGCCTTGAACCCGGTCCCCACCGCCTTGCTGAACGCCTCTTTCGCGGCGAAGCGCTTGGCATAGGTGCCCGCGCGCGTGAACGGGCGCTTCGCCGCCCTGGCGCGCTCCACGTCGGTGAAGACGCGGTTCTCGAACCGCGCGCCGAAGCGGTCGAGCGACGCCTGAATCCGCTCGATATTGCAGAGATCGGACCCGAGCCCGACGATCATGATATCCTCCCCGGCACGGGGAGGGGGACCGCGCTGCGAAGCAGCGTGGTGGAGGGGGCGTGCGGCAGGCGGGTCGTTCGCGGCGAACCCCCTCCACCATGCTGCGCATGGTCCCCCTCCCCGTGCCGGGGAGGAATCACCGCGCCGCCTCCATCAGATCCTTCATCCGCCGCACGCTCGCCTCCAGCCCGACGAAGATCGCCTCGCCGACCAGGAAGTGCCCGATGTTCAGCTCGCGCACCTGCGGGATCGCCGCGACGGGCACGACATTGTCGAACGTCAGCCCGTGCCCGGCATGGACCTCGATCCCGTTCTTCGCCGCCAGCGCCGCGGCGTCCGACAGCCGCCGCAGCTCCGCCACCTGTGCCTCGCCCGACAATTCGGCGTAACGCCCGGTGTGCAGCTCCACCACCGGCGCGCCCAGCGACACCGCCGCGGCGATCTGGCGCGGGTCCGGCTCGATGAACAGCGAGACGCGGATGCGCGCCGCGCCCAGCTCGCGCACCATCGGCGCGAGGCGGTTGTGCTGCCCCGCGGCGTCGATCCCGCCCTCGGTGGTGCGCTCCTCGCGCTTCTCGGGCACGATGCACGCCGCATGCGGGCGGTGGCGCAGCGCGATCGCCAGCATTTCGTCGGTCGCCGCCATCTCCAGGTTCAGCGGCACCGACAAGTCGCCCGACAGCCGCTCGATATCCATGTCGGTGATGTGGCGTCGGTCCTCGCGCAGGTGCGCGGTGATCCCGTCCGCCCCCGCCTGCGCCGCCAGCAACGCCGCGCGCACCGGATCGGGCAGCGCGCCGCCGCGCGCGTTGCGCACTGTCGCGACGTGATCGATGTTGACGCCGAGGCGGAGAGGAGAGGCCATCAGGCGGCGGCCCGGCTGCCCGGCTTGATCGCCGGGATCGCGGCCAGCTCCGGCGGCACCGCATCGGCCTCATAGGTCGGCACGTCGAGCCGGATCAGCGGGAAGAAGGGGACGCCGATGTCCGCCTTGCCGAACGAGCGGTCGACCAGCGCCGCGCCCGCGATCACGCGCCCGCCGGCGGCCTCGATCGCCTTGATCGCCTCGCGGCTCGACAGTCCGGTGGTGACAACGTCCTCCATCATCAGCACTTCCTGACCCGGCTCCAGGCGAAAGCCGCGGCGCAGCTCGAACGTGCCGGTCGGGCGTTCGACGAACATCGCCTCCACCCCCAGCGCGCGTGCCATCTCATGCCCCGCGATCACGCCGCCCATCGCGGGCGAGACCACCGCGGTGATGCGCGCGCGCAGGTCGGCGGGGATTCGCGCCGCCAGCGCCCCGGTCAGCCGCGCCCCCCGGCGCGGGTCCATCAGCACGCGCGCGCATTGCAGGTAGCGCGGAGAGCGCAGGCCGGAGGAGAGGATGAAATGCCCTTCCAGCAGCGCATCGGCGTCACGGAATTCGGCAAGCACCTCGTCGTCGGTCATGGTCGGTCGGCCTCCTGCCGGGCGCCATACGTCCGCCCATGCCCTCGCGCAACGCGCGAAAGCACGACGCGGGCGCCTCGCCGGGAATGCGCGGAAAACGCCAATGTGCGCGCCCTCTTGAGGCGGGGGGGTGGTTTCAATATAGGCCGGTCAGGAGGGGCGCTCGGACGCCCGGCGTGCGGACGCGTGCGCGACGAGCAGGGGTGACGATAACACGATGCTGAAAACCGGGTTCAAGGGATGGATGCTCGCAGCGGGGCTGGCGGTTGCCGGCGTCGCGGGCACCGCCATGGCGCAGGCGCCCGCCGCTACCGCGACCGCCGCGACGTCTCCCGCCACCGCCGCCACCGCGGCGCCGACCGGGCTGCGCCCCGCCGATTCGAAGCAGGGCACCGCGGGTGGCGCGCTCCAGAAGGCCGATGCCGCTCCCGCCTCGCCGGTGCTGGCGCAGGACGGTGCGCCGCCGATGGCGCCGACCCCGCATCTGGGTCAGCCGACCGACGGCCGGATGAGCATCCAGGACCAGGTCACCAAGAATGGCCTGCGCGCGCACTGGTTCCACGACCGCATCCTGTTCCCGCTGATCACGATCATCTCGATCTTCGTCCTGATCCTGCTGGTGGTCGTCGCGATCCGCTTCCGCGCGGCGCGCAACCCGATCCCGTCGAAGACCAGTCACAACACCGCGATCGAGGTGGTGTGGACGCTGGCACCGGTGCTGATCCTGGTCGCCATCGCGGTGCCCTCGATCGGGCTGCTCCAGGCGCAGTTCAAGCCCGCGCCGGCCGGTGCGGTGACGCTGAAGGCGATCGGCAACCAGTGGTTCTGGAGCTATCAATATCCCGACAATGGCGGGATCGAGATCACCGCGAACCTGCTCAAGGAAAAGAACGAGGTTCCCGCCGGCGAGCGGTTCCGCACCGACGCCGACGGCCCGCGCCTGATGGCGACTGACAATCGCGTGGTGCTGCCGGTCGGCGTGCCGATCCGCCTCATCACCACCGCCAACGACGTGATCCACAGCTGGGCGATGCCCGCGTTCTGGATCAAGCTGGACGCGATCCCCGGCCGCCTGAACGAGACCAGCTTCACGATCGACAAGCCGGGCGTCTATTT
Source organism: Sphingomonas adhaesiva (assembly GCF_036946305.1). Classification (GTDB taxonomy): domain Bacteria; phylum Pseudomonadota; class Alphaproteobacteria; order Sphingomonadales; family Sphingomonadaceae; genus Sphingomonas; species Sphingomonas adhaesiva_B. The sequence goes on from NZ_JAQIJJ010000002.1 coordinate 489,609, forward strand.
CGGCCAGTGCTCCGAGTTGTGCGGCGCGCGCCACGCCTACATGCCGATCGCGGTCGAGGCGGTGTCCCCGGCGCAGTTCGCGGCCTGGGTCCGCGCCAAGGGCGGCACGATGCCGGCACCGGGCAAGGCGTCGGACGCGGTCATCCCGCAGCCGGGCGCCGACAATTCGGCCGCGGTGATGACGGAGGCGGCGGACGCCGGCAACATGACCGGCCCGACCGTCAACGGCACCGATACTCCCCCCACTTCCCCGCAGGGCGCGACCGGCAACCCCGGTGGCACCGGCGAAGCCGGACGCTGAGACCATGACCGATACCGCGCTCCACCCGCACGCGTTCCAGGCGCACGACGACCATCACCATGACGCGCATGCCGATCACAAGCCCGGCTTCTTCGCGCGCTGGTTCATGTCCACCAACCACAAGGACATCGGCACCCTCTATCTGATCTTCGCGATCGTCGCCGGCATCATCGGCGGTGCGATCTCGGGTCTGATGCGCGCGGAGCTGATGCACCCGGGGATCCAATATCTGCCGTCCTGGGCGGCGATGCTGCACGGCGGCACCGAACAGTCGTTCGACCAGGCGCTCCACCTGTGGAACGTGCTGGTCACCGCGCACGGGCTCATCATGGTGTTCTTCATGGTGATGCCGGCGATGATCGGCGGGTTCGGCAACTGGTTCGTGCCGATCATGATCGGCGCGCCCGACATGGCCTTCCCGCGGATGAACAACATCAGCTTCTGGCTGCTGATCCCCGCGTTCACGCTGCTGCTGGCGTCGCCCTTCTTCGGCGGCGCTGGCACCGGCTGGACCGTCTATGCCCCGCTCTCCACCTATGGTGAGCCGGGGCCGTCGGTCGACATGGCGATCCTGTCGCTCCACCTCGCGGGCGTCAGCTCGATCCTGGGCGCGATCAACTTCATCACCACCATCTTCAACATGCGCGCGCCGGGCATGACGCTGCACAAGATGCCGCTGTTCGCCTGGTCGGTGCTGGTCACCGCGTTCCTGCTGCTGCTGGCGCTGCCGGTGCTGGCGGCCGCGATCACGATGCTGCTGACCGACCGCAACTTCGGCACCACCTTCTACGATCCCGCCGGCGGCGGCGATCCGGTGCTGTACCAGCATCTGTTCTGGTTCTTCGGCCATCCCGAAGTGTACATCATGATCCTGCCGGGCTTCGGCATCATCAGCCACATCATCGCGACGTTCAGCCGCAAGCCGGTGTTCGGCTATCTCGGCATGGCCTATGCCATGGTCGCGATCGGCGTCGTCGGGTTCGTGGTGTGGGCGCACCATATGTTCACGACCGGCATGAGCGTGAACGTGAAGATGTACTTCACCGCCGCGACGATGGTGATCGCGGTGCCGACCGGCATCAAGATCTTCTCGTGGATCGCGACGATGTGGGGCGGCTCGCTGCGCTTCCCGACCCCGATGGTCTGGGCGATCGGCTTCATCTTCATGTTCACCGTCGGCGGCGTGACCGGTGTCGTCCTCGCCAACGGTGGCGTCGACGATTACATGCAGGACACCTATTACGTGGTGGCGCACTTCCACTATGTGCTGTCGCTGGGTGCGGTGTTCTCGCTGTTCGCCGGCTTCTATTACTGGTTCCCGAAGATGTCGGGGCGGATGTATTCGGAGCTGCTCGGCCAGCTGCACTTCTGGGTCTTCTTCGTCGGCGTGAACCTGCTGTTCTTCCCGATGCACTTCCTGGGGCTGCAGGGCATGCCGCGCCGCTATCCGGACTATCCGGACGGCTTCGCGCACTGGAACAACGTGGCGACGATCGGCTATATGATCATGGCCGCGGGCATGGCGATCTTCTTCGTCAACGTGATCTGGTCGCTGCTGGCGGGCAAGAAGGCGCCCGACAATCCCTGGGGCGAGGGCGCGACGACGCTGGAATGGACGCTGTCCAGCCCGCCGCCGTTCCACCAGTTCGAAACGCTGCCGAAGATCGACTGAGTCGAAGCAAGGCGGGGGAGCGAAAGCTCCCCCGCCGTTTTTCTGCCATGCAGAAAATGCGCCCGACCGGCCGGCGCGGCCCCACGGGCCGCGACCGACGACGCGGGGTTCACCCCCGCGTCGGCGCGTTGGGGAGCGCTGCTACGACCTCATCACCCGCCCCGCGTCCACGGCAGGATGTCGCGCCAAGAACCTTGTGCTCCGGCGCGGGCCGGAGCCTCGGGTGGGGCAGAGCAACGTCCGATGCGCCCGGCAACCCGACGCTCCTGCCTGCGCAGGAGCACGGCAGCGTCACGCTACCGTCACCCCGGGGCTTGACCCGGGGTCCATCGTCCCCGCACGCTCCGATGCCGATACGCGCGGCGCCCTGGATGCCGGGTCAGGCCCGGCATGACGGAGAGGGGCGAGGGCAGGTTTCGCACCCCAACCCCGTCTCCCGTTCTCGCAGGAGCACGGCAGCGCTACGTTACCGGCACCCCAGGCCTGATCCGGGGCCATCGTCCCGCGCACGCTTCGATGCCGGTACCGCGGCGCCCTGGATGCCGGGTCGAGCCCGGCATGACGGGAGAGGGGCGAGGGTCGGTTTCGCTCGCCAACGCAGCGCTCCCGCCTTCGCGGAAGCATAACCGCGCGCGCCGCCACCGTCCCATCCCGGCACGTCCCGAATCGGGCGCTGGCATCCGCGCCGCGCGCCGCCAACATCCCCGCGCATGATCCGCCGCTTGCTCCTCCTTCTCGCCCTGCTCGCCGCGCCCACGGCCGCGACCGCGCGCCAGCCGCTGCCCGACGTCCACACCGTGCTCGACGTCGGCCGTCCGCTGGGGCCGGGCGATTACGTCTGGGACGAGGATGACGTGCCGCCCGGTCCGGCGCGGATCGTCGTCGATCTCGCGAAGCGTCGCCTCTACGTCTATCGCGCCGGGGTGGAGATCGCGCGCGCCTACATCGTCATCGGCCCGCCGGAGCAGCCGACACCGACCGGGCGCTTCCCGATCCTGCAGAAGCACGCCGACCATTATTCCAGCACCTATGGCAATGCGCCGATGCCCTATATGCTGCGGTTGACCTGGGGCGGGGTGGCGATCCACGGCAGCCCGGTCGAGGAGGATTGGGTGACCCACGGCTGCATCGGCGTGCCCACCGCCTTCGCGCGCCTCCTCTACGCGCATGCGCGCGTCGGCGACGAGGTGGTGGTGACGCGCCGCTGGCTGCCCGCCGCCTACGACTGACGCGGTTGCGCGCACCGCCCGCGTCCGCCACGGTGCCGCGATGGAGCGGGTGGAGGAGGAGCGCGGCTGGCGCGTCGAGCGGGCGTGCGCGCGCGCCTGGCCGGCGCGCGAAACCCTCGACATCGCCGGCTGGCGCGTCGCGCGGTCGGGCGGCGGCACTCGCCGCATCAACTCCGCTTCGCCGTGCGACCCCGCCGCGCGGATCGATGCCGCCACGCTCGCCACGCTGGTCGCCGCCTATGATGCGCACGCGCTGCCCACGATCCTCCGCCTGCCCACGCTGCTGCGCGGCGCCGATGCGGCGCTCGACCGTCACGGATTCGCCGCGGCGGAGGGGGCGACGCATACGATCGCGCGCGACACGCTGCCCGACACCGCGCCCGCCGGCGTCCGCCTGAGCCGCCGCCCCGACGCTGGGTGGTGCGCCGCGCGGCGCGCGCTGTCGATCGCGGCGGGGGCGGGGGCCGAGGACCATGTCGCCCCGATCGCGCGCCTCGCCGCACCCGCCGTGTTCGCCGCGGTGGAGGAGGGCGGCGCGATCCGCAGCCTCGCCTTCGCCGCGGTCGATGGCGGGACCGCGATCGTCGAGGCGGTGGCGACCGACCCCGCGTGGCGCGGGCGCGGGCTGGCGCATCGCTGCGTCGCCGCGCTGCTCCACGCCACCGCCGCGCTGGGCGCGCGCGACGCCGCGTTGCAGGTCCAGCGCGACAATGTGCCCGCGCGTGCGCTCTATCGCGCGCTCGGCTTCGATCGCCACCTCTACGACTATCACTACCGCAGGAGAGCCGCATGACCGAGTTCCGCATGATCGACACCGGGCAGCTGCGGCTGCGCGTCGCGGTGGAGGGGGAGGGGCCGCTCGTCGTGCTGGTCCACGGCTTTCCCGAAAGCTGGTATTCGTGGCGGCATCAGCTGGGGCCGCTGGCGCAGGCGGGCTATACGGCCGCCGCGATCGACGTGCGCGGCTATGGCGGGTCGGACAAGCCGCACGCGGTCGAGGCCTATGATCTGGCGGCGATCACCGCCGACGTCGCGGGGGTCGCCGATGCACTCCAGCCCGGGGTGCCTGCGATCCTGCTCGGCCACGACTGGGGCGCGCCGATCGTGTGGAACAGCGCGCTCAGCCGGCCGGAGCGGTTCCGCGCGGTCGCGGCGCTGTCGGTGCCGTTCACCGGCGTGCCGCAACGCCCCTTTACCGAGGTGTTCCGCCGCGCCTTCACCGACAAGGGCAAGTTCTTCTACCAGGAATGGTTCCAGGAACCCGGCCGCGCCGAGGCGGAGGCGGAGGCCGACGTGCGCCGCTTCCTGCGCGCTTTCTATTACGCCATCTCGGGCGATGCGCCGCCGGGCACCTGGCCCGACAAGCCCGCGGGCGCGACGTTGCTGGAGGGGATGGTCGACCCGCCCGTCTTCCCCGCGTGGCTGAGCGATGCCGACCTCGATTATTACGTCGCCGAGTTCGAGGCATCCGGATTGCGCGGCCCGCTCAACCGCTATCGCAACCACGAGCGCGATTTCGACTGGGCGCAGCAGTTCAGGGACCGCCGCATCGAGCAGCCCGCGCTGTTCATCGGCGGCACGAAGGATCCCGCCACCACACTGTTCGGCGCGCTGCCCGATCCGGTCGCCGCGATGCGCCCGCATGTGCCCAAGGTGGAAGGGCATCTGCTGGAGGGATGCGGGCATTGGACGCAGCAGGAACGCCCGGAGGAGGTCAACCGCCTGCTGCTCGACTGGCTGGCGCGCCTGCCTGGTTAACAGGCTTAACCAACTCGCCGCCCGGTTTGTTTACCATCTGACAGATATAGCGATTCCCGCGACAGGCCGAAGCAGCGGCCGCGCGGGGATCGATGATGGACGCATATGGCAGCGTCGTCGCGGCAGCGGCGGCAGAGGATGGTGACTGGGCGGATATCGCCCCCGGGATCGGCGCGCCGACGCACGATGTGGTGGCGGCATCGGTGCCGGCCGCCGGCCGCCATGCCACGCTGGCCTCCGCGCTGTTCCTGGCCGCGTGCGGCGCGGAACAGGCGGGATCGTCCGCCGCGGCGGGCTCCTCCGGCCCGGTCGTCGTCGCGACGCCCACCCCCGTGGCCACCCCGCTGCCGACGCCGACTCCGGTGCCGACGCCCGTTCCCACGCCGACGCCAACCCCGCTGCCGACACCGACCCCCACTCCGTCGCCGGTATCGACACCAACCCCGGCCCCGACTCCCTCTCCCACCCCGACGCCGACCCCCACGCCGACCCCCACGCCGACTCCGGCGCCCAGCCCGTCCAACCCGGTGGAGGTCGCCCCCGCGGCGCCGCCGAGCGCGAACGAGGCCAGCCGCTTCCTGGCGCAGGCGACCTTCGGCGCGACGCGCCAGACCATCGATTCGCTCGCCACGCGCGGCTTCTCCGGATGGCTGGACGACCAGATGTCGATGCCGCGCGCCACCACCTATTGGGACTGGTTGAAGGCCGGCGGCTATGACGCGACGGGCAAGATGTACGAGCTCACCGGGTTCGACCCGCTGGTGTGGAGCCAGATCATCGCCGCCCCCGACCAGCTGCGCCAGCGCATCATGGCCGCGCTGCTCGACATCTTCGTCGTCGGCATCGATTCGCTGACCAGCACGTGGCGCGCGTTCAACATGGCGTCGTATCTGGACGTGCTCGCCGACCATGCGTTCGGCAACTACCGCACGCTGATGAGCGCGGTGACGCTGTCGCCCGCGATGGCCAATTACCTCACCTATCTCGACAACCGGAAGGCCAATCCGACCACCGGCGCGATGCCGGACGAGAATTACGCACGCGAGCTGATGCAGCTGTTCACGCTGGGCACCTATCGCCTGAACATGGACGGCACCGTGATGATCGCGAACGGCGCACCGGTCGAAACCTACAACCAGGGCGACGTGACGCAGCTGGCGCGCGTGCTGACCGGGCTGCAATATGGCGGCACCACCGACGGCACCCTGCCGGACCGCTATCGCGTGCCGCTGAAGATGACGGCCAGCATGCACGAGACGGGCACGTCGATCGTGCTGGGCAGCATGATCAACGGTGCCGCGGGCATGGCGTCGGTGGAGGGCGCGCTCGACGTGATCTTCATGCACCCCAACGTGCCGCCGTTCGTGTCGCGCGCGCTGATCCAGCGCCTCGTCACCAGCAACCCGCCGCCCGCCTATGTCGCGCGCGTCGCGGGCGTGTTCGCCGACAACGGCCGGGGCGTGCGCGGGGACATGGTGTCGGTGATCCGCGCGATCCTGCTGGATCCCTATGCGCGCGACGCGAGCGCGCTGACCAGCAGCAGCGCGGGCAAGCTGCGTGATCCGGTGCAGCGGCTGACCGGCTGGGCGCGGATGTTCAACGTCACCTCGCCCTCCAATGCCTGGGCGTTCGGCGATACCTCGTCGACGATCTGGCGGCTGGGGCAGTCGATCGGGCATGCGCCGTCGGTCTTCAACTTCTTCCGCCCCGGCTACATCCCGCCCGCGACCGCGCTGGCGACCGCCGGGCTGGTCGCGCCGGAGATGCAGATCGCCAACGAGCAGAGCGTCGTCTCCTACGTCAACTACATGTACTCGCTGATCGCCAACGGCACCGGCGACATGAAGGCGGACTATACCGCGATCAAGGCGCTGGCGGGCGATTCGGCCGCGCTGGTGGGCGAACTCAACACCGTGCTCGCCGCGGGGCAGCTCTCCGCCGACACGGTGGCGGCGATCCGCACCGCGGTCGACAGCATCTCGATGGCGCCCAGCGACGGCGCGATCAACCGGGTCGGCGTCGCGCTGCTGCTGACCATGGCCTCCCCCGATTACCTCACGTTGCGGTGACCATCATGCATATCCATCACGACGAATCGCGCCGCGCCTTCCTGCGTCGCGCGGCACTCCTGGGGCTGGCGGGGACCGCCGCGCCCTTCGCCGGCACGCTGGGCGCGATCGGCGAGGCCGCCGCCGCGACCGGATCGGGGTACAAGGCGCTGGTCTGCGTCTTCCTGAACGGCGGGTGCGACTATGCCAACACGCTCGTCCCCTACGACCAGTCCAGCTACGAGGCCTATGCCAAGGTGCGCGGCGCGATCGCGCTGGGGCGCGACACGCTGTCGCCGCTGTCCACCGACGGCCTGTCGGGCGGTCGGCAATATGCGATGGCCCCCGCACTCGCCCCGCTGGCGGAACTGTATGCACAGGGCAAGGTCGCGCCGATCCTGAACGTCGGCACGCTGGTGCAGCCGACGACGAAGGCGCAGTACAACAACAAGTCGGTGCTGCTGCCGCCCAAGCTGTTCAGCCACAACGACCAGTCGAGCTATTTCCAGGCCTCCAGCCCCGAAGGCGCGCCGAGCGGCTGGGGCGGGCGGATCGGCGATCTGATGCAGTCGGGCAACGGCGCCGCCTCGCTCACCTGCATCAACGCCAGCGGCAATGCGGTGTATCTGACCGGCCGGCAGGCGGTGCAATATGCGGTCGGCACCGGCGGCCCGATCCCGCTGCTCAGCAGCAGCAAGACGATCTACGGCTCCGCCGTCGCGGCGCAGACGCTGCGCGACCTGATGACGCGCGGCAACCCCAACATGCTCGCCAACGAACATGCCCGCGTGTCGAAGCGCGCGCTGGACACGTTCGCACAGGTGAACGCCGCGCTGGCGGGCGCGCCGGTCGGCAATTTCACGCTCTTTCCGACGGGCAACGGCCTTGCCGACCAGCTCAAGATGGTGGCGCGCATGATCGCGGTGGCGGGCGATCTGGGCGTGCGCCGCCAGGTGTTCTTCGTCTCGATGGGCGGCTTCGACGTCCACGACAATATCCTGACGACGCAACCGACGCTGCTGGGCCGCGTCGCCGCCGCGATGCGCGCGTTCCACGACACCACGGTGCAGATGGGCGTCGCGGATCAGGTGACGTCCTTCACCGCGTCCGAATTCGGCCGCACGCTCAGCAGCAACGGCGACGGCTCGGACCATGGCTGGGGCAGCATGCACTTCGCGATGGGCGGTGCGGTCAAGGGCGGCCGCTTCTACGGCACCGCGCCGACCGTGGGGGTCAATACGAACGACGACGTCGGGCAGGGGCGGCTGATCCCGACCACCTCGGTCGACCAATATGCCGCGACGCTGGCGTCGTGGTTCGGCGTCGGCACCTCGGACCTGCGCACCGTGCTGCCGAACATCGGCAATTACGACGCGTCGTCGTGGAACCTGGGGTTTGTGTGAGGGTCGCAACCGAAGACCGAACTGCTCCGTCACCCCGGCCTTGAGCCGGGGTCCCGCTTCTCTGCGACGGTGCCTGGGAAAGCGGGACCCCGGCTCAAGGCCGGGGTGACCCAAGATCGCGAAGGCTTTCCTCCCGCCCTCCAGCGGTATAGGGGAAACGGCGAGCCCGTCATGACCACCGTCGCCCCCATCCTGCCGCCCGCCGACTGGCGCGATTTCCTCGCGCTGACGAAGCCGCGCGTGATGACGCTGGTGGTGTTCACCGGGCTGTGCGGGATGCTCGCCGCCCCGGTCGCGATTCCCGCGGTGCTGGGCTTCACCGCGATCCTGTGCATCGCGCTCGGCGCCGGCGCCGCGGGCGCGCTCAACCAATGGTATGAGGCGGATATCGACGCCGCGATGAAGCGCACCGCGCAACGCCCGCTGCCCGCCGGGCGGATGGAGCGTCAGTCCGCGCTCCACTTCGGCGTCGGGCTGGGTGCCTTCTCGGTCATCCTGATGGGGCTGGCGGTCAACCTCGCCGCCGCGGCGATCCTGACCGTCTCGATCCTGTTCTACGTCCTCATCTACACCGTCTGGCTGAAGCGGCGGACGCCGCAGAATATCGTCATCGGCGGCGCCGCGGGCGCCTTCCCGCCGCTGATCGGCTGGGCCGCGGCGACGGGGCAGGTGGCGCTGCTGCCGTTCCTGCTCTTCGCCCTGGTGTTCCTGTGGACGCCGCCGCATTTCTGGGCGCTCGCGCTGTTCGTGAAGACCGATTACGCCAATGCCGGCGTGCCGATGCTGCCCGTGGTGGCGGGCGAGGCGGCGACACGGCGGCAGATCGGGCTGTACACGATCCCGATGGCCGCCGCCGCGGTGCTGCCCTGGCCGCTGGGGCTGACCGGCGCGATCTATGGCGTGGTCGCGGTGGCGATGACCGCCGCCTTCTGCGTGCTGGCCGCGCTGGTAGCCGCGGGGGCGAAGCGCGGGCAGACCCCGATGTTCTGGGAAAAGCGGCTGTTCGGCTTCTCCATCCTGTATCTCTTCGTGATCTTCGGCGCGCTGGTCGCCGATCGGTGGTTCGCATGACGCCTGATGACCAAGACCTGATCCGCCGCCGCCAGAAGGCGCGCGCCACCGTCGTGGCGCTGCTGCTGGCGGCCTTCGTGGTGCTGATCTTCTTCATCACCATCGCCAAGATCCGCCAGGGGATGGCGCACTGATGGCCGCCCCGCCGACATCGACGCGCGCCCGGACGACCCGCACCGTGGTGCTCGCGGTGCTGGGCATCTGCTTCATGACCGGGCTCGCCTTCGCCAGCGTGCCGCTCTACCGCCTGTTCTGCGAGGCGACGGGGCTGAACGGCACCACCGGCCGCGGCATCGCGGCGCCGGGCAGCGTGCATCGCAAGATCGAGATCGCGTTCGACGCCAATACCAGCCCCAGGCTGCCGTGGCGCTTCCAGCCGGAAGTGGAGCGCGAGACGGTGGAGATCGGCGCGCGCGACATGGCGTTCTTCACCGCCACCAACCGCGGCGCGCAGGCGGTCACCGGCACCGCGACGTACAACGTCACGCCGGCGATCGCGGGCAAGTATTTCACGAAGATCCAGTGCTTCTGCTTCACCCAGCAGACGCTGAAGCCCGGCGAGACGCAGCGCATGCCGGTCATCTTCTACGTCGATCCGAAGATCCTGACCGATCCCGACACGAAGGATGTCGAGACGATCACGCTCAGCTACACCTTTTACCCGGTGGATTCCGGCAAAACGTCCGGCTAAGGGCAGGACAAGAAGCGTAACGGGGAGAGCCACGCATGGCGGGCGCGAAGAACCACGAATACCACATCCTGCCACCCAGCCCGTGGCCGTTGCTCAGCTCGTTCGCCGCGCTGGTGCTGGCGTCGGGCGGCATCATGTACATGCACGAGGCGGTCGGTGGCGGCTGGGTGTTCCTGATGGGGCTCGCGGGCGTGCTCGCCTGCATGTACGGCTGGTGGCATCAGGTGCTCCGCGAGGCGCATGCCGGCGATCACACCCCGGTGGTGCAGCTCCACTTCCGCTACGGCATGATCCTGTTCATCGCCTCGGAGGTGATGTTCTTCGTCGGCTGGTTCTGGGCCTTCTTCGACTTCTCGCTGTTCCCCACTGCGATGCAGGTGGTCGACGGCCAGGTCGAGCGCGCGGCGGAAGGGGCCGCCGCGATCGCCGCGCAATGGCCGCCCAAGGGGCTGGAGGTCATCAACGCGTTCGAGCTGCCGCTGCTCAACACGCTGATCCTGCTGTGCTCGGGCACCACCGTCACCTGGGCGCACCACGCGCTGATCCACGACCAGCGCGGCGGCGAGAAGCGCGGCTTCTGGGGCCTGCTGGGCGTGGGCGACCGCGACGGCGTGCTCAAGGGGCTGTGGCTGACGGTGGTGCTGGGCCTGCTGTTCAGCTCGATCCAGGCCTATGAATACATGCACGCGCCGTTCCCGTTCAAGGGCATCAACTATGGCGCCGCCTTCTTCATGGCGACCGGGTTCCACGGCTTCCACGTGCTGGTCGGCACGATCTTCCTGATCGTCAACCTGATCCGCGCGTACAAGGGCGCCTTCACGCCCAAGCAGCATTTCGGGTTCGAGGCGGCGGCCTGGTACTGGCACTTCGTCGACGTGGTGTGGCTGTTCCTGTTCGTCACCGTCTATGTCTGGGGCGGCTGGGGCGCGCCGGTCCACGGCGGATGAGCGACGACCGGACGGCGGGGGCGACCCCGCCTCATCTGGTCGGCCTGAAGGGACTATGTCCGCGATGCGGCGCCGCGACCCTGTTCGCCGGCGCCGTTCGCTTTTCCGACACCTGCGGCGCCTGCGGGCTGCGCTTCGCCGACTTCAACGTCGGTGACGGGCCGGCGGCATTCCTGACGCTGATCTGGGGCGCGATCATCGTCGCGCTGGCGGTGACGGTGGAGCTGTCGCTGTCGCCGCCATGGTGGGTCCATGCCTTGCTGTGGATCCCGCTGACCGCCGCGGGCGTCATCTGGTCGCTGCGCGTGGCGAAGGGCTGGCTGATGGCGGCGGAATATCGCAACGCCGCGCGCGAGGGGCGTGTCGCGCCATGAAGCGCCTGCCGCTGGTCCCGACGCTGGTGGTCGGCGTCGCGATCGTCGCGATGATCGCGCTGGGCGTGTGGCAGCTGGTCGATCGCCTCCCCGCGAAAGAAGCGTATCTCGCGCAGCTGTCGGCCAATCCGGCGCGGCCGCCGATCGCCTGGCCACGCGTCCCCGACGACACGATGCTGTTCCGCCGCGCCTCCGCCTTCTGCCTGGAGCCGGTCGAGATCAGGCGCGCCGGGGCCGGGGCCGCGGGCTTCCGCCTGATCGCCACCTGCCGCACCGGTGCCGAGGGGCCGGGCGTCCGCATCCAGCTCGGCACCACGCGCGATCCGGCGGGCATGGTGACATGGACTGGCGGCGAGGTGAGCGGCTGGATCGCGCACGCCCCCGATGCGCGCCCGCTGATCGCCGGGTTGTTCGCCAAGGCAGCGCCCGACTTCCTGCTGGTCGCCGACCATCCGGTCGCCGGGCTCAGCCCCAATGCGCAGCCCGACGTGTCGTCGGTGCCCAACAACCATCTCGCTTATGGCGTGCAATGGTTCCTGTTCGCCGCCGTTGCCGCGATCATCTACGCGGTCGCCCTGCGCCGCCGCCTCACGCATCCCTCGTCACCCCGGCCTTGAGCCGGGGTCCCGCTTTTTGTTCACGCGAAGACGCGAAGACGCGAAGAAGTTGGGTTCACGCGGAGGAGTTTCGCGCGGGGCGGCTGTGCCGGGAGACAATCGACCGTTCGTTGCTGCCGCGGACTCGTTGCCATGGGCGCGACCCCTCTGCGTCTCCGCGCCTCCGCGTGAACAAAATCATCATGGCGACGCCACCGCCTGCCCCGACCGCACCCTCGTCGCGTCTTCGCGTCTTCGCGAGAATCTAAATTCCCGCCCACCAATCATAGTCGACGTTGTCCTCCCAATATCCCCCGCGCCCCTTGCCGATCCCCGCCAGCGACGCCACCGCCGTCACCCGCATCAGATATTTGGCGTGCTTGTACCCCAGCTGCCGCTCGACGCGCAGCCGCAGCGGCGCACCATGGCCGACGTCCAGAAAGCGGTCGTTCATCGCCCAGGCCAGGATCGTCTGCGGGTGGAAGGCGTCGACCAGATCGATCGACTCGTAATAAGGTGCGCCGCCATAACGATCGGCGCAGGTGAACACGACATAGCGCGCCGCATCGCGCAGCCCCGCCGCGGTCAGCACCGCGCCCAGCCGCGGCCCCTGCCACTTGCCGATCGCGCTCCATCCCTCGACGCAATCGTGCCGCGTGATCTGCGCGCGCTGCGGGAAGGCGCCCAGATCGCCCAGCGACAGCCGCAGCGGTCGCGCCACCAGCCCGTCGACCGTCAGCCGCCAGTCCGCGAATCGCCCCGCCCGCAGCGCGGCATATTCCGCCGTCCCCGGATCGCGCGTGCCGTTGGTGCGGAACCGCGGCGACATCTGGTCGGGGCGAAACTCGGGCGCCAGCGCGTCGCGGTCAAACAGCGCGCGTTGCAGCCCGCGGTGCATGTCCTCGCCCTTGAACAGGATCGTGCGCACCGCCGGCTGCCGGATCACGCGGTCGCACCCCGCCAGCATTAGCCCGGCGCCCCCGGCGATCAGCCCGCGCCGCCCGATCATTGCGGCACCTTCCCCGGCACCTGCCAGCGTCCGGTGACGATCGAGCGCAGTTCGTTCCACGGCCCCGCCAGGATCACCATCGCCAGATGCACGACCGTGAACGCCGCGATGACCGCCATCGCGATGACATGCAGCGACCGCGCCGACTGCCGCCCGCCGAACAGGTCGAGCAGCCACGGCCAGGCCGCATCCATCCCCGGCGACAGCGCCAGCCCGGTCAGGATCACCAGCGGCAGCGCACCGAACAGGATCGCGACGTAGCTCAGCTTCTGCAGGACGTTATACTCACCCGGCGCCTCTGGATCGTGGAACCGCAGTGCCCAATGCGCACGCAGATCCGCCATCAGGTGCCGTGGCGCCACATCGCGCCGCCGCACCCGCAGGTCGCGCGCGATATGCCGGTTGGCCAGCGCCACGATCAGATAGGCGAGCAGCGAGAAGGCCAGCACCAGCGCGAAGAACAGATGCCACCGCCGCGAGATCGCGAGATTGTAGCTCGCCGGGGCCGTGATCCACGCCGGAAACCGCGGCAGCGTCGCCCAGGCATGGTCGAAATTGGCGCCATATGCCCCCCAGTACAGCCGCGGATGCGCGTTGGAGATGCCCAGTCCAGACCCGATCAGCACGAAGATGCTGACCGCGTTGACCGCATGCCACAGGCGCGTGGACAGCCGGTGGCGGCGAATGACGGTTGAACCCATGGTCATCGCCTAGCAGAACGCACGACATGACCGAATGGCACTCTTACGAACCCGCCGCCGGACACGGGCTGCGCCACGATCCGCTCAACGCGATCGTCGCGCCGCGCCCGATCGGCTGGATCAGCACCGTGTCCGCGGACGGCGTGCGCAATCTCGCCCCCTACAGCTTCTTCAACCTGTTCGCCTATCGCCCCGCGATCGTCGGCTTCTGCTCCGCCGGGGAGAAGGATTCGCTCGCCAACGTGCGCGCCACCGGTGAGTTCGTGTGGAATCTCGCGACGCGCGATCTGGCGGCGGCGATGAACGCCACCTCCGCCGCGGTGGCGCCGGGCGAGGACGAGTTCGCGCTCGCCGGGCTGGCGGCGCTGCCGTCGCGCCATGTGAAGCCCGCCCGCGTCGCGGCCAGTCCCGTCCAGTTCGAATGCGTGGTGACGCAGGTACTGCGGTTGCAGGGCAGGGATGGCGCGGAGATCCCCTATTGGATGGTCTTCGGCGAGGCGGTGGCGATTCATATCGACCCGGCGATGCTGGAGGACGGCATCTACCAGACCGCCCGCGCCCGCCCGATCACCCGCGCCGGCGGCCCGGCGGATTATTTCGAGATCGGCGAGGACGCGCTGTTCCGTATGCGTCGGCCCGACTGACGCGCCCATTCCCCTCCCCTTAAGGGGAGGGGTTAGGGGTGGGGCGGTGTCTCACCGAGACCGACCTCCGAACCGGGTAGGAAGAACCAAGCCGATCGATACCGGGCACGATAGGGTGACACGATGGAGAACCGGATCGTCCTGCGCCGCGCCGAACCTCACGAGGTTGCCGCCATCCGCGACCTGACCCTGCGCGCCTATGCCAAATGGGTGCCGATCACGCCGCGCAAGCCGCGCCCGATGACCGCGGATTATGATGCCGCGATCCGCGATCACCGCTTCGACGGGCTGTACGACGATGGCGTGCTGGTCGCCCTGATCGAGACGGTCGTCGAGGGGAGCGACCTCATGATCGTCAACGTCGCGGTCGATCCGGCACATCAGGGGCGCGGCCTCGGCGTGCGGCTGATGCGGTTCGCCGAGGGGCTCGCGCGCGAGGCGGGGTGTCGCGCGACCCGCCTCTACACCAACCGCCTCATGCGCGAGAATATCGCGCTATACGAACGGCTGGGCTACGCCTTTGAGAGGGAGACGCATCACGACATGGGCACGGTGGCGGTGCACATGGTGCGCTTGCTCTGACTCACCCATAGGCCCGTGCGAAGAACACCGCGGTCGTCGCCCCGGTCACCAGCAGCGTCCACGCCCGCACCACCCCCGCGGGCAGCCGTCGCCCGACGATCGCGCCGCCCCAGCCGCCCAGCACCGCGCCCGCGATCATCGGCGCCGCCGCCTCCCACCGCACCATGCCCGTGGCGGCGAACACGATCGCCGCGGCGGCATTGGCCACCGCCAGCATCAGCGTGCGCGGCGCGAACATCGCGCGCGGGGCGATGCCGGCGAGCAACCCGTAGAGCGCGGTGGTCATCAACCCCACGCCACCGCCGAAATAGCCGCCATAGACCCCCAGCAGCGCCTGCGCGGTCAGCAACGTGCGCCGCCCGATCGTGACGCGCCGCGCCAGCCAGTCGGCGGCACGCTTCCCCGCCAGCATCACGACCAGCGCGAACGCCAGCAGCCACGGGATGATCAGGTCGAACGCGCGCGTCGGCGTCCACACCAGCAGCGCGCTGCCCGCCAGCCCGGCGACGAAGGTGATCGCGCTCAACAGCCGCCAGTCGACCCCGCCGACCGGCCCCAGTTCCTCGCGATAGCCCCAGGCACTCGCTCCCGCGCCGGGCAGCAGCGCGACGTTGGATGTGGCATTGGCGATATTGGCGGGCAGCCCGATCGCGATCAGCGCCGGCAACGTGGCGAAGGTGCCGCCGCCCGCCAGCGCGTTCATCGTGCCGCCCAGCGTCCCGGCGGCAAAGGCGAGCAGCAGGGGGGCAGGATCGATCATCGCCATCCCTTTGCGGCAAGCGCAGGACTTGTCGATAGTCCGTCACCCCGGAGTTTTCCGGTACCGATTTCCTTGAACACATATGCCTCCCCGGCGGAGGCCGGGGCCCAGTTGGGAAGGTGCCGTGACGACGCGCCACGCTCGCCAACACTTGTCCCCCAACTGGACCCCGGCTTTCGCCGGGGAGGCAGGAGGATGCATCGCTCGAAGGAGATAAGCGCCGACTTGATCCGGGGATCGCACTATCACCAGTGCGGGTGGCGTGCTGCACCCCGGAGTCAGGCCCGGGACGACGGGACTACCCCAGCGCCGCCTGCTTCTCCTCGGCGAGCCGGTCCAGCTCGGCGCGCGACTTCTTCTCCGCCGCGGTCTTCAGCTGGCCGCAGGCCGCGTCGATGTCGCGCCCGCGCGGGGTGCGCACCGGGGCGGAGATGCCGCCCTCGAAGATGATCTCGCTGAACCGCCGCACCCGCTCCGGGGTGGAGGTGTCATAGGGCGCGCCCGGCCACGGGTTGAACGGGATCAGGTTCACCTTGGCGGGCAGCTTGTACTGCTTGAGCAGCCGCACCAGCTCATGCGCCTCCGCGTCCGAATCGTTCTTGTCCTTCAGCATCACATATTCGAACGTGATGCGCCGCGCGTTGTTGGCGCCGGGATAGTCGGCGCACGCCTGCAACAGCTCCTCGATGCCGTATTTGCGGTTGAGCGGCACGATCTCGTCGCGCACCTCCTTGGTCACCGCGTGGAGCGACACCGCGAGATTGACCCCGATCTCCTCGCCCGCGCGCGCCATCATCGGCACCACGCCGGAGGTGGAGAGCGTGATCCGCCGCTTGCTGAGCGCGAGGCCGTCGCCGTCCATCACCAGCTTCAGCGCGTCGCGCACCGCGTCGAAATTGTAGAGCGGCTCGCCCATCCCCATCATCACGATGTTGGTCAGCATCCGCCCTTCGGGCTGGCTCGGCCATTCGCCCAGCGCATCGCGCGCCAGCATCACCTGGCCGACGATCTCGCCCGCGGTCAGGTTGCGCACCAGCCGCATCGTCCCGGTGTGGCAGAAGCGGCAGTTGAGCGTGCATCCCACCTGGCTCGACACGCACAAGGTGCCGCGATCGGCATCGGGGATGAACACCATCTCGTAATCCTGCGCATCGTCGCTGCGCAGCAGCCACTTGCGCGTGCCATCGGACGACACCTGTGCCTCGACCACCTGCGGGCGCCCGATCACGAACCGCTCGGTCAGCCACGGATGCTGCGCCTTGGCGATGTCGGTCATCACCGCAAAGTCGGTCGCGCCGCGGTTGTAGATCCAGTGCCAGATCTGCTTGGCGCGCAGCTTCGCCGCCTTCGCGTCCAGCCCGGCATCCGCCAGTGCCTGCCGCAACTGCTCGCGCGGCATCCCCATCAGGTCGAGGCGGCCATCGGCGCGCGGCACGGCGGCGCGCGGGACGGGCACGGGATCGATGTGCCCGGGGATGGGCATGGTGGCGGCCGGCTCTGTCAGCATACCCGCCACATAGGCCAAAACGCCGTCACTTTCCAGTGTGGCGGCGGTCCACGCCGATCGGCGCTCAAACCACCTTCCGTTCGCGCTGAGGAGAGGCTGAGCTTGTCGAAGCCTCGTCTCGAAGCACATGCCCTTCGAGATGCCGTTTCGACGTCGCTCAACGGCTCCTCAGGGTGAACGGGACGGATATCTACCGGCACCCCAGCTGCGCCGCGTCGATTGCGGTCGGGGCGCCGGCGAGCGCATAGAGGTCGCTGATCGCTGCTCCCGCCGCATCCGCCGAGGTCACCGTCATCGCGCGCCCGCCGCGCATCGCGCCGACGATCGCGCGGTCCGTGGCGGCGTCGGCGGCGCGTGCGTCGCGGCGGTCGCCCACCAGCGCGAAGCGCCGCTCGCCGATCGCCAGCGTGATCGCCGCCCCCGTGCCGCGCGCGCGCGACAGCCGCACGAACACCGCCGGCGCGCCGCTCGCGCCATAGCGCGCCGCGACGCTGGCGAAGGCGCCGCTGCGATCGGGCGCGCCGTCCGCGGCGACCGGCTGCGCGATCGCGAAGCAGCGCCGCGGCGCCGAATCGCGCAGCGCCGCCCAGCGCTCCCACACTCCCAGCGCGGTGCGCTCCCCCGCCAGCAGCAGCGCCAGCGAGAGGATCACGCCGGCGCGTGTCCCGTGCCCAGGTGGACGATCGTCTCGCGGCCCCCCTCGATCATCGTCACCGTGCCCTGCGGATGCCCCGGCAGCACCGGCGCGCCGCACGCATCCACCGGCGCCCCCGTCATCACCCCGCGCATCACCCGGCTGGAGATGCCGTGCATGATGACCAGCCGCTCGGCCGCGTCGTCGTCGGTGTCCGCCAGCCACCCCGACACGCGCGCCGCGATCCGGTCATAGGTCTCGCCATCGGGCGCGCAGGTCAGCAGCCCGCCGGGCTGTACCACCGGGCCGACCTCCGCGGTCAGCTCGGCATAATAGCGCCCGCCCCACGATCCCATGTCGATCTCGGTCAGCCGCTCGTCGGTGCGCACCTGGCGCCAGTCCAGCGCCAGATGCTCGGCGACGATCGCTAGCGTCTGGAGCGCGCGGCCCGTGGGCGAGGCCCATAACGTCAGCGCCGGCTTCACCCCCAGCGCCGCGCGCAGCGCACGCCCCATCTCGTCCGCCTGCGCGAAGCCCGCGCGCGTCAGCGGCGTGTGCGGCGCATCGCCCTGCATCCGCCGCGCGGCGTTGAAGACGGTCTCTCCGTGGCGGGCGATATAATCGCGCCCCTTGCGCATCGTGCTCATCCCCGCGGTCTTCCCCGGCTGTTGCCGAAACGCAACGGAAATTCCTGTTTATATGAGGTTCATGCAACGAGCGCCCGCGTCGCTATTTGACCGCGCACGCCCCATGAACGTCGGGGCGGGCAAATTCGGAGTGAGACATGCGTAAGCTTGCATTGGTGAGCACCGCGGCCGCGTTCGGCGCGATGCTGGCAACCCCCGCTTTGGCGCAGGACGCGCCGTTCGGCGGCGCCCGGCTGGAGGCGCTGGCGGGCTACGACAATCTGCAGGACGGCGGCGACGGCGATTCGGAAGGGCGCAGCGGCTTCACCTATGGCGGGCTGCTCGGCTACGACATCCAGCGCGGCAGCACCGTGTTCGGCGTCGAGGGCGAGGTGACCGATGCCACCACCAACACCCGCACCTATAACGCGCTCGCCGCCGGCGATCGCTTCTCGGTCGAGGCCGGGCGCGACCTGTATGTCGGCGGCCGCGTCGGCTATGCCATCTCGCCGCTGGCATTGCTCTATGCCAAGGCCGGCTACACCAACGCCCGGATCGAGAGCCGCTACACCAGCGGCACCACCGGCGCGACCGAGCTGGTCGACAAGGTGAACCTCGACGGCTTCCGCGTCGGCGCCGGGCTGGAATATAATTTCTCGCCGACCGCCTTCGTGAAGGGCGAGTATCGCTACTCGCACTATGGCAAGCTCGACGATTACGACATCGATCTCGACCGGCACCAGCTGATGGCGGGCGTCGGCATCCGCTTCTGACCCACGATCGGCTTGGGGCCGGGAGACGGGTCCGAAAGGGAACCGAAATGAAGGGTCGGGGCGCTTGCCCCGGCCCTTTATTGTTGAGTAGGAAGAATCGGCCAATTGCCCCTGGTGGATTGTGACCTGCGGGCCCGGGGAAGAGTGAGATGAAGGCGACGATCGAACGCGCGACGCTGCTGAAGGGGCTGAGCCACGTCCAGTCGGTGGTGGAGCGGCGCAACACCATCCCCATCCTGTCGAACGTGCTGCTGGAGGCGACTGCCGAGGGGCAGCTGCGGCTGATGGCGACCGACCTCGATCTCCAGATCAACGAATCGGTCGCCGCCGCGGTCGACCAGCCGGGCGCGACCACCGTATCTGCGCACACGCTGTTCGACATCGCGCGCAAGCTGCCCGAGGGCGCGCAGGTGTCGATCACCGCGGCGGAGGGGCGGATGGCGATCGTCGCGGGTCGCGCGCGCTTTTCGCTCGGCACGCTGCCGCGCGACGACTTCCCGGTCATCGCCGAGGGCGAGCTGCCGCACCAGTTCGAGCTGCCGGTCGAGACGCTCAAGCAGATCATCGACAAGACGCGCTTCGCCATCTCCACCGAGGAGACGCGCTATTATCTCAACGGCATCTTCCTCCACACCGCGGAGGGCGTGCTGAAGGCCGCGGCGACCGACGGCCACCGCCTCGCGCGCGTGACGGTCGACCAGCCGCAGGGCGCCGACGGCATGCCCGACGTGATCGTGCCGCGCAAATGCATCGCGGAGCTGCGCAAGCTGCTCGACGAGGTCGACGGCTCGGTCGGCGTGTCGCTGTCGGGGACGAAGATCCGCTTCGACCTGGGGCAGGCGATCCTGACGTCGAAGCTGATCGACGGCACCTTCCCCGACTACAGCCGCGTCATCCCCACCGCCAACGACAAGATCCTGAAGCTCGATCCCAAGAGCTTCATGCAGGGCGTCGACCGTGTTTCCACGATCGCCACGGAGAAGACGCGCGCGGTGAAGATGGCGCTTGACCGCGACAAGATCACGCTGTCGGTGACCAGCCCCGAGAACGGCACCGCGGCGGAGGAAGTGCCCGGCGACTATACCTCACTGCCGTTCGAGATCGGCTTCAACAGCCGCTACCTGCTCGACATCCTGGGGCAGATCGACACCGACCTGGTCGAGGTCCACCTCGCCGACGCCGCCGCGCCGACGCTGATCCGCGAGAACGACAAGAGCGCCGCGCTGTACGTCCTGATGCCGATGCGGGTGTAAAGGGCGTTCGTCATCCCGGCAGTGATCGGTGCTTGTCGCATTCAGACCAGTACGCCACCCCGGCGAAGGCCGGGGTCCAGTCGGGAAGGTCGCGGTGACGACGCACAGCGCTCGCCAACCCCCGTTCCCCGACTGGACCCCGGCCTTCGCCGGGGTGGCAGGAAGAATCCTTGTTCGAAGGGAATCAGCACCGACCTGTTCCGGGGTCCACCGTACTGCGTACTCACCGCCCGCATGTGCACGGAACCGTGGATGCCGGAACGAGTCCGGCATGACGCACGGCGTGGTAAAGCCGCACCCGAAACCCATGCGTCCCCGCGGCCCCGCTTCGTAAACCCGGCTACGATCCCACACCCGTCATGCCGGTCTTGAGCCGGCATCCAACGCGCCGCACCCGCTGCCGCCGAAGCACACGCGGAACCCTGGACCCCGGGTCAAGCCCGGGGTGACGAACAGGACGACGACCGCCCCACCAACACCCACATTAACCCCGATCAGCACGTTTTCCCGGAACGATCCCGGGGGTCCGGCCGTACTCCCGGCCCTATGCCAGCCCCCGCCACGCCGATGTTCCCCTGGGTCCACGACGCGCAGTCAGACCTCGAATTGCTTCTCCAGTCCCATGTCGCCGATCGCGCCTTCCCCTGTGTGGGGGCGAAGGCGGCGTTGGCGCGCGGCACGCTCCACGTGCTCGCGTGCAACCGTATCGACAGCGCGTGGGACGATGTGCGCATCCACGACGGGCTGATGCGCTTCGCCGATGCCTATCGCGAGGCGCCGGGCCTGTTCCGCAGCTTCGCGGTGGTGTTCGAGGGGCCGGACGATCTCGACGAACCGGCGTTCGAGCGCGCATTGTGGGCGCGGCTGCAATCGCTGTCGGACAAGGATGCATGGCGCGGCCAGTCCTACGATCCGCGGGTCAGCCCCGATCCCGACGATCCGCATTTCTCGCTCAGCTTCGGCGGCGAGGCGTTCTTCGTCGTCGGGCTGCATCCGCACGCCTCGCGCCCGGCACGGCGATTCGCGCGGCCGACGTTGGTCTTCAACCTGCACGACCAGTTCACGCAATTGCGCGCCGATGGCCGGTACGAGACGATGCGCGAGGCGATCATGGCGCGCGACGAGGCGGTGGCGGGATCGCGCAACCCGATGCTGGCGCGCCATGGCGAGGCGAGCGAGGCGCCGCAATATAGCGGGCGCGTGGTCGATGCCGCGTGGCGCTGCCCCTTCCATTATGCCGGGGAGAAGCCGGCGTGAGCGCGGTCCACGAGATCGCGCCGCGCAGCGGCACCGCCTTCCGCCTCGATGCCGGGCAGGCGCTGACCGTGATCGATCCGTGCGGGGTGCAGGTCGCCGACCTGCTCGCCTATAGCGCGACCGACATCGGCGAGGTGATCTCCTCGGGCCGCACGTTCGACTATGCCGAAACGATCCGGCTGACGACGGGGCACATCCTCTATTCCAACCGCTCGCGCCCGATGCTGCGGATCGAGGAGGACACGGTCGGTCGCCACGATTTCCTGCTGACGCCCTGTTCCTACGACACCTTCCACCATTTCTATCCCGACCTGCCGCCGCATCGCGGCTGCTTCGGCAATCTGGCGGAGGCGCTGGCACCTTATGGCGTGACCGGGGACATGATCCCGACCGCGTTCAACTGCTTCATGAACGTGCCCGTCGACGGCGCGTCGGGGCGGCTGGAGGTGCTGCCGCCGACCAGCGTCGCCGGCGATCATATCGTGCTGCGCGCGCACATGGATCTGGTGATCGGCCTGACCGCCTGCTCGGCGCCCGCGTCGAACGGCGGCGCGTTCAAACCGATCCATTACCGGGTGGATTAGGCCGCTATACCGTCCACCGTTCGTGCTGAGGAGGCGCTGAGCCCATCGAAGCGCCGTCTCGAAGCACAAGCGTGACGCATGTCCTTCGAGACGAGGCTTCGACAGGCTCAGCCTCTCCTCAGGACGAACGGAGGGGGGGCAGGTCGCCTACGTCAACGACCCCCGCGCCATCACCTCGCGCACCCGCTCGGTATATAGCGCCGCCAGGTCGAGGTGCAGCCGCCGGATCGGCGACCCCGCGGCGGTGCGGGCGCGTTCGCGCTCCTCCTCGCAGCGGCGGCGGAAATAGGCGGCGTCGTCGGCGTCGTGGGACATGGTCCGTCCTCCTGGATGACGCCCGCGATGATGGACCTTCGCCACATTCCCGCCACAACCTCGATCAGTTCATCCCCCGCCGTGCAGGCAGACGCGCTGCCCGTTGACGTAATCCGCATCCGCCGAGACGAAGAAGGCGACCGCCGCCGCGACATCCTCCGGCGTCGAGACGCGCCCGAACGGCGATTGCGCCGCCAGGTCGTGGATGTCCGCCACCCCCCGAGTCGCCCTGGCCAGCCGCTCGCCCATGTCGGTGACGGTCAGCCCGGGGGCGACGATATTGGTGCGGATATTGTGCTGTCGCTCTTCCTTGGCGAGCGTCCAGGCGAGCGCGTCCATCGCCGCCTTGCCCATATTGTACGGCGCACCATTGGCGGCATGGTACAGCGTCGCCACCGAGGAGATCATCACGATATCGCCGCGCGGGCGCGTCCGCATCCCCGGCAGCACCAGCTTCGCCATATAATGCGGCGCCATGGCATGGGTGCGCAGCACGCGCTCCAGCTCGCCCGGGTCGGTATCCGCCACGCCTTGCCCGCGACTCGCGATCCCGGCGTTGTTGACCAGGATGTCGACCGCGCCGACATCCGCCTCGACCGCGCGGACCAGCGCCTCGCATTCCTCGAACCGGTCGACCGACGCGGCATAGGCGCGCGCGCGCCGCCCCATGCCCTCGATCTCGGCGACCACCTCCGCCGCCGCCTCGGCATCGCGGCGATAATTGACCGCCACGTCCGCACCGTCGCGCGCCAGCCGCAGTGCGATCGCGCGCCCGATCCCGCGCCCGCCGCCCGTCACCAGCGCCACGCGCCCCGTCAGATTGCTCATGCCGGCACCTTCCTGCTGTAATCCGGGCGCCGTTTCTCGAAGAAGGCGCGCACCCCCTCGCCGAAATCGGGGCTGGTCGCGGCCAGGATCTGGTTGCGATCCTCCATCGCGATCGCCGATTCGAGGCTCGGCGCGTCCAGGCTCATCCGCAGCGCCTCCTTGGTCAGCCGAAGGCCCAGCGGCGAGGTGGTCAGCATCTGGTCGATCAGCGGCGCCGCGGCGGCTTCCATCTGGTCGTCGGGCACCACCCGGCTCACCAGCCCGCACGCCAGCGCGCGCTCGGCATGGATGAAGTCGCCGGTCAGCATCAGTTCCGCCGCCAGCGACGCGCCGACCAGCCGCGGCAGGAAATAGCTGACCCCGATATCGCACGCCGACAGCCCCAGCCGCACGAACGCCGCGTTCATCCGCACGCTCTCGCCCGCGATCCGGATATCGCTCGCCAGCGCCATCGCGAACCCGCCGCCGCACGCCGGGCCATGCACCAGGCTGACGATCGGCTGCGGCGCGTAGCGCATCCGCATCACGATTTCCGCGATCGAGCGCTGGTGCCGCAGCCGGTCGATCGTGTCCCAGTCGTGCCGGTTGCCCCCCGCCTGCAAATCGAGCCCGGCGCAGAAGGCGCGCCCGGCACCCTTCAGCACCACGATGCGCACGTCGCGGTTGGTCGCCAGATCGCCGAAATAGCGCGACAATTCCTCGACCAGCGTATCGTCGAGCGCGTTGAGCCGGTCGGGACGGTTCATCGTCACCCAATCCACCTCGCCGCGGCGCTCCACCGCCAGCGTCTGCCAGTCGCCCATGATCCTCTCCCAATTCGTTGCGATCACGCTGGCATAACTAAAGTTATCCTGCAACCGTCTTGGCCCGGCGCGCGCAGCAGGGCAGGAGAGGGTATGGAGCATGCCTTCCGCCGCCTCACCCCCGACGGCACCGCCACGCCGCACCCGCGCGCGGTCATCGAGGAGCGTGCCGTGGCGATCGAGGTCAACGGCCTAGGCTATGCGGTGATGATGGCGACCCCCGCCGATGTGGAGGATTTCGTCACCGGCTTCGCGCTGTCCGAACGCATCGTCGATGCCGCCGCGCAGATCGCCGCGGTCGACCTCCATGCCACGCCGCAGGGCATCGTCGCGCGCCTCGCCGTCCCGCCGGAACGCGCCGCCGCGCTCGCCGACCGCATCCGCCGCCGCACCGCGGACAGTTCGTGCGGGCTGTGCGGGATGGACAACCTCGACGCGGTCCACCGCGCGCTTCCCCGCGTGCCCGCCGCCACGGTCGAGCCGACCGCCATCTTCGCCGCACTGGCGCAGATGCGCGCCCACCAGCCGCTCAACGCCGCCACCGGCGCCGCGCACGCCGCGATGCTGTGCGCCGCGGACGGCACGATCCGTTGCGCGCGCGAGGATGTCGGCCGCCACAATGCCTTCGACAAGCTGATCGGCGCGATGGCGCGGCAGGGGCTCTCCTGGGACGGCGGCTTCGCGCTCCTCTCCTCGCGCTGCTCCTACGAACTGGTGGAGAAAGCCGCGCTCGCCGCCTGTCCGCTGCTCGCCACCGTGTCCGCCGCCACCGATCTCGCGCTGTCGCGCGCCGCCGCGGCGGGCCTCACCCTCGTCAGCCTCGCGCGCGACGACGCGGTGCTCTTTTCCGATCCCGTTCGTTAGGACCGCCATGACCCAGCAGCACGACGATCGCCCCGATTTCACGCCCTATGACGGCCCCGCCGGCGGCTGGGGCTCGGTCCGCTCGCTCGCCGACATCATCCCGCGCGAGAAGAACGCCGCGGTCACCTCGGCCGAGCTGCTGCGCCAGAACAAGCCCGGCGGCTTCGCCTGCGTCAGCTGCGCCTGGGCCAAGCCGCACCCGCCGCACCCCGCCGAATTCTGCGAGAATGGCGCGAAGGCGACCGCATGGGAAATCACCAGCCAGCGCGTCACGCCGGACTTCTTCCGCGCCCACACGCTCTCCGAGTTGCGCACCTGGAGCGACTATCGGCTGGAAGAAGCCGGACGGCTCACCCATCCGATGAAATACGACCGCGCCAGCGACAAATATGTCGTCGCGCCATGGGAAGAAGCGTTCGCCGCGATCGCCGCGCGATTGAAGCCGCTCAACCCCAAGTCGGTCGTCTTCTACGCCTCCGGCCGCGCCAGCCTCGAAACCTCCTATATGTGGCAGCTGATGGCGCGCCTCTACGGCAACCAGAACCTGCCCGACAGTTCCAACATGTGCCACGAATCGACCTCGGTCGGGCTGAAGGCGGCGATCGGCGTCCCCGTCGGCACCACCCGGATCGAGGATTTCGAGTCGTGCGACTGCATCCTCCACTTCGGGCAGAACGTCGCCACCAACAGCCCGCGGATGCTCCACCAGCTGCGCAGCGTCCACAGGCGCGGCGCGCAGATCATCGTCTTCAACCCGCTGCGCGAGCGCGGGCTGGAGCGGTTCACCGATCCGCAGAACCCGATCGAGATGGCGACGGGCAAGGAAACCCCGATCGCCACCCAATATCATCAGGTGAAGGCCGGCGGGGACATCGCCGCGATGACCGGCATCGCGAAATACCTGCTCGACCATGACGCGATCGATCACGACTTCATCGCCCGCCACACGCACGATTTCGCGCCCTTCGCCGACAAGGTCCGCGCGACGTCATGGGACGAGATCGAGCGCGAATCCGGCCTCACCCGCGCCGCGATCGAGCAGGCGGCGGCCGCCTATGCGCGGTCGACGGCGACGATCGCGATCTACGGCATGGGGCTGACCCAGCATGTGAAGGGCGTCGACAATGTCCGCATGCTGGTCAACCTGCTGCTGCTGCGCGGCAACATCGGCAAGCCCGGCGCCGGTCCGTGCCCGGTGCGCGGGCACAGCAACGTCCAGGGGCAGCGCACCGTCGGCATCACCGAAAAGACCGAACTCGCGCCGGTCGAGAAGCTGAAGGAAATCTACGGCTTCTCGCCGCCGACCGAAAAGGGGCTCGACACGGTCGAGACCTGCCGCGGCATCATCGACGGCACGGTGAAGGCGTTCCTGTCGCTCGGCGGCAATTTCGCGCGCGCGGTGCCGGAAACCGGACTGGTCGAGCAGGGCTGGGCGCGGCTCGACCTGTCGGTGCAGATCGCGACCAAGTTGAACCGCAGCCACCTGATCCCCGCCGCCGGCGACACCTGGCTGCTGCCCTGCCTCGGCCGGATCGAGCGCGACCTTCAGGCGACCGGGCCACAGCGCGTGACGGTGGAGGATTCGACCAGCGTCATCCACGCCTCGCTCGGCAAGGTGGAACCGGCCAGCCCGCACCTCCTCTCCGAACCCGCGATCGTCGCGGGCATCGCGACCGCCCTGCTGCCATCGAACCCGGCGGTGCCGTGGGACAAATGGGTCGATGACTATGCGCTGATCCGCGATGAGATCGCCAAGGTCTTCCCCAACTTCTTCGCGCGCTTCAACGATCGGCTGGCAGAGGAGCCGCAGGGTTTCTGGAAGGGCAACAAGGCCGCGGGGCGCGAGTTCGACACCGCCTCGGGCCGCGCCGAATTCCTGGTGCCGCAGGAGCTGAACGCCACCGGCTTCGCGCCCGCGGACGGCCGCTACCGCCTGCTGACATTGCGCTCCAACGACCAGTTCAACACCACGATCTACGGCTATTCGGACCGTTTCCGCGGCATCAACGGCACGCGTCAGGTGGTGCTGATGAACCGCGACGATATCGCGCGCGCCGGCGTGGTCGCGGGCCAGAAGGTGACGCTCGCCACCGACGCGCAGGACAATCAGGACCGCCGCGTGCGCGACCTGACGGTGGTCGAATACAATGTGCCCCCGGGCTGCATCGCCGCCTATTACCCGGAGTGCAACCCGCTGATCCCGCTGTCGCACCACGCCGACGAAAGCCACGTCCCCGCCGCGAAATCGGTGCCGGTGCGGATCGTGGCGTAACGCCCGCCCGCCGGCACCGTCACCCCGGACCTGTTCCGGGGTCCACCGATCCGCGCCCTTACCGGCCCGACGGTACGCGGCACGGTGGATGCCGGGACAAGCCCGGCATGACGGGTGCGCATCCGGTCGCCACACCCCTACCGTCACCCCGGGCTTGACCCGGGGTCCATCCCACCGCGAACGCATCGGCGTCAGCTTACGCGGCACGTTGGATGCCGGATCAAGTCCGGCATGACGGGTGCGCATTCGGCCGCCCCACCCACTTCGTCACCCCGGACGTGTTCCGGGGTCCAGGGTTCCACGCACCTGACCGATGTTGCGTGCACACCAGCCTGGATGCCGGGACAAGCCCGGCATGACGGGGCGCACCCCGCCGCCCCACCCACTTCGTCACCCCGGCCTTGAGCCGGGGTCCCGCTTCTTTCTCTCCACGGCGCCATGACAGCGACCCCCAGATCACGTCCGCCGTGACGAACACCCCCCAACACCCCACTTGACCCCGCTCCTGCCATAACAGATGTTACGCCGACCCGACGGGGCGAAAACCCCGCGAGAATCAAAGGAGAGGGACGTGAAACTAGGCCCCGACATCGCGGCGATCGTCACCGGCGGCGCCTCCGGGCTCGGCCGCGCCACCGCGGAGGCGCTGATCGCGCACGGCTGCAAGGTGGCGCTGTTCGACAAGAATGCGGAGATCGGCCCGCAGGTCGCCGCGGAGATCGGCGCGACCTATTGCGAGGTCGACGTGATGGACCAGGCCTCGGTCGATGCCGGCTTCGCCACCGCGCGCGCCGCCAACGGGCAGGAGCGCGTGCTGGTCAATTGCGCCGGCGGCGGCTTCGGCGGCCCGAACAAGACCGTGGCGCGCTCGAAGGAGGACGGCGCGATCAAGCCGTACCCGATCGAGAATTACCAGAAGACGCTGGAGCTGAACCTCGTCGGCTCGTTCCGCTGCCTCGTCGGCGCGGCGGCGGGAATGATGACGCTGCCCCCGACCGACGACGGCGACCGCGGCGCGATCGTCAACACCGCGAGCGTGGCGGGCGAGGAGGGGCAGGTCGGGCAGGTCGCCTATGCCTCCGCCAAGGCGGGCGTGATCGGCATGACGCTGGTCGTCGCGCGCGACTTGTCGAGCGAGGGCATCCGCTGCAACACGATCCTCCCCGGCATCTTCGACACGCCCTTGCTGGGCCGCGCCAAGCCGCAGGTGAAGGCGGCGCTGTCGGCGATGGTGCCCTTCCCCAAGCGGCTTGGGATGGCGGAGGAATATGCCCGCCTCGCGCTGGAGATGATCCGCAACAGCTATTTCAACGGCGAGGACGTCCGGCTGGACGGCGCCATCCGCATGCAGCCCAAATAAGGGGTCGGCCCGATGAACTTCGATTATTCCGACGATCAGAAGATGCTGAAGGACGAGGCGCGCAAGTTCCTCGACGCCAAATGCACGACGAAGGTGGTGCGCGGCGTGCTCGACGATGCGGGCCGTCATTATGACGAGGCGCTGTGGCGCGGCGTCGCGGAGCAGGGCTGGCTTGGCGCCGCGATCCCCGAGCAATATGGCGGGCTCGGGCTCGGCCATGTCGAACTGTGCGCGCTGGCGGAGGAGCTGGGCCGCGCGGTCGCGCCGATCCCGTTCGCCTCGACCGTCTATTTCGTCGCGGAGGCGCTGCTGCTGCTGGGCAGCGAGGCGCAGAAGGAGCGGTGGCTGCCGAAGATCGCGGCGGGCGAGGTGATCGGCGCCTTCGCCACGTCCGAAGGCCCCGGGCCGGTGACGAGCGGCAACATCCGCACGACCGTCGCCAACAACCGCATCACCGGGACCAAGATCCCCGTCACCGACGGCAACATCGCCAACCTGTTGATCGTGCTGGCGAAGGACGGCCTGTATCTGGTCGAGGGGCCGGTCGAATCGGAGGTGCTGACGACCCTCGACCCGACGCGGAGCGCCGCGCGCCTGACCTTCGCCAACAACGAGGCGGAGCGGCTCGGCGACGAGGACGGCCTGTCGGCGATGCAGCAGGTCTTCGACCGTGCCGCCGTCCTGCTCGCCTTCGAACAGCTCGGCGGCGCCGATCGCGCGCTGGAGATGGCCAGGGCCTATGCCCTTGACCGGCAAGCCTTCGGTCGCCCGATCGCGGGCTATCAGGCGATCAAGCACAAGCTGGCCGACATCTACGTCAAGAACGAGATCGCGCGGTCCAACGCGTATTACGGCGCCTGGGCGCTGAATGCCGGCGCGGCCGAACTGCCGCTGGCGGCGGCCACCGCGCGGGTCGCGGCGAGCGAGGCTTACTGGTTCGCCTCGAAGGAGAATATCCAGACCCACGGCGGCATCGGCTTCACCTGGGAGGCCGATCCCCAGCTCCACTACCGCCGCTCGCGCCAGCTCTCGCTGGTCGCCGGCGCCCCATCCACCTGGCGCGAGCGGCTGGTCACCCAGCTCGAACAGCGCAACGCCGCGTAACAGCACCCCCGTTCGTCCTGAGGAGGGACTGAGCCTGTCGAAGGCCCGTCTCGAAGGACGGTGGTTCGAGACGAGGCTTCGACAGGCTCAGCCTCTCCTCACCACGAACGGATAGGAGGATATGTCCATGGATTTCAACGACACCGCCGAGGAAGCCGACTATCGCACCCGCGCCCGCGACTGGCTGGACACCAACGTCGCCGAGCATAAGGCGCAGGGCCATGCCGACGACATGGCCGCCGCCCGCGCCTGGCAGGCGCGCAAGGCCGCGGCCGGCTATGCGCAGATCACCTGGCCCAAAGAATGGGGCGGCGGCGGCGGCACCCCGATCCAGTCGGTGATCTTCGGGCAGGAAGAGGCCAAGCACCCGGTTCAATACGGTTATTTCACGATCGGGCTGGGCATGTGCGTTCCCACCGTGATGGCGTTCGCGGACCAGGCGACCAAGGACCGCTTCGTCGGCCCCGCGCTGCGCGGCGAGGAAATCTGGTCGCAGCTCTTCTCCGAACCCGCCGGCGGCTCCGACGTCGCGGCGATCCGCACCCGCGCGGTCAGGGACGGCGACGACTGGGTCGTCAACGGCCAGAAGGTATGGACCTCCGGCGCGCATTATTCCGATTACGGCATCGTGCTGGTCCGCACCAACCCCGACGTGCCCAAGCACAAGGGGCTGACGATGTTCTGGCTCGACCTGCGCTCGCCCGGCGTCGAGATCCGCCCGATCCACCAGATGTCGGGCGGCTCCAACTTCAACGAGGTCTATTTCACCGACGTCCGCATCCCCGATGCACAGCGGCTGGGGGAGGTCGATGCCGGCTGGAAGGTGGCGCTGGTCACGCTGATGAACGAACGCCTCGCGGTCGGCGGCGGCGGCGGGGCGGGGCCGAAGGAGATCCTGAAGCTGGCACGCGAGATCGACGCCGCGGAGGGGCCGCTGCTCAAGGAACCCGCCTTCCGCCAGAAGCTGGCCGACTGGTGGGTCCAGTCGGAGGGGCTGCGCAACACCCGCATGCGCACCATCACCGCGCTCAGCCGCGGGCAGACGCCGGGACCCGAAAGCTCGATCGGTAAGATCATCGCCGCCAACCAGTTGCAGGATATCGGCAATTCCGCGGTCGAGGCGGAGGACCAGTTCGGCATCATCGCCGATCCCGCGCTCGCCCCGCTCAAGGGGCTGTTCCAGTCCGCGGTGATGAACGCGCCCGGCCTGCGCATCGCGGGCGGCACAGACGAGATCCTGAAGAACATCATCGCCGAACGCGTGCTGGGCCTGCCCGGCGAGATCCGCACCGACAAGGATGCGGCGTTCAAGGACCTTAAGGGCTGACCTCTCCGTCACCCCGGATCAAGTCCGGGGTGACGGGAATTACCGTCGCATTCCGATCCCGCGCGCCAGCATCGCCGCGATCGCGTCGGCGATGCCGGCGGCGTCCTCCTCGGTCGACCACACGCCATAGCGCAGCCCCAGGAAGACGTTCATCCCCATGATCGCCCAGGCGTGGACCTCCCCCACGTCGGCGATCACCTCGCCGCGCTCCGCCCCCCGGCGCAGCCGCGCGGCGATCTGCTCCGCGGTGGTCGCATAATGGCGGCGGAAGCTGTCGGGATCGACGAACTCCGACTCGTCGATGATGCGATAGATCTCCTTGTGCGCGCGCGCGAATTCCAGGAACTTCAACAGCCCCGCGCGCTCCGCCGCGATCTGGTCGGGCGCGGCGCGGATCGCCGGCGCGACATGATCGCGCACGCGCGCCGACATGTCTGCGACCAAGGCGCGAAACACCGCGTCCTTGCTGTCGAACCACGTGTAGAAGCTGCCCAGCGCCACCCCCGCGCGCCGCGTGATCCCGCTGATCGAGGCGTCGTGGAAGCCGCGCTCGCCGAATTCCGCCGCCGCCGCGTCGAGGATCGCGCGCTGCGTGCGACGGCCACGCTCGGTGCGCGGCGTCTTGTCCGCCGGCTCGTGCGGGGCGGCGTCCGGGCCAGGCTGTTCCATCACGCCACCTCTCCCCCAGCTCGAAGTTGAAAGCCGGTTCAACTTTCATTATGACGTGCCGACGATGCAGGCAAGCCGAGGGAGGCGTTGCCGCAAAAAGGGGAGGTTGGCGATGCGCTGCACGAAGTCCGTCCGTTCGATCCTGCTACTGGGCAGCGCGATCCTGTCCGTACCGGCGGCGGCGCAGGGGACACCGCCAAGCGAGGCGCCGCAGGCGCCGGACACCGCCACCGCCGCCAGCGAGGAAACCGACGCCAACATCGTCGTCACTGCGCGCCGCCGCGCGGAGAGCGTGATCGACGTGCCGATCGCGATGTCGGTCGTGTCGGGCGACCTGCTGGAGAAGCAGGGCGCGGTCGACATCACCGCGCTGCAGGACAAGACCCCCAATCTGACGCTGCAGATCGCGCGCGGCTCCAACTCCACGCTGATCGCGTTCAGTCGCGGCGTCGGGCAGCAGGATCCCTTATGGGGGTTCGAGCCGGGCGTCGGCCTGTACATCGACGACGTCTATGTCGCCCGGCCGCAGGGTGCGGTGCTCGACATCTTCGACGTCGAGCAGGTGGAGGTGCTGCGCGGGCCGCAGGGGACGCTGTATGGCCGCAACACGATCGGCGGCGCGATCAAGTACGTGACCAAGCGGCTCGGGCACGACGTCTCGGGTATGGTGCGTGGCGCCTATGGCTCGTACAATCAGTTGGACCTCGTCGGGCAGATCGCGTTGCCTGTCACCGACACGCTGTCGGTCGGTGCCGCGGTAGCGCGCTACAAGCGCGACGGGTTCGGGCGCAACCTGACCACCGGCGCGGACCAGTATGACAAGGACGTGCTGGCCGCCCGCGTCTCCGCCGAATGGTCGCCCACCGACCGCATCTTCGTCCGGCTGGCAGGCGACCGCACGCTCGACACGTCGAACCCGCGCCACGGCACTCGGCTGCAGCCCAACGGCACCGACGTGCGCTACCTGCCCACCGCCAGCGTGTACGACACGCGCGCGGGGATCGGCGACACCAATCGCGTGCTGGCGCAGGGCGCGTCGCTGACCGGCGAATTCGGCCTGTCCGATACGCTGACGTTCAAGACGATCAGCGCCTATCGCGACGGGCGCACCGACACGGTGATCGATTTCGACAACACCGCGCTGCCGACGCTGGACGTGCCTGCCTATTACGAGGACTGGCAGTTCACGCAGGAACTGCAATTGCTCTACCAGGGCGAGCGGTTGCAGGGCGTGTTCGGCCTCTACTACCTCGATGGCCGCGCCTCGGGCGCGTTCGACACGGTGCTCGGCGGGCTCAACACCACCACGCTGACCTCGGGATCGGTCAAGACCCGGAGCTATGCCGCGTTCGGGGACGTCAGCTTCGACGTGACCGACCGGCTGAAGGTGTCGGCGGGGCTGCGCTATACCAAGGACGACAAGACCGGCACCGTCTTCCGCCGCAACTATACCGGCATCCGCTCGCCGGTGTTCGGCAATGCCGCCGCGGTGCCCGGGCTGATCCGCACCGATTACACCAACAGCCGCAGCTTCGACCAGTTCACCCCGCGCATCTCGATCAGCTACGAACCGCGGCAGGATCTCAACATCTATGCCTCTTGGGGCAAGGGGTTCAAATCGGGCGGGTTCGACATGCGCGGCGACGCGGTGCTGACGCCGACCACCGTCAACGGCTATGCGCCGGAGAAGATCAGCAGCTACGAGGTCGGCATGAAGGGCGCGTTCCTCGACCGCACGCTGTTCCTGAACCTCGCCGGCTTCTATTCGCGCTACACCGATCAGCAGGTGACGATCCAGGTGCCGAGCCTGGCGGGCGGGATCGCCAGCTTCGTCGACAATGCGGGCAAGGCGGACATCTACGGTATCGAGGCGGAGGCGCGGATCGTGCCGGCGCGCTGGTTCTCGGCGCAGACGTCGTTCGGTTACACCCATGCCAAATATCTGGAGTTCTTCACCTTCATCGGTGGCGGCACGACCCCGGTCGACGTCTCCAACGCGCGCGTGTTCCAGAACACGCCGCGCTTCACCGCCGCCGCGTCGTTCACCGCCTCGGCCGACCTGGCCGGCGGCACGATCTCGATCACGCCGGAGGTGACGTTGCGCAGCGACTATACGCTGTTCGAGATTCCAACGCCCGCGCTGGACCAGGACGGCTATGCTTTGGTCAACGCATCGGCCAACTGGATTTCGGGCGACGGGCGCTATCGCGTGGCGATGAATCTGCGCAACCTGACCGACCGTCGTTACCCGCGTCGGCGGCTACAACTTCCCCGGCGCGCTCTTCGGCAATTCGATCATCGGCTATTACGGCCCGCCGCGCACCGCGACCGCGACGTTCGAGGTGCGCTTCTGACGCGACCAGCCCTGAAGCTACGCCGTCACCCCGGCCTTGAGCCGGGGTCCCGCTTCCTTCTGCAACGGTGATCAGGAAGCGGGACCCCGGGTCAAGCCCGGGGTGACGAGGAAGGGCAAAGTCGCCCACGCTAGGGACCGGCGCGGGGGTTTCCCTGGCCGCCGCCATCGGTTAACAGCGCGGCGATGATGGCGGACGGTCAGGACCAGCCCGCGCAGGGACGTTTCGAGGGCGCGGTGCACCTGTTCCCCGTGCGCGTCTATTTCGAGGACACCGATCTGTCGGCGGTCGTCTATCACGCCAACTATCTGAGATACATGGAGCGTGCTCGCTCCGACATGCTGCGCGTCGCGGGGATCGACCAGCGCGCGCACTTCGAGGCGGGCGGTGGCGCCTATGCCATCACCGATCTCGCGATCCGCTATCGCGCGCCGGCGCGGCTCGACGATGCGCTGCTGGTGACCAGCCGCGTGGTGCAGGCGCGCGCCGCCAGCGTCGTCATTCAGCAGACAGTCAGGCGGGGCGGGGAATTGCTGACCGATGCCCGCGTGACCGCGGCGCTGGTGGGCGCGGACGGTCGCCCGCGGCGCCAGCCGGCGGCCTGGGTCGATCTGTTCCGCCGACTTGTGGTCCAAGGGGAAGAAGCGTCTTGAATCCGATATTGCAGACCGACGCCGCCACGCTGTCGCCGATCGCGCTCTTTCTCCAGGCCGATTGGGTGGTGAAGGCGGTGATGCTGGGGCTGCTGGCCGCCAGCATCTGGACCTGGGCGATCATCATCGCCTCCTGGGTGAAGCTGGGCCGCACGCGCAAGACGAGCGAGGCGTTCGAGCGCGAGTTCTGGGCCGCCGACGATATCGACGCCTTCTTCCGCGCCAAGGGGCAGACCGATCTGCCGTCCGCGCGCGTGCTGGAGGCGGGGGTGACCGAGTGGCGCCGCTCCACCCACGGCAATCGCATCGATCGCGAGGGCGTGCGCGAGCGGCTGGGCACCGTGATGGCCTCCGCGGTGGCGCGCGAGGTGGATCAGCTGTCAGACCGGCTCAACGTACTCGCGACGGTCGGGTCGGTGGCGCCGTTCGTCGGGCTGTTCGGCACCGTGTGGGGTATCATGCGCAGCTTCACCTCGATCGCCAGCGCGCAGAACACCAGCCTGGCGGTGGTGGCGCCCGGCATCGCGGAGGCGCTGTTCGCGACCGCGATCGGACTGTTCGCGGCCATCCCCGCGGTGATCGCGTACAATCGCTTCAGCCACGCGATCAATCGCATCGAGGCGCGGCTGATGCGCTTCGCCGACGCGTTCCACGCCACGCTGTCGCGCCAGCTCGACGGCGAGCGCTGATGGCGATGCACCTGCCTTCCGCGCGCGGGAAAGGCCGCCGCGCGCCGATGGCCGACATCAACGTGACGCCGCTGGTCGACGTCATGCTGGTGCTGCTCATCATCTTCATGGTCACCGCGCCGCTGCTGACGCAGGGCGTGCCGGTCAACCTGCCCGACAGCCGCGCCAAGCCGCTGGATCAGGACCAGCAGCCGACCGAAATCTCGATGGACGCCGACGGCCGCATCTTCATCGCCAAGGAGGAGGTGTCCGCCGACGCGCTGTCGCAGCAGCTCGACCGGATCGTCGCGCGTGCGCCCGCCGGCCAGCCGCCACAGGTGCTGCTGCGCGCCGATCGCGGGTTGGATTACGGCCGCGTGATGCGCGTCATGGGGGCGCTCAACGCCGCCGGGCTGAATCGTGTCGCGCTGGTGACGGTGGGCGAGGAATAACGCGTTGGAGCGGGCCGAGAAGATCGGGCTGGCGGGGGCCGTCGCGGGGCATGTCGTCCTGTTCGGGTTGCTGTCGGTCGGCTTTCTGGAGACGCCCAATCCGCTCAAGCTGAAGCCGAACCCGGTCGAGGTCAGTCTGGTCAAAGACGTGGCACTGGAGGCGGCGGCACCGGCGACGACCGAGCAGCCGTCGCAGGCGATCGCTCCCGACGTCGGCGAGCCCGAAGAAGCGCCGCCCCCCACACCGGAGGAAGCACCCGCGCCCGTCCCGGCCCCCAAGCCCGCCCCGGCGCCCGAGCCGAAGCCCGCACCCGCACCTCCCAAGCCGACCCCGCCGAAACCCGCACCGGCGAAGCCAGCGCCCAAGCCTGCCCCGGCGCCCAAGCCGGCACCACAGGCCAAGCCCAAGCCCGCCACCCCGGCCGCGGAGAAGGCGCCCGCCAAGCCGGTCCCGGCCAAGCAGCAGAGCGCCTCTTCCGCCAGCAAGGCTGCGGCCAGACCGGCCGCGTCGAAGGGCAACGGCAAGTCCCAGACCGCGACCGCGACGCGTCCACGCGGCAGCCGGCTGGGGGACGACTTCCTCAAGGGGCTGACCGCGGAGCCGAGCAAGGCACGCGATAGCGATGCGCCCCCTGCCGCGGCGAAGATCGACGGCAAGGCGCTCGCCTCGATCGTCCAGGCGATCGCGCGCCAGATCCAGCCCTGCGCCGACCGTCAGGTCGATCCCGGCCCTGGTGCGAACCAGATCGTGACGACGCTCAACCTCAAGCTGAACCGCGACGGCACGCTCGCCGCCACGCCCACCGTCGTGCGACAGGCGGGGGTGGACGACGACAACCGCCGCTATGCCCGGCGCGTCGTCGACCTGGGCATCGCCGCGTTCAAGGGCTGTTCGCCGTTGAAACTGCCGGCAGAATATTATTCCACCGCAAATGGGGGGTGGAACAACATCAACTATAATTGGAAGCTGCGCTGATGCGATCCCGGTTCCTCCTTCTCGCCGCGGCGGCGGTCGCCCCCCTCGTCATTCCGCAGGCCGCGCTGGCGCAGGACGTGCCCCCGGTGACGCTGCGCCCGCCCGCGGGCGCGGCACAGCCCGCCGCGACCCCCGCCGGGCAGACGCCGCCGCCGCTGGAGGTGGATGTGACCGGCGGCATCAGCGCGCCGATGCCGATCGCGATTCCGCCGATGCCGACGCAGGCGGTGGTGCAGACCCCGGCGGGCTCGACCGACCAGCTCGGGCGGCAATTGTCGGAGATCGTCGCCAACGACCTGCGCAACTCCGGGCTGTTCACCCCGCTGGCGCCCGCGCGACTGCGCAGCATCACCTTCCCGGAGGTGACCGCACCGGCGTTCGATTACTGGGGTGGATCGGGTGCGCAGGCGCTGGTGCAGGGCTATATCCGCGCCAACGGCGACGGCACGCTGACGGTGGGCTGCTATCTCTACGACGTCTTCGCGCAGGCCGAACTGACGCGGCAGGGCTTCGTCGTGCCGCCATCGGACTGGCGCCGCGCCGCGCACAAATGCGCCGACATGGTCTATACCCGGCTGACCGGGGAGGGGCCGTATTTCGACAGCCGCGTCGTCTATGTCAGCGAGACCGGGCCGAAGGGCAACCGCATCAAGCGGCTGGCGATCATGGACCAAGACGGCGCCAACCACCGTTTCCTGACCGCGGGCTCCTCGATCGTGCTGACGCCGCGGTTCGCACCCAACCAGCAGTCGATCGTCTATATGAGCTATGTCGGGAAGGCGCCGGCGATCTACGTCTATGACATCGGATCGGGGCGGCAGCGGCTGGTGGTGCAGAATGTCGCCACCACCTTCGCGCCGCGCTTCTCGCCCGACGGACGCTTCATCCTCTTCTCCATGGCGACCGGCGGCAATACCGACCTCTATCGCGTCGCCGCGGGCGGCGGCACGCCGCAGCGGCTGACCACGGCGCCCGGCATCGATACCGGCGGCAGCTACTCGCCCGACGGGTCGAAGATCGTGTTTGAGAGCGACCGGTCGGGCGGGCAGCAATTGTACGTGATGAACGCGGACGGCTCCAACCAGCAGCGCATCAGCTTCGGCGGCGGCCGCTACGCCACGCCGGTATGGAGCCCGCGCGGCGACCTGATCGCGTTCACGAAGATCGCGGGCGCGTTCCGTATCGGCATCATGAGCCCCAGCGGGTCGGGCGAGAAATTGCTCACCAACAGCTGGCAGGACGAAGGCCCGTCGTGGAGCCCCAATGGCCGCGTCCTCACCTTCTTCCGCCAGGGGCAGGGCAATGCCGGCAAGGCCGACCTGTGGATGGTCGACCTGACCGGCGTCAACGAACGCCGCATACCGACCCCGCTCGACGGATCCGACCCGGCATGGGGACCGTTGCGGCCCTGATACGTTTCAGGGGGGCGAGAGATTCGATAATCGGTAGGGAGATAGACCGATGGCACGACTGACCACGACGATCCTGATGGCGACCGCGCTGGTCGCCACCGCGGCCTGTTCGAAGAAGCGGCCCGAAGTGCTGCCGCCCGCGCCCGGCGAGACGCCGCCGCCGCCCGCCACGACCGGGCCGGCCGATCCCAACGGCGGCATCGCGCCCGGCTCCGCGGCGGACTTCAAGCGGTCGGCGCAGAGCGACACGGTGCTGTTCGGGCTCGACATGTACGACATCGACGCCACCGCGCGGGCGATCCTCGACACGCAGGCGGAATGGCTGCAGCGTTATCCCAACGTCACGATCACGGTCGAGGGCCACGCCGACGAGCGCGGCACGCGCGAGTATAATCTGGCACTGGGCGATCGCCGCGCCAATGCGGCGAAGAACTATCTCGCCGCGCGCGGCGTCTCGCCCTCGCGGATCACGACGATCAGCTACGGCAAGGAGCGCCCTGTGGCGCTGGGGTCGGACGAGGCGAGCTGGGCACAGAACCGCCGCGCGGTGACGGTGATCGTCAACGGCGGCTAAGCCGCTGCCTTCATGAAGAGAAAGCCCCTCCCCCTTCAGGGGAGGGGTTGTGCGGTTGTACGCCGCGATCTGCGTTTCCAAACAGCAAGGACCGCCTCCTATCGCGGAAGCGGTTCTTTGGCATGCGGATCACAAATAAGGTGGATGCCCGACAAGGATTCGAACCTTGATTGACGGAGTCAGAGTCCGCTCTCTTACCATTAGAGGATCGGGCAACGAGGCGGGGCCTATGGGACGGATCGATCCGGCGGTCAAGGGGCTTTGCGCACCGCTAGGAGCCGCGGCGTCGCCAGCTTGCCCGTCTCTCGCGAAGCGTGTAGCCTGCGTGCCAAGCACCGGTCGCCCCATGCGAAATCCACGCAGGGAGCGGAACGGAAGAGACAGAAAGTTGACGGCAATGGTGGAATATCCCGCCCAATTGCCGCGCCGGCAGGATCGCACCCCTGCCCGTTCGGCCCCTCCGGCGCCGCGCCATGCGCGTGGCGCCCCGCGGCATTACGCCGCGCTCGACCTCGGCACCAACAATTGCCGCCTGCTGATCGCGCGCCCGCAGGGCGATGGCTTCGCGGTGGTGGACGCCTTTTCGCGCATCGTCCGGCTGGGTGAGGGGCTGTCGGCGACCGGCGCGCTGTCCGATGCCGCGATCGAGCGCACCATCGCTGCGCTGAAGGTGTGCGCGGACAAGCTGCGCCGCCGCAACGTCCGGCTGGCGCGCTCCGTCGCGACCGAGGCGTGCCGCCGCGCGAGCAACGGCACGCATTTCATCGCGCGCGCGCTGGAGGAAACCGGCATCCACCTCGACATCATCTCCGCCGAGGAGGAGGCGCGGCTGGCCGTGCTCGGCTGCCATGCGCTGCTGGAGCCGGGGACCGGGCCGGCGCTGGTGTTCGACATCGGCGGCGGATCGACCGAGCTGGTGCTGGTCGATGCCGATACCGCGGTGCCGCGCGTGCGCGATTGGCATTCCGCGCCCTGGGGCGTGGTGTCGCTGACCGAAAGCGCGGGCGGCGGGCGCACCGCGGAGGAGCGCGCCGCGGCCTATCGGCGGATGCGCGCGCTGGTGGCGGAGAGTTTCGCGCCCTTCGCCGCGCGGCTGCCCGCGCTGGCCGACGCGCCGCGGCTGCTGGGCACCAGCGGGACGGTGACGACGCTGGCGAGCGTGCATCTGGGGCTGGAGCGCTACGATCGCGCGCAGGTGGACGGGCTGATCGCGCCCGCCGCGGCGATGCGTGCGATCAGCCAGGAGCTGGCGGGCATGTCGCTGGCCGAGCGCGCGCAGCTGCCGTGCATCGGGCGCGAGCGGGCCGATCTGGTGGTGGCGGGCTGCGCGATCCTGGAGGGGATCCTCGACATCTGGCCCGCCGAGCGGCTGGGCGTCGCCGATCGCGGCATCCGCGAGGGCATATTGCGCCGGCTGATGGAGACGGGCGCATGAGGGGGGCGGGTGTCGGGCGCCAGCGGGTGAAGACCGCGCGCAACCGGACGGCGCAATCGACCCGCTGGCTGGAGCGCCAGCTGAACGATCCCTATGTCCGCAAGGCGAAGGCGGAGGGCTATCGCAGCCGCGCCGCCTACAAGCTGATCGAGCTGGACGAGCGGTTCGGACTGCTCAAGGGCGTGAAGCGCGTCGTCGACCTGGGGATCGCGCCGGGCGGATGGAGTCAGGTGGTGCGGCGCAAGGCGCCGGCCGCGGCGATCGTCGGCATCGACCTGCTGCCGGTCGATCCGATCGACGGCGTTACCATCTTCG
Organism: Sphingomonas adhaesiva; assembly: GCF_036946305.1. GTDB lineage: Bacteria > Pseudomonadota > Alphaproteobacteria > Sphingomonadales > Sphingomonadaceae > Sphingomonas > Sphingomonas adhaesiva_B. The sequence goes on from NZ_JAQIJJ010000002.1 coordinate 530,410, forward strand.
AGCTGGACTTCATGGCGGACGCGGCGCCGGGCCTGTTGATGGAGGCGCTGGGCGGCGCCCCCGATCTGGTCATGTCGGACATGGCGGCCAACACCGTCGGCCATCCGCAGACCGATGCGCTGCGCACGATGGCGCTGGTCGAAACCGCGCTCGCCTTCGCGGTCGACGTGCTGCGCCCGGGCGGCAGCTTCGTCGCGAAGGTGTTCGCCGGGGGCGCCGATTCGATGCTGGTGGCGGAGATGAAGCGCAATTTCACGACCGTGAAGCACGCCAAGCCGCCGTCGAGCCGCAAGGGGTCGGTCGAATGGTTCGTCGTCGCGCAGGGGTTCAAGGGCCGCGCGCGCCGCGATGATGGGACCGACAACGGGGTAGACCAGAGGGGCTGACGCGACCGCCGCCCGCGCGCGGCAGCGTCAGTGTTCCTGTTCCTCGCGCAATCGTTCCAGCCGCTCGCGACGATCGAGGCGTTCGGCGCGCTCCAGCCGGGCGCGACGCCGCGCCATCGCGCGGATCAGCCACTTGGGCACGCCCAGTTCCTCGTCGGTGGCCTCCGGTGCGGCCACCGAATGGTCGATCTCGAACAGTACCGATGTACCGCCGGGCGCATGCCAGATCGGGGTCAGACCCCGCGTGAAGCGCGGATTGTAGGCCGGTGGGCGGACCAGCCAGACATAGTCGAACGCGTCGCGCGGGAAGCGCGCCAGCGCATAGTTGATCGGGCGCCACCATTCGCGCGCGCACTTCACCTCCGTCACGATCTGCGTCGGGTCGTGGGCATAGCCGCCCGCGTCGGTGTAGCGCGCGGTCAGCAGCTGCGCGCCCGCCATCGACCATTGGTCGTCGGTATAGGCCATCCGCCGCTCCAGCGCGATCGCGGGCAGATGCTCCAGCCGCGACATCCGCCACGCATTGGTGCAATTATGCCCGACGAAGCTGATCAGTCGCGCGCCGATCGGCACCTGCGGCAACGCGGCCAGTTCCTCGTCATAATCCTGCGCGAACATCGCATAGCTGATCGTCGTCCCGGTCAGCCGCGCGGCATAGAAGCTCAGCCCCAGCGCGGCGAGGATCGCGGCATGGCGGAAGGTGGTGCCCGGCTTCGGCCGGATCGCGATCACCGCGATCGCGATCAGGAAGGGCGCCATCCGCATATCGGCATAGGCCGAGCCGAAGACGATGCGCGGCAGCACGATATAGACCACCAGCATGAACAGCGCCGACAGCCCCAGGTGGCGCGAATAGCCGATGCGCGGATCGCGGAATCCCTTGAAGAGGACCAGATAGATGACGGCCATGCTGGCCACGTCCCACCACAGCCAGCGGTCGCGCAGCGCCATCACCACCCAGGCGATCTTGGTGCGCCAGTAGAAGAAGTCGGCGGTCTGCCCGGTGACGTCGGCGCCCGATCGCCACGCGATCATCAGCAGCATCGGCAGCGCCAGCGGGACGCAGCCCAGCCCCGCGCGGAACCAGCTTTGCAGCCAGTGCCCGCCGCGTCCCCCCAGTTGACCGTCGCGGCGCAGGTCGTGCTGGCGGATCATCTCGCTGGAGAAGGCGAGCACGCCCAGCACGCCCCAACCGAAGGTGTGGCACAGCCACAGCAGGCACGACAGCGGCACGAACACCGCCGCGCGCCAGCGCAGATTCCCGGTGCGTGCCATCCGCAGCCACAGCCCGAACAGGCAGAGCGCCAGCCCCATCGACAGCGCGAAGTTCACGAACCCGAACTGGAAGGGATAGCCATAGGCCAGCGGTAGCGCGAACAGCGCGGTGGCGGGAATGCGGCCATGCACCTCGCGCGCGATCCACAGCAGCCCGGCGACCGTCAGCATCGGGATGGTCAGCACGATCAGCTTGACCGCAGGCTCCAGCCCGATCAGCGGCGCGAGCGGCTCGATCAGCAGGTCGACGCCCAGATTGCCGATCAGCGACCATTCGAACCGATACCAGTCGTGCAGCCACGGAAAGGTGTCGCGATCGAGCTGGACGCGGTAGCGCCCCATATGTCCGGGCAAGTCGACTATCGGCGGGATCGCGGGCCACAGCAGCGGGATCGCCGCCGCGAGCACGGCCGCGAGCACGAACCATCGCGTCTGCCACCAGTGGAGCCGGTCTTCCCCCTGCATCCCGGCGCCTTACCGGCGCGCAGGCGCCTCCCGCAAGGGGGCAGCGTCCGCGGGACGGATGACGCGCCATGCCAATACCGGCCCGGGCAGGGGGATCGGCGCCAGCCAGGCGACGCGCTCGCCGCGTTCCAGCCGCGACCACAAGCCCTGCGGGGCGGCGACGCGATACAGCTGCATCTCGTTCATGCCGGGGCAGGCGGCGAGATAGTCGGCGCCGCTGGCCAGTACGATAGCGCGCGCGCGATCGGGGGGCGCCATGAAGGCGGTCATCACCCGGTTCATCGCCGCGGCGCCGCGATGATAACCGCCGGCGACCGCGGCGTGCGGCGTCGCGACCAGCAGCGCGGGCGTGACGTCGATCGGTGCGAACACGGTCCCGCGCGGCAGCGCCGACAGGACGGCCATGTCGGTCGACCAGCGGCAGGGGTGGCGACGGTGCTCCATCCCCTGCTCGACGACCGGATCAACGGTCGGCACCGCCAGCAGCGCCATGGCGGCGACCTGTCCCGGCGAGGCGAGCAGCAGCGCGCCCAGCGTCGCGGCAATGCGCGGCAACGTGGTGGGGATCGCGCGGGCGCGGGCGAGCAGGCGATGGAGCAGCACCGCGGCGCCCGGCACCGCCAGCGCATTGGCGGTCGCTCCCGCGCGATTGACCATGATCGCCACGCCCAGCGCCGCCGCCTGTACCGCCAGCAGCAGCAGCCACGACGACCGCCGGCCGGCGGTGGCGTCGCGCAGCGCCAGCAGCGTGCCGGCGATGCCGGCGAGCGGCAGTCCGATCGTGGTCGCCGCCCACCACGGGCTCTGCTCCCACAAAGGGCGCCCTTCCAGCACCATCAGATACCAGAAACGATAGACGAGCGGGGGCAGCGTCGCGAACGGACCCATCAGGCAGACCGGCGCCAGCCATGCCAGCAGCGCGGCCGCACCGGCCCCGGCTAGCGCGAGCGCGCCGAGCCGCGCGACGACCCCGAATCGCGCGACCACGATGGCCAGCGTCACGCCGCCCGCGGCCGTCACCAGCGCGGCGAGCCAGACCGGTGCGATCGCGTCGCACGCCGGCGTCCAGAACCCCGGCCCGCGCGTGGCGAGATGGAGCAGCACCGCCGCGCCGGCGAGCGACCAGCCGAGCGCCAGCGCGAACCCGCGCGATACCGGGGCGAGTGCCCAGCGCAGCATCGCCACGCCAGCGATGGCGGCGGCGATCGGCATGCCTTCCAGCGACACGGTCAGCAGCAGCGCCAGCGCGACGCCGATCGCCGCGCCGCTGCGCCACGTCGGCCGCGCCACCAACGCCCGCACCGCGGCAAGCGCCAGCACGATCTGCCACCCGTGGTGATCGATTCTCAGCGGCCGCACCTGCGCCAGCAACGGGCTGGAGAGCGCGACGAGCAGCACGGCATAGGGCACTGTCGCCGCACCCGCGACGCGGCGCACGATCGCGGCGAGCAGCGCCATGATCGCCAGCAGCGTCAGCAGCGGCACGGCAACCGCGGTAAGCTGTTCCGCGAGTGCCGCCCCCAACAGCGGGCGCAGCAGCAGGATACCGGCGGCGAGCGGCAGATCGACCAGCCGTGACCAGTGCATCGGGAAGTCGCCGCGGTTCAACCGATGCTGCGCGACGTCGAACCAGCCCTGCCCCGCCAGCCAGTCGCGCACCTGCACCATCCGCATCGCATCGTCCGCATCGGGATAGCGCATGAAGCGGATCGCGTCGGCGCTGGTGGCGAGCAGGATCGCCACCGCCAGCAGCCAGCCGGCGAGGATGGTGAGACGATAGGAGGGCGAGGTGGGTGGGGTGGTCATCAGCCTGTTCGTCACCCCGCCCTTGAGCCGGGGTCCCGCTCCTTCTTCGAGGGTGGGCAGAAAGCGGGACCCCGGAACAAGTCCGGGGTGACGGTGTGCATGGGGCGCCGTTACGCCGCCTTCAGCCGCCCCGGCACCTGGCGCAGGCTGGCGAGCGCGGCGGCTTCGCCTTCCTGGCCGCTTTCGTGATATTCGGCGTCCTCGTTGACCGCCCAGACGTCGTACACCCGCGCGCCGGCCTGGATGTTGCGGACGGTCAGCATCGCCGTCATCATCGCATGATCCTGGTTGTTGTAGCGGTGCATCCCGTTGCGCCCGACGCAGTGGAGCGTGGGATAGCGATCCTCGATCTCGCGACGCAGCATGTCGACGTTCTGCGCATAATCCTCGTCATAGACGGGATAGGCCTTCTCCTGTCGCACGACCACGCCGCCTTCGACCTGCGTCGGGTCGCACAGCCCCAGCGCGGCCATCTCCGCGGTCGCCAGCGCGACCAGCTCGTCGTCGCTCGACGCCCACAGCCCGTCGCCCTCGAAGCAGAAATATTCGAGGCCAACGCACGCGATCGCGGGGTCGGGCACCATCTCTGGCGACCAGCTGCGGAAATTCTGGATGCGGCCGACCTGCACCTTGGGATCGTGGATGTAAATCCAATTGTCCGGGAACAGGTCGGGCGAACGAATCATCAGCGCGACGGTCAGGAAGTCGCGATATTTCAGGTTCGCCGCCTCGGGCAGCGTCGCGGGCAGCGGGTGGAGCCGGCTCGCCAGCTCGCGCATCGGTGCCGAGGAGATGACATGCGCGGCGTTGACCGTGACGGGCGTGTCGCCGTGCGTCGCGGCGACGGTCCAGCGCTGCGTCGCGTTGTTGAACGTCAGCTGGCGCAACGCATGCCCCATCAGCACGCGCCCGCCACGTTCCACGATACGGTCGCGCGCGGCATCCCACATCATGCCCGGGCCGAGACGGGGATAGCGGAAGCTCTCCAGCAGCGTCTTGGCCTGCATCCCGTCGTTGGGGCGCTTGTTGAGGCCGAGCGAGCGCTTCAGCCCGTCGATCACCGCACCCCATAGCGACAGGCCCTTGATGCGCTGCGCCGCCCAGTCCGCGCTCATCTCGTCGCACGGCATGCCCCACACCTTCTCGGTATAGGTCTTGAAGAAGATCGAATACAGCTTCCGGCCGAAGGCATTGACGGTCCAGTCTTCGAAGCTGCGGATGTCGCGCTTCGGGAACAGCTTCGCCTTGGCGAAGCTCGCCATGCACAAGGTCGAGCGGACGATGCCGAGGTTGCCCAGCGCCTCGAACGCGCGCAGCGGGTAGCTGTAGAAGCGGCCCTCGTAATAGATGCGGCTCATCCGCGGACGCTCGATGAAGTCGTCGGGCAGGATCTCGTTCCAGAGGTCGACCACCTCCTTCGAGCGCGAGAAGAAGCGATGCCCGCCGATGTCGAAGCGAAAGCCATTGTGCTCGACGGTGCGGCTGATGCCGCCGACGTAGCGCGTGTCCTTCTCGATGATGGCGACCGAATAGCCTGCCTTGGTCAGCAGGTAGCCGGCGGTGAGCCCCGCAGGACCGGCACCCACGATCGCGACGTCCACCGCCATGCTGCCGTCATTCGCCATCGTTCTGCCTCTCTCGCGCGATGCCGCGCACCGTGACGAACGGGCAATGAAGGAAGGTGGTTGAGCAAAGGTTAACGCCGGGGTTAACGCATGACGTGGCGGGCAGGGGTTAACGCCGCGGGCGGACCCGTTCTATAGCCGGAGGCATGCGGACCCTGCTCACCCGGTTGTTGGCGTTCCTCGCCGCGCTCTCGCTCGCGGCGCCCGCAATGGCACAGGGCAATGCGACGTTCGATCTCGCCGGTCCGGTGCTGACGATGAAGGTGACCCGGGGCAAGGTGTCGCTGCCGATCGCGCAGGTGCCGGGGCTGCGTATCGGCGATCGCGTGACGCTGGGCGCGGACCTGCCCGACGACCAGTCGGCGCACTATCTGCTGGTGCTCGCCTTCCTGCGCGGGGCGACCAACCCGCCGCCGAAAAACTGGTTCTTCAAGGCGGAGACGTGGAACCGCAAGAAGGCGACGCTGGACGTCGCGGTGCCGGAAGGCGCGGAGCAGGCGATCGCCTTCCTCGCGCCAGATACGGGGGGCGGATACAACGCGCTGGTCAATGCGGTGCGCGGGCGTCCGGGTGTGTTCGTGCGCGCGTCGCAGGACCTGTTCCAGGCTTCGCTCGACCGCGCGCGGCTGGAGGCGTTCGTCGCGGGGATCGCGCGCGTCGAGGAAGCTGCGCCCGATCGACTGGGGCCGGTTTCCACCGCGCTGGCGCAGACGCTGGCGATCCGGCTCAACGCGGACTGTCTGTCGCGGCCGCGCGCGTTGCAGGCGGCCTGCCTGACGCAGAATCGCGACGGCATGGTGCTTCAGACCGGGCGCGGCACCTCGCTGGCGGAGATGCTGGGCGGCACGCCGACCCAGCTGGCCTATTCGCTGGCGGCGACGAAGGAGGGCGGGGCCGGATTCTACAGCCCCTATATCTCGCTGGCGCGCGACTTCGCGCGGCTGTTCGGCGTGTTCCGCAGTGCCGACTACCAATATGCCCCGGCGCTGGCGGTGGGCGCAGGCGAGACGCTGCGGCTCCAGCTCAACAACCCGCCGTCGTTCCAGAATCCGAAGTCGGTGCTGGTGGCGCCGTTGCCGCCGATCAATGCCGGGCCGCCGCCGGCGTTGCGCGCGACGATGAAGGATGCGGTGTGCCTCATGCGCCCCGGCTTGGCGCTCGCGCTCGATGATGCGCCTCTGGTCTTCGCGACCGATTATGCGCGCGACCTGTCGCTGCGGCTGGTGCTGGCGGACGGGCGCACGCTGGACCTGCCGCTGCGCGCGGATGCGGAGCGCGGCGGGCTGGTGCTGACCGGCGACGTCACCGCGATCGGCACCGCCGCGATCGGCGAGGCGGTGCTGACCGGGCGTTGGGGGTTCGACACCTTCTCCGGCCCGCGCTTCCCGTTGCAGAACGGCGCCCCCGCGGCGTGGACGCCCCGGCCCGACAATGCGGTGGTGGTCGGGCGCGATACCCCGCTGACGCTGCAAGGCGGGGCGGCGGCCTGCGTCGAGCAGGTGAGCCTGCGCGATCGTGCGGGGACGACCAAGGCGGTCGAGTGGAAGCCGGACGGCACCGACGCGATCGTCGCCACGCTGCCGCTGGCGCGCACGCGACCCGGCGACCTGACGCTGCTGGTGGCGCATTACGGTGCCGCCGCGCCGGCGCAGATCACGCTCAAGGGCCAGACCGAGGCGAGCCGGCTGGAGGGCTTCACGCTCTACACCGGCGACAGCGAGGGGCGGCTGATCGGGGCGCGGCTGGACCAGGTCGAGCGGCTGGAGGTGGCGGGGCTGACGTTTACGCCCGGCGCGCTGACGCGTGATGCGGGCGGCGGGGACCGGCTGGTGCTGACCACCACCGGCGCGACGGCGACGATCCCGACCGGCGGCAGCGATGCGCGCGTCGTGCTGCACGACGGTCGGGTCACGACGGTGCGCGCGACGATCACCGCGCCGCGTCCGCGCGTCGAGCTGGTCAGCCGCAACGTGGAGACCTCGCCGGTCGCGGGGCATGTGGCGTTGGCCCTGCCCGACAATGCGCTGTCGCCCGACGCGCGGCTGACCTTCTCGGTCCGCGCGGTGAATACGCGGTTGAGCGCGGGCGACGCGATCGAGGTCGCGACCGCGGACGATGCCGCGACCGCGAAGCTGACGGTGGCGTCAGGCGCGCTCCAACTGATCGGCGGCGATGTCGCGGTGGGGACGCTGGTGCCGAAGGACGCGCTGGGTGCGGCGGCGGTGGGACCGATCAAGATGCGACTCGTACAAGGCGACCTCGCCGGCGAGTGGCAACCGCTGGCGCGCGTGGTGCGGTTGCCGGAGGTGACCGGGCTTTCCTGCGCCGCGACCGGCGGATGCACGCTGTCGGGCGAGCGGCTGTTCCTGATCGCCGCGGTCGCGGCGGAGGAGACGTTCGCAAAGCCGGAAATTGTGCCGATGGGGTTCGTCGACACGACGCTGGAGGTGCCGCGACCGGCCGCGGGTGTCCTGTTCCTGAAGCTGCACGACGCACCCGACGACGTGGTGAAAGTGACCATGCCGGCGAAGAAGAAGGGGCGCTGATCAAGACTAGCCCCTCCCCTGACGGGGAGGGGCTTGAATCAGGCGGAGAGCGTCACCGACATCGTCACCCGCTTCTCCCCGCCCGGCGCGATCTCGAACACCCCCGGCTTGTCGCGAAACTCGCTGGTGTAGCCCTGCGGATCGGCGATGCCGTGCCACGGCTCGACGCAGACGAACGCCGCGCCGGGCTTCGTCCAGATCCCCAGCATCGGCGTATCGGGAAAGGCGATGTCGAGCTGCGGCCCGTCGCCGGCGCCATAACGGACTGCGTCCGAATGCACCGGATTCCACACCAGCGCATCATGCGCGAACAGCTCGTCCGCCAGATACAGCACGCGCCCGTCGAGCGGCGAGGGCGCCTCGTGCGTCGCGATCGTGCCGTCCTGCGCGATCGCCTTGAGCGCGCCGGGTTCGTCGCGGTCGAAGGTGATGCGATGGTCGGCGCGCGCGCGCCCATAGGGCAGCGGCCAGGCGAAGGCGGGGTGGAAGCCGAAACTGGCGGGCAGCGACACGTCCGCGGCCGGGTTGGCGATCGTCACCTCGATCGCCAGCGTCGCATCGCGCAGCGTGAACGCCACCTCCAGCCGGAACGCGAAGGGGTAGGCGGCGCGCGTTTCGGGATTGTCGGTCAGCACAAAGACCGCGCGCGTGTCGCTCTCCCGGGTCACCGCAAAGTCGCTGCGGCGCGCGAAGCCGTGCTTGCGCATCGCATATTCGCGCCCGTCGATGCGGATCGTCTCTCCGGATGGCGCGCCGACGACCGGAAACAGGATCGGCGCACGCCCGGTCCAGAAGCGCGGATCCGCATCCGTCATCAACTCGCGCCCATCGGCGTCGGTCAGCGACGACAGCTGTGCGCCATGCGGGTCGATCGCGGCGGACAGCGCGCCGTTGCCGATGCGGATCCAGTCGTCAGCCACGCAGGCTCGCTCCCTGCTTCGCGGCGGCGGCGACCACCTTGTCGCTGATCGCCTTGAGGTCGGCATCGGTGAAGCTCTTCTCGCCCGGCTGGAGCACGATCTCCACCGCAACCGACTTGTGCCCCTCGGCGACGGTCGCGCCGGTGAACACGTCGAACACGCGCGCCCGCACGATCGCGGCCTTGTCCGCCCCCTTGACCGCGCGGGTCAGCGCCTCGGCGGTCACCGCGTCCGGCACCAGGAAGGCGAAATCGCGGCGCACCGGCTGGAGCGCGGGCGGGGCGTAGGCGGCGCGCATGAACCCCGCACCCCGCTTCGCCGGGATCGCGTCGAGGTACAGTTCGACCGCGGCGACCGCGCCCGACAGGTCGAACGCCTTGAGGATCGCGGGATGGACGGTGCCGAACGCAGCGAGCACCGTCTTCGGCCCCAGCCGCAGCGTGCCCGAGCGGCCGGGGTGGAAGGCCGCGCCCGCCTCGCCCATCACCTGCAAATTCTCGACCGGTGCGCCCGCGGCGGCGAGCAGCGCGAGCGCCTCCGCCTTGGCGTCGAAGGCGTCGAACGGCGTCGCCTTGCCCGTCTGCCAGCCGCGTGGGCGTCGGTCGCCCGCCAGCACCACGCCCAGCGTCGCGCGCTCCTTCGGCTGCCCATCGTCGTCGAGGTAGCGGCGCCCGATCTCGAACAGGCGCACGCCGTCCGCGCCCTGGCGCAGGTTGCGTTCGGCCGCCGACAGCAGCCCCGGCAGCAGCGAGGGGCGCATGACCTTCAGCAGCTCGCTGATCGGGTTGGCGACTCGCCACGCGGCGCCTCCGAAGGCGGTGGCCTGCTCCTCGGGGATGAAGCTCCACGTCACCGCCTCGTCCAGCCCGCGCGCCGCCGCGGCGCGACGGACGCGGCGCTCGATGCGCTGTTCGGGGGTGGCGGTGGGGATTGCGACGCCGGCGGGGCGCGGCAGCGGCACGGAGGGCACCTTGTCCAGCCCCTCGATGCGGATCACTTCCTCGACCAGATCGGCCGGGCCATCGATATCGCGGCGCCACGTCGGCGCGGTCACCTGCCAGTCCTTGCCGACCACGAAGCCGAGCGATTCGAGGATCGCGCTCTGCCGCTCCGGCACGATCGCGAGGCCGCCCAGCGTCTCGCTGCGCGCGGGGGCGTAGGCATAGGCGCGCGGCGCCAGCGGCGGCTGGCCGCTGCGCGTCACGCCGCTCGCGGTGCCGCCGCACAGGTCGAGCACCAGCCGGGTGGCGATCGCGAGCCCGTCGTCGAGAAAGGCGGGGTCCACCCCGCGCTCGAACCGCTGGCGCGCGTCGCTGGTCAGCGCCAGCTTCTGTCCGGTGCGGGCGATCGTGTCGGGATCGAAGAAGGCGCATTCGATGACGACGTCGGTGGTCGTGTCCGACACGCCCGATTCCTCGCCGCCCATGATCCCGCCGATGTCATGGACCTTCGCGGCATCGGCGATGACCGTCATCGTCGCGTCGAGCGTATAGGTGCGGCCGTTGAGCGCCAGCACCTGCTCGCCCGCCACGGCCTTGCGGGCGACCAGTCCGCCGGAGAGCCTGGCGGCGTCATAGACGTGGAGTGGGCGCCCGAGGTCGATCGAGACGTAGTTGGTGATGTCGACCAGGGCGCTGATCGGCTTCTGCCCGATCGCGCGCAGCCGCTTCGCCATCCATTCCGGCGCGGCGCCGTTGGTGAGACCACGGACGCACTGTGCGTAGAAGGCCGGGCAGCCGACGGGATCGTCGGTGCGCACGTCCGGGCCGGGGCCGTCGCCCGCGACCGCCTCGACCGACAGCGGCTTGAGCGTGCCCAGCCCCGCGGCGGCGAGATCGCGCGCGATGCCGCGCACGCCCATGCAATCCTGTCGGTTGGGGGTGATCGAGATGTCGATCACCGGATCGGACAGCCCGGCATAGTCCGCGAAGGCGGTGCCGACCGGCGCATCGACGGGCAGTTCGATGATGCCGTCGTGATCGGCACCCAATTCCAGCTCGCGGGTCGAGCACATCATGCCGTTCGACTCGACCCCGCGGATCGCCGCGACCTTCAGCACCATGCCGTTGGCGGGCACTTCCGCACCGGGCCGGCCGAACACGCCGACGAGGCCGGCGCGCGCATTGGGCGCGCCGCACACCACCTGGAGCGGGCCGTCACCCGCATCGACCGACAGCACCTGCAATTTGTCCGCCTGCGGGTGGCGCTCCGCGGTCAGCACGCGCGCGATGGTGAAGCCGGTCAGCTTCGCGGAAGGGTCCTCGACGCCCTCGACCTCCAGCCCGATGCGGGTAAGCGCATCGACGATCGCGTCGAGCGACGCGTCGGTGTCGAGATGGTCCTTGAGCCAGGAGAGGGTGAGTTTCATGATGTCCACTCGTCACCCCAGCGAAGGCTGGGGTCTTTCAGTAACGGGAGACCCCAGCCTTCGCCGGGGCGACGTGACTTAGGCCGCCGTACCGACGCCGCCCGACAGCGTCGGCACGTCGAGCGCGGCGAAGCCGTAATGCTTCAGCCAGCGCACATCGGCCTCGAACACCGGGCGCAGATCGTCGATGCCATATTTCAGCATCGCCAGCCGGTCGATCCCGCACCCGAACGCGAAACCCTGCCACTCGTCCGGGTCGAGGCCACAGGCGGCGATGACGCGCGGGTGGACCATGCCGCTGCCCAGCACCTCCATCCAGCCCTCGGCGCCGCCGATGACGCGCTTGCCCTTCTCGATCGAGAAGCCGACGTCGACCTCCGCCGAGGGTTCGGTGAACGGGAAATAGCTGGGGCGCAATCGAAGGACCACGTCGTCACGCTCGAAGAAGGCGCGCAGGAACGTCTCCAGCGTCCATTTGAGATGGCTGAGCGTGATACCCTTGTCGATCACCAGCCCCTCGACCTGATGGAACATCGGCGTGTGGGTCGCGTCCCAGTCGGAACGATAGACACGGCCGGGCGCGATGATGCGGATCGGCGCGCCGGCGCCGTTCTGGCGCTTGGCGACCTCCACCATCGTGCGGATCTGCACCGGCGAGGTGTGGGTGCGCAGGACCATCGGCGGTTCGTCCGAACCCTCCGCCTGCGCGATGTAAAAGGTATCCTGCATCGCCCGCGCCGGATGCGTCTCGGGGATGTTGAGCGCGCCGAAATTGTGCCAGTCGTCCTCGATCTCCGGCCCCGTCGCGACCGCGAAGCCCAGGTCGGCGAAGATCTCGGCCAATTCGTCCATCACCTGGCTGACCGGGTGGACGGTGCCCGGTGCGACCATGTCGACCGGCAGCGTCATGTCGAGCGCCTCGCTGGCGAGCTGCGCATCGAGCGCCGCCTGTTCCAGCACCGCCTTGCGCGCGGCGATGGCGCTGGTGACGGCCTCGCGCAGCCCGTGGATCGCGGGACCGCGCGCCTGCCGCTCCTCGGGCGAGAGCGCGCCCATCGTCTTGAGCAGCTGCGTGACGCGCCCCTGCTTGCCCAGCGCCTCCACGCGCACCGTGTCGAGCGCATCGAGCGAGGCGCTCGCGTCGATCGCGGCGAGGAGGTGGGTCTTGAGGTCGTCGGTGTCGGTCATGCGTCGTTTCCGTTCGTCGTCGCAGGCGTGAGGCCGAGGTCGATCGCGAGGTCGAGCCATGAGGGGTTCGATTCCTCGATCAGCCGGAGCTTCCAGTCCCGGTTCCACTTCTTCAGCTGCTTCTCGCGCGTGATCGCAGCCTCCATCGTGTCCGCCATCTCGAACCAGACCAGTCGCACCGCCCCGTAGCGGCTGGCGAACCCCTCGATCAATCCTTCGCGATGCTGGACGAGGCGGTTCAGGAGGTTGGAGGTGACACCGACGTAGAGCGTTCCCGCGCGACCGCTGGCGAGGATATAAACGTAGGGGTGCCGGGGCATCGGTTACCTCCTCTTTGCCGTCATCCCCGCGTAGGCGGGGATCCATTCGCGCAGGTTCTCGCAAGAGTCGCCGACCCCAGCGTCAATGGATTCCCGCCTTCGCGGGAATGACGGCTCGGAACGAAAAGGGGCGCCGGTGTTGCCACCGGCGCCCCGCTTCTCGTCCTCGCGTCAGGTCGCCTCAGGCGGCCTGCGGGAGGGCCGCCTTCGCCTGCGCGATGATGGCGCTAAACGCTTCACCCTCGTGCATCGCGATGTCGGCCAGGACCTTGCGGTCCAGTTCGACGCCGGCGAGCTTCAGCCCGTGCATGAACTGGCTGTAGCTCAGCCCCTCGGCGCGGACGCCGGCGTTGATGCGCTGGATCCACAGGCCGCGGAAGGTGCGCTTCTTCACCTTGCGGTCGCGATAGGCGTACTGGCCGGCCTTCTCGACCGCCTGACGGGCGACGCGGATCGTGTTCTTGCGACGACCGCGATAGCCCTTGGCCTGTTCCAGGATGTTCTTGTGCTTGGCGCGAGTGGTTACGCCCCGCTTGACGCGTGCCATATGCTAGTCCTTCCCGCTTACTTGAGGCCGTAGGGTGCCCAGGCCTTCACCGTCGCGGTGTCGGCCTTCGACAGCACCGTGGTGCCGCGGTTCTGGCGGATGTACTTGCCGTTATGGCTGATCAGGCGGTGGCGCTTGCCGGCGACGCCGTGCTTCAGCAGGCCGGTTGCGGTGAGCTTGAAGCGCTTCTTCACGCCGCTCTTGGTCTTGAGCTTGGGCATTTTGGTCCTTTCGTCTGGTGCGACGTGACTGGAACGGCCGCGGCAGCCCTGGATGGCCGGGCCGTTCGTCAAGCGCCATGTCGCTCATGGAAGCGCGCGCCCTAACCGCGGCGACGCCGAAATGCAACTGCGGAACCTGTCCCGGCGCCGGCGATTGTGCCGGGATGGCAACGAGTCCGCCTCCGGACGCATCCGCAGCGACGCCCCGACACCGCGGCTGGCGGATCGCGCGCAACGTCGCGCTGGGCGTGCTTGCCACGATCGTCGCGGTCTGGCTGGTGCTCTACATCACCAAGGGGCGGTTCCTGAAGCGGCCGTTCGAGTCGATTGCCGCGCGGCTGACGCAGCGGCAGGTGAGCGTCGGCGGCGATTTCCAGCTGTATTTCGCGCCGTGGCGAATCAAATTCTATGCCGAGCGACTGCGCATCGCCAATCCGGCATGGGCGACGCAGCCGTATCTGTTCGCGGCCGATCGCATCGATTCGCGGATCGCGCCGCTGTCGCTGCTGTGGGGCAAGCGCCGCTTCCACTCGCTGGACCTGACCAACGGCGCGGTCGACCTGGAATGGGATGCAGGCCACCGCCACAACAGCTGGACCTTCGGCGAGCCGCAGAAGGGCGGCAAGCCGCTCGACCTGCCGCGAATCGATCGCGCGACGGTGGCGGGCACGACGGTGCGCTATCGTGATCCGCGGATGCGGCTGCTCGCCGACCTCAGGATCGACACGATCCGCTCGACCGGCGCGCGGATCGGCGATGCGGTGGGGGTGAACGGCGGCGGGCAGCTGCGCGACACACCGTTCACGGTCGCGGCACGGCTTCTATCCCCCGATGCGACCGTGGCGCGGGGCCGGAACGAACTGGTGCTGCGCGCGCGGGCCGCGGGCAATGTCATCGATGTCGCGGGCACGCTGCCGAGCATCGCCGCGATCGAGAACGTGCCGCTGGCGGTGCGCGCGCGGGGACGCAACATGGCGGACCTGCTGGGCGTCATCGGCGTCGCGATCCCCAACACGCGCGCCTATCGCCTGCGCGCGCAGCTGGTGCAGAGCGGGCAGGAGTATCGCTTCACCCGCATGGCGGGCACGTTCGGCGACAGCGATGTCGCGGGCCGGCTGACGGTCACCAACGGCGAGCGACTGCATCTCGATTCGCGGCTGGAGACGAAGCGGCTCGACATCGTCGATGCCGCCCCCTTCATCGGCTACAATCCCGATATCGTCGCGACCAGCGGTGCGGTGGCCGCAGCGGCGGCGACGGGGGCCGCGCCGCAGCGGATCCTGCCCGATGCCGCGCTGCCGGTCGCGACGATGCAGCGGTTCGACGCCGACCTGACGTGGCGGATCGGGGCGCTGCAATCGCGTCGCCTGCCGATCAGCGACATCGACCTGACGCTGGCGCTGGATCGCGGGCGGCTGGCGCTGTCGCCGCTGACCTTCGCGATGGCGCGCGGCAATGTCGCGGCGGATGCGGTGTTCGACACGCGCCAGCGGCCGAGCGCGGTGCGTTACGACATCCGACTCGCCCCGACGCCGATGGGGCGGTTGCTGGCGGGTTATGGCGTGGCGGAGGCGGGGACGTCGGGCACGATCCGCGGCCGCATCCAGCTGTCGGGGCGCGGCGACACGATCCACGATTCGCTGGCGACGTCGAACGGGCGGATCGCGTTCGTGATGCCCGCGGGCACGCTGTGGACGCGCAACGTCGAGCTGTCGGAGCTGGATATCGGCACCTTCGTCCAGAAGATGTTCGAGAACGAGCTGAAGGAGCCGGTCACGATCAACTGCGGGCTGGTGGCCTTCACCGTCCGCGGCGGCGTCGCGGCGACCGACCCGATCCTGATCGACACGACCAAGAACGTGATCCTGGGCCGCGGTGGCTTCAGCTTCCGCACCGAGGCGGTGGATCTGGCGATCCGCGCCGATTCGAAGCGGTTCAGCCTGTTCTCGGGCCAGTCGCCGGTCGGGATCGCGGGTAGCTTCGCCGATCCCGGGCTGCGCGTGATCTCGCCGCAACTGCTCGCACGCGCGGGCGCCGGGCTGGGGCTGGCGGTGGTGGCGACGCCGGTGGCGGGGCTGCTCGCCTTCATCGACCCGGGCGATGCCAAGGCGGCGCAATGCGGCCCGGTGCTGGGCGCCCGGACCGCCGCGGCGCAACGCACCGACAAGGGTGAGCCGCGCAAGGATGTGGGCGACGGGAGGACGGTGGAGACGGCACCGAAACGCAAGAAGTTCCTGGGGATTTTTTGAAACGTCAAGCCCCTCCTCTTTAGAGGAGGGGTTGGGGTGGAGCGATGTCTCACCGAGACTGCGGCCTTTGACTGCCCCACCCCAACCCCTCCCTGAAGGGGAGGGGCATTTTAGTGTGTATGCCCCTGATGTAGCGCCTCAAGCACGTCGTCCGTCCGGGCCGGATCGCCGATCGCCAGCACGTGGCCTTCGCTTTCGGCGGTCAGCGGATCGCCGTTCCAGTCGCACATCCGCCCTCCGGCGCCCTCCACGATCGGCGCCAGCGCGGCGAAATCGTAGAGCTTGAGCCCCGATTCGCACACCACGTCGAGGTGCCCGCTCGCCAGCAGCCCGTAATTGTAGCAATCGCCGCCATAGACCGGCCCCTGCCGCGGCGATCCGCCGCTCGCCGCCGCGATCAGCGCCATGTAATGTGGCACGTCGCCCTCGCCGAACAGATGCGGGCTGGTGGTGGCGACAATCGCCCCCTCCAGCGCGGCGCAGGCGCGGGTGTGCGCAGGCGCGCCGTTGAACTCGGTGGCATGGCCCGCGACCCCGATCCAGCGTTCGCGCTGCACCGGCTGGTCGATGATGCCCAACACCGGCCAGCCGTCCTCCACCAGCGCGATCAGCGTGCCGAAGATCGCGCGCCCCACGGTGAAGCTGTGCGTGCCGTCGATGGGGTCGAGGATCCAGCGGCGCCCGGTCACGCCGTCCTTGATGCCATGTTCCTCGCCGACGATGCCGTCGCCCGATCGTTCCGCGTCGAGGATGCGGCGCATCGCCTCCTCCGCCTCGCGATCGGCGCGGGTGACGGGCGAGCGATCCTCTTTCAGCTCCAGCCCCGCGGGCCGGCGGAAATAGGGGCGGATGACCGCGCCGGCCGCATCGGCGAGGCGGTGGGCGAGGGCGATGTCGGCGGGGCGGACGGGCATCGCTATCGCCTATCGCGCGGGCCGCGCGCGCGCTAGGGTGCGGACATCCTTTAGGAGAACGATGCCATGCGCCTGCTGCCCCTCGCCGCGCTCGCCCTCTCGATCGCGGCGCCCGCCGCGGCCACGCTCGCCCCCGGCACGGTGGCGCCCGCGTTCAGCACGCGCGGCGCGATCGCGGGCAAGGTGGTGGCGATCGACCTGAAGCAGCAGCTGAAGCGCGGCCCGGTGGTGCTGTATTTCTTCCCCGCCGCCTTCACCTCGGGCTGCAATGCGGAGGCGCGCGCCTTTGCGGAGAAGGTCGACGCGTTCAAGGCCGCGGGCGCGACCGTGATCGGCATGTCGGCGGACAATGTGGCGGACCTGCAGCGCTTTTCCAGCAGCGAATGCGCGGGCAAGTTCGCGGTGGCGAGCGCCGGGCCGAAGGTGATCGCGGGTTATGACGTGGCGCTGGGCCGCGAGGTGAAGGGCCGCGCCGTGACCAGCCGCACCAGCTATGTCATCGGGCGCGACGGGCGCGTCGCTTTCGTCCATTCCGACATGAATCCGGCCGAACATGTCGCGCTGACGCTGGCCGCGGTACAGAAGTTGACGCCGCATTGACTCGTTTCGTGCGTCTCCGCCCCGGCGCGCACATCATCATTTCTTAGCGAATCCGCTGATACCCCCCGCATCGTGAAGGACGCCGAAAGCGTCCGATCCGGAGGACAGGTGTGGCGAGCAAGGCGATCGACATCCGGCAGGCGACGACGGGCGATCGGCTGTTCGCGCAGATCGGCGCGTTCCTGTCCGCGCACCGGCTCAGCCCCGATCCGGCGCATTATGCCTTCGCGCACGATGTCCTGAAGAATGCCGGCGGGCTGACCGCGCGACGGGTGGCGGAGATCACCGACGGCGGTGTGCGGCTGACCGCGCAGGATATCGAGCGGCTGGGCGGCCAGGCGGTGGCCGGCGCACCGGTCGCGGATGCCGAGGCGGAACCGATGGTGGCGGATGCCGCCACGCACGAGGCGATGATCGAGCGCGTGCTGATGCAGATCGACGGCTTCGGCGATACGATGCGCAATGCGCGCGCCGAGGCGAACGATTTCGGCCGCGACCTGGAGCGCAGCGCGGCGCAGATGCGCGAGGCGGGGCCGTCGGCGAGCGCGGAAGAGATCGGCCGGCTGACCGACGAGATGATCGAGCGCGTCCATCGCGCCGAGGAGAAGCTGGACGTCGCGCGACGCGAGACCGAGGAACTGCGCACCGCGCTGGACGAGGCGCGCGGATCCGCGCGCACCGATCCGCTGACCGATCTGCCCAATCGTCGCGCCTTCGACGAGACGTTCGCCGCGCTGCCGCGGACCGTGCCGATCGTGGTGTCGATCTGCGACATCGATCATTTCAAGCGCGTCAACGACAGCTTCGGCCATGCGGTGGGCGATCGCGTCATCCGTGCGGTGGCGAAGACGCTGGCGGACCAGTGCGATTGCATGGTCGCGCGCTACGGTGGCGAGGAATTCGCTTTGCTGTTCAAGGATGTCGGGCTGGACGAGGCCGCGCGCCGGCTGGAGAAGGCGCGCCGCGACATGACCAGCCGCCGGCTGCGCGTGCGTGAAACCGGCGAGGCGATCGGCACCATCTCCTTCTCCGCCGGCGTGGCGGAGGGGCAGCCGGGCGAAGGGCGTGCCGCGCTGATGGGGCGCGCCGATGCGGCGCTGTATCGCGCCAAGGATCAGGGACGCGCCCGCACGATCATGGCGCCATAGGTTGGCGCGACGCGCCGCGCGCTGGTGGCGGTTTTCACCAGATATTGTGGCGGCGTTTGTCTAAACACCAGTAAAAACGTGCTTTTCCTATTTGGCACGCGTCCTGCAATTCCCTGGGTATCGACCGGATCGCCGGTCATCATCGCCAGGGAGATACCGCATGACGCTTCGTTTCACCGCCCTCAGCCACTCGATCCTCACCGCCGTCGCCGCACTGGCGGTCGCCGCCACGATGGTGGCCGCCGCGGTTCCCGTGACGCCGATCGCGTGATCGAAAGGATCATCGAGATGACCTTCAAGCCTGATCTGTATCGCGCGGTCATGCTGGGCGTGTCCGGCTTCGCCACCACCGCCTTGCTGCTCTATGTCGACGCCGTGAGTGCCGTGATCGTCTGATCGCGGCACCGGCAGACGCGGTCGGACGTTGACCGCGGCATGACGCTCGACCGTTTCGTCGCCGCGCAGGCGACCACCTACGACAGCGCGCTCGCCGAGCTGACCGCCGGCCGCAAGCGCAGCCACTGGATGTGGTTCGTCTTTCCGCAACTCGCCGGGCTGGGGCACAGTGCGACTGCGCGCCATTATGCGATCCACGACCTGGCGGAGGCGCGTGCCTATCTCGCGCACCCGCTGCTGGGGCCGCGATACCGGGCGACCGCCGCGGCGCTGCTGCCGCACCGCGCCGCGCCGCCCGAAACGATCATGGGCGCGATCGACGCGATGAAGCTGCGCTCGTCGCTGACCCTGTTCGCACGCGCCGGTGCCGGTGGCGCGGTGGACGAGGCGCTGGCGGCGTTCTTCCCGTCGCCGGATGCGGCGACGCTGCGGCTGCTGGACGCGGACTGAGGTTTACGGACGGCCGTTGGTCACCAGCGCGGTGCCGTCCGCACCGATCGCCACCAGCCATTCGCCGCCATTGTCGCAGGTCGCGATCCACGCGGGCTTGCCCTGTATCGGATCGGTTGCGACGGAGCGGACCACGCCCTGGCAGTCGCGATTGGCGTCGCGGATCGCGCGGAACAGGGTGGCGTTGCGCTCGCCCTCGTTCAGCGTCTGGATGCGCGCGATCGCATTGCCCGGCGCCTCCTGTGCGGCGGCGTCGTTCTGCGCGGTGGCGCCGCCACCGCCGCACGCCGCCAGCGGAAGGATGGCAGCAAGCGCGAGGAGCGCGCGGTGCGGCATGGCAATTCCCGACATGGCTGGACCCCTTTCCCTTCGTGGATGCCGTCGTCAACGGCCCCGGGCAAGGGTTGTTTCGCCGTCGACCACTATGCCGCGGCGCACGCGCGGGATAGGACGGGGGCGGGGCCGGCGATGCGCCGGCGGGTGGAGCGAACATGCGGATACGCGATCGCGCGGGCGCGCGTCTGGCCGGAGCCTTGGTGATCGCGGGGCTGCTCGCCTCGTGCGGCGGCGATGCGGGGGGCGGTAATGGCAGCACCGCCAGCGGCAGCACCGCTGTGTCTCCCACCCCGACGCCCAGTCCGACGCCGACCACCGCGGCCGGTTGTACGCTGCGCGCGCGCCAGGACTGGCTGCTGGCGCAGGTGAACGAATGGTATCTCTTCCCGGAGACGCTGCCGACCGCGCTCGACCCCTCGCCCTATTCGGATCTGGAAGGGTATCTCGATGCGCTGACCGCGACCGCGCGGGCGCAGCGCAAGGATCGCTATTTCAGCTACGTCACCTCGGTCGCGGAGGAGAATGCCTATTATGCCTCGGGCAGCACCGGCGGGTTCGGCTTTCGCCTGACGTTCGATGGCGCCAACCGGCTGCTGGTGACGGAGGCGTTCGAGGGCGGACCGGCGCTGAACGCGGGGATCGACCGCGGCGCGGAGATCGTCGCCGTGGGCGACAGCGCCGCCAATATGCGCACGATCGCCAGCTATGTCGCCGCGGGCAACGACACCGCCTTCTACGCCGCGATCGACCCCGGCACCTCCAATGCGACGCGCGTGTTCCGCATCAGCAGCGGCGGCACGACCCGCGACGTGACGCTGCGCACCGCGGACTTCACCCTGTCGCCGGTGTCGTCGCGCTATGGCACGAAAGTGATCGACGACGGTGGGCGACCGGTGGGCTATGTCAACCTGCGCACCTTCATCGGCACCGCCGACGACCAGCTGCGCAGCGCTTTCGCCACGTTCAAGGCGCGCGGCATCACCGACGTGATCGTCGACCTGCGCTACAATGGCGGGGGGCTGGTATCGACCGCGGGGGTCTTCACCGACCTGCTGGGGGGCGCCCGCGCCATCGCCGACGTGCAGAGCTACACCACGTTCCGCGCGAGCAAGTCGGGCGAGAACGAAACGCGCTTCTTCCAGCGCGAGGCGCAGGCGATCGCGCCGACGCGTGTCGCCTTCATCGGCACCGGCGGTACCGCGTCCGCCAGCGAATATGTCATCAACGCGATGATCCCGTACCTGCACGGCAATGCCGCGCTGATCGGCAGCAACACCTATGGCAAGCCGGTCGGGCAGATCGCGCTCGACAACCCCGCCTGCCCGGACGACCGGCTGCGCCTGATCGCGTTTGCGCTGCGCAATGCGGCGCAGCAGGGGGAATATTACGACGGCCTCGCGACCAAGATCGAGGCGAGCTGCCAGGCGACCGACGACCTGACGCATGCGCTGGGCGATCCGGCGGAGGCATCGACCCGCGCTGCGCTCGATTTCCTGGCGGGGCGCAGCTGTTCGCGGATCGGCGCCAGCGCCGCACTGTCGCGCACCGCGCTGGCGACGCCGGCGCGGCGGCTGGTCACCCCCGACCGGCCGACCACCGCGCAGCGCGAGACGCCGGGGCTGTTCTGATCGACGATGGCGACGAACCGCTGCCCTGCCTGTGCGACGCCGCTGCCCGCGGGCGCGCGTTTCTGCCCCGGTTGCGGCGCGCCCGTGGTGGCCGCGGCGACTGCCCCACAGGAGCGTGCGCCGCGCAACGTTCCTTGGCTGGCGATGCTCGCGGCGGCGGCATTGGTGATCCTGGCGGTCGTGTTCGTGATGCAGCGTGACGGCGCGCGCTCGATCGCGACCGTGGCGCCGCCCGCGCCCGCCGCGACGCGAGTGGTGCGCCGCCCGCCGGAGCCGGTTCCCGTCCCCGTCGCGCCCGCTCCGGTCGTGAGCCCGCTGCCCGAGCCGCCGCGCGACCAGCCGCTGCCCGCCCGTGCGATCGATGCCGCGCTCGCGCGGCAGGGCGGCGGCCACGACATGCGGCTCGACGGCCCGCTGACGGTGCGCGGAATCGTGGTCGGCGGCGATGGAGAGGGCACGATCGCGCTGGAGGGGCGCGACGCCGACACGCCGGTGCTGGCGCAGCTGCCCGAGGACCAAAGCGAGGCGATCGACCTGCTGGAACCCGGCGCCGCGGTGCGGCTGACCTGTCGTGCGGCGCGGATGATCGGGGGGACGACGGTGCTGGAGTCGTGCCGGTTATAGGGGGCTGCGATTTTCGGGCTGTCGCGCGGACACGCGATCTGCTGTCATCACGCGCATGATCGTCCTGCTCCTCGCCCAAGCCGCCGCGGCCGCCGCCCCCGCTGCCGCCCCCCCCGCTGCCGCCCCCGTCCCCGCCCGGATCGAGCGCCTGCTGGAGCGCACGCCGGTGATCGACGGGCACAACGACCTGCCGTGGGAGATCCGCCAGAATTACGAGGCGAAGGTGGAGACGCTGGACCTGCGGCAGGATTCGTCGCGCTGGTCCTATCCGCTGCAGACCGACATCGCGCGGCTACGGCGCGGGCATGTCGGCGGGCAGTTCTGGTCGGTCTATATCCCCGCGAGCGTCACCGGGCCGCGCGCGGTGGAGATGACGCTGGAGGAGATCGACATCGTCCAGCGCATGGCCGCGGCCTATCCCGACACGTTCGCGCTGGCGACCACGGCGGCGGAGGTGCGCCGCGTGCAGAAGGCGGGGCGGATCGCCTCGCTGATCGGGGTCGAGGGCGGGCATCAGATCGACAAAAGGCTGTCGGTGCTGCGCCAGTACAAGGCGCTGGGCGTCGGCTATATGACGCTGACGCACGGCAAGAGCCTGGAATGGGCCGACAGCAGCACCGATGCGCCGCGCGCGGGCGGGCTGAATGCGTTCGGGCGGCAGGTGGTGGCGGAGATGAACCGCATCGGGATGATCGTCGACGTCAGCCATGTCGCGGATTCGACGATGGCGGCGGTGCTGGACGTGTCGAAGGCGCCGGTGATGGCGTCGCATTCCTCGGCGCGGGCGATCGCCGACGCGCCGCGCAACATCCCCGATGCGCTGCTGAAGCGGATCGGCGACGCGGGCGGAGTGGTGATGGTGAACTTCTATCCCAGCTTCGTCTCCGCCGCATGGCGCGCCTGGGACGGCGAACGCACCGCTTTCGCGAAGAGCCGCGGGCTGGCGGGCGACCTGTATGGGCCGAATGCGCCGGTGCCGTTGGTGAAATGGGATGCCGGACATCCCGAACCAGCGGTGACGGTGAGCGATGTCGCGGACCATATCGAGCATGTCGCGCGGGTCGCGGGGCGTGGCGCGGTGGGTCTGGGGGGCGATTTCGACGGGATCAGCGGCACCGGGCCGGTCGGACTGAAGGGTGTCGACGGCTATCCGCGCATCTTCGCCGAGCTGGCGCGGCGCGGATGGAGCGATGCCGACCTGTCCGGGCTGGCGCAGGGCAATATCCTGCGCGTGATGGAACGGGTGGAGGCGGTGGCGGCGGCCTCCGCCGGCACCCCGCCGGTGGACGCGACCGCGCCGGATTGACGGTCAGTGGCGGGCTCGCCCCGCCCACCACAGCACCAGCGCGCCCGCCGCGCCCGACAGCAGCGACCCCGTCAGCACGCCCAGCTTTACCGCCGTCGCGAGCGTCGGCGCGTCGGGAAAGGCGAGCGCGCCGATGAACAGGCTCATGGTGAAGCCGATCCCCGCGAGCAGCGACAGGCCGTAGAGTTGCGCGGTGCGGATGCCCGCGGGCGCGCGCGCAATGCCCAGCCATGCCGCAGCGCAAATCCCGCCGAAGATGCCGATCTGCTTGCCCAGAAACAGCCCCGCCGCGATACCCAGCACCAGCGGATGCGCCAGCGCCGCGGGCGTCACGCCGCGCAGGTCGACGCCTGCGTTGACGAAGGCGAACAGCGGCACGATCGCAAAGGCCGACCAGGGATGAAGCGCATGTTCCAGCCGCGCGAGCGGCCCCCGCGCGCCCTCGCCGATCGGGATCGTCATCGCCAGCACCACCCCCGCCACCGTGGCATGCACGCCCGATCGCAGGACGCACCACCACAGCAGCGCGCCGATCAGCAGATACGGCGACAGCGCGCGCGTCCCGCGCCGGTTGAGCCAGACCAGCGCCGCGGCCAGGCCCGCGGCGGCGGCGAGCGCGGGCATATGCAGCGCATCGGTATAGGCCAGCGCGATGATCGCGACGGCGCCCAGATCGTCGACGATGGCGATCGTGGCCAGCAGCAGCTTCAGTGATGCGGGCACGCGCGGTCCGAGCAGCGCCATAACGCCGAGCGCGAAGGCGATGTCGGTCGCTGCCGGGATCGCCCAGCCCGCGGTCAGGTCCGGGTGGGTGCCGGCGATCGCCAGAAAGACCGCTGCGGGCGCGGCCATCCCGCATGCCGCGGCGACGAAGGGCAGCCGCCGCCGCTCCCAGCTGGCCAGCTCTCCCGCCACCAGCTCGCGCTTGATCTCCAGCCCCACGAGCAGGAAGAACAGCGCCATCAGCGCGTCATTGACCCACAGATGGACGGTCATGGGGCCATGGTCGGGCGCCAGCACGGGGCCGGTCGCGGCATGGACCAGCGCGTCATAGGCGGCGGCGGTGGCGGGCAGGTTGGCCGCGAGCAACGCCAGCGCCGCCGCGCCGATCAGCACCACGCCCCCCGCCGCCTCCCCCGACAGGAACGCGCGCAGTCCGGTGGCGGGGCGGGGAGAGGGGGTGGTCATGCGACGGCGTTAGCGGGGTGGGCGGGGGCGGTCGATGGGGCGTCGTCTGCACACGCACCGCCACCCGGGACGTGTTCGAGAGCTTCGCGAACGTTCAAATCTCTTCTGTTCCCCGGCGGAGGCCGGGGTCCAGTCGCGAGCGGTTCCAGCATCTTACGAGCCGACCGATGCTGGACCCCGGCCTTCGCCGGGGAACAAGGGGTGTTCCGCCGAGGACTCCACTTGTTGCGGGGGCCCCGGGGTTCCTCGCACCCAACGTCGGTGAGGCGCGCGGAACCCTGGATGCTTGAACAGGTCCGGCATGACGGCGTGGTTTCCGGATCGGGACGGCTCAGGCCGCCGCGGTCTCCACCTGGTCGAGCGACGGATAGTCGATATACCCCTCCGGCCCCGGCACGTAGAAGGTCTTCGGATTGGGGACGTTGAGTGGCGCGTCGCTGCGGAAGCGCTCCACCAGATCGGGGTTGGCGATGTACAGCCGGCCCCAGGCGATCGCATCGGCCACGCCCGAATCGAGGTCTGCCTGCCCGGCTTCCTTCGAATAATCCTGGTTGAGCACCAGCGGGCCGGTGAACACCTCGCGGATCTTCGGGCTCAGCTTCGGCACGTTGCTGGCGCCGAAGGTGCCGTCGGGCGACTGTTCGCGCAGCTCCAGGAAGCCGATGCCAAGGTCGTTCAGCACCTTCGCGGCGGGAACGAACACCGCCTCCGGATTGCTGTCGTCGGCGCCCTGCGTCTCGCCATTGGGAGACAGGCGGATCGAGGTGCGGCCGGCGCCCACCTCGGCCACCACGCGCTCCATCACCTCGCGCATCAGGCGGATGCGATTCTCCGGCGTGCCGCCGTAATCGTCGTCGCGCAGGTTGGTGTTGTCGCGCAGGAACTGGTCGATCAGATAGCCATTGGCGCCGTGCACCTGCACGCCGTCGAACCCGGCCTCGATCGCGTGGCGCGATGCCTGCGCATAATCGTCCAGCGTCTGGCGGATCTCGTCCAGCGTCGCGGCCCGCGGCGTGTCATAGGGGTTCTTGTCGGGATCGTGGTACGGCGCGCGCTGCGTGGACGAGGACAGCGACTGCAGCCCGGTCACGTCGGGACGCGCCAGACGGCCCATGTGCCACAGCTGCGCGATGATGCGCCCGCCGGCCTTGTGCACCGCCTCGGTCACCGGCTTCCACGCCTCGACCTGCTCGCGCGTCCACAGCCCCGGCGCCTTGGGCCAGCCGAGCCCCTGTCGGCTGATCCCGGTCGCCTCGGAGATGATCAGGCCCGCGCTGGCGCGCTGGCGGTAATATTCGATCATCATCTCGGTGGGGACATGGTCCGTCGTCGCGCGGGTGCGCGTCAGCGGCGCCATAAGGATGCGGTTGGGGGCGTCGATCGCCCCCAACGTGATCGGATCGAACAGGCTGGGCATGATGCTCCTTTCGGCAATGAATAGCTGACGCGGCCAAAGCTAAGTCGTTACAGGGCACCATGCATCAGGTCGGTACGCGAAGAAAACCTATCATGGCGCAAAGCCATCGGAATCAAGGCGTCACGAACGGCAACGGGCGCGCGTTCGCGGCGCTGGTGGTCGCCAACATGGCGCTGGCGTTCGGGCCGATGTTCGTGCGGCTGGCGGATGCCGGGCCGGTCGCGGCCGGTTTCTGGCGGATGACGCTGGCGCTGCCGCTGGTCGCGTCGATGGCGTGGATGACGCGGGCGGAGGGCGAACGGACGCTGCGGCGGTTGCCGCCCCGGCTGGCGTGGCTGCTCGCGGCGGCGGGGGTCGCCTTCGCCGCGGATCTGGCGAGCTGGCACGTCGGGATCGTGCGCACCACGCTCGCCAATGCCACGCTGTTCGGCAATGCCTCGGCCTTCATCTTCCCGATCTGGGGGTTCGTCGTCGTGCGGGCGTGGCCGTCGCGCGGGCAGGCGGTGGCGCTGCTGCTCGCTGCCGCGGGCGCCGCGCTGCTGATGGGGCGGTCGTATCAGCTCGACCCCGCGCATCTGGCCGGCGACCTGCTGTGCGTGCTCGCGGGCGTGCTCTACACGATCTACTTCGTGCTGATGGCCGATGTGCGCGCGACGATGGCACCCCTGCCGGCGCTGGCATGGTCCTCCGTCGCCGCGCTGCCGCCGCTGCTCGTCTTCGCGCTGTTGCTGGGGGAGCGGGTGATGCCGGGTGACTGGACCCCGCTGGTCGGGCTGGCGTTGTGCAGCCAGGTGATCGGGCAGGGCTGCATGACCTATGCGCTGGGCCGGCTGCCGCCGCTGGCGATCGGGCTGGCGCTGCTGGTGCAGCCGGTGGTGTCGGCGGTGGTCGGGCAGGTGCTGTTCGGCGAGGTGCTGGGCGCGCCCGACCTGATCGGGGTGGCAATGGTGGCCGCCGCGCTGGTGCTGGTGCGGCGCGACGCCGGACCTGCTACAGCGCCGCGACCGGCCGCCGACGCGGTGCGGGAGGAGGTGCGATGACGCAGGATTGGACGCTCGACGAGGTACGCGACCGGCTGGCCCCCGCGATCGCCGCCAATGCCGCGTTCGACGGCTGGGGCGATGCGGCGCGCGACCTGGCGGCGGAGACGATGGCGGTCGACGCGGACGTGGCGCGGGTCGCCTTCGCGCAAGGCGCGGTGGCGATGATCGACGCCTGGTTCGCGCACGTCGATGCGGCGATGGTGGCGGCGGTGCCGGACGAGGCGCTGGCGGCGATGAAGGTGCGCGCGCGGATCACGGCGTTGGTCGAGGCGCGGCTCGCGGTGCTGGCGCCGGAGCGCGAATCGCTGCGCCGCGCGCTGGCGGTGCTGGCGCTGCCCGCCAATGTCGCGCGCGCGGCGAAGCTGGGGTGGCGCAGCGTCGACCGCATCTGGCGCGTCGCGGGCGACACCGCGACCGATTACAACCATTATACCAAGCGCGCGATGCTGCTGGCGGTCTATGGCGCGACGATCGCGGTGTTCCTCGACGACGAGAGCGAGGGGCAGGCGGACACGCGCGCGTTCCTGGCGCGGCGGATCGACGGTATCATGCGGTTCGAAAAGGCGAAAGCGGGGATGGCGCGGCGTGCGCAACGCCGCCCGAGCCTCAGCCGCTTCGTGGGGCGGTTGCGCTATCCGGTGGTGTGACTTTGTTCCCCGGCCTCGCCGGGGAGCGGCAGGGTATCGACGAAGACGTTTATTGATAATCAATCGCACTGGCCATATAGCGGGCGCGTGACCGGCCATTCTCCCCTCGCTCCGCTCGCTGCCAGCAACGATGCGGCATCCGATTCGCGCTGGAGCCTGGAGACGCTGCCGCGGCATGCGCCCGCGATCGTGGCCGCGATCGACTGGTCGCGGCTGGCGGTGCCGGAGGCGCGGCGGCTGCGCGAACTGGGATTCGGCGAGGGCGTCGCGGTGGAGGTGCTGCACCGTTCGCGCTTCGGCGGCGGGCCGATCGCCTGCCGGATCGGGCGGATGACGGTGGCGCTGCGCCGCGCGGTCGCCGCGTCGATCCAGGTCGGGCACGATCCACACGGCGGCGAAGCCTATGGCGGCGAGTTGCTGGCCGCGGAATGACGGCCGCCCGCTGATGGAACTCCCCCCGCTGGTGGCGATGGTCGGCAATCCCAATGCCGGCAAGAGTGCGCTGTTCAACGCGCTAACGGGCGCACGCCAGAAGGTGGGCAACTACCCCGGCGTCACCGTCGAGCGCCATGCCGGCCGCCTCGCGCTGGACGACGGCCGCCCGATCGAGCTGGTCGACCTGCCCGGCGCGTACAGCCTCGACCCCTCCTCGCCCGACGAGCGGGTGACGCGCGACGTCGTCACCGGATCGCAGGCGGGCGAGCGGCTGCCCGACGCGCTGCTGGTGGTGGTGGACGCTGCCAATCTCGACAATCACCTGCGCTTCGCGATGCAGCTGATCGCGCTGCGGCTGCCGGTGGTGATCGCGCTCAACATGGTCGACCTCGCGGAGCGCGATGGCCTCGTCCTCGACCCGGACGTGCTGGAGCGCGAGCTGGGCGTGCCGGTGGTGGCGACGGTCGCGGTGCGTCGCCGCGGGATCGACACGCTGCGCGCACGGCTGACCGACGCGATCGGCGCCGCGCGGCATCGGACCGCAGGGCCGCTGGCGGTGCCGCAGGACGATATCGTCGCGTTGCAGCGGCGTGCGCGCACCCTGTCGCGCGCGGCGACGGTCAGCGAGACGCCGGTGCGGCGCTGGAACAACGCGCTCGACGCGGTCGCGCTGCACCCCGTGTTGGGGCCGATCGTGCTCGTCGCGCTGCTGTTCGTGATGTTCCAGGCGGTGTTCAGCTGGTCGGAGGCGCCGATCAGCTGGATCGAGGACAGGTTCGCGGCCTTCGACGCCGCGGTGAAGGCGGCGCTGCCCGACGGTTTCCTGCGCTCGCTGCTGACCGACGGCGTCATCGCCGGCGTGGGCGCGGTGATCGTCTTCCTGCCGCAGATCCTGATCCTGTTCCTGTTCATCCTGGTGCTGGAGGCGTCCGGATACATGGTGCGCGCCGCGTTCCTGATGGACCGGATGATGAGCCATGTCGGGCTGTCGGGGCGCGCATTCATCCCGCTCCTGTCCAGCTTCGCTTGCGCGGTGCCGGGCATCATGGCGACGCGGACGATCGACGATGAGAAGGACCGGCTGACCACGATCCTGATCGCGCCACTGATGACCTGCTCGGCGCGGCTGCCGGTCTATACGATCATCATCGGCGCGTTCATTCCGGCGCGGCAGGTGGTGCCGTTCGTGGGCTTGCAGGGGCTGGTGCTGCTGGGGCTATACCTGATGGGGATCGTCGGCGCCTTCTTCGCCGCGCTGCTGCTGCGGCGCACAGTGACGAAGGGCGAATCGTCGGGCTTCATGATGGAGATGCCGCGCTACCAATGGCCGCGCGCGCGCGACGTCGCGATCGGGCTGTGGAGCCGTGCGTGGATCTTCCTGAAGCGCGCCGGTACCACGATCGCGCTGACGACGATCGTGCTGTGGGCGCTGCTGAGCTTCCCGCAGGCCCCCGCGGGGCAGAAGCAGGTCGAATATTCGGTCGCCGGCCGTATCGCCAGCGGGCTGGAGGTCGTGGTGCGGCCGATCGGGTTCAACCACGATATCGCGCTGGCACTGATCCCCGCGATGGCCGCGCGCGAGGTGGCGGTGGCGGCGATCGGCACCGCTTATGCGATCGACGATACCGAGGATGCGGCGGGCGAGCAGACGCTGGTGCAGCGGCTGCAATCGCGCTGGTCGCTGCCCACCGCGCTCGCCTTCCTGATGTGGTTCGTCTTCGCACCGCAATGCATCTCCACGATCGCGGTGACGCGGCGCGAGACGAACGGATGGAAATGGCCGATGTTCATGCTCGGCTACCTTTTCGCCATCGCTTATGTCATGGCGGGGCTGACATACTGGCTGGCGGTGTTCGCCGGCCTCTAAGAGGTTCGCATGGCAGGCAGCGTCAACAAGGTCATTCTCGTCGGCAATCTCGGGCGCGATCCCGAATCGCGCTCGTTCCAGAACGGCGGCAAGGTGGTGAACCTGCGCATCGCCACGTCGGAGAGCTGGAAGGACCGCAACACCGGCGAGCGCAAGGAAAAGACCGAATGGCATTCGGTCGCGATCTTCAACGAAGGCCTCGCCAATGTCGCGGAGCGATTCCTGCGCAAAGGCAGCAAGGTCTATGTCGAGGGCCAGTTGCAGACCCGCAAGTGGCAGGACCAGAACGGGCAGGACCGCTATTCGACCGAGGTCGTGCTGCAGGGGTTCAATTCCGTCCTGACGATGCTCGACGGGCCGCAGGGCGGCTCCGGTGGTGGTGGTGGCGGCGGCGGCGGCCGTGACGATTGGGGCGGCGGCGGCGACGACTTCGGCGGCGGTTCGCGTGGCGGCGGCGGCAGCCGTGGCGGCGGTGCATCGTCGGGCGGCGCGTCGCGTGGCGGCAGCGGCGGGTTCGGCGGCGGTTACGCCGACGATCTCGATGACGACGTGCCGTTCTAAGTGACGCAACCCCTCCCGCCGTCGGCGTGTAGCGAGGAACAGCGCGTCGCGGCGCTCGCCTCGCACGATATCGGCGCGCTCTACAATTCGGACGCGCTGCGGCAGATCACCGATTTCGCCGCCGCACTGTGCGACGTGCCGACTGCATTGGTCAGCATGGTCGAGACCGATCGCCAGCTGTTCCTGGCGCGCACCGGCATGGCGGCGACGGAGACGCCGCGCGAACAATCCTTCTGCGCGCATGCGATGTGGGAAAAGGGGATCATGGTGGTGCCCGACGCCACCCGCGATCCGCGCTTCGCCGACAATCCGCTGGTCACCGGGGAGCTGAACCTGCGCTTTTACGCCGGTGCGCCGCTGGTGTCGGACGAGGGCTATCCGCTCGGCTCGCTCTGCGTGCTCGACACCCGGCCGCGGCCCGAGGGGCTGACCGCGTTCCAGCGGCAGGGGCTGGAGGTGCTGGCCGCCAACGTGCTCGCCCGGCTGCGCGACCGGCGCGAGGGGGCGGCGCGACGCGAGTCGGAGCGCGAGGCGCGGCAGGCGGCGACCGACAGCGATCTGCGCTTCCGCACGCTGGCCGATACGATGCCGCAGATGGTGTGGTCGACGCTGCCCGACGGCTATCACGATTATTACAACGCGCGCTGGTACGAATTCACCGGCGCGCCGGCGGGCACGACCGATGGCGAGGGGTGGAACGGGATGTTCCACGCCGAGGATCAGGAGCGCGCCTGGACGGTGTGGCGCCATTCGCTGGCGTCGGGCGATCCGTATCAGATCGAATATCGGCTGCGGCACCATGACGGCACCTATCGCTGGGTGCTGGGGCGTGCGCTGCCGATCCGCGACGATCGCGGGCAGATCACGCGCTGGTTTGGCACCTGCACCGACATTCACGAGCAGAAGCTGGCGCTGGAGGAGCGCGAGGTCATCAGCCAGGAGCTGAGCCATCGCATCAAGAACATCTTCTCGGTGATCGCGGGGTTGATCCAGTTCGCCGCGCGCGCGCATCCCGAGGCGGCGGGTGTCGCCACCGATCTGCGCCAGCGTATCACCGCGCTGGGCCGCGCGCACGATTTCGTCCGTCCGCACAGCCCCCATTCGCGCCCGCATCTGGCGCAGGACAGCCTGCAAGGCCTGCTGGAGGAGCTGTTCGCGCCCTATCAGGCGGTGCCGGGGGAGCGGATCGCGGTGACGGGCGGCGATGTGACGATCGACGATCGCGCGGCGACCCCGCTGGCGCTGCTGTTCCACGAGCTGGCGACCAACGCGAGCAAATATGGCGCGCTGTCGGTCGCGGGCGGGCGGGTGACGCTGGCGATCGATCGCGATGCGGACGAGGTGCTGCTGCGCTGGAGCGAGGCGGGCGGGCCGGATGTGGTCGCCCCCGCCGACATCACCGGGTTCGGCACGCAATTGGTGGAGTTGAGCGCGGTGCGCCAACTGGGCGGCTCGGTCGAGCGGACATGGCATCCGCAGGGGCTGGAGGTCGCGATGCGGATTCCCGCCCCGGCATTCAGCCGGACGTCGTCCACCTGACGAAATCGACATTGTCGGCCGTTACGCCGCCGGGATGGCTGGCGGTTTCGGCGGCGGCGAGGATCGCCTGATCGTTGAACGGTTTGCGGATATAGCCCAGCGCCCCGGCGGGGTCCGCGATCTGACTGGGATTGGCGGTGACGAAGACGACGTTGACGCCGTGTTCGCGGTGGATTCGCTGCGCGATCGCCGGCCCGGTCGCGCCGTCACGCAGGTTGACGTCGACGAAGGCGAAGGTGCAGCCGGGTGCGACGCGCATCGCGGTATCGGCGTCGGCAGCGATCCCGGCGACCGCATAACCGGCGTCCGTCAGGATCCGCTCCAGGTCGAGCGCGACGAAGATTTCGTCCTCTACGATCAATGCGGTCTTCGACATTCCTGCCTTCCTATCGAGCCCGCTTAACCGAAATCAAGCCGAAGGGTTCCGTGTCAGCAGGAACACGGCGTGCTCCGCGAGGAAGTTGGCGGCGGTTTCGCTGGTGCTTTTGTCGCCCGACAGAAACCACGCGCCCTCCACCGTGATCGCGCGTTCGCGCAGGTGCGCGCGGAAATCGTCGATGGTCAGGTGATGGATGTTGGGGGTGTCGTACCAGCGTTCGGGCAACAGCCGCGTCACCGGCATCCGTCCGCCCCACAAGAGCGACAGCCGGACGCGCCAGTGCGCGAAATTGGGAAAGCTGACGAAGGCGCGCCGCCCGATCCGCAGCAGATCGTCCAGCACGCGATCGGGCGCGCGCGCGGTCTGCAGCGTCTGGCTGAGAATCGCATAATCGAAGCTCTGGTCGGGATAGCCCGCCAGATCGGTATCGGCATCGCCCTGGATGACGGGCAGCCCGCGCGCCATCGCCAGCGCGACATTGGTGGCGTCCAGCTCCAGCCCGCGCGCGTCGACGCCGCGGCTGTCGCGCAACGCCGCCATCAGGTCGCCGTCGCCGCAACCGACATCGAGCACGCGCGCGCCGGCGCGGACGTGGCGCGCGATGATCGCCAGATCGGGGCGCAGGTTCATGCTGCCGCCCGCAGGAAGCCGGCGACCAGCCGCTCCAGCTCGGGCGATTCGAGCAGGAAGGCGTCATGGCCATAGGGGCTGGACAGTTCGACGAAGCTGGCCGGCGCGCCCGCGGCGTTGAGCGCCTGGACGATGCTGCGCGACTCGGGCGTCGGATAGAGCCAGTCGGTGTCGAAGCTGACCAGGCAGAAGCGCGTGCCGGTGCCGCGGAAGGCGTGTGCCAGCAGCCCGCCATGCTCCTCGGCGAGATCGAAATAGTCCATCGCGCGGGTGATGTAGAGATAGCTGTTGGCGTCGAACCGGTCGGTGAAGGCCAGCCCTTGATGCCGCAGATAGCTTTCCACCTGGAAGTCGGCGTCGAAGCCGAAGCTCTTCTGCTCACGCGCCTGAAGGCGGCGGCCGAACTTCTCGGTCAACCCTGCCTCGGACAGATAGGTGATGTGCGCGGCCATGCGCGCCACCGCGAGGCCCGCGGCGGGCGGCTCGCCGCCGTAATAATCGCCGCCGCGCCAGTGCGGATCGGCCATCACCGCCTGTCGACCGACCTCGTGGAAGGCGATGTTCTGCGCGGTGTGGCGCGCGGTGGAGGCGATGACGACCGCGGCGGCGACACGATCGGGATAGGTCGCGGCCCAGCTGAGCGCCTGCATCCCGCCCATCGATCCGCCCACCACCGCGGCGAGCCGCGCGACGCCGAGATGGTCGAGCAGCATCGCCTGCGCGCGCACCATGTCGCGGATGGTGATGACGGGGAAGGTCATGCCATACTCCCGCCCCGTCGCGGGATCGATGCTGGCCGGGCCGGAGGAGCCCATACAGCTGCCCAGCACGTTGGCGCACACGACGAAGAAGCGGTCGGTATCGATCGGGCGGCCCGGGCCGACCATGCGCGTCCACCAGCCCGGCTTGCCGGTGCGCGGATTGGGGCCGGCGACATGCTGGTCCATGGTCAGTGCGTGGCACAGCAGCAGCGCGTTGCCGCCGTCGGGCGCCAGCGTGCCATAGGTTTCGTAGGCGATCTCGACCGGGGTCAGCAGCGCACCGCTGTCGAGCCGCAGCGGCCCCGGCAGGGTCACGCGCCGCGCGAGGCCGAAGCGCTGGTCGAGGGCGGGAGAGGCGGTGGTCAGCATCGGTAGCGACCGGCCTTACTCCGGCGTGGGCGGGTAAGTCGAGAAGCCTGCGTGCGTTGCCACGCTGGCCTGTGGCTCCTAGAGCGCAGGGCCATGACCGACGCTGCTCTCGCGCCCGCCCCGAAGCCCTGGATCATGGGGATCGCCCCCTATGTCCCCGGTCGTGCCACCGCGGACAACGGCCGCCCCGTCGTGAAGCTGTCGTCGAACGAGAATCCGTTCGGCACCTCGCCGGCCGCGCGCGCCGCCTATCGCAGCGCCGCCGACGAGCTGGAGCGCTATCCCGATGCCGCCGCGGTCGAGCTGCGCGCGGCGCTGTCGGCGCATTACGGGGTGGAGGCGGACCGCATCGTCTATGGCACCGGATCGGACGAGGTGCTGCACCTCGCCGCGGGCACGTTTGCCGGGCCGGGGGACGAGATCGTCTTCGTCCGCTACGGTTTCGCGGTGTACGAGATCGCGGCGCGGCGTGTCGGCGCGGTGCCGGTGATCGCGGCGGACGCGGATTACGCGACCGATGTCGATGCGATCCTCGCGGCGGTGACGGAGCGGACCAGGGTCGTCTTCGTCGCCAATCCCAACAATCCGACCGGCACCTATACCCCACGCGGGGAGATCGCACGGCTGCACGCCGCATTGCCGCGCGACGTGCTGCTGGTGATCGACCAGGCCTATACCGAATATCTGGACGCGGACGACGACGACGGCGCGCTGGCGCTGGCGCGCACCCAGCCCAACGTGCTGGTGACGCGGACCTTCTCCAAGATCTTCGGGCTGGCGGCGGAGCGGGTCGGCTGGGGCTATGGCGCGCCTGCGCTGATCGATGCGATGCACCGCATTCGCGCGCCGTTCGCGTTCGGGATCGGCGCACAACGCGCCGCGATCGCGGCGCTGGGCGATGCGGCGTTCGTCGAGGAAAGCCGCGACCACAACCGGACGTGGCGCGCGTGGTTTGGCGAGCAGGTCGCCGCGATGGGCAATGCCGGGCTGCGCGCGTTACCCAGCAAGGCCAACTTCGTGCTGGTGCTGTTCGAGGGCAGGCTGAGCGCGGAAACCGCCTATCACGCGCTGATGGCGGCGGGCTATGCCACGCGCTGGCTGCCGGGGCAGGGGCTGGCGCACGGCCTGCGCATCACGATCGGCAGCGAGGCGGACATGCGCGCGGTGGTGGACGTGCTGCGCGCCGAGGTGGAGAAGGCGGGCTGATGCTGCCGTTCGCCAGGGTCGCGATCATCGGGCTGGGGCTGCTCGGCTCCTCGATCGCGCGCGCGGTCCGCCAGTCGATGCCGACCGTGCGGCTGACCGGGCATGACGCCAGCGCCGCGGTGCGTGAGGTGGCGCAGCGGATCGACCTGGTCGACGATGTCGCGGACACGCCGGGCGCGGCGGTGATCGATGCCGACCTCGTCATCCTCTGCGTCCCCGTCGGCGCGATGGAGGCGGTGGCGCGTGACATCGCCGACGATCTGCCCGCCGACGCGATCGTCAGCGACGTCGGCAGCTGCAAGGCATCGGTAGCGCGCGCGCTGTCGGCGGTCCTGCCGCCGGCGCGGGTGGTGCCGGCGCATCCGGTCGCCGGGACCGAGAAGAGCGGCCCCGAGGCGGGCTTCGCCACGCTGTTCCGCGGGCGCTGGTGCATCGTCACCCCGCTGGCGGACAGCGACCCGGTGGCGGTGGAGCGCGTCGCCACGTTCTGGCGCGGGCTGGGCGCGGATGTCGAGCAGATGACGCCCGACCACCACGATCTGGTGCTGGCGGTGACCAGCCACCTGCCGCACCTGATCGCCTATACGATCGTCGGCACCGCGGACGATCTGGAGCAGGTGACCCAGTCGGAGGTCATCAAATTCTCCGCCGGGGGTTTCCGCGACTTCACGCGCATCGCGGCGTCGGACCCGACGATGTGGCGCGACGTGTTCCTGTCGAACAAGGATGCGGTGCTGGAGATGCTCCAGCGGTTCAGCGAGGATCTGAGCCAGCTACAGCGCGCAATCCGCTGGGGCGACGGCGACGCGCTGTTCGACCGCTTCGCGAAGACGCGGATGATCCGGCGGTCGATCGTCGATCAGGGACAGGATGACGCGGCGGCGGATTTCGGACGCCGGCACGACTGAGGGGGTGTCCCTCGCATCGGTACCGACGTCATGCCCGTCTTCGCGGGAATGACGACGAAAGGTGGATACACGTCACCCCGGACTTGATCCGGAGTCCCGCTTTCTCGCCAATATTGCAGAAGAAGCGGGACCCCGGGTCAAGCCCGGGGTGACGGAGTGCATTACAGCTTCGACGTCAGTTCCGGCACGACCTTGAACAGGTCGCCGACCAGGCCGATGTCCGCGACCTGGAAGATCGGCGCGTCCTCATCCTTGTTGATGGCGATGATGGTCTTGGAGTCTTTCATCCCCGCCAGATGCTGGATCGCGCCCGATATGCCGACCGCGATATAGACCTCCGGCGCGACAATCTTGCCGGTCTGGCCAACCTGATAATCGTTGGGGACGAAGCCCGCGTCGACCGCGGCGCGGCTCGCGCCGACGCCCGCGCCCAGCTTGTCCGCCAGCGGCTCGATCACCTCGGTGAACTTCTCGCCCGAGCCGAGCGCGCGCCCACCCGAGACGATAATCTTCGCGCTGGTCAGTTCGGGGCGCGTCAGCTCGGCGATCTCCTGCCCCTCGAACGTGGCGAGGCCGGTGTCGCCAGTCGCGGCGACCGCCTCGACCGTGCCCGACCCACCCTCGGCAGCGGCCTTCTCGAACGCGGTGCCGCGCACGGTAATGACCTTCTTGGCGTCCGAGGTCTGGACGGTGGCGATCGCATTGCCGGCGTAGATCGGGCGCGTGAACGTGTCCTCGCTCTCGACCGACAGGATGTCGCTGATCTGCATCACGTCCAGCAGGGCGGCGACGCGCGGCGCCAGCGCCTTGCCGGTGGTGGTGGCGGGCACGACGAAGGCGTCGTGGTCGCCCATCAGCTGCTGCACCAAAGGCGCAACGTTCTCGGCGAGCTGGTGCGCATAGGCGGCGTCGTCCGCGACATGCACCTTGCCCGCGCCGGCGATCTTCGCCGAGGCCTGTGCCACGCCATCGACGCCTTGGCCCACGACCAGCAGATGTACCTCGCCCAGCTTCGCCGCGGCGGTCACCGCGGAGAGCGTGGCGTCCTTGACGGTCGAGCCGTCGTGCTCGACCCAAACCAGAGTCTTCATGGCTTCCAATCCTTTCGCGCCCTCCACCGTTCGTGCTGAGGAGGCATTGAGCCTGTCGAAATGCCGTCTCGAAGCACATGTCCTTCGAGACGAGGCTTCGACAAGCTCAGCCTCTCCTCAGGACGAACGGGGCGGGGCAATATCCATCCGAGTTACTTCGCGATGCCCATCGACTTGAGCTTGTTCACCAGCTCGTCGACGTCGGCGACCTTCACGCCCGCGGTGCGCTTCGCCGGCTCGGCGACCTTCACCACCTTCAGGCGCGGGGTCACGTCAACGCCGTAATCGCCGGCCGTCTTGGTCGCGAGCGGCTTCGACTTCGCCTTCATGATGTTGGGCAGCGAGGCGTAGCGCGGCTCGTTGAGGCGCAGGTCGGTGGTGACGATCGCGGGCAGCTTGTACGTGTCCGTCTCCAGCCCGCCGTCGACCTCGCGGGTCACCTTGGCGCTGTCGCTCGACAGTTCGACCTTCGACGCGGCGGTGGCCTGGCCCCAGCCAAGCAGCCCGGCGAGCATCTGCCCGGTCTGGTTGTTGTCGTCGTCGATCGCCTGCTTGCCCAGGATCACGAGCGAGGGCTGTTCCTCCTCGACGATCTTCGCCAGGATCTTGGCGACGCCCAGCGGCTCCACCTTCTCTTCCGCGGTGACGAGGATCGCGCGATCGGCGCCCATCGCCAGCGCGGTGCGCAGCGTTTCCTGCGCCTTGGCCTCGCCGATCGAGACGGCGACGATCTCGGTGACCGTTCCCTTCTCCTTCAGCCGGATCGCTTCCTCGACCGCGATCTCGTCGAAGGGGTTCATGCTCATCTTCACGTTGGCGAGGTCGACGCCCGACCCGTCCGCCTTCACGCGGGGCTTCACGTTGTAATCAAGCACGCGCTTGACCGGAACCAGCACCTTCATTGCGCTACTCTCCTCATTCCTCGCGGCTGCTACCTGACGTTTACGTCAACATCAAGTAGCCCGCGGTTCAACCTGCCTGCGATGGGATAAATCCCCACCGCGCGATGATGTCCATGCCGGACGCATGAGGGGGCGGGAACGGTCTCCCGTTCCCGCCCCCCACAGTGCGTCAGGCGCCTCGCGGCGTCGCGTGGCGCGATCCGATCACGCCGCCTTCTGCACCTCGGCGACGATCTTCTTCGCCGCATCGCCCAGATCGTTGGCGGGAACGATCGCGAGGCCGGAGCCGGCGAGGATTTCCTTGCCCTTGTCGACGTTGGTGCCCTCCAGACGGACGACCAGCGGCACCGACAGGTTCACTTCCTTGGCCGCGGCGACGATGCCCTCGGCGATGATGTCGCACTTCATGATGCCGCCGAAGATGTTGACCAGGATGCCCTTCACGTTCGGATCGGCGAGGATGATCTTGAACGCCGCGGTCACCTTCTCCTTGTTGGCACCACCGCCGACGTCGAGGAAGTTGGCCGGGAACATGCCGTTCAGCTTGATGATGTCCATCGTCGCCATGGCGAGGCCGGCGCCGTTGACCATGCAGCCGATGTCGCCGTCCAGCTTGATATAGGCCAGGTCGTACTTCGACGCTTCCAGCTCGGCGGGATCCTCCTCGGTTTCGTCGCGCAGTTCCATCAGGTCCTTGTGGCGGAACAGCGCATTGCCGTCGAAGCCGACCTTGGCGTCGAGCACCATCAGCTTGTCGTCTTCCGTGACGGCGAGCGGGTTGATCTCGATCTGCGCGGCATCGGTGCCCAGGAACGCGTCATAGACCTTGCCGGCGAGGCTCTGCGCCTGCTTGGCGAGGTCGCCGGTCAGGCCCAGCGCGTTGGCAACGGCGCGGCCGTGGTGCGGCTGGAACCCGGTGGCCGGGTCGACCGCGAAGGTGTGGATCTTCTCGGGCGTGTCGTGCGCGACCGTCTCGATGTCCATCCCGCCTTCCGTCGAGACGACGAAGGCGACGCGCCCCGTCGCGCGGTCGACCAGCAGCGCGAGGTAGAACTCCTTGGCGATATCGACGCCATCGGTCACGTACAGGCGGTTGACCTGCTTGCCCGCGTCGCCGGTCTGGATCGTCACCAGCGTGTTGCCCAGCATCTCGGTCGCGGCGTGGCGGACCTCGTCCTCGGTCTTGGCGAGGCGGACGCCGCCCTTGCTGCCCTCGGCCAGTTCCTTGAACTTGCCCTTGCCGCGGCCGCCGGCATGGATCTGCGCCTTGACGACGTAGAGCGGTCCGGGCAGCTTCTTCGACACCTCGACCGCCTCGTCCACGCTCATCGCGGCATAGCCGGCAGGCACGGGGACACCGAATTTCGCGAGCAGTTCCTTGGCCTGATATTCATGGATGTTCATGGCCGATCCTCCCGGAGATTGAGTCAGTCGAGTCTTGAGCGTGGCTAAAGCACACGGCTTGATGCAAATCCACTGTCTTTTCCGCAGTTGCGAAGCGGTAGCGATAGGGTGTGCGGCTGTCGGCAGGTCGTCACCCCGGACTTGATCCGGGGTCCCGCTTTCATGGCAACGGCGCAGGAGAAGCGGGACCCCGGGTCAAGCCCGGGGTGACGTGAAGGAAGGGTCCCATTGATAGTTGCCAATCTGTTCCTACACGTGCACGCCGATCCCGTGACCCCGATCCCGCCCTTCTCCTATCCCGCGCTCCACGCCAGCCATTCGGGCATCTGGGTGGCGCAGAACGGCGAGGTGCGGGCGCTGTCGCGCGGCGAGGCGATCCGGCTGGCCGCGGACACGCCCGTCGTGCTGCTCAACGCGCCTTTGGTGGGACAGCGGCTGGGCTATGCCGATCTGTCGGGGCTGGACCTGCTGGAGCTGTTCGCCTTCCTCCACCCCGCGCGCTTCATGGTGCCCACGCCCAAGGGGGTGGCGCAGGCGACCGGGCTTGCGGTGACCGAGCGCGACGAGGAGATCGCCCCGTTCCTGCTCGCCGCCGCGGAGCGGCTGTTGGCGGGCGTCGCGGGCGACTGGCCGGAGCGCGAAGGCGCATGGACCGCGGCGCAGTCGCTGACGCGCGCGCGCTGGGCCTGGGCGCCGGTGGTGGCGCCGCGGCTGGCGAAGCCGGCGCAGAACGAGCGCTGGCTGTTCTCGCGACTGCCCGAATGGGAGGAGGTCGCGCCCCGTCCCGCGCCGCGCACGGTGACGCTGGCGGAGGAAGCGGTGCTGGGCCGGCTCGACGCCCTGACCGGCGCGGGAGCCGAAGCCCGCGGCGGGCAGCGCGCCTATGCCGCTGCCGCCGCCGCCGCGTTCGGCCCGCGCGTGGCGCGCGACACGCCGCAACTGGTGCTGGCAGAGGCGGGCACCGGGATCGGCAAGACATTGGGTTATCTGGCGCCCGCCTCGCTATGGGCCGAGCAGGCCGGCGGCGCGGTGTGGATCAGTACCTATACCAAGGCGCTGCAACGTCAGCTGGGGCATGAGACGGTGCGGCTCCATCCCGATCGCGCGACGCGCAAGGCGCGTGTGGTGACGCGCAAGGGGCGCGAGAATTACCTGTGCCTGCTCAACCTGGAGGATGCGTTGCAGGGCGGATTCGCCGGGCGGGCCGCGATCCTGGCGCAACTGGTGGCGCGCTGGGCGGCCTATACCGACGACGGCGACATGGTCGGCGGCGACCTGCCGGGCTGGCTGACGACCTTGTTCCGCCGCAACGGCTCCGCCGCGCTGACCGACCGGCGCGGCGAATGCGTCTATGCCGGCTGCCCGCATTACCGCAAATGCTTCATCGAGCGTGCGGCGCGCGCCTCGGCGGAGGCGGATCTGGTGATCGCCAACCATGCGCTGGTGATGGTCAATGCCGCGCGCGGGCGTGAATTGTCGACGCGGCCGACGCGCTATGTCTTCGACGAGGGGCATCATGTGTTCGATGCCGCCGACGCCATGTTCGCCACCGCGCTGACGGGTGCGGAGACGATCGAACTGCGGCGCTGGATCGTCGGGCCGGAGGGGAATTCACGCGGGCGGCGGCGGGGCCTTCAGGCGCGGCTGTCCGACGTCGGCAGCTATGACGAACAGGGCGGGCGCGCGATGTCCGATATCGTCGCCGCGGCCGGCGCGCTGGCGTCCGATGGCTGGCTGGCGCGCGTCGCGGAAGGCGCACCGTTCGGTGCGATCGAAACGCTGCTCGGCGCGGTGCGTGGCCTGTCCTATGCCCGCGCGGAGGCGGCGGGGGCGGACGCGGGATACGGGCTGGAGACCGAGCTGGCGGAACCATCGCCCGCGCTGATCGAGGCAGCGGCACCCGCGGCGCATGCGCTGGATGCGCTGGTGCGGCCGATGGTGGCGCTGGGCAAACGGCTGGAGGCGGTGCTGGCGGAGGCGCCCGACTGGATGGACGGCCCAGCGCGCGCGCGGATCGAGGGCGCGATCGCCTCGCTCGGCTGGCGCGCGGAGACGGTGGCGGCGTGGCTGGCGCTGCTGGCGCGCGTCGGCGGGCCGGCAGATCCGCGCTTCGTCGACTGGCTGGCGGTCGATCGCGTCGAGGGGCGCGAGTTCGATATCGGCATCCATCGTCGCTGGCTCGATCCCACGATTCCCTTCGTCGAGACGGTGCTGAAGCCGGCGCATGGCGCGCTGGTCACCTCCGCCACGCTGACCGCGGGGGGCGGGTGGGAGACCGCGGAGGCGCGGATCGGCGCGCCGCACCTGCCGCGCGCGCCGGCGCGGTTCGAGGCCGCCAGCCCGTTCGACTATGCGACCCATGCCGAGGTGGTGATCGTCACCGATGTGAAGCGCGGCGACGTGCCCGCGCTCGCCAATGCCTATGCGCGGCTGGTGGAGGCGAGTGCTGGCGGCGCGCTGGGACTGTTCACCGCGATCCGGCGGCTGCGCGCGGTGCATGCGCGCGTCGCCGACCGGCTGGCGCGCGCCGGGCTGCCGCTCCACGCGCAGCATGTCGATCCGGTCGATACCGGCACATTGGTCGATATCTTCCGCGACGATCCCCATGCCAGCCTGTTCGGCACCGATGCGCTGCGCGACGGGATGGACGTGCCGGGCCATTCGTTGCGGCTGGTGGTGATGGAGGGGGTGCCCTGGCCCAAGCCGACCGTGCTGCATGCGGCACGGCGGCTGGCCGCACCGGAGGGTGGTACGGCCTATGACGACCGCATCGTGCGCGCGCGGCTGGCGCAGGCGTTCGGGCGGCTGATCCGGCGCGGGGACGATTCGGGGATGTTCGTGCTGCTGTCCGCGGCCATGCCGTCGCGATTGCTGGATGCCTTCCCGCCGGGCGTGCCGGTGGCGCGCGTGCCGCTGGACGAGGCGGTGGCGCGGGTGCGGCAGCGGCTTTCCCCACAGTCACTTTCTTCTGCCGTCCCGATCGGGCATGAGGCGGCGCTCGCCCCGGATTAAAGAGGATCGGTGCCCGTGAAGACGCTGACGCTGCTGCGCCATGCCAAATCGGGCTGGGACGATCCCGTCGCGCGCGATTTCGACCGTCCGCTCAACCCCAAGGGGCGTCGCGCCGCCGCGGCGATGGGGCGCCACCTGCGCGCGCTGGGGCTGGTGTTCGACCGTGTCGTGGCCTCGCCCGCGGTGCGCGTGCAGGAGACGCTGGACGATGTCGCCACCGGGTTCGGCGAGCTCGCTCCCGAATGGGACAAGAGGTTGTATCTCGCCTCCGCCGCCAGCCTGCTCGACGTGGTGCGCGAGACGCCGGCCGGGGTCGCCTCGCTGCTGCTGGTCGGGCACAATCCGGGGCTGGAGGATCTGGTGCTGATGCTGGTGCCGGACGAACCCGGCGGCCTGCGCGATACGGTGGAGGAGAAATATCCCACCGCGACGCTGGCGGAGATGACGTTCGCGGTCGACGACTGGGCGCAGGTGGCGGCGGGCGGGGCGACGCTGACGCGGTTCGTCCGCCCGCGCGACGTGGATGCGACGCTGGGGCCGGACGAGGCGTGACGATCCGCATCCGCGCCGCGACGGCGGCGGATGCCGGGGCGATCGCCGCGATGATCCTGCCGGTGTTCCGCGCCGGCGAAACCTATGCGATCGACCGCGACATCGGCGAGGCGGCTGCGATCGCCTTTTGGTTGGGCGACGACCGGGCCACCTTCGTCGCGCACGACGCGGACGACACGCCGCTGGGCAGCTATTACCTGCGCGCCAACCAGGCGGGCGGCGGGCGGCATGTCGCCAACGCCGGCTATGTCGTCGCGGATGCCGCGCGCGGGCGTGGCGTGGCCCGTGCGATGGCGGCGCATTCGTTCGACGAGGCGCGGGCGCGGGGCTTCGCCGCGATGCAGTTCAACTTCGTCGTCGCCAGCAACACGCGCGCGGTCGCCTTGTGGCAGGCGCTGGGGTTCGCGATCGTCGGCCGCGTGCCCGGCGCATTCCGCCATCCCGCGCTGGGCGCGGTCGACGCGCTGGTGATGCACCGCCTGCTTTGACAGCCGCGCGCCCAGCCGCCACGCTGCGCCCCGAGACGAACGAAGGGAGCAGGATGGCGCAGGAAGACAAGGGCGCTCACGAACTGTCGCGCACGCTGGGGCTGATCCGGGTGATCGAGATGAACCCGGAGGGACGCGCGCGGATCGCCTATGCGGCGGGATCGCATATGTGCCACTCCGGCGGGGTGGTGCAGGGCGGGTTCGTCACCGGCTGGATCGATGCGGCGATGGCGCATGCGGCGATCGCGATGGGGGGCGCGGACGTGGTGCCGATGTCGCTGGAGCTGAAGGTCAGCTTCTTCGCGCCGGCGCGGCCCGGGACGGTGATCGCGGAGGCCTGGGTCGAGCGGCGCGGCAAGCGCACCTGCTTCTTCGAGGGACGATTGCTCGACGAAGGCGGCACGGTGCTGGCCAAGGCCTCGTCGACGCTGATGCTGGCGGAGCGGGCGCGGGTGGAGAGCGCGTCGAAGGCGGCGATGGGCGCGTAATGTGGTGCGTCGCCGGGATGACGGCTGCTATCGGCGGGTGCCGCACGTCACCGTCGCCGGCCCCAGCTTGCGCACCGCGCAGGGTGCGCGTCCCGAAACGGTCACCACGACCTCGCCGATCGCGTTGACGCGGGCGTCGTCGCGCGCGGCGGCGGCGATGGCGACCTTGTCGAGCGCCTGCACGTCGAGGCGATCGGCCATCAGCGCGGCGGCGTCGATCGTGCCGCTGCCGTTGGCGATCAGCCGCGTGTCGCCGCTGCGCCCCGCCAGCGTCATCGTGCCGTCGCCTGCCAGCGTCGCGACCAGCGCGGTCGCGGCGATGTTCTGGACCGTCAGGGTGCCGCCGCCGGTGACCGACACCGCCACCCGCTCGCCCTTCATCCCCGCGACCGTGACCGGCGCGGCGGCGTAGAGCGCCGCGCCCTCCAGCCGCGGGGTACGGACCGTGACGACGATATGCGTCGTATCGGGAGCGGCCAGCCGCCCGCCGGGTCGGCGGATCACCAGCGTGCCCGCGCTGGCGC
The DNA here is from genome assembly GCF_036946305.1 of Sphingomonas adhaesiva. GTDB lineage: Bacteria > Pseudomonadota > Alphaproteobacteria > Sphingomonadales > Sphingomonadaceae > Sphingomonas > Sphingomonas adhaesiva_B. The sequence goes on from NZ_JAQIJJ010000002.1 coordinate 575,139, forward strand.
TGATGTCCAGCGCGGCGAGCGCGCGGGCATCGTCGCCGTGCGCGGTGACGCCGTTCCCGCCGCTGGTGACGACCCGTACCGTCACCGGCGCCTCGACGCGGAGGCGCTCGACGCTGCCGATGCTCCACGTTCGGTCGGCCGCCTGCGCGGACGCGGGCAGCAGGAGCAGGACGAGTGCGGCGCGCCTCAGTTGCCGCACCGCACCGTGCCGGAGCCCATCTTCGTCACCGAACAGCGCGCCGCGCCGCCCAGGTCGACGTCGCCTGACCCCATCGAGGTGACCTTGGCCTGGCCGCGGATCGTTGCGGTGACGTCGCCCGACCCGACGACGTTCACCTCCGCGCCCGACGCCACCAGCTGGCGTGCGGACAGGTTGCCCGATCCCGCGACATTGACGCGCAGCGTGCGCGCCTCGCCCGCGGCGGTGACGTCGCCCGACCCCGCGATCGACATCTCGACGCGGTCGACGCGCAGCGACGGCAGCGCGAGATTGCCCGATCCCGCGACCGAGGCATCGAACCCGCTGCCGGCGACGCGGTCGACGCTCATGTCGCCCGATCCGCTGACCGATGCGGCGGCGATCCGCGGCAGGGTGACGAAGACGCGCACATTTCCCTTGGCATAGACGCCGTTCTCGCGCCCGACCTTGAGCGTGCGGCCGTCGCGCGTGATCTTCAGCCGGTCGAGGATCGCGGGCGTCCCCTCCGCGCGCACCGCGAAGGCGGGGCCGACGCGGACGGTGACATTGTCGCTGCCGCGCAGCTCGACACGGTCGAAGCCGGTGGCGGCGAAGGTGCGGGTGGTGCCGCTGCCCTGCGGCGCGACGACGGTGCCGTCGTCATCGCCGAAGTTGGCGATGTTGCCACAGGCGGCCAGCGGGAGCAGCATGGCCATCACGATCGTTCGCATCGGCATCCTCCTGATATGTGTATTGCTATACTAATACACATGAGGCCGCCCCGCAAACGAAAAGGGCGGCCCCGCGGGACCGCCCCTCGAACGCGAGCAGGGCGCGCGGCGTCAGGCCGGCACCTTCTCCTTGTTGTAGATCGCCGCGGCCTTGCGCAGGATCTCCAGGATCTTCTCCTGCGCGGCCGGCTCGTCGATCTGCTCCATCGCAGCCAGCTCGCGCGCCAGGCGGCTGCATGCGCCCTCGAAGATCTGACGCTCGGAATAGCTCTGCTCGGGCTGGTCGTCGGCACGGAACAGGTCGCGGACCACCTCCGCGATCGACACCAGGTCGCCGGAGTTGATCTTCGCCTCATATTCCTGCGCGCGGCGCGACCACATGGTGCGCTTCACCTTGGGCTTGCCCTTCAGCGTCTCCATCGCCTCGCGCATCGTCTTGTCGGACGACAGCTTGCGCATCCCCACCGATTCGGCCTTGTTGGTCGGCACGCGCAGCGTCATGCGCTCCTTTTCGAAGCGCAGCACGTACAGCTCCAGCTGCATGCCCGCGATTTCCTGTTTCTGCAGCTCGATGACACGGCCGACACCGTGCTTGGGATAGACGACATAATCACCGACATCGAAATGCAGAGCCTTGGCAGCCATGGTTGGCCTTTCCGCTGTTGTGGCCCCGTGCTCGCGTGCGATCCGCGATATGGGGGGTCGCGGGCAGGAGTTGGGACGGGGCAGGTAGGTTGGACGTCTCCACCGGGCGCAGGTACGAAGCGCCCGTGCCGGACCGATATAGCATCCGCGACACAATATTTCCAGCGTAATTAGGGCAGCAGCGCTGTCGGGCGGGAACCTTTTCCCGGAATGATGCCAGACGCCGGATGTTGCCGGATGCTGGCGCAAGGCGTGGTGAATGGTCGTCCATAGGCCGGTGGAAGAAAAGGAGAGAAGAAGCGAGACCCCGGATCAAGTCCGGGGTGACGAGGCGGTGGATGAGGCCGGGGTCACGCGTCGTGCCGGCGCATCCAGCTGCGCAGCGTCGCGATCGTCTCGTCGGGGCGGTCGGTGAAGGTGCCGTGCGCCGCGCCGGGGATCACCGCCAGTTCGGCACCGGGCACGCGGGCGGCGAAGCGCAACGTGGTGAGCGGGCGCGCCTCGTCATACTGGCCGACCATGAAGAGCGTGCGGGCGCCGTCCAGCCGCGCCAGCAGCGGCTCGCCATCGTAAGCGCGCAACGTGCCGGTCGAGACGAACTCGCTCCTGCCCCACATCGTCTCGTACAGCCGGGCATTGAACCCGCGGCCATTGGCGCGCGCATAGGCGCGCAGCGACGGCGGATCGGGCTCGCGCCCGTTGAAGCGGCGGTAGAATTCGGTCGTCCCCGCCTCGCAGGTCGCGGCGTTAGCGGGGGCGGGCACGTCGCAGGTGGCGAGCGCGGCTTGCGTTTCCGCGGGCAGCTCGCGCCGCAGCGCATCGGCGTCGGCGATCCAGCTGCGCGTCGAGATCAGCGGGCTGGCCAGAATCGCGCTGGCCATCGCGGGCGAACGGCGCGCGGCATATTCCAGCGCGATCGTGCCACCCCAGCTGTGTCCGCACACATGCCAGCGCGCGACGTCCAGCCCGCGGCGCACCGCCTCCAGTTCGTCGACGAAGCGCGCCACGCGCCAGTTGGCGGGATCGCCCGGATGGTCGGAGCGCCCGCTGTCGAGCTGGTCGTAAAGGATCACCGCGCGCTCGTCCGCCAGCGCCAGCGCGTCGAGATAGCTGGCGTGCGTCCCGCCCGGGCCGCCATGCGCGATCACCAGCGGCGGGCGGGGGCCGGCGAGGTCGCCGTTGACGCGGACATAGACGCGCCCGCCCGGCACCGGCAGCATCGCCTCGCGCATCGGCGCGGGATAGGTCGCGTCGCGCGCCCATGCCGGCAGCGGCCACAGCGCCGCGGCCCCGGCCCCCAAGCCCGCAAGGCGCAGCAGGTCGCGGCGGGCGAGCCGCATCGCGCGATCAGTCGCCCGCGCCGGGTTCCGCGGAGAAATATTTGTCGTACTTGCCTTCCTCGCCCTTGTGCTCATCGGCATCGGCGGGGGTCTGATCGGCCTTGCGCGTCACATTGGGCCATTGCGCGGAGAAGGTGTTGTTCAGCTCCAGCCACTGCTCCAGCCCGCTTTCGGTATCGGGCAGGATCGCTTCCGCGGGGCATTCCGGCTCGCACACGCCGCAATCGATGCACTCGGACGGGTTGATGACGAGCATGTTCTCGCCCTCGTAGAAGCAGTCGACCGGACACACCTCGACGCAATCCATGTACTTGCAGCGGATGCAGGCATCGGTGACGACATAGGTCATGGGCGCGGATTCCTTTGCGTTCTCGCCCCTGCTTTTGCGCCGCCTGACGCCCGCGTCAACGTTCCGCTGCCTGCTGCGAGACGTTTGCAGTCTCACCGAGCAGCAGTTCCTCGTAGCAGCCCTGCGCCTCCGGCGCGGGGCCGCGGCGGTGCGGCAGCGCGGCGACGCGCAGCACGCGGACGTGCCCGTGATGCGCGAAGGTCAGGATATTGCCGACGCGTACCGGGGCGTGCGCGCGGTCGATCGCGCGGCCGTCGATGCGCAGATGCCCGTCGCTTGCCATGGCTTGCGCGATGCTGCGCGTCTTCGCGATGCGGACGTACCACAGGAACAGGTCGAGCCGCATCGTCCCCGCACTCATCCGCGGCCCCATTGCGCCAGCGCGGCGAAGGCATTGTCGGGGGCGGGCGCGACGCGGCGCGCGCGCGGGCGCCCCTGCCAGACGTAGCGCGCGGCGCCCTCCACCGGGGCGGCGGCGCGGAAGCCCAGTTCGGCCATCAGCCGCGCGATGGTGGCGGGCTGAAGCCCGATCGACACCGCCAGCGTCGCATCGGGGGCGAAGGGGGTCTTGCCCGCCTTCTCGCGCGCGTCGTGCGCGGCGCGCGCGATGCGTTCGACCAGATCGATCCGCACCGCCTGCGCGCCGAGCGCGCGATAGCCGAGCACCGGGATCGCCCCCGGCGCGCCGCGCGGCAGCGTGACCGCACCGGGCGGGGGCAGCGCGTCGCCCGCCGGCGTGCCGGCGGCGGCGAGCAGCGCGCGGCGCCACGCCTGCGCCCCCGGCTTGAGCAACCGCGGGTCGAACAGGTCGAGCGCGCCCAGCGTGACGCCATGGCGACGCAGCCAGCGGCGGTTGTCGGGGGTGAGCGCCTCGATCGCTTCGCGCAGCGACAGGCGGGCGGCGAACCCCGCGCCCGCCTCCATCGCGCCGGCCACGCTGCGCAGCGCCGGGCCGGCGTCCTTCGCGCGCGCCGCCTCCGCCAGCGCGGCGACCGACGGCAGCGCGCGCGCGATCGCCGCGTCGAGCCACGCGCGCAGCCGCGTCGCCACCTCGCCGCGCACCGCCGGATCGAGGCAGTCGAGCGCGCTGTCGAGCGCCACCTGCGGCCGCGCCAGCGACGCGCCGCGCGCCAGCCGCGCGACGATCAGCCCGTCGGCGGCGATCTCCCCCTCCGCGGTCAGCGCGAAGGCGGCATCGTCGCTCGCCACCAGCGCGCGGGCGCGGCGGCGGCGCTCGCCCGCCAGCCGTTTCTCCGCGGTGGCCAGCAGCAGGCGCTTGTCCGCGGCGCGCGCATCGGGGGCGACGACGAAGCGGAACCCCTCCAGCCGGCCGATCGCATGGGTGTCGATCGTCACCTCGCCCTGCGCGTCGATCTCGACCGGCAGTTCGCCGACCCCACCGCCGATCTTCTTCGCCAGCGCCGTGGTGCGCTTGTCGACGAAGCGCTGCGTCAGGCTGGCGTGGAGCGCGTCGGAAAGTCGCTCCTCGATCGCCAGCGCGCGCGCGGCCCAGGCCTGTGGGTCGGCGAGCCAGTCGGGGCGCTGCGCGATATAGGCCCAGCTGCGGATCGCGGCGATGCGCCCGGCGATCGTCTCGACATCGCCCTCGGTGCGGTCGAGCCGCGCCACCTCGTCGGCGAACCATTGGTGCGGGATGTAGCCCTGCGCCAGATAGCCGAAGATGCGCCCGACGAAGCGCGCATGCGGATCGATGCCCAGCTTGGCGAAATCGGGGATGCCGCACGCCGCCCACAGCCGCGCGACCTTGCCGCGTGCGCTGGCGCGGACCGCGGGGTCCTCGACCAGTCGCTTCAGCACCTTGAGGTCGATCGCCTCGGGCGCGGCGCGCAGCCGTTCGTGGTCGGGACGGCGCGTCAGGCTGGCGATCAGCGCGTCGACGCTCGACAGGTCCGGCTCGCCGTCGCGCCAGTAGAGCCAGTCGAGCCGCGGGAAGCGATGCGCCTCGATCGCGGCGATCTCCTCCGGGTCGAACGCGTCCGGCCCCTCCGCGACCAGCCCGCCGAAGGTGCCGTCGCGCTGGTGGCGCCCGGCGCGCCCGGCGATCTGCGCCATCTCCGCCACGGTCAGGCGGCGGCGGCGCTGGCCGTCGAACTTGGACAGGCCCGCGAAGGCGACATGGCCGACGTCGAGGTTCAGCCCCATGCCGATCGCATCGGTGGCGACGAGGTAATCGACCTCCCCGGCCTGGAACATCGCCACCTGCGCGTTGCGGGTGCGGGGGGACAGCGCGCCCATTACCACCGCCGCGCCGCCGCGCAGCCGGCGCAGCATCTCCGCAGTGGCGTACACTTCCTCCGCGGAGAAGGCGACGATCGCGGAGCGGCGCGGCAGGCGCGAGAGCTTCTTCGCACCGGCATAGGACAGGGTGGAGAAGCGCGGTCGCTCGACGATCTCCACGTCCGGGATCAGCGCGCGCAGCACCGGGCGCAGCGCCTCGGACCCCAGGATCATCGTCTCCTCGCGACCGCGCGCGCGCAGCAGGCGATCGGTGAAGACATGGCCGCGCTCCGCATCCGCGCCCAGCTGCGCCTCGTCCAGCGCGACGAAGGCGACGTCGCGCTGGAGCGGCATGCTTTCGGCGGTACACAGGAACCAGCGCGCGTCGGGGGGGACGATCCGCTCCTCGCCGGTGATCAGCGCGACGCGCTCGCGCCCCTTGATCGCGACGACGCGATCATAGACCTCGCGCGCCAGCAGGCGCAGCGGGAAGCCGATCATGCCGCTGGAATGCGCGCACATCCGTTCGATCGCGAGATGCGTCTTGCCGGTGTTGGTCGGCCCCAATACCGCGGTTACGCGGGGTCGATCGATACGCGTCATGGTGCACGGTACATCGGGTCTGTGCGCGCCGGATGCAATCGGGATCGGCGTACCCTCCGTTTCGGCGCAGGACACGAACGCTTCGGCGCAGCGGCAAACGTCAACCGCCGGGGTTAATTTGACTTTAGCGACTCGGGTCCACAACGATCCCGACCTCAAGCGCCGGGGGGTATTTCGGCGTTCATGCTGACGAAGGGCTGACGCGGGCGTGTTCTTGCGCGAGCAACAGGGGCTGGAGCTGGCCGGGGCGGCGGGAGCCCGCGCGTTCGGGCGCGAGCTGGTGCCGCTGGCCGATCGCAGCCTGTACGACCGGCTGCGCATCGCCGCGGCGACCACCGACTGGACCCCCGACCTGGGGCAGCGCATCGGCTCGCGCGACTGGTGGCGGGGGCTCGCCACCTGCACCGCGCTGGCGGGTGCGGCATGGATGCTGTCGCCGGGGTTTCGGCCGATCACCGGCTATACCGCGCCGGTCGCGATCGGCGCCGCGTTCGAGGAGACGCGGACGCAATCGATCGCGCCGCTGGGGCTGGGCGCCACCACCGGGCGGCGGATGGCGGCGGGCGCGCTGGTGCGCCCGCTGGCCGAGACGCCGGAGCGCCCGCAGGTCGAGCTGACCGCGGCGCTGGCGGATGGCGATACGTTGCGCAACGCGCTCCAGCGCGCCGGGGTCGGCGGGGGCGAGGCGGGGCGCGTCGCCGATCTGGTCGCGGGTGCGGTGAAGCTCGACGATCTGCGCCCCGGCACGATCCTGTCGCTGACATTGGGGCGGCGCCCGACGAAGTTCCAGCCGCGCCCGCTGGAGGCGCTGGCGTTCCGCGCCGCGTTCGACCTCAACCTGTCGGTCAACCGCACGCTGGACGGCGGGCTGGCGCTGGACCGTCATCCGATCGCGATCGACCGTACCCCGCTGCGCGTGCGCGGGATCGTCGGGCCGAGCCTGTACCGCTCCGCGCGCGCCGCGGGCGTCCCGGCGCGGGTGGTGGAAGCCTATATCAAGGCGCTGGCGGGCAGCATGTCGATCGGCGACGTCGCGGCATCGGACACGTTCGACCTGGTCGCCGATCAGGCGCGCGCCGCCACCGGCGAGGTCGAGGTCGGGCAGCTGCAATATGCCGGGCTGGAGCATAACGGCCGCCGCCTCCAGCTGGTGCGCTGGGGCGAGAACGGTTCCGGCACCTTCATGGACGCCAACGGCCAGTTTGAGCGTCGCGGTGCGATGGGGATGCCGGTCGCGGGGCACGTCACCTCCACCTTCGGGATGCGGATGCACCCGCTGCTCGGCTTCATGCGGATGCACAAGGGGATGGACATCGGCGCCCGCTATGGCGCGCCGATCATGGCCGCGGTCGACGGCGTGGTGCAGTTCGCGGGCCGCTCCGGCGGCTATGGCAATTTCGTCAAGCTGGCGCATGCCGGCGGGCTGGCGACCGGATACGGCCATATGAGCCGGATCGCGGTGTCCGCGGGCGCGCGGGTCAGGCGGGGACAGGTGATCGGCTATGTCGGGTCGACCGGCATCTCCACGGGGCCGCACCTGCACTGGGAAGTGTGGAAGAACGGCCGCCCGGTGAACCCGCGCTCGATCTCGATGGCGAGCATCCAGACGCTGCCGGCCGACACGCTGCGCGCGATGAAGGCGAAGATCGCGCGACTGCTGGAGACGGCGGCGCGGTAGTGTTCTCTAGCCCCTCCCCTTCAGGGGAGGGGTTGGGGGTGGGGGAGGTCTCACCGAGACCGGCGTTCGTGGCCTTTGACTGCCCCACCCCAACCCCTCCCCTGAAGGGGAGGGGCTTTAGAAGGTCACCGCCCCTGTGCGCGCCAGCGCTGGATCGTGCGGGCGATGATGTCTTCCTCGCCGCCGGTTTCGCGCCACAGCGACGAGAAGATCGGGTCGGCCGATGCCGGGCGCTTGCCCTCTTCCAGCGCGTCGAACGCGACGCGGATCGGGATCGCGACGCCCTCGCCGCAGACGATGCACTCGCGGTTGCGCAGCGCGGGCAGTGTGTCGAGGAAGCCGCGCGCACCCTCCGGCATCGCGGCGCGCACGAACGACTGGTCGCGATCGTTGTTGAGGCGCATCGCCAGGATCGTGCCGCATTGCGACAGCACGCCCTCCGCCAGATCCGACGGGCGCTGCGTGATAAGGCCCAGCGACACGCCGTACTTGCGCCCTTCCTTGGCGATACGGCTCAGGATGCGCGCGACCGCGGTCGGCGCCTCGCGGTCGGACGGGATGTAGCGGTGCGCCTCCTCGCAGACGAGCAGGATCGGGCGCTGCGGCTCGTTGCGCGACCAGATCGCGAAATCGAACACCATCCGGCTGAGCATCGCCACGACGACGGAGGTGATCTCGCTCGGCACGCCCGACACGTCGATGATCGAGATCGGACGGCCGTCGCCGGGCAGGCGGAACACGCGGCTGACGAACGACGCCATCGTGTCCGCGACCAGCATGCCGGAGAACATGAAGCCGTAGCGCGGGTCGCCCTTCACCTCGTCGATCTTGTTCTTCAGCCGCAGATAGGGCGCGGTGTCGCCCGCGCGGTCCATCTTGCCCATTTCCTGCTGGATGATCTGCGTCAGGTCGCTGAGCAGATAGGGCACCGGCGCGTCGACGGTCAGCTTGGGGATTTCCTGCCCCAGCCGGTTCTTGGCGCGCGCGGCGAGCAGGCATTTGGCGAGGATGTCGGCATCCACCTGCCGGTCCGGGCCGGTGGCGGTCAGGAACACCTCGGCATGTTCCTCGAAATTCATCAGCCAGTACGGCATTTGCAGGTTCGACACGTCGTACAGCGCGCCGATGTCGCCGAACGCGGCGCCATATTCGCCATGCGGGTCGATCATCACGACATGCCCCTGCGGCGCCAGCGCGCAGATGCGGTGCAGGATCAGCGCGGCGGCGGTCGACTTGCCGGTGCCGGTCGACCCCAGCAGCGCGAAATGCTTGCCCAGCAGCGCGTCGATCAGCAGCGATCCGCGCACGTCGCGCGTGGGATGGACGTGGCCGATCTCGATCGCGGGGCGGTCGGGGGCGGCATGGACCTGCTTCAGGTCGGCGCCGGTCACCGGAAACACCTCGTCGCCGGGCATCGGGTAGCGGGTGACGCCGCGGCGGAAGTTGTAGAGCCGTGCGGTCAGCCGCTCCTCGTCCGCCTCCCCCAGGAAGTCGATCGAGGCGACGACCTGGTCGCCCGTCGTGCTGGAGAGCCGCAGCGTGCGGATGCTGGCGAGCAGCCAGCTGGTGCCGACGCGCACCTTCACCTGCCCGCCGACCTGCCCGGTGGCGGCGACGATCGGGTCGGGGTGCGTCGTCAGCGCGGCGAGCGCGGTCGCGTCCAGCACCACCTCGCTCTGCGCGCCCGCGATCTCGCGGACGTAGCCGACGGGGTCGATCGCGAGCGGATCATGCGCGCCGGTGTTGAATGCGGAAGCCGCCGGAATGTCGTTCATGCGTGCCCCGCGCCATCTTCTATGCTGCGGGACGTAAAGGGAAAAAATGAAGAAAGCGTGCAGCGCGTCAGCCGCGTGCGGCCCAGCGCCCCGCCGCCCAGCCGAGCAGCACCGACAAGGCCACCGCGCTCAGCCCGTAGAGGATGGCATGGCGATCCGCCGCCTGCGCCACGAAGCGTTCGAACCCGGACTTGCGGATATCGATGTCGCGCACCGCCGCGGCCAGCACGCGGCCGTCGCGGATCAGGAAGGTCTCCGCGGTGAAGCGCCCGACCGGCACGCGCGCGGGGATCGCGACGCGCGCACGATACAGGACGCCGCCCGCGATCTCGACCGCGCCCGGCGCCTCGTAGAACAGGCCGGCGCGGGTGCGCTGCTCCACCAAGCCGCGGGTGAAGCGGTCCTGCACCGGCGCGGGTGCGGCGGAGGCGGGGGAGAGTTGCAGGCTGTCGAGCCCCAGTTCGTAGATGGCGCGGGTGCGCGCATCGACCAGCGCCGGCAACGGGCGCGACGAGGCGACGGCGTAGAAGCTGGGCGCGGAGCGATAGCGCAACTGTCCGGCGTTGACCCAGATGCCGGCCACCTTCTCCTTCTCGCGGATCACGATCGACTGGGTGGGGCCTTTCACGACGATGACGACGTCGGTCGGCGCCGCGCCGCGCGGCATGCGCCCGCCGGGATAGAGGATCGCGCCGAACAGCAGCAGCTCCGCGCCGGTGAAGCTGTACGCGATCTCGATATTGCGCTGCGAGACGTCGGGGACCAGCACCGGCTTCGCCTGCGCGGTCAGCAGCGGCGCGGCGAGCAGGAGCGCGACCCGTTTCACGACAGCTCGACCGAATAGATTTCGTCGGGACGCCAGCCGAGCCCGAGCGCGATGCGACCCGCCACCAGCAGCACCATGATCGCGAGCGCGAGGCGCAGGTATTCGGGCTTCGCCTTCGCCGCGAAGCGCGCGCCCACCTGCGCGCCGACGACCGAGCCGACCAGCAGCAGCGCGGCGAGCACGATATCGACCGCCTTGGTGGTGGTGGCGTGGACCATCGTCGCGGCGGCGGTGACGAACAGGATCTGGAACAGGCTGGTCCCCACCACCACCGCGGTCGACATGCCCAGCAAATAGATCATCGCGGGCACCAGCACGAAGCCGCCGCCGATGCCGAGCAGGATCGTCAGGATACCAGTCGCGAATCCCAGCAGCAGCGGCGCGAGGGGCGAGATGTACAGCCCCGAAGCGTAGAAGCGCATCCGGAACGGCAGCGAGGCGACCAGCGGATGATGCCGCCGGCGGCGTGCCGGCGCCGCGCGGCGCCCGCGCGAGACGAGGATCGCGACCACCGCCTCGCGCAGCATCAGCGTGCCGATCGTGCCCAGCAGCAGGACATAGGTGATCGCGATGACGGTATCGATCTGCCCCCATTGCTGGAGCAGGCGGAACAGCCACGCGCCGAACAGCGACCCCAGCACGCCGCCGACGACCAGCACCGTGCCCATCCGCGTGTCCACCCCGCCGCGGCGGAAATGCGCGAACACGCCCGATACGCTGGCGCCGGTCACCTGCGTCGCGGCCGAGGCGGCGGCGACGGTGGGGGGGATGCCATAGACGATCAGCAGCGGCGTGGTCAGGAACCCGCCGCCGACGCCGAACATGCCCGACAGCAACCCGACGCCCGCGCCCAGCGCGATCATCACCAGCGCGTTCACCGACAGGTTCGCGATCGGCAGGTAGAGGTCCATGACGCGGTCGTCGCTACCCGGTTCGGCGCGCGCGCGCCATTCAGAAGTCGGTGCCGAGCGACAGCGCCGGGCCGGATGCCGGGCGTGCATCGCCCGCGATGCGCTGTCGCCAGTCGAGCGTCACGCGCAGGCGGCGTGCGCCTGCGGGGAGCGTCAGCGCGGCGGTGGGGCCGATGTCGGCTCGCGCGGCACCACGCTGTGCCGCCCCCCACGCGCCCATGCCGACATCGAGGGCGGGCATGATCGGGCGCGCCACCCGGACGGCGCCGTCGGCATAGGGTTCCACGCCGTCGCGCGCGATCGCGCCGGCCTGCGCATAGCCGTCGAGACGGAAGCCGGCGGCGAGCGGGCGGTCGTCGACGCCGCCCGAGACGCCCAGCGCGGTGCCGCCGCGACTCCCCGCGATGCCGAGGCGGCGTTCGAGCGCGAGGCGCACCGGCAGCGTGCGCGGCTGCCATTCGATGCCGACCGCGGCCTCCTGCTGGCGCACCGCCAGCGCGCTTGACATGCGCACCGCCAGCGCGATGCGGCGGTCGATGTCGAGCGTATAGGCGAGGCGCGCGCCGATCTGGCTGCCGCCCAGCTGCGGAGTGGCGACGCCCGCGCGCTGGCGCCCGTCGCGCACGATGCCCCAGGCGCTGCCCGACCAGCGCGACGGACCGGCGGGCGGCGCGGCGGGGACGCCGTAGCGCACCATCCCCAGCAGCGCGAAGGTGTGGCGATCCGTCGTGGCGGCGGCAGCGGGGGCGGGGGCGGGATCGCCGGTCGCCGGTGGCGGCGGATCGGGCGAGCGGGTCGCCTGCCGTACCGTCGGGGCGGCGGCGGGTGGCGACGGCCGCCGCCATGTCACGGGCGGCGGCACGGCGATCGGAACCGCGAGCGGCGACCCGGGGGTGGCCGGCGCCGCGGCGGTGATCGGCGGCGGGATGATCGCCCGCATCGCGTCGGGCAGGAGCGGCGCGGCGACCGGCCACAGCCACCACACGCGCGTCGCGATCCAGCCGCCCAGCACCAGCCCCATGAAGCGGAGCGGACGGCCGGTGCGGGCCGCGGTCACGCCTCGCCCGGCAGCACGTCGGGAAAGCGATGCCCGGTCTTGTCCCAGCGCGGTGGTGCCCCCGCGCAGCGTCGCGACGTAGCGCACCAATGCGCGGCGTGCGGCCAGCATCGCGATGATGTTGCCGACCAGCGCGCGCGGGAGCGACCACAGCCCCTCGCGCCAGCCATGTTCGCGCGCGGTGCCCCGCGCGCGCACCGCCAGCCGCCACGCGAGCAGCGCGGCATTCGCCATCAGCAGCAGCCGCATCGCCGCCGGGATCGCGGGTGCGGCGCCGCCGAGCAGCGCATGTGCCGCCAGCGAGACGCCGAACCCGACCAGCGCGACATAGGCGGCGAGCAGCGCCAGCACCGCCAGCGGTCCGCGGCGGTCGCGCATCCGCATCCACACCTCCGCCGCGCGCCAGCGTCCGCCCCAGCCGGTCCGGTCCCAGCCGGCGAGCGCGATCCCGGTCACCCAGCGCGCCTTCTGCCGCACCGCGGCGTCGACCGTCTCGGGGAAATAGGCGCGGGTCGCCACCAGCGCGCCGTCATGGTCGCGCCAGCGCGCGAACCGTGCGGGCAGCCCCATCGCGCCGACGCGAAGCCCCAGTTCGTAATCCTCGGTCAGGCTCTGCGCGTCGAACGGCGCATCGGCCTCCCCGGCGAGCCGGTCGAGCGCGTCGCGGCGGATCGCGCAGCCGACACCCGCCAGCGGCAGCGCCGCGCCCAGCGCGGCACGCACCACCAGGTGGCGCCCGTGCGACTCCGCGAATTCGTCGGCATAGGTGCCCGACACCAGCCGGCGTCGCGCGTCGATCAGCGGCACGACCGGCAATTGCACCAAAGCGGCCTCGCGCAGATGGTGGTCGAACACGCGCAGCTCGGCCGGGTGGACCACATCCTCCGCATCGTGCAGCACGACCGCGGCGGTGTGCCGGGCATCCGCGGCGTCGGCGCGGCGCAGCGCATGCCACAGGGTGTTGAGGCAATCCGCCTTGGTGGTCGGGCCGTCGGCATCGCCGACGACCAGCCGGACCCGCGCATCGCCCGCCGCGACGTCCGCGACCGCGGCGATCGTGGCGGGATCATTGGGATAGCAGCCGACGTACAGGCGATAATCGGGATGGTCGTAGCGGCGCAGCGCCGCGGCCAGCATCGCACCGATCACGCGATGCTCGTCCCAGGCGGGCACGAACACGGCGAGGCGCAGCGGGGGCGCGGCGGGCAAGGCCGCGAGCGGCAGCGGCGGGCGATGACGGAGGCGCCAGATGACGTCGAGCGCGAGGTCGTCCACCCCGCCGATCAGGATCGCGATCGCGGCGAACAGCGTCACCTCCGCTCGCGCCGCATCGAGCAGGACCAGCCCATCGGCGGTCGCTGCCGCGAAAACGTCCCCCCACGCCCACATGGATCAGTATCCTGCGGAAGCTGTGGCGCATCTGCAACGCTTTTCCACCGACGCGCCACGATCGGTCGCCGGGAGGTGTGATCGACGAACCATCTGGCCGGCGAAGCGTTGGCGCGCCGGTCCCTTTCCCCCTTTCGGGACCGAGTGCCGACCCCAAGCCGGTACTGGCCGCGTCGCGCGTTGTTGCGACGCGGCCGAACCGTCTCTGGGGTTGGTCAGATCGGGTCAGAAGCCGTGGCGTGCATCCCAGCCGTCGCGCTGATAGCCGTCGCGATCGTCGTAACGCCCGTCATAGCCCCGCCCCTCATAGCCCCGGTCGTCGCGCCAATCGCGCCCCCAGCGACCGTCGCGGCCGCCGCGTCCGTAGATCACCTGGCGATAGGCGGCGCGGGCCTGGTGCAGCTCGGCCTGCTGGCGGCGGATGTCCCACACATTGCCGCGTTCGCGCGCACGTTGCAGATCGCGCTCCTCGCGCATGATATCCTGGCGATAGCGCCACAGGTCGCCGCGCGATTGCGCGGACGCGCCGCTCGCGACCAGGGAAGCGGGGATCAGCGTGGCGGCGATCAGCGCCGCGGTCATCAGCTTACGCATCACTACAAGCCTTTCGTTCGACCGGGGCGGCACCGGGGATCGGTGCCACCATGGCGAACGGTCTAGGCCCGGCGCGCTGAACGCCGCGGGAATGGCGTCGTCAGCGAAACGACAGGTTCGTCAGGGCTGGCCGCTGCGATTGCCGCCGGCGCCGCCACCCGCCGCACCGGGTGCCCCCACGGTGCCGATATTGCCGAACAGGTCCTGGAAGAAGCCGCGATGGCGCCCCAGCGTCGGCGTCGTCTTGCCCCAGGGATCGATGTTGGCGACCTGTTCGATCCCCGACTTGCGCACCGCGGTGACGTTGCCGGCCTGGTCGAAGCTGATCTGGAGCGTCAATTGCTCCTTCGGCTTGGGCGGATTGAACGCGTAATTGCGGCTGTCGCGCGCGATATAATACCAGTCGCCCTGGTTGAACTGGCTGGCGAAGCTGGGCGTGCCGAGCGTGGCGAGCACCGACTGGCGGTTGTCGACGCCGGGCTGCACCGAATTCACCAGATCGGCATCGACGATATAACCCTGGTGCGAGCGCAGCGGGGTGCATCCGGCGGCCAGGACGCCGGCCAGAAGCGAGAAAGCGAGAAGGGGGCGCATCGATACTCCGCGTGACACCAGCGTTGGGGGCCGTCGCCGCAACGCGTGCGTGGACTTTGCGGCCGTGCGCCTCAATATGCTGCCCGACCGCGCGAGACAAGCGCGCGGCGACGCGAGGGAACGAACGCTTTGGGTTGGTTGAAAGGAAAGTTGGCCGGCGTGTTCGGCGCGCGCGACCGCACCGCCGCGCTGCCGCTGTACGATGCGGTGATCGCGCGCGCGCGCGCGCCGCACTGGTATCTGGACGGGCAGGTGCCCGATACGCTGGACGGGCGGTTCGACATGGTCGCCGCCGTGCTGGCGATGGTGGTGCTGCGGCTGGAGCGGGACGAGGGCGGCGCGCCGGTGATCGCGCAGCTGACCGAGCGGTTCGTCGACGACATGGACGCGCAGGTGCGCCAGATCGGCTTCGGCGACATGGTGGTGGGCAAGCATGTCGGCCGCATGATGGGGATGCTGGGCGGACGGCTGGGCGCCTATCGCGAGGGGCTGGACGACGGCACGCTGGATGCGGCGCTGGTGCGCAACGTCTATCGCGGGCAGGCGCCGGCGAGCGATGCGGTGGCGCATGTGCGCGACTCGCTGACGCAATGGCGCGCCGCGCTGGAGGCGGTGCCGCTCGACGCGATCACGCGCGGGGAATTGCCGTGAGCGCGCCCGAATTCTCGCGCGTCGAGCGGCTCGACACGATCGGCGGCGAGGAGCGCATGGTCGCGATCGCCGCGACGGCGGAGGAGCGCGCGGCGCTGGCGCAGCGATTCGCGCTGGTCGCGGTCGAACGGCTGGAGGCGGAGGTCGCGATCCGCCGCACCGGTGCGGGAATCGCGGCGAAGGGTGTCGTGCGCGCGGAGGTGGTGCAGGCCTGCGGCGTCACCGGCGACCCGCTGCCCGAGAGGGTGGAGGAGGCGATCGACCTGCTGTTCGTCGAACCCGCCGAGGCGGAGGACGAGGTGGAGCTGGACGAAGGCGCGCTCGACACGATCGAGATCGACATGGGAAAGGGGGGCGGCGGGATCGACCTGGGCGAGGCGGCGGCGGAGACGATGGCGCTGGCGCTCGATCCCTTCCCGCGCAGCCCGCGCGCGGCCGCGGTGCTGAAGGAAGCGGGCGTGCTGAGCGAGGAGGAGGCCGGGCCGTTCGGCGCGCTGGCGGGACTGAAGGCGAAGCTGGAGGGGAAATAACCCCATCGTCGCCCCGGCGCAGGCCGGGGCCTTGTGGTGGTGGATCGGGGCAGGAGCCGCGGAAGATCCCAGCCTTCGCTGGGATGACGTGGTCGGGGCGACGGATCAGATCAGCGCCAGTTCGCTCAGCCGCCCGACCAGCGCGGGCGGCATCGCGGCGAGGCCGTCGGCCGCCTCCCCGCCCAGATCGACCGGGGCCTCGACGCCTTCCAGATAGCGCCAGCCCTGGTGCGCGCGCTTCGGCCGGGCCTGTACCAGCCGCAGCGCGGGGTCGATGTGGATCGCGATGCGTCCCCCCTCGGCGTCGCCGAACGACAGGATCGGCGAGCGCGCGACCAGCTGGTGCTTGATGATCCAGAAGAGCGAGCCGGCTCCGGCGATCTCCTCGTGCCGTTTGGGGAGGTAGCGGGTCGTCAGGAACACCGGTCCCGCCTCCGCGCGTGCCGCCAGTCGCTCGGCGAGCAGGTCGACGCTGGCGGCGCCGAAGGCGACCTTGGTGAGATGGAGCGGCATTACGCGCGATGTGGGGGAGGGGGTGCGGGGGTGCAAGGCGCGATAGCTCCCCTCCCTTCGAGGGAGGGGTCGGGGGTGGGTGGCGTGACCGTGATACGGTCGAGCTTCACGCCAACCCTTCCGTACCATCAGGACGCCACCCACCCCCAGCCCCTCCCTTGAAAGGGAGGGGAGCAAGCAGGGCGTTACCCTCCCAGACCCCACAGGGTTGCGAGGCCCAGGAACGACAGGAACCCCATCACGTCCGTCGCGGTCGTCACGAACACCGCGGATGACACCGCGGGATCGACGTTCGCCTTGTCCAGCGCCACCGGCACGACCACGCCGACCAGCCCGGCGACGACCGAGTTGATCATCATCGCCAGCGCGAACACGATCGACAGCCCGCCATTGCCCAGCAGCACATAGCTGCCGATCGCGCCCACCGCGCCCAGCGCGATGCCGTTGCAGATCGCGACGCGGAACTCGCGGAACAGCATCCGGACGGTGTTGGAACTGGTCAGCTGGTTGGTGGCGATCGCGCGGACCATCACCGCCAGCGTCTGCGTCCCCGCATTGCCGCCCAGCGCGGAGACGATCGGCATCAGCGCGGCGAGCAGCGCGAAGCGCGCGATCTCGCCCTGGAACAGTCCGACGACCGAGGCCGACAGGATCGTCGCGCCCAGATTGACCACCAGCCAAGCGACGCGGGTGCGCACCGTCACCGCGATCGGCTCGTTGATGTCGCCGTCGCCCGCGCCCGCGAGGCGCAGCGTGTCCTCGCCCGCCTCTTCCTGGATAATGTGGACGACGTCGTCGACGGTGATCATGCCGACCAGCCGCCCCGACGCATCCGTCACCGCGGCGGAGATCAGCGCATATTTCTGGAAGCGCAGCGCCACCTCTTCCTGGTCCATGTCGACCGGGATCAGCGTCTGCTCGCGCTTCATGACGTCGCCGATCGGAATGCCGCGCGGGGTGCGCAGGATCCACGACAAGGCGCAGGTGCCGATCGGGCGGTGCCCCGGATCGACGACGAAGATCTCCCAGAAGTCGGTGGTCAGCTCGTCATGCCCGCGCAGATAGTCGAGCACGTCGCCGACGGTCCAATGTTCCGGCACCGCGACCAGGTCGCGCTGCATCAGGCGGCCGGCGGATTCCTCCGGATAGGACAGCGCTTCCTCGATCGCGGCGCGATCGTCCGGCTCCATCGCGCGCAGGACCTCGCGCTGGTCCTCCGGCTCCATGTCCTCGATGATCGCGACCGCGTCGTCGGTATCGAGTTCGCTGGCGATGTCCGCGACCTGGCGCGCGTCGAGCGCGTCGATCAGGTCCTCGCGGACGTAATCGTTCATCTCCGCGAACACGTCCGCGTCGACCAGGTCCGCGATCGCGGCGGCCAGATCCTTGCGGCGCTCCTCCGGCGTCAGCTCGAACAGGTCGGCGATATCGGCGGGGTGGAGCGGCTCGACCAGCGCGCGCGCGGCCTCCGCATCGCCCTCCTCGACCGCGTCGAGCACCGCGGAGACGAACTCCGGCTTCAGCCGGTCGTCCTCGTCCAGCCGGGTGTCCTCCGCCACGGGAAGCTCGGTGTCGCTCATGGGCCGCCTCCCTGTTGCCGCGTGCTTGTAGCTGCAGGGGCGGCCCTAGCGCGGCCTCTGGCGATTTGCCAGCGGGCGCCCGCATCACTACCTGCGCGGCATCTGTCCCGAAAGGATTCCCATGGCCGATACCTATTCCACGCTGACGATGACGCTCGACGACGGCGACGTCACGATCAAGCTGCGCCCCGACCTGGCGCCGAACCATGTGCAGCGCATCGCCGAGCTGGCGAACGAAGGCTTCTATGACGGCGTGCCGTTCCACCGCGTGATCCCCGGCTTCATGGCGCAGGGCGGCGACGGCGGGAACCACAATGGCACCGGCGGCTCGTCCAAGCCGAACCTGAAGCAGGAATTCAACAAGGAGCCGCACGTGCGCGGCGTGTGCTCGATGGCGCGCACGATGGATCCCAACAGCGCGAACTCGCAATTCTTCATCTGCTTCGACGACGCGCGCTTCCTCGACGGGCAATATACCGTGTGGGGCGAGGTGACCGAGGGCATGGAGCTGATCGACGCGCTGCCCAAGGGCGAGCCGCCCGCGAACCCGGGCAAGATCGTGAGCATGAAGGCGGAATAAGCCGCCCTCCGTCACCCCGGCCTTGAGCCGGGGTCCCGCTTCTTCTGCGACGCTGGAGACAAGCGGGACCCCGGATCACGTCCGGGGTGACGGGGTTCTCACGCCTCGCGCAGCGTCGCGATCAGCCAGTCGCGGAACAGCCGTACCGGCTTCGTCTGCAACGCGCGCGGGCGACAGGCGAACCAGTAGCTGTACGGGCTGGTCACATCGATATCGAACAGCTTGACCAGACGCGGATCGTTGGCGTCGTGGAAATGGCTTTCGTGCATGAACGCCACGCCCAGCCCCTGCGCCGCCGCCTCCAGCATCAGCGCGCCCGAATCGAAATAGTCGATCGCGGCGGGCTCGATCCCGCCCAGCCCGGCGGCATGACGCCACGCCACGAACGTGTCGATCATCTCGCGGTGGAGCAGCACCGTATGGTCGGCGAGCTGTTCCGGGCGGACCAGCGGATCGTCGCCCTCCACCAGCCGGCGTGCCGCGATCGGATAGACCATGTTGCGGTCCAGCCGCTCCGCATACAGCGTGGGATCGATATCGCGCGCCAGCACGATGACCGCGTCCAGCCCCTCGCCCAGCCGGCCGATCGCATTGGCGGCGGTGTCGATGTCGAGGTGCAGCTCGGGATGCGCGGCGCGCAGGTCCGCCAGCCGCGGGAACAGCCGCTGCGAGGCATAGAGCGGCAGCACGCCCAGCCGCAGCCGCAGCACGTCGGTGCCGCTGGTCATCGATTCGATCGCGTCGGACAGCCCGTCGAGCGCCGGTGCGATCGCCGACAGCAGCCGCTCGCCATCGGCATTGGGAACCATCGCCTGATGACGACGGTCGAACAGCGGGCGCGCCAGGAAGCGCTCCAGCGTCTGAATGCGGCGGCTGAGCGCGGGCGCGGACAGCGCCAGCTCCTGCGCCGCCGCCTTGATCGAACCCAGCCGTGCGACCGCGACGAAAGCCTCGATGGCGGTCAGGGGCGGCAGGCGGCGCATCGGACTCCGTGCAAGATCGTTGTGCGGTGCATCATGCAACTCGGTTTCCGCAGGGCAAGCCCCGTGTGCCCACACCTGCAATATTTGCAACTGTAGCGAATAATTTCGCAATTGCAAAGCATGATGCTGCACTGCACATAGAGCGTGCCTTTCAGGCATCCTCTCCTATAAAACTTTCATGGGCCGGTCGTTCGCGATCGGCCTTTTTTTCGTGCGCCCGGCCGGTGGCGGGTGCATTCGGGAACCGGCGCCCTATCTTCCGCGCTCGTTGACGAACGACGGGTCGATGGAAGGAAGCGGCATGGCCGACGCCGAGGACAGGGCAGCGGACGAAAAGGCGATCAGGCTACAGGTCGCGAATGCGCGCCCGGAGGATAGCGGGCGCGGCGTCGCGCATCTGCCGCGCTCGATCATGGCGCAGCTGGGCATCACCGACGGCGATGTGGTGGAGATCGTCGGCAAGAAGACGACGCCGGCGCGCGCGGTCGGCCCCTATGCCGAGGACGAGGGGCTGGAGCTGCTGCGCATCGACGGGTTGCAGCGCGCCAATGCCGGCGTCGGCTCGGGCGATTTCGTCGCGGTGCGCAAGGTGGAAAGCAAGGCGGCGACGCGCGTCGTCTTCGCCCCCGCGCAGCAGAACCTGCGGTTGCAGGGATCGACCAACGCGCTGAAGCGCACCTTCTTCGGCCGGCCGCTGTGCGCGGGCGATGTGGTCGCGACCGCGGGGCACCAGCGGGTGCAGAACATGCCGCCCGGAATGGAGCGGTTCGTCAATGCGCCGGCCTATGCGTTGCAGGAAATCCGCCTGACCGTCGTCTCCGCCGCGCCCAAGGGCGTGGTGCATATCGACGAGAACACCGAGATCGAGCTGCGTCCCGAATATACCGAGCCGGAGGCGACGCGGCGCGCCGACGTCACCTATGACGACATCGGCGGCATGGCCGGGACGATCGACCAGCTGCGCGAGATGGTCGAGCTGCCGCTGCGCTACCCCGAGCTGTTCCAGCGGCTGGGCGTCGATCCGCCCAAGGGGGTGCTGCTCCACGGCCCGCCCGGCACCGGCAAGACGCGGCTGGCGCGCGCGGTCGCGAACGAGAGCGATGCGCAATTCTTCCTGATCAACGGGCCGGAGATCATGGGATCGGCCTATGGCGAGTCGGAACAGCGGCTGCGCCAGGTGTTCGAGGAAGCGACCAAGAACGCCCCCTCGATCGTCTTCATCGACGAGATCGATTCGATCGCGCCCAAGCGCGGGCAGGTGTCGGGCGAGGCGGAGAAGCGCGTCGTCGCGCAGCTGCTGACGTTGATGGACGGGCTGGAGGCGCGCGCCAATCTGGTGGTGATCGCGGCGACCAACCGGCCGGAGGCGATCGACGAGGCGCTGCGGCGGCCCGGCCGGTTCGACCGCGAGATCATCGTCGGCGTGCCCGACGAGCGCGGGCGGCGCGAGATCCTGGGCATCCACACCCGCGGCATGCCGCTGGGCGACAAGGTCGATCTGGGCGAGCTGGCACGCACCACCTTCGGCTTCGTCGGTGCGGACCTCGCCGCGCTGACGCGCGAGGCGGCGATCGAGACGGTGCGCCGCATGATGCCGCGGCTGAATCTGGAGGATCGCACGATCCCGCCCGAGGTGCTCGACACGCTGGCGGTGACGCGCGAGGATTTCATGGAGGCGCTCAAGCGCGTCCAGCCGAGCGCGATGCGCGAGGTGATGGTGCAGGCGCCGACGACGAAATGGAGCGACGTCGGCGGGCTGGACGATGCGCAGATGCGGCTGAAGGAAGGCGTCGAGCTGCCGCTGAAGGATCCCGACGCGTTCCGGCGGCTGGGCATTCGCCCGGCCAAGGGGTTCCTGCTGTACGGCCCGCCCGGCACCGGCAAGACGCTGCTGGCGAAGGCGGTCGCGCGCGAGGCGGAGGCGAATTTCATCGCCACCAAGTCGAGCGACCTGCTGAGCAAATGGTATGGCGAGAGCGAGCAGCAGATCGCGCGGCTGTTCCAGCGCGCGCGGCAGGTGGCGCCGTGCGTGATCTTCATCGACGAACTCGATTCGCTGGTGCCCGCGCGCGGCGGCGGGCTGGGCGAGCCGCAGGTGACCGAGCGGGTGGTGAACACCATCCTGGCCGAGATGGACGGGCTGGAGGAACTCCAGTCTGTCGTCGTGATCGGCGCGACCAACCGCCCCAATCTGGTCGACCCCGCGCTGTTGCGGCCGGGGCGGTTCGACGAGCTGATCTATGTCGGCGTGCCCAGCGCGGACGGGCGGCGGCGTATTCTGGCGATCCAGACGCAGAAGATGCCGCTGGCCGACGACGTCGACCTCGACGCGATCGCGGCGCGGACCGAGCGCTTCACGGGTGCCGATCTGGAGGATGTGGTGCGGCGTGCAGGTCTGGTCGCGTTGCGCGAATCGCTCGACACGCGACAGGTGACGCAGGTGCATTTCGAGCGCGCGCTGGAGGAAAGCCGCGCCAGCGTCACGCCGGAGGTGGAGCGCGATTATCAGCAGATGGCGGCGAAGCTGAAGCAGGAGGCGAATGCGATCCAGCCGCTGGGCTTCATCATGCCGGGGCAGCTGACGCCGAGAGGGCCGAAGGGGAGCGATTGACCGCCGTCACCCCGGGCTTGACCCGGGGTCCCGCTTTCTCGCCGGGTAGAGAGGAAGAAGCGGGATCCCGGGTCAAGCCCGGGATGACGGGCTACACCACCGGATCGTCGAAGCTCACCACCTCCGGCGGCGCCGGATCGCGCAGCGCGAACCAGCACCAGACGAACAGGATCACGCAGGCCGCGCCCGCCACGACATAGGGCAGCGCATGGGTGATCTGGTACAATCCCACGCCGATCGACGGGCCGAGCACGAAGCTGGCGCCGTTGATGCTGGTGACCTTGCCCGCGACCGACCCCTGCGATTCCGGCCCGACCGCGAGGCTGGAGCCGGCGGTGAAGCCGGGGCGGGTGAAGCCGAACCCCAGGCTGGCGAGCGCATAGGCGGTGGCGATGCCGTACAGCGACGGCGCCAGCCCGGTCAGCGCGGTGCCGAAGGCGGCGAGCACCAGTCCCGTCAGCACCAGCGCGCGCGGCCGCAGGTTGAGCAGCGGGATCAGCCCCCATTGCGCCAGCAGCGACGCGCCCGCGCCCATCATCAGCACCAGCCCGGTCGATTCCAGCGCATGCGCGGGCGGCAGGTTCATGCGGTCGATCACCAGAAAGCCGATCGCCTGGCTGGTCATCGCCTGCGCATGCCCCATCACCAGCCCGGCCATCATCCAGGTGCGGATGCGCAGGTCGAAATAGCCGACCTGCGTCCCCTTGGGCGCGATGGCGGCGCGCACGCTGGCGCCGCTGGGTTGGCCGCCGATCGAGGGATAGGCGTTGGCCGCGCCATGCGCCTCCGCGCCCAGCCCGCGATCGTCGGGCAGGCGGGTGCGCACCAGCAGGAACATGACCGCGCCGAAGGCGGCGAAGACGAACGCCGGCCCGGCGAGCCCGACGTGCAGCGTGCCGATCTGCCCCAGGATCAGATAGGGCGCGATCGCCGGCCCCATGATCGTCCCCAGCCCGAAGGCGGAGGCGAGCAGCGTGAGCGCGCGCGTCCTCTCCTCGCGCGTGGTGTTGCCCGCGACCAGCGCCTGCACCGCGGGCGGCGCGGCGGAGCCGAACGTGCCGTAGATCAGCCGCCCCAGGATGAAGAGCAGGAAGGCGGTCGTCCCGCCGATCATCGCGTTGATGCCCATCATCAGGAACACGCCGCACAGCAGCAGGCTGAGACAGAAGCCGCCCATGCCGAGCAGGATCATCACGCGCCGCCCGTGCCGGTCGGAGCGGTTGGCCCAGAAGGGTGCTGCGACCACCCACAGCAGCGCGGACACGGAAAAGGCCGCGGCGACCGCGGAATCCTTGACGCCCAGCGACCGGCCCAGCGCGGGCAGCACCGATTGCAGCGCGGTATTGCCCGCCGCGCTCGTCAGCATGACCAGGAACATCAGGACGAAGGTGGAATCGAAGCCGCGGCGCATCCTTGTCTTCGTCTCCCCTGTTGCTCGCGCGTCCTTTTGGTACGGCGCCCGACAGCGATTAGGCGCTTGGGAGCGGGGCGCAACCCCGCTAAGGCAACCGTGTCGCCGGAAAGGCGTTCGTCATCGCGATGACACGGCCGTGTCATCGTCCAGGGGATTGGAGTCGTATCTTTCCACATGCCTAGTTCGACCAACGCCATGCGGCGCGGCCGCAGCAGAGCCTCCGGCGTGCCCGGCCCCTGGCAGATGTTCTTCCAAGGTTTCCTGAAGCATCCGGTGATGGTCGGGTCGATCATCCCGTCGTCCGACCGGCTGATCGCGAAGATGCTGGGGCCGGTCGACTGGGCGAACACGAAGCTGTTCGTGGAATACGGCCCCGGCGTCGGCACCTTCTGTCGCCCGATCCTGGAGAAGATGGCGCCCGACGCGACGCTGATCGCGATCGACACCAATGCGGACTTCATCCGCTACCTCAACCACACCATCACCGACAGCCGCTTCGTCGCGGTCCATGGCTCGGCGGCGGATGTCGAGCGGATCGTCGCCGAACACGGGCACGATGCCGCCGACTATGTGCTGTCGGGATTGCCGTTCTCCACGCTGCCCGATGGCGTCGGCCCGGCGATCGCCGCCGCGACGCAGCGCGTGATCCGCCCCGGCGGCGCCTTTCTGGTCTATCAGTTCAGCCCCAAGGTGCGCGACTTCATCGCACCGCATTTTCCGCGCATCGACCATGACATGGAATGGTGGAACGTGCCGCCCGCGCAGCTTTACTGGGGCTGGAAGGAATAGGAACGAGACCATCGTCCGTTCGTCTCGAATAGTCGTCGAGCTTGTCGAGGCGGCGTATCGAGAGATGGGGCCGCCGGTCCATGACTCTCGATACGGGATCTCGGCAGGCTCGATTCCTACGCGAGACGAACGGGGATTGTTGACGGTTGGGGCGCCATGCCCCGGACACGCCCCTCGGCATAATCCTGCGACATTTGCGCCGTAGCGCGGCGCTCCGTTTCCCCACGGAGTTGCCGATGCGCCTTTCCCTCCTCCTGCTCGCCGGTGTCGCGGCCGTCCCGGTCCATGCGCAGACCGCGGCGCCCGCCAGACAGGCGCCCGCGCCGGCGCCCGCATCGGACGAGGACGAGGAGGAGGGCGGCCCCGACATCGTCGTCACCGGATCGCGATCGCAACCGGGCGCGGTGATCGGGGACATCACCCCCGAACAGCAATTGTCGCCCGCCGACATCCGCAGCTACGGCGTCGGCTCGGTCAGCGAACTGCTCAACGAACTGGCGCCGCAGACCGCGTCGGGGCGCGGCGCGGGCGGGGCGCCGGTGGTGCTGCTCAACGGACGGCGCATCTCCGGCTTTCAGGAGATCCGCAACCTGCCTACCGAGGCGATCGCGCGGGTCGATATCCTGCCCGAGGAAGTGGCGCTGAAATACGGCTATCGTGCCGACCAGCGCGTGGTGAACTTCGTCCTGCGCCGCCGTTTCCGCGCGGTGACCGCGGAGGCGGAGGACCGCATCGCGACCGAGGGCGGGCGCCACCAGCCGCAGGGCGAGCTGGACCTGCTGCGCATCCGCAACAACGGCCGCGTCAACCTGCACCTGGAATACAGCCGCGCCGATGCGCTGACCGAGGACGAGCGCAATATCGTCCAGCCGGCGAGCAACGCGGCGGTGGCCGGCAATGTCGTCGCCGCGCGCGGCACTACGCTGGGCGGCGGGCTGGGGCAGGTCGCGGGCGTGCCCGCGAGCGCGGCGACCCGCGCGCCGGCGTTGGGCGATTTCCTCGCCACGCCCCATGCCACCGATGCGGGCGCCTATCGCACCCTGCTCCCGGAGCAACGCACCTTCTCCGCCAACGGCACCTATGCCACCACCATCTTCGGCGATGTCGCCGCCAGCCTGAACGCGACGGTGGACCGGACCACGACGCTCGCGCTGCGCGGGCTGCCGTCGGTCGCGCTGGCGCTGCCGGCGGGCAATCCCTTCTCGCCCTTTGCGGACGGCGTCACGGTCGCGCGCGCGTTCGACGATCAGGGCGCGTTGACGCAGCGCGTCGGCACGACCGACCTGCACCTGGGGGCGACGCTGAACGGCGACAAGGGCCGCTGGCGCTGGTCGGTGACCGGCACCGTCGATCGCGACAGCAGCGATACGGTGACGCAGGCGGGGCTGGACACCACCGCCTTCGCCGCGCGGCTGGCGGCGAACGATCCGACCGCCAACCCCTATGGCCCGCTCGCGCTGGCGCGGCTGCCGGACAATATGGCGCGCTCCGTCGCGACATCGGCGGGGGTGGATACTCTGGTCAGCGGGCCGTTGTTCGCGCTGCCCGCCGGCGACGCCAGCACCAGCCTGCGCATCGGCGCCTCCACCAGCGACTTCACCAGCCGCACGGTGCGTGGCGGGGTGCTGACGCCGGGCGACATCGGGCGCGACGTCGCCAATGCGCAATGGAACCTCGACCTGCCGATCGCCAGCCGCAGCGCGGACGTGCTGCCGTTTCTGGGCAAGCTGTCGCTCAACGGCAATGCCGCGGTCGACCGCCTGTCGGACTTCGGCACGCTGTGGACGCTGGGCTATGGCCTCAACTGGGCGCCGCTCGACGGCGTGCGGTTGCTCGCCTCGGTCACCGATCAGGACGAGGCGCCGACCGCACAGCAGCTGGGCAATCCGCAGGTGACGACGCCCGGCGTGCGCGTGTTCGACTATGTCCAGGGCACGACCGCGACCGTGACGACGGTGACCGGCGGCAACGCGCGATTGATCGCGGACAACCGCCACGCGCTGAAACTGGGGCTGGAGATCAAGCCGTGGAGCGCGCGCGATATCAACGTTCGTGCCGATTACACGCGCCAGTCGACCGACGATCCGATCGCCGCCTTCCCCAGCGCGACCGCGGCGATCGAGCGTGCTTTTCCCGACCGCTTCACGCGCGATCCGGTGACCAACGACCTGCTGCGGATCGATTCGCGCCCGATCAACTTCGCGCGGAGCGAGCGATCGCAGCTGCGCTACGGCATCAACATGTCGTTCCGGCTAAAGTCGAAGATTCAGAAGGAGCTGGAGGCGTTCCGTGCCGGCACCGGGCCGAACCCGTTCGCGGGGCTGCGCCCGCCCGGCGGCGCCCGCCCACGCGATGGCGCGGGCGGCGGTGGCGGGCGCGGGGGCGGCGGGTTCGGTCGCTTCGGCGGCGGCGGACGCGGGGGGCAGGCCGGCGGACGCGTGCAGTTCGCGCTATACCACACCTGGCATCTGACCGAGCGGGTGACGGTGGCGGACGGCGGCCCGGTGCTGGACCTGTTGCGCGGCGATGCGATCGGTAGCGCGGGCGGGCAGCCGCGCCACGAGCTGGAGGGGCAGGCGGGCTATGTCAACAACGGGCTGGGCGCGCGGCTGTCGGTCAATTTCCAGAGCGCGACGCGGGTCGCCGGCGGCACCGCGGCGGCGCCGCAGACGCTGGACTTCGGCAGCCTGGCGACCGCCAACCTGCGGCTGTTCGCCGATCTGGGCGGCGATATCGACCGGGTGCGCGCGCATCCGTGGATGCGCGGGATGCGCGTGACGCTGCAACTCGACAATATGTTCAACACGCGCCAGCGGGTGACCGATGCCGCGGGCGCGGTGCCGATCGGGTTCCAGCCGGGCTATCTCGACCCGATCGGGCGGACGGTGCGGGTGTCGGTGCGCAAGCTGTTCTTCTGACGTTGAGGGGGATTACAGTCCCACCCGCTGTGCCAGCCACGCGGCGGCGGCCTCGGGCGTCTGCTTGTCGCGGTCGCGATCGACGCGGTAATTGGCCTCGCGCATCGCGGTCACCGGGATGCGGCCGATCAGCGGGCGCAGCGCCTCGCGGAAGCGCGCGTCGTCGCGACGCGCCGGCGCGACCAGCAGGATCGCGTCATAGCCCGGGATCGCCCCCTTCGGATCGCGCAGCACGGTCAGCCCGTCGGCGGCGATGCGCCCGTCCGAGGAGAAGGCGCTGATGACATCGGCGCGCCCGCTCGCCAGCGCGCGGTACATGAAGGTCGGGCTGTACGGCGTGGCGGAGGCGAAGCGCAGCGGATAGGCGCGCCGGATCGCCGCCCATTCGGGGCGATCGAGGAATTCCAGGTCGGCGCCCAGTGCCAGCGTGGGGGCGGCGGGGACCAGATCGGCGAGCGTCGCGATCCCCTTCGCGCGCGCGTCGCGCCCGCGCATCGCGAAGGCATAGGCATTCTCGAACCCCAGCGACCCCAATAAAGTGACGCCGCGCGACTTTTGCGCCCAATCGGCGATCGCGCGCACCTGCGCCGCGCGCGGGATCACGTCGCGCCGCGCCATCGCGCCGGTCCAGATCGTGCCGGCATAATCGACATAGACGTCGATACTGCCCCCCGCGACCGCGCCGAACGCGACCGCGGAGCCGAGCCCGTCGCGATAGCTGACGGTATAGCCCGCGCGTTCCAGCCGCGCGCCGATCAGCCGGGCGAGGATATATTGCTCCGAGAAGTTCTTGGCACCGACCACGACGGTGCGGTCGTGGCCGTCGCCGCGCGGCCATAGCGGCGCGCTGGCGGCGATCGCGGCGATCAGCAGGACCGCGCCGACGCCCCAGACCCACGGCCAGCGCCGCCGCCCCGCCGCCCGCTCGGCCAGTCCCAGCAGCGCATCGACCGCCAGCGCCAGCGCGGCGGCGGCGACGCAGCCCGCGATCACCAGCGTCCACGCTTGTGTCTGCAATCCGGCGAAGATCAGGTCGCCCAGGCTCGGCTGTCCCACCGTGGTCGACAGCGTCGCCGCGCCGATCGTCCACACCGCCGCGGTGCGCACGCCGGCCATGACGACCGGCAGCACCAGCGGCGCCTCCACCCGCCACAATTTCTGCGTGCGTGTCATGCCGATGCCGTCCGCCGCCTCCAGCACCGCCGGGTCCAGCCCGGTCAGCCCGGTGACGAGATTGCGCACGATCGGCAGCAGCGCATAGAGCGTCAGCGCCAGCAGCGCGGGCAGGAAGCCGAGCGCGGGGATGCCGCCGCCCACCAGCCCCGACAGCCACAGCAGCACGGGATAGAAGAGCGCGAGCAGCGCGAGGCTGGGGATCGTCTGCACCAGGCTGGCGAACCCCAGCACCACGCCCGCCAGCCGCGGCGCGCGCGCGGCGCGAATGCCGAGCGGCAAGGCGATGGCGAGGGCGAGGAGCAGCGCCGCCATCGCCAGCAGGAGGTGCTGCGCCGCCAGTTGCGGCACGCGCGCGAACGCCTCGGTCATCGGGCGAGGTCCGCCAGCCGGCGCGCCTGATCGCGCGGCACCGCCACCAAGGCGTCCGCCGCCGCGCCGCCCTCGCCCGCCAGCATCGCGGCGGGCGTGGCATCGGCGACGATGCGGCCGCGCTCCATCACCAGCACGCGATCGGCGGTCAGCAGCGCCTCCGCCATGTCGTGCGTGACCATGATCGTGGTCAGCGACAGATCGTCGTGGAGCCGCCGGACCGCCGCAGCCAGCGCCTCGCGCGTGACGGGATCGAGCGCGCCGAACGGCTCGTCCATCAGCAACAGTCCCGGCCCCGCCACCAGCGCGCGCGCGACGCCGACGCGCTGGCGCTGCCCGCCCGACAGGTCCGCAGGCATCCGCGTCGCCAGCGCGGCGGGCAGCTCGACCAGTTCCAGCATCGCCGCGACGCGCTCCGGATCGCGCCGCCCGACCAGCGTCAGCGGCATCGCGACATTGTCGGCGACGGTCAAATGCGGGAACAGCCCGACGTTCTGGAAGACATAGCCGATCCGGCGGCGCAGCAGGGGCGCCGGCTCCGTCGCGACGTCGGCGCCGTCCAGCGCGACGCGGCCGGCGCTGGGCCATACCAGCCGGTTAACCGTCTTCAGCAGCGTCGACTTGCCCGATCCCGAGGTGCCGACCAGCGCGACGAAACTGCCCGCCGCGATCTCCAGCGATACCGCATCGACCGCGACCGTGCCATCGTCGTACCGCTTGGTGACGCCGTCGAACGCGACGGCCGGACCGGTCGATTGTGCTGGCATCGCCCGCGACGATGCGCGAGGAACGCCGTGGAGACAAGCGGATAAGGAGCGGGTGCGATGAAGGCGATCCTGGTGACGGGGGGCGGATCGGGAATCGGCCGGGCGGTCGCGCGGCTGTTCGCCGACAAGGGCTGGCGCGTCGGGCTGGCCGATATCAGCGAGGCGGGACTGCGCGAAACCGCGGCGATGCTGTCGGCGGAACGCACCTCGACGCATGTCATGGACGTGCGCGACGCGTCGGAATGGGAGCATGTGCTGGCCGAGTTCGCCGCGCTGACGGACGGGCGCGTCGACGTGGTGTTCAACAATGCCGGGATAGCGGCGGGCGGCCCCTTCGGCGACATGGCGATCGAGGCGCTCGACCGGGTGATCGACGTCAATTTCCGCGGCATGGCCTATGGCGCGCGGCTGTCCTACCCGTATCTGAAGGCGACGCCCGGCGCGTGCCTGCTCAATACCGCGTCTGCCTCCGCGATCTATGGCACCGCCGGACTGGCGGCCTATTCGGCGACCAAGTTCGCGGTGCGCGGGCTGACCGAGGCGCTGGATGCCGAATGGGCGGCGGACGGCATCCGCGTGCGCTCGCTGATGCCCGGGTTCATCGATACCAACCTGCTGTCGGTCGGCGTCGCGGGGACGAACCGCACCGCGCGCGAGGCGGTGGTGGATTCGGGGCTGGAGTTCACGCCGGTGGAAACCGTCGCGCAGGCGGCGTGGGACGCGGTGCACGGCGATCGCGTCCACACGCCGGTGGGCAAGACCGCACGCCAGCTGACCTTCGCCACGCGCTGGCTGCCCGGGCGACTGCGCGCGACGATGACGAAACGGTCGCTGGGGCGGTAATCTACGCTCCGTTCGCCCTGAGGAGGGGCTGAGCCTGTCGAAGACCCGTCTCGAAGGGCATGCGTTGCGCTTGTGCTTCGAGACGGCCTCTCGACGTCGCTCGATGCCTCCTCAGCACGAACGGAGAGGCGGGTTCATCGAATGGGCGGTTGCGGGCCTTACCCGCCCAATATCCCGTCGATCGCGGTTGCCAGTTCGATGTCGCGCTCCGACAGGCCGCCGGCGTCGTGGGTGGTGAGCAGGATCTCCACCCGGTTCCACACATTGCTCCATTCCGGGTGGTGGTCGGCGCGCTCGGCGAGCAGCGCGACCTGGGTCATGAAGCCGAACGCCTCGGCGAAATCGGTGAAGACGATGGTGCGCGTGATCGCGTCGCGCGCATCGTCGTAATCCCAGTCGGGCAGGCCATCGAGCGCGTCGGCGCGTTCCGCCTCGCTCAGTTGCTGGATCGTCTCGGCCATTGCTTGGCACTCCTTGCCGCGGTCGTCGCGCCAGCGGTATGGCGGCGGGGATGGACCGGCAAGACCCCATGGGCATGGCGCCCGACGCCGATGCGTTCGAGGCGGTGGCGCGCGCCACGATCGCGCGACTGCCCGACGCCTTTCGCGCGCATCTGGGCGACGTGGTGCTGCTGGTCGAGGAGGAGGCGGATGCGGCCACGCTCGCCGACCTGGGGCTGGAGCATCCGCTGGAGTTGACCGGCCTCTATCACGGCCGCCCGATCGGCGAGAAATCCGCCTTCGACAGCGGCGCGATGCCCGATCGCATCCATCTGTATCGCCAGGCCATACTGGCCGAATGGTGCGAGACCGGCGTGCGGCTGGACGATTTGATCGCGCATGTGACGGTGCATGAGATCGGGCATCATTTCGGCCTGTCCGACGACGACATGCACGCGCTGGAAGCGGCGGTGGGCGATTGAGCGGCGGGTTGCGCGTTGCGGGGCTGGCGCTGGCGCGCGGCGGACGCGTGCTGTGCGAGGGGTTGGCCTTCGCGGTCGAGCGCGGTGGCGCGGTGCGGGTGACGGGGCCGAACGGCGTCGGCAAGTCGAGCCTGTTGCGCGCGCTCGCCGGGCTGGCGCGCGTGGATGGCACGATCGAGCGGCCGGGCGCGGTGGCGTTGCTGGCGGAAGTCGCCGCGCTGGATGGCGAGCGGCGGTTGCGCGAGGCGCTGACCTTCTGGGCGCGGCTGGACGCGGGTGGTGCGCCGGAACTGCGGGTCGATGCGGCGCTCGCGGCGGTGGAACTGGACGACCTCGCGGACGTGCCGGTGCGGTTGCTGTCGACCGGGCAGCGGCGGCGCGCGGCGCTGGCGCGCGTGGTGGCATCGGGAGCGCCGCTATGGCTGCTCGACGAACCCGCCAACGGGCTCGATGCGGCGGCGGTGACCCGGCTGGAGCAATTGATCGCGGGACATCGCGCGACCGGGGGCGTGGTGGTGGCCGCGACGCACCAGCCGTTCGCGCTGCCGGATGCGGTGGAGGTGCGGCTGTGATCGCGCTCGTCTGGCGTGACGTGCGGCGCGGCTATGCCGCGGGCGGGGCGACGCTGGTGGTGGCGTTCTTCCTGCTGGTGGCGATCCTGTTCCCGTTCGCGATCGGGCCGGATGCGGCATTGCTGGCGCGGGTCGGCGGCGGGGTGATCTGGGCGGCGGCGCTGCTCGCGGCGCTGCTGCCGGTCGAGCGGCTGGTGCAGCCCGATCTGGAGGCGGGGGTGATCGACCAGCTGGTCGCGCGCGGCATCGCGCCGGTGGCGATCGCGGCGGCGCGGACGCTGGGGCATTGGCTGGCGTTCGCGCCGCCGCTGATGCTGGCGGCGGTGGTGGCGGCGGGATTGCTCGACCTGCCGGGCGAGCGGCTGCTGCTGGTGGAGGCGGGGCTGTTGCTCGGCACGCCGGGGCTGGCGGCGCTGGCGGTGGCGACGGGGGCGCTGGTGGCGGGATTGCGCGGCGCGGGCGCGATCGCCGGGCTGGTGATGCTGCCGCTGGCGGTGCCGCTGCTGATCTTCGGCGCGGGCGCGCTGGCCGGCGGCGTCGGCGGGCTGAAGCTGCTGGCGGCGGTCAGCCTGTTGCTGAGCGTCGGTGGGCCGATCGTGGCGGGCGCGGCGCTGCGAATGGCGATGGAGTAGCGCTCCCGTGTTCCGGCGAACGCCGGAACCCAGGGTCCCGCAGAACAACGCTTGCTGGTGGTCATCACCCTGGGCTCCTGCCTGCGCAGGAGCACGACGGGATTGCGGCGTGCCCAGCGGCTGTGCTTCGAGCCGGCCTCTTGGCTTCGCTCAATGCCTCCTCAGCACGAACGGAGGTATGCGAACGGGGCAAGAGCGGCGATTATCCGCCGTGCTTAACCCTCGACGTCACGCCTTCTCCAGCGTGCATTGCAGCGGGTGCTGGTTGGCGCGGGCGAAGTCCATCACCTGCGTCACCTTGGTCTCGGCGACCTCGTAGCTGAACACGCCGCACACCCCCACGCCGCGCTGGTGGACGTGGAGCATGACGCGGGTCGCTTCCTCGGTGCTCATGCGGAAGAAACGCTGGAGGCACAGGACGACGAATTCCATCGGCGTATAGTCGTCGTTGAGCATCAGCACGCGATACGGCGTCGGCTTCTTCGTGCGGGTGCGCGTGCGGGTGGCGACGCCCAGTCCGGTGCCGTTGCCGTCGGCGCCATCGGTATCGTCGTTCTGGCCCGCGGCCATGGGGGGGATCAGCTGCTGCATCGACACGCGGCAAAATATGGCATTCGCGCGGGGCAGGGCAACCCCATTCGGCGAAAAGGGACGACGCGAAAAGGGCGGCCGCATCGCTGCGGCCGCCCTGTGCCGGCACGATGCCCGCCCCGAGGCAGGCTCGTGCGCGTCGCGATCAGGCCGCGGCCTTGATCTTGTCGGTCGCGATCGCGAGGCGGTTCTGCAGCGGCGCGGCGATCTCGCCCGCCAGCTTCAGCGATGCCTCGGTCGAGCGCGACGCCTCCGCGACGACCGCGTCGAACGCGCTGCGCAGATAATCGGCCTGCAACTGCATCAATTCGGTCGGCGACTTGACCGACGCCATCGCGCGGACCGTCTCCGCGGTGCTCTCGTAGCGGGCACGGGCGAAGGCGGCGCCGTCCTTGCCGAACGTTTCGATGCCCTTGGCAGCGATGCGTGCCGACTCGACCACCGCCTCGATATTGCCCTTGCCGAACTCGGCCATGTCCTCGGCGACCTTCTTGCCCTTCTCCATCGTGGAGCGGGTCTGCTCATTGGCCTGCGCGAACATCGCGCGCGCCTGATCCTGCGCCTTGCCGGCAAAATTGTCGGCGATGTTGGTCACGGTCTCGTTCATGGTCTCGTCCTTCGCTGCGAGGGGGGGCGTGTCGATGTCCGGCATGGACGCGACAGGCGGTGCCACCGGGGTGTCGATCGCCGGGGGGATCATCGGGGGCACGGGCATGATGGGCTGCTCCACCACCGCAACGGGCGGCGGGGCAGGCATGACGACGCTCGGCGCGACCGGCTTCGTCACGGCAACGCGCGGCGCGCGTGCCGCCTTCGCCTTGCCGTTGCCCGCCGGACGCGGGGCGATGGGCTTGCGATCGTCCGCCATGCATCGTCTCCTTTTTGCTGCGGTGCAACATAACCGCGAAAGGTGACGATTTCAAGTCGATACTGCGGTGCAGCAAAAATGGCCGGCGTGTCGTTGGAACGGGCTATGCGGTCAGCGCGTGCGGACGTAGCTGCCCGGTGCGGCCTCGATCGCGGGCAGGTCGCCCTTGCCGGGGATGCGCGCGCCCTTGGCCTTCACCTCGTCGGGCGCGCGCTCCCGCAGCCAGCCGATCCAGTCGGGCCACCAGCTGCCCGCGGTCTCGGTCGCCCCCTCGACGAAGGCGTCGAGCGTTTCCGCCGCCGCCTCGTTGGTCCAGTAGCGATATTTCCTCGCCGCCGGCGGGTTGACCACGCCCGCGATATGCCCCGACGCCGCCAGCAGGAAGCGCACCGGCCCGCGGAAGTGACGCGTCAGCTCCCACACGCTGTCGGCGGGCGCGATATGATCCTCGCGCCCCGCCTGCACATAGCTGGGCGTGGCGACGCGGGTGAGGTCGAGCGGGGTGCCGAGCGCGCTCAGCGCGCCGGGCCGGACCAGCAGATTGTCGCGGTACAGGTCGCGCAGGTACGACTGGTGCCATTTGGCGGGCAGGTTGGTGGTGTCGCCATTCCAGTGGAGCAGGTCGAACGGGACATAATCCTTGCCCAGCAGATAGTTGTTGGTGACATAGTTCCAGATCAGGTCGCGCCCGCGCAGCAGGTTGAACGTCGCCGCCATGTACCGCCCGTCGAGATAGCCCTCGGGGCTCAGCTGCGCGATCATCTGAAGCTGGTCGTCGTCGACGAAGTTCATCAGCTCGCCCGCGCGCGCGAAATCCACCTGCGCGGTGAAGAAGGTGGCGCTGGCGACCTTCCCGGCCTCGTCGCGCGCCGCCAGCAGCGCCAGCGTCGCGGCGAGCGTGGTGCCCGCGACGCAATAGCCGATCGCGTGGACCGCGGGGACGTCCAGCAGCGCTCGGATCGTGTCGATCGCGTCGACCTGCGCGGCGATATAATCGTCCCAGGTGACGTCGGCCATCGCGGCATCGGCCGATTTCCACGACACCATGAAGACGGTGACGCCCTGTTCCACCGCCCAGCGGATGAAGCTCTTCTCCGGCGTCAGGTCGAGGATGTAGAAGCGGTTGATCCATGGCGGGAAGATGACCAGCGGGGCCTTCAGCACCTTCTCGGTCGTGGGCGCATATTGGATCAGCTCGTACAGCGGCGTGCGCTTCACCACCTGTCCCGGGGTGGTGGCCAGGTTGCGTCCCAGCGCGAAGGCATCGGGATCGGTATGCGTCAGCTGTCCCTTGCCCATGTCGGTGAGCATGTTCTGGAGACCCGCGATCAGGTTTTCGCCGCGCGTCGCGATCGTCTTCTCGATCACCTCGGGGTTGGTCAGCGCGAAATTGGACGGACTCATCGCATCGACGAAGCCGCGCGTGGCGAAGCGCAGCTGCTCGCGCTGCTTCCCGTCCAGCCCCTCGACCGCATCGACCCCGCGCAGCAGATGATCGGCGATCAGCGCGTAGCTCTGGCGGATCCAGTCGAACATCGGGTTGGTGCGCCACGCATCGGCGGCGAAGCGGCGATCCTTCTCGGGCGCCTTGTCCGCGGCGGCCTCGCCCGGCTGGACGAAGCGCTGCCACAGCCCGACATAGTCGCTCCAGAAATCGCGCACCTGCGTCGCCACCGCCTCGCCCGAGGCGATCGGCAGCCCGGCCTCCAGCATCAGCTGCTGCGCGCGGCCGACCATCCAGGTCCAATGCTGCATCTCGGCCAGATCGGGGAGGCGGAACTCGGGCGCTTGCTGGGTCACGGGGCTTCCTCTCCACGCCACGATAGCCGCGGGCGTTCGATGCGGCTATAGCGTGCCGGAGAAGAGGAGTGTCCCTTGTCCGACGAATTCTACCGCATGAAGCGCCTGCCGCCGTATGTCATCGCCGAGGTGAATGCGATGCGGGCCGCGGCGCGGGCGGGGGGCGAGGACATCATCGACCTGGGGATGGGCAATCCCGACCTGCCGCCGCCCGAGCATGTCATCGAGAAATTGATCGAGGTGACGCGCAAGCCCGACGCGCACGGCTATTCGCAGTCGAAGGGGATTCCGGGGCTGCGGCGCGCGCAGGCGAACTATTACGGCCGCCGCTTCGGGGTCGACCTCGATCCCGAGAGTGAGGTGGTGGTGACGATGGGGTCGAAGGAGGGACTGGCCAGCCTCGCCACCGCGATCACCGCGCCGGGCGACGTGGTACTGGCGCCCAACCCCAGCTATCCGATCCATACCTTCGGCTTCATCATCGCGGGCGCGACGATCCGCGCGGTGCCGACGACGCCCGACGAGCATTATTTCGAGAGCCTCGACCGCGCGATGGCCTTCACCGTGCCGCGCCCCAGCGTGCTGGTGGTCAATTATCCGTCGAATCCGACCGCCGAAGCCGTCGACCTCGCCTTTTACGAGCGGCTGGTGGCGTGGGCGCGCGAGAACAAGGTGTGGGTCATCTCCGACCTCGCTTATTCGGAGCTGTATTTCGACGGCAATCCGACCCCCTCGATCCTGCAGGTGAAGGGCGCGAAGGACGTCGCGGTCGAGTTCACCTCGCTCAGCAAGACCTATTCGATGGCCGGGTGGCGGATCGGCTTCGCGGTGGGCAACAAGACGCTGATCGCGGCGATGACGCGGGTGAAGTCCTACCTCGACTATGGCGCCTTCACCCCGATTCAGGCGGCGGCGTGTGCGGCGCTCAACGGGCCGCAGGACATCGTCGAGAAGAACCGGCAACTCTATCACAAGCGCCGTGACGTCATGGTGGAGAGCTTCGGACGTGCCGGATGGGACATTCCGTCGCCGCGCGCGTCGATGTTCGCCTGGGCACCGCTGCCGCCGGCGCTCCAGCATCTTGGGTCGCTGGAATTCTCCAAGCAGTTGCTGAGCCATGCCAAGGTCGCGGTCGCGCCGGGCGTCGGCTATGGCGAGAATGGCGAGGGGTTCGTGCGGATCGCGATGGTGGAGAACGAACAGCGGCTGCGCCAGGCGGCGCGCAACGTGAAGCGCTATCTGCAGAGCATGGGCGTCAACACGCCGGGGAAAGCGGCGGGCTGAACCGACGCCGATCGTGCTCCTGCGCAGGCAGGAGCCCAGGGTTGTCGGTCGCATCGGACGTTGTTCTACCTGGCCCTGGGCTCCGGCGTGCGCCGGAGCACGGCAGCGTTGACCAGCCCGTCATGCGCGGCCATCTGGCGCGCATGACACGCCCCGGCTTCGCTTTCTCCACCCGCTTCAAGGTCCGCTATGCCGAGATCGACGGCCAGAAGGTCGTCTTCAACTCGCGCTATCTGGAATATGCCGATGTCGCGGTGACCGAATTCTGGGAATGGAGCGGGATCGGTGACGCGCTGGGCGCGCTGTGGCACGAAACCGAGTTCCATGTGCGCCGTGCGGAGGTCGATTATCTCGCGCCGTTCGTGCTGGGGGACGAGGTGGAGGTGTTCGTCCGCGTCGACCGCGTCGGCAATTCGAGCGTGACGAAGCGGTTCGAGCTGGTGAAGGCGGGCACGGACACGCTGTGCGCGGCGATCCAGATGGTGAGCGTCAACGTCCATTTGCCGACCGGGCGCCCGGTGCCGATCCCGGACGCGATTCGGGCGCATATCGAGGGGTTACCGCGGGGGTGAGGCGGGCCTTTGGGGGGCGTGAACTTACCCTCCCCGTCATGCCGGACTTGTTCCGGCATCCAGGGTTTCGCGCGCTTGACCATCGTTGGGTGTGCGGAACCCTGGACCCCGGAACAAGTCCGGGGTGACGGATCGTTTTGGGTGAGGGCCGGAAGCTATCGCGTCACCCCGGGCTTGACCCGGGGTCCCGCTTTCTACCCGCCGTTGCAGAAGAAGCGGGACCCCGGCTCAAGGCCGGGGTGACGAGTGTGTGCGACGGCCGTTACCGGTCCCGCCGACCCAGCAGGCGCAGGCGCAGCGCGTTGAGCTTGATGAAGCCCGCCGCGTCGCGCTGGTCATAGGCGCCCTGATCGTCCTCGAACGTCACCACCTTCTCCGAATAGAGCGAGTGCGGCGACTTGCGGCCGGTGACGATCACGTTGCCCTTGTACAGCTTCAGCCGCACCGTGCCGGTCACCTTCGCCTGCGAATGGTCGACCGCGGCCTGAAGCATCTCGCGCTCGGGCGAGAACCAGAAGCCGTTATAGACCAGCTCGGCATAGCGCGGCGCCAGCTCGTCCTTCAGGTGCGCGGCACCGCGGTCGAGCGTGATCTGCTCGATCCCGCGATGCGCCAGCGCGTAGATCGTGCCGCCCGGCGTCTCGTACATGCCGCGGCTCTTCATGCCGACGAAGCGATTCTCGACCAGATCGAGCCGGCCGATGCCATGCTTGCGGCCCAGCTCGTTCAGCTTCGCCAGCAGCGAGGCGGGCGACAGCGCCTCGCCATTGACCGCGACACCGTCGCCGCGCTCGAAATCGATCGTGATCGTCTCGGGCTGGTCGGGGGCGTCCTCCGGGTTGACGGTGCGCGAATAGACATAGTCGGGCACCTCGTCCCACGGATCCTCCAGCACCTTGCCCTCGGACGAGGTGTGCAGCAGGTTCGCGTCGGTGGAGAAAGGCGCCTCGCCGCGCTTGTCCTTGCTGACCGGGATTTGGTGCGCCTCGGCGAATTCGATCAGCTTCGTGCGGCTGGTCAGGTCCCATTCGCGCCACGGCGCGATCACCTTGATGTCCGGATTCAGCGCGTAATAGCCCAGTTCGAAGCGGACCTGGTCGTTGCCCTTGCCGGTGGCGCCATGGCTGACCGCGTCGGCGCCGACCTGGCGCGCGATCTCGATCTGGCGCTTGGCGATCAGCGGGCGCGCGATGCTGGTGCCGAGCAGGTACAGCCCCTCGTACAGCGCATTGGCGCGCATCATCGGGAAGACGTAGTCGCGGACGAATTCCTCGCGCAGGTCGTCGATGAAGATATGCTCGGGCTTGATCCCCATCAGCTCGGCCTTGGCGCGCGCCGGCTCCAGCTCCTCGCCCTGGCCCAGGTCGGCGGTGAAGGTGACGACCTCGCAGCCATATTCAGTCTGGAGCCACTTCAGGATCACGCTGGTGTCGAGCCCCCCGGAATAGGCGAGGACGACGCGGTTGATCTTGTCGGTCATGGCAGGGCGTTCCTTTCGGGCGCGCCGCTAGGCGATTGCGTCGGTCAGGGCAACCATCTTGCCGTGCCCCCACATCTGCCGCATGACGCGATGTAACAAGGTAACAGAGGATACCAGGGGATATGAGGAAACTGACCGCGCTGTCGCTCGCCACCGTGCTGAGCGCGACGCCTGCGCTGGCGGATGAGGGAATGTGGACGTTCGACGCCTTTCCCACGGCGCGGATGAAGGCGGCCTATGGCTGGGCGCCGGATCAGGCGTGGCTGAACCGCGTGCAGGCCGCGGCGGTGCGGCTGACCGGCGGCTGCTCCGCCTCGTTCGTCAGCGGCGAGGGGCTGATCCTCACCAACCATCATTGTGTCGCGCAATGCGCCGCCGATCTGTCGTCGAAGGACAAGGACTATCTCGAGTCCGGCTTTATCGCGGCGGACCGCGCGCGCGAGATGAAATGCCCGGGACAGCAGGCGGAGGTGGTCACCAGCATCACCGACGTGACGCCGCGCGTGACGCGGGCGATCGGCACGCTGGCGGGGCAGGCGCTGACCAAGGCACGCGACGCCGCGATCGCGGGGATCGAGGCGGAGAATTGCACCGACAAGGCGACGACGCGCTGCCAGGTGGTGACGCTGTACGGCGGTGGTCAGTACAAGCTCTATACCTACCGGAAATATTCCGACGTCCGGCTGGTGTGGGCGCCGGAGTTCGCCGCGGCCTTCTTCGGCGGCGATCCCGACAATTTCAACTTCCCGCGCTACAATCTCGATGCGTCGTTCCTGCGCGCTTATGAGAATGGCAAGCCCGCCGCCACGCCGCAGCATCTGACGTGGAACCCGCGCGCGCCGATCGCCGACGAGGCGACCTTCGTCGTCGGCAATCCCGGCCGCACCCAGCGGCTGCTGACGCAGGACCAGCTGGAGATCCAGCGCGAGCTGTCGCTGCCGCTGACGATCACCTTGCTGTCCGAATATCGCGGGCGCCTGATCGCGGCGGGCGAGCAGGGTGCGGAGCGCAAGCGCGAGGCGGCGGATACGCTGTTCGGGATCGAGAACAGCTACAAGGTCTATTGGGGTCAGGCGCGCGCGCTCGACGACAATGCGTTCGCCGCGCGGCTGGCGAAGAACGAGGCGGAGCTGAAGGCGAAGGCCGGCAGGAAGGCCGGCGATCCGTGGGCGGATATCGCCAGGGCCGATGCCGATTACCGCAACATGTTCCTCGATTATTACTTCCTGGAGCAGCGCGCGGGCTGGGGATCGCAGCTCTATGCCTATGCCCGCACGCTGGTGCGCGCCGCGGCGGAGCGCGAGAAGCCCAATGCGGAGCGCCTGCCCGCCTATACCGATTCGCAGCTGCCGCTGCTGGAGAAGCAGGTCACCGACGCGGTGCCGACCTATCCGTGGCTGGAAAAGACCGCGCTGTCGTTCTGGCTGTCGAAGACGCGCGAATATCTGACCGCGGACAATGCACAGGTTAAGGCGCTGCTGGGCCGCGAGGCGCCGGAGACGCTGGCCGACCGGCTGGTCGAGGGCACCACGCTGGCCGATCCGGCGGTGCGGGCGAAGCTGTTCGAGGGCGGAATGGCGGCGATCCGCGCGTCGAAGGACCCGATGATCCAGTTCGCACTGAAGAACGATCCGGCGGCGCGTGCCTTGCGCACCGCCTATTCGGAGAAGGTCGACGCGCCGGTCACCGCGGCACAGGCGAAGCTCGCGCAGGCGCGCTTCGCGGCCTATGGCGCGGCCAATTACCCGGACGCGACCTTCACGCTGCGCATCAGCTACGGCAAGGTCGCAGGCTGGATGGAGCGCGGGCAGCAGGTGCCGTACCGCACCACCGTCGCCGGGCTGTACGACCGCGCCACCGGGCAGGATCCGTTCGTGCTGGCCAAGGCCTATGCGGCGAAGCGCAGCGCGCTGGACCTCGCCACCACGTTCGATTTCGTGACCACCAACGACATCATCGGCGGCAATTCGGGCTCCCCGGTGATCGCGAAGGATGGGTCGGTGATCGGCGCGGCCTTCGACGGCAACATCCACTCGCTGGGCGGCAATTTCGGCTACGATCCGGCGCTCAACCGCACGGTCGTGGTGTCGACCGCGGCGGTGCAGCAGGCGCTGGAGACGGTGTATCCGGCGCCCGCGCTGGTGCGCGAGCTGGCGGCGCGCTGATGCGGCCCGTTCAGCGCGGGTAAAAGCGGCGAGGGCGAGAGCGTCGCGCATGAAGACGCTCTTGCCTCTCGCCGCCGCCGCGCTCGCGGTCGTCGCCACCCCCGCGCTCGCGCAGGAGACGCGCGCCACCGCCACGCAGAAGCTGGACGCCGAGTTCGCCGCGTCGGACACCAACAAGGACGGCTTCCTCTCGCCCGCCGAGATCGAGGCGCGGATGCGCAAGATGAAGCTGGGCGGCGGCAGGGCGCTGGACGCGACGCACGC
The DNA here is from genome assembly GCF_036946305.1 of Sphingomonas adhaesiva. Classification (GTDB taxonomy): domain Bacteria; phylum Pseudomonadota; class Alphaproteobacteria; order Sphingomonadales; family Sphingomonadaceae; genus Sphingomonas; species Sphingomonas adhaesiva_B. The sequence continues at coordinate 616,921 of NZ_JAQIJJ010000002.1, forward strand.
CAAGCGCGTCGCCGCGCTGTTCCTGGCGCGCGCCGATACCAACAAGGACGGCAAGGTGAGCCAGGCCGAGTCGGCCGCGCTGATGGGGCAGGTGTTCTCCGCCTACGACCTCAACCGCGACGGCAAGGTGGATGCGAGCGAGCTGGCCAAGGCGCGTGCGGCGGGCGCGGCGGCGAAGTAGCTTTTGTGTTCCGGCGAACGCGGAACCCAGAGTCACACGGAGCAACGGTCGTTGGCGCTCGTGACCCTGGGCTCCTGCGTTCGCAGGAGCGCGATCATTCCCGCAACCCCCGTTCCGCCTCCACCATATAGTCCCGCGTCAGCGGCAGGGTCATGCGGTCGCGGCTGAACTGGAGCTGGTAATTGACCAGTGTCCCGTTGGTGAAGCTGACGATCGCGCCCGCGAGGTAGAAGGTCCACATGCGATAGAAGCGTTCGTCGTACAGCGCGACGATCGCTGCCTTCTGCGCCACGGTGCGGTCGTACCAGGCGCGCAGCGTATAGGCGTAATGCATCCGCAGCACCTCCACGTCGGTGACGAACCAGCGGATGAAATCGTTGGCCTCCAGCATCTCCGAGAGCGACGGGATATAGCCGCCGGGGAAGATATACTTGTCGGTGAACTTGTCGGTGAAGTTCGGCCCGTCGGCGCGCCCGATCGTGTGGAGCAGCATCACGCCCTGCGGGGTCAGCAGGTCGCGGCATTTGGACAGATAGGTGCGGAAGTTCTTGGTGCCGACATGTTCGAACATGCCGACCGAGACGATGCGGTCGAACTGCCCGTCGAGGTGGCGATAGTCGATCAGCTCGAACCGCACCTTGTCGGCGACGCCCGCCTCCTGCGCGCGGCGGCGCGCGACCTTCAGCTGTTCGTCGGACAGCGTGATGCCCAGCACCTCGGCGCCGGTCTTCGCATGGATGTACAGCGCCATCCCGCCCCAGCCGCAGCCGATGTCGAGCACGCGCATCCCCGGCTCGATCGCCAGCTTGGCGACGATATGCGCCTTCTTGTCGGCCTGCGCCTGTTCCAGCGTGTTGCCCGCGTCGGTGTAGTAAGCGCAGCTGTACTGCTTGTCGGCGTCGAGGAAGAGGTCGTACAATCGGTCCGACAAATCGTAGTGATGCTTCACGTTGCGGCGCGAGGCGATCGCCTGGTTGCGGGTCAGCGCGTGGCGCACCTTTCCGCGCAACGTGCGCCAGCGATTGGCGGCGAGATTGTTGACGCCATTCTCCCAGCGCGAATTGCTGGTCGCCAGCATCAGCAGGTCGAGGATGTCGCCGCGCTCGATCGTCAGCCGCCCGTCCATGAACGCTTCCGCGACGCCCAGCGACGGATCGGCGACGATCGCGCGATAGACCGACGTGTCGTGGATGGTGAAGGCGACCGGCGCCAGCGCGGCGTCGGGGCTGCCGAAGCTGGCGGTGCTGCCGTCGGGCTTGGTGAGGGTCAGTTCGCCGCGCTTGATCGCGCGACGCAGGAAATGATCGATCAGGGCCATGAGGTTGCCTGCTAAACCCTGTGCATGGTGCGTCGCAACCGTTGCATGGGGACAGCGGAGGACGTAGGCGCTCGCTTCCATGCGCTACTTCAGCACCCGTGGCTCCGCCCCCTCGCTCGATTTCGCCGGCGCGACGCTCGCCGGGCTCGCTTCCGATGGCGGATTGTACGTGCCGGAGCGCTGGCCGACGCTGACGCGGGACCAGATCGCGGCGCTCGCCGGCCTGTCCTATGTCGATACCGCGGTGGCAGTGATGGCGCCGTTCGTCGACGGATCGCTGACGCGCGAGGAACTGCGCGAATTGTGCGAGGCCGCCTATGGCCGGTTCAGCCATGATGCGATCACGCCGCTGGTGCAGGTCGACCACGACCAGTGGCTGCTGGAGCTGTTCCACGGCCCGACGCTGGCGTTCAAGGATGTCGCGCTGCAATTGCTGGGGCATCTGTTCGAACGCTTCCTGCGCGGCACCGACACGCACCTGACGATCGTCGGCGCGACCAGCGGCGATACCGGGTCGGCGGCGATCGATGCGGTGGCGGGGCGCCAGGGGATCGACATCTTCATGCTGCATCCCGAGGGGCGGGTAAGCGACGTGCAGCGCCGCCAGATGACGACGGTGGGCGCCCCCAACGTCCATAACATCGCGATCAAGGGCGATTTCGACACCGCGCAGGCGCTGGTGAAGGCGATGTTCAACGACCCCGCCTTCTCGTCGCGGTTCCGGCTGTCGGCGGTCAATTCGATCAACTGGGCGCGGCTGATGGCGCAGGTGGTCTATTACTTCTACGCCGCGGTGCGGCTGGGGGCGCCTGACCGGGCGGTCGCGTTCAGCGTGCCGACGGGGAATTTCGGCGACGTCTTCGCGGGCTATGTCGCGTCGCGCATGGGGCTGTCGGTCGCGAAGCTGGTGGTGGCGACCAACGTCAACGACATCCTCGCGCGCGCGCTGACCACGGGCGATTATTCCAGCCGGCAGGTGGTGCCCACCCCGACGCCGTCGATGGACATCCAGGTGTCGAGCAATTTCGAGCGCCTGCTGTTCGACCTGGGCGGGCGCGACGGCGCGGCGCTGGGCGAGCAGATGCGCGGGTTCGAAGGGTCGCGCGCGATGCGGCTGACCAATGCGCAGCGCGAGGGCGCGGCGACGCTGTTCGTCGGCGAGCGCGTCGATGTCGACGGCATGGCGCTGGCGATGCGCGGCGCGTGGGAACGGGCGGGGCAGGTGATCGACCCGCACACCGCGATCGCGCTGGCCGCGGCACGCCGCCATGCGACCGACGCGGCGCCGATGGTGACGCTGGCGACCGCGCATCCGGCCAAGTTCGGCGATGCGGTGGAGCGCGCCACCGGCGTGCGGCCGCCGCTGCCCGCGCGGGTCGGCGACCTGTTCGAGCGCGAGGAGCGGTTCGTGACGCTCGACGCCACCTATGAGGCGGTGTCGGGGCATGTCGCGCGCCATGCGGTGCCGCGCGGCTGATGCAGCTCGTCACGCTGACCGGCGAGCCCTGGGCCGATTACGGGCTGGTCGATTCGGGTGATGGCCGCAAGCTGGAGCGCTACGGCCGGTTCCGCTTCATCCGCCCCGAGCCGCAGGCGCTGTGGGCGCCCGCGCAGGCCGACTGGCAGGCGCACGGCGAGTTCGTGCCGGGCAGCGACGAGGATGGCGGCGGGCAGTGGCAGTTCCGCCAGCCGGTACCGCGCGAGGGCTGGCCGCTGAAGTGGAACGAGGTGCGCTTCACCGCGCAGACCACGCCGTTCCGCCATCTGGGCTTCTTCCCCGACATGGCGCCGGTGTGGGGGTGGATGCGTGAGCGGCTGGCGGGGAAGGAGGCGCCCGAGTGCCTCAACCTGTTCGGCTATACCGGGATCGGCACGCTGGCGCTGTCCGCGACCGGCGCGCGGATGGTGCATGTCGATGCGTCGAAGAAGTCGGTCGAGGCGGCGCGCGGCAACGCCGCATTGTCGGGGCTGGCCGACGCGCCGGTGCGCTGGCTGATCGACGATGCGGCGAAGTTCGTCGCGCGCGAGGTGCGGCGTGGGCGGCGCTATGACGGCATCCTGCTCGACCCGCCCAAATACGGCCGCGGACCGGACGGCGAGGTATGGCGGCTGGAGGAGCATCTGCCCGGGCTGATCGCGGATTGCCGGCGGTTGCTGGACGCGGAGTCGCGCTATCTGTTCCTGACCGTCTATGCGGTGCGCATGTCGGCGCTGGCGATCGGCGAGATGCTGCGCCAGGCGTTCGCGGACCTGCCGGGCACGGTCGAGGCGGGCGAGCTGGCGGTGCGCGAGGAAGCGCGCGGGCTGGCGCTGCCGACCGCGATCTGGGCGCGGTGGAGCCGGTAGGGCATCGAACGAAAGCGCGGACCAGCCTGCAACGTCATGCCGGACTTGTTCCGGCATCCAGGGTTCCACACACCAAATCGCAGTGACGCGCGCGGAACCCTGGACCCCGGGACAAGCCCGGGGTGACGGTTGCTGGTTGGCGGCTGTTGCCCTCACTTCGACCCGCTCCTAACCTCCCGATCGGGCGGGATGATTCGGGAGCGGCCATGACGCACGACACGGAATCCCTGCGCGACCGCGCGATCCGCCTGTACGACGATTTCACGCACGAGCATCGCGACCGCCGCACGCTGCTGCGCCAGATGACCGCGCTCGCCGGATCGACGGTGGCGGCGGAGGCGCTGATCGCGGGAATTGCCGCCTCGCCCGCGGCGGCGGCGATCGTCGCGCCGGACGACACGAGGCTGCGCACCCGCAAGGAGCGCTTCGCCGCGGCGCCGGGCCTGCCGCTGACCGGCTATTTCGCATCCCCCGCACGCGCCGGGCGGCGCCCGGCGGTGATCGTGGTGCATGAAAATCGCGGACTGACCCCGCATATCGAGGATGTCGCGCGGCGGCTGGCGCTCGCCGGGTTCGATGTCGTCGCACCCGATTTCCTCACGCCGCAGGGCGGGACACCGAGCGACGAGGACAAGGCGCGCGAACTGATCGCCACGGCGGATTACGACGCCGTCATCGCCGCCGCGGTGGCGACGATCGGCCATATGGCGACGGGCGGGCGCAAGGTCGGCATCGTCGGCTTCTGCTGGGGCGGCGCGCTGGTCGATCGCGTCGCGCTGGCGGCGGGATCGCGGCTGGGCGCGGGGGTGAGCTATTACGGCCCGGCCCCCGCACCGGCGGAGGCGGCGAAGGTCCAGGCGCCGCTGCTGTTGCATTACGCCGGCAAGGACGCACGCGTGGCGCAGACCGCCGAGCCATGGGTCGCCGCGCTGAAGGCGGCGGGCAAGCCGGTCGAGGCGTTCACCTATCCCGGCGTCGACCACGCGTTCAACAACGACACCTCGCCGCAACGCTATGACAAGACGGCGGCGGATCTCGCCTGGGGGCGCACGGTCGCGTTCCTGCATCGCCATCTGGACGCCTGAGGAGACGCGGCATGACGCTGACCTTTTTCACCAACCCGATGTCGCGCGGGCGGATCGCGCGCTGGATGCTGGAGGAAGTGGGCGAGCCGTATGAGACGGTGCTGGTCGACTGGCAGGACAAGCCCGAGGCATTGCGCGCCGCCAATCCGATGGGGAAGGTGCCGACGATCGTCCACGACGGCGCGGTGGTGAGCGAGGCGGCGGCGATCTGCGCCTATCTGGCCGATGCCTTCCCGCAGGCGGGGCTGGCGCCGAAAGGGGCGGAGCGCGCGCCTTATTATCGCTGGCTGTTCTTCACCGCGGGGCCGCTGGAGGCGGCGATGATGGACAAGGCGCTGGGCGTCGCCATCCCCCCGGATCGCGAGGCGATGGTGGGCTATGCCAATTTCCAGCGCGCGGTGGATGCGTTCGAGGATGCGGTGTCGGCGCATGATTATGTCACCGGCGACCGCTTCACCGCGGCGGACGTCTATGTCGGCAGCGCGGTCGGCTGGTTCACGCAATTTGGGATGCTGGAGAAGCGCGATGCGTTCATGCGCTATCTCGCGCGGCTGGAGGATCGCCCCGCCTGGGTGCGGGCGCGCGCGATCGACGATGCGCTGATGCCCGCGAAGGCATAGGGCCGGCGTCGCCGCCGGCCCCGGTTCGTCAGCGGCAGCGCACCTCGCCCTTGTCGACCGACTGGCCGACCGCCGCGCCCGCGGCGCCGCCGATCAGCGCGCCGAGCAGGCCCGATCCGCCCGGCGCGATCGCCGCGCCCAGCGCACCGCCGGCGATGCCGCCGACGATCAGGCCCGTGGTGCCGTCCGGGCGGCGGCAATAATAGCGGCCGTCCTGCCCGTAATAGACGCGGTCGTTGCGGCTCAGCCGGCGCTCGCGATAGGTCGGCGCGTCGCGATAGTAACGGTCGGCATAATAACCGCCATAGGCCGGGTCGGCGCGATCATAGTCATAGGCGCCCCAGCCATTATAGCCGGTGCGCGGACCGTAACCGTCGCCATAGGTCGAGCAGCCAGCGACCATCACCGCGGCGCCGATCGCCGCAAGAGCCAGTTTCATCGCATCCCTCCTCTTCAGATGAGGGCGCAATGTTTCGCAGCCATGATGGTTGCACGCCGGCCCTTTTCAGGGCCGGCGGCAGGATCGTCAGCGATAGTGACGGCGGTCGTGCTTGTCGAAGCGGACGCGCGCGCTCAGCGTGTCGAAACGGCGGTCGAGGTCGCGGCGCTCCCACTGCTGCAACCCGCCGGTGCGGCGATAGCGGCCCTCCAGCGTCGCGATCTGGCGTGCCTCGGCGCGCAGCCGCATGGCCTCGCCGCGGGTCAGCGCGCCGGAGCGGATGCCCTGATCGATGCGGCGGTCGAGCTGCGCCTGGCGCGCGTTGATCGGCTGCCACGCCTGCGCACTGGCGGCGGCGGGGGCGGTGACGGCGACCAGCCCGAGGGCGGCGACGATCGTGTGAAGACGGTTCATGGTCGTTCTCCCGTTTGGCGACCGCGAGAAGCGGCCCGTGACAGGAGAGATAGAACGCATTCGTCGCGGATCGTTCGCAGCGCGGGCGCGAAAGTGTAACCGAGTGTCGCGGTGGCGACGTGTTCGTTCAGCTTTGCAGCGCCTTGGACATGCGGAAATTGTGGATCGCGACGCCGTTCAGCACCATGTCGTTGCGGGAATCGACGCGGAAACCGTGGCGTTCGAACAGCGGGAGGGCGGAGTCGCTGGCCTCGACGTAGAGGCGGGGGAGGGCGGCCTCGCGCGCGGCGGCCTCGATCGCGCCATATAGCGCGTGGCCGACGCCCGTGCCGATGCGATCGGGGCGGCAGAAGAGGTGGTCGATGTGCCCGTCAGGCTCCAGATCGCCGTAGCCGAGCAGGGTGCCGTCATCGTCCTCGGCGAGCAGGAACACGCGATCCGCGGCCTTGGCGACGAACCGTGCGGGATCGGGGCGCGCGGGGCTCCATGCCGCGACCTGCTCCGCGGTGTAATGGCGCAATCCGCCTTGCCGCACCGATGCGTGGAACAGGTCCGCGATGGCGTCCGCATCGTCGGGACGGAAGCGGCGGATGCGCATCGTCAGTTCGCCGCCGCGATCGCGAGCAGGGCGCGGTCGACCGCGGCGGTGGCCGACGCGTCGCCGGGCATGTCGTTGGCGAGCGCGGAGAAGGTCAGCACGCGGCCCGAGGCGGCGATGAGATAGCCCGACAGCGCGTTGGCGGCGTTGAGCGTGCCGGTCTTCGCGAACAGCCTGTTCGCGAGCGGCGTACCGGCGAAGCGCTTCGCCAGCGTGCCGTCCACGCCGCCGACGGGGAAGGTATCGCGCCACGCCGCGCCCCAGGGCTGGCGCGCGCCCCAGCGCAGCAGCGCCACCGCCGCGCGCGGCGAGATGCGGTTGTAGGTCGACATGCCCGAGCCGTCGGCGAAGTCGTAGCCACTGCGCGGGGCGCCGGCGCGGTCGAGCAAAGCGGTGACGACCGCCTGTCCGTCCGCGACCGATCCGCTGCCCGCGGCCTGCGCGACGCGACGCAGCAGCAGGTCGGCGTGGAGGTTCTGGCTGACCTTGTTGGTGGTGTGCAGGTCCGCGGCGAGCGGCGGCGGCGTCAGGCGCGCGAGCGGGTCGGCGAGCGGCGGGCGCGCCACCGGCGTGCTGCCGCGCGTCGCCGGATCGTCGGCCGGGGTGAGCGGGCGGTGGCGCACCCGCACGCTGCCGGTGACGCGGACGCCCGCGGCGCGGAGCAATTGCGCGAACCGCCACGCGGCGCGGTGTGCGGGATCGTCGATCCCCACCGTCAGCGTCACGGGCGCGTGCCCGGCCGGGATCGTGCCGGTGATCGCGAGCAGGTCGCTGCCGGGCAGGCGGGCATAGCCCAGCCGCGGTTCGCCGCCCATGGTGGTCGTCACGCGCTGATCGAGGCGATAATAGCCATCGCCCGCGGCCGTGCCGGTGCCGTCGACGGTCACCGTCGCGACATTGTCGTCCAGCGTCAGCGCGGAGATCGCGGTGCCGTAGCGGCCGGGGATGTTGTTCCAGCTCATCCCCGCGGGCCAGCGCTCGTCGGGAAAGGCGGTGTCGTCGCCGATCACGTCGCGTACCGCGCGGGTCTTCGCCGCGACCGCACGGGCGAGGTCGGCGAGGCAGTCGCTGGTGCAGTCCGCCGCGCTCGACAGTCGCGCGTCGCCATGGCCCGCCAGCACCACATCGCGTCCCTCCACGCGCACCGTCGCGCCGCCCGCGGCATCGGGCGCGGTGGTGTCTAGCGTGGCGAAGGCGGCGGCAGTGGTAAACAGCTTGGTGTTCGACGCCGGCACGAAGCGTTCGTCGGCGCGGATCGCGGCCAGCTCGCGCCCGTCCGGGTCGACCACCAGCAACCCGATGCGCGTCCCCGCCGGCGCGCTGGCGAGCGCCTGTTCGACCGTCTCCGCGGTGACGGGGGTGGCGACCAGCAACAGCAGCGGCAGCAGGAGATGGCGCATCAGCGTCCCTCGATGACGTCGCCGACCACCGCCAGAAATTCCGCGGCGAGCGCGCTGGGGGGACGGTCGAGCAGATGGATGGCGTGGACGTCGAACGTCAGCGGGGGCTTGAGCGAGCGCATCGCCAGCCCCTCGCCACCGCTGCCCGCCAGCGTCGCATCGGCGGTGAAATTGTCGACCACGGTGACGCCGACGCCCGCGCGCACCAAGGCGGCGGCGATGTAGAAGGTGCGCGCGGAGGCAACCTCGTCCAGCTCCAGCCCCAGCCGCTCCAGCTCGTCGGTGAACAGCCGCCCGATCGGGCCGGAGGCGGCGAGCGTGATGAAGGGATGGCCCGCGAGCCGGGACAATTCCATCCGCGGCGGCATGTCGGGCAGATCGGCCTCGCGATAGAGCACGACCAGCTCGCCCTCGCCGAGCCACGTCTGCCCCAGTGGGGCGCCGCGCGGCACCTCGTTGGCGATCGCGATGTCGGCCTCGCGCTCGTAGAGTTTGCGCAGCAGGTCGTCGTGGTGGACGGTCTGGAGGTCGAAGCGGACCTCGGGGCGCTTGGTCAGGAAGCGTGCCACCGCCTGCGGGATGACGCCCAGGCCGAGGCTGGGGAGCGCGGAGATGCGCAGCGTCGCCCCCGCGCCCGCGCGCAGGTTGCGCCCCGCCTCGCGCAGCGCGCGGACGCGGTCCTGTATCTCCGCCACGCCGGAGAACAGCGCGTGCGCGTCTTCCGTGGGGACGAGTCGTCCGCCGGTACGCTGGAACAGCTCGAACCCCAGCAAGGTTTCGGCATGGCGCAGCGTCTTCGATACCGAGGGCTGCGACACGTTGAGCGCGCGCGCGGCGGCGCTGACCGAGCCGTTGACATAGACGGCGTGGAATATCTCGATGTGGCGCAGGTTCATGGCCATGATCGTAGCGTGGCGGCGGCTATTCGACCACTCGCCCGCGGAAGCGCGCCTCGTCGAGCGCGCCCTCGTTGCGCGCCACCAGGGTCGCGACCGTCAGGTTGGCGGAGGCGGACGGCACGGTGCGGGTCATGTCGAGCAGGCGGTCGAACGGCAGGACGAGGCCGACGACCAGCGCGGTCTGTTCCGCGCCCACCCCGACCGCGGACAGCATCGCGGCGAGCATGAACAGCGAGGCGGACGGCACCGGCGCGGTGCCGAAGGCGGCGAGCGCGCCGGTCATCAGCATCACGCCCAGCATCCATGCGTCCGGCACGATGCCCAGCGCCTGCAACGCGAACTGGCCGAGCAAGCCGACATACATCGCGGTCCCGTCCTTCCCGATCGACGCGCCCAGCGGCAGGACGGTGGAGGCGACCGGGCGCGCGATGCCCAGATTGTCCTGCGCCACGCGCAGCGCGACCGGCAGCGTCGCGGAGGAGGAGGCGGTCGAGAAGGCCACGACCAGCGCATCGACGATGCCGCGGAAGAAGCGCGCGACGGGCAGACGCGCGACGAGGCGCAGCAGCCCCGCGTGGACGACCAGCATCTGCACCAGCGAGGCCGCGACGACGCACAGCGCCAGCCAGCCGACATTGACGAACACTGCCGCGCCGCCGGACGCGACCGCATTGGCGATGAGCGCGGCGACCCCGAACGGCGTCACCTCCATCACGATGCGCACGATCTGGAGCAGGACGGCGGCGAGGCCTTGCAGCAGATTGACCACCGGCTTGCCCGCCTCGCCCGCGACCACGCTGCCGACGCCGAGCAGGATCGCGGTGAAGATGATCGCCAGCATGTCGCCGCGCGCCAGCGCATCGACGATGTTGGCGGGGACAATGTTGAGCAATTGCTCCGCGGGCGGGACCGGCGGGCCGAGGACATGCGGCGCGACGCCGGTCAGCCGGATGCCCTCGCCCGGGCGGACCAGCAGCCCCGCGGCCATGCCGATGGCGACGGAGACGAGCGTGGTGAACGCGAACAGCCCCACCGTGCGCCCGCCGATCGGGCCGAGGCGGCGCGGATCGCCGAGTGCGGCGATCCCGGCGGCGATGGTGACGAGGACGACCGGCACCACCAGCATCTTGATGAGCCGGACGAAGAGGTCGCCGACCAGTTTGATCGCGGCGGCCCCCTCCGGCCACAGTGCGCCGAGCAGGATGCCGACGACCAGCCCGCCGACGACGCGCTGCCACAGCGGGATCGCGAACCAGCGGCTCATCTCGCTCCCGTCACCCCGGCCTTGAGCCGGGGTCCCGCTTTTTCAACGAGCGGTGGGAAGGAAGCGGGACCCCGGGTCAAGCCCGGGGTGACGGTTGGGTGGTAATGTATCTCTTCGTCATGCCGGGCTTGTCCCGGCATCCAGGGTTCCACGCGCCTCACCGATGCTGGGCGTGCGAAACCCTGGACCCCGGAACAAGTCCGGGGTGACGGTGCGGGTGGGGTCGAGGTTTCGAACCTCACGCCCCACCCCAGAAACCCGGCGCGGGCGGGTGGAGGATGCCGGTGCGATCCGTCACCCCGCCGTCGCGGTCCTGCGCCAGCCACAGCGGACCGTCGAGATCGACGAACGCCGCGCGCCCCGCCAGCAGCAGCGCGGGCGCGATGCCCAGCGACGAACACACCATGCACCCCACCATCAGCCCGAACCCCCTGGCCACCGCGTCGTCGGCCAGCGCCAGCGCCTCGGTCAGGCCGCCGGTCTTGTCCAGCTTCACGTTCACATGGCTGTAGCGCCCGCGCAATGCGGCGAGGTCGGCGCGGGTGTGGAGCGATTCGTCGGCGCAGATCGCGATGTCCGACGCGATCTCCGCCAGCGCGCCGTCCTCGCCCGCGGGCAGCGGCTGCTCCAGCAGGTCGACGCGCTGGTCGCGCAGGAACGGGGCGAGGCCGGTGACCTCCGCGATGGTCCAGCTTTCGTTGGGATCGACGATCAGCCGCGGCGCCGGCGCCGCGCCGCGCACCGCGGCGATCTGCGCCACGGCATCCTCGCGGTTGACCTTGATCTTCAGCAGCGGGACCGGGGCGTGGCGCGCCGCGGCGGCGGCCATCGCATCGGGCGTGTCGATCGCGATCGTGATCGCGGAGGCGAGCGGCGCGGCGGGCGCGATGCCGGCCAGCGTCGCGACGTCGGTGCCGGCGATGCGCGCTTCCAGATCCCACAGCGCAGTGTCGACCGCGTTGCGCGCGGCCCCTGCCGGCATCGCCGCGGCGATCTCGGCCCGCGAAGCGCCGCCGTCCACCAGCGGGGCGACGGCGGCGATCTGCGCCAGTGCGCCGTCGATCGTCTCGCCGTAGCGCGGATAGGGCACGCCCTCGCCACGGCCGACATGCGCGCCGTCGCGGATCCTCACCGTCACCACATCCGCCGCGGTCTTCACCCCGCGCGAGATGCGGAACGGCGCGTTCAGCGCGAAACGGTCATGGGTCGAGGAGAGGTGGCGCAGCACGTCAGGGTCCAATCGACGATGGCATCCGCACCGAAGCGGTACGGATCGGTGCAGGGCAGGCCGAGCGCGTCGGCGGTGTCGGCGCACAGCCGGTGCGCGGCGGCCTCGTCCAGCTTGACGGTATTGAGCGCGACGCCGACCGCCTGCACGTCCGGGCTGGTGAGGCGCGCGACCTGAAGGTTGGCGGCGAGGCATTCCGCCAGATCGGGCAGCTGGTAGTGCGGCAGCCCGCGCATGTGGCCACGCGACGGATCGTGGCACAGCACGATCGCGCGCGGCTGCGCACCGTGGAGCAGCCCCGTGGAGACACCCGCGAAACTGGGGTGGAACAGCGATCCCTGCCCCTCGATCAGGTCCCAGCCGTTGTCGCTGCGCGCCGGGGTCAGCACCTCGATCGCGCCGGAGATGAAGTCGGCGACCACCGCGTCGAGCGGCACGCCGTCGCCGGCGATCAGGATGCCGGTCTGTCCGGTGGCGCGGAAGTCGGCGGCCACGCCGCGCGCGCGGAAGGCGTCGCGCAGGGTGAGCGTGGCGTACATCTTGCCGACCGAACAATCGGTGCCGACGGTGAGCAGGCGATTGCCCGCGCGCGGTTTGCCGTTGCCGACCGGCAGGTGCGCGGGCGGATCGCGGACGTCGAAGAGCTGGACGCCGGCCTCTTGCGCCGCGGCGACCAGCCGCGGTTCGTCGCGCAGCCGCTGGTGCAGCCCGGAGGCGACGTTCATGCCCGTCGCAATCGCGGTCAGCGCGTCGGCGATCAGATCCTCGCCCAGCGTGCCGCCGGCATTGGCGATCCCCAGCACCAGCGTCCGCGCACCCGCGGCGCGGCCCGCGGCGGCGTCCCGTCGCGGCAGGTCGAGCGTCAGCGGACAATCGTCGTGCCGCCACTCGCCGACGCAATCCTCGCGGCGGAAGGCGGCGAGCCCGCGCGACGTCTTGATGCCGATCTCGTCGTCGGAATGGCCGAGATAGAGGAGGTAAGGACCGGGGATCATCGCGTGCTCATGTGGAGGAGGATGGACGAAGCCTAGGGGCGGGGCCGGGCGGCGCGCCAGTGGTGCTGTCGATGCCGGGTATAAAGCGGGATTATGGGGGTTTCCCCCGTCGCCCTCACCCTTCCGCGGCTTCGCCGCTCCCTCCCTCTCCCGGCGGGAGAGGGAAGGGGCCCATCGGCGCAGCCGATGGGAAGGGTGAGGGTGACGGTTACGAACACCCCTTCGGAGTCGCGCGCAGCAGCACCCGTCCCGGCATCGCCCCGGTGGCGGCGCCGTCGCGCAGCGCCATCCTGCCGTTGACGAACAGCGCGTTCACCCCGGCGCTCGCGACGCGCGGATGGACATAGTCGGCGCGCGGGGCATAGCGGGCGGGGTCGAACACCACGACATCGGCGAAATAGCCGGGGCGCAGATAGCCGCGCTGCTGGATGCGATACATGTCCGCGGTCGCGCCGGTGGAGCGGCGGATGAAGTCGGCGAGGGTGATGACCTTTCGCTCGACCACATAGCTGCGGTATTTCTTCGGAAAGGTCGCCCATTGCCGCGGATGGCCGTCCGATCCGTCGGAGCTGGTGACCACCCATGGCTGTTTCATGATGAGGTCGACGTCGCGGTCGGCCATGTTGAAGCTGGCGATGCCGCTGCCCGCGGGATCGGTGCCGGCCGCGTTGGGCACGCGCAGGATGCGGATCGCGGCATCGACGGGGGAGAGGTTCCACGCGGTCGCCATCTGACCCAGCGTGCGGCCGGTCCATGGCTGTCGCTCGGCGGTCAGCAGGATCGATTCCTTGCCGCCGCGCCGCCGCAGATTCTCCGCCATCTCCGCCTTGATCTTCGCCAGCGTCGCGGCGTCGTCGAAGCGCGCGATCATCTTCGCATAGCCGCCGTCTAGCGCCCAGCGCGGCACCAGCGCGGCGTCGACGCTGCTGCCCGATGCCAGCCACGGATATTGGTCCGCGGTCACCTCCTGCCCGGCGCGGCGCGCGGCCTCGATCGTGGCGATCAGCCGCGGCGCCATGCCCTGAACGTCGACGCCCAGCGCCTTGAGATGCGCGATATGCACCGGCATCCCCGCCTCGCGCCCGATGCGGATCGCCTCCTGCGTCGAGGCGATCAGGCCGATCGTGTAATTGGATTCGTCGCGCTGATGGCTGTCGTACATCCCGCCGCGCGCCGCCGCCTCGCGCGCGACCGCGATCACCTCCCCGGTCCTCGCATAGCTCTGGGGGGCGTAGAACAGCCCGGTGGAGAAGCCGGTCGCGCCCTGGCACATCGCGCCCGCGACCAGCGCCTGTTCCTGCGCCAGCTCGGCCGCGGTGGGTGCGCGGTCGTCGCGCCCCAGCACGCGCGTGCGCACCGCGCCGAAGCCGACGAAGGGCACGACGTTGGTGCCGATGCCGCCCGCCGCCAGCGTCTTCGCATCGGCGGCGACATCCGGCGTGCCATAGCCGTCGACCCCGGTGACGATCGTGGCCACGCCTTGCGCCAGCCACGGCAGGTTGACGTGCTGCCGCGCATCGGCGGCGCGGATATAGGTGTCGGGATGGGTATGCGCGTCGATGAAGCCGGGTGCGACGATGCGGCCTTTCGCGTCGATCACCGTCCGCGCGGGCGTGCGGCGCGTCGGGCCGACATAGACGATGCGATCGCCCGCGATCTCCACGTCGCCCGTGATTGGCGCGGTCGCGGCGCCGGTATAGACGGTGCCGCCGCGGATCACGATGTCGACGGGCTTCCCCGCCTGCGCGACCGCGGAACCGGCGATGAGGGCAGCGATAGCGAACAGCGGTTTCATGCGCTTTTCCCGGGCGAGAGGGTGGTGACGGAGCGGACGTGCGCGTCGACCGCGGCGCGCGTGAACAGCATCGGGTGCATCGTGCCCGCGATCCAGGGATCGTACTGGTCGCGATAATGCGGGCTGGCAGGGTCAGCGGACTGGCCGGGGAGGTTGAGCACCAGCGAATTGTCCCACCCGCCGACGTCGATCACCTGAAGGTAGCTGGCCCCGCCGCCGGTGCGCCAGCCGGGACCGCTGCCCAGCCAGCGTGCCATCACGGTATAGCCGTCGCCGCCCGATCCCTGCCCCTCGATCGGGGGGAAGGCGGCGGCGATGGCAGGGATGCGCGACAGCGGGTGGCTGATGCGAACCTGATGCAGCGTGCCCCAGCGCCATGCCGCCGGGTCGCTGCCGAGCACGCGCTGCGCCTCCTGCCACCCCGCGGCGAGCGCGGCATCGACCAGCGCGGGCCGCTTCTTCGCCTCGGCCAGCAGCACCGAGGGCGCGATCTCCGTCACCAGCTCCTGCGCGCGCGCCGGGACGATCGCGGCCAGCATCCGCCGCCCCAGGTCGCGCCACACGATCTCGAACAGCGCGGCCGCCGCGCTGTCGCGGTCGATGCGCACGTTCCATCCCGCCAGCATCACCGCCGCCGCGCGCGCCGCGTCGGAGGGGCGGTCGGGCAACAGCGCGACGAACTGCATCGCCGGCGCGGAGAAGGTGTCGTGCTGGAGCGCGACGCTGTCGGCGAGCGTGTGCTTCGGCTGTGCGGCGAGCACGTCGGCGATCCGCTCATAGCGGTACGGATCGCGGAAGGAGTAAGCGGGCACGCGATCCGCCGGCCAGCCGGGGGGCAGATTGTTCTGGTTGGCGGAGGCGAACCAGCCCTGCGCGGGATTGTACGCGCTGGGCAGGCGGCGGAAGTCGATATGGCCGGTCCAGTCGTAGCGCCCGTCGCCCGGCACCGGCAGCAGCCCGTCGCCCTTCTTGCGGGTTGGCTGGAAGCCGATCACCTGCCAGCCGTGGTTGCCCGCGACATCGGCATAATGGAAGTTGGTGGGCGAGGGGTGGAGGCGGAACGCGTCCTTCAGCGACGCCCAGTCCTTCGCCAGGTTGATCGCGATCATCGCGAAGGCGCCGCTGCCGCCCGGCTGCATCCCGATCGACGCCAGCACGGTGGCGCGGCGACGCGCGGGGTCGTGGCTGACCACCGGGCCTTGCACCGCATGGCGCAGCGTCGCCGCGGCGGGTGCGGCATCCTTGACCGGGATCGCGACGTCGACGCGGTCGAACCGCTTCCACCCGCCGTCGTGGCGATAGCGTTCCGGATCGTCGGGGTGCAGCTCCAGCACGAACAGGTCGGACTGGTCGATGTGGAAGTTGGTGCGCCCGAACGCGAAGCGGTCGGTATGCCCCTGCATGATCCCCGGCAGGCCGGGCGCGCCGCCGCCGATCACGTCCAGCCCCGGCGCGGTCAGATGCGCGACATGGCGCGGCGCGAAGCCGCCGATGCCCAGATGCGGATCGTTGGCGAGGATCGCGCGGCCGGTCGCGGAGCGGTGCGGCGCGATCGTCCAGGCATTGCTGCCGGCATTGGCGCGTTCGAGCGGGGTGTCGGGATCGCCCGGCTCGCGCGTCGGCGTCTGCGGGCCGAAGGGCAGGCCGCCCAGCCGCAGCACGCCCAGGTCCGCCTCGCTCACCGCCTTGACGTCCAGCCCCGCGGGCACGGTCATGCGGTGCGCCGGGCGCAGCGGGGCGACGATCGCGTCGAGGTCGAGCAGGCCGAGCGCGGCGAGCTGTGCGCGGCGCACCTCGTCGTCGGCATTGCCCTCCGCCCCGCCGCGCGCCAGCACGAAGTCGCGCACGTCCCAGGTCAGCGGGCGGACGTTCAGGATCGCATATTCGGCGGGCAGCAGCGCCGGATCCGCCGTCACCTCCGCGATGCGCGCGTTGATGCCGGCGCAATAGGCGCGCGCGCAGGCCAGCACGTCGGCGGGGATCCGCGCCAGTTCCGCCGCCAGGTCGCCGCGATAGTGGAACAGCCGCGCCGCCGCGTCGTAGCGCGCGAAGTCGGCGCCATAGGCCTCCGCCATCCGCCCGAGATCGCGGCGGTGCGACAGGTCGATCTGGAACAGCCGGTCGCGCGCGACGACATAGCCTTGGCCGAAATAGGCATCGGGGATCGAGGCGGCGCGGATGTGCGGCACGCCCCAGTCGTCGTCGGCGATCTCGACCGGTGCGGACAGACCGGCGACGGTGGCGGTACGGACATGGGCGGTGGGGGCGGGCGCGGTGGGGGCGGGGGCGCGCTGCGGCTTGGCACGGCAGGCGGGCGCCAGCGCGACGATCGCGGCCGAGCCGAGCAGGAAGGAGCGGCGATCGAACATCGGACACGAACCCCGGTGATGGCGGTGTGGCCCCACGCTAACGATCACGCCGCCGCGCCGTCCATACCGCAGGCCGGCGGCGGGCATAAGGCGCGGCTATGGCCGACGGGCCACAGGTCGTCCGTATAATCCCGGTCTATGGTCTGGCGAAGCGTTGGAAGCGCGCATCCGCTTGACGCTTCCCGCGCGCGACCGGCACCTTCGCCCATCGATATCCGTCAGCGATCCGGCAACCAACGACCGGGTCCACGGGCATCGCGTCGCGCGGGAGGCGTCGCGGAAGGCCGCGCCCCGGCGGTGCGGTCAGCGAGCCATTAGGGGGCTAGAATGACGATTGAGAGGCAGTTCGACCGCCGCAAGGCTTTCCTGACCGGCTTCACCAGCCTGGCGGCGCTGGCGGTGGCGCTTCCCGCGGCGGCGCAGGCGGTGGAGGACACGCCGACCCGCAACGCCGCCACCGCGCAGGCGAGCGAACCCGCGCCGGAGAGCGGGGAAACCGGTCCCGACGTCGTCGTCACCGGCACCCGCATCGTGCGCAGCGGGTTCGAGGCGCCGACGCCGCTCAACGTGATCTCGCAGGCGGAGATCCAGAACAGTTCGCCCACCAACAACCTGGCCGATTTCGTCAACCAGATCCCCTCGGTCGCGGGCAGCACGCGGCCTGCCAACTCGCGCCTCGCGATCAGTTCGGGCCTCGCCGGGATCAACGCGCTGAACCTGCGCGCGCTGGGCGAGATCCGCACGCTGGTGCTGCTCGACGGGCGGCGCACGGTCGGATCGAGCGTGACCGGGCTGGTCGACATCAACACCTTCCCGCAGGCGCTGGTGAAGAGCGTCGAGATCGTCACCGGCGGTGCGTCGGCCGCATACGGCTCGGACGCGGTCGCGGGCGTCGTCAACTTCGTGCTCGACAAGAAGTATCAGGGCATCAAGATGTCCGCCGACAGCGGCATCACCAGCCGCGGCGACGGGTTCAACTATTCGTTCAGCGTGGCCGGCGGGACATCGTTCGGCAGCGAGGGGCGCGGACATGTCCTGCTGAGCGCGGAGCTGGCGCATCGCGACGGCATTTTCCAGGTCGATCGCGACTGGAATGCGCGCGGGCGCGTGCGCATCACCAACCCCAATTACACCAACACCAACGGCCAGGCGCAATATCTGATCCGCCAGCCGGTGGGGGCGGCCAACGCCACGCCGGGGGGCATCATCCTCAATTCCGCCGGGGGTGTCGCCAACCGTCTGCGCGGCATCTATTTCGGGCAGGGGAGCGCGGCGAGCCGGTTCCAATATGGTTCGCTGAACTTCCCGGCACTGGGCGGTACGACCGCGCCGGCGCTGACGCAGGGCGGCGACTGGCAGCTGAACGACCAGGGCCGCAACATCGGGCTGGATGCCGACGACGATCGTCGCGGCGTGTTCGGCCGCGTCAGCTACGACGTGGCGGACGGCATCTCGCTGTTCGCGGAGGCGTCGTACAACTGGCAGCGCACGCTGTTCAACGCGGGGCCGCAGCTGACCACCTCGACCACGCTGAGCAGCGCCAACCCCTATCTGCAAAGCGCGCTGGCCAATGCGGTGTCGGCGGGCCTCATCACCGCGGCGGAGCGCGCGGCGGTCACGTCGGTCACGATCGGGTCGACGTCGGTCGACCTGCCCTATCGCAAGAACAACAGCACGCGTGACGTGCAGCGCTACGCGATCGGCGCGGAGGGCGATTTCCAGGCGTTCGGCAACAAGGCGATCTGGAACATCTACGGTCAATATGGCGAGACCAACGCGCACGAGCAATTGCGCGACATCATGAACACCACGCGCATGGCGAATGCGACCGATGCGGTGGCGGCGCCTGCGGGCAACGCGCTGGGCGTTCCGACGGGTACGGTCGTGTGCCGTTCGTCGCTGACCGCGCCGGGCAACGGCTGCGTGCCGCTCAACCGCCTCGGCATCGGCGTCGCCAGCCAGGGTGCGATCGACTATGTGCTGGGCGATCCGTATCGCGACCAGAAGCTGAAGCAGACGGTGGCCGGGGCCAATCTGTCGCTGACGCCATTCGCGACCTGGGCCGGTGACGTCAGCATCGCGGTGGGCGCGGAATATCGCAAGGAGCAGGTGTCGGGTGTCGTCCCGACCGAGTTCCAGAGCGGCTGGTCGGTCGGCAACTTCCTGCCCACGTTCGGCAGCTACAACGTCAAGGAAGCCTATCTGGAGACCGTCGTGCCGCTGGGCGCGGGCGTCGAGTTCAACGGTGCGGTGCGCGGCACCGATTATTCCACCTCGGGCTATGTCACGACGTGGAAGGTCGGCACCACCTGGCGCCCGATCGAGGACATCCGCTTCCGCGTGACGCGGTCGCGCGATATCCGGGCGCCCAACCTCAACGAGCTGTTCCAGTCGGGCACCTCGCGCACCAACACGCTGACCGATCCGGCGACGGGTCGCACCAACGTGACCTTCCGCGAAACGACGACGGGCAATCCCAACCTGCGCCCGGAAAAGGCGGATTCGACCAGCGTCGGCGTGGTGCTCCAGCCGCGCTTCATTCCGGGCTTCTCCTTCTCGGCGGACGGCTTCCTCATCAAGCTGAAGGATGCGATCGGGCAGTATTTCGCGCAGGATATCATCAACCGCTGCTTCGAGGGGCGGACCGAGTTCTGCGCCGCTTATGGCGCCGATCCGACCGGCGATCGCGAATTGTTCTTCCGCGCCAGCCCGTTCAACTTCGCGCGCCAGACGGTGCGCGGCATCGACTTCGACGCGACCTACAAGGTGCCGCTCGACGACATGTTCGGCAACGTTCCGGGCGATCTGACGCTGCGCGGCCTGGCGACGCGCTACATCGACAACATCACCGATGCCGGCGTGCCGAACGTGATCCCGGTCGACATCGTCGGCCAGCTGGGCGGGTCGAGCCTGCCGAAGTGGATCTATCGCTTCAACGCCACCTACGACACCGACAGCTTCTCGCTGACCGGCACCGCGCGCGGCGTGAGCGGCGGGACATATGGCAACAATTACGTGGTCTGCGACGGCAATTGCCCGGTCGGGCGCCCCACCGCGATCGTCTCGCAATTCCCGACGATCGACAACAACGACATCGGCGGCGCGCTGTATGTCGATCTGAACCTGACCGCGAAGATCGACGCCGGCACCGGCGCCAAGGCAGAGCTGTTCTTCAACGTCACCAACCTGTTCGATCGCGATCCGATCCTGTTGCCGGAGACCGGATTGGCGGCGAACAGCACCTATTCCGACCTGCTGGGCCGGTCGTTCCGGATCGGCATCCGGATGCAGACGCGCTGACGAACAGATCGGCTGCGGGCGGGGCGCGTTCCCGCCTGCGGTCGATCGCGCCTGTGGTCAGGCGCTTGCGGACAGCATGTTCGCCTCGGCCAGGCGGCCGCGGAACGTTTCCACCTGGCTCTTGAGCATCGCCAGCTCCTCCAGCGTCATGCCCGACCGTGCGATCAGTTCCTCGCCCAGGCACGCGCAGCGGTCGCGCATGTCGCGACCCCGTGC
Source organism: Sphingomonas adhaesiva (assembly GCF_036946305.1). Taxonomy (GTDB): domain Bacteria; phylum Pseudomonadota; class Alphaproteobacteria; order Sphingomonadales; family Sphingomonadaceae; genus Sphingomonas; species Sphingomonas adhaesiva_B. Next base: position 637,388 of record NZ_JAQIJJ010000002.1, read on the forward strand.
CGTCAGCCGCACCTGCACCTGACGCTCGTCGGCCGGGTTGCGCATCCGGTCCACCATTCCCGCCGCCTCCAGCCGCTTCACCAGCGGGGTGATGGTGCTCGATTCCAGCGTCAGCCGCTGCGCGATCGCGCCGATCGTGCGCCCGTCCTCCTCCCACAAGGCGTGGAGCACCAGATATTGCGGATAGGTGAGCCCCAGCGCGTCGAGCATCGGCTTGTACGCCCGCCCCACCGCCATGCTCGCCGCATACATCGAAAAGCAGAGCTGGTCGTCGAGCGGTAGCATGCTGCCCAAGGGTGGGTCTCCATAGGGTGGGGAACGTGCGCGATATCGCCTCGAACCTCGCTCTTTACAAGCGCGGAACCATTGCCTAGATAATCATTATCGCAGTATGCAATATGATTGAGAGGATGCCGATATGTCCGTTGACGTAAAGTACCGCACCCGCGCCACCGCCACCGGCGGGCGAGAGGGGCATGCCCGCAGCGAGGACGGCGCGCTCGACGTCACCCTGTCGACGCCGCGCGAGCTGGGCGGCGCCGGCGGCGCGGGGACCAATCCGGAGCAGATGTTCGCCGCGGGCTATTCCGCCTGCTTCATCGGTGCGCTGAAGGTCGCGGGCCAGCAGCTGAAGGTGAAGGTGCCCGACGATGCGACCGTGTCCGCGAGCATCGGCATCGGGCCGCGCACCGGTGGTGGCTTCGGGCTGACGGCGGCGCTGACGGTCGACCTGCCGGGCATCGATCCGCAGGTGGCGGAGCAGCTGGTCGCCGCCGCGCATGACATCTGCCCCTATTCGAATGCGACGCGGGGCAATATCGACGTCGGCCTGACGCTCGCCTGATCGGGGAGCGGCGCGAAGGAGATGTCATGACCCGTACCCCCGGCACCGAAGGCTTCGTGCTGAACCAGACGATGCTGCGCGTGCGCGATCCGCACGCGTCGCTGGCCTTCTACCGGGACGTGCTGGGGATGGCGCTGCTCCAGCGGCTCGACTTCGCGGAGATGAAATTCTCGCTCTACTTCCTCGCCTATCTGAACGACGGCGAGGTGGTGCCGGAGGATCCGGTCGAGCGCGCGCGCTTCATCTTCGCGCGCGAGACGACGCTGGAACTGACCCACAATTGGGGGACGGAGGATGATGCCGGGTTCGCCGGCTATCACGACGGGAACCGGGAGCCGCGCGGCTTCGGGCATCTGGGCATTTCCGTGCCCGACGTCGCGGCGGCCTGCGCGCGGTTCGAGGAAATTGGCGTGCCGTTCAGGAAGCGGCCGCAGGACGGCGCGATGAAGGAGATCGCGTTCATCACCGATCCCGACGGCTATTGGATCGAGATCCTGTCGCCTGCCGGGATGACGTCGGCGCTACAGAAGTAGCCGCGTTCCCACGATCAGCAGGACCAGCGCCAGCGCGGGCGTGACATAGCGTTCCGGCAGATAATCGGTCAGCCGTGCGCCCAGCAGCACGCCGGGGATCGAGCCGAGCAGCAGCGCGCCCAGCAGGCGCAGGTCGATATTGCCGATCAGCGCATGGCCGATGCCGCCGATCAGCGCGACCGGCACGGCATGGACGATGTCGGTCCCCACCAGCCGCTTGGCGGTGAGCCGCAGCGGATAGAGCAGCAACAGCAACGTGGCGCCGAGCGCGCCCGCGCCGACCGACGTCAGCGTGATGAGCGTGCCGAGCAGCGCGCCCGCCGCAACCGTCAGCGCCGGCTGCCAGCGCAGAAACGCCTGCGTCCGCGCGCCGTCCGCCCGGGCGAAGCGCGCGGCGAGCGCACGACGGAACGGCGTCGCCAGCCCCGACAGTACCAGCGCGATGCCGAGCGTGGTGACGATCAGGCCGTTCTTCTCCGCCTGCTGGCCATGATCCCACAGCCACCACAGGGTGAGCGCGACCGCGGGCAGGCTGCCCCAGCACAGCCGCTTGACGATCTGCCAGTCGGTATTGTCCTGGCGATGGTGCATCGCGCCGCCGGCCACCTTCGTGATCGCGGCGAACCACAGATCGGTGCCGACCGCGGTGGCGGGCGCGATGCCGAACAGCAGGATCAGCAGCGGCGACATCAGCGATCCGCCGCCAACGCCGGTCAGTCCGACGATGGCACCGACCAGAAATCCCGCCAGCGTGCTCAGCCAGTCCACTCTCGTCCCCCGCGGTTTGGCGCGCTGTGTGCGTTCGGCGCGCGCGGGGCAATGGCAGAAAAGCTTGGGGCGCGCGCAGATGGGGTGGGGGGCAGGAAGAAGCGGGACCCCGGGTCAAGCCCGGGGTGACGACCGGGGAGTGCGCGCCTCCCGTCACCCCGGCCTTGAGCCGGGGTCCCGCTTCTTCCTACGCCGCGCGGGCCAACAGCGCTTCCCACGCCGACAGCTTCGGCTGGTCGGGCCACAGCCCGCGCGTGTCATAGACCAGCTTGTCCGCGCGCTCGTCGAGTGGGACCGAGCGGAACAGGTCATGGTCGACCAGCACGACCAAAGCGTCGCAGGTGGCGAGCGCGGTATCCAGGTCGATCAGCGCCGCGCCGGTGCCGGCGAACGCCGCCGGCAGCGTGTCGATATGCGGCTCCACCAGCGCGATCCGCTCGCCGAAGCGACGCGCCAGCGCGGCGGCGATCTCCACCGCGGGGCTTTCGCGCAGGTCGTCGATATTGGGCTTGAACGCCAGGCCCAGGCAGGCGACGCGCGTGTCGGGCAGTCGCTCGATCAGTCGCAGCGCACGGCCGATGACGTGATCGGTCTTGGCATCGTTGACCTCGCGCGCGGTGCGGATCAGCCGACTGTTGACCGGATCACCCGCGACCAGGAACCACGGATCGACCGCGATGCAATGCCCGCCCACGCCCGGGCCGGGCTGAAGGATCGACACGCGCGGGTGGCGGTTGGCGAGGCGGATCACCTCCCACACGTCGATCGCCATCCCCTCCGCGATCAGCGACAGTTCGTTGGCGAAGGCGATGTTGACGTCGCGGTAGCTGTTCTCGACCAGCTTCACCATCTCCGCCGCGCGCGCCGCGGTGGTGAGGCACGCCCCGCGCACGAAGCGGCGATAGAAGGCCATCGCGCGGCGGGCGCAGCGCGGGGTGATGCCGCCGATGACGCGGTCGTTGTCGATCAGCTCGATCAGGATGCGCCCGGGCAGCACGCGTTCCGGGCAATAGGCGATGAACAGGTCGGCCGCGCCGCTGCACCGGCCGGGAATGGAGAGGTCGGGGCGTAGCGCGGCGATCGTCGCCGCGACCTGTTCCGTTGTCCCCACCGGCGAGGTGGATTCGAGGATGACGAGATCGCCCTTCTTCAGCACCGGCGCGATCGTGCGCGCGGCGGCGAGGACGTGGCGGACGTCGGGGCGGTGGTCGGCGTCGAACGGGGTGGGGACCGCGATGATGAACGTGTCCGCCGGCTCCGGCGCGGTGGCGGCGCGCAGCAATCCCCGTGCCGTCACCCCCTGTACCAGCCCGTGGAGATCGACCTCCTCGATATGGACGCGTCCCTCGGCGACGGTGGCGACGACATGGTCGTTCACGTCGACGCCCAGCGTCGGGATGCCCGCGCGCGCGATCACCGCGGCGGTGGGCAGGCCGATATAGCCCAGCCCCATGACGACGGCGCCGAGCGTCGGGCCAGAGTCTGAAGGGGCGGCTTCAGTGGCGGTGGGCATCCTCGACGATCCTCGCGATCCGTTGCGCCGCCTGTCCGTCGCCATAGGGATTGTGCGCCCGGGCCATCGCGGCATGCGCGTCGTCATCGTCGAGAAGAGCGAAGATATGGTTGACGATGCGATCGGGGTCGGTGCCGACCAGCGCCGCGGTGCCGGCCGCGACGCCCTCCGGCCGCTCGGTGGTGTCGCGCATCACCAGCACCGGCGTGCCGAGACTGGGCGCCTCCTCCTGTACGCCGCCCGAATCGGTCAGCATGACGTCGGCCATCGCCATCAGCCGGACGAAATGCGGATAGTCGAGGGGGGCGATCAGCGCGACGTGGGGATGATCCGCGAGCGGTGCCATCGCGTCGCGGACCTGCGGATTGGGGTGGACCGGGAAGATCACCGCGGTGTCGGCGCGATCGGCGACGCGCGCGATCGCGGCGGCGACCTGGCGCAGGCCATCGCCCCAATTCTCGCGCCGGTGGCTGGTGACCGCGACGATCCGCTTGCCCGCGAAGCGCGCGGCCAGCGGATCGAGCCCGGCGGCGAGCGCCGGCTCGCGCGTCAGCCGGTCGCGCATCGCGAGCAGCGCGTCGATCACGGTATTGCCGGTGACGTGGATCGCCGCGGCGGCGACGTTCTCCGCGCGCAGCGCCGCGGCGGCCTGTGGCGTGGGGGCGAAATGCAGGTCGGCGATGGCGCCGGTGACGCGGCGGTTGCCCTCCTCCGGCCAGGGCGAGAGCAGGTCGCCGCTGCGCAACCCCGCCTCGACATGCGCGACGGGGATGCGGCGGAAATAGGCCGCCATCGTCGCCGCCATCGTCGTCAGCGTGTCGCCATGGACCAGGATGCGGTCGGGCCGCTCGGCATCCAGCGTCGCGCCGAACCCGGTCAGGATGCGCGCGGCGAGCGCATCGAGCGATTGCCCCGCCTGCATCAGGTCGAGGTCGATGTCGGGAACGATGCCGAAGATGTCGAGCACCTGGTCCAGCATCGCGCGATGCTGCGCCGTCACCGCGACGCGCACGTCCATCGTCCCGCGCGCGCGCAACGCGGCGACGACAGGGGCCATCTTGATGGCCTCCGGGCGGGTGCCGAACACGGTCATGATGCGGGGCAGTCGGCTCACGCGGACGGTCCTGTCATGAAGGCGTTGCGATCGGGTGTATGGTGCGCCGCGGAACCCGCCTATGCTCCCGCGGATTGGGCGGGCGAGCGAGGAGAAGACGATGCGGCTGGTGATGATCGGGTTGGGCCGGATGGGCGGCAACATGGCGCGCCGCCTGATGCAGGCCGGGCACGAGATCGTCGCCTATGACCGCGATGCCGATGCGGTGGCGAAACTGGTCGAGGCGGGCGCCACCGCGGCGACCGGCGTCGACGATGCGCGCGGCAAGGCGGGTGCGCCGGCGATCTGGTGGATCATGCTGCCGCACGGCGCGGTCACCGACGGCATGATCGAGGAGATCGCGAAGGACGCGGCGCCGGGCGAGGTGGTGATCGACGGCGGCAACAGCTTCTACAAGGACGATATCCGCCATGCGAAGATGCTGGAGGAGCGTCAGGTCCATTACGTCGACGTCGGCACGTCGGGCGGCGTATGGGGGCTGGAGCGCGGCTATTGCATGATGATCGGCGGGCCGACGGACGTGGTGCGCGATCTCGACCCGATCTTCGCCGCGCTGGCGCCGGGGGCGGGCACGATCCCGCGCACCCCGGGGCGCGACGGCAATGGCGCGGTCGATACGCGCGCGGAGAACGGCTATATCCACGCCGGTCCGGCGGGCGCGGGTCATTTCGTGAAGATGATCCACAACGGCATCGAATACGGGCTGATGCAGGCCTATGCCGAGGGATTCGATGTGCTGAAGGGCAAGGCGTCGGAGCATCTGCCGGAGGATGAGCGCTACGACCTCAACCTCGCCGACATCGCCGAGGTGTGGCGGCGCGGGCAGCGTCATTTCCTCCTGGCTGCTGGATCTCACCGCGCAGGCGCTGGCGAAGAACGGGATGCTGGAGCAGTTCAGCGGACGCGTCGCCGATTCCGGCGAGGGCCAGTGGACGATCGAGGCGGCGATGGAGGAAGCGGTGCCGGTCAACGTGCTGACCACCGCGCTGTTCGCGCGCTATCGCAGCCGGGTGGAGCATACGTTCGGCGAGAAGGCGCTGTCGGCGATGCGCTTCGGCTTCGGCGGGCATGTCGAGATGCCGCAATAATGCCGATCCGGTTGCTGGTGTCGGACATCGACGGCACGCTGGTCGACAAGGCGAAGGAACTGACCCCCGCGACGATCGCCGCGGTGGCGCGGTTGCGCGCGGAGGGTATCGGCTTTACCGTCATCAGCGCGCGGCCGATGTCGGGGCTGCGCCCGCTGCTGGCGCCGCTGGGGCTGGAGGGGGAGGTCGCCGCGTTCAACGGCGGGCTGATCGCGCGCGTCGACGGCACGGTGTCGTACCATGCCATGATCGAGGAAGGCGCGGCGCGCGAGGCGATGCGGCTGGCTAAGGGCGCGACGGTCGACACCTGGGTGTTCGCCGACGATCGTTGGTACGCTACCGATCCCGATGGCGCGCATACGCAGAGCGAGCGGCGCGCGTCGGCGCAGGAACCGGTGGTGTGTGACGACATGCAGGCGCTGCTCGACCATGCGGACAAGATCACCTTCGTCAGCGACGACGAGGCCGCGCTGCGGTCGCTGTACGAGACGGTGCATGCCGCGATCGGCGAGCGCGCGACGGTGGCGCAGTCGCAGACCTATTATCTCGACATCACCGCCACCACCGCCAACAAGGGCGACGGCATCGCCGCGCTGGCCCGGACGCTGGGGGTCAATCTCGCCGATACCGCGGCGATCGGCGACCAGGCCAACGACCTGCCGATGCTGCGCCGCGCCGGCCTCGCGATCGCGATGGGCAACGCGCCCGACACGGTGAAGGCGGCGGCGGGGCACACGACTCGCACCAATGAAGAAGATGGCGTAGCGCACGCCATCGACACCTTTATCCTGTCCCACGGAGATCCTGCATGAAGAAGCTCGTCGCCTTCGACCTCGATGGCACGCTGGCGCTGAGCAAGCAGCCGCTGAAGGACGACATGGGCGAGACGCTGGCGGATCTGCTGGGCGTGGCGGACGTGGCGGTGATCTCCGGCGGCGACTGGCCGCAGTTCGACAAGCAGGTGGCGAGCCGGCTGCCCGCGCGGGCGGATCGTGCGCGGCTGTGGCTGATGCCGACCACGGGGACGAAGCTGTACACCTGGCAGGACGGCCGGTGGACCACGGTCTATGCCGAATTGTTCGACGACGCGGAGAAGAAGAAGATCATCGCCGCGTTCGGCGAATCGCTGGAGGCGACCGGCTTCGTGCCCGAAAAAACCTGGGGCGAGCGGATCGAGGATCGTGGCAGCCAGATCACCTTTTCCGCGCTGGGGCAGGAAGCGCCGATCGAGGCCAAGGAGCATTGGGACCCCGATTTCGCCAAGCGCAAGGTGATCCAGGCGGACCTGAAGAAGCGGCTGCCGGGCCTCGCCATCAACATGGGTGGCGCGACCTCGATCGACATCACGCGCGAGGGCGTCGACAAGGGCTATGGCCTGCGCAAGCTGGCGGCGGAAAGCGGGTTCGGGCTCGACGAGATGCTGTTCATCGGCGACGCGATCTTCCCCGGCGGCAACGATTATCCCGCGCACGAGGCGGGGGTGGATTGCGTGCGCGTGCGCGATCCGCAGGAAACGATCAGCGTCGTCACCGCCATCGTCGCCTGCCAGAAATAGGCGCGGCGCTTGGATATTCCCGACCTGTGGGCGCGATTCATCCAGTGGATCGGCGACGGCACCGGACTGCCCGACACGATCCTGCACATCCATGCGGGCATGGCGGTGCTGCTGGTCGCGCGCGTGGTGACCCGGCGGTCGCTGGGGACGTTCGTGCCGCTGTCGGTAGTGGTCGCGGCGGAGGCGGCGAACGAGATCCTCGACCGGCTGCACTGGGGCAGCTGGCGCTGGTCGGACACGATCGGCGACGTGGTGAATACGTTGTTCTGGCCGACGGTGATCTGTCTGGCGGTCAGGATGCGGCCGATGGTGGCGAAGGACGTGCGGCGGCGGTGACCTTAAAGCCCCTCCTCTTTAGAAGAGGGGCTGAAGTAGGCCACGCGCTTCCGCAACAGCGCGTCGGGCATCTCCGCCCGGATATACGCCAGCAATCCCTCGCGCACGTCGCAGCGCAGGTCGAACGCGGTCGAGGCGTCCTTCGCGGTCATCAGCCCGCGGACCTCGATCGATCCGTCGGGCTTGGTATCGGTCACCTGAAGGTTCCAGAAGCGCCCGTCCCAGCGTGGGTTGGCGGTGACGATCCGGCCCAGCCGCTCGCGCAGCCGGGGGATGTCGGCGGCGGGGTCGAGATACCAGAACACGCTGCCCAGCAGCGCGCTCGACTGCCGCGTCCAGTTCTGGAAGCTCTGCTCCAGGAACTTGGAGACGGGGACGACCAGTCGCCGCTCGTCCCAGATCTTCACCACGACATAGGTCAGCCGGATCTCCTCGATCCGCCCCCATTCGCCGTCGATGATGACGACGTCGTCGATCCGGATCGGCTCGGTGAAGATCATCTGGAACCCGGCGATCAGGTTCTTCAGCGCGGGCTGCGCCGCCGCGCCCACGGCCAGGCCCGCCAGCCCCGCCGACGCGACCAGCGTCACGCCCAGCGTCCGCACGCTGGGGATCGTCATCAGCATCGCGCACACGGTGACCAGCAGGATGATCGAGATGATGATGCGCTGGAACAGACCCAGCCGCGTGCGCCGCCGCCGCGCGCGCAGATTGTCCGCCACACTGATGTCGGCATGGCGGATCATCACGTCGATGACGGTGCCGACCGCGACGATCGCGCCCCAGCCGAGCAGCCCCGGCACGATCAGCGCCGCCGCGCGCGCCCACAGGGTCGCGGCGGGGCGCGACAGCGCCAGCGCGGGCTGCACCGCCGCCAGCGCCACCACGATCATCAGCCAGCGCAGCAGCTTGCGGATCCGCTCGACGAACACCGCGCCCGTGCCCTCGGGACGCGCGCGCGTCGCGCGCCGCGCCAGCCAGATCAGGATGCGGTGCAGCACCAGCGCCGCGGCCACCGCCGCCGCGACATAGACGATCCCCGCCATCCATTCCGGCACGTCGCGCAACCACGCCTGCGCAGGCTTCCACCACCCCGCCATCGGCTCTCCATGCGTTATCCCGAACCGGGGCAACGTGGCGCGCGGCGGCGCGTTCCCCTTCGCGGCACGGCACGTCCCCATTGGCAGCCCCCCTCCGTTTGCGGTAGAGGGCGAACAAAAGGGGGGTAGCATTTGTCGACCACCATCGCCTGGATACCGCCGCTGGTCGCCCTGGTGCTGGGCTATCTGCTCGGCTCGATCCCGTTCGGGGTGATCCTGACGCGCCTCGCCGGCGCGGGCGACCTGCGCCAGATCGGATCGGGCAATATCGGCGCCACCAACGTGCTGCGCACCGGGCGCAAGGGGCTGGCCGCGGCCACGCTGCTGCTCGATCTGGCCAAGGGGCTGGTCGCGGTGCTGCTGATCGGCCACCTGCTGCCCGGGATGGCGCCGGTCGCCGCGGGGGCGGCCTTCGTCGGCCATTGCTATCCGCTGTGGCTGCGCTTTCGCGGCGGCAAGGGCGTGGCGACGATGATGGGGGTCGTGTCGGGGCTGTTCTGGCCGCTCGGGCTGGTCTTCGCCATCCTGTGGCTGGGGCTGCTGGCGGTGGCGCGCATCTCGTCGCTGGCGGGGATCACCGCCGCGGTCGGTACCCCGGTCGCCGCGGCGGTGCTGGGGCGGTTCGATCTGGTGCCGCTGCTGATGGCGCTGGCGGGGATCGTGCTGTGGAAGCATCGCGCCAATATCGCGCGGCTGGTCGACGGGACGGAGCCGCGCGTCGGTGGCGACAAGACGACCGACGCCGTCGGTGGATGACGCCATTGCGCGGCTGCGGCTGATCCGCACGCCGTCCATCGGCCCGGTCAGCTATCGCCAGCTCGTCCGCCGCTTCGGCTCCGCCGCCGCTGCGATCGACGCGCTGCCCGATCTCGCCCGCGCCGGCGGCGGCGTGCCCCCCGTGGTCCCGCCGCCCGCGCACGCGGAGCGCGAACAGGCCATGCTGGCGCGGGTCGGCGCGCGCCACCTGTTCCTCGACGACGCGGATTACCCGCCGCTGCTGGCGCGGGCGGACAATGCCCCCGTCATCCTCACGCTGCGCGGCGATATCGCGCTGGCGACGCGCACCCCGGTGGCGATGGTCGGCGCGCGCAACGCGTCCGCCGCCGCCTGCCGCTTCGCGCGCCAGATGGCGCAGGCGCTGGCAGAGCGCGGCGCGACCGTCGTCTCCGGGCTCGCCCGCGGGATCGATACGGCCGCGCATCACGGCGCGCTGCCCGCCACGATCGCGGTGATCGCGGGCGGCATCGACACGCTCTACCCGCCCGAGAATGACGAACTGCAAGAGCGAATCGCGCACGAGGGGCTGCTGATCGCGGAGATGCCGCCCGGGACGCAGGCGCGCGCGCGCCACTTCCCGCACCGCAACCGCATCATCGCCGCGCTGTCGCTGGGCACCGTCGTGGTGGAGGCCGCGCCGCGCTCCGGCTCTCTCATCACCGCGCGGCTGGCGGGGGAGGCGGGGCGCGAGGTGATGGCGGTGCCCGGCCACCCCTCCGACCCGCGCGCGCAGGGCTGCAACGCGCTGATCCGCGACGGTGCGACGCTGGTGCAGGATGCCGACGACGTGTGGGAACAGGTCCGCCCGATCGACGCGCGCGCGCTCCACTCCGGGGCGGTGCGCAGCCCCGCCGCCGGCTGGGGAGCGCCGCCACCGGAGGACGCCACCGACGCCGAACGCCGCACGATCGAGCGCCTGCTCGGCCCCGTGCCCGTCGCGGTCGACGAACTGGTGCGCCAGTCCGCGCTCGCCCCCGCGGTGGTGCAGATGATCTTGCTGGAACTGGAACTCGCCGCCCGGCTGGAGCGGCATGCCGGAGGGAGGGTGAGCCTGTGCTGAACGACGGACACGCACCACGCTGGGTGGCGCGCTGGTTCAGGGGCGCCGCGATCTATGGCGCGATCGCGCTGACGCTCAGCCTGCTGTCGCCCGCGATCCCCGCACCGGGGCGGCTGCCGCAACTGGGCTTCACCTTCACCGCGCTCGCCTTCCAGGCGGTGTTCTGGGTCATCGGCGGTGCGCCGGTCCGCTACCGCCCGCTGATGCTGGCGGGCGTGGCGGAGAAGCTCGCCTTCGGCGTCCCCGCGCTCTGGCTGACCGCACAAGGCACCGCCGACCCCGCCGCTGCGATCTTCGGCACCGTCGACCTGGTGCTGGGCGCCGGCTTCCTCCTCGCCTGGCGCGCGACGCCGCGGCGGTAGATGGGTTCACGCGAAGCCGCGAAGACGCGAAGATGATCCGTGCGCGGCAGCGCATCTCCCTTCATCAGGGCGATGAAAACAGGCCGCCCCCGCGGCATATGCGACATCGTTGCGTCTTCGCGTCTTCGCGCGAACCTTTTTTCGGCAGCCACGATATGTGTTCGCGCAGAGACGCGGAGGCGCAGAGATGGCCCGTGCGCGGCAGCGAATCTTTCCGACCGACGCCTGTTGGTGGAGGGCCGCTATCGCGGCGTGCGCGACACCTCCGCGTCTCCGCGCCTCTGCGTGAACCATCCTTCTTCTCGACATGCCGGGCGCTCCGCACCCTTGACGCCCCCCGCCTCCTCACCCAACCCTCGCGCGTATACGTGAGGCTTCCCATTTAAGGCACCATGCAGCTCGTCATCGTCGAATCGCCCGCCAAGGCGAAAACCATCGAAAAGTACCTCGGCCCCGATTATCGCGTCCTCGCGAGCTACGGCCATATCCGCGACCTGCCGCCGCGCGACGGGTCGGTGAACCCCGATGAGGGGTTCGCGATGGAATGGGAGAATTACGCCGACAAGACCAAGCAGCTGAAGGCGATCGCGGATGCCGCGAAGACCGCCGACCGCCTGATCCTCGCCACCGACCCCGATCGCGAGGGCGAGGCGATTTCCTGGCACGTCCAGGAGGTGCTCGCCAAGCGCAAGGCGCTGCCTAGGGACGTCCAGCGCGTCACCTTCAACGCCATCACCAAACCCGCGGTGACGCAGGCGATGGCCAATCCGCGCGAGCTGGATACCGACCTGATCGACGCCTATCGCGCGCGCCGCGCGCTCGATTATTTGGTCGGCTTCACGCTCTCGCCGGTGCTGTGGCGCAAGCTGCCCGGTGCGAAGTCCGCGGGCCGCGTCCAGTCGGTAGCACTTCGCCTGATCGTCGATCGCGAGCGCGAGATCGAGGCGTTCCGCGCGCAGGAATATTGGTCCGTCACCGCGGCGATGGAGCAGGACGGCACCCCCTTCACCGCGCGGCTGGTGCAATGGGACGGCAAGAAGCTCGACCGCCTGTCGATCGGCAACGAAGGCGACGCGCTGAAGGCGAAGGCGGCGGTCGAGGGTGGGCGCTTCTCCGTCCAGTCGGTCGAGACGCGCCCCGCCACGCGCAACCCGCCGCCGCCCTTCACCACCTCGACGCTCCAGCAGGAGGCGGCGCGCAAGCTCGGCTTCTCCGCCGATCACACGATGCGGATCGCGCAGCAGCTCTACGAGGATGGCGCGATCACCTATATGCGGACCGACGGCGTGCAGATGGACGGCAGCGCCATCTCCGCCGCGCGTGCCGCCATCGCGGATCGCTATGACGGCGGCTACGTCCCCGATAAGCCGCGCCATTACCAGACCAAGGCGAAGAACGCGCAGGAAGCGCACGAGGCGATCCGCCCGACCGACTTCACCAAGGACCGCGTCGGCTCGGGCGACCACGCCCGCCTCTACGATCTGGTGTGGAAGCGCGCGCTGGCGTCGCAGATGGCATCGGCGCGGATGGAGCGCACCACCGTCGACATGGCCGACGGCACCGGGCGCCACGTCCTGCGCGCGACGGGGCAGGTCGTCCTCTTCCCCGGCTATCTTGCCTTGTACGAGGAAGGGCAGGACGATTCGCAGGACGAGGATGCGAAGCGCCTGCCGCGGCTGCGCGAGGGCGATGCGCCGGCGAAGAAGGAGGTGCTGGCCGAACAGCATTTCACCCAGCCGCCGCCGCGTTTTTCCGAGGCGTCGCTGGTCAAGCGCATGGAGGAACTCGGCATCGGCCGCCCCTCCACCTATGCCTCGATCATCAAGACGCTCAAGGACCGCGCCTATGTCCGCGTCGAGAAGAACCGCTTCTTCGCGGAGGAGAGCGGCCGGCTGGTGACCGCGTTCCTGGAGCGTTTCTTCGAGAAATATGTCGGCTACGACTTCACCGCCGAGCTGGAGGAGGAGCTGGACGACGTATCCGGCGGCCGGGCGCAGTGGCAGGCGGTGCTCGACGCCTTCTGGCGCGATTTCAAGCCGCGCACGTCGGAGGTGATGGAGCAGAAGCCGAGCGAGGTGACCGCCGCGCTCGACCAGTTCCTCGCGCCCTATCTCTTCCCGGAGAAGGCGGATGGCGGCGATCCGCGGCTGTGCCCGGCGTGCGGCGCGGGGCAGCTTGCGCTGCGCGGTGGCCGCTTCGGCGCGTTCATCGCGTGCAGCAACTATCCGGAGTGCAAGTTCACCCGCCGCTTCGCGCAGGGCGGCGAGGGGGCGGGCGAGGACACCGGCCCGGAACAGCTCGGGCACGATCCGGAGACGGGGCTGCCGGTCGAGCGCAAGTCGGGGCGGTTCGGCCCGTATATCCAGCTCGGCGAGGGCAAGGAGGCGAAGCGCGCCTCGATCCCCAAGGACATCGGCGAGCTTGATCTCGACCTTGCGCTACGTTTGCTGCACCTTCCACGCACCATCGGGCAACATCCGGAGACGGGTCTCCCCATCGTGGCGGCGATCGGCCGCTATGGGCCGTACCTCCTGCACGACGGCAAATATGCGCGACTTTCGTCAACATCGGAGGTGTTCGAGACCGGCATGAACGCCGCCGTGGTCAAGCTGGCCGAGGCCGCCGCCGGCGGCGGCCGCCCCGCCCGCGGTGCCGCCCGCGCGCCGCTCAAGGTGCTGGGCGCGCACCCCCGGACGGAGGCGGAGATCAAGCTGATGGAGGGCCGCTACGGCCCCTATGTCACCGACGGCACCATCAACGCGACGCTCCCCAAGACGATCGCCCCCGACCAGCTGACGCTGGAGGAAGCCGCCCAGCTGATCGACGACCGCGCCGCGGCGGCGCCCGCCAAGGGCAAGAAGAAAGCGCCGGCGAAAAAGGCCGCCGCGAAGAAGCCCGCGGCGAAGAAGGCGGCGCCGAAGAAAAAGGCTGCGGCGTCAAAGGACTGATCCCCTGCTGTCCCTTTCCGTTCGTGCTGAGGAGGCATTGAGCCTGTCGAAATGCCGTCTCGAAGCACAAGCGTGACGCTTGCGCCCTTCGAGACGAGGCTTCGACAGGCTCAGCCTCTCCTCAGGGCGAACGGACAGGGCTTACCGAACAAAAGTTACGCTACCCCCTAGCGACACGAAACGAAACACGACACAGCGGCGCCTATTCTGTATGTAGAAGAGCGAGGGGATGATGACGGACGCCAATGCGATCGCGGCCCGGGTGGAGCGCTTCGTGCGCGACATCGTGGCACCGTATGAGAAGGATCCACGGCAGGGCGCGCACGGCCCGTCGGACGCGCTGGTCGCCGAATTGCGCGGGCTGGCGCGCGAGGCCGGCGTGCTCACCCCGCACATCCTGTCGGACGGCACCCACCTCCACCACACCGAGGTCGCCGTGGTGCTCCGCGCCGCCGGCCTCTCCCCGCTCGGCCCGGTCGCGGTCAACGTCGCCGCGCCCGACGAGGGCAATATGTACCTGCTCGGCCAGCGCGCCAGCGCGGAGCAGAAGGCGCGCTTTCTCGACCCGATGGTGAAGGGCGAGGCACGCTCCGCCTTCTTCATGACCGAGCCGGCCGCGGACGGCGGCGCCGGCTCCGATCCGTCGATGATGCAGACCACCGCGGTGAAGGACGGCAACCATTGGGTCGTCAACGGCCGCAAGGCGTTCATCACCGGCGCGGAAGGCGCGCAGGTCGGCATCGTCATGGCCAAGGCCGATGAAGGCGCGACCATGTTCCTGGTCGACCTGCCCGATCCCGCGATCCGCATCGAGCGCGTGCTCGACACGATCGACAGTTCGATGCCCGGCGGCCATGCCGTCGTCGCGATCGAGAACCTGCGCATCCCCGCCGACCAGATGCTGGGCAACCCCGGCGAAGGCTTCCAGCTGGCGCAGGTCCGCCTCGCGCCCGCACGCCTCACCCACTGCATGCGCTGGCTGGGCGCGTGCGTCCGCGCCAACGAGATCGCGACCGATTACGCCAATCGTCGCCATGCCTTCGGCAAGCCGCTGGTCGACCACGAGGGCGTCGGCTTCATGCTGGCGGAGAACCTGATCGACCTGAAGCAGGCCGAGCTGATGATCGACTGGTGCGCCGGCGTGCTCGACGAGGGGCATCTGGGCACCGCGGAGAGCAGCATGGCGAAGGTCGCGGTCAGCGAGGCGCTGATGCGCATCGCCGATCGCTGCGTCCAGGTGATGGGCGGCACCGGCGTCACCGGCGATACCATCGTGGAGCAGGTGTTCCGCGAGATCCGCGCCTTCCGCATTTACGACGGCCCGACCGAGGTCCACAAATGGAGCCTCGCAAAGAAGATCAAGCGCGACTGGAAAAGCGCGCAAGCCCATTGAGGAGAGCCGATGTCTGAACTGTTCGGTCTGATGCAGGACGTGCCGCTGACGGTAGATCGCATCCTCGATCATGCAGGCACATGGCATGGCGCGCGCGAGATCGTCTCGCGCGATGTCGATGGTACGGTGGAACGCACCGACTATGCCGGGCTGCATCGCACCGCCAAACAGGTATCGGCCGCGCTCGCTGCCGCGGGCATCGGGCGCGGCGACCGGGTGGCGACGATGGCGTGGAACGGCGCACGCCACCTCGCCGCCTGGTATGGCGCGACCAACATGGGCGCGGTGCTCCACACGCTCAACCCGCGGCTGTTCCCGGAGCAGATCGCCTATATCGCGAAACATGCCGGCGACCGTATCCTGCTGGTCGATCCGGCCTGTGCGCCGCTGGTCGGGCCGCTGCTCAATGAAGCGCCTTCGATCGAGCAGGTGATCTTCCTGTGCAGCGCGGCGCAGCTACCCGTCACCGATTATCCCGCGGTCGCGTTCGACGACTGGATCGCGCCGCACGCGCCCGACTTTGTTTGGGGCGGGTTCGACGAGCGGCTGGCCTGCGGGCTGTGCTACACCTCGGGCACCACGGGCAATCCCAAGGGCGTGCTCTACTCGCACCGCTCCAATTACCTGCACACGCTGATGACGTTGCAGAAGGATACGCTGGGCCTGTCGCAGCGCGATTCGATCCTGCTGGTGGTGCCGATGTACCATGCCAATGCCTGGGGCGTGGTCTATTCCGCGCCTGCGGTCGGCGCGAAGATGGTGCTGCCGGGGCAGAAGATGGACGGCCAGTCGATCTTCGACCAGATCGAGCAGGAGGGCGTCACTTTCTCCGCCGCGGTGCCGACCGTGTGGCAGGGGCTGCTCCAGCATTTGCGCGCCACGGGGCAGACATTCTCCACGCTGGAGCGCGTCGTCATCGGCGGCTCCGCCCCGCCCGAGGCGCTGATCCGCGCCTTTCAGGATGATTACAAGGTCGAGGTGATCCAGGGCTGGGGCATGACCGAGACGTCGCCGCTGGCCACGCTGTCGACGCCCACCGCGGAGGTGTTGGCGCAGCCCTATGACGAACAGGTCCGCCGCAAGGGGATGCAGGGCCGCCTCGTCTGCGGGCTGGAGCTGAAGCTG
Source organism: Sphingomonas adhaesiva (assembly GCF_036946305.1). Lineage (GTDB taxonomy): Bacteria > Pseudomonadota > Alphaproteobacteria > Sphingomonadales > Sphingomonadaceae > Sphingomonas > Sphingomonas adhaesiva_B. The sequence goes on from NZ_JAQIJJ010000002.1 coordinate 653,904, forward strand.
ACCGACGACGACGGCAACCGCCTGCCGCACGACGGCAAGACCGCCGGGCGGCTGAAGATCAAGGGGCCGACGATCACCAACGGCTATTTCGGCGGTGAGGGCGGCGACGTGCTGGACGAGGAGGGCTTCTTCGACACCGGCGACGTCTCCACCATCGACGCGTCGGGCTATATGCAGATCACCGACCGCGCGAAGGACATCGTGAAGTCGGGCGGCGAGTGGATCAGCTCGATCGAGATCGAGAATATCGCGGTCGGCCATCCCGACGTCGCGATCGCCGCGGTGATCGGCGTCCATCACCCGAAATGGGACGAGCGCCCGATCCTGCTGGTCCAGCCCGCGCCCGGCGCCACCCCGTCGCGCGACGAGCTGCTGGCGTTCCTGGACGGCAAGATCGCCAAATGGTGGATGCCCGACGACGTGGTGGTGGTAGAGGCGATCCCGCTCGGCGCGACCGGCAAGATCGACAAGAAGCTGCTCCGCCAGCAGATGGCGGAATATCGGCTGCCCGAACTGGCGGCGTAGTCGGTCATCCCACCCACACCGTCACCCCGGACGTGTTCCGGGGTCCAGACCAACATCGGTCGGTGCGCGGGGCGGAACCCCTTGCCCGGTTAAGCCACCCGGCTTACTCTCTCTCCGACTCTCGAAAACGGGAGCGCTTACGAGAGGATAGCCGATGTCGCGCGCCGACCCGATCGAAACGGTCCCTTTCCGCCCGCTGCCGCAGAAGGCGCCCGACGTGGAGGTGGAGCGGCGCGACGATGGCTGCATCCTGATTCGCCAGCGCCACGCGCTCGCCCCCACCGCGCGATCGATCGCGCATCTGTTCGCGGAGCGCGCCGCCGACCATCCCGACCGCCCCTTCATCCTCCAGCGCGAACCCGGCCACGGCCCGTGGCGTGGCCTGACCTATGGCGAGACGCTGCGCGCCGCGGAGGGGATCGCGCAATGGCTGCTCGATCGCGGCATGGGTGCCGACGATGCGGTGCTGGTGATCTCCGGGAACTCGGTCGAGCATGCGCTGGTGACGCTCGGCTGCTACACCGCCAGGGTTCCGGTCACCCCGATCAGCCAAGCATACAGCCTGATCTCGACCGATCATGCCAAGCTGCGCCATGCCTTCGACACGGTGCGCCCGCGCATCGTCTTCGCGCAGGATGCTGCTATCTTCGCGCGCGCGTTCGACACATTGCGCGCGCTTGACCCGCAGCTGACCTTCGTCACCGTCGACGGCGGCGCGGGCACGACGCCGCTGGCCGCGCTGACCACGACCGCGCCCGGCCCCGCGGTCGCCGCCGCACGCGACGCGCTGACCCACGCCAGCGTCGCCAAATACCTCTTCACCTCCGGATCGACCGGGCTGCCCAAAGGCGTGCCGCAGACGCACGGCATGATGGTGCATGTCGTCGCGGGGCAGGAGGGGCTGCGCGACGACGATCCCGGCGAGCGCGCGGTGCCGCAGTCGCTGGAATGGATGCCGTGGAGCCATATCTCCGCGGGCAATATCGCGTTCAACGGCAATATCGCCGCCGGCGGCACGCTGTACCTCGACGAGGGCAAGCCGGTGCCCGGGCTGTTCGAGACCACGATCCGCAACCTGTACGAGGTGTCGCCGATGGTGTTCGGCTCCGCCCCGATCGCGTTCGCGATGCTGGCCGAGGCGATGGAGCGCGACACGGTGCTGCGCGCCTCCTTCTTCCGCAACCTGACCTATCTCGGCTATGGCGGCGCCACGCTGTCGGACGATGTCGCGCGCCGGATCCAGACGCTGGCGGTGGCGGAAACCGGACGGCGCATCCCGCTGACCACGATGTACGGCGCGACCGAGACGCAGGGCGTCACCGTCGTCCACTGGACGACCGAGCGCGTCGGGCTGATCGGGCTGCCGCTGCCGGGCACCACGCTGAAGCTGGTGCCGGCCGGGGGCAAGATGGAGGTGCGGGTGAAGGGGCCGACCGTCACCACCGGCTATCACCGCGACGCGGAGAAGACCGCCGCCGCCTTCGACGAGGAGGGGTTCTACCGGCTGGGCGATGCGGCGCGCTTCGTCGATCCGGCCGATCCGGCACAGGGGCTGATCTTCGACGGCCGCGTGACCGAGGATTTCAAGCTCGATTCGGGTACCTGGGTGTCGGTCGGCACGCTACGCCCCGACCTGCTTGCGGCCTGCTCGCCCTATCTGCAGGATGCGGTGATCGCGGGGCAGGACAAGCCGTTCGTCGCGGTGCTCGCCTGGCCGTCGGCCGCCGCGTTGCAGACGCTGGCCGAGGCGGCGCCGGGCAGCGATCCCTTCCCGACGCTGGAGGGGCTGGTGGCGGAAAAGCTGGGCGCGCACAATGCGGCGGCGGGCGGCAGCTCGCGCCGTGTCGGGCGGTTCGTGCTGCTGCGCGACCCGCCGTCGATCGACGCGGGCGAGATCACCGACAAGGGCTATGTCAACCAGCGCGCGGCTTTGGCGGCGCGGCACGAACTGGTCGCGGCGCTCTATGCCGAGCCGCCGGGCGCTGGGGTGGTCGACCTGCGAGGGTAAGGCCGGCGCCGGCGTTGCCGGGACGCCACGCGCCCTCTAAGCCCGCGGCGATGGACGATGCGCGGCCGATCCTGTTCTTCGATTCCGGTGTCGGCGGACTGTCCGTGGTGGCGCCGACGCGTGACCTGCTGCCGTCCGCGCCGATCGTCTATGCCGCGGATTCGGCGGGCTTCCCCTATGGCACGCGCAGCGAGGCGGAAATCGCGGCACGCATTCCTGCGTTGCTTGGGCGGCTGGTGGAGCGCTATCGCCCGCGGCTGGCGGTGATCGCGTGCAACACCGCGTCGACGATCGCGCTGCCCGCGGTGCGCGCCGCGCTGGACGTGCCGGTGGTCGGAACGGTGCCCGCAATCAAGCCCGCCGCGGCGATGAGCGCGACGCGCGTGATCGGCGTGCTCGGTACCGAGGCGACGGTGCGGCAACCCTATGTCGACGATCTGGCAGCGCGGTTCGCGGGTGATTGCACCGTCCTGCGCCACGGATCGGCGCGGCTGGTGGAGCTGGCGGAGGCGGCGCTGGGGGGAGAGGCGCCCTCGCCGGAGGACGTGGCGATCGAGTTGCGCGGGCTGTTCGGACAGCCGGGCGGCGAGCGGATCGACGTGATCGTCAACGCCTGCACGCATTTCCCGCTGCTGGAGGCGGGCATGGCCGCGGTGGCGCCCGGCGTGCGCTTCATCGACGGCGGGCCGGGGATCGCACGGCGGATCGCTTCGCTGACTGAGGGGCAGGACTGGCCCGAATCGCCGCCGCCGGCGCGGCTGGTCTTCACGCGGCTGGACGATCGCGAGCGGCGGATCGCCCGGACGCTGGCGGCCCGGGGCTTCGCCGTGGCGGAGGCGCTGTAGGGCAATGGGGTAGGGGGTGGGACAATTTGTCCAACCCGTTCGATCACGGAAAGCGCGCATCTGCGCTGGAAATCGCAACCTTTGCCCGGTAATGCGGCACGATGATAAGCGAGGGCAGAGAGGCGCGCGCGGTGGATTATTCCCGCGTGTTCACGCAGGCGATCGACCGGCTTCATGCCGAGGGCCGCTATCGCGTCTTCATCGACATCCTGCGCAACAAGGGCATGTTCCCCAATGCGCGCTGCTTCGCCGGGCACAACGGGCCGAAGCCGATCACCGTATGGTGCTCCAACGATTACCTCGCGATGGGGCAGCACCCCAAGGTGATCGCGGCGATGGAGGAGGCGCTGCACGATGTCGGCGCCGGCTCCGGCGGCACGCGCAACATCGGCGGCAACACGCATTACCACGTCGACCTGGAACATGAGCTGGCCGACCTGCACGGCAAGGAAGCCGCGCTGCTGTTCACCTCGGGCTATGTCTCCAACGAGGCGACGCTGTCGACGCTGGCCAAGGTGCTGCCGGGCTGCATCATCTATTCCGACGAGCTGAACCACGCCTCGATGATCGCAGGCATCCGCAACGCCGGGTGCGAGAAGCGCGTGTTCCGCCACAATGACGTCGCGCATCTGGAGGAACTCCTGGCCGCGGACGATCCCGCGCTGCCGAAGCTGATCGCGTTCGAGAGCGTCTATTCGATGGAGGGCGACGTTGCCCCGATCGCGGCGCTGTGCGACCTCGCCGACAAGTATAACGCGCTGACCTATCTGGACGAGGTCCATGCGGTCGGCATGTACGGCCCGCGTGGCGGCGGCATCTCGGAGCGCGACGGTGTCGCCCACCGGCTGACGATCATCGAGGGCACGCTGGGCAAGGCGTTCGGGGTGATGGGGGGCTATATCGCCGCCGATCGCACGATCGTGGACGTGATCCGCAGCTATGCGCCCGGCTTCATCTTCACCACCAGCCTGTCGCCGGTGCTGGTCGCGGGCGTGCTGGCGAGCGTGCGCCATCTGAAGCAGTCGAGCGTTGAGCGCGACGGACAGCAGGCCGCCGCCGCCACGCTGAAGGCGATGATGCGCGACGCCGGTCTGCCGGTGATGATCGGCGAGACGCATATCGTGCCGGTGATGGTCGGCGATCCGGTCAAGGCCAAGAAGATCAGCGACATCCTGCTCGCCGAATATGGCGTGTACGTGCAGCCGATCAATTATCCCACTGTCCCGCGCGGCACCGAGCGGCTGCGCTTCACCCCCGGCCCCGCGCATGACGAGGCGATGATGCGCGACCTGACCGCCGCGCTGGTGGAGATCTGGGACCGGCTGGAGCTGCGGCTGGCGGCGTAGCGCACGCTCAGTCCAGCGCCGCATCCCGCTGCGTCAGCAAGGGCGGCAGATAGGGTGTCGGCGCGTCCTTCGGCAGGGTCGCCAGTTCCGCCGCGATCGCGGCGGCGCGCGCCTTGGACGACGGGTGAGTGCGGCTGCGGAAGAGGCCGCCGTCCACCTTGCCCCCCTGGTCGTGCCAGAAGGTGATCGCGATCCGCGGGTCCCAGCCGGCATTGCGCAGCAGGTAGGCGCCCATCAGGTCCGCCTCCGTCTCGGTCCGGCGGAACAGCCGCCCGTTGCGACCGAACTCGGACAGCAGGCCCCATGTCACCCCCGCCGCCTCAAGCCGTGCGCGATGCGCGAGCACGACATGGCCCAGTTCGTGCGCGACGACGACCGCGACCTGATCGTCGTCGAACAGCTGGAACAGGCGCCCGCCGACCTGCACGACATGCCCGTCCGATGATGCGCCGATCTTGTTGCCGGCGAGCACCTCGAACTCGACGCGACAGCCGGGGACGGGCTGCACCGTCACCACGCTGGTCGTCGCGCCGCGGCGGATGGTCAGCGGCAGCGCCGCGTCGAGCGGGCGGGCCGCGATCATCGCCTGCGCCGCGTTGCGCGTGGCGCTGGTGATCGCGCCGCTGGTGGCGGGGGCGGGCACCGGCTGTGCCGCGACGGCGAGCAGGCCGTCATTCTCCTTCACGCCGGCCCGGTCGGCAGGGGTGCCGGGAACGACCAGCTCGACCATCACCGGCGCGGGCGGCGCGGCGCCGAACGCGCCGGCGGGATATTGGTCGACGGCGTGGAGCGTGGCCCCCGTCACCGGCTGGCGCTCGCGGCACAGCGCGGCGTTCGCGGTGGTGAGTCGCCACGCGATGCGGGCGAGGCGGGTATCGGCCTCCAGCAGCGTGGGCTCGGCGGCGGCGGGGGCCACGAGGGCGACCGCCAGCAAGGCGAGGAGGAAGGCGCGCATGGCCGGCATTATCGGCGATCCGGACGGGCGCCGCAACGTGGACCGCATGTGTGTCCGGCGCAGAGCGAGGCTGCTGTAAAAGGCCCCGGTTCCCCGGCGGAGGCCGGGCTCCAGTTGGGAGCGGTTTCAGCATCTCACGAGCCGATCGATCCTGGACCCCGGCCTGCGCCGGGGAACAAGGTTCCGCCGCGCACGCATACCATCGCGCTTGAACTTCCCCCGTCATCAGCGATTGTCTCACCCGATGACGCCGCTCGCCCGTATCCCCGCTCCGCCGCCCGCCCTGGTGCGGATGCGGCGCGTGGCGGGTGCGTTGCTGGTGGTGATGGCGGGGGCGTTCCTCCTGGCGCGCGCGCTGGAGCCGCGGCACCCCGGCTGGGGTTTCGTGCGTGCCTTTGCCGAGGCGGCGATGGTGGGCGGGCTGGCGGACTGGTTCGCGGTGACCGCGCTGTTCCGCCGCCCGTTGCACCTGCCGATCCCGCACACCGCGATCATCCCCAACAACAAGGACCGGATCGGCGATCAGCTCGCCGCCTTCCTGCGCGACTATTTCCTGATCCCCGCGGTGGTGGCGCGGCGGATGGGGCGGATCGACATTGCGGGCGCGGCGGGGCGCTGGCTGGCGGACCCGCAGGGGCTGGGCGGCGGGCGGCTGGCACGCGGCCTGTCGCGGCTGGCGCAGGAGGTGCTGCAGGCGCTCGACCAAGAGCGGCTGGGCGGCATGGTGCGCGCGATGATGGTGACGCGGGTGCGCGAGACCGAATTGTCGCCGATGCTGGGCCGCGCGCTGGCCGCGGCGCTGGCGGAGGACCGTCACCTGCCGGTGATCGACCATGCGGTGCGCTGGGCGCGCGACGCGCTGGCATCGAACGAGCATCTGGTACGCGCGATGGTGCACGAGCGCGCGGGCTCGATCCTGCGCTGGACCGGGCTGGACGAGACGCTGGCGACCAAGATCATCGATGGGCTGGACCGTATGGTCGCGGAGATGGCGGAGAACCGTGACCATCCGCTGCGCCACAAGCTGGAGGATGGGCTGCGTACACTGGCCGAGGGGTTGCAGCACGACGCGGCGATGCGCGAGCGGGTCGAACGGCTGAAGATCGAGCTGCTGGAAAACCCGGCGATGCAGGATTGGATCAACGGCCTTTGGGAGCAGGCGCGCGCCGCGATGCTGCGCACCGCACGCGATCCGGAGGCGCTGCTGCGCGGGCGTCTGGGCGAGGCGGTGCGCCAGCTGGGCGCGACCTTGCAGGACGACCCGCGGCTGGGGCGGACGATCAACCGCTTCGTCCGGCGCGCGGCGGTGGGCGCGGCGGCGGATTATGGTGATGCGATCGTGCGGCTGGTGTCGGAAACGGTGCGCGGCTGGGATGCGGAGACGGTGACGCACCGGCTGGAACATGCGGTGGGCAAGGACCTGCAGTTCATCCGCATCAACGGAACGTTGGTCGGCGGACTGGTCGGGGGTGGCGATCCACACGGTGGACGTGATGCTGTGAGGGGGTGTCGTGGGTCTGATCACCCCGCCTTCGTCATTCCCGCGCAGGCGGCGATGACGAAGGTGGCGACGGTACGCTGGCGGAACGAATCCCCGCATCGCGCGCTTGTCGCCGCATGACGTTTGCCGCATGGATCGACGGATGAGCGCGGCGGCGGATTTCTCGGCGGATTCGGGTGATGGCGGGGCGCAGGTGCTGCGCTTCACCGGAGATTTGTCGCTGGCCCGGCTGGGCGATCTTCCCTCGCGGCTGGAGCGCTACGACGGCGCGGTCGCGAGCGTCGACCTGTCGCAGGTGGAGCGGATCGACACGATCGGCGCCTGGGTGGTCCATCGCTTCGCGCGCGAGCGCAAGGCGGAGGTGACGGGGCTCAGCGGCGACGCGCAATATCTGCTCGATCAGGTCGTCGCCGCCGATCAGCCGGTACAGATGCGCCCGCCGTCGCGTTCCTCGTTCCGGCGCGTGCTGGGGGAGATCGGCGATGCCACCGCGCATTCGGCACGGACCGCGCTCGGGCTGCTCGACTTCATGGGCGCGACGCTGATCGCGTTCGGCGCGGTCATCCGCCATCCCAAGCGCTTTCGCTTCAACGCCACGGTGCAGCGGTTCGAGGTGGTCGGCGTCTCCGCGCTGGGCATCATCGGGTTGATGAGCTTCCTGATCGGGATCGTCATCGCGCAGCAGGGCGCGGTGCAGCTGCGCCAATTCGGCGCGGAGGCGTTCACGATCAACTTGGTCGGGCGCATCACGCTGCGCGAACTGGGCGTGCTGATGACCGCGATCATGGTCGCGGGGCGTTCCGGCTCCGCCTTCGCGGCGCAGCTGGGCACGATGCAGCTGACCGAGGAGATCGATGCGATGCGCACCATCGGCGTCTCGCCGATGGAGGCGCTGGTGCTGCCGCGCACGATCGCGGCGATCGTGCTGATGCCGCTGCTGGGCTTCTATTCTTCCGTGATCGCGATCATCGGCGGCGGGCTATTGTGCTGGTTCGCGCTCGACATCCCCCCGGTGGCCTATGTCGCGCGCATTCGCGAGGTGGTGCCGATCACCGACCTGTTCGTCGGCCTGATCAAGGCGCCCGTCTTCGGCGCGATCATCGCCATCGCGGGCTGTTTCCAGGGGATGCAGGTGAAGGGCGACGCCGAGCAGGTGGGCCTCAAGACCACGTCGGCGGTGGTGCAGGCGATCTTCATGGTGATCGTGGTCGACGCCTTCTTCGCGGTCTTCTTCGAACAAATCGGCTGGATCTGATGGCCGGCGGGCGCGACGACGAGGCGATCATCCGCGTGCGGGGGCTGCGCAACAGCTTCGGCGAGCAGGTGATCCACGACGATCTCGACCTCGACGTGCGGCGTGGCGAGATCCTGGGCGTGGTGGGCGGGTCGGGCACCGGCAAGTCGGTGCTGATGCGCTCGATCATCGGGCTGCAATCGCCCGACCGCGGCGAGGTGGAGGTGTTCGGTGAGCCCACGCTGGGCCGGACCGAGACCGAGACGGTCGACATCCGCAAGCGCTGGGGCGTGCTGTTCCAGGGGGGCGCGCTGTTCTCCACGTTGACGGTGGCGGAAAACGTGCAGGTGCCGTTGCGCGAATTCTATCCCGGGCTGGACCTGTCGCTGCTGGACGAAATCGCGTCGTACAAGGTGGTAATGACCGGGTTACCCGCAGATGCGGGGCCGAAATTCCCGGCGGAACTGTCCGGCGGCATGAAGAAGCGCGCCGGCCTCGCGCGTGCGCTGGCGCTCGATCCGGAACTGCTGTTCCTCGACGAGCCGACCGCGGGACTCGACCCGATCGGCGCGGCGGCGTTCGACGAGCTGACCGCCTCGCTCCAGAAGACGCTGGGGCTGACGGTGTTCCTCATCACCCACGATCTCGACACGCTTTACGCCATCTGCGACCGCGTCGCGGTGCTGGCGGACAAGCGCGTGATCGCGGTGGGGACGATCCCGGAATTGCTGGCGATGGACCATCCGTGGATCCAGGAATATTTCAACGGCCCGCGCGGGCGCGCCGCGGTCGCGTCGCAGAAGGATGCCGGCGTGCACCATGACGACGCGCCGACCGAAACAGTGCGGGCAACGGGGACAGACTGATGGAAACGCGATCGAACCATGTCCTGGTCGGTGCCGTCGTGCTGATCCTGCTCGCGATGGTCGCGATCTTCACGGTGTGGATCGCGCGCGTGTCGGGCGGGGCGGAGCGCGAATACGACATCTTCTTCCGCCAGTCGGTCGACGGGCTGGCCAAGGGATCGTCGGTCACCTTCTCCGGCGTGCCCTCCGGCCAGGTGAAGACGATCGCCTTATGGAAGCCCGATCCGCAGTTCGTGCGCGTGCGCATCAGCGTCAACGACGACACCCCGATCCTGCGCGGCACCACCGCGACGATCCAGGGCAGCTTCACCGGCACCAGCACCGTCAGCCTCGACGGCGCGATCAAGGGCCAGGCGCCGATCGCATGTCCGGAGCAGAATGCGCAGAACGTCTGCCCGCTGGGTGTGCCGGTGATCCCGACCAAGACCGGCGGGATCGGCGCGATCCTCAATTCCGCGCCGCAGCTGCTGGAGCGGCTGTCGACGCTGACCGAACGGCTCACCGGGATGCTCAGCGACCGCAACCAGGCGTCGATCGCGGGCATCCTCGACAATACCAATCGCCTGACCGACGCCCTGGCCGATCGCGGCCCGGAAATCGCCGCCACGCTGGCGCAGACCCGCGTCGCGATCGCGCAGGCCGGGACCGCGGCGGAACAGATCGGGCAGCTGGCGGAGACGACCAACGGCGTACTGGCGCAGGACGTCAAGCCGACGCTCGCCAATCTGAACGAGACGATCAAGTCGGCACGCGAAAGTACCGACACGCTCAACGCCGCGATCGGCGATGCGCGACCGGGGCTGACCACCTTCTCGAAGCAGACCATCCCGCAGATCAACCAGCTGGTCCGCGATCTGCGCGTCACCGCCGCCTCGCTGTCCGCCATCTCGGAACGCGTCGAACAGGGCGGTGCCGGTTCGCTGATCGGCCAGCAGAAGCTGCCGGAATATAAGGGGAAATGACCGTGCGTCGGATGATCGCCAGCGGCTCGCGCCACCTTCTCGTCATCGCCGCGGCGCTGCCGCTCGCCGGCTGCCTCAGCTTCGGGGGCAAGCCGCCCAAGCAGTTGCTGACGCTCGCGGCCGCGTCGCAGCCGCAGCCCGGCGTCGAGCAGACGTCGAGCGCGGCGAGCGCGATCGTCGTGCAGGTGCCTGCCGTGCCGCAGTCGATCGCCAACACGCGCGTGCCGGTGCAGTCGAGCGACACCACGATCGCCTATGTGAAGGACGCGCAATGGGCCGAGCCGCCGGCGCGGCTGTTCGCGCGGTTGCTGGCGGACACGGCGACCGCGCGCGCCAAGATGGTCGTTCTGTCCCCGGCGCAGTCGTTCGGTGCTCCCAGCGCCGACCTGGCGGGCGAGCTGCGCAGTTTCGGGCTGGACGCGACCCGGCGCGAGGCGGTGGTGATCTACGACGCCGCGCTGACGCGCGCCGGTCGCACCGAGGTGGAGAAGCGTCGCTTCGAGGCGCGCGTCCCGGTGGCGGCGATCGACGCGCTGTCGGCAGGCGCGGCGCTCAGCCAGGGCGCCAACGATGTCGCGGTACAGGTGGCGGACTGGCTGCGCGCCGGCCGCTGACCCCGCTTGCGTCCCGCCGCCCGCTCCACTAGGGCGAGCGTCCCGGGTATGCGGAGCGGTGGCCGAGTGGTCGAAGGCGCTCGCCTGGAAAGTGAGTATACGGCAAAACCGTATCGAGGGTTCGAATCCCTCCCGCTCCGCCAACCGGCCTTCCGTGGCCGTCCCCATACGTCCACAATCCCTTGATTTCTGCGGGTTTCCTAGGCGATATGGTGCCTCGGGATGGTCGCACACGTTCACAGGCGTTCACCCGATGCCATGGCACATCGCATGGCATCAGACTGCGGAAACATGGTATCGGGGAAAAGACGGTGCTGAACGACGCCAAGATCAAGGGTGCGAAGGGCAAGGACAAGGCCTATCGCCTCGGCGATTCCGGCCAGCTCTATCTGCAGGTCACGCCCACAGGCGGGAAGCACTGGCGGATGAATTACACCTACGGCCGCAACTCGGCCGGCAAGCCGGCGCAGAAGACGCTGGCCTTCGGGTCCTATCCCGCCGTCACCCTGCTTGATGCGCGGGGCCAGCGCGATGCCGCCAAGGCGCTGCTGCGCGAGGGCAAGGATCCAGCGGTCGAGAAGCGCGTCGTCAGCAAGACGCGCGAGGCGGCGAATCAGAACACGTTCGAGGTCGTCGCCGGCCGGTGGTTCGAACTCAACAGCGGCTGGTCGATCGAGAAGCTCGACGCCTACCGCGATGCGCACGGAGGCAAGTGGTCGCACCGGACCGCATCGAACTGGCGGACGTCCGATGCCCCGTGGTCCGACGTGCACAGCGCCGACGTGATCACCAGCCTCGAGCGTGACATCTTCCCCCACATCGGCGATCTGCCGATCGCGACCATCAAGGCTCCGAAGCTGCTGGAGGTCCTGCAGAAGGTCGAGAAGCGCGGCGCCATCGAGACGGCGCATCGGCTCCGCCAGCGCTGCTCCGCGGTCTTCGTCTACGGCATCGGCGCCGGCCTGTGCGAAGCGGACCCCGCCGCAGGACTGGGCGCGACGCTCAAGGACGTTCCGAAATCGAAGAAGCAGCCCTCGATAGTCGACGGCATCCGCGACCAGGACGCGCGCATTGCGGCCGTCCGCAAGATGCTGACCGAATGCGAGGCGGAGCGGTGCCGCGCCACCACCAAGCTGGCGCTGCGCTTCATCGCGTTGACGGCGGTGCGGCCCAACGAGGTGCACGGCGCGCGGTGGGACGAGATGGAAGGTCTCGACGGCGACGAGCCGACCTGGACGATCCCAGCCGAGCGCATGAAGGGCGACAAGGACCGGAAGAGCGAGGACGAAGGCGAGCACATCGTGCCGCTCTCCCGCCAGGCCGTCGACGTCCTGAACGCCGTGCGGAAGCTGACCGGGCGCCTCCAGCTGATCCTCCCCGGCGAGCGTCACCTTCACAAGCCGATGTCGGACAACACGCTGCGCGCGCTGCTGATCCGCGCCGGCTACTACCAGCGGCACGTCCCGCACGGCTTCCGGGCGGCGTTCTCGACGATCATGAACGAGCGCGCGGACCGGGAATGGCGCGAGAGTGGCCACAAGGGCGCATCGCCTGATCGTGCCATCATCGACCTGATGCTCGCCCACGTTCCCGGCAACAAGGTCGAGAGTGCCTACAACCGAGCAGCGTATCTGCCGCGGCGGCGCGAGCTGGCGCAGGAATATGCCGACATCATCCTCGACGGCTTCTGTCCGGCGGCGGATCATCTGGGCGGACCGATCCGCTACGCGGCGACGGGGCCGGGCCGCCCATGAAGAAGCTCGATCCGGTCGAGGCCCTAGCGGCGATGAAGGCGAAGTTCGACGAGGCCGATCTGGGCGTCGCGTTCCGATCCGCCCACGGGATGAGCCAGGAGGACTGGATAGCGCAGCAGATCGCAGGCGGCGCGACGCCGGGCTCGGCGACCAATACCGCTCGCAAGATGGCAAACGCGGCGTTGGTTGGCCGTCGGCTGCGCGAGCAGCAGCATCAGATGAGCCTGGGACGCGCCTACTCCACCGCAGGTGAGCGCAATAAGATCGATCGAGGCGAATAGCCCTCAACCCGTGGGACCGCGCCACTGCTGCCCATGTCGCGCGAAGTTCGCCTCAATCTCCGCCACCCGGCGGCGCTGCGCCGTCGTCGCGGCGGCCATGACGCGATTGAACGCCGCGGGCTTCATTGTGCGCAGCTGTGCGTAGTCGCTGTCGCGCCGCATGCGAACCTTCCAGTCAGTGGGCCGATATTCGATCCCGGCGGTCCCGAGGCGCCAGAACAGCATGGCCACCTGCTTCGGCGTGAACGCCCCCTTGTCGTCCACGAACTCGAGGAACGAGCGTGCTTCGAAGGTGCGGTCCTTCTGTTCGAGCTTAAGCAGCGCGGTCATTACCCGTCGCTTGCGGGCGTCCTCGACCAGACCCCGTCGATGCTTGTCGACGAGCCGCCCCGTGTCAGCGGCGTCGATCCGACGCCCCTGCTCGTCGATCCCACCGATGTCGAACCGCTTGATGCATTCGGAGCCGACGAGGAGAGAGGCGGCCGTCTCGCGGTTTTCAATTTCAAAGTGATACCGCAGATCCTCTTGCCCGCAGAGTTCACACGTCCCGTCTGTCGCTTCGAGGTCGAAGAACCTGCCGGTGTATGCCCACTCGTTCAGCGCTGCGGCCAACGTCCGCGATTTGCTGTGCGGCATGATCGCCGCTGCCGCGCGTTCAGCCCAGCCGCTCACGGCTATGCTTCCTCGACTGCGTATCGCGTCTCGTCGATTCGCTCGCGATAGTCCTGGGTTAATGCCTCGCCGATACCAGCGAGGCGGCGGTCATGCGGGCGCACCAAGCGGGCGCTCAGGTTGAAATTGGGATACGTCCCAGCGATGCGCGGATGCATTGTCGCGGCGACGTTGACGTCAGTTTCGCTGATGTAGCGTCCCGCCCACTTTTCGATGATGTGCTTCAGTGGAAGATACTTCCGCGGTGCGGATGCGATCGTCTTCTGAGCATCCAGCCACTCGTAAGCCAGCCTAATACAATCATTATGCTCGTGGTGCGGCTGATCAGTATACTTGGTTCGCGTCTTGGCAGCGTCGATCTGCTCATCGGTCAACATGATTCGCTTCTCCCTGCCCGACATGGTCGCGCAGCGTCGTAGATCTCGCAAGGGAGGCAGCGCCCAGCATCTATGACGTCCGGGCCTGACGCTGATCCGCGCGCCATTCCATCACCTCCCGGCGGCTCCACCGGCTGGCATGTCCGCCCGGCTTGTAGCGCTGGGGGAACCGCCTTGCGCGCTCGAGCCGGTAGATCATGGTCTTTCCGATCCCGGCGAGCCGCTTGACCTCCTCGAGGGAGATCAGGTCGTCGTCGGGCTGGCTTTCGGTGGTGTCGGTGGTCACGGCGGTCCTCGTCGTCTTCGGCTGGCGGTCGGTGGTGGCGGCGGTGGCGATCATGGCGGCGGCTGGCCGATCTCGATCTCGTCGATCGAGAGGCTGGCGGTGGTGTCGTGCAGGAGGTCGAGCAGTTCACGATCCCCGTCCTCGCCGACCTTCTCGTTGAGGCTGCGGGGGCCGAATGCGCTGGCCCACTGCGAGAAGGCTCGACCGACGTAGGCGTCGCAGTGGTCCTTGATGCTTTCCAGCGTCAGGTCGCCCTGCATGACGGCGAGGCAGAGTTCGGAGATCACCTCTTCCCGCACGGACCTGTCGATGCCCCGGGGGACCAGCGCGTTCACCTTGGCCACCAGATCGCGGCCGCTCTGCGCACCTTCGCTCGGCCGTTTGCGGCGGCGGAGATCAGACAGCCGCCTACTCTTCTGCTCAGGCGTGAAGTCGGAGAGCACCCGCAGGATCGCATGCTCCGAGATGTCGAGCCCGGCCCGGATATGGACCACGTTGACGCCGTCGAGCAGCATCCGGTGCACGGCGCGGTAGAGGGACGGCTCCATAGGAGCGGCGCCGCGCCGGCGCTCGCCGGTCTCGTAGGTCTCGATGCAGAGACTGACGTGCCCGAGGCGTCGGCCGCAACCGCAGGCGACTCCGTTGGCGAACAGATCCTCCCACACCGGCGTCGCGTATCGGCTCACGGTCTGCGGGCTGAAGCCAGTCCGCCGACTGATCTCGTTGCAGGACATGCGGCCGCGCACCAGCCGCTCGATCCGCCTGACATCTTGGCGGGACAGCGCGAAGGCGGCGTTCGCGATGCAGCCGCCGGAGTGCCCGTTCGGCTGGCCGCACCGGCACAGGCCGAGGTTCACATCCTTGCGCTTGAGCCTGCGCAGGTGCGACCAAACCGAGTGGACGTGGAGATCGACGATCGGCGCTATCTCGACGGCTGAATAGCCCGCTCTGTAGCGGCGCTTGATCTCCTCGTGCGCGTCCCCGTTGCAGGGCCCGCCATGCCCTCGCGGAGCGCCGCACGGGCAGGTGTCGGGCAGCTTGTCGGCTGCGGCGAGCTCTAGGCCGATCAGCCGCACGTTCTTGGCGGGGACGCCGGTTTCCTTCCAGATCGTCTTCGCGCCCTTGCCTTTTCGGAGGCCGGTCTCGACCACCCTCCGCAGCTCCGGTGACAGGTCGCGCACCGCCTGGTCCGCATGTTGACCCTTGTGTCCGCGCACCTTCCCGCAAGGGCAGTGCGTCGGCATCTCGCCGGCGTCGTCGAGCAGCTTCCGAACGACCTGGACGGAGCGGAGCGGAACATTGAGCGTCAGCACTACATGGCGGTCCGCCCAGCCGGCGCGGAGCATGTCGGCGATCGCGGCGCGCTCGGCTGCCCGCAGGCGGCGCGCGCGCTTTCCCTTGGCCGCCCGACCGGGGATGTCGGCGCGAGTGAGGTCGATCGTGTCGACCTTCTTCGACAGGTTGCGCCGATACATCGACACCGCCGACGCGTTGACGCCCAGCCGGACCTGGATGTCGCCGGTCGCGCGCCCCTCCCTAATCATGGAGCGCAGCTGCTCCTGCCCCTCCGGCGTCAGCCAGCCGCGATCGTCGCGTGGCGCCGGCGTGAAGCCGCGGCGCTCGCACATCGCGATCAGGACGAGGTTCGAGATCGTCGTGTCGGGGAAGCCGAGCCGACGGCCGATCTTCGCGAACCCCCATCCAGCTTCGTGCAGCCGGACAGCCTCGTCCAGCATGGCGCCTTCCAATCGTGGTGCTGTCGCTAGGCCGCAGGCCGGCGGCGCGAGCCCGAGCTGCGCGACCTTTCGGTCGAGATCATGCCACGAACGGTGCGGCTGGCTCTGCCGAGCCGCTTCGATGCCGGCGCGCGCATAATCGTGACGGAGGGCGTCCTCGTCGGCTGGCGTCCAGACGGGGGTCTTCGGACGGGGCATCAGCCGAGCGACCCCGTAGCCACGCCGCCCAGAGTGTAGGCGGGATCGGGACGGCGCAGGTCGAGCTTGGCGACGACGGTGGCGCCGCGACGAAGCCGGTCCATCTGCTCGGCAAGCGCAGGATCCTGGCCGTCGCGCTCGGCGATCGCACGCACCGTGCGTCGGCGCGCCTCCGCCTCGTTGCCGTCCACCTCGCGCAGGATCGAGCGGTAGAGGATGAGGTTGACGCGACCCACCGGCAGCCACGCCGCGCGGACGTTCGCCACCCGGCCCTTGCCGCGGCCCAGCCGCTTCGCGGCCGGCAGCTGCTCGCCCCTGGCCTGCAGCTCGGCGCGCAGGTCGTCCCGGACACGGTAGGCGGTGCAGGTGCCGACGTTCGCCATCAGCGCCGCCCTGCTGACCGGCACGCCCTCCATGATCAGGCCGCGCAGCTTCGCGACGGACGACGCGGGGACCGAGGCGACGTGGCCGGTCACGGTCACGCGCTTGCCGGTGGCGTCGCATCCGGGCAGGCACTCGCCCTTTCTGCGAAGCCGCTTCACCATCCTGCCGCGGATGCGCTGCACGTGGGTCTTCGACACCCCGACCTGGTCCGCCACCTTGGGGCCGCCGAGGCCGGTCATCAGCAGCCGCTCGACCTCGCGCACTTTGTCGCGCGGGATCCGCGCGCCGCTGTAGGCCTCGCCGCCGCCGGCCGGGGGCAACGGGGCCTTGCCGCGCGCCTTCAGGTCGGCGGCGTAGCGGCGGCGCTGCTCGGCGATCGTCGAGGCGGACAGCCCCAGCCGCAGCTGGATGTCCACCGCCTTCAGGCCCTTGCGCAGCAGCAGCCGCAGGCGCTCCAGGCCGCTGGCCGTCATGCGACCGTGCTCGTCGCGCTCGGCTGGCGTGAACCCCTTCCGCGGACAGAGCGCGATCAGGACGGCGTTGCATGCCGAGGACTCGGCGACGCCGAAGTGCGCGCCGATCCGGGCGAACGACCAGCCGTCCTCCTCGCGCAGGCGGATCGCCTCCTCGAGCCGGTCGCCCTGCAGCTTGGGTTCGGGGGCCTTTCCGATCACCGGGGAGCGCAGCGCGAGCTTGTGCGCCTTCACCTGGATCGCGTGCCACGACCGGTCAGGCAGCGCGTCGCACGCGCCGGGTAGCCCTTCGCGCGGGTAGACGTCCTGCAGGATCTCGACCTCGGACTTGGCCCAGGCGGGCGCTTTCGGCCGGCCCACGGCTACTTCCTGAACCCGAACGTGCGCGCGTCGACGCCGGCGGCGTCCACGGCTTCGATCAGGCGATCGAGCTCGTCGTCGCTGAACGTGCGCAGCGTGCTGGAGAAGACGACCGGGCGCAGCAGCGCGTCGGTCAGGTGGCGGTCGAGGTCACGCTCGGCGAGCATTGCCTTCGCGGTGCCGCGTCCGCCTGTGGCGATCGTGTCCTCGACCGAGAGGACGCGATCCACCATCGTGACGATCGAATTGTCGGGCCAGAACTTGAGCGCGGCGACCGTCAGGAGCGTTCGGTCGGCGGGGCTGAGCGCATCGCCGCCGCCGAGCGTGTGCACGGACAGGACGAGCGCGTCGAACAGGCCCGCATCCCAGGCGGCGCGGGTGCCGCGCGGGCTGGTGATGATGATTGCAGGCATCTTTTCCTCCATCGTGGTTTGACCACGACGGGCGTTCGAAGCCTTCCAGGGCAGGACGGGCGCAAGCATCACGGATGACCCCGCCTGGTGATCGCCGTCCAGCGACCGCACACCCAGTCGCGGTGCACCCTCGGGCAGTGGGACGCGCCATGCGCGTCCTTGCTCATCGGCAGGTGCAGCCGCTGCGGCGGGCTTTCGGTGCAGACGCCGACCGCGTCGGCGTCCGCCTCCGAGGTGGGGAGCGTGCGCGGCTGGTCGAGGTCGCGGCGATCGACCGGCGGCTGGTCGGCACGCCCCGACGAGTACGGGCGCAAGTGCAGGCACGTGGCGCAGGTCGCCTCGAAGAACCGCGGGCGGCCGAAGCGCGCGCGTTCGGCGGCAGCCTGGGCGTTGCGGATCTCGCCGTAGAGTTCGAAGGCTGCCTCGTCGTCCCAGCAGTAAGGGTCGTCGGGATCGGTCTTGCCCTTACCCATCGCGACAACGGCCTTGTAGAGAGCCGTCGCCATGGCATCGGCGGCGTAGCGCTCCTGTGCGTTGAGCGGGGTCGGTGGAGTCGCCACAATCAGCCCTCCGCCCGAATCAGGCCGCGCGAGGCGACCTCCGCCAGCAGGGTCCCGTCCGGCACCTTAGACAGGTCGACGGCAGGCAGCACCAACCGGACGGCGCGCGTCTGGTTCGGCTCGCGCCGGATCAGCTGCTGGCGCTCCAGGCTCTCCAGCAGCCGGTGCGCGCCCGACCTGGACGCGACGCCCACGGCGCTGGCCATCTCGGCCAGCGTCGGTGCCACGCCGTCGTGATCGGCGAGATACTGCTCGATGAAGCGCAGAAGCTGGCGCTCGAGGTGCGTCATGCCGGCTCTCCCGCCGGCAGGTCGACCACCTTCGCGGCGGCGCACATGACGCGGGCGGTCATCATCCCCGCCATCTGGGCGAGATCGGTGGCCCACGCCTCGAAGTCGGTGACCGTATCCAAGAAGTGGACGGCGGCGTCCTCGCCCTCGGCGACCTGCCCCTCGATGAACTGGATGGTCTTGGCCTTGTCCATCGCGCCCAGCAGGACGCATTGCTGAATCCCGCGAACTTTCCCGGGCAACTGGTCACGAAGCATCGCGGCGGCCTCGCCCGCGGTGAACAGCGCGCCGAACTCCTGCTCGGCGAGGATCGTCG
Source organism: Sphingomonas adhaesiva (assembly GCF_036946305.1). Taxonomy (GTDB): domain Bacteria; phylum Pseudomonadota; class Alphaproteobacteria; order Sphingomonadales; family Sphingomonadaceae; genus Sphingomonas; species Sphingomonas adhaesiva_B. Next base: position 672,860 of record NZ_JAQIJJ010000002.1, read on the forward strand.
TCTCGCTCATGGGTCAGTCCTCCAGCTCGGCGGTGCGGGTGCGACGGCGGTTCCAGGCCAGCATGGTGTGGCTCTTGAACATCGGGCCGATCGCCTCGTGGTCGACGTCGGCCACCTCGGCGGCCATGAAGTCGAACAGCGTCTCCATGCCGACCAGAAGCGCCTCGCGCTCATCCTCGGGCCGGACGTCGCTGCTCTCCAGCACGTCGGCGACGGCCCAGATGTGATATTGCAGGATGAGGGCGTCGGCCCAGCACAGCGGCACCTGGTAGAGCATCGCCACGCGCAGGGCGTCGGTTTCAGCGCCGATCTTCTTGCGGGCGTCCTCGTACCGGAACTTCAGCGTCTCGCTGTCGGGGTCTCCATCGACGAGCTCGTTCTCGGCCGCCTCGACCTTCGCGTCCGCCTTCCAGGCGGCCTCGTAGCGGTCGTGCATCGCGCCGAGCGGCGTGATCGGCAGCGTGGCGGGTGCGGGGCCGGCCACGATCAGGCCGCCTTCTTCATGCGGCGATAGGCGTCCTCGACCTGTCCCCACATCCAGTCCGGATGTCGATCCCAGATGGCGCTGGTCTCGTCGGCTGCGTGGCGCAGGCGGGCGAGATACGACAGGTCGTCTTCGACCTGGCGCTGGCGCACCTTGATCAGGCCGTTGAACTCGATGCGGCTCAGCGTCCGCGTCGACTTGATCACGCCCTCCTCGCCGCCGAGGACGTGCGCGGGCCGCAGGTCGAACAACGACTGCTGGCCGGTTGCGAAGGCGTTGATCGCGGCGTCGCGCACCTTGACCGCGTGCTGCTTGATGCGGCGTGCGAGATCCTGGCGAACGATGGTTTCGACCGCGAGCGGATCAGCCATGACCTGCGGCAGCGCTGCCTCGACAGCGGCGTCCCGATCGAGGACGCCGCCCTTCTGGTGCTCGGCCGTCACGTCGGCGACGATGTTGGCAATGCTCATCACAGCTTCTCCAGCATGGTGGCGAGGGCGCGCTGGCGGGCGGCCTCGGCCTCGGGGAACAGGGTCGCGAAGGCCGCCATCCAGGCGGCTGCGCGGGGGACGATCTCGTCGGGGACGCCGCGGCCGACGTGCTGCGACCAGATCGCCGCGAAGTCGGCTGGCGCCGGCGCTTCGGCGATCGCCTGGACGGCCTGCATCACAACATCGCGGCGCTGGGCGGCGTCGAAGTCGAACGCGATCGGCTCGTCCTCGACGGCCGGCTCGGGATCCACGTCGTTCGCGGCGGGCGGCGGCGACGCTTCACCCTCGTCCAGTCCCGACGTGAGCGTGAGGATCAGGGTGTCGCCCTCGATCTTCCAGTTCGGCTCGATCGCGGTGATGTCGCTGTACTCGCCGCGCGCCTCCGCCAGCGCGTGCTCCCGCGCCTCGGCGATGCCGATCTCGGCGACGACCGCGGCGGTCTGAACGTCGGCACCCGCGCGCAGTTCGCCCAGCAGCGTCCGCAGCTGGACGCTGCCCTTAACCGGCGCGGGTGCGGGCGGCGGCGCGGCGGCCCGCTCCCGGTTGATCCCGGCGACATCCATCTCGAACGTCTTGCCTCCGCGCGACACCGTGCGCTTCTGCGGCTCAGCGACAGATGGCGGCGGGCGCAGCCGACCGACCATGCCGGGGTCCACGTGCGCGATCCGGGCGAGCTCGCGGTCCGACTTCTTCGACCACTCCTCGTCGCTGACCAAGGTCAGCACCGCCTGGCGCTTGTCCGCGTTCGTGCGGCGGTAGCCATGGCTCGCGTTCGCGCCGATCGCGTCGAGCAGCGCGTCCCGCCGGGTCCCGGGGCGCACCTCGGTGTCGATCGCGATCTGCTGGATCAGGTCGGCGGCCATCACGCGGTGGAAGCCATCGGAGAGCCAGTAGTGCGTGCCATCGTAGCGTGCGCGGACTGGGGGGAACTTGTCCCCGCGGCCCATCGCCTCGGCGTAGTCCTTCGCGACGTCTATGCTGACCTGCGCGCGGATCTGCGTGCCGCCGTCGCGACGGAGCAGCGACACCGCGACGCGGGTGACTTCGGGGGCGCTCATGCCCACGCCTCCAGCACGAGCCACCCGTTGTCGGTGCGGCGACCCAGCATCCGGACTGCTCGCTTAATCTGCCGGTCAGCACGCAGTCGGCGGCGCACATCGAAATAGACGCGTCCCGCGCGCACCACTTCCTCGACCTCGTCAGCCGTGCCGTGGATGAAGGCTCGCGGCATCCCGCCACCCTCGGTCAGCTCGCCTTCCGGCGTGATGAGGATGCGACCGCCCGTCCGCACGAAGTCGCGCACCGCGCGCGTGGTCGCGGCGGCATCGGTGCGGCGCTCGTCCCAGAAGAGGTGTTCGCGCTGAAGGACGTGCATCAGCACGTCACGGCGACCGTCCTGCTTCTCGAGGTCGTCGAAGAGGTAGAAGGCCCAGCGGCTGCGATGGCGCACCTGCGGATCGCACGGGAGGCCGAACGTCAGATCGCGCTCGCCATCGCGGGCATAGTGCAGAAGGACCGAGCCGCCGATCTCGCGCAGATGCTCGCGCCACCGCTGCACGTAGCCCACATCGTCCTGGTCGTCGGTGAACGGCTGGAGGTCGGCGAGCATGTCGTCGATCGGCGCGACGTGCCGCATGTCGGGCCCGTCCTCGGGCATGCGCTGACCCGGCGCCGGGATAGGCTCGTCGGCGGTCGCGACGTGCGTCGGCAAATCGGCCTCGACCATCGGCGACGGCGCCGAGAGCGCAAGTGCGGCGCTCATGCCGCGCGCGCCCACGTGCCGCGCGCGGTGCGGACAAGGCCCAGCTCCTCCGCCTGGTGCTCCTGATAGGCGACCAAGCCGTTGACCGGACCGAGCGACTGATCGGCCCCATAGACCGGGCGCATCGCGAGAATGGTGCTCGCGTCATCGCACGGATGCTCCCCGTCGATGTCGAGCGGGTCACCGGCGGGATCGTCGTCCTCAAGATCGCAGTCACCAGCGCGCGCGTCGAGCAGGTCGATGGCGGTGGCGGCGATCGCCTTCAGGTCGGCGGTGTGGAGCGTGGACAGCAGCGCGCCGATGTCGATCGGCGGGGCCGCGGGATGCGATTGTAGAGCCATCGGACAACCTCCTGCGCGTTCAGCAGGATCGGCCCGGCGGCGTGTTCGGCCGCTGTATCAGTCGTCGCGAGGCGCGCCGGCTAGACCCTGCCGTTCACCGCCTTCCCGCCAAGGGGTCTAGCAGCGAACGACACAAAGCATAGCCATATGGCCTTAACCATGGAAGCGAAAAGCTAGCCTAATGGTCTAGTTCTGTTTCAGAGAGCTGAAACCTGCCACACCACGCGGCCTATAACCGTGAAGGGCTGCTGCCCGAGCAGGATCGGCTGGTGTTCTGGGTTGGTAGAGACGGGCTCCAGGCGGAGAGGCTCAGTCCGGAAGCGCTTGAAGGTGGATTCGCCGTCACCGTTCAGCACGGCGTAGATTTTCCCGTCCCGCAGCTCGACGTCGTCCGGATCGACGACGATCAGCGCATCGGGGCCGACGAGCATGTTCATGCTGTCGCCGTCCGGCGTCAGGGCGAAGGCGTTCTCGCCTGCGCCTGGGACCGGCACAGCCCCATCAGGATCTTGGATCGCCTCACGCCAGCTGCCGGCGGCGATCCTGCCAAGCATAGGCACCATTCGCATGGGAGGCTGCTGGAGCGAGGCGCTCTCCCCGTTGATGATCTCGATCGGCGCCACGCCCAGCGCGCGAGACAGGCTCGCGAGCATGTCCATAGAGAGGCCCCGCTCGGCCCGCTCGAGCTTGGCAATCGTGGTGAAGTGCACGCCGACCCTCGCGGCCAGCTGCTCCTGCGTCATCCCGCGCGCCTTGCGCAGGTCCCTCACGTTGTTCTTAACCCGATGCGCTCGCGCCACCGTCGATCTCCGCACTGTACATCCCGTCTTAGCCAAACGGCTAAGGAGGTGCCATACGGAAAGGAGGTTAATGGTCTTGCCCAATTTAGCCATATGGCCTAGAACGGGACGCATGACGCTAGCCCAATACCTTCAGGACAACGGCATTTCGTTCTCCGAGTTCGCGCGCCGCATCGGCACGCCACACGGCCGCACAGTCGAGCGCTACGTCAAGGGGACGCGTGTGCCGACCGGGCGCATGATGGCAAAGATCGACAAGGCCACCGACGGGGCGGTGACGGCGAGCAGCTTCTTCGAGCCGACGCTCGAGGTAGCCGTCGCGGGATCGTAGGTCATGGGCGGCAAGCCGAGGGGGGCTCGGCGCGGGGGCAGCCGCCTCGATGACGCGCAGTTCCGGCGCGCGGTCGAAGAGGCGCGCAACAGCTTCAACATCTCGGACGTGGTCGGCCGGCGCACGACGCTCAAGCGGTCGGGCACCGAGCATTACGGCCTGTGCGTCTTCCATAACGAGCGATCTGGATCGCTGTGGTGAACGACGCCGACGGCCTGTATCACTGCTTCGGCTGTGGTGCGTCCGGCGACATCATCCGCTTCGTCATGGAGACGGAAGGATGCTCGTTCTTTGAGGCGCTGGAGTGGCTAGGCGCGTCCGATCTTCCCGTCGTGCTGGAGGAGGAGCGCGTCAAGCGCGCCGCCGAGAACGCGGCCGCGCGTGCCGCGGCGATCGGCGAGGCGGTCGAGATCTGGGAACGCGCGCGCGACTGGCGCGGCACGGCGGCGGAGACATACGCACGGGTGCGCGGCATCGCCATGCCGCTGCCGCCGTCGATCCGTTTCGCAATGACGCCCAGGTGGCGCGATCGCGAGACGGGCGAGGTCGGTCCGGACATGCCCGCCATGGTCGGCGCGATCACCAAGGGCGACGAGCTGGTCGCGGTCCAGTGCATCTTCCTGCGGGACGGCGGCCGGGCGAAGGCGAACGGCAAGCGCCCCAAGCTGTCGCGCGGTCGAATCCTCGGCGGCGCGCTGCGGCTGGACCATGGTCGGCCGCCGTCGTCCGAGGTGATCATCACCGAGGGCCCCGAGGACGCGCTCAGCCTCGCGCAGGAACTGCCGGACAAGCGCGTGTGGGCGTGCCTCGGCACGGCCATGATGCCCGCGGTCGAGTTCCCGCCCGAGATCAAGCGGGTCATCATCGCGGGGCAGAACGATGATGCCGGGCGGCTGGCCGTCCGCACCGCGGCGGCGGCACTCGTCGACCGGGGCTATGACGTCGGCACGATGTGGCCGGCCGACGGCTTCAAGGACTGGAACGACCAGCTGCGGAACATCCGCGCATGACGGCAGCGTTCAGCCGCCAGTATCAGGAGGCCGACCGCATCCCCGGTCAGCCCATCCCCATCAAGCCGCCAGTCGCCGCACCAGGCGCGTTCCCGATCGATGCCCTGACGCCCCGCCTGCTCGCCGCTGCGCGCGCGATCGCATCGCGCGTCCAGACGCCCGAGGCCACGGCCGCCAATTCGGTACTCGCCGCCGCCGCGCTGGCCGTTCAGCCCTACGTCGACGTCGAACTGCCGACCGGCGAGGTGGTGCCGACATCCATCTTCATGGTGACGGTGATGGGATCGGGCGACCGCAAGTCGTCGTCCGACAAGCTGGCTCTTCGCGCGATCCGCGAGCGGGAGAAGGAGTTGCGCGACGCCTACGCGGTCCAGCAGTCGTCGTTCCTCGCCGACCAGTCCGCCTATGCCGCCGCGAAGAAGAAGGCGATGAGCGGCAGCAAGGACCGCGAGCAGATCCGCCAGGCCATCGAGGCGTGCGGTCGCGAGCCGTTCGCACCCGCGCAGCCGTTGCTGACGACCGACGATCCCACGGTGCAGGGGCTGCAGAAGCTGTTCGGCGAGGCCATGCCTTCGCTCGGCCTGTTCTCCGACGAAGGCGGCATGGTCCTCGGCGGCCATTCCATGACGGAAGAGAACCGCAGCGCCACCGGCGGCGCGCTGTCGAAGCTGTGGGATGGCGCCCCGATCAAGCGCGTCCGCGCATCGGAGGTGGTGACGTTCCTCGCCGGTCGGCGGCTGTCCCTCCACCTCATGCTGCAGCCCCGGATCGCGCGGAAGCTGTTCGGCGATGCCGATCTGAAGGATCAGGGCCTGCTGTCGCGCATCCTGATCTGCCAGCCGTCATCCTTGAAGGGCTCGCGCACATGGCGCGATCCCGACCCCAACGACGGCGAGCTGATCGATCAGTTCTCCCAGCGCATCTACCGGCTGCTCAGTTCGCCGTGGCCGATGGACCCGGACAGTCGCGAGCTGTCGCCCCGGCTGGTGCCGTTCAGCGCCGCGGCCAAGGACATGTACGTCCATTGGTATAACGCGATCGAGGCCGAGCAGCGGCCCGGCGGGATGTTCGAGGAGATCAGCGGCTTCGCATCTAAGCTGCCCGAGCACTCGGCGCGGCTGGCCGGCGTCATGGCCTATTTCGAGGATCGCAACGTGCAGGAGATCAGCGCCCAGGCGCTGGCTGCCGCGATCAAGCTCTCGAAGTTCTACGTAGAGGAGTTTCTGCGGCTGATCGGGCTTGGCACCTCCGATCAGGACAGCGAGAACGCCGACGCAATCATCACGTGGATCCGGAAGACAGAGCATCGGATCGTCGGCAAGCGCTGGCTCAGCCGCAACGTGTTCCCTCGCGAGCTTCGGCCCGCGCCCGTCCTCACCCGCGCGATCGACCTGCTGATCGAGCACGGCCACCTCGTTCCAATCAAGGGCGGTGCCGAGATGGTCATCGACGGCACCCCGAACTTCTACCGCGACGCTTACACCGTCGTGCCGGACGACGACGCATGACCGGCTTCAACTTCGACCCCGATCGGTTCGTCGGGCGCGAGCCGGCGACGCCGCCGGCGGCGGCCGAACCGGCCCCGGTTCATGCCGATGCGATCCGCGGGACCGTCCCCGGCCTTCGCGAGCGCGACTACCGCGACCTGCCGCGCGACTGGGCGGCCGGACTGCGCCGCATGAACACGATGGACATGCCGCGTGGCGCACGGCGCGAACGGTGGGCCGAGCTGGTCCTCGATGCGCACCGGTTCGCCTGGGGTTTCTACGACACCGCACTCGAGCGCGGCTGGTCGCTGGAGACGCTGTTCGGGTTCAACCCGTCCGAGCCCTTTCAGGACGAGGCCGGGCTCATCTTCCAGATCCGTGGCGAGCGCGTGATCGCCCTCATCAAGGACGATCGGGACAGGTCCATCGCCGCGATCGGCAAGGGGGTCGAGCAGGGCTACAGGTATTTCTACCAGCGCCCAGTCGCCAACGCGCAGCTGATCTGGACCGCGAGGTCGATCGGATGACGGCCCCACTGTCGCACGGTGTCGCACGGTGTCGCACAAACGTTTCAGGATGGGGGGGACGCTCCCCCTGGGCGACGAAGTGGCGCACTCTGTCGCCAAAAGTCGCACCGATCCCGACCGTTGCCCGAAAACGACGGAATACCGCGGGTTTCAACCCGATCGGAGAACGACTGTCGCACCGGAGTGCGACGGCAGTGCGACGCTTGGGGGTGCATCTGGCCGACCGATTGGCCGTGTTCCCCATCCGTTCAGCGATCGGGGCATAAAAATACCCGCCTGGCAGGTGCTGCGGCGGGTGCTGGGGGGCGGGGTGAGGGGTAAGCGCCGTAGGCGCGTATACCCCTCCCCACCCGCACCGTCAACCAGCTTGGGGTTCGGAGATCAAATCCACATGTCACAGGTGAAACGATGATGGCGGTATTTGCCGTCGAGCCGCCGCTCGGCACCCGCATTCTGCTCGACGACCAGGTGTACGACCTCGTCGCAGCCGAGCCCTACACCCGGAAGACCGACGGTCAGCCCTC
>NZ_JAQIJJ010000003.1:0-570392 GCF_036946305.1 Sphingomonas adhaesiva
GGGGCCGCTACCGCGTGGGGGATCCAGCCCCGCTATAGCCTAACTAACCTCGGCGCCGGCGTGACGATTCGCCTCGACCGGACAGGCGGAGACATGATCGGGTGCGAAAGGCTCGCGTGTCGGGCTATCGTCAAAGACGGCAAGCCGACCACATCGAACCCTTTTGACAGGTTCGATGGCGCGACGCACTAACCCCTAAGGCGGACACCAGCGCCTGAGGTGTCTCGACCAGGGCGCATGATCGAGCCGGCCTCGACAAACTCAACTCCCGCCGCCTCCAACGCCCGTTGTATAGCGTGACCGGTTTCCGGACGAACCTCATTGCCCGTCTCAAATCGGCGAACTGTTGCGACACCTACCTCCGCGGCCCGAGCAAGGTCGTCAGCATTCCAGCCGAGAAGAGCGCGGGCCGCTTTGCACAGCCGGTCATTGAACATCAACATCTGGCGATAGGAATAATATCAAACAGGAGTTGACGCAATCGGCGCATTTGATATGTTTCATATCACCGCTTGCAGCGGCTGCGACCGAACGGGAGGCTTGAGCCCCTCCCGCCCGGTCTGATCGACAACCCTCCTACGAAGGGCAACGACTATGCTGGTACGTACCGCATCGGTGCGTGAGACGCTACGCGCGCTCGCCACCGTCACCCTGTATATTTTCGGCGCTGCCACCCTTGGCACCGGCCTTGCGCTGGTGGCCGAGGCTCACGCCACCCCAATGGCGGAGGTGCGCTGATGGGACAGCTTCTCGCCTTCACCGGCGGCATCGGCCGTCCCGTTCTCACGCCCGGCCAGCGCGCCGCGATCGAGGGCCAGATCGAAACGCTGATCGCGTTTCTCGACCTGGCCGATGGCGATACCGACAGCGAACCCGAACATGATGTGGACGAGGCGCACGACGACGGCTGCGGCCCGATCGTGCTTCAGGGGCGCACCGTGTGGGGTGCGGTAGACGACGAGCCTTATCGCTACTCGCCGCTTCCCATCTACGCGCTCGACCAGACCCGCGGACCGATCAACCACGCTGCTGCCGTGGCTGCCTACCTCGACCAGATGGAGGGCCGCTGACATGGCCACCATCGTACCCACCCGCCGGGGCATCCTCGGCGCAATGGTTATCGCTCCTGTCGCCATCGTCGCCCCCGCTGTGGCGGCGGCACCGTCGCAGCCGTATGCCGACCTTATCCAGCAGCTTCGCGACTGCGCTGCGTGGGTAAAGCGCCTTGATGCCGCCCCGCAGGCGCCGGACACCGAATGGGAGGCGTGGGAAGCCCATCACGGCGCTTTGCTCACCAAGGTTGAAGCGCTGCCGTTGGCTTCGGATGCGGTCCGCGTCCGCGCTGTGGCTGTGCTGGCGATCTACGGCGGGGACGAGATGTGGGAGGACGATCAGACCACGGCTACGCGTCTCGCTCGACAGCTGATCTACTCGCTCGATGGGGAGGGTCGCTGACATGGCGCAGATCGTCCCAACCCGACGCACTCTCATCGGCGCAGTTGGCATCGCCGTGGTCGCCGCCGCTGCCGCTCCTACCTCAGCCCACATGGCCCCTGCGGGCACGAGGACGCTCTTTGCGGCGCGACTTGCCGCATGGAAGGAGGCGAACGCCCGCCTTCTTCACGCGGCGAACGTCACGCTTCCTGACGACCAGCACGTTGACGCTCTGTGTGACGCTGCGGGAAACGCGAACTGGTTGCTTCTTCGGACCCCGGCTCCGGATGCACCGGCGCTTTTAGAAAAGATCGTGGCGCTCACTGACTGGGCCGTGGGAGCCGACATCCCATCCGAGACAATCGAAGCGCTCGGGCGAGAAGCCAGCGCCATCCTAGCAACGCATCGGGAGGCCTGAACCATGGCCAATGTGAACACCACGCGCCGCGCCCTGCTGGGTGCGGCAACCACCGCGCTCGCCTATGCCGGCGGTGCTGCCATCGTTGGCGGAGCAGCTGCCGTCGCTTCCGAAGCGAAGGGCGCAACGATCGACGCCGAATGGGACCGGCTCTATCGCGACTTCCAAGCCGCTGCCGCCCGCTCGCGTGCGGCGATAGAGGTCTACACGAAGGCTGAGACTGCCCACAATTTGCGGCTCCATGAGCTGGGTGACAAGCCGGCCAAGCCTGCGTCTCCGCCTCTCGACACGTCGTTGTCGCTGGCAACGATCATCGCGCAGACAGACGATCCCGCATACGTGAAGAAGTGGGACCACTACGAGAAGCGCGTTGCCGAATGGGACGCACGTAGCAAAGCGCTAAAAGCCGAAACGCTGGACGACGCCGAAAAGGGCTGGAACCTCGCCGACAATGCCGCGATTGCAGTTGCGGCGCGCGTAAGGGCCTACCCGGTGTCGACGCTCCTTATGCTGTCGCAGAAAGCTTCGGCTCTCCACGACTTCTTCGACGGTCACCTTGAAGCGCACGACGCCGCAGCGCTCGTCGCCGACATTTGCCGTCTGGCAGGGGAGGCGCTGTGATGGCCCATGAGCATCAAGCCGCTGCGACTACTCCGATCGCGATCATCGCACGCGGCTTCCTCGCGATCGGCGGGCGCATCATGGTCAATCCTGCCGGGCATGTCGAAAGCGCCATCAACGCCCGCATCATTCTCGGGCATAACGTGCCCCGGAAGGATCGCCGCGCCTGCCGCGAAAGCCTCCGGGCGATGGCACGGGCGGAGGAACGACACACGCGTGAGCTGACCTCGCTTGCCACGGCCCACGGCGCACGTCGTCGCGATGGCTGGATCGTGTGGGAGGGCCGGGCATGACAGAGCAGACTGTCACCGCACGGCCCTGTGCCACGCCCTTCGACGCCTCCGCTTGGCTCAACGCCTGGAGCGACCAAGGCGGGATCGTCATGCTGGTGGATGACCGGCTATGGCTCAGCCGCCTCGCCATGATCGACAGGGGCTCCGCCGTCGCGCTCGACACCCTGCAGGGGCACCTGCATCGCCCAGGTGCAAAGGATGCGCTGACGAAATTATTGCAGGCGAGAACAACGGCTTTCGGCTAAGGAACGCTTGGAACCGCACTGATGTAATCCGGTGATCGCTATCGGTTGCAGCGTTGCGGCCCGCGGAGGTGGCTGTGCTGCAACTGATTTACACAAGCTTGCCTGTTGGCCGGATCGACCTGACCCGCCTTTGCGAAGAGTGTGTAAGCAAAAACATACGTGATGAGATCACGGGGGTTCTTGCAGAATATAACGGCTTCTATTTGCAGGTTCTTGAAGGCCCGCAGGTGCCGGTAGAGGACGCCTTCGTGCGCATCATAAGCGATCAGCGTCATAAAGAACTTCAGTTGCTCTCACGGAGGCTCGTGACGGTTCGGGGCTTCGGCCATTTCGCTATGGCGGAGGTAAGCGACAACAAGGGTCAGCGGCAAATTATTGATGCCGTTCGCCCTCTGCTGGCGAACGCGCCAGAAAATTGGAGAACCCTTTTCGAATCCCGCTTTGGCGATCCAGGTTTTAGTCGTCCACGATAGGCCGCCCCCGTGCCGCCCGCTCGTACTGCTCGCTGACCTTGGGCTTCAGGCTCAGGCTGTGCCGGATCCACTCAGCCGTAGTCATCTTGTCCTCAACGGGCTTAGGCTCATCCTCCGGGATGAAGTCGATATAGATGTCCGGCAGGTTCGGTTCGAACCGCCCTTCGACATTGCCCTTGTCGTCGTAGCCAAACCAGCCGTCGCCGCGAATCTCTACCGGGCCATCGTCGCACATGCCGTCGATCACGATGCGCGCTGGAATAGCCTCGCCGGCATCCGGCACGGGGGCACCGAGCGTGCGGAATGCGGCTGCATGCTCTAGCTGGGAGGGCACGAGACGATCAGCAGCCCCGTACTCGACGGCATATCGCCCCTCCTCGTACTCGAAGTCGCCTTGCTCCACGATCGCGCCCCCACCCTTGAGCATGACCACGATCCGGGCGTTCCGGATCTTGTACGTGGTGATGAGATTGTCCCAGCCCATGATTCGCCTTCCTGTTGCGGTTGGCGATGCTGCTCGCTTCAGGCAGGGGCACCATCCCTGCGACGGTGACAATGCGATGGGGGGAGTCGAATCTGAGTCCAGCCGCGTGGACCGTTACGTCAGGCCGGCAGCGGCTCAACGTGCTGCACTACCCACGCCTGCCCTTCCTCGATCGTGTTCACGATCCTGGCGTAGGGCTGGGTGAACAGCCGGCGAATCTGCATCTTCGCCAGCGAACTACCCGTGACCACCGCGAGAGAGCGGGCCTTGGGCATGGTCGCCATATGCGCGCCCATAGCTTTGATGGTGTCCTGCTGCTGGATCGGGCAGTCGCGCACGTCGATGACCATGGCATATTCGCGAAGCCGGTTTGCGACGCAGGTGCGTCGAACGTCCGTGATATAGGCGGCCACTTCGTCAAGGGTCATCATACCCGATAGCGTAACGTTGATGACCGACTGCTCGCCGTCGAGTACAATCTGGTACATATTCCCTCCTATCTAGAAGGGCTTAGCGACATAAAATTGAGAACGTATGAAAGCGCCGCAGCTGTGCGACGGTCTGAAATTTCGCCGGTACGGGCTTTATCTAGGCGCGGTTCCGACCGCTGCTCGCCAACCGGGCGAAGCCGATGAATAGTGCCTTCAAGCTCGCGTCGGAAACCAGCTCGACATCGCTTTTCACCTTTTCCAGAAAGACCTGTGCGTCATCCCCAAGCTCAAAAGGAGCATCCATAGACCATTCAGGAAATTCGCGATGGGGCGCCCTGTCACGGTAGGCATAGGTCATGTCATAGTGGCGCTTGTCATCGGCAATCCGCCGCATAACCGAGATCACATTATCGTGGTCACCTTCTAAGGCTTGAAGGAAGCGAACGCCATCGTACAGCAGCAAGCCCGTAAGACCATTCCGGCGATTGTTCGCAGCTGCAACATGACAAAGTTCGCGCATCTCCGCGCTTTCGAAAAAGCGACTGGCGCGGCTCGTGTAGATTATCCGAAATAGCATACGGCTATGCGGATTATCGCATTTTCTAAGTACGAGTAGAGGCGCCTTATATGTTGTAAGGAATCGCGTCAGAGGCTGGCTTGATTTGATCGCCCTGCCAGTCGAGCCGGTTGATGAGATCCGTCACAACGATAGCCACCTCGAAGCAGCGGGCGTCACCGACGAACGCGGTGATAATCTCGACCATGAGGCTGCCGCGAAGAGGACCGCCCAAATCGTTCAACATCGAGACAGCCGTGCGACGCGCTGCGGCGCACGCGGCATCTAGTGATGGATGATGCTCGTAAGCCCTCGCCACACAGGCCCCGTCATCGATCGAGATGCGGTATTCCGGCATCTGTCGACCCTACCGCCGCCACACCGGAGCGCTCTAACCTATTTCATTGAGCCGAGATGGTGCTCATCGTCTGATGGAGCTGTGACGCCGCCAAGACGGAAATGCCGCGCCCATCCCGGTTGCCGGGCATCCGCTTGAGCTATTGAAGCCGGAACTTGCGCTCCAGTGAAGCCGCCTCGCGTTCGCTTTCATCGGCGAGCTGTAGGATAATCCTGCGCGTGGCTGCGTCGCTCACACCCTCAGCTAAGCGCCGACATCGTGCCGCTTCGGCGCGCAAAGATAAGCCCCGCGAAAAGTCATCAACATCGCTCACGTGGGCTCTCCCGAAGCGCGCTCGCGCACTGCGCGCTCTGCTATCGGAGCCGGGCGAAAGGGGCTAGCGGATCGATCCGGTTGTTCGGGCGCTTCGCCGCAAGACGTCTAATACATGTTAATCTGCACCATTCGCTGAAGGATGATGTTCTTTGTCAACCGATGACGGTTGCTTACCCTCGCCACCGCCAAAGCCACGCAGCCATTCGTTACGCTCTCGTTCCAACAACTCTGAGCTGTACGGACAATCATCTATAGTGCTTTTCCTGCCTGCCCGGGCGGCTACTCCCTCGGAGTATGGGTTGTGCATCGCCAGCAATCCCTCTGCATCTCGCCTTTGGTCTAGAGCAAAGGCAGGGTAAATCCAGCTTTAAGTCAATGATTTATGTGGTGAATATCGTCATGGCTTTCGCCGAGGACGAGGGTGGTGCAAGCCGAACGACGCGCTCTGTCGGCCGGAGCCAGACACTTGCAGTGGTCGATCGCATTATCCGACATCGTTACGTCCCGCGCCTACAAGGCTTCGTTCGTAGCCATATCACTCAGTAGATCGGCTACCCACTTCACTGCGTGGCTAACTCGTTACAGATTGGCCATTGACGTTAGGGTCTGAGCAGGGCGAACGGGTCGGTGAGGCAGCGCATGCGAGACCGTAGGGTGCCGCCGCTGCGGTACGACCCACCGGTGCCGTTTCGTGCAGCCATTCCATGGTGATGGTGCATAAAGCATCCAAATGCCAGTCTTTTTGTTCCTAATGTGTTCTGCAATTGTCGTTGCATGGTTGACGATCCAAAATCCCTGTCAGACCTGTATCGCGTGGAGGCGCAGGTGCGTGTCTCGTGCCGCGGCTGCGGCGCTGCTGAGGTGTGGGAACTGGACGCCCTAATAGCGGAGGTCCGGGCGAACGGTGGCAACACAGACTGGAGAGGCGCCCGATCGGCGCTGAAGTGCCCGCGACGCTGCGCAGCGCCCCGAATCGACCTTCTCCCGCTACCCTATGGCAAGCAGCGTGCCCGGCGCCGTGCTCATCGTCACGCGCTCATCAACTTGTCGCTCCAAGTGCTGCGGGAGGCGGCGCAGCGATCCGCGAGCGAGACGGTGGGTACGATCGAGGTTCGGCTTGCTCTGCACGTCCTACGGCCCTTCGTGCGCGAGCAGCGGCTGCTGACAGAATACTGGAAGGCCGCTACGATCGAGCCGCGGCATCCGTGGACCAGCTGCCATCTGCCTTATCGCTGGATCGCGCAGCGGCTGCTGGATCAGGGGGCGGAGGTGGAGGAAGCCAACCGGCCGTGAGAACCAATGTCCGGGATTGGTGGTTAGCGGACGTTCCTGCGCAACCAGCGAGGCACCACCTGTCGCGGCTCACTCACATGCTCAAGCCGCACGCTAGGCCTGCCAAACGCCGTCCCTGCCACTTCTCCTTCCACCCGAGCCTCATAGAACAGGCGCTCGGGAGGAACGCTCGCATCCGCACCTCGATGGCCGGGAAGAATCACGCCGTCCGGCAGATCGGCAGTGACGCCGCCGTCACAGGCCACTGGAGAGATCATCGGCCTCTGATCGTAACCGGCTAAGATCAGCACCGTGCCACGAAACCTGTCGCCTTGCCGCAAGTCGGCCGCTCGCCAGCACGGCGATAACGTCTTTCGGGTCGATCCGCAGGCACCGAGCGCCGCGACCGCGAGAACAGTAAGCAGTGGACGACCGAGCCGCATGGTCCGACTATACGGAAAGCTTGAATGTCCGCAATTGGGCGTTAGCTGCCTTTCAGCATCAGGGCAGTGAGGTGATCGCGCATCCGCTCACGCTTAAAGGCGGCGTAGCGTTCATCCCGCTCACGGATGTCATTATCGTCGGTCCAATGGCTCAATTCTACCCACGCGTTCTTCTCGGCAGGATCGAGCGCAATTGGGTGAGGAACGGCGGCATCAAGTTCGGCTTCTCTTATGTCCCCGCCGCGGGCCACGCGGTCGAGTGCTTCGAGAAGAAAGGCACGTGTGGCGCTCATCCGGTCACTCTGCGCTACATCCATCATGTCTGCTAGGGGACGTGAGCGAACGTTGACTCCGCCGCGCCAGCCAGCACGATACGACCATGTGCAACCGCTACCGCATGACCGAGGCCCAAGCCGCTGTCGCCGCGCGCTACGGCATCGACGTCCTCTACCCGCCTGACCTCGACATCCCGCCGCCTGAACTGTTCCCAGACAAGGCGGCATACGTAGTGCGGCAGGAAGACGGCGCCCGCACGCTGGACGTCATGCGCTGGGGCTTCCCGCGAAAGGTGCCGGGCAAGCGCATCGACAAGGCGACCGGAAAGCCCGTGCTGCTCGACACCAAGGTGACGAACGTCAGGAATTACACGTCTCCGTTCTGGAAGTCCGCGCTGGCGAACCCTGAGCGGCGATGCCTGGTGCCGTTCACCGCCTTCAGCGAATATGGGCCCGGGCCGGTCGGTAAAAAGCCGCTGTTCTGGTTCGACGTGTCAAGCAGGCCGATCGTCAGCTTCGCGGGCGTGTGGAGGCCAACCGAGACGGGAGCGGTGTTCGCCTTCCTGACGACCGAACCGAATCCGCTGGTCGCTCCGATCCACCCCAAGGCCATGCCGGTTCTGCTGGACGAGGAGGACGAACAGCGCTGGCTTACCTGCCCGTTTGACGAGGCAATGGCACTGGCCAAGCCATACCCGTCACAGCTCATGACAGCGACGCAGGCAGAGCCGAAGGCGGAAGTTGCCGCCGGCAGCGCAGATGACGCATCGCAACCTACTTTGGATTTGGGCTGACACCAGCCAGCAGGTTGGAGAGCGTTTTCCTGAGCGGCTAGCAGCCCATCAGATCGGCAAGGTGGGTGATGCTGGTCGCGTCCCAGTCCCACTCCTGCCGTTTATCCGCATCGGGGGCAGGCCTTCCCCCATACTCCATGGGTCGCGCGACGAAGGCGGTTGCCAGCCCGCAGGCGCGAGCCGCAGCCAGATCGGTGTGGTGCGCAGCGACGAGACATAGTTCCGCCGGAGAGACATCCAGCATCTCTGCGGTCCGGACATAGGCACGAGGATCTGGCTTGTAGGCGCGGACGACCTCGGCTCCCAAGATAGCATCCCACGGCAAGCCCCCGTGACGCGCCAGCTCCAGCATCAACGCCACATTGCCGTTCGACAGGGTGACGATCGGCATAGCGCGCTTCAGCCGCGTCAGACCGGCGACGCTATCCGGCCACGGCGCAAGGCGCCGCCAGGCGTGCGCCCAGTCCACGAGAAGGTCGTCGCTGAGTGCACCGGGATCGATGTCCTTATCCTTGAGCATCGCCTCCAGCATCTCCCGGTGGAGCTGGTCGAGGGGGACGAAGCCTCGCCCGGATGCGGCATATGCCATCATCGTGCTGAGGTACCGCCCGCGCCAGTCATCAGTGAACGCGGCGGGATCGAGACCGCCGTGCCCGATCCGCTCCAGAAAGCTGGCGGTCTGGGCGATGATGCTCGTGCGCCAGTCGACCACCGTCCCGAATACGTCGAAGGCGAGAACCCGAGGGCGTTGCTGCTTGATCAATGGGCTGCTCCTATTCGATGGCAGCGTACCCGGTCACGGTTGAGTTGGAAGCCCGAGAGAGTGCGACGACACGCTTCCTGACCACTTACGCGCAACCTTGCGGCGATTTAAGTTTCTTCCGATCCTATCCGGCCATAGCCTCCTCTCGCCCGATGGCCGGGCAGGAGGATGACCTATGCGTTCCCTGATGGCTGCAGCCGCTGCGCTGACCCTCATCGCTGGATCTGCGCCCGCACTGGCGGCACCGTGCAAGGATCCCAAGACGGGCAAGTTCGTAAAGTGCCCCGCCGCGCCTGCCAAGGCGACCAAGTGCAAGAATGCGAAGGGTCAGTTCGCGAAATGCGGCACGCCTGGTGCCAAGCCCATGTGATGGGGAGGCGGACCAATCAAGCCGATGTGATGGGGAGGCGGACCAATTTGGCAGGTCCGCCGCACCGCACCCAGCAGCCATGCCTCCGCCAAAAGCCGGCGCCATTCGTCGCACGCTAATGCCTCTAACGCTGTGAAAAGCTGATGCAGCTTGCCTGCGCTTCGCCTCCACCGCTGCTGATCTGATGTCACGTTCGCATACGTGTTGATTCAGATCGTTGACCCACGAAGTATGGCCCTCATAGCGTGCGAATGCGCGGCTGGGGCGTCGTGCATCGTTTTGGGGGCGCACATGCGAACTATGATTCCGTTATCATGCAGCGGCTGACGCCGCGGCAGCAGGAATGCTTGCGCCTTACCTACGAACGCAAAACTTCGAAGGAGATCGCCAGCACGCTTGGGCTCAGCGTGGGGACCGTAAATACATACATTTCTGAGGCAATTTCGGTACTTGGCGCGCGAAACCGCAGGCACGCGGCGGAGCTGCTGCATGCTTCGGAACCGCCCCAGGCGACCCCCGATAAAGTTGAGTTGCACTCCGAAGGGGTGCCCGCAACCCCGGCGGCCACAGCAGTCGAGCCCCAGGGCAGCGGCGATTGGCGCCGACTGCTCCCCATCCGAGCAAAAGGGGCTACTGGTAATGACCTCTCTGTCACCCTCCGCATCTTGTGGATCTTCGTCCTTCCTGTCCTCGCCGCCATCGCCTTCGGAATGCTCGCGGTCGGCACCCGCGTTCTCTCCGACTTCCTCAACCTCCTTCGGTAACGTGGAGGCGGTTCCAGCATCCGAGCGCTTCGTTGCGGAACTGCACGCCTTCGAACGCCTGCTGAGCGATGCATTCGCAGCGGGAGGTCGATTGGCCGCAGCCGCCGTCGGAGCACAATCTGAGAACCGCCTTTCGCCGACGGCAGGTCATCAGGTACTCGGGGCGATTAGCGCAGCGAACCTTTCCATCAGCGAGGCGCTCAGCCGTGCATCACAGAGCCATCGCCTGGCTGAAGCGCTGGGTCGCCAACTTGGCATTGATCCTGCCGCATATGGCGATGGCCTCAAGCCGCCCGCCATGTCCCTATCGACCATCCCGACCTCGGTCGACGGCTAGGTTTACGCCGGAGTGTCGCCTCTAGCTTTCGCGAACTTCATCGCCTTCTACCTCACCCAGGTACTCGTGTCCGGGTACGCCGTGGCGAGGGGTGGGGCGCCGGAGCGTTTTGCAGGGGCGGCATTGCTTGTTGCCGCGATCCTCTCGACCACGGCACAGCATCTCATTGGATTTAGCTTCGCGGAGGCAGCGCCAGCGCTCGTCGGGATCGACCTGCTCCTGCTGCTCTTCCTGATCACGTTGGCAGCGGTTGCAGACCGATTTTGGCCGCTTTGGCTAGCTGGATGCCAGCTACTCTTGATCGCCAGCCACGGCGTCCGAAGCTACGATCCGTCCGTTCTTCCATTCGCGTACTGGCTCATTGTCAGCAAGCTCGCGTATCCGATGCTGCTGATAGTCTTTCTGGGGGTTCACCGGCACCAAGCCCGCGCACCTGAGCCAGCGTGGACATCCGATAGGAAGCGCAGTGAAAGCGCAAATCGAACCCATAACCCACCTTACACCGAGTAGGTTGGAAGCTATCGTCATCACAGGGGACGCGTCGATCTCCCCTTCAGACCGAACCTTGCGGCTTTTAGCCTCGGACCTCATCCGCATCCGCCGGCGAAGGGACGAGCTTATCGGAGATAGCGTAGATCTATTCGGCGAACCCGCTTGGGATATTCTTCTAGACCTATACGTCAATCGCGGATCGCGTCCGGTGAGCGTCAGTAGCGCCTGCATAGCAGCTGCATCCGCTGCAACCACAAGTCTTCGCTACATCTCCAAGTTGCAGGCGCGCGGATTAATCATCCGGACGCCAGATCCGTTCGATGGCCGTCGCAGCAACGTCAGTCTGACGGCAGTTGCGATTGCGTTTATCGAGGTGTTGCTGCGCGACCATGTTGGTGGGCGAGAGAGTAAGGTGAGGTATCGGTTCAGAGATCCCACTCTCCGACGCGGCGCCGCCGATCATTAATCCCGAAGGCTTCGGCTGTGCCCGATGACTTGGACGTGCGACATGATGCTGTCCTACATCGTCCAACAATCGCGACCTTCCCGTCATGGACGAGGAAGATCGAGCCGCGCTGCTCTGGTGGCTGATGACGGCGATGCTATGCGGCGCATTCGTCGCCGGCCTCTTGAGCGGAACTGCGGCCCTGGCACATCCGCTATCGCGGACGCCGCCCGGAGAAGATGTCGTTGAGCACTGCCGCGAGCCGAACCCCAGCCCGCTCAAGCCGCCCCTCCAGCCGAGGCTCGTTGTCGTAGACGTACCGGTACGACAGTGTGTTGTCCCCTGCGGGCGGATAGACCTGATCGCGCAGCGCTGTGCTCTCGGCAATCCACACGCGCGGATTGGTGGAAGACCACGCTCGAACATCCGCCGCCGTGATCCGCGTATTCAGCCAAGCCGCCATCTCGGAGAAGGACAGCTGCGTTTCGTCGATGAGGCCGGAGTCCCACACGCTGTGCAGGTTGGTCGACCGACCGAAGAACGTGACGCGGCGATCATTGCCACCACGATCGGTGCCGTTCCCGGCATGCAGCGGCTGATGAAGGTCGCCGACCAGATGCACGACGAAACGGAGGGCAATCTGCTTGTCAGCGGGTGACGCCCTACGGTCGCGGAGCACTGCCGAGTAGCGGGCGAGCGCAGTTACCGCATCGCCTTCCGGCGGATGGTCAGCCTCATCGTAGGTCTTCCCGACCGGCACCGTCACGTAGTGCCAGGGGTCAGCTGTCTTCTGCCAGAAAGGCGATGGGTCCGACTTCATAAAGTCCGGCCAGTTTGCTGCTTCCGCCAGCGTCTCGGCGCCGAGGATGCGCTTCACCGCCGCTCGCGACTTGGTCGTCAGACGCGCGTCTGCGATCTGGCCGACGATGCGATGCCCCGTCTTGCCCCAAGCGATCGCCTGCGACGGAACCAGCAGGGCGATAATCAGCGTCATTGCAGAGAGGTAGCGCATGTGACGCCGATGCCCGCTCTCCGTGGCATAATCGTGTCATGGGCGCGCACTCTATGCGCTTACTGAGCGTCACCTCCGCCGACGACGAAGCTGGTGAAGTAGGCGCCATCCACGTTACCGGGATAGCCATCACGCTGTAGCTGCTCGTTGACGGCGGTGACGATACGAGAAAGCATCAAAGCTTTCCCCTGATCGGATGATGCCGTGTCCTGAGGTAGATCTGCGAGAGCCATAAGGATCGCGGATCGCAACGCTGGATCGTCGTTCTTGAGCGCGTCGTTGGTTGCGGCGTAGTGCGTCGACAGAGACACTCCGGCATCGATGACAGCGTCACTATCTTTGACGTTCAGCGTGATGTCCGGGCTGAAGGAGTAGTAGAGCGGCTGGGCTTGCCGAGCGAGGTCAGCGGGTACTGCGCTCGCGTCCGCCTCCGCTTGGCCGGCATCGCGATCTAGATGGGTTGCGAGGCCATCTCGCTGCATCCAGATGCCGAACGCACTGCCTGCTGCCACTATGAGCAGGGCCGCAAATGCCCACACGAGCTTTCGCTTGATCGTCAACGCTTTTCCCCGTTCACAATAGCGGTCGACCCCCCGCTAAGGAAAGCGGCGGGGACATACCGCACGACATGTAAGGCACTGATAGCGAGGCGAGTCTTGTGATTGCCCTAATTAGCCAAGGAGGTGCGTTCGAAGGGGCGGGCGCATGGCAGTCGAGACTGCCACCTCCATCCTTTTGGAGCTTAGGTCCGGTGACGGGTGGCTTGTGATCAAAGGACGCTGGCGCATCGCGTCCCGACGCCTAACGCAAATTTGTGAGTAATTGCCAGCAGGCTAGCCGCAACTGGCGTTTCCAAGTTGCGTTAGCGGCGAATGGCAACCGTCCAACCAGCTCCGCGCGCATCGCAACCTGAAGCCGCTGTCATCGCCAGCGACTTTAGGGAGCGGTTTGGGACCGACGCAATCCCCGCCGCAAGAGCGCTGTACGCGCTGATGCTGCAGAAGGAGCAGTCAGAGCGTGCGGGCGTGTATCATGCCGTCATCGCTGTCTTGGAAGGTAGCGGGCGCTGAAGCCGCTGGTCCTCAGCGTCGGCTACAGATCGGACGCCCGCGGCTATCGCGGAGCATCTCTTTGCGCTCGCGGCCATTGCGCGCAGTGCCCTGATACAGCGCACAGCCTTTGGCATCGTACTCGATGCGGGCGTTGCGGTAGTTGAGGCGCTTGTCGGCTTGCTGAAATGCGACCACCTCCGCGCTTGGAAGCGCGTCGTTCCCGTATGAGCGAACGCCAGAGACGGAGCCCAGCTCAGCGTCAATCCCGACAACCAATCGATCGTAGCTCGCCAACTCGGCCGCGCTGACGAAGCCCTGCTGGCGCTCGAACCGTTCCATCTCACGCTGTGCTTGGACAAGCTGACGGCGCAGGGCGTCCGAGCGCGCGGGCGACAGCCTACCGTGCTCCTGCGTAACACGAACCCGATCGATGGCCGCGGACAACCTGGAACGCATGTCCTTCGTCGATTGCGCATTGCTCGGACGGTAAGCCTGATTGCCCCGGTACTGAGCGGCAGCGCTTGTGGGCAGCCCTCCGGCCACGGCAAGGATAGCGAATACAGGAAGAACGATCTGGCGAAGCGGCATGAGCAAAACCCGATTTAGAGGACGGCCTACCAGACGCTCCACTGAGGGACGCGATCCAAGAGACTGCGGATTATGGTCGCGATCCTGTCCACTGCCACGACGGCCTGCGAGCGTTCCGGCCTACCGCTTACCCTTCGCCAGATCTGGGATCAGCCCGCTCTCTCGAGCAATCGCGGCCTGATGGATCGCGTGCTCGAGATGGATCGCCGCAACCTCCTTCATCGGGCTTTCCACCGCCGACTTCACAAGCCGGCTCGCCGCCTCTCGGGGATCATCTAGAAACGGGGACTTACGCATTCCGCCTCTCCCGCCGCGCCTTCATGGCACCGACCGGTCTCAACGATCCAATCACCGACTGGTGCCAGCTTCGGCTAATGCCACAGCCCGCTCGGCGTCGGCTCCAGATCGTGTCGCTCCTCGATCGACCAGGCCTCGTCCGACAGCCGCTCCGCGCGCATCACGTGCTCGTCCTGATCAGCGCCCGGCGGGAGTGCTGCGGCAATCGCCTTCTCCCGCTCTTCCTCTGCATGGAGGCTTTGGGCCTCGGCCTCCGTGGCGTCTCGGTCCATCAACATCGACTTTCTCCCGGTCAGGCGGGATCAACGCGCCTGCATGCGAGATCGTGTCGAGCAATCGTCATGACGCAGGTTAGCCTTACCTGCTCGTTCAATGAGGCCGTCGCGCTGGCGGATCCCTATTCGCCGCAGCTCATGCCGGTGAGGCAGGCCGATCGCTAAGGCCGGCAGCTACCTTTTTCACGTCAACGCTCACGGGCTCGGCCGAGACGCTTCAGCACTGCATCAACTTTCACGAGCTTTATGGGCGCACGGCCGGGCTTTCCAATGTCGCCAACGTAGAGGTAGCTTGAAAGGTAATCTTGCACTCGGCCTTGAGCCGCGGTCAAATCCGTCCACCTCTGTGGAACCGCTAGAGCGGCATCCCGGTCGCCATCGCGTGCTGCAAGGTGCGCCATGGCCACTTGATTGTCCGCCTCAATCACGCCGGCCATGAGCGCGACCATTTCCGTACTGAACAGCCATCCTGCCTCGGTTTCAAGCTGCCAAAGCTGAGAGAGGTAAGGGCTCCTCGGCGGCACACCCCCGGCCAAAATTCTGTCGATATGTTCCATTCGTTCCACGGCTCTGCCGTCAAGCGCGGCGCGAACCCTGTCATACCATTCTGCCCGCCGGGGCATCAGGTCCAGAAAGAGCTTTCGCTCGGCCAACTTTCTGTTGGCGCTGGCAACTCGCCACGTCAGGATGATCCCGCCGGCGGTAACCAACAGCGGCAAGCTCGCGATTGGAAGTGCCACGAAAGCCGAGGTAATCGCAGCCGCGAGAAGTATTAAGACGATAAGCGCGTCAATCATCACACCCCTAGTAACCGAGATACGCCCTCGACAGAATAGCGCCACGCGCGCGCCGATAACCGGTGCCTCACAGCTCTGTTTCCAGCACGGCTGCCTGTTGTCGCCTGTAAAAACAGGCCGGGCGGGAGCCGTCTTTTTACTAAATAGGCCTATTATATTCCGGGCATCCCGTACCGCCCGTCGCAGGCCGCCCCTCCTTCTAAGTAAGGTATTTAACGCGCACGCGCGCGCGATGCGCGGCGAAACGACGGGCATCCCGTCATTTCGGAAGTCCCCACCGTTCCTCCGCCGCCTGAGCCGCTTTCGCCATAAAGAACGGGTCCAAGTCGATCGCCGCAACGAGCACCTTGAACGCCGAGTGTGGGTTATGCCGTCCCTGCTCCTGATCCTTCAGCATCGCGAGGCTCACGCCATACCGCTCGGCGAATGTCTCTTGGCATATGCCCAACTTGCGGTGGCGAATGTACCCGAGGTCCCGCGCGAAGGTGGTGCTGTCGCTCATCGCCGTTTCTCCTGTTTGTTCGCCTCGTAGCTTCGCTACGCGATCAATCATCGGGGCCGCTGTACCCATAAGCCTTCGGCTCTCTCGACTGCGTTGCCGGCACGACCGGTTTGCCGTGCGGGGATGCACCACCAGCCGCCCCACCTTCGCACAGCCCTGCGCCGGGTGCCCCGCCCACCTCCCCTATAAAGGGGGAGGTGGGGCGGGGCGCTTTCGGTGCCCCACCTTGCCCCACTTCGACCGCCCCACCTTGCTCAAGTGGGGCACCCCTCGCATCAGCCCACTCGCCGACTTCCACAAAGGGCTTGTCCTCACGCTTCGCGGGATCTCGACGGCTCACCACAACGAGAGCCTTGTTCGAATACCAAGACCGGAGCAGCTGGCTGATCCGTCCGCGGTCGACACTTCCCTTGCCGGCATCGAGCCCCAGCACCTCGGCGACGCAGTAACCCACCCAGTCGCGGGCTTGACTGCTCTCCTTCCACGCCCCTGCTGCAACAGCCTCCTGCACCCGAAGGAGATGATCGACATTCAGTCCCTCAAAGGCGTCAGGCGGCGTCCAGCGCGTCACCACGCCAACGCTGTCGCCCCACTCCCCGTAGGGATCGTCAGGCCCGGCTGCGTTGCCGATGTCCTGCGACGCCATGCGGAACCACAGAGCATCCTCGGCTGGCGCCCGATTGGCTTTGTCATCTCGCACGTTGAACAGGCGCAGCCGCTCCTTGTCGTCAGCGATACCGAAGCGGTTGGCCTCTTCCCGGTCCATACGGTTCAGAACCAGGGTAATACGCGCAGCAGCGATCAGCGCGACCGCGCCGCGCGAGGCCTCCGCCGTCACCTTCTCGCCCGACAGCTTCTTTGTGTGATGCACGAGGACGATGGCGCAGTTGGCTTCCTTGGCGATCCGCGCCCAGACCTTCGCCACGGCATCGATCGCGCCGTTGTCGTTCTCGGGCACGGCGTGTGACGAGACGAATGGGTCGATGACCAGCACGTCTATCCGGCGCGTCTTTAGCTCCGCAATAAGCGCCTCGACCACCGGCACGGCGATCTTAAAGCCGTCCCGATCCTCCACCGCGATGCATAGCGCCGAACCTTCAGGCCCGCTGTCGATGTAGACGCGGTTGCCGCACGCCTCCTGTGTGACCCGGTGAAACATCGACGCAGCGGTGAACTGCATCTCCAGCTCGGCGAGCGTGTCTTCCAAATTCCAGTACCAGACGGTCTTCGGACCGCCCCATACCGTCTTCCCCAGCACGTCCTCTCGTCCACTAGCGAGCGACAGAAGCATGGAAGCGACGAACGAAGACTTGCCCACGCCACCAGGCGACACGATCGCGCTGACGGTCTGGCGCAGCAGCCAGCGGCCAAATACCCACGGCCGACGAGGCAGCGTGGACGCGGCAGGCCAGCGGAAAGGCGTGGCGCTAATTTGGAGCGGGGGGGCAGGTTGCGGTCCGCCGAAAGGCGTGGCCCCCTCGAAGCACTTCTGAATGGAAGCAGCGTTCATGCGCGCATCCCCATCAGTTCGGCGTTGAAGTCCTTGAAGCCGGGGGACGGCCGCATAATTCGCACCTTCCGCCCGGCCGCGGTGAAAGCGTGCGCCGCTTTGGTCGCTGCCACCTCGCCAGGCGCGTCCCCGTCCGCCCCAATGACGACTGCACGGGTGATGTCCGCCAACTCCATGCGGGGCAGCATCGACGTGCCAGCCGACACCCAGACCGTTCGGCCTAGAGCCTGGGCGAGCGTTAGGCCGTCCTCCAGCCCTTCGGTGACGATGAGGCTGGCGACGGGCGGTCCAAGCTGGATCGCGCCGCCAGCTACCCGCCCAAGCGATAGCTTCACCTCGGGCACATCAGCCTTGCGGCCGTCGTCAGTCAGGAACGTGCGTTGAATGCCCGTCAGATCGCCCGCCGCGTCACATACCGCCGCGACTAGCGCGGGACGGCGGTCCTGCTCCTGCGGGTAGCGCAAGCGAGCGAAGCGCAGCGTGTGCGGCAGATCCATCGTGATGCCGCGCGCGCGGAGATACCGCTCGGCAGGGGTGCCGGCGATCGGCGACGCGGCATCCCAAATCGAGCGTGCCGCCTTCGACCAGTCGGCCTTGGGCGTAGCGACAACGCGCTGCTGCTCCAGCTCGCGAAGCGCCCCGCCATCCAACATCGCGATCCCATCCAGCAGCTTCACGCCGTATGCACGCTGGACGAAGTCAAGAACGTCGCCTTCGGCGCCGCAGCCGAAGCATTGGAAGCGGCGGTCGTCCGCGTAGATCGTAAAGCTTGGTGTCTTATCGGGGTGAAAGGGGCAGCGGCCTTTCAGCTCCCGCCCCGCCCGGATCAACTTGACGCCCGCCTGACTCGCCACGCCGGACACCGGAAAGCGGTCGCGAATGTCGGCGCAAATGCGGGGAATATCGGCCATGGTACGCTGACCGTATTCTCGCCCATGGGCGGCATATGGATCAGGCATCATCGGCGCTTCCGATCTTCACCGGTCCGGCATGTTCGCGCGTGACCCACACGATTGAACGAATGCCGCTCTCGCTCGGTCGGCGCTGCTGGCTGTCACGTATCCAGCCGAGTTTGCGCAGTTCCGCAGTGCGGGGGCGAACGCGATACTTCTCCCAGCCCAACGATGCGGCAATCTCATCGCCGGTCATGCCCTCAGCGCCCGCAGTCTCCAGCTTCTTCATGATCTGCTGCCACAGAGCGTCCCGCGCAGGCGTGATGACCTGGGCAGCTTCGATGGACCCGCCGATGCCACGATGGCCGGCGTGGTCGCGTGGATAGTCAGAGGTGTTGTTCATGCTTCGCCTCCATCGGCGAGAGGGGGAAGGCCGTGCTTCTTCAGCAAGTCTTGCAGCCAGCGCGCTTGGCGCTCGCTCAGGTCTTCGGCATCACTGTCGAAGAGAAGTTGCCCGATGAAACTGCCGCTACGGCGGTTCAGGTCGGGCTGGGGGTGGTCGATCAGCGCGCGCGCAGCCGACTTTACCGTGCGAAAGGGCTCAGCCATGGCCGCCCTCCTGCGTCTCATCGACGATCTGGAAGCCGCAATACCGCTTTACGCCACGAGCGAATGTCCACCCGCTGCGGTAATCGGGGTAGATAGCGTTGAAGTCGAACCCCGGTACGCTGGGCTCAACGGTGACGGCGAAGCCGTCAGCAACTGGACGGACGTGAATGATGCTATCAGTCATTGTGACCTCGCAGCATAGCGAGCACCACACCAGCGACAGGGCCTGAGAGGTGAAACCTCGCCGCGAGATGTTGCGATTGGGCCTGAAATTCGTTAGTCGCTGCGGTGCTGACGTTAATTGGTTTCCGGGAGCCCTGTGAGCCGAGTAGGACCGGCTTGCGGGGCTTTCGCGATTTAGGGCTGACCTCCCGTGTGGTAGCGAACACAGGGGGTCACGCCGCCTGATCCACGAGCGCACGGATGCTCTCAGTTTTTACAAGCGTGCGGCGACCAACCTTGATCGTCTGAAGTTTGCCTTCGCCGATCAGTTCATACAGTTTCGTGGTTCCAAGACCGAGAGCCTTACGAGCCCCTTCAACAGTTACCGTCAACGGTTCCATGCGCGTTCTCCTGCAATCGCTAGCGGTCGCCAGCGGGAGAACACGAATTAACTGAGTGGAAATCGGGCCCGCTGAAATGGGACAGAAATCAAAGCCTAGTCGGCTAGAGCCGAGTTGGTTGCCTTCCAGCACGTTCGAACATGGCGCGCTGATACTGCCGATCCAAACCTTTCACTCGCCCATTTCGCAACATCCGCTTCGATTTTCGATCTGATGCCATACGTGCGTGTTACGGGTACGCGGACAGCTCGGTTTGGAGCATCATCGTCGGGCGTGCATTGAATTTCACGCAACGCGCTATCAACGTCATCGGAATGGTCGGTGCCTTCGAATGAAGAAGCCCATCGGCTCCGATCGACTATGGGAACAGACTTTGCAGTATTTACCAAGTCTTGATAATCGCTGCGATTATCAAGATAGTGTCGTATGGATGTCTTTCTCTTTTCTTCTCGCGCCTCATTCAATCGTCGCTCACATTCAATACCAATCTCAAGCTCTTGCCACGGGTCAAGGACTCGCGGGCGGCCAGCACCGATACGTTTCCCGCCGCGTGGCGGGTCAGCCATTTTTAGTATCCGTCACGAACGCGCCCCATCCATCAAGGAGCTGGCGCCGCATCTCCATGAAGGTGGTCCGCTTGTACGCTCGCACCACCTTGTCAGGCACAACGTGCGCGAGCGCTGCCTCCGCAACCGGGTCAGGGACCTCGGGCATCTTCTCCGCCGCCCAATCGCGGAACGAGCTGCGAAACCCGTGCGCGTCATAAGGCTCGTCAGCCGATCGCAGCACTTTGTTCATGGTCATGTCGGAAAGCACGCCACCCCGCTGGCCGGGGAAGATCAGATCCTCCGCCTTTGGCTTCTTCTCGCCCTTGGCCTGCCCCAGGAGCGAGATCGCGGCAGCGCTCAGCGTCACAGTGTGGGGAGGGGCGTCGACGCCCTTCATCAAATCGGACGGCCTGTTCCACTCCGCCTTGTCGAAGTCGATTTGGCCCCACCGGGCACCGCGAACCTCTCCAGGCCGGGCAGCGGTGTAGATCTGAAAGAGCAGCGCCAGCCTCCCGTTCGTCGCCGGCTTGTCCTTAAGCGACGCGACGAAGGCTGGCACTTCTGCATACGGCATCGCGGCGTAGTTGCCGCCCTTGGGCTGGCGCGGAAGGCCGACCGTCACCGAGCGCCCAGGCGCCTCAGTCGCCCGCCATCCTTTCCCATGCGCGAAGTTGAGCACGGTGCCGATCCGCTGGCGTACCTTGCGTGCCATATCCGGCTTGGTCGTCCAGATCGGCGCGAGGACGCAGGTGATGTCAGCTGCCGTGATCTGGTCAATTCGGGTGGTGGCCAGCTTGGCAAAGACGTGGTTTTCGAGCGAGCTGATGAAGGTAGCGGCCCCCTTCTTCGACCAGCCCTCCTTTAACGCGGCATGCGCCTCCTTCGCAGCCTTCTTGAAATTCGGGATCTGGAAACGCTCACGATCGCGCTCAGCGACCGGATCAAGACCGGACTTCGCCGCGACGCGCAGCATGGACGCTTTCTCTCTAGCCTCGCCAAGCGACAGGATTTTCCGGTGAAGGATGGGAATGACGATCGGCGATGTCTCGCCCTTCCCCAGCGCTCGCGGTGACGTGTCGACTGTGCCAAGTCCAACATCCCGGCGCTTTCCGTCGACCTGCACGCGAAGCAGCCACGACTTGGCGCCGGTCGGCTTGACGAGCAGATACAGACCCTCGCCGTCAGCGTGCCGGCCCGGCTTAGCATTCTTAACTGACAGGGCAGTGAGTTTGGCCATTCCGCTCCCGATTCCGTTCCCTCATTCTGGAGCGGCTAGGGGCGAACGTCAACGAACAAGTGCGGAACGGGAAACGTGAATCTATAGGGAACACCAAGGCGTAAGCGGTCATTGGCGAACAACCGCGAACAATAAGTTAGATGCCTGTAGGCGGCACCACCTATCATTTCTTACAATTCGCAATTCTGGATGGGGCGCCAACCGCTTGCGCGTTACCGTGGCAGATTGATTTGGATTAGTGCGTTCTGTATATGTTCCCATGCTGAAGGGGGTGACCAGCATGGACCGTATGATGGATGGCGAGGAGCAGAGCGCCTTTTCCTGGTGGCTGCGGACCGGGCGATTGCCTCGGGTTCGTGATGCCGATGGAGTCGAGCTCAAGTTCAATCCCTGGCACGATCCCGCGAACGGCCGATTCACCTTTTCCGGCACGGGGAGCCGGAACGGCGGGGGCGGGGATCCGCGGATCAAACGTGCCGGGCACTCACCGCAGATGGTTGGCCACGGCCGCGGTCATCAGCGGAAGAATGCGGTCATTTTGTCGGGTGGGGCATCGCGCGCAACCGGGCGGATACCGCCTGGGAAAGCAATCGGAACATTGCGAACGAGCGCGGCGGCACCGGCATCCGGCGCGCCTGCCGTGCCGAAGCGTGATCGCAGCCATGTCGCCACCGAGTTCGTCGCCGGGGTCGGCGAGGGGCTCTATGGTGTCGCGGACGGGGCTGTGCGGGGTACCTATGCGCTGCTGACCACGAATCCTGTCGTGACCGTGCGCGAAACAGGACGCGGTATCGCGGGCATGATCGACAAGGTGATCGCTGCCGAAGACACGCCGGCTCGTATCCAGGTCGCGCGCGCAGCCGATGTGGTCGCTCACGCCTCCGCACGTGACATCGGCCGCGCCACCGGCACGACGGTCGGCAATGTCGCGCTGGCGGTGGTGCCGGGAAGCGCGGCGGCCAAGGTGTCGGCGATGCGTCATCTGCGCACGCTGCGGCCGCGGCCGGTGTTCGATCCGCCGCAGATCGGATGGGCCAAGGAGACGCTTCCGCCTGACAAGCCCTGGGCATTGTACAACGATACCGCGACCGGCGCGCGCCCCGGCCGCGCACCGACGCTGATGCGAACGATGCCGGACGGATCGAAACGACCCGTCAAGTTCGACGGGATCGAGGGCGATTACGTGATTGACCGGAAATGGTCCGTAAGCGGACGATCGAATGCGGTCGCTCAGTTGAAACGGCAATCGCAGGTGTTGGCCGAACACAGATTATCGGGAACGTGGGAAGTCCCCAATGAAAAACAGCTGAAGGCTGCGCGAAGGCAGTTCAAGAGGCACAATGTACGCAACATCAAGGTAAGGGTGGTTAGGCCATGATCGCTTTACAGGTTGCCCGGATCGTCGCTCACATCGCATTGTTCCTCGACACGGAGGATGAGGACGTCCTGGAGCTGGACGCCGCCGTCGATATGCAGGAGTGGCTTGCAAAGCAGCTTTCGGAACTCGATCCCGTCTTCCTCAGGGAGTTGGTCGACGCATTCGCGGTTATTGCTCCCGAATATTCTGGTGACGTGCAAAAATCGGTGAGAGATATACCGTATCATTTCTATCTCGAAGAAGAGCTGGCTCAGGATGATCCGGTGCGGCTTGCCGAACTGGATGCGATCAGGGACAGCCGCGAAGATTGACTCGGTTAACACCCGTGTCGCTGAGACACGAACAGAGGATAGTCCATCATGGTTTCACGTGATGTCGCCGGTATCGTTGCCGCTTTCGTGGTATTCCTCAGGCTAAGCGGCAAGGACATTGTCGATCCTGTCGTCGCGGCCGAGGCGATACAGGAGCTTGCCCCGAAAGTGCGGGCGCTCGACAGGGCATTTCTTCGTGAATTGGTCGATGCCTTTCCGGTCATCGCATTGGACTACGACGAGGAGAGCAAAGAGGTAGTACGCAACATCCCGCGCGACTTTGGTCTGGAGGAGGCGCTGGCTGTCGACGACTGATGTCTGCCGGGCTGCCACGCTGCACTGTCGGTCAGGTAGAGCCGGGTGACGCCGGGGGCGTCCGACATCGGGCATTCTTCTTCATGCTGTCCGTCAGGTAACGCAAGTCGGTCACCTGCAGGATGGCAGCGATCGATCGCTATCATCATGAACAATTAAGCTTTTTGGCGCAGAGTGGTCGCGTCATGGAAGAACAGATCGAACATCTCGAAGAGCTGTATCGGTTGGCCGCTATCCGTGTTGCCGCGCTGAGGCGTGTCTGTACTGATCCGACACCCGATATCGCGCAGTTGAGCAAGGCGCGGCATGGCTTGATCTCCGTCAGCATCGCGCGATCGCGCTATCTGCAAACCGTGATCTATCCTCTCTTGGGGGCGGTGTCCGATGCCGCGCTGTCGCTGGCGATCCAGGATCTGGACAGCGATCTGGCGACCAGGCGTGCGCTGTCCAGCCGTCATGTGACGCACTGGTCGCTCGACGCCGTGCAGGCGGACTGGCCCGGCTACCGAAAGGCGGTGGCGCGGCTGTTGCGGGGTGTCGAGACGCGCATCGTCAAGGAGAAATCCGTTATCCTGCCGGCGCTTCACAAGGCGGTGATGACACGGGCCGAGTGCAGGATACCGGCGTGACGACGTGACGACGTGACGACGTGGCGCGTTGCTGGCAACGCCCGGCGATGAGACACGGGCGCCGGGCACACGCGCCGGCGCGGCGTCAGGCGTTCTTCTTCACGCTCTCCGCCATACGCGCCAGCTGTTCGGGCGTCGCCTCCTGCTGGTGCCCGGCCTTCCACTGCGCATAGGGCATGCCGTAGATCGCCTCGCGCGCGGTGTCCTTGTCGAGCCCGGCGGCCTCCGCGGTCCAGTCGGACAGGCAGTTGCGGCAGAAGCCGGCGAGCCCCATCAGGTCGACATTCTGCGCGTCGCTACGGTGGCGCAGGTGGCGCACCAGCCGGCGGAAGGCGGCGGCCGCGGCGGCGTCGTCGATGGTGTCCAGCGGGTCCATGCAATCGTCTCCAAAACCTGATCGTGAAAACCAATCGAGGTTGATCCGTCGCCGTTAACCGCTAGAGCGCCGGGCGGCAAAGCAGGAACGCGCATGACCCAGATTCCGACGCTCGACGCGAACACGATCCTCCCGCGGTCGCGCAAGGTGCGCGTGCTCGCGACGCTCGGCCCGGCCAGCAACACGCCCGAGATGATCGCGACGCTGTTCCAGGCCGGCGCGGACGCCTTCCGCGTCAACATGAGCCACGGCGACCAGGCGTCCAAGGTCGGCGTGATCCGCGCGATCCGCGACATGGAGGCGCGGTTCAACCGCCCGACCACGATCCTGGCGGATCTCCAGGGGCCGAAGCTGCGCGTCGGCAAGTTTGCGGGCGGGCGCGTGGTGCTGGAGACGGGCAGCACCTTCGTGCTGGATCATGACCAGACGCCGGGCGATGCGACGCGCGTGCGGCTGCCGCATCGCGAGATCTTCGCCGCGATCGAGCCGGGTGCACGGCTGCTGCTGGACGACGGCAAGCTGGTGCTGCGCGTGACCGATCATGACGCGGATCGCATCGTGACGACGGTCGAGGTCGGCGGTGCGCTGAGCGACAACAAGGGGTTGAACGTTCCCGACGTCGTCGTGCCGATGGCGGCGCTGACCGACAAGGACCGGTCCGACCTGGCGTTCGCGATCGAGCAGGGGGTGGACTGGATCGCGCTGTCGTTCGTGCAGCGCCCCGAGGATCTGGCGGAGGCGCGCCGACTGATCCAGGGGCGCGCGGCGCTGATGGCGAAGATCGAGAAGCCGGCCGCGATCGAGCGGCTGGAGGAGATCGTCGAGCTGTGCGACGGCGTGATGGTGGCGCGCGGCGACCTGGGCGTCGAACTGCCGCCGCAATCGGTGCCGCCGTTGCAGAAGCGCATCGTCGAGACCGCGCGCAAGATGGGGCGCCCGGTGGTGGTCGCGACGCAGATGCTGGAATCGATGATCCAGTCGCCGTCGCCGACGCGCGCGGAGGTGTCCGACGTCGCCACCGCGATCTACGACGGGGCGGACGCGATCATGCTGTCGGCGGAAAGCGCGGCGGGAGCGTGGCCGGTCGAATCGGTGGCGATGATGAACGCGATCGGCGACGCGGTGGAGCGCGACCCCGCGCATGGCGACCGCATCCATTTCACCGTGACGCGCCCCGATCCGACGACCGCGGACGCGCTGGCGGAGGCGGCGAAGAACATCGCCGCGACCGTGTCGGCGTCGGCGATCATCTGCTTCACCACCTCCGGCTCGACCGCGCGGCGGATCGCGCGCGAGCGGCCGGCGGTGCCGATCCTGGTGCTGACGCCCAGCCGCGACACCGCGCGCCGGCTGGGTTTGCTGTGGGGGACGCACAACGTCACCACGCGCGACGTCGAATCGTTCGAGGAGATGGTGGCCAAGGCGAAGCGGATCGCGCTGCGCCAGGGGATCGCCAAGGCGGGCGACAGCGTGATCGTGATGGCGGGCGTGCCGTTCCGCACGCCGGGATCGACCAACGTGCTGCACGTCGTGCGGATCATCGGCGACGAGCTGAAGGGGTATAAGGGGCCGGACGCGGCGTAATTGAGCCGTCACCCCGGGCTTGACCCGGGGTCCCGCTTCTTCTGCGACGTGGAAAGGAAGCGGGACCCCGGGTCAAGCCCGGGGTGACGGGCGATTATCGATTGTGGGTCAGTTCAGCAACGCCAGGGCGTCGGTGTCGATCGCCTGGGCGCAGCCGCCGCGGGCCATGGCGAGGAACATCGCGTCGCCGCGCTCGGTCCGCTTGGTGCTGGCGCTGGCGAAGACCGCGGTGGAGACGCCCGAGAGTAACGTCAGCCGATAGTCGCGGTACAACTCGTCATAACCATAGTCGCGCACGCCGCGGGTGCGCAGCTGGTCGAGGTAGTAATCGAGCAGGTGCCGTTCGTGGCGGCGGCGGTCCTCCACCGACAATGCGAGGCCGAGGAAATAGGCGACATCGACCGCGCCCTTGCCGATCGCCGGCGACTGCCAGTCGAGGATCGCGAGCCGGTCGCGCCCGCCATTGGCGTCGAACAGCATGTTGTCGAGCCGGAAATCGCCGTGGGTGAGCGTGACGGCGCCCTCGGGCGCGGCCATGGCGGCGTGGATGCGCGCACCATAATCGTCGCACACCGCCATATATTCGGGTTCGAGCACGCCGTCGTAGCGGCGGTGGAACTCGGCGAGGCAGTCCGGAAAGACGCGCAGCACCACGTCGCGCGCGGCGCTGGTGTCGAGGAAGTCGTGCGCGCGCAGCGTGGCGTCGTTCCAGCGCGGCGCGTGGAGCGCGGCGGCCTGTTCCATCGCCGCCTCCGCGTCGGCCAGGTCGCAGCCGGTGAGCTGGTTGCCGGGACGGGCGGGGGTGAGATCCTCCAGCAGCAGCGCGAAGCAGCCGTCCGCCGCGTCATATTCGGCGACGTGGCAATGCGGCGTGCGGACCGCCACGGTCTGCGCGAGATGGCGGTAGAAGCCGACCTCGCGCGCATAGAGGCCGAAGTCGCGCCCGGTGGCGCGGCTGACCGGATCGGTGGCGGCGAACTTGCCGACGAACGAGGCGGGCGCGCCCTCGTCACGGTCGTAGGTGACCGCGAAACGGATCGAATCGCCCAGCATCCCGACGCCCACCGGCGTCGCGTCGACCGCGATCACGCTGGCCTCCCGGATCGTGCCGGCGTCGCGCAGCCGCTGCGTCAGCCAGGCGGCATCGACCGCGTCCGCTTCCAGTGCGGCGCTCACCGCTGTCCACCGTCGCAACGCACCACCGCGCCGGTAACGAAGGACGAGGCGGGGCTGGCGAGCCACAAGGCGGTCGACACGATCTCCTCCGGGCGGCCGGGGCGGCCCAGCGCGTTGGCGGCACGCTCACGCGTTTCGTCGTTCCACGCCTTGGCGATGTCGGTCAGGAAGGGGCCGGCAGCGATCGCGTTGATGCGGACCTTGGGCGCATATTCCGCGGCCATGCCGACGACCATCGCGTTGAGCGCCGCCTTCGCCCCGGCATAGGCGACGACCGCGGGCATCGGCTCCATCGACGCGATCGAGGAGGTGGCGATGACGGTGCCGCCATCGCCGCGCGCCATGCGATCGGCGACATGGGCGACCAGCCGGAACGGCCCCTTGAAGTTGAGCGAGACGACGCTGTCGAACAGCGCCTCGCTCACCTCGTGGCTGGGGGTCATCGGCCCCATGCCGGCATTGGCGACGAGCAGGTCGATGCGGCCGAACTCTTCCCACGCGCGGTCGGCGAGCGCATCCATCTCGTCCCACCGCCCGGCATGCGCGGGCATGGCGGCGGCACGGCGGCCCTTGGCGCGGATCTCGTCGGCCACGGCCTCGCACGCGTCGCCCTTGCGGCTGGAGATGATGACGTCCGCCCCCGCGTCGGCGAAGGCCAGCGCCATCTCGCGCCCCAGCCCGCGCGACCCGCCGGTGACGAGCGCGACCTGACCCGACAGATCGAACAAGGGATGCGGCATGTGTCTTCCTCTCCGTGGTGCCCCGTCGGCCGGGGCGGGCATAACTCCTGTTATGCACATCACGCGGGGAACGCCAAGCCGCTGATGCGCGCTGTCGGCGGCATGGCCGGACGGGTGAAGCGCAAGGCGGGGCTGGCGGCGGCGGCGGCGCAGGCGGCGTCCGCCGCGGTCGCGCCGGTGACATGTGCGCTGTGCGGGCGCCCGCTGGGCACGCGGGTGGAATGGCATCACGTCGTGCCGCGAAGCCAGGGCGGGGTGGAGACCGCGCCGCTCCATCCGATCTGCCACCGCGCGATCCATGCCGCGGCGGACAATGCGACGCTGGCGCGCGCCGGCACGCTGGATGCGATCCGCGACTGGCCCTCGATCCGACGGTTCCTGGACTGGGTGGCGGACAAGCCACCCGATTTCCACGCGCCGACCCGGCGCAGGCGCTGACACGATCGGCGCATGCATGTGGCGCGTTTGCGGCAGGGGTGCCGCATCGCTGCCACAAAGCCACCGATCCGTTCATGCTGGCGACAGGAACCGTGGCGGTTGCGCAACAGTCGCCGAATTGATCGCGATCATTGTGCGATTGCGAGCAACCAAGCCGCGCGACCTCGGTTAGCGCAGTCCAAGCCCGGCACCGCGATACGGCAGAACGGGCGACAACAGAGAGTTTGAGGGATCGTATGCGTAAGCTCGTTCTTGCGGCCGTCGCCGCTTCCGCCGCGTTCGTGGCCACCCCGTCGCTGGCGCAGGACGCCACCACCGATACCGGCGTCGCGACCGCACCCGACGGCACCCGCGCGTTCGGCATCGAGCCGTATTTCGGCGTCCGCGGCGGCTGGGAGGAATTCTCCAAGGACAGCGTCCCCGGCGCGCCGATCGGCGACAAGCTGAACGGGTCGCTGGTCGAGGGGCTGGTCGGCGTCAACGTGCCGCTCGGGCCGTTCTTCGTCGGCGCCGAGGGCAATGTGGCCAAGGGCGTGTCGGGCGACATCGACTGGCAGTATGGCGCCGCTGGCCGCTTCGGCCTGCGCGCCGGCGAGAGCGGCATGATCTACGGCAAGGTCGGCTATCAGTGGGTGAACTTCGACAAGCGCGTCGACACCAACCAGGACTTCCATGACGTGACCTATGGCGTCGGGTTCGAGGTCGGTCCGAAGGAGATCGGGCTGGGTGGGATCACCGGCAATTCCGGCATCCGTCTGCGCGGCGAGGTGTCGACCTTCGGCTGGACCAACAGCTTCCGTCCGACGCTGGGTGTGATCGCCCACTTCTGACGAACCGGTTCCGGTCGCCGAGAAAGCCGAGGCGACCGGCCGCACCAGTAGCGTTTCGTGCGGACAAGAAGAGGGGGCGGTGCCGGGTGGCACCGCCCCCTTTTCCGTGCGGGGACGGGATCAGTTCTTCGTCACGTCGCCGGTGCCGGTGACGAGGACGTTGCCGTCGGCCCCGAAGCTGGCGGCGGGCAGCGTCGACACCTGACGCCCGATCGCCATGTCGACCGCTTCGACCCGGCCCTGCGCGTCGCGACGGACCTGCCGGACGTGCCCGACCAGCCGGCCGCGCGCATCCTCGATCCGCGCGCCGGGCGCGAGCTCCTGCGGCGAGGCGGCATCGAGCGAGACGAGGCCGTTGCCGCCGGCCTGGCCCGACGCCCCGCCGTTCCCCGCGCTGCCGTTGGCGGAACCGCTGCCCGAGGCCACGCCGGAGACGCTGCCGGTCAGCCCGCGTGCGGTGCCGACGGCGTTGCCCGCGGTGTCGCGGGCGCGACCGGCCACCGCCTGCGCGCGGTCGCGGGTGTTGCCGATGGCGGTCGTCGCGCCGTTGCGGACGCGGCCGGCGGTGTCGCGCACCGCATCCGTGCCGACCAGCTGCGCGTCGAGCGAGCCCGAGCCGCTGCCCGATCCGGCGGCGCTGCCCGATCCGGACAGCGGCGTGCCCAGCGCCTGCGTTTCGTTGGTCAGGCCCGCCACCGCGCTGCCATTGGCGTCGCCGCCGGCGCTCACCTTGCCGCTGCGGTGATCGACGCTGCGGCGCGTCTGGACGTCGCCGCTCAGGTCGCGGCTGGTGCGGGTGGTGCTGCGCGTCGTCTCGCGCAGGCGATCGGTGCCGCGATCGAGCGAGCCCATCGTGCCGCCCAGGTTACCACCCAGACTACCGCCCAGTCCGCCGGTCACGCCACCGGCGAGCCCGCCACCGAGGCCGCCGCCGCCGCCGAGCAGCTGCGCCTGCGCCGGAACCGCCACGAGCACCGCCAGGGTCGCGCTGGCGAGGAAGAGAGCTTTCATCGAATGTCTCCTTTCGAGTGACCGCGCGTCGGTCGCGACGCGCTTCGAAAGGAGAACGGGCGCCGCTTTCGGTTTAATCCCGCCGCGTGGATTTTTATCGCGCCGGCGTGCGGCAGTCGCCGCAGAGGATGCCGCGGCCGGTCGCCGGCCCGCCGCGCTTCGCCTCGCGGTCGAGCGCCGCCAGCGCGCGGTCGATGCCGGGGAGATGCGCGGACAGGCGGGCGGCGACGAACGGGGCGGCGAAGGAGGTGCCGCGGACCGCATGCGCGCGTCCGTTGCGGTCGAGCGCGAGCAGGTCGGCGGCGGGCGCGGCATAGTCGAGCTTCGCCGCACGCCCCGCCTCGATCAGCACGCGACCGCGCGCGTCGACGCCGGTCACCGCAATCGCCTGCGGATAGGAGGCGGGATAGGCGGGCGGTGCGGCGGGGCCGTCGTTGCCGACCGCGGCGACCACCACCGTCCCGCGCTGGCGCGCCGCCGCGACGACGCGCGCGACCAACGGGTTGGCGGGACCGACCAGGCTGACGACCGCGACCGGCACCTGCTCGCGCGTCAGCCAGGCGAGCGCGCGCGCGATCGCCACCGCATTGCCGCCCGCGGGATCGCTGCCATAGACGTCGGCCACGTACAGGCCGGCGCTGGCGGCACTCGCCCGGATGCCGCCGCCGCCGGTCAGCAGCGAAGCGATCGCGGCGGCATGGTCGTTGGGCTGCGGCGCGCCGATGGCGAACGCTTGCTGACCGACCAGTCCGGGGGTAGCGGCGCGGACGCCGCCGTCGATGATGCCGATGCGCGATGCGGCGGGGGCGGCGGCCGTGGGTGCGGCAATGGCCGTCGCCCCCAGCGCGCCGACGGGAAAGTGGAGCGGGTCGGCGCTGACCTCGCGCCCGCCGGCGATGCGGCGCAATCGCGACAGTGCGCGGTCGATCGACTGGCCGGCGGGGGCACGGAAACGCGCATAGCCGATGCCCAGACCATCGAGGTCGGCGCGCTCGATCAGGCGGAAGCCCTGTGCCTCCGCCGCGCGGATGAGCGCGGTGTCGGCATCGACCACCACCAGCTCGCCCGCGCGGACCGCGTCGCCGGCGCGGTCGACCTCGATCCGGTCGGGATAGCGCCGCGCCAGATCGCGCACCCGGCGCATCTGCGTGCGGGCCAGTGCGCGTGCGTCGGACAGCGTCGCCTCGACCGGCGCCAGCGTGGATGCGACGCCGTCGAGCGTCCGCCCGACCATGTTGCCGAGCGGGGGCACGAACTGCGCCGCGGCGACGGCGGGCAGCAGCAGCGCGGTGGTGGCGGCAATGGTGCGCAGGGATCGCATCATGGCAGGCGTTTTAACCCAAATCACATTCATGTCATGCTGGATGAAACGGCGGGTGCGGTTCGTTTCATCCATCGAAAGGCGAGGTATCGGTGCGGTTCGAAGAGGAATTGCTGACGCTGATCCCGCGCCTGCGCCGGTTTTCCCATGCGCTGGCGCGTCATCCCGCCGATGCCGACGACCTGTTGCAGGCGTCGGTGGAGCGCGCGCTGACGCGTCGCGAGCAATGGCAGCCGGGGACCAGGCTCGACAGTTGGATGTACCGGCTCATGCGCAACCTCTGGATCGATACCGCCCGCAGCGTGCAGCGCCGCGCCGAGACGTTCGTGCCGCCCGAGGCAGGGGAGCAGGTCGGCGCCCCGGGCGGGCAGGAGGCGCAGGTGGAGATGGGCAATGTGATGCGCGCGATGCGGGCGCTGCCGCCGGAACAGCGCGAGGCGGTGGCGCTCGTGGTGGTGGAGGGGTTCGCGTACAAGGAAGCTGCCGCGATCCTGGACGTGCCGATCGGCACGCTCACCTCGCGGCTGGTGCGCGGGCGCGAGGCCTTGATGGCGCGGCTGGGAGAAGCGGCATGACGATCGAGCCCGAGATGCTGATGGCCTATGCCGATGGCGAGCTGGACCCGATCGCGGCGAAGCGGGTGGAGCGCGCGATCGCCGACGATCCGCGGCTGGGGGACGAGGTGGCGCGCCACCGCGCGCTGGCGGCGCGGATGCGCGACGCGCTGGCCCCGGCGGCGCAGGCCCCGGTGCCGGAGGCGATCGCGCGGATGCTGCACGGATCGGCGAGCGTAACGCCGATCGCCGCCGCCCGGCCCGCGACACGCGGGTGGATCGGTTGGGCGGGCGCGATCGCGGCCAGTCTGGTGGTGGGGGT
Organism: Sphingomonas adhaesiva; assembly: GCF_036946305.1. Taxonomy (GTDB): domain Bacteria; phylum Pseudomonadota; class Alphaproteobacteria; order Sphingomonadales; family Sphingomonadaceae; genus Sphingomonas; species Sphingomonas adhaesiva_B. The sequence goes on from NZ_JAQIJJ010000003.1 coordinate 32,452, forward strand.
GATGACCGGGCAGATGCTGTCGCGCGACGCCGCTCCGATCGCGCTGGCGCAAAGCGGCGCAGTGGTACGCGGCGATATCGCGCACGCGCTCGACACCCAATTGGCGTCGACCCAGCAGGCGGATGCGCCGGTGCGTGTCGGCGTCAGCTTCCGCAACGCGCAAGGATCGCTGTGCCGCACGTTCGAGCGCGCGGCGGTGGCGGGGATCGCCTGTTCCGACGGCGGCGACTGGGGCGTGGCGCGGCTGTACGGTGGTGCGGCGGCACCGCGCGGCGCGTTCCGCCAGGCGGGATCGGCGAATGCGGCGATGATGGCGGATGCGCAAGCCATGGCGGTGGGCGAGCCGATGGACGCGACGGCGGAGCGACGCGCGCTATCGCAGATCAAGGCGCGCCGCGACTGAGAATGATGCGCACGGCATCGACTGCCGAGGCGGGACGATTCGGCAACAATCGCCTCCGTCGCCGGCGGTTTCGACCTTTTCTTTTGTGAGGACGGCGGCACCCTTTCCCCGTTGCGTGGGGGGAAATGCGTGCCGCGGTCGGTGAAGCTGGCGTCGATGCTGGGCTGGGGGGCGACGGCGCTGCTCGCCCCCGGCGCGGTCGCGGCGCAGCAGGCGGAACGGCCGGTCGTCTTCGACCTGCGCTACAAGGCGGACGTGCTGGCGGTGGCCGCGGGCGGGGTGCGGCACGGGGTGCGCTATCTCGACAATCTGGATGCGACGATGGCGGTCGATCTGGATCGGGTCGCGGGCGTGCCGAAGACGCAGGCGTTCGTCTATCTGCTGTACAATAACGGCACCAGTTTCTCCTCCACGCTGGCGGGCGATGCGCAGATCGTGTCGAGCATCGAGACGGGGGTGCAGGCGGTGCGCCTGTACGAGGCGTGGGTGGAGCATGGCGACGCGCGGCTGTCGGCGCGCGCCGGCCTGTACGACGTCAACAGCGAGTTCGATGCGCTGACGGCGTCGATGCTGTTCGTGCATAGCGGGCATGGCACCGGCACCGACATCTCGCAAACGGGGAACAACGGTCCGTCGATCTTCCCGGTGACCGCGCCGGGGCTGCGCGTGCAGGGCATGGCGGGCGAGCGCGTGACGCTGCGCGCGGCGGTGCTGGGGGGCACGCCGGGAAATCCGGCGCATCCGGGACGTACCGTCGTCACGCTGCGCCCGCGCGACGGCGTGTTCGCGATCGCGGAGGCCGACTGGCGCATCGGCCACGCACGGCTGATCGCGGGGACGTGGCGCTATACCGCGCGCTTCGCGCTCCATACCGCGGACGACGCGCGCGCGCCGGCGCGGGGCGGGGGCAATGCCGGCGTCTATCTGCGCGGCGAAGCGCGCGTCGCGGGCAGCGCGGCGCGGCCGGTGTCGGCCTTCTTCCGGCTGGGGACCGCGGCGGGGCGGTTCAACCTCTTCGATCGCTTCGCCAGTATCGGCATCAATGCGCAGGGCGTCGCCGCGCCCGGCGGGCAGGACGAACTGGGCTTCGCGATCGCGCATGCGCGCACCGCGGGGGCGGCGCGTGCGGTCGCGCGCGATGTGGCGGACAGCGAAACGGTGTTCGAGCTGACCTATCGCACGCCGCTCACCGCGCATCTGTCGATCCAGCCCGACCTGCAATATGTGGTCGACCCCTCTGCCAGCCGGCGGCAGCGCGACGTGCTGGTCGTGGGCGTTCGGTTCGAGATGACGCTGCGGCGATAAACTCGCGGGATGTGGTTAACCGCTTGTTCGCGGTCATGGCGTATCGGCGGCGCGACCAATCGGCGACAGACGGAACAAGCGTGGCGATATTCTACGATGCCAGCGGGCGACGCGGGCGGCGGGTACGGGTGCTGCTCGTCATGCTGGCGGCGGTGCCGGCGCTGCTGCTGGCGATGCTGGCGGCGGCGGTGCTGCGCCCGATGGCGGCGGCCGCGCCGCGGTTCGCCGCGACGGCGGAGGCGCCGCGCGGGCTGGTGCCGGCCTCGGCGACGGTGGAGCGTGGCGCGTGGCTGCCCGAGGCGGCGCGGGGCCGGCTGACCGGTGGGACGATGGGCTTCTACATGCCGTGGGACGATGCGTCGCGACGCTCGCTGGCGGCGCATGTCGGCGAGCTGGAATGGCTGGTGCCGGGGCTCGCCACCGTCACCGGGGCGGATCACCGCTTCGTCGCGGACAGCGACGATTATCTGCGCGGCGTGCTGGCGCGCGCGGGCAAGCGGCCGGGCGTGCTGCCGATGGTGCAGAATGCGGCCGCGGACGGGACGTGGGACGGCGCGGGCACCGGGGCGCTGCTGGCGGATGCGCGCGCGCGTGCGCGGTTCGCCGGGCAGATCGAGGCGCTGGTGACGCGCGAGAAGGGGGCGGGCGTGCTGCTCGACCTCGAAAGCCTGCCGGCGAGCGCGCACGGGAATTACCGCATGTTCCTGCGCGAGTTGCGCGCCCGGTTCGGGGCCAAGGGGTGGATCGTGACGCTGGCGGTGCCGGTGGCGGACCCCGACTGGGATCTCGCCGCCTATGCCGCCGCCGCCGATCGCGTCGTGCTGATGGCCTATGACGAACATTGGATGGGGGGCGCGGCGGGGCCGATCGCGTCGCAGCCGTGGTTCGCGCGCGTCGTCGACGCGGCGGTGCGGCAGGCCGGCGCGGACAAGGCGATCGTGGCGATCGGCAGCTATGCCTATGACTGGGCGGGCCGGAAGACGACACCGCTGGGCATCGCCGACGCCTGGGCGCTGGCGACGCGCGCCGGCGTGGTGCCGACCTTCGACGCGGCCAGCGGCAACAGCCATTTCGCCTATGCCGCCGACGGGCAGGACCATCAGGTGTGGCTGCTCGACGCGATGAGCGCAGCCAACCAGATGGCGGTGATCCGCCGCACCGGCGCCGCGGGCGTCGCGCTGTGGCGGCTGGGGAGCGAGGATCCGCATGTGTGGAACGCGCTGTCGGGGGCGCGGCGCCCCGACATGGCGGCGCTGCCCGCGCCCGCCGGGATCACGGTGACCGGGCATGGCGAGATCATGCGGATCGCGGGCGAGGCGACCGCGGGCGCGCGCGCGGTGCGCTGGGACGGCGGGCTGATCCGCGCGGCGCATTATGCGCGGCTGCCGCAGCCCGACCGGGTCGAGCGCACCGGCGCGCACCGGCGGCTGGTGGCGCTGACCTTCGACGACGGACCGGACCCGGCGTGGACGCCCGCGATCCTGGACGTGCTGGCACGCGAGAAGGCGCCGGCGACGTTCTTCGTCACCGGGGCCAATGCGCTGGGGCAGGGCGAATTGCTGCGGCGGATCGTCGCGCAGGGCAGCGAACTGGGCAATCATTCCACCTCGCACGCCGACCTGTCGAAGCGGTCGGACGATGCGATCGCACTGGAGCTGAAGGCGACCGAGCGGCTGGTCGAGGCCTATACCGGGCGCGCGATGACGTTGTTCCGCCCGCCGTTCCTGGGCGATGCCGATCCCGACCGGCGCGACGAACTGCACGCCACCCGGGTCGCGGCGCGGCTGGGTTACTGGACGGTCGGCCTCAACGTCGATCCGCTCGACTGGCAGGGGCCGGCGGCGGCGACGATCGCGGCGCGCACCATCGCGCAGGTCGAGGCGGGCACCGCGACGCGCCCGGCGCAGGTGGTGCTGTTGCACGATTCGGGTGGCGACCGGACGCAGACGATCAAGGCGCTGCCGCTGATCATCCGCGGTTTGCGGGCGCGGGGCTATGAGCTGGTCGGCGTCTCCACGCTGGCGGGCGTGTCGCGTGCGCGGGTGATGCCGGTGCTGGCGGCGGCGGAGGCGAGCGGTGCGGCGGGGACGCGCGGATTGTTCGACACGCTGGCGTGGCTGCGCGATGCGGGAGCGGTGCTGTTCGCCGCGGTCATCGCGATCGGCATCGCGCGCGCGCTGGCGCTGACCGGACTGGCGTTGTGGCGGCGCGGGCGTGAACAGGCGCCGGCGGGGGCGCCGCATCTGGTGCCGAATTTCGTGACGGTGCTGATCCCCGCGTTCAACGAGGCGCGCGTGATCGAGGCGTCGGTGCGCCGCATCCTCGCGAGCCGGGGACCGCGCATCGAGGTGATCGTGATCGACGACGGATCGACCGACGACACCAGCGCAGTGGTGGCGGCGGCGTTCGGGATCGATCCGCGCGTCCGCCTGCTGACGCTGGAGAATGGCGGCAAGGCGCGCGCGCTCAACATCGCCTTGGCGCAGGCGAGGGGCGATGTGGTGATCGCGCTGGATGCCGATACGCAGTTCGAGGAGGATACGATCGCAAAGCTGGCGCGCTGGTTCGCGGACCCCGCGATCGGCGCGGTGGCGGGCAATGCGAAGGTGGGCAACCGCACCACGCTGATCGCGCGCTGGCAGGCGCTGGAATATGTCACCGCGCAGAATCTGGAGCGCCGCGCGCTCGCCGCGCTGGGCGCGGTGACGGTGGTGCCGGGCGCGGTGGGTGCGTGGCGGCGCACCGCGCTGGATGCGGTCGGCGGATACCCCGAGGATACGCTGGCGGAGGATCAGGACCTGACGATCGCGATCCAGCGCGCGGGGTGGCGCGTGGCGTGCGACAATGATGCGATCGCCTGGACCGAGGCGCCGGAAACGGTGCGTGCGCTGTTCAAGCAGCGCTTCCGCTGGGCGTTCGGGACGCTGCAATGTTTGTGGAAGCATCGTGCGCTGCTGGGGCGGCGGGGCGGGCTGGGGCGCGTCGGGCTGCCGCAGGCGTTGGTGTTCCAGTTCCTGTTCACGCTCGCCGCGCCGCTGATCGACGTCGCGCTGTTGCTGGGCATCGGCGGGACGGCGTGGCGGGTGTACGATCGCGGCTGGGACGCGGCGGGCGGCGATGCGCTGGCGGTCGCCGCGTTCTGGGCGGCGTTTGCGGCGATCGATCTCGCCTGCGGATGGATCGCGTTCAAGCTGGACGGGCGAGAGGCGCGGTTCCCGGCGATGCGACTGCTGATGCAGCGGTTCGGCTATCGCCAGCTGCTGTATGCGGTGGTGCTGCGCGCGCTCTATGTCGCGGCGACCGGGCCGAAGGTGGGCTGGGGCAAGCTGGAGCGCACCGGCAGCGTCGCCGTGGTGCCGGCGCAGGAGAGCGACGACTTAACCTATCCGCAGGCAATCGCAGCCTAATATCGGCGCCATGAGCTTCGAACCCACCCCTGCCATCCTGCCGCGCTGGCTGGATCGCGATGCGCGCACCGTCGAACGGTATCTGTCGGGCAGCCATGTCGGCGTCCGGCTCGGCATGGGCGAGCCGCGACTGCTGCGGCTGGTCGATGTGTCGGTGCTGGGCTGCCGCGTCGAGCGGCCGGCGGATGCGCTGATCGGGCGGAGCGTCACCGTCGCGTTTGCGGGCGGGGTGGAGACGCACGGCTGGATCGTGTGGTCGGACGGCGCGGAATGCGGGATCGATTTCGCCGAGCCGCTGGCCGAGCACGATCTGTCGCGCATCGCCCGGCCGCGGCAGAAGCGCGACGGCTGACGCGACCGCGGGCGCCGCCGTGCGTTGACGCTCCTGAACGAGAGGAGTGGACGATGCAGCAGGATCCCGACGAGAACGAGGGCGTGCGCCCGACCCCGGCAGACGATGTCGCCAAGCCCGAGCAGCCGCCGATGGACGATGACGCCTCCGGCCTGCCGGAGGGGGAGGCGGACAGACTGGGGGATTTTGCGTAGCGTCGCGTTACGTCCGGTAATCTTGTTCCCCGGCGAAGGCCGGGGTCCAGTTGCGGGCGGATCGCGGGATGCGGCAACCTTGCCCAACTGGACCCCGGCCTTCGCCGGGGAACAGCGCGTCAGAACGCGTCGGCGGGCAGGTCGTACAGCACCTTCGCGGGGGCGTTGGCGGCGGCCTCCAGCCCCAGCGCCTCGGGCACCAGCTGGTCGAGGTAGAAGGCGGCGGCGGTCTTCTTGACCGTATCGGCGCTATCGACGCGCGCGGAGCGCTCCATCAGCCAGCCGCACGACGCCACCGACAGCATCGTCAGGAACGGATAGCTGGCGGCGTGGCGATCGTCGGCGTCGGCGGACTGGAGGCGGCGGCCGATGCCCTCGCAGGCGTCGATCAGGCGCACCAGCTGCGGATGCTGCGCCTCGGCGCGCAGGTCCGCGATCAGGTCCGCGAAGGCGCCGCCATTGGACATGGCCAGCTTGCGCCCGACGAGGTCGGCGGCCTGGATGCCGTTGGTGCCTTCGTAGATCGGCGTGATGCGCGCATCGCGGAAGAACTGCGCCGCGCCGGTTTCCTCGACATAGCCCATGCCGCCGTGGACCTGCACGCCGAGATCGGCGACCTCGTTGCCCAGATCGGTGGCATGCGCCTTGGCGAGCGGGGTCATGATCTCCAGCCGCTCCTTCGCCTTGGCATCGCCCAGCCCGGCGCGGTCGACCATGCCGCAGGCGTAATAGACCAGCGCGCGTGCCGCCATCGTCTGCGCCTTCATCCGCAGCAGCATGCGGCGGACGTCGGCATGTTCGACGATCGCGGCGGGCCGGCCGTCGCGCGCGCCCTGGATACGCTCGCGCGCATAGGCGACGGCCTTTTGCGTCGCGCCTTCCGCCACCTGCACGCCTTGCAGGCCGACATTGAGGCGGGCGTTGTTCATCATCGTGAACATCGCACGCATCCCGCCGAACTCGGGGCCGATCAGCTCGCCGAGGCAATCGTCATGGTCGCCGAACGACAGCACGCAGGTGGGGGACGCATGCAGCCCCATCTTGTGCTCGATCGAGACGACGCGGACGTCGTTGGGAGTGCCGTCCAGCCGCACCTTGGGAACCAGGAACAGCGAGATGCCGCGCGTGCCCGCGGGGGCGTCGGGGGTGCGCGCCAGGACGAGGTGGACGATATTGTCCGCCAGATCGTGGTCGCCGAAGCTGATGAAGATCTTCGTGCCCTTGATCGCGAAGGTGCCGTCGCCCTTTGGCGTGGCGGTGGTGCGCAGCGCGCCGACGTCGCTACCCGCCTGCGGCTCGGTCAGGTTCATCGTGCCGGTCCATTCGCCGGTCGCGAGCTTGGGCAGGTACGTTTCCTGCTGTTCCGGCGTGCCGTGGTGCGCCAGCGCCTCGATCGCGCCGACCGACAGGATGGGCGCGAGCGCGAAGCCCATGTTGGCGGTGCCCAGCGTCTCCAGCACCGCGGCCTGGATGACGAAGGGCAGGCCCTGCCCGCCGAACTGCTCCGGCACGCCGATCGTGCCCCAGCCGCCCTCGACATAAGCGCGATACGCCTCCGGGTAGCCGGCAGGCATGACGACCCCTTCCGGGGTCCATTTCGCACCCACGGTGTCGCCGGCGCACGCGAGCGGTGCCCATTCGCCCTCGGCAAATTGCGCGATCCCTTCCAGCACCGCGTCGACCGTGTCCGGGCTGGCGGCGGCGAAGCGGTCGGTGGCGGCCAGTTCGTCGACGCGGACGATGTGATCGAGGACGAAACGCTGGTCGGCGACGGCGGCGGTGAAGGTCATTTCTCTCTCCCGGATCGTGCCGCTATAGCCGCTGGACATGGACGCTCAACTCCCCGTCATCCGACGCTACGGCGAGGCCGCGGTCGCAGAGGCGGCGGCGGTGCTGCGCGCCGGCGGCATCGTCGCGCTGCCCAGCGAGACGGTCTATGGGCTGGCCGCGGATGCGCGCGATTCGGCGGCGGTGGCGCGCATCTATGCGGCGAAGGGGCGGCCGAGTTTCAATCCGCTGATCGTGCATGTGCTGGACCTTGCCGCGGCGGAGGCGATCGCGCTGTTCGATGCCGATGCGCGCGCGCTGGCGGCGCGGTTCTGGCCGGGGCCGCTGACATTGGTGCTGCCGGTGCGCAGCGAAGCGGGGATCGCGTCGCTGGTGACCGCGGGGCTGACGACGGTGGCGATCCGGGTGCCGGCGCATCGCGCGTTTCGCGCCGTGCTGGCGGCGAGCGGGACGCCACTGGCGGCGCCCTCGGCGAATGCGAGCAATGCGATCAGCCCGACGCGCGCGGACCATGTCGCGGCGAGCCTGGGGGCGCGGGTGCCGCTGATCCTGGACGATGGTGCCACCGCGGCGGGGGTGGAATCGACGATCGTGGCGGGGCGCACGATCCTGCGTCCGGGGCCGGTGACCGTGGAGATGCTCGCCGAGGTGCTGCCGGTGGCGGCGGGGCGGACCGCGCATGTCAGCGCGCCGGGGCAGCTGGCGGTGCATTACGCGCCGGTGAAGCCGGTACGGCTGGGGGCGGTCGGGCGCCGCGAGGGGGAGTGGCTGATCGGATTCGGCGAGGTCGCGGGAGACGATACGCTGTCGGCGCGCGGGGATGTGGTGGAGGCGGCGGCGCGACTGTTCGATGCGCTGCATCGCGCGGATGCGAGCGAAGCGCGCGCGATCGCGGTGGCGACGGTGCCGGAGGCGGGGGTCGGGGTGGCGATCAACGATCGGTTGCGGCGGGCGGCGGGGCGGTAGGATTACTTACTAGCCCCTCCCCTTCAGGGGAGGGGTTGGGGTGGGGGATGTCTCACCGAGATTGTCGCTCGTGACTGCCCCACCCCCAACCCCTCCCCTGAAGGGGAGGGGCTTTTTTCCCGTTCGTTACGCCGTCACCGTCTTGCTCCGTGCCGCGAAGCTCTTGCGGAGTTTCTGCAATTTCGGCGGGATGACCGCGAGGCAGTAGGGATTGCGCTGGCCTTCACTGTCCCAATAATCCTGATGGTAATCCTCCGCGGGATACCAGTCGCCGAACTCCTCGATCGTCGTCACGATCTTCTGCGGCCAGTCCGCCTGCGCGCGCGCGATCGCTTCATTGGCCTGTTCCTCCTGCATCACCGTCTCCGGGAAGATAGCGGAGCGATATTGCGTGCCGACGTCGTTGCCCTGGCGGTTCAGCTGAGTCGGATCGTGGGTGGCGAAGAAGATGTCGAGGAGGTCGGCGTAGCTGACCTGTTCGGGGTCGAAGCCGACGCGGATCGCCTCGGCATGGCCGGTGCTGCCGCTGCACACCTGCTTGTAGCTGGGATTGGCGACATGGCCGCCGATATAGCCGCTCTCGACGCTTTCGACCCCGATCACGTCCTTGAACACCGCCTCCGTGCACCAGAAGCAGCCGCCCGCCAGCGTCGCATATTCCGTCATGTAAGCGTCTCCTTTACCGCCCATGTAGGAAGGCCTACGCGCACGACAAAGGGAGACGCGCGACGATGCTCGACGGCAAGGTGATGGTGACGGGCGGGGCCGGCTATATCGGCAGCCATGCGGTGCTGGCGCTGCTCGACGCAGGCTTCCAGGTGGTGGTGATCGACAATCTGGTCACCGGGTTCGACTGGGCGGTCGACGCGCGGGCGGCCTTCGTCGAGATGGCGGTGGAGGATGCGCGCGTCCGCGACGTGATCGCCGAGCATGATGTGAAGGCGATCATGCATTTCGCCGGATCGGTGGTGGTGCCCGAGTCGGTCAGCGACCCGCTCAAATATTATCGCAACAACACCGCCGCGACGCGCAGCCTGATCGAGAGCGCGGTGCACGCCGGCGTGCCGCATTTCATCTTCTCCTCGACCGCGGCGACCTATGGTACGCCGGAGCGGGTGCCGGTGAAGGAGAGCGACGCGACGCGCCCGATCAACCCCTATGGCATGTCGAAGCTGATGACCGAGGCGATGCTGCGCGACGTCGCGGCGGCGCATCCGATCAATTATGCCTGCCTGCGCTATTTCAACGTCGCGGGCGCCGATCCGCAGGGGCGCAGCGGGCAGTCGACCGTGGGCGCCACGCACCTCATCAAGATCGCGGTCGAGGCGGCGACGGGCAAGCGCGACGCGGTGTCCGTGTTCGGCACCGATTTCGACACGCGCGACGGCACCGGGGTGCGCGACTATATCCATGTCAGCGATCTGGCGGAGGCGCATGTCGCGGCGCTGAAGCTGCTGATCGCTGAGCCGGGCGAGAGCCATATCCTGAACGCCGGCTATGGCCGCGGGTTCAGCGTCCTGGAGGTGCTGGACGCGGTCGACCGGGTGACCAACCTGACGATCGCGCGCAAGCTGGAGGGGCGACGCGCGGGCGATCCGGCGGAACTGGTGGCGGACAATAGCGCGATCCTGAAGACGATCGACTGGACGCCGAAGCGCGACCAGCTCGACGGGATCGTGCGCGATGCGCTGGCGTGGGAACGCGCGCTGGCGGAACGCGGGCGGTGAGGCTGCGCTCGCTGCTGTTCGTGCCCGGCGACCGGCCGGAGCGGATGGAAAAGGCGCTGGGGCTGGGCGCGGATGCGCTGATCCTCGACCTGGAGGATGCGGTCGCGCCCTCGGCCAAGGCGGCGGCGCGGGCGGCGGTGCGGGCGTTCGTGGACGCCAGGGCGGGCGAAGGGCCGGCACTGTTCGTGCGGGTCAATCCGCTCGACGGCGATCTGGTGGCGGACGATGTCGCGGCGATCGCGGGCGCGGCGATGACGGGCGTGGTGCTGCCCAAGGCGGAGGGGCGCGCGTCGGTCGCGACGCTGCGCGCGATGCTGCCCGGCGATTATGCGGTGCTGCCGATCGCGAGCGAGACGCCGCGTGCGGTGTTCACGCTGGGTGATTACGACGCGACGGGCCTTGCGGGGCTGACCTGGGGGGCGGAGGACCTGCCCGCCGCGATCGGCGCCGCGACCTCGCGCGAGGCGGATGGCGGATACACCGATCCGTATCGCGTGGTGCGCGCGCTCACCCTGTTCGGCGCGCATGCGGCGGGGGTGCCGGCAATCGAGACGGTCTATCCCGATTTCCGCGATCTGGACGGGCTGGCCGCCTATGCCGCGCGCGGGCGGCGCGACGGGTTCACCGGCATGATGGCGATCCACCCGGCGCAGGTGGCGGTGATCAACGCCGCTTTCTCGCCGTCCGAAGCGGAACTCGCGCAGGCGCGGGCGGTGGTGGCGCTGTTCGACGCCAACCCGGGAGCAGGGGCGCTCCAGCTCGACGGCAAGATGGTGGATGCGCCGCACCTGAAGGCGGCGCGGCGGTTATTGGCGACGGCGGGCGAGTGACGTGCGGGCGGTCGCGCCCAGCCACCACCATAATGCCGCCCAGCCGGTGCCCGCGCACCAGCCCGCGACCACGTCCGACGGCCAGTGGACGCCGAGATACACGCGGCTGACGCCGATCGCGCCGACCAGCAGGATCGCCACCGCGCTGGTGTAGCTGCGCGCGCGATGGCCGCGCTCGACCTGTGCGAGCAGGCCGGCGAGCGTCAGATAGACGATCGCGCTGTTGGTGGCGTGTCCGCTGGGGAAGCTCAATCCGGTGACGGGGACGAGATGATCGACCAGCTCCGGCCGGGTGCGGTGGAAGAAGAACTTGGCCTGCGCGGCGAGCAATGATCCGGTGACCGTCGCCGCCAGCACCAGCGCGGCGGTGAGCCACAGGCGGCGCACCAGAAGCAGCCCGACGGCGACGACGACCGCCAGCGTCAGCACGGTGCCGCTGCCCAGCGCGGTGATGTCGACCATCGCCTGATGCAGCCAGTCCGGCCCGATCGGCTGGCGGGTGTCGCCCGGCACGCGCAGCGCCAGGATGATGGCGCGATCCCAGGCGAGGGGCACGTCGTCGAGGATCGAGAAGCCCAGCAGCAGCACGGCGAGCAGGCCGGCGCCGGCCATCGCGATCCATGCGGCGCGCGGCGCGGCGGGCGCGACGGCGGGCTCCCCGATCGGGATCAGCGGGTCGTTGGACATCGTGCCGCGCTGCCACAGGTGTTGCACGCGGTTCAAGGATGGCCTTAACGCGGGCACCATGATCGCGCATCTGAAGGGACGGCTGGAGGCCACGGGGATCGACCATGCGGTGATCGACGTCGGCGGCGTCGGCTATCTGGTCGGCGCGTCCGCGCGCACGCTGGCGGCGATCGGCCCGGTCGGCGAGGCCGCGACCCTGTTCACCGAGATGCTGGTGGGGGAGGATTTCATCCGCCTCGTCGGCTTTGCGCATGCGGCCGAGCGCGACTGGTTCCGGCTGCTGACCGGAGTGCAGGGGGTAGGCGCACGCGTCGCGCTGGCGATCCTGTCGGCGCTGGAGCCGGCCGACCTGTCGCGCGCGGTGATGGCGCAGGACAAGGCGACGGTGGCGCGCGCCAACGGCGTCGGTCCGAAGCTGGCCGAGCGGATCGTGCGCGAGCTGAAGGACAAGGTCGGCGGGGTGGCGCTGGGGCCAGCGGCGGCGGCGCAGGTGGTACCGGCGGGTGCGGGCGCGGACGCGGTGTCCGCGCTGCTCAACCTGGGGTTCCGCCCCGCGGAGGCGGCGAGCGCGGTGGAGGCGGCGGAGGAGGAACTGGGCGGCGGCGCGACGCTGGATGCGCTGGTGCGGCTGGCGTTGAAGAAGGCGGCGAAGGGGTGATGCTCCTTCCGTGAGCCTCGTCACCCCGGGCTCGACCCGGGGTCCATTTGTCCGCGAGCACAGCGTTCTCGGCGGGATGGATGCCGGATCAAGTCCGGCATGACGGTTTGGGCGATGGAAAACTTCGTTATGTCATCATCCTCGTCACCCCGGACTTGATCCGGGGTCCCGCTTCCTTTCCGGCGTCGCGGTAGAAGCTGGACCCCGGCTCAAGGCCGGGGTGACGGGTTTTGGAACGAGGTGGTTCTCGACACGCCGCCCCCGCCTCCGCTACGGAACGAAGCGTGACCGAGGACGACGATCGCCTGCTCTCCCCGCTGCGTGCCGCGGAGGATGTGGATGCCGCGCTCCGGCCGCGGCATCTCGACGAGTTCGTCGGGCAGCAGGCGGCGCGCGAGAATCTGCGCGTGTTCATTCAGGCGGCGAAGGCGCGCGGCGATGCGCTGGACCATGTGCTGTTCTTCGGGCCGCCGGGACTGGGCAAGACGACGCTGGCACAGATCGTCGCGCGCGAGATGGGGGTGGGGTTCCGCGCCACCTCCGGTCCGGTGATCGCCAAGTCGGGCGATCTGGCCGCGCTGCTGACCAATCTGGAGGATGGCGACGTCCTGTTCATCGACGAGATCCACCGGCTCCAGCCCGCGGTCGAGGAGGTGCTGTACCCCGCGATGGAGGATCGCGCCCTCGACCTGATGATCGGCGAGGGGCCGTCGGCGCGGTCGGTGCGGATCGACCTGCCGCGATTCACGTTGGTGGGGGCGACGACGCGGCAGGGATTGCTGACGACGCCGCTGCGCGATCGCTTCGGCATCCCGATCCGGCTGCAATTCTATACCGTCGAGGAGCTGGAGCGCGTGGTCAGCCGCGCGGCGCAGCTGCTGGGGCTGGGGATCGCGCGCGATGGCGCAGTCGAGGTGGCGCGGCGCTCGCGCGGGACGCCGCGTATCGCCGGGCGGCTGCTGCGCCGGGTGCGCGACTTCGCCAATGTCGCGGGCGCGACGACGGTGGATGCGCGGGTGGCGGATGCGGCGCTCAATCGGCTGGAGGTGGATGCGCTGGGGCTGGACGCGATGGACCGGCGCTATCTGACGATGATCGCCGACATCTATCGCGGCGGGCCGGTGGGGGTGGAGACGCTGGCCGCCGGCCTGTCCGAGCCGCGCGACACGATCGAGGAGGTGATCGAGCCGTATCTGATCCAGCTCGGGCTGGTGGCACGCACCGCGCGCGGACGCGTGCTGAACGCGGGCGGGTGGAAGCATCTGGGGCTGAACCCGCCGGCGGGCGCGCAGGACGGGTTGTTCGACTGATCGATCGTCATGCCGGGCTTGTCCCGGCATCCAGGGCGCCATCCATCTCGCTTGGGCGGTGCGCGCAACCCCGGACCCCGGAACACGTCCGGGGTGACGGCATGTGCAGGGTGGGGGCGCGCTACTGCACGTCGATATCGGCGGCGATGCGGCGGACGAAGCCGTCGGAATTGGCGTTCTGGAAGGTGAGGTGGTCGTGGCCGTGGAAGCCGGGGTCGGGGGTGTAGAACACGACCTTGCCGGGCACCTGCTGACGGTCGCAGGCGACGCGCGGGTTGGGGGGCGTGAAATTGGGATAGAAGGGTGCGTCGACGATGTCGGCATGGCCGTGGCGCGGCGTATCGATCAGTTGCGACGCGATCGTGCCCGAGGGCGTGCAATCGGGATTGATCATCGTCGCCGACCACAAGCGGATTTTCTGCCCGTCGATCGACACCTTGGTGATGTGGATCGTCTGTTCGCCCTTCGGCTGCTGCGTGGGTGAGACCTGATGGACGACATAGGTCTGCGCCGTGGCGGCGGTGGTCAGTGCGGCGCTCAGGAGAGCGGCCGGTAGCCATCGGGATCGTGCGGTATCGCGTAGCATGTTCGTCACCTCGCTTCCCGGCGCGGACGATCTAGCAGGGCGGCGGGGCGGCGAGAACATCGCCGCGGCGACATTACCGATATTTCATCCACGCCGGATGCGCGCAAAAATGCTGCGTGGCACCCAAGCCCCGCGTCTGTTAGCCACGTCGCCATGCCCGTTTCCGCCGCCCGTTCCGCCCGCGACATCCTGGTCAACCTGCACGACGTGATGGCGGCGCGATCGAACGCGCAGGCGAAGCTCAACTCGGTGGTCGAGATCATCGGCGAGGCGCTGGATAGCGAGGTCTGCTCGATCTACCTGCTGCGTGAGGGCGTGCTGGAGCTGTTCGCGACGCGCGGCCTGTCGCCCGAGGCGGTTCACGTCACCAAGCTGGCGATGGGCGAGGGGCTGGTGGGCACGATCGCCGCCAATAACGAGGTGCTCAACCTCGACGAAGCCGCCAGCCATCCCGACTTCGCGTACAAGCCGGAGACGGGAGAGGACCGCTACCATAGTTTCGCGGGCGTGCCGATCATCCGGCGTGAGCGCGCGGTGGGGGTGCTGGCGGTGCAGCATGCCGATCCGCGCCGCTACGAGGATGTCGAGATCGAGGCGTTGCAGACGGTGGCGATGGTGCTGTCGGAGCTGATCGCCAATGCCGGGCTGATCGATCAGGGCGGGCCGAAGGACCGGCCGCAGTCGACCGCGCCGACACGGATCGCGGGCCAGAAGCTGGTCGACGGCATGGCGGCGGGCTGCGCCGTGTTCCACCAGCCACGCATCCATATCGAGCATACGGTCGCGGAGGATACCGAGGCGGAACGCCACCGCGTCTATGCCGCGTTCGACAAGATGCGCGAGCAGATCGACCGGATCGCACGCGAGGCGGAGTTCGGCGTCGGCGACGAGCATCAGGAGGTCATCCAGACCTACAAGATGTTCGCCTATGACGAGGGATGGTCGCGCCGGATCAACGAGGCGATCGACAGCGGGCTGACCGCGGAGGCGGCGATCGAGCGGGTGCAGCAGCGCACCCGCCAGCGGATGCGCGAGATCGACGATCCGCTGCTGGCCGACCGGATGCACGACCTGGAGGATCTGTCCAACCGGCTATTGCGGATCGTCAGCGGGCAGATGGGGACCGCGGCGCAGCTGGGCCTGCGACAGGACACGATCCTGATCGCGCGCAACCTGGGGCCGGCGGAGCTGCTGGAATATGACCGGCGGCGGCTGAAGGGTGTGGTGCTGGAGGAAGGCTCGCTGACCGCGCACGTCACGATCGTGGCGCGCGCGATGGGCGTTCCGGTGCTGGGGCGCGTGCGCGATGTGCGGCGGTTGATCGCGGAGGGCGACCTGCTGCTGCTCGACGTGACCGAGGGGACGCTGACGGTACGCCCCACCACGCCGATGGAGGAGGCGTTCGACGCCAAGCTGGCGGCGCGGCAGAAGCGCAAGGCGGCCTATGCCGCGCTGCGCGAGGTGCCGCCCGAGACGAAGGACGGGCATCGCGTCACCGTGATGGTCAATGCGGGGCTGCGCGACGATGTCGCCGCGCTGGACCTGACGGGGGCGGACGGGATCGGGCTGTTCCGCACCGAATTCCAGTTCCTCGTCTCCGCCACGCTGCCGCAGCGCGAGCGCCAGCAGCGGCTCTACAAGGAGGTGCTGGACGCGGCGGGGCAGCGGCCGGTGATCTTTCGCACGGTCGATATCGGCGGGGACAAGGCGCTGCCCTATCTGGTCCATGCCGAGGACGAGGAGAATCCGGCGATGGGGTGGCGCGCGCTGCGGCTCGCGCTGGAACGCGACGGGTTGATGAAGGCGCAGGCGCGCGCGCTGCTGGAGGCGGCGGCGGGGCGCACGCTGAGCGTGATGTTTCCGATGGTGTCGGAATATTGGGAGTTCGAGGAGGCGCGTGCCCTGTTCGAGGCGCAGCGCGCGTTCCTGGTGGCGCGCGGAAAGCGGTTGCCGCTCGACATCCGCTATGGCGCGATGCTGGAGGTGCCGGCGCTCGCCTATCAGCTCGACCTCCTGCTGCCGCAGGTGGACTTCCTGTCGGTGGGCACCAACGACCTGACGCAATTCCTGTTCGCCGCCGATCGCGCCAACCCGAAGCTGGCCGAGCGGTACGACTGGTTGTCGAGCGCGATCCTGCGCTTCCTGCGGCAGGTGGCGGGGCCGGCGCGCGCGGCGGGCGTGCCGATGGCGGTGTGCGGCGAGATGGGCGGGCGGCCGCTGGAGGCGATGGCGCTGATCGGGATCGGGATCGACCGGCTGTCGATCACTCCGGCGGCGGTGGGGCCGGTGAAGGCGATGCTGCGCTCGCTGGACCGGGGGGCGCTGATGGCATTCATGGACGCGCTGCTGGCGGCGCCGCCGCGCGACATGCGCGGGGCGCTGACGCAATGGGCGGGCGAACAGGGCGTGGAACTGGCGTAAGGGTGCGGCGAGCCGAGCGCGCGTGGCGCGCGGGTCGGTTGACACTCAACCGGCGCTTTGGGAGACGAACGCTTTCCCGCGGCGCGAACGGGCGGCGCCGGGGGAAGCGGAGACAGGAATGAGCGACGGTCAGCAACCCGCACCAGCGGCACCGGCCCAGGCACCGACAACGGTCGGCGCCCGGCTGCGCGCCGCGCGCGAGGCGCAGGGACTGTCCTTGCCGGAGGTGGCGGCGCGCACCCGCGTGACGCAGCGCTTCCTGGAGGCGCTGGAGAACGACCGGCTCGACCAGCTGCCGTCGCCGACCTATGCGTCGGGCTTCGCGCGGGCCTATGCGCGCGCGGTCGGGCTGGACCAGGCCGAGGTGGGGCGCGCGATCCGCGGCGAACTGGCACGCGGCGCGATGCCGGTCCGCCAGCATCATATCGAGGAGATCGCCGACCCCGCGCGCGGGCCGTCGCGCGGGCTGGTGATCGTGGCGGCGGGCGTGGCGCTGGCGGTGCTGGTGCTGGGCGTGCTGTGGCTGACGACGGGTGTGTTCCGCGGCACGCGCGAGGCGCCCGAGGCGGGGCAGGTGGTGGCGGCGAGCTCGCCGGTGCCCGCCGCGCGCGCGGTGCCGACGCCGGCGCCCGCGGGCAAGGTGGTGCTGACCGCGCGCAGCGACGTGTGGATGCGCATCTACGATGCCGCAGGGCAGACATTGTTCCTGGGCACGAAGAAGCCGGGCGAGACGTTCGAGGTGCCGGCCAATGCCAATGCGCCGATGATCAATGTCGGGCGGCCGGACCAGCTGACGATCACGGTCGACGGGCGCGAGGTGCCGCCGCTGGGCGACGGCAAGCGCGCGATCAAGGACGTGGGGATCAGCGCGACCGCGCTGGCGGCGCGTGCCGGCGGCAATGCGCCGGTGGCGGCGTCCTCGCCCGCCGCCGCCGTCGCGCCGCGGCCGCGCGCGTCCGGTTCGCCCGCCGTGACGCAGGCGGTGCCGGCGGCCTTTCAGGATGCGCCGGGGAATAGCGCGCAATAACGACCGCTTCAGGCTGGAGTCAGCCGGGGTGGTGCAGACGGATCGGGTGCAGCGGCGCATTCGGGGGTGAGGGCATGAAGACGTATTGGCTGGCGGCGGTGGCCGTGGTGATCGCGGTTCCCGGGCTGGCGCAATCGGGCGCGCCGCTGGAGGGACGCGTCGGCAAGCTGGAAAGCGAGATGCGCGCGGTGCAGCGCAAGGTGTTCCCGGGCGGCGCGGGCCAGATGGTGGAGCCGCAGATCGCGCCCAGCATTGCGCCGGTGACGCCCGACGGCGTGCCCGCGACCAGCGCGATCGCGGACGTGTCCGCCCGCGTCACCTCGCTGGAACAGCAGATGGCGACGATGACGGGGCAGATCGAGCAGGCGCAATATCGCCTGCGCCAGCTGGAGGAGCAGTTCGCGGCCTATCGGAAGGCGACCGATGCGAAGCTGACCGCGCCGATCGCGCCCGCGCCCGCCGCAGAAAGCGACGTGGTGGTGCCGACCGCGCCCAAGCCTGCGGCGACGAAGCCGGGCGCCAAGCCGGCGGCGGACGCGTCGGCCGATGTCGCGGGCGTCGAGAAGCCCGATAGCGGCGACGCGGCGGAGGACGGCTATCTCTATGGCTATCGCCTGTGGTCGGCGAAGAAATATGCCGCGGCCGAGACGCAGCTGAAGAAGGTGGTGGCGGACTTCCCCAAGCATCGCCGCGCGAGCTATGCGCAGAACCTGCTCGGGCGTGCCTATCTGGACGACGGCAAGCCGAGCCTTGCGTCGATCGCCTTCTACGACAATTACAAGAAATATCCGGACGGCGAACGGGCGCCCGACAGCCTGTTCTATCTGGGCAGCGCGCTGGTGAAGCTGAACAAGCCGGCGGATGCGTGCAAGGTCTATGGCGAGCTGACCGACGTCTATGGTGCGACGATCTCCGCGACGATGAAGGCCGATGTCGCCAAGGCGCGCACCGCCGCCAAGTGCAAGTGAGGTGATCCCGCCGCCGGGCGCGGCGGTGGCGCGGTTCCGTGACGATGTGGCGCGGGTGGCGAACGCGGCGAGCGTGGCCGGTGCGCCGCTCGCGCTGGCCGTGTCGGGCGGGGCGGACAGCATGGCGATGCTGGTGCTGGCCACCGCCGCGTTCCCGGGAAGGGTGGCTGCGGCGACGTTCGATCACCGGCTGCGTGCCGCGTCGGCGGACGAGGCGGCGATGGTCGGGGACGTCTGCGCCGCTTTGGGCGTTCCGCACGCGATCCTGACGCCTGATGCGCCGATCGTCGGCAGCAGTATCCAGATGCGCGCGCGGGCGCCGCGCTATGCGGCGCTGACGCGCTGGGCCGCAGGTCGCGCGTTGCTGACCGCGCATCATGCCGACGATCAGGCGGAGACGCTGCTGATGCGGCTGAATCGCGCGTCGGGCCTGGCGGGGCTGGCGGCGATCCGGGCGTGGCGATGGAGCGACGGGGTAGCGATCCTGCGGCCGTTGCTGGCGTGGCGGCGCGCGGAATTGCGCGCGGTGGTGGAGGCGGTGGGGGTTCCCTTCGTCGACGATCCGTCGAATGACGACCCGCGCCACGACCGGACGCGCTTGCGCATGCTGCTGGCGACGACGCCGGAACTGGACGCGGTGCGGCTGGCGGCGTCGGCGGGGTGGCTGGCGGAGGCGGAAGAGGTGATCGCGCGCCAGGCGGCGCGGCTCTGGAGCGAGCGTTGGGGTGGTGTGCGGCATCCGCTGGACATTGCCGACGAGCCGCGCGAATTGCGCCGGCGGCTGGTGCGCAAGGCGATCATCGAAACGCGCGATGCGCTGGGAATCGTGCTGCCGGCCTTCAGCGAATCGGCAAACGTCGAACCGCTGCTGGATGCGCTGGAGTCGTGGCAGGCGACCGTTCAGGGCGGGGTGAAGGTGACGCCGGGACGCGATGGCTGGACCTTCGCGGCGGCTCCACCGCGTCGATCACACTGACCGGCGTTCTTCCGCCCCTCGTTCCATTGCCATTAACCCACATGCGCCTACATTGTCGGCGACGAAAGGTATCGCATGAACGACAACGATCGGCAGAATGGCGGCGGCGACCCGAATGGTGGCGGGGGCAACCCCAATCCCTGGATGAAGAGCCTGTTGATCTGGGTAGGCGTGCTGCTGTCACTGGCGGTGGTGGTCACGCTGTTCGACGGCCGCACGACATCCGGCTCCGGCAACACGGTCGCTTACTCCACCTTCCTCGACAAGGTCGACGAAGGGACGGTCAAGGACGTCAACGTCTCGCGCGACATGATTACGGGCACGTTCAGCAGTGGCGACAAGTTCCGCACCTATCCGGTGCAGGACAGCGGGCTGATCGAGCGGCTGCGCAAGGCGGGTGTCGAGGTGGCGGGCAAGCCGGAGGAAGGCCCGTCGATCTGGATGCTGATGCTGTACAATTCGCTGCCGTTCCTGCTGTTCATCGGCATCGCCTTCTTCGTGCTGCGCCAGATGCAGAAGGGTGGCGGCGCGGGCGGCGCGATGGGCTTCGGCAAGAGCCGCGCGCGGATGCTGACGCAGAAGGAAGGCAAGGTCACGTTCGACGATGTCGCCGGCATCGACGAGGCGCGCGCCGAACTGACCGAGATCGTCGACTTCCTGAAGGATCCGTCGAAGTTCGCGCGGCTGGGGGGCAAGATCCCCAAGGGCGCGTTGCTGGTCGGCAGCCCCGGCACCGGCAAGACGCTGCTGGCGCGCGCGATCGCGGGCGAGGCGGGGGTGCCGTTCTTCACCATTTCGGGTTCGGACTTCGTCGAGATGTTCGTCGGCGTCGGCGCCAGCCGCGTGCGCGACATGTTCGAGCAGGCCAAGAAGAGCGCGCCGTGCATCGTCTTCATCGACGAGATCGACGCGGTCGGGCGGCATCGTGGTGCCGGGCTGGGCAATGGCAATGACGAGCGCGAGCAGACGCTGAACCAGCTGCTGGTCGAGATGGACGGCTTCGAGGCGAACGAGGGGATCATCATCGTCGCGGCGACCAACCGCCCCGACGTGCTGGACCCCGCGCTGCTGCGTCCGGGCCGCTTCGATCGTCAGGTCGTGGTGCCGCGCCCGGATATCGAGGGTCGGATCAAGATCCTCGAAGTCCATATGAAGAAGGTGCCGCTGGCGCCCGACGTCGACGCGCGCGTGATCGCGCGCGGCACGCCGGGCTTCTCGGGCGCCGACCTCGCCAACCTCGTCAACGAGGCGGCGCTGATGGGCGCGCGCAAGGGCAAAAGGCTGGTCGCGATGGCCGAGTTCGAGGAGGCCAAGGACAAGGTGATGATGGGCGCCGAACGGCGGTCGATGGTCATGACCGAGGACGAGAAGCGCATGACCGCCTATCACGAGGCGGGGCATGCGATCGTCTCGATCCACGAGCCGGCGTCGGACCCGATCCACAAGGCCACGATCATCCCGCGCGGGCGTGCGCTGGGCATGGTGATGCGGCTGCCGGAGCGCGACAGCTACAGCTATCACCGCGACAAGATGTACGCGAACCTGGCCGTCAGCATGGGCGGGCGCGTCGCCGAGGAGATCATCTTCGGCTATGACAAGGTGTCGTCGGGGGCGTCGGGCGACATCCAATATGCCACCGGGCTGGCGCGCGACATGGTCACCAAATGGGGCATGTCGGACAAGGTCGGGCCGGTCGAATATGCGCAGCCGGAGGGCGAGAGCTTCCTGGGGTATTCCAACAGCCAGCCGGTGCGCATGTCGAACGCCACCGCGCAGCTGATCGACGATGAGATCAAGGGCATCGTCGAGGGCGGGCTGGTGCGCGCCAAGCAGCTGCTGACGGATCATGTCGACCAGCTGCACCTGCTGGCGGGCGCGCTGCTGGAATATGAGACGCTGTCGGGCGAGGAGATCAAGCGCCTGATCGCGGGCGAGGATATCGGCCGCAATGATTCGGGGCGGACGACCAAGGCGGTGCCGACGGCGGGGACGTCGATCCCGAAGACGAAGCGGCCGTCGGGGCCGTTCGGAAGCCCGTCGCCGGCCGGGGCGTGATCGGGTTGGTATCGGGATGAGGGGGCGGCCTGCGGGCCGCCCTTTTTTGTTCACGCGGAGGCGCGGAGACGCGGAGAGGTTGCGTTCCCGGCGAGGTGGTGGCCGCCGCAGGCAGGATGGGCCGGTTGATAGGACCATAGGGTTTCCCCGGTGTGAGCCCTCTCTGCGCCTCCGCGCCTCCGCGTGAACATCTCTTTCTTTGTTCGCGCGAAGACGCGAAGACGCAAAGAGGGCGCGCGTGAGGCCGATGTGCGGATCATGATGGGCGCGCGGGATGTGGAGGGCGCTGCGCGCCGAGGAGCTCTACATCGTTGCGGCTTCGCGGCTTCGCGTGAACCTCGTCAACCGCCGCGGTAGCGCAGGCCGATCCACAGGGTGCGGGGGGGTGGCGCGTTCGATCACGTCGGCGCCGCTGATGCCGGCCTCGACGCGGGCGTCGAACAGATTCTCGGCGCGCGTTTCCAGCGCGAGCGTGCGGGTGATCGGAACGGCGAGCGCGGTGTCCAGCGTGGTGGCCGGCGCGAGGGTGCGGGTGTTGGCGTCGTCCTCGAACTGGCGCGCGACGTGGCGCAGCGTGGTCGAGGCGGCGATGTCGCCGCGGCGCCAGGCGAGCGTGGCGGACAGCTGGTCGAGCGGGGTCTGCGCCGGGCGCAGGCCGTTCAGCGCGGCGGCGGTGCCGGAGGCGGCGACGCGCGGGTCGACGTGGCTCCACGAGGCGAGTGCGGTGACCTCTCCGGTGGTGGCGCGCGCCTCGACCTCGACGCCGGAGGAGCGGATCGCGTCGAGGTTGCGGCGGACGCGATAGGTGCCCGCGACGAAACCGACGCCGGAGAAGGTGCCCGGTCCCGCGCCCGCCGTGACATTGGCGATCGCACCGTCGAGGCGGTTGCGGAACACGCCGGCGGACAGCGACAGGCCGGCGAGCGGGGTCAGCGTGAGGCCGGCATCCACGCCGGTCAGCCGCTCCGGCGCGAGCGCGGGGTTGGCGGCGGTGGCATCCGCGCCGACGCGGAACGGGCGGTAGAGTTCGTTAAGCGTCGGCAGCCGCCAACCGCGATAGCCCGCGGCGCGCAGCGTGACCGCGCGCAGCGGCGACCAGGCGAGGCCGGCGCGGCCGGTCGCCTGCGTGCCCGTGCGATCGGCAAAGCGGGCGTCGGTCAGCGCCGGTCCGCCGGCGAGCGGGGTCTCGGTAAGGAAGCCGCGGGTGATCTGCCAGCGGTCGATGCGCCCGCCGAGCGTCAGCACCCAGGCGCCGCGGGTGGCGCTGCCGTCGGCGAACAGGCCCATCGTGCGAGTGTCGCCGCCCGCGACGCGGCGCCGCGTGGGGTGCGCGGCGACGAAGGTGTAGCGTTCCTGCGTCCGCCCCGACAGCGCACGCACGTCGGCGCCGAACCGCAGGTCGTTGCCGGTGCCAACGGGAGGGACGATCTCGACCCGTCCGCCGAGGCCGGTGGCGGGGGTGTTATACTGGTCGAGCGTCTCGGTCGCGGTGATGCGTGCCGCGTCGACGCTGGCGAATTGCGACGCGAAGGCGCGGGTCTGGAGATAGGCAAGCGCGGACCAGCCCCAGTCGCCGCGGCCGACGAGGCGCAGCGAAGCGTCGGCGCCCTGGCTGCGGTTGCGGGTGAAGGCGGTGCCGCGATCGCGCGTGTCGGTAAAGGCGGCGACATTGGCCTGAAGCTCGGTCGCGGCGTCGAGCGCGACGACGGTGCGGAGCGCGACGGATGCCTGTTCATAGGGCGCGGGGCGATCGGCGGGGCCGCGATCCTCCGCCACCGTCGGCGTGAAGCCGTCGCCGCGGGCATAGGCGGCGGACAATGTGGCGAAACCGGCGTCGCGCGACAGCAGCGCGGTGGCGCGGGTGTCGAGCGACTGGCGGCTGCCATAAGCGAGGCTGGCGACGAGCGGGGCGAGCTGTGCCGGGGTGGCGCTGTCCAGCTCCACCGTGCCGGCGAGCGCGCCGGGGCCGAGGTAGCCGCTGCCCCCGCCGCGCGTCACGCGGATGCGGCCGATGCGGTCGGTGGCATAAGCGGGGAAGGCGACCCAGCCGCCGAACGGATCCGCCTGTGGCACGCCGTCGAGGACCAGCAGCGCGCGGCTGGACGCATTGCCGCCGATCCCGCGTAGCGAGATGCCCTGGCTGGTCGGGTTGGCGGAGCGCGAATCGGAGCGGCGGAACTGCTGCAACCCGGCGACATCGGCCAGCACGTTCTCCAGCCGCGCGCTGGCGCTGGCGGCGATGCGATCGGCGTCGATCGTGACGATGTCGAACGCGCGGTCGCCGGGACGATCGGCAAGCCCGCGCCCGGTGACGACGATGTCCTGCGCCGCGGCGGGGGTGGCGGCGAGGACGGCGGGGAGCAGGATCAGGACGTGGCGCATTCGCGGTGCGGTGTAGGGGAGGTGTGCGAGATTGCGAAGGGCGCGGTTGACCCGCGGGCGCGGAACGTGGCAAGCGGTCGCGGCGCGGGCGGGTATAGCACAATGGTAGTGCAGCAGCCTTCCAAGCTGAATACGCGGGTTCGATTCCCGCTACCCGCTCCACCTTTCCGACATCGTCAGGTTCCTGTCGCGGGGCAAATCCGTGCTTGACATCGTCACGCTCTTTGGGTACAAAACAGGAACATCGAGATGATGCGAACGGGCCGGGCGGCTCGGGGCCGGATGACGGCTCCGCCGCGCCGGCCCTTTTCGTGTCCGGCGAACGTGGGGGTGCGACATGGCGGCGGATGGAGATCGAACGGATGGCGTGATGGCCGATGCAGCGGTCGACGAGTGCCGGACGGCGACGACGGCAGGGGATACGCGCTGGACGAAGGCGAAGCGCGAGACGTTCCTGGATCACCTGAGCATGACCGGCGACGTCGCCGCGGCTGCGGCGGCGGCCGGGGTGGCGATGATGGCGGCCTATGCCAGGCGGCGGCGCGACGCGGGGTTCGCGGCGGCGTGGCAGCAGGCGGCGGCGGGCGCGTATGAGCGGCTGGAAGCGGCGGTGGTGGCGCAGGTGCTGAGCGGGGGGCAGGGCATCGACCTGGCCACCGCGATGCTGCTGCTGGCGCAGCGACCAGGCGTGGCGGCGGCGCCCGTGGCGAAGAAGCGCGACGAGCGGCGCGAGGCGGCGGCGGCGCTGCTGAAGCAGTTGCGCGCCCAGGCCAAGCGGGGCGGCACGCCGGAGCCGGCATGACGGAGCCGGCCGAGGAGGCAGGCGACGGCGGGCTGTATCGCGTTGTCCGGTGGATGCTGGCCAGCGATGCGCGCGAGCGGGAACGCGCGGCCGATCCGGTGGGGGACGGTCTGTTGCAGACGGTGCGCGAGGCATGGGAGGTATGGGCGCACGAGGGGCAGTTGCCGCCGCCCGGCGACTGGACGGTCTGGCTGATGCAGGCGGGGCGCGGGTTCGGGAAGACGCGCGCGGGCGCGGAATGGGTGAGCGCAATGGCGCGCGCGCATCCCGACGCGCGGATCGCGCTGGTGGGTGCGACGATCGAGGACGCGCGCAAGGTGATGGTGGAGGGGCCGAGCGGCGTGATCGCGGTAGCGCGCGCGGCGGAGCCGGTGGTGTGGCGACCCACCAGCGGCGAGGTGCGCTTCGCCAGCGGAGCGGTGGCGCAGGTCTATTCGGCGGCCGCCCCGGAGAAGCTGCGCGGGCCGGAGCATCACCTCGCCTGGGCGGACGAGCTGGCGAAATGGCGTGGGGTCGCGGCATGGGACAATCTGATGATGGGATTGCGGCTGGGCGATCGGCCGCGCGTGCTGGTGACGACGACGCCGCGCCCGACCGCGCTGATGCGGCGGGTGGCGGCGTTGCCGGGGACGCATGTCACGCGGGGACGGACGCGCGACAATCCGCATCTGCCCGACGCGTTCGTGGCGGCGGTGGCGGCGACCTATGGCGGCACGCGGCTGGGGCGGCAGGAACTGGACGGCGAGATGATCGGCGACGTCGCGGGCGCGCTGTGGCCGCGCGCCCTGATCGAGCGGCAGCGCGCGGCGCGGGTGCCGGCGCTGGTGCGGGTCGTCGTCGGCGTCGATCCGCCGGCGGGGGTCGAGGGCGACGCCTGCGGGATCGTCGCGGCGGGGCTGGGCGACGACGGCCATGGCTATGTGATCGAGGATGCCAGCGTGGTCGGCGCGACGCCGGAAGGCTGGGCGCGTGCGGTGGCGGCGTGCAGCGCGCGGGTGGCGGCGGACCGCGTCGTGGCGGAGGCGAACCAGGGCGGGGCGATGGTGAAGAGCGTGCTGCAGGCCGCGGAAGCGGCGCTGCCGGTGCGGCTGGTTCATGCCACGCGCGGCAAGGTGGCGCGCGCGGAGCCGGTGGCGGCGCTCTATGAGGCGGGGCGGGTGTGGCATGCGCGGCCGTTCCCGCAGCTGGAGGACGAGCTGGCGGGGCTGTCGGCGGGTGGCGGGTATGACGGGCCGACGCGCTCGCCGGATCGCGCGGATGCGTGTGTCTGGGCGCTGACCGCATTGATGTTGGAGCGGCAGGGCGAAGCACGGGTGCGGAGTTTCGGAGGGTAGCGAGCGGGGCTCCTGCGCATGCAGGAGCCCAGGGCCACGACGTGTAACCGGCGTTGTCCTGCTTGGCCCTGGGTTCCGGCGTTCGCCGGAACACGGTGGCGGCATGACGGGGCGGGGCTGAAAAGGAACAATCGGATGGCTTGGTTCGGGTGGAAGTCCGGGCGCGATGATGCGCGTCCGGCGTTGGCGGGCACTTCCGGGGCGGTGCGGCCGATCGGGCAGTGGCCACAGGGGTATGAGGCGCAGGTGCGCGCAGGCTATTGCGGCAATCCGATCGCGCAGCGCGCGGTGAAGCTGATCGCGGAGGGTGTCGCGGGCGCGCCGCTGGATGCGAGCGATGCGCGGCTGGGGGCGATCGTCGGCGCGGTGCTGGAGGGGGTGGCGGCGCAGGTGCTGCTGCATGGCAATGCGTTCGTCCAAATTCTGCGCGACGATGACGGGGACGTGGCGGAGCTGTTCGCGTTGCGGCCGGAGCGGGTGACGGTGGAGCTGGGCGCGGACGGGTGGCCGGCAGCGTACCTGTATCGCGTCGGCGTGCGCAGCGTGCGGCTGGATATTGCCAGCGTGGTGCATGTGCGGCGGTTCAACCCGGTCGACGATCATTACGGGCTGGGGTGCCTGGGCGCGGCGTCCGGCGCGGTGGCGATCCACAATGCTGCGTCGGCGTGGAGCAAGGCGCTGCTGGACAATGCGGCGCGGCCGTCGGGGGCGCTGGTCTATGATGCGGGAGACGGATCGGTGCTGTCGCCCGACCAGTTCCGCCGGCTGCGCGAGGAGATGGAGACGGGGTTCGCCGGGGCGGCCAATGCCGGGCGGCCGATGCTGCTGGAGGGTGGCCTGAAATGGCAGGCGATGAGCCTGACGCCCGCCGACATGGACTTCGCGGGCACCAAGGCGGCGGCGGCGCGCGAGATCGCGCTCGCCTTCGGGGTGCCGCCGATGCTGCTGGGGCTGCCCGGGGACAGCACCTATGCCAATTACAAGGAGGCGAACCGGGCGCTGTGGCGGCTGACGGTGCTGCCGCTGGCGGGCGCGATCCTGAGCGCATTGCGCGGCGGGCTGGCGCCGTGGTTCGCCGACGCCACGCTGGCGATCGATCTGGATCGCGTGCCGGCGCTGGTCGAGGATCGCGAGCGGCTGTGGCGGATGGTCGGGGCGGCGGACTTTCTGTCGCCGGAGGAGAAGCGGCAGATGGTGGACTGGCAATGACCGCCGCCACCGTGCTGGCGCAGCTGATGGCGCAGGAGCAGGCGCGCGGGGTCGACATGGAGACGCTGCGCGCGATCGTGGAGGAAGCGGGCGAGCTGGGCGCGACGCGCGCGCTGACGCGGCTGGGGCTGGCCGACGAGGGGGCGGCGGGGGATGTCGCCGAGCTGCGCGAGCTGTTGAAGGCGTGGCGCGAGGCGAAGCGATCGGCGTGGCGCGCGCTGGCGGCATGGGTCGTGCGGATGGTGTGGGCGGCGCTGCTGGTCGGGATCGCGGTGAAGCTGGGGTTCGGCGCGTGGATCGACGGGAGCGGGGCATGAAGATCGCCGGCTATGCCGCGGTCTATGACCGGGTCGACCGCGCCGGCGACGTGATCCGTGGCGGTGCCTTTGCCGGCGCCGCGGCGGTGCCGCTGCTGATGCAGCATCGCGGGCGCGCGGTCGGCACGCTGACCGCGGTGGCGGAGGATGCGCGCGGCCTCAGGATCGAGGCGGAGGTGGCGGATGCCGAGGTGGCGCGGCTGGTGCGCGCCGGTGCGCTGCCGGGGCTGTCGGTGGGCTATCGTGCGCGGGCGACGCGGCAGGGGGTGTGGCGCGAGATCCTGCGCGCCGATCTGGCCGAGGTGAGCCTGGTGGCGGTGCCGATGCAGCCCGCCGCGCGTGTCGACCGCGTGTTCGAGCGGGGATAGGGAGGATCTATTCCCTACCGTTTGCCCTGAGGAGCCGTTGAGCGAAGTCGAAACGGCGTCTCGAAGGGCGGTGCTTCGAGACGAGGCTTCGACAAGCTCAGCCTCTCCTCAGCACGAACGGTTCTGACTTGAATCTCGATCAGCTTTTGATTGCTTTTTCGGGGTCCGGGGGCGGACCCATCTTCAGGAGACAGTGATGAGCGATACGGTGGTGGCGCGCCCGGTGCTGGACGGCGCGCGGGCGGTGGCGACGGATGCGGCGTTCGACGGCTTCGTGCGGACGGGGGCGGCGATCGAGATGAAGGCGTTCACGGGGGTGAGCGGCGACCAGGGCGGCTATGCGATCCCGCGCGAGATCGACCAGCAGATCGATGCGGTGCTGAAGAGCGCCAGCCCGATCCGCAGCATCGCCAATGTGGTGCAGGTGGGATCGGCGGGGTATCGCAAGCTGGTGACGACGGGCGGCACGCCGTCGGGCTGGGCCGGCGAGACGGAGGCGCGGCCGGTGACGGGCACCTCCACCTTCGTCGAGATCGCGCCGCCGATGGGCGAGCTGTACGCCAATCCCAGCGCCAGCCAGGCGATGCTGGACGATGCGCAGTTCGACGTCGAGGCGTGGCTGGCCGGCGAGATCGCGGCGGAATTCGCCAAGGCGGAGGGCGCGGCGTTCGTCAACGGCAGCGGGACCAACCGGCCCAGGGGGTTCCTGCAGGCGCCGACCGCAGCCACGGGTGACGCGGTGCGCGCGTTCGGCACGCTGCAATATCTGGCGACGGGCGCGGCGGGTGATTTTGCGTCGAACGGCGCGGACCGGCTGATCGACCTGGTGCAGGCGCTGCGCGCGCCGTACCGGCAGGGCGCGGCGTTCGTGATGAACGCCAGCACCGCGGCGCGCATCCGCAAGTTCAAGACCAGCGACGGTCAGTTCCTGTGGCAGCCGAGCCTGGTCAGCGGGCAGGCGGCGACGCTGCTGGGCTATCCGGTGGTCGAGGCGGAGGACATGCCCGACATCGCCGCCAACAGCCTGTCGATCGCGTTCGGCAATTTCCGCGCCGGATATCTGATCGCGGAGCGGACCGAGACCGGCATCCTGCGCGATCCGTACACCAACAAGCCGTTCGTCACCTTCTACGCCACCAAGCGCGTGGGCGGGTGCGTGTCCAACAGCGAGGCGATCAAGCTGATGAAGTTCGCCGCCAGCTGACACGAGTTGCGGTGGGGGCGGCGATGCGGCCGCCCTCGGAGCGGGGATGACGTTTCGAAAGGATGGATATGGCGATCGTGACGGGGGCGCCGGGTACGGTGACGCTCTCTGCGGCCGACCGGGCGGCGGCGCTGATAGCGGTGAAGGCGCAGCTGCGCGCCGGGCTGCCGGACGACGACGCGCTGATCGTGGCGTTCGCGGAAGCCGCGCTGGGGCTGGCGGAGGGGTTCACGGGGCAGGTGCTGATCGTGCGCGACGTGGTGGTCGACGTGCGCGGCGCGGAGGGGTGGCAGCTGCTGCCGGCGCGGCCGGTGCGCGCGATCGTCGCGGCGGGTGTGTCGGTCGATATCGATGCGGGCGGCAGCGGCTGGGTGCGGGCGGCGGCGGATGCGCGGGTAACGTTTACCGCGGGTATGGCGGCGGATTGGGGCACGCTGCCAGCGGCGTTGCGGCAGGGCGTGGTGGTACTGGCGGCGCATCTGTTCACCGATCGCGAGGGACGCGCGCCGGTGCCGGCGGCGGTCACCGCGCTGTGGCGACCGTTCCGGGTGATGGAACTGGCGCCGGCGGCGCACGCATGACGGCGGCGGAACGAGCGGTCGCGCGGCTGCGCGCGCGGGTGGCGGCGCGGCTGCGCGAACTGCTGCCGGATGCGCGGGTCGAGGAGCGCGACGACGGCGTCGGCGTCGAGGCGCGCGGGCTGAGGCGGCGGTGGGTCGAGGATCCGCAATTGTCGTGGTGGCGACAGTGACGGGCATCGCAGAGCTGCGTGCGGCGATCCTCGCGCGGTTGCGCGGCGATCCGGCGGTGGCGGCGCAGCGCGTGGTGGAGGGCGCCGCGGCGCGCGCGGCGGCGGTGCCGTTCGTGGTGCTGCGCGATGTCGCCGCGACCGATTGGGGCACCAAGGATCGCGGCGGGCGCGAGGTGCGCGTGAGCGTGGCGGTGCGCGACGAGGGCGAGAGCGGTGCGCGGGCGGCGGCGATCGGCGCGGCGGTGGAAGCGTCGCTGCTGGGGCTGCCGTCCGCGCTGGGCGGGTGGCGGGTCGTCACCGTCGTGCCGGTGCGCAACGCGCTGCTGCACGAGGGCGGGCAGCGCTGGGCGGCGCTGGTCGATGTCAGGGTTCGGATGCTGGAGGAGGTGTGATGGCGGCGGAGAAGGGAAGCGCGTTCCTGCTGAAGGTGGGCGACGGTGCCAGCCCGGTGACGTACCGGACGGTGGCGGGGCTGCGCACGACGCAGCTGAGCATCAACGGCGAGGCGGTGGCGATCACCAGCAAGGATTCGGGCGGGTGGCGCGAATTGCTGTCGGGCGCGGGCGTGCGCTCGGTCAGCGTGTCGGCGGCGGGCGTGTTCACCGGATCGGCGGCGGAGGCGCGGGTGAAGGCGAGCGCGCTGGCGGGCACGCTGGACGATTATCGCCTGACGTTCGAGGGCGGCGAGACGATGACTGCGCGCTTCCTGGTGACGCGGCTGGACTATGCCGGGGATTACAACGGCGAGCGCAGCTACACGATCGCGCTGGAGAGCAGCGGCGCGGTGGTGAGCGCATGAACCCCGCGAGGGGAGAAACCGCCATTCGCGTGGCGGGAGAGGCGGTGGTGCTGCGCCCGACCTTCGCCGCGCTGGTGGCGGCGGAGCAGGAGCTGGGGCCGCTGTTCGCGTTGGTCGAGCGGGCCGCGGAAGGGCGGCTGACGCTGGGCGAGACGGTGGGACTGTTCTGGCATTGCCGGCATGAGGCGCCCCCGGCGATGACGCGCGACGCGATCGGCGACGCGGTGGTGGCGCAGGGGGTGGCGGCGTGCGCGCCGGTGCTGAACACGTTGCTGCGCCAGATCCTGGCGGGGCGGTGACGTTCGCCGAACGAGCGGCGCGGCTGGCGGGGCTGGCCGGGGTCGTGTTCGGTTGGCGGCCGGCGGAATTCTGGCGCGCGACGCCGGATGAACTGGCGGCGCTGGTCGCCGCGCTGACGCCGGAAGAGGCGACGCCCCCCGATGCGGGGCTGATCGCGCGGATGCAGGAGGCTTTCCCGGATGGATGAGGAGATCGAGCGGCTGGTGATCGGCGTGCGCGCCGACACCGCCGCCTTCGCGCGTGACGTGCGGGACATGTGCGGCAGTGTGGACGTGCAGTTGCCCAAGGCCGCGGACCGCGCCGGGCGCGCGATCGAGGGGGCGCTGGGGCGGGCGATCCGAACCGGCAAGCTGGGGTTCGACGACCTGAAGGCGGTCGCGCTGGCGGCGATGGCGGAGATTGCGGCGGGAGCGATCCGCGCCGGGATCGGCAGCGTCACCGGCACGGGGGCAGGTGGCGCCGCGGGGCTGCTGGGGCCGCTGATCGGGCTGCTGGGGTTGCCCGGGCGCGCCACCGGCGGGCCGGTAAGCCCGGGGCGACCCTATTGGGTCGGGGAGCGCGGGCCGGAGGTGTTCGTGCCGACCAGCAGCGGACAGGTGGCGGTGCCCGGCGGCGGCGGTGCGCGCGACGTGCGCGTGGCGATCACGGTGCAGGCGGCCGGCGGCGAGGCGCCGGCAGCGCTGGCACGGTCGAGCCGGCAGGTGGCGCGCGCGGTGCGGGCGGCGCTGGCGGAGGCCCAATAGCGGAGGGTGCAGATGGGGCATTGGCTGGCGACCGAGCGGGTCGAGCAGGCGAGCGATATGGTCACGCGGTTCGATCCCGTCTTCTGGACGGTCAATTTCCCGCGGCCGATGATGGCGGCGGTGACGACGACCGCGGCGGATGCGCTGCGGGTGGATGCGGTCTTCTATCGCCGCGACGATCTGGCGGGGCTGATCTGGGAGAGTGCGGATCGGCACGACCATCCGCTGCTGCGCTACGAAACCGATCGCGACTATCGCGATTGCGTGCTGTCGTTCCGCTGGCGGTCGGCAGGGGTGCTCGCGCTGGATGCGGTCAACGGCCCCGTGCTGACGATCGAGGGGCGCGATGCGCAGGGGCAGGCGCGGGCGTGGTACGTTCGGCTGTGGAACTATGCCGTCGGCACCCCGACCGATGCGCGGGTGACGATCGACTTCGCGACGATACAGGGCGGCTTCCTGCTGCCGGGCGAGGCGGACCCGGTGTGGGCGGGGGATATCGACCGCATGTTCG
The DNA here is from genome assembly GCF_036946305.1 of Sphingomonas adhaesiva. Classification (GTDB taxonomy): domain Bacteria; phylum Pseudomonadota; class Alphaproteobacteria; order Sphingomonadales; family Sphingomonadaceae; genus Sphingomonas; species Sphingomonas adhaesiva_B. The sequence continues at coordinate 64,832 of NZ_JAQIJJ010000003.1, forward strand.
TCTCGCTGGTCGCGCCGGGTTACGACGCGGCGGGTGGAGCGCTGCCCGTGCCGGTGGAGGCGTGGGTCGAGCTGAGCGAGATCGCGTGCGCCGGGGCGGGATCGGTGTTGCCGATCGGCGACGTGGTGGTGCCCGGCCACGACCTGCGCATCGCGAGCGGATATGACGACAGCTATCACCTGACGCCCGCGCGGCTGCTGCGCAATGCGCTGCACTTGGGGTATCGCGGCGGGATCGTCCATTATGTGGGGATGAGCCATTATTTCCGGCTCGACGCGGCGTTGCTGGCGACCGCGGCGGGCGGGGTGCTGAACGTCGCGTGCGCGGCGTGGCACGCGGATTTCGCGCGCCGGGCGCAGGCGCTGGGCTATGAGCTGATCTGGTCGCTGTCTTACGAATTGTTCGACGCGCATTGCCCGCCGCCGTGGAAGCAGCGCGCGGCGGATGGATCGCCGGCGCTGACCGGCTGGTCGCCGCCGTCGACGCTGCTGTCGCCGACGCAGGGCGACGCGATGGCGTATCTACAGTCGGTGGCGCGCGCGTTCGTCGCGATCGGCAACGCGGCGGGGCTGGCGCCGCGGTTCCAGGTGGGGGAACCGTGGTGGTGGGTGACACCCGATAACGCGCGGCCGTGCCTGTATGACGCGAGCGCGGTGGCGGCATTGTCGCCGGTGCCGATCGCGACGGTGCGCGGGCCGCTGGATGCGGCGCAGCGCGCGACGCTGGATCGTGCGGGGGCGGCGCTGGCCACGTCCACCGCGGCGCTGATGGCAGCGGTGAAGGCGAGCCGCGCGGACTGCGTCACCTATCTGCTGACCTATCTGCCCACGGTGCTGGACGCCGCCGCGCCCGAGGTGAAGCGGATGAACATGCCGGCGGGCTGGGCGGCGCCGGCGTTCGATGTCCTGCAACTGGAGGATTACGACTGGGTGACGGCGGGCGACACCGCGTCGAGCGCGGCGGGCGCGGCGGCGGCGGTGGCGCGGCTGGCGTATCCGGCGGCGCGACAGGAGTATCTGTCGGGGTTCGTGCTGAACGCGGCGGATCGCGCGCAATGGAGCGCGATCATCGCGGCGGCGGGGACCGCGCAGCGTCGCGGGGTGGCGGGCGTGTACCTGTGGGCACTGCCGCAGGTGATGCGCGACGGATTGATCTACTGGCAGGAGGAGGAGCGCGTGGAGGCGTTCGACGACGTGGCATTCCCGCTGGCGCTGGGGCGCGAGGCGGAGGTGACGCCGGGCTTCTCGACCCATATCACCACCAGTGCGGGCGGGCGCGAGACGCGCAACGTCGCCTGGGCGCAGGCGCGCACCCGGTACGACGTGGGGCCGGGGGTGCGCAGCGAGGCGGACGTGGCGACGCTGCTGGCGTTCTTTCGCGCGCGACAGGGGCCGGCGCGCGCGTTCCGGCTGCGCGATCCGTTCGACTGGCAGGCGAGCGATACAATCATCGGCACCGGGGACGGGGTGCGGCGCACCTTCGCGCTGGTGACATCATATGGCACCGAAGTGCGTAGGATCACGCGGCCGGTGGCAGGCAGCGTCAGGGTGACGGTGAACGGGGTCGCGACGCAGGGCTTCGCGATGGCGGGGCTGGGCGAGGTGGTGCTGGACGCCGCACCCGCGGCGGGCGCGGTGGTGCGCGCGTCGTTCGATTTCGATGTGCCGGTGCGGTTCGCGGAGGATCAGTTGAGCGTGGCGCGCGCGACGCATCTGGCGGGCGCGGCGCCGACGGTGCCGCTGATCGAGGTGCGCGAGGCATGAGCGCGGGCATCGACGCGGACCGGGTGACGGCGCTGTCCTTGTGCTGGCGGATCGAGCGGCGCGACGGGGTGACGGTGGCGCTGACCGATCACGACCAGGATCTGGTGGTGGGCGAGACGACCTATCGTGCCGCGCCGGGGATGACGCCATCGGCGATCGTGCGCGCGGAGGGTGTGCAGCCCGATACGATGGAGGCGAAGGGCGCGCTGGACGCGGCGGCGATCACCGCGCGCGACCTGGGGGCGGGGCGCTGGGATGCGGCGCGCGTGGTGATGCTGGCGGTGCGGCGCGACGATCCCGCCCTGCCGCCGATCGCGCTGGGCGAGGGACGGATCGGCGAGGTCGAAATGCACGACGGCAGCTTCACCGCCGAACTGCGCGGCGCGGCGGCGGCGCTGGAACGTCCGGTCACGGAGGCGACCTCGCCATCGTGTCGCGCGCAGCTGGGCGATGCGCGCTGTCGCGTGGCGATGGCCGGGCGGCGGCGGTTCGCAAGCGTCGTGGCGAGCGCGGGCGAGGTGGTGACGCTGGACCGCGGCGAGCCGGGTGCCAACGCCTATGGTGACGGGCGGCTGCGCTGGTTCGGGGGTGAGAACAGTGGGCTGGAGAGCGCGATCGTGGCGTCCGCGGGGACGGCGGTGACGCTGCGCCACACGCCGCCCTTCGCGATCGCGGCGGGCGTGCTGGTGGAGGTGGTGGAGGGGTGCGACAAGCGGATCGCCACCTGCGCGGACCGCTTCGGCAATGCGGCGAACTTTCGCGGCGAGCCATACCTGCCGGGGATGGACCTGCTGACGCGCTATCCCGGCGCATGACCGCGGGAGAGGCGGTGGCGGCGGCGGCGCGCGCCACGGTGGGCGTGCGCTTCCGGCCGCAGGGGCGCGATCCCGCGCTGGGACTGGATTGCGTCGGGGTGGTGGCGGTGGCGCTGGGGGGCGTCGACCTGCCGCGCGACTATCGGCTGTGGTGCGGGCGGGTGCCCGACGGCGGCGTGCCGCCGGGAATGGCGGCGTGCGACGGCGCGCGGCCGGGCGACGTGCTGCTGTGTCGCGTGTCGCCGGCGCAGCTGCACCTGATCGTGCGGACGGCGACCGGGTTCGTCCACGCCGATGCCGGCGCGCGCCGCGTGGTGGAGCGACCCGGCGAGGTGCCATGGTCGGTGGTGGCGGCGTGGCGGAAGGAGGGGTGAGATGGCGACGCTGGTGCTGACGACGGTGGGCGGGGCGATCGGCGGACCGATCGGTGCCGCGCTGGGGGCGGTGCTGGGGCAAGCGGTGGATCGCACGATCTTCGCACCGCCCGGGCGGCAGGGGCCGCGGTTGAGCGACCTGCGCGTCCAGACCTCCTCTTATGGCATGCCGATCGCCAAGGTGTTCGGCACGATGCGGGTGGCGGGATGCGTCATCTGGTCGACCGACCTGATCGAAACGCGCGGGCGGGCGGGCGGGGGCAAGGGGCAGCCGGCCACGACCACCTACAGCTATGCCGCGTCGTTCGCGGTGGCGCTGTCGGCGCGGCGGATCGCGGATGTCGGGCGGATCTGGGCCGACGGCAAGCTGCTGCGCGGTGCGGCGGGCGACTGGAAGAGCGCGACCGGGTTCCGGCTGCATCGCGGCGGCGAGGATCAGATGCCCGATCCGCTGATCGCGAGCCTGGAGACGGCCGCGCCCCGCGCATCGCGGCATCGCCTATGCGGTGTTCGAGAACCTGCAACTGGCGGACTTCGGCAACCGCATCCCGTCGCTGACCTTCGAGGTGATCGCGGATGCCGTGGCGCCGGACGTCGGCGCGATCGCGCGCGCGCTGGCGCCCGATGTCGTGACGGGCGCGGGGCCGGAGCAGGCGGTTGCCGGCTATGTCGCGGCGGGCGATACCGCGGCGGCGGCGCTGGGCACGCTGAGCGCGCTGGGCGGGGCGTGGCTGGTGCCCGACGGGCGTGCGATGCGACTGGCGGACCGGCTGGACGCGGATGCGGCGCTGACGCTGGACGAGGATGCGACGGTGGTCGAATCGCGGCGCCCGATCGAGACCGTGCCGCGGACGCTGGCGCTGTCCTATTACGATCCCGCGCGCGATTATCAGCTGGGGGTGCAGCAGGCGCGCCGCGGCGGCGGCGGATGGCGCGACGAGGCGGTCGAACTGCCGATGGTGTTGAACGCGGTGGATGCGCGCGGGGCCGCCGATGCGGCGCTGCGACGGGCCGAGCGCGGGCGGATCACGCGGCAGGTGACGCTGGACGCGACCGCGATCGGGATCGCCCCGGGTGCCGCGGTGCGGGGGGAGGGGACCGGGCTGTGGCGCGTGACGCGGGCGAGCGTCGAGGGGCATCGCGTCACGCTCGACCTGGTGCCCGGTGCGGTGGCGCCCGTCTTAATGGGGGCAGCGGATGCGGGGCGCGGGACGGTGGCGGCCGACATCGTCGTCGGCGCGACGCGGCTGATCGCGGCGGAGCTGCCCGCGCTCGACGATCGCCTTGCGGGCGAGCCGTCGCTGACCGTCTTCGCCGCGGGCGAGGCGGCCGGGTGGCGACAGGCGACGGTGCTGCTGAGCCGCGACGACGGTGCCAGCTGGGACGTGGCGGGCACGACCGCGGCACCCGCGGTGATGGGAACGCTGACCGCCGCGCTGCCGCGTGCGCCGGGTACGCTGGAGGATCGCACCGGCACGATCGAGGTGACGCTGGCGCATGACGCGATGCAGCTGGAGGCGATCACCGACCGCGCGCGCGATCGCGGCGGCAACCTGGCGCTGGTCGGCGAGGAGCTGATCCAGTTCGGCGATGCGGTACAGGTCACGCCACGGCGATGGCGGCTGTCGCGGCTGTGGCGCGCACGACGCGGCACCGTCGCTGCCGCGCATGCGACGGACACGCGCTTCGTCCTGATCGAGCGCGAGGCGATGCTGGTGGTGCCGCTGGCGGGGGCGGAGCCAGGCGCGACGGTGCGGCTGCTGGCGAGCGGCGTCGGCGACGTTGCGGGACCGGTCGCCGCCGCGGCGACGCTGACCGGCGTTTCCGTCGCGCCGCCATCGCCGGTGCGGTTGCGCGGCGCGCGGCGTGCCGATGGCACCGTGGCGCTGTCGTGGACGCGGCGCAGTCGGCTCGGCTGGTACTGGCGCGACGGAGCAGAGGTGCCGCTGGGCGAGGAAAGCGAGCGCTATCTGGTCACGATCGAGGATGGTGGCGCCGTGCGCACGATCGCCACCGGTACGCCGGACCTGATCGTGGCGGTCGGCAGCGCGCCGGTCGTCGTGTCGGTTCGGCAACAGGGGAATGTCGCGGCGTCCGCGGCGGCGATGCTCACGATCTAGGAGATGACGGATGGACGATGCGACCGCGCGGCTGGCGCTGCCCCTGCTGGAAGCGGGGCAGGCCCAGAAGGAGATCGCGCACAACGAGGCGCTGGCGATGCTGGACATCGCGGTACAGGCGATCGTGCAGGCCGGGCCGACCGACCAGCCGCCGGCGGCTCCGGCCATCGGCGCGTGCTGGATCGTGGGCACCGCGCCGCAGGGCGCCTGGGTCGGGCAGGCGGGGCGCGTGGCGGGATGGACCGGCACCGGCTGGCGCTTCGTCGTGCCGCAGCCGGGCTGGTGTGCGTGGGATGCGATCGCGCGGCAGGAATGGCGCCTGACGGCAGCCGGATGGGAGCGCGGCGTGGTGCGTGCCGAGCGGGTGACGATCGGCGACCGTCAGGTGGTCGGCGCACGGCGGCCCGCGATCCCGGATCCGCTCGGCGGTACCACGGTCGACGGGGAAGCGCGTGCGGCGCTGGCTAAGGTGCTGGATACATTGCGCCAGCACGGGCTGATCGAGCCCTAGGCACGGTGTCGGTCGCAATCGGAGGTGTGTCCAAAGCGCCACAGTGGCCGGCTTTTGTCAGCTTGTCGTGAAACCATCGTTCCGATACTGGGTTTGGCTGTCCGTAGTGACACCATGGAAAGGGGATTATGATGCGTAAGCTTGCCATTTTGGCGGCGCTTGCCTCCACCGCCCTCGCCACGCCCGCGCTTGCCCGCGACAAGGCGTGGTATGTCGGCGTGGAAGGCGGTGCGATGATCGTCGAGGATATCGACTATTCGATCGTCGGCGCCACCGGCTCGGGCCGTTCGGGCACGGCCACTGTCGACCACGACTACGGCTATGACGTCGACGGCGTCATCGGCTACGACTTCGGTGCGTTCCGTCTGGAGACCGAGGTCGGCTATCGTTCGGCGACGGTCGACGCGTACCGCAACACCGGCGTGACGCCGAACGGCGGGACCGGCCTGGCGGCCGGCACGTACAACGGCTTCGGCGGTCGTACCTCGGCGCTGAGCTTCATGGTCAACGGCCTGCTGGACTTCGGTCCGGACGACGGCCTTCAGGGCTTCGTCGGCGGCGGTGCGGGTGTCGCCCGCGTGAAGGCGACCGTCGATGCCAGCCGCGCCTATCGTCTGGTCGACGATTCGGACACGGTCTTCGCCTGGCAGGCGCTGGCGGGTATCCGCGCGCCGCTGAGCGAGAACGTCGACGTCTCGCTGAAGTACCGTTTCTTCAACGCCGACAGCGTCAAGCTGTTCGACCGCGTTGGCAGCGCGTATGACGGCCGCTTCCGCTCGCACTCGCTGCTGGGTGGCGTGACCTTCAACTTCGGCGCTCCGGAAGAGGCCGCTCCGCCGCCTCCGCCGCCGCCCCCGCCGCCGCCCCCCCCGCCCCCGCCGCCGCCGCCGCCGGAGGTGGTCTGCTCGCCGGGTCCGTTCATCGTGTTCTTCGAATGGGATAAGTCGGACGTCACCCCGGAGGCCGCGTCGATCCTCGACAACGCCGTCACCCAGTATCAGAACTGCCAGAACGCGCAGGTCATGCTGGCCGGCTACACCGACACGTCGGGTTCGTCGAAGTACAACGTGGGTCTGTCGCAGCGCCGCGCGGACTCGGTGAAGGCGTACATGGCGTCGAAGGGTATCCCCGACGGCGTGATGACGACCGAAGCGTTCGGCGAGACCCGCCTGCGCGTCGAAACCGCCGACGGTGTGCGCGAAGTGCAGAACCGTCGCGTGGAGATCACCTACGGTCCGGGTTCGGGCCAGTAAGGTCGGTCGCTTCGGCGAAGGAAATGAGGGAGGTCGGCATCCGCCGGCCTCCCTTTTTCTTTGTGGCCGTCATCGCGGACTCGCGGCGCGATCCGCGCGGCGGGGCGTTCTATTCCGACAGGGAGATGCCACATGACCGCGCCGCGTATCACCGGCCTGCTGGAAAGCGCGATCTACGTCGACGACATGGCGCGCGCCTGCGCCTTCTATCGCGACGTGCTGGAGCTGGCGGAGATGTTGGTCACTCCGCGGCTGACCGCGTTCGATGCCGGTGCCGGCGGTGTCCTGCTCGTCTTCGCGCGCGGTCAGTCACGCGACGACATGCCGGGAGCGGGCGGAACCATTCCCGGGCATGACGGGGCGGGGCCGCTCCACCTCGCCTTCGGCATCCCGGCCGATGCGGCACCGGCATGGCGCGCGCGGCTCGACGCCGCGGGCGTGGCGATCCGCAGCGAGGTGACGTGGCCGCGCGGCGGGATCAGCCTCTATGTCGACGATCCCGATGGCCATGTCGTCGAACTTGCCACGCCCGGGCTGTGGGCGAACGATGCCGACCGGCCGGGCGCGCGGTGACGGCTACGATACGGCCGTGTCCTGCGGCAGCGCCATCGCCAACCAGTCGGGCACCAACGCATCGCCGAGCGCCTCGACCCGGCGCAGCGTCACCATCCGGCCCAGATCGTCGTGTATCGCGCGATGCCGCGGATCACTCGCATCGACCGGTGCGACGACCAGCCGCCGGTTGACCTTCGCGCGGTGGTGCATGCGCGCGGTATTCTCCTGTCCGACGTAGCAGCCCTTGGTGAAGCTGACGCCGTTCAGCTCGCGTGCGTTGCACTCCAGCCACAGCCTCTCGCCCGAACCCAGCTCCGCCACGCCCTCCGCCACGCCCAGCGCCAGCCGATGCGCGTGCCAGCCCTCCACCGGCGCCGCAGGGGGCGCCAGCCAGCGCCAGCCGAGCGCGTCCAGCCGCGGATCGCGCGTCGCCCCCGTCTGGGCCGGACGATCGCGGCTCCAGTGGACCGCCAGCGCATCGTCGCGCGCGATCGTGATCGCGCGGCGCAGCCGGTACATCGACAGACGCCGCGCCAGCGCGTCCGCCTGCGCGCGCTCGACGTCCAGCAGCACGTCGTCGCCATCCGGCCAGACGATCATGTCGAACAATGCCTTGCCCTGCGGCGTCAGCAACCCGGCCCAGACCGGATGCGCAGTGGCCATGTCGTTGGTCAGCAGCCCTTGCAGGAAGCCGCGGACATCCTCGCCCGACAGTCGCAGCAACGCGCGGTCGGCCAGCATCGTTGGCGGGGTGGTTTCGTCCATCCCGGCAAGGTAGGGAGGCAGCCGATCCGACGGAAGAGCTAGAAAGGCGAGAGATGGCGACCTACGACCTCCTGCTGCGCGGCGGCACGGTGCATACCCCGGGCGGCGCGGTACGCGCGGACGTGGGCGTCCGCGACGGACGGATCGTCGCGATCGGCGCCAGCGGCGACGCGGGGCGCGTGGTCGACTGCACCGGGCTGGACGTGCTGCCGGGCGTGATCGACACGCAGGTCCATTTCCGCGAGCCGGGGCTGGAGCATAAGGAAGACCTGAAGACCGGCAGCGAGGCCGCGGTGATGGGCGGCGTGGTGGCGGTGTTCGAGATGCCGAACACCAAGCCCAACACCGATTCGGCCGAGGCGATCGCGGACAAGCTGACGCGCGCGAAGGGGCGAATGTGGTGCGATCACGCCTTCTACGTCGGCGCGACCAATCACAATGCGCGCGACCTGACCGAGCTGGAGCGGCTGCCCGGCACTGCGGGGGTCAAGATCTTCATGGGCGCCTCGACCGGCGACCTGCTGGTAAGCGAGGATGCGCGGCTGGCCGAGGTGTTGGCCCACGGCCAGCGCCGCGTCGCGATCCATGCCGAGGACGAGGACCGGATGAACGCGCGCACCGGCGAGCGCATCACCGGCGATCCCGCCTCGCACCCCGTATGGCGCGACGACGAGAGCGCGCTACTGGCGACGCGGCGCATCCTGCGGCTGGCGCGTGCGGCGCGGCGGCGGATCCACGTGCTGCACGTCACCACCCCCCGCCGAGCTGGAACTGCTGGGGCAGAACAAGGATATCGCCACCTGCGAGGTGACGCCGCAGCATCTGACGCTGGCGGGCGAGGAGGCCTATCCGCGGCTGGGCACGCTGGCGCAGATGAACCCGCCGATCCGCTCCGGCGCGCATCGCGACGGCTTGTGGCACTGGCTCAACCAGGGCGTGCCCGATGTGATCGGCTCCGATCACGCGCCGCACACGCTGGAGGAGAAGGCCAAGCCCTATCCCGCGTCGCCGTCGGGGATGCCGGGCGTGCAGACGCTGCTGCCGCTGCTGCTGGATCATGCCGCACACGGGCGGCTGACGCTCCAGCGCGTGATCGAGCTGACCAGCGCGGGCGCGCAGCGCGTGTTCAACATCACGGGCAAGGGGCGGATCGCCAAGGGCTATGACGCCGATTTCACGATCGTCGACCTCAAGAAGCGCTGGACGGTGGACGAGGCGTGGCTGGCGTCGCGCGCCGGCTGGTCGCCGTTCACGGGGATGGAGCTGACCGGCAAGGCGATCGGGACGATCGTGCGCGGTCATGTCGCGATGTGGGAGGATACGCTGGGCGACGCGCCGCTGGGCGCGCCGATCCGGTTCGAGGCGACCGAGTTCCCCGGCGGCGCGTGACCGCGGCCGGGCGGTGCGATCAGTGGGCGGGCTGCCGCGTCAGAACGGCAGCCACTTCGACGTTTCGCTGAACTTCATATAGCCGACGTTGACCCCGGCCCGCCAGCCGACGCCCAGCCGCACCGGGATCAGCACCACATTGCCGCTGCGCAGATAGGTCGCGGCGAACCCGCCGACGAAATACAGCCGCCCCTCCGCGCCCGGGAAGCGCTTGAACAGCTCCTGCGAATCGTAGAGGTTGTAAACGAGCACGAAGACCTTGTTGGCGTCGCCGCCGACGTCGAACCCGACCGATGGCCCGGTCCAATAAACCGGGCGCTGCCCCTCGACCTTGTGCGTCATGACGCCCGAACCGTAGCGCAGCCCCACCACGAACGCGCCCGCCGCCTCGCGCCCGGCGATATAGGCGTTGGGCTCGCCCTGGTCCTTCAGGATCTTCTCGATGATCTGCGCGAAGCCCTCCGCGCCCTTGCCGAACACGTCCTCGCCCGCGGCGATCAGGTCGTCGCGCTTATAGGTGTCCGCCGCGACGGTGGTGGCATTGGCGCGGGTTTCGGCGCCGGGGGACGGCACCGGCGGCGGGGGTGGTCACCTGCGCGCGCGGCGCCGGTGCCGGCGCGTCTGGGTAGGAGGGGGTCGGTGCGGGGGCAGGGGCGGGGCGCGAGCTGCGCGGTGCGACGTCGCCGTCGATCGCGGCGTTGGGATCGATCGTGCGGACCTGCGCCGCGGCGGGCGCGGTCAGCGCCAGACCCATGACCGCCAATGCGGTCCACCGCTTCGTCATCCCCATGATCCCCGCCATCTCACCCTCACCCGCCACGCGTCGTATCAGTCTAGCCACGAACAGGCTGTCGCCGCAATGAACGGGCGACGATGCGAGTCCGCGACGCGCCGGGTGGAATTTGCGCGCACACTCGGTTGATCCCGCGCCACGGCCTCGTTATAGCCCCACCCCACGCCGGACCCGGAGACGTGGGTGAGTGGCTGAAACCAACGCTTTGCTAAAGCGTCGTATGGGAAACCGTACCGAGGGTTCGAATCCCTCCGTCTCCGCCATCTGCTGCGAGCAGCGGAAAGCCAGCCTTTTCTCCACGCATCTGCCGGATTTGCGGCAGTCGCGCGGCACCCGTGGGCAGCGCAGCGAATGCGCACCCATCGCGCTCCCGGCGACGGCGTCCCGTCCGTCGCCGGTCCGGGGATGTTTGCCCTAGTAGCGCACGCGAAAATCGACGCCCAGGCGTCGCGGCGTCAGCACGCTGCGTGCGTAATAGCGCTCGACCACGCCCGTGCGGACCTGGTTGTACGAGCTGAGGTCGTTCGACACCGAGGTGATCGCATATTTGTCGAACAGATTGTCGCCGAACAGGCCGATGTCGAAGCGATCGGTGCGATAGGTAATCGCCGCGCGGTGCGTGACATAGCCGGGGATGACCTCGCCATTGCCGCGCAGCCCGACGCGCGAATAGATGTCGCCGATGTACGAAGTCGCCCAGGTCGCCTCCACCTCCGCGCCATGGTCGAGCGGGTGGGTATAGGTGACCTGCCCGCTGGCGGTGTGCTTTGCCGAACCGGGGAGGCGGTCGCCGGCGAAGGCATCGTAATTCTGCCCCTGGCTGACGATGATCCCCGGCGCGTCCTGCGTCAGCTTGGCATCGACATAGGAATAGGTGCCCTGCACCGACAGCCGCGGCGTGATCCGCAGCAGCGCCGACACATCGAAGCCCTGCGATCGCGCGTTGCTGCCGTTGACGGTGATGCCGACCGCGCCATTGACGGTCTGGCTGGGCACCTGAATGCCCTTCCACAGGATGCGATAGAGTGATGCGGTCAGCTGGAGCCGCTTGTCGAACAGCGTGCTGCGGGCGCCGACCTCCGCATTGCGGGTGCGATCGGGGGCATAGAACAGTTCGTTGGGCAGCGCGCAGACGTTCTGGACGTTGGTGTTCAGCGGCAGCACGCACGGCGCGACGCGGTTGACGTTGCCGGTGCGATAACCGGTGCTGTAGGTTCCATAGACCAGCAGCGCGTCGCTGAATTTATACGACGTATTCGCCTTCCACACCGTGCCGTTGGCGCCGGTATTGCCGCTCTTGATCCTGCTGGGCGCGAAGACGACCAGAGGATAGGGCGTGTTCTTGCTGAACAGCGGTGTGTCGGTGCCGCCCTGTGCGAAGGCGTCATATTCGAAATACCGCAGGCCCCCGGTTACCTGCCATGCATCGGTGATGTGCAGCGTGCCCTCGCCATACACCGCCTTTTCCTTGGTGCGCGTGTTGATGAAGGACATGTACTCCAGATTGTCCGGGCGATAGATACCGGCGAACTCGGGATAGCCCGGCACATATTCGCGATATTGCTGCTGCTGGCGCAGGTTGTTGTAGAAGCCGCCGATCACCCAGCTGAACGGGCCGCCATGCGTCGACACCAGCCGCACCTCGCCGTTGAACTGGCGATACTGGTTCGTCGACTGGTTGTAGGAGGAGAAGCCCGGAAACGCCTCATATCCGTAATCGAGGTCGAGCAGCAGGTCGGTGTTGTCGAACTGCGACACGATCTTCTGGTTGGTCAGCGCCGCGGTCGCGACCAGGTCGGCGACATGGCCCAGCCCCAGGTTGAACTCCGCGGCGTACAGGTCCGCCTTGCGGCTGCGCGGCTCGGCATAACGCCACGGCGCCTCGTAGCGCCCGGTGCCCAGCACGCCGGCGCCGTTCGCCTGCTGCCCGCCGGTGTCGGTGGTCTGGTGCGCATAGGTCAGGAACAGCTTCGCGGTCGCGCTGGCCTGGAGCAGCAACTGGTTGCGCGTGGTGAAGGTGCGCTCGTAGTTGAGATCCTTGCGGCGGTAGAAGTTGGCGGCATAGTCCGCCGGGGTGCCGAACGATCCCTGCGCCGCGGTGGTGCCGCGCACGGGCTGCGGGTTGGACACGCCCGGCTGCTGGAGCAGATAGGGATAGTCGATGAAGCCGGGATTGTCGTAATAGCCGGTGGCGGTGCGAAACGCGATGTGATCCGCCACGATCGGCAGGTTGAGGGTCGCGTCGCCGTTCACGCCGGGGCTGCTGCCATGCGCCACGCCGAAGTAGCGGCCGTGATATTCCAGCGAGATACGATCGGTCAACGGGCGGTTGGGCATGTAGCGGATCGCGCCGGACAGCGTGCCCAGCCCGTACAGCGTGCCCTGCGGCCCCTGCAGCACCTCGACCCGCGCCAGATCGATCAGCTTGAAGTCGAGGTACAGCGGAACCTCGCCCAGATAGATGCCCAGCGCGCTCTGGGCATTGGCGCCCGACGCGCTGGTGTCGGCGGAGGAGATGCCGCGCAGGATGACGTTGCCCGTCGACGACGGGCCGGTGTCGGCCACGGTCAGCCCCGGGGTGAAAGCGGCCAGTCCGCGCACGTCGTCGATGCGCTGGCGCGCCAGCGTCTCGGCGCCGATCGCGCTGATGTTGATCGGGGCGTCCTGCAGCGTCGTCTCGCGCCGCGTCGCGGTCACGATGATCTCGTCGCCGGCGCCGTCCGGCGCGGTTTGCGCCAGCGCCGGCGCGGCGACCAGGCCGGCCAGGAAGCTGGCGCCCAGCAATGCTTTACGAAACGATGTCCCAGCCACGTCGACCCCCTTGCTCGTGAGCGTGTCGCCTGGCGGCATCTCTCCTTCGTGGCGCGCTGGTCTGTGCCGGCACCTTGTCATGTTGCGAGGCGCGACGTTGTCGTCGTCGCCCCATCGTCGACGCCGGCTGGTGTATGGCGATCAGGCCCACCAGCGACGGCGCCGGACATGTTCCCGTTCCCTGCGTCGTCACCGTCGTTGCGGCACCGACCCCGCTAACGGTATGGATATTACCTAATCCGTCAAGCGTAATATTTGTGCGGTGCGCAACCTTGGGAACGTAATACCGGCGCCCGTGTGGCGACCGATTTTCAACCCCGGATATCCCGGCCGAATCGTTATTACAGAAAACTCATCACGTAATAATTTTCCGGTGGACAGGTCGGCGCGATGCCGCAATGCTGCATTGCGAAAGGGGACCGAATCATGCGCACGATGATCGGCAAGGCGATGAGCGTCGTTGGCCTGGGGGCGGCGATCGTTCTCGCCTCCTGCTCGCCCAAGTCGGAGGGACCGGCGGCACCGCGGACCGAGTTCAGGATCGGCTGGTCGATCTACGCCGGCTGGATGCCCTGGCCCTATGCGCAACAGGCCGGGATCGTGAAGAAATGGGCCGACAAATACGGCATCAAGATCGATGTCGTGCAGGTCAACGACTATGTCGAGTCGGTCAACCAGTATAACGCCGGCAAGTTCGACGGCGTCACCGTCACCAACATGGATGCGCTGACCATCCCCGCCGCGGGCGGCAAGGATACCAGCGCGATCATCGTCGGCGATTATTCGGACGGCAACGACGGCGTCCTGCTGAAGGGCGCGAACAACCTCGCCGCGATCAAGGGGCGGCAGGTCTATCTCGTCGAACTCTCGGTGTCGCACTATCTGCTGGCGCGCGCGCTCGACTCGGTGGGGATGAAGCCCAGCGACGTGCGCACCGTCAACACGTCGGACGCGGACATCGTCGGCGCCTTCGGCAGCCCGGACGCGACCGCCGCGGTCGCCTGGAACCCGCAATTGTCGGTGATGAAGACGCAGCCGGGAGTCGGCGAGGTCTTCAGCTCGAAGCAGATCCCCGGCGAGATCCTCGACCTGATGGTGGTCGACACCAGGACGCTGAAGGCGAACCCCAATCTCGGCAAGGCGCTGACCGGCATCTGGTACGAAACCGTCGCGCTGATGAAGCGGCCGGATGCGCAGGGCGCGGCGGCGCGTGCCGCCATGGCGAAGCTGGCCGGCACCGATGCGGCGATGTTCGATCGCCAGTTGGCTACCACCCACCTCTACGATCAGCCCGCCGCTGCGGTGGCGGCGACCGATGCGCCTGCGCTGATGACGACGATGACGCGGGTGCGCGACTTCAGCTTCGCCCGCGGGCTGTTCAAGGGCGCGGCCAATGCCGATGCGGTGGGCATCGCTTTCCCGGGCAATCGCACGCTGGGGGACAAGCAGCATGTCACGCTGCGCTTCGACGACAGCTTCATGAAGCTCGCCGCCGACGGCAAATTGTGACCGAGGGGGCGGGGGAGCACGCGCCATGCGCTGGGTAAGCCATCGGCCGTCGCGCGGTGCGCGCACGTTGCTGGGCGCGCTGCCGATCGCGATGCTGCTGCTGGTCTATCTGATCGCCGCCGCGTCGCGCCATGCGGCCGATCCGACCGACAAGGTGCTGCCGCTGCCCGATGCGATGCTGCGCGCGATGGCGGCGCTGGTGACGCAGCCCGATCCGCTGTCGGGACAGCTGGTGTTCTGGGCCGATACGCTCGCCAGCCTGCAACGGCTGGGGCTGGGGCTGGGGATCGCCACTGCGGCGGCGCTGCTGGTCGGACTGGTGCTGGGCGTGTTGCCGCCGGTGCGCGCGACCTTCGCGCCGCTGGTCACCGCGATCGCGGTGATCCCGCCGATCGCGTTGTTGCCGATGCTGTTCATCGCGCTGGGGCTGGGGGAGACGGCCAAGGTCGCATTGATCGTGGTCGGCATCGCGCCGGTCATGGTGCGCGACATCGCCGCGCATGTCGCCGCCTTGCCGCGCGAGCAGATATTGAAGGCGCAGACCTTGGGCGCGTCGAGCTGGCAGATCATGACCCGCGTCGCGCTGCCACAGGCGATGCCGCGGCTGGTACAGGCGGTGCGGCTGTCGCTCGGCCCCGCCTGGGTGTTCCTGATCTCCGCGGAGGCGATCGCGTCCGACGTCGGGCTGGGCTATCGCATCTTCCTGGTCCGCCGCTATCTCGCGATGGACGTCATCATCCCATATGTCGCGTGGATCGCGCTGCTGGCCATCGCGATGGACGTCGCGCTGGTCCAGGCCGACCGCCGCCTGTTCCCCTGGGCGCAGGGGGGCGGTCGATGAGCACGATCCTCTCGCTGCGCGATATCTGGGTCGAATATGGCGACAAGATCGTGCTGGAGCGCGTCAATCTCGACATCGCCGCGGGATCGTTCGTGTCGATCGTCGGCCCGTCGGGGGCGGGCAAGAGCAGCCTGTTGCGGCTGCTGCTGGGGCAGGAAGCGCCGACGCGTGGAGCGATCCTGCTCGACGGCATTCCGCTGCGCGCCGAATGTGATCCCGACCGCGGCGTCGTGTTCCAGCGCTATTCGGTGTTTCCGCACATGAATGTGCTGCGCAACACGCTGTTCGGGCTGGAATGCGCGCAGGCACCGCTGATCGCACGGCTGTTCGGCGCCCGTCGCCGCGCCGCGGAGGAAGAGGCGGTGGCGATGCTCGACGCCGTGGGTCTGCGCGACAGCCTGCATCTCTACCCCGCGGAAATGTCGGGCGGGATGCAGCAGCGGCTGGCGATCGCGCAGGCGCTGATCAAGCGGCCCCGCATCCTGCTGCTCGACGAGCCGTTCGGCGCGCTCGATCCCGGTATCCGCGCCGATATGCACGCGCTGATCACGCAATTGTGGCGCGACCATGCGCTGACCATCGTCATGGTGACGCACGACCTGCGCGAGGCGTTCTCGCTCGGCACGCGCGTGCTGGCGCTCGACAAGCGCCGGCACGATCCGCACGCGCCGCACCGCTATGGCGCGACCGCGGTGTACGACCTGCCGCTGACCAAGCGCGTCGATCCCGATATTACGATTGACGATGAACGTAATAATATGGAGGGTGTCGCATGACCTCCGATTCCACGACTCTCGCCCGGCTCAGCATGAGCTTGCCGGCCGAACTCTTCCGCCAGCTCGACGTGATGGTGGAGGAGCGCGGGCTGCCGTCGCGCTCGCGGCTGATCTCCGAGCTGATCCGCCACGCGCTCGCGGAGCATGATGCCTTCACCCATCCGGACAAGATGCTCGCGGGCACGTTGACGCTGGTCTATCGCGGTGATCGCGGTCGCGTGCGTCACCAGCTGGCGCAGATGCAGGCGGATTACCTGAAAGAGGTGATCTCCTCGCAGCACGTCTTCCTGGAGGACGATCAATCGCTGGAGGTGCTGCTGGTGCAGGGGCCGGCGGTGCGGCTGAAGGAGCTGTGCGACGCGCTGCGCCGCGTCCGCGGGGTGCAGCAGCTCCAGCTCGTCACCACCACCTCGCTGCTGCCGCCGCTTCACGAACAGGGGGACGACGCATGACCGCGATTCTCGCCGATCCGCTCGCCGCGCGCGACCATGCGCGCGCCATGGCCGGCACCGTGGTGGAGGCGATGCCGGTGCTGCCGCCGATCGCCGACGACCTGCCGGATGGCGTCGATGCCGCCGATCTGGTGTGGGAGGAGACGATCGCCGCCGGCGGCTATGCCACACGCCGCCTGTCGCGCGGATCGCGCCTGCGGCTGATCGACGTGAAGGGCGACGCCTGCGCCTCGCTGCTGGTGTTCAACGCCGACCTGCCGACCGAGCGGCTGAACGTCGCCGACACGGTCAAGGTGCAGTGGAACGCCTATCTCGGCGCGGGCAAGCTGCTGCTGTCCGACATGGGCCGCGTTCTGATGAGCATCGTCGCCGACGACGCGGGCACGCACGACTGTTTCTGCGGTCCGTCGACGCCGGCCAGCAATGCCGCGCGCTATGGTGACGGCAGCAACAGCGGCGCGCAGCCCAGCGCGCGCGACCGCTTCCTGCTGGGCGTCGCCAAGCACGGGCTGGGGCGACGCGACGTCCATCCGTGCATCAATCTGTTCAAGGGCACGCGGATCGAGGCGGACGGCACCGTCACCCCGCTGGTCGGTCCCTATGCGCTGGGCCGCAGCGTGACGCTGCGCGCGGAGATGGACGTGATCCTCGTCCTCGCCAACTGCCCGCACGTCCTCGATCCGCGCGACGCGTACACCGTCACCCCGCTGCGCGCGACCGCATGGCGTGGGCCGGTGACGCCCGAGGACGACGCCATCCGCACCGCGACGCCGGAGGGGCTGCGCGCCTTTCAGAACGTCGAAGACTATTTCCGCCGCTGAAGGAGGACAGCATGAGCGCCGATCCCCATCTCGCGGGCCTTCCCGGCCCGGTCGTCCACGACGCCATCGTCCCGGCGCGCGCGCCTTGGCGCCATCGGATCGAGCGCGGCCAGACGCTGCGCATCGTCGATCTGGAGGGCAATCAGGCGGTCGATTTCCTGCTCTATGCCGCGGCGGACGATGCCGAACGCTACAGCGCGCAGGACACGATCGCGGCGCAGGGCAATCTGTTCCTGCGCACCGGCAGCGTGCTGCGCTCCAGCGAGGGGCGCGCGATGATGACGATCGTCGCCAGCGCGGTCGACTATCACGACACGATCGGCGGCGCATGCTCGTGCGAGTCCAACACCTTGCGCTACGGTCACCACACCAAGGCGCAGCATGCCTGTGTCGAGAATTTCCTGGAGGCGAACCTCGCCGACGGGCGCGGCAAGCGCGACATCGTGTCGAACATCAACTTCTTCATGAACGTGCCGGTCGAGGCCGATGGCGCGCTGGGCATCGTCGACGGCATCTCCGCCCCCGGGCTGACGATCGATTTGCGCGCGGAGATGGACGTGATCGTCGTCGTTTCCAACTGCCCGCAGATCAACAACCCCTGCAACGCGTTCAACCCCACCCCCGTGCGCATGATCGTCGCGGCATGACGGCGCTTCGGACCGTCCTGATCGCCAATCGCGGCGCGATCGCCACCCGCATCATCCGCACGCTGCGCGCCATGGGGCTGCGCTCGGTCGCGGTCTATTCGGAAGCGGACGAGGCATCGCTCCATGTCGCGCAGGCGGACGAGGCGGTGTGCATCGGCCCCGCGCGCGCCAGCGACAGCTATCTCAACATCCCCGCGATCATCGACGCGGCGAAGCGCACCGGCGCGGACGCGATCCACCCCGGCTACGGCTTCCTCGCCGAGAATGTCGAGTTTGCCGAGGCGTGTGCCGCCGCCGGCATCGTCTTCATCGGCCCCACCGCAGACAACATCCGCACCTTCGGCCTGAAGCACAGCGCGCGCGCGCTGGCCGCGGCGCATGGCGTGCCGCTGGCACCGGGCACCGACCTGCTGACCGACGAGGCGGCGGCGGTCGCGGCGGCGGACGCGATCGGCTTCCCCGTGATCCTGAAGGCGACCGCGGGCGGCGGCGGCATCGGCATGCGCGTGTGCGAGGATGTCGATGCCGTGCGCGACGGTTTCGCCACCGTGGCGCGGCTGGGCAAGGGCAATTTCGGCGACGCCGGCGTGTTCCTCGAACGCTACGTCCGCCGCGCACGCCATGTCGAGGTGCAGATCTTCGGCGACGGCAAGGGCCGCGTGCTGCCATTGGGCGAGCGCGACTGCTCGCTCCAGCGCCGCAACCAGAAAGTGGTCGAGGAGGCGCCCGCGCCGCTGCTCCCCGACCATGTCCGCACCGCGCTGATCGCGGCGGCGGTCCGGCTGGGCGAGGCGGCGCGCTATCGCTCCGCCGGCACGGTCGAGTTTCTGTACGATGCGGAGCGCGAGGAGTTCTTCTTCCTCGAAATGAACACCCGCCTCCAGGTCGAACATGGCGTCACCGAGGAGGTGATGGGCGTCGATCTGGTCGAATGGATGATCCGCGGCGGGGCGGGCGACTTCGCGTTCCTCAATCGCGAGGTGCCGGTGCCGCAGGGTCATTCGGTGCAGGTGCGCCTGTATGCGGAGGATCCCGCGCTCGACTATCGCCCCACCTCCGGCACGCTGACCAACGTCGCCTTCCCGGCGGAGGCGCGCGTCGAGACATGGTGCATGGCGGGCAGCGAGGTCAGCGCCTGGTACGATCCCATGCTCGCCAAGCTGATCGTCCACGCCCCCACCCGCGATCGGGCGGTGGCGGCGATGCAGGCGGCGCTCGACGCGACCCGCATCGACGGCATCGAGACCAATTTGCGCTGGTTGCGCGACGTCGTCCGTGCGCCCGCCTTCATCAGCGGTGAGGTATCGACGCGCGCGCTCGACGCGATCCCCTATCACCCGCGCGCGATCCGCGTGGTGAGCGGCGGCACCGCGACGACGGTGCAGGACTGGCCGGGGCGGCAGGCGATGTGGGCGGTGGGCGTGCCGCCATCGGGGCCGTTCGACGACCAGTCGTTCCGCGTTGGCAACCGCCTGCTCGGCAATGCGGAGGGCACCGCCGGGCTGGAGGTGACGATGATCGGCCCGACGTTGTCGTTCACCGCACCCGCGCGCATCTGCCTGACCGGGGCCGATTTCCGCGCGACGCTGGACGGCGCGCTTATCGAGCGCGGCGTCGCGATCGACGTGCGCGCGGGGCAGACGCTGGCGCTGGGCCGCGCCACCGGCGGCGGGATGCGCGGCTATATCCTGTTCGCGGGCGGGCTGGACGTCGCGCCCTATCTCGGCAGCCGCGCCACCTTCGAGCTGGGGCAGTTCGGCGGCCATGCCGCGCGCCGCCTGCTGGCGGGCGATACGATCCATCTGGGGGACGAACCCGTTTCCGATGTCCTCACCGCGGCCGCTTTGCCCGCGCTGTCGACCGAATGGACGCTGCGCGTCCTCTACGGCCCGCACGGCGCGCCCGACTTCTTCACCGATGGCGATATCGCGACCATCGTCGATGCGGAATGGCAGGTCCATTACAACAGCAACCGCACCGGCGTCCGCCTGATCGGCCCCAAGCCGCACTGGGCGCGCACCGACGGCGGCGAGGCGGGGCTGCACCCGTCGAACATCCACGATAACCCCTATGCGATCGGCGCGGTCGACTTCACCGGCGACATGCCGATCATCCTGGGGCCGGATGGTCCGTCGCTGGGCGGGTTCGTCTGCCCGTTCGTGGTGATCGCCGCCGACCGTTGGAAGATCGGGCAGCTGATGCCCGGCGACACGTTGCGCTTCGTCCCCGTCAACATCGACGACGCGACCATGGCGGACACGCTCCAGCGCCGGCTGGTGGCGAACGGCACCGCTGCCGATGCCGGCCCCGCACGCCCGATCGCGACGCTCTCGCCGATCCTCGCCGAATTGCCGGCAGGGGGAGGGCGCCCGCGCACCGTCTATCGCCAGCAGGGCGACCGCAACATCCTGGTCGAATATGGCCCGATCGTCCTCGACATCGAGCTCAGGCTGCGCGTCCACGCGCTGATGGTCGAGCTGGAGCGGATGGCGCCCGCCGGGATCGTCGACGTGGTGCCGGGCATCCGCTCGCTTCAGGTCCATATCGATGGCCAATCGCTCGACCAGCGCGCCGCGCTCGCGCTGCTGATCGATGCCGAGGACCGGCTGGGTGACCTGGAAACTTTCGCGATCCCTTCGCGCATCGTCCATCTGCCGCTCAGCTGGCGCGACCCCGCGACGATCGAGACGATCGAGAAATATATCGGTGCGGTGCGCGACGATGCGCCGTGGTGCCCGGATAATGTCGAGTTTATCCGCCGCATCAACGGCTTGCCCGATGCCGCCGCGGTCGAGAGCCTGATCTTCGACGCCAATTACCTCGTGATGGGGCTGGGCGACGTCTATCTCGGCGCGCCGGTGGCGACCCCGATCGACCCGCGCCACCGACTGGTGACGACCAAGTACAATCCCGCGCGCACCTGGACCCCGCCCAATGTCGTCGGCATCGGCGGCGCCTATATGTGCATCTATGGCATGGAGGGGCCGGGCGGGTATCAGCTGTTCGGCCGCACCATCCAGGTGTGGAACACCTATCGCCAGACCGATGCCTTCATCGACGGCAAGCCGTGGCTGCTGCGCTTCTTCGACCAGATCCGCTTCTATCCGGTCAGCGCGGAGGAGCTGGTGGACTGGCGCCGCGACTTCCCCAGCGGGCGGCGCTCGATCCGGATCGAGCCGTCCGAGTTCCGCCTGTCCGACTATCGCGCCTTCCTGAAGGACAATGCCGATGACATCGCCGCGTTCGAGGCGCGGCGGAAGGCGGCGTTCGACGCGGAGCGCGCCGATTGGGAACGCCGCGGCGAGTTCGATCGCGTCGCCGACCTCGCGAAGGAAGAGACACCCCCCGCCGCCGCGATCGAGGTGCCCGCGGGCGCCGATGTGATCGAGGCGCCGTTCGGTGGCAGCGTGTGGAAGCTGCTGGTCGCCGCCGGCGACACGGTGGAGGCGGGCGACACAATCGCGGTGATCGAGGCGATGAAGATGGAATGCCCGGTCGAAAGCCCCGCCGCGGGCACGATCGCCGCGCTCTATATCGAGGAGCGCCAGCCGCTCCAGCCCGGCTCGCCGCTGCTGGCATTGCGGGCGCACGCATGACGGCTCGCTTTCACGCCGCCGCGATCGCCGCCGATGTGGCGGTGGGCAGCACCAGCGCGATCGCGGTGGCGCAGGAGGTGCTGGCGCGCCTCGCCGCCTATGACGCGATCCAGCCGCAGGTGTGGATCAGCCGCGTCGCCCCCGACGCGCTGCTCGACGCCGCGCGCGCGATCGATGCGCGCGTCGCGGCGGGCGAGCATCTGCCGCTCGCGGGTGTGCCCTTTGCGGTGAAGGACAATATCGACGTCGCCGGGCTGGAGACGACCGCGGCCTGCCCCGCTTTCGCCTATCGGCCACAGGCGTCGGCGACCGTGGTCGATCGCCTGCTCGCCGCGGGCGCGCTGTGCGTCGGCAAGACCAACCTCGACCAGTTCGCGACCGGGCTGGTCGGCACGCGCTCGCCTTATGGCGCGCCGCGCAATGCCCACAATCTGGCCTATGTCAGCGGCGGGTCCAGTTCCGGATCCGCGGTCGCGGTGGCGGCGGGGCTGGTGGCATTCGCGCTCGGCACCGACACCGCCGGGTCGGGGCGTGTCCCCGCCGCCTTCAACCACCTGATCGGGTTCAAGCCCAGCAAGGGCCGCTGGAGCACGCAGGGTCTGGTGCCCGCGTGCCGCACGATCGATTGCATCACCGTCTTCACCGACGATACCGCCGATGCGCGGCTGATCGACGGCGTCATCGCCGGGTTCGATGTCGCCGATCCCTTCTCGAAACCGCTGGCGGATCGCACCGTCCTGCCGCGCCGCATCGGCGTGCCGCGGCGCGACCAGCGCGTCTTCTTCGGCGATGCCCAGGCGGAATATCTCTACGAGCGCGCGCTCGCCACGCTGGCCGGTATCGGCGAGCTGGTGGAGATCGACATCGATCCGCTGCGCGAGGCCGCGCAACTGCTCTACGGCGGCCCCTGGGTCGCGGAGCGCACCGCCGCGATCGCCGGACTACTGGCGCGCGATCCAGACGCGATCGACCCGGTGGTACGCGAGGTCGTGGCGCCGGGCGCGAACATCGATGCGGTCACGCTGTTCCGCGGCATCTATCGCCTCGCCGAGCTGAAGCGCGGGGCGGACCTGATGTGGCAGGATATCGACCTGCTCGCCTTCCCGACGACCGGCACCACCTATCGCGTCGCGGAACTGGCCGCCGCGCCGATCGCGCTCAACAGCAACCTGGGCGCCTATACCAATTTCGTGAACCTGCTCGACATGGCGGCGGTCGCGGTGCCCGCGGGCGCGCGCGACAATGCCACCGGGTTCGGCATCACGCTGATCGGTCCGGCCGATACCGACCGCGCGCTGCTCGACGTCGCCGACACCTATCTCGCCGCGGCGGCGCTGCCGCCATCACCCCCGCTCGACAAGGAGGGCCGAATGGACACCGTCAAACTCGCCGTCGTGGGCGCGCATCTGAAGGACATGCCGCTCCACTGGCAGCTGACCTCGCGCAACGCGACCTTCGTCGGCGCATTCGAGACCGCGCCGACCTATCGCCTCTATGCCATCGCCGACAGCGTGCCGCCGAAGCCCGCGCTGGTCCATGACGAGGACGGTGCCGCGATCCAGCTGGAGGTGTACGAACTGGGCGTCGCCGAGTTCGGCAGCTTCACCGTCGAGGTGCCCGCCCCGCTCGCGATCGGCACCGTGACGCTGGCGGACGGCAGCAGCGTCAAGGGCTTCGTCGCGGAACCGCGCGCGCTGGCGGGCGCGCAGGACATCACCGCGCTGGGCGGCTGGCGCGCCTATATCGCGCAGCGCGGCTGAGATGCGGCGTCTTCTTCTCGCACTCGCGCTCGGCGGTGCCACTCCGGCATGGGCGCAGACCGAACAGGTCATCGCGGTCCCCGGCTTCGCCGATTTCCTCGCCGTCGATGGCGACGCGGTCTGGGCCACCAACAAGGGGCGGGTCGAACGCTGGTCGCGTGACGGGCTGACGGCGACGGTCCCGCTGGCGCATCCGTGCGGCGCGATGGCGTTCGATCGTGACACCTTGTGGGTCGCCGACTGCGACACGCGCACGCTCAACCGCATCGACGCGCGCGCGGCGAAGCTGGTGACCGCCATTGCGACCGGCGTCGCCGCACCCGACGGCGAACTGAACGTCGTCGCCGGCGCCGGCTCGGTCTGGATCGCCAGCGATGCCACCGGCGCGGTGGCGCGGGTCGATCCCGCCACGGACAAGGTCGTCGCCACGATCGCCGTGACGCCGGGTACCTCCTACCTCGCCTTCGGCCTCGACGCGCTTTGGGCGGTCAGCCTCAAGGGACGAACGCTGCAACGGATCGACCCCGCCACCAACAAGGTCGTCGCGACGATCCCGCTCGGCGCGAAGCCCGGCTTCCTCACCGCCGGCGAGGGCGCGGTGTGGGTGCAGGAACAGGGCGACGGCACCGTCGCGCGGATCGATCCTGCGACCAATGCGGTGACCGCGCGCGTCAAGGTCGGCGCGACGCTCGCCTATGGTGACATCGATACCGGCGGCGGCAAGGTGTGGCTGCGCACCACCGAGGAGCAGACCTTCGTCGTCATCGACGCGCAGACGCTCGCGATCGAGGCACGCGTCGGCAAGCCGGTCGGCAGCGGCGCGCTACGCTATACGCCGGCGGGCGTGTGGACGAGCGCGCACGATCACCACACGCTGTCGTGGTGGCCCGAACCCGCGACGATCGGAAAATAGGCCGCCCTTCATTTCGGCGAACGGCGGACCTTCAACGATCCTCACTGTCATGCCGGGCTCGTTCCGGCATCCACCGTACCGCAAGCGCGGACCGGTCGAGGCCTCTGCGAAACCCTCCTGTTCCCCGGCGAAGGCCGGGGGCCAGTAACGGTCGGCTCGTAAGATGCGAAAACAGCCCGTAACTGGACCCCGGCCTTCGCCGGGGAACAGGCGATGAAGGCTTTGCAAAGCCTACGCGACCGCCCAAGCCCACGGTCATGCAACCGCGATGGCGCGCCACGACCCGTGCTCCTGCCTTCGCAGGAGCACGGCAGCGTCGATCAGCGCGTCGCGGCGAGTTGCGCGGCGGGACCGAGCGAGGCCTGGCGCGATTCGATCTGCTGGCGGATGTCGGCGATCACCTGTGCCCGGCAATTGCGCGCCTTGTCCGCCAGCGCGAGATGGACGCTCGCGAGCCGCTCGTCGCCGCACACCGCCTGTGCCGCGGCGTCCATGCGGATCGCGAGGCGCTGCTGACCGTCGGCGGTGGCGAGATCCAGTCCCTTGAGCTGGAGCACCGCGGCGTCCTTCGCCAGCGGATTTTCGGAACCGGCGGCGTTCGCCGCGCCCGCACATGCCAGGCCGAGTGCGGCCATGGCCATGAAACCGACCTTCATCATCCTCTCCTCGCGTCTCGTCTCGACGGCCGCTCGTCCAACGGCGGCGGCCAGCACATAATGCGTGACCGGAGGAGTGACAATGTGCGGCCGGTAAGCCGCTGACGCGCAACGTTCAGTGCAGCCGCACGACCAGGGCGGCGAGGTCGATGCGCCCGCCCAGCAGCCCGATCGGCAGGTCCGCCTCTTCCTCGACGCGATCCTCCGTCCCCGGAGTCGCGGTCGCCACCCGGATCGTGCGTGCGCGGGGCGATGACCAGCCGCGCACCGTCTCCACCGGCAACCGGATACGCCAGCGCCGCCCGCCCTCGACCGCGATCGGGTGGCCGTTGATGAACACCGCACTGCCACGCGTGGCGCGCGTGCCCGAAATCTGGAGGCAGTCGACCGGTTCGCACGACACCAGCCGCGCTTGCGGCTCGGCCGCCGCGACGCCGGGCATCGCCGCCGCGGCGAGCAGCGCGATCACGATCCGGTCAGTCGATCGCAATGCCCGCCTCCTCGAACACGCGGCGCGCCGGGGCCAGAATTTCGGCATGCCGCTTCCACCGCGCCACTGCGTCGCGGTACATCGGGCGCCGCACCTGTGCCGCGCTGGGCGTCGATACCGGGGCCGTATTGTCGTGGAAGGCCAGGCACGCGTCGGACCAATCCAGTCCGGCATGATCGAGCAGCCGGCGCGTCTGCGCTTCCTGGTCCGCGACCAGATCCTCGTAGTGCAGTTCCAGCACGCGCCCCGGCAGCGCCGCGCGCCACGATGTCATCAGCCGGTCGAATCGGACGTAATAATGCGCGATGTCGGCAAGGTCGTAGCTGTAATCGTAATAGCGCGAGCCGATCGCGAACAGGTTGCGGAAATTGCTGAGCACCGTGTCCATCGGATGTCGGCGCAAGCAGACGATCCGCGCCGCCGGCAGCGCGCGCGCGATGATGCCGGTATAATGGAAATTGCCCGGAAACTTGTCGACGAAGCGCCGCGCCGCGTCGCGACGATGATGCCGCGCCCGCCGCAGATAGTCGGCGCCGATCGCGCTCATGTCCGTGCCCGCGACCGCGCGGATCGTGTCCACGTCCAGCACCTGGCGGGTGCGCGTGCCGGCCGCGGCCTTCACCGCCAGCGGCATCGCCTGTAGCTCGCCCGCACTCTCCACGTCCGGGTGCGACGACAGGATGCGGTCGACCAGCGTCGTGCCGGTGCGCGGCATGCCGATGACGAAGATCGGCGCATCGGACGGCGGTGCGGTCACCGGGCTGCCGGCGATCGTCGGCCACGCCGCCTCGATCGCGTCGAAGATCGCGGCATCGTCCGCTGCCGAATAGCCCAATGTCGCGCGATGGGCGGCGTTGGTCGCGCACAGGGTGGCGAGCGCCTCCGCCTCCCGGCCGACGTCCTCCATCTCCTTGGTCAGCGCATAGCCCAGCAGCACGCGCGACCGATCGTCGCGTGCGCGCTCCCGCACGACGGTCAGCCGCGCGATATGATGGCGTTCCGGCGTCTGCCGCCGCAGCCCGGCGAGCAGGTGGTGCGCGCGCGCATCGTCCGGCGCACGCGCCAGCAGCGCCTCGGTCGCTGCCTCCGCCGCGTCGGTGCGTCCAAGGAAGCCGAGCGTGGCGGCCTGATTGTAGCGGAAGTCGATATGGTCGGGCGCCAGCGCCACCGCGGCGTCGAAATGCGGCAGCGACGCGGCATGGTCGCCCAGCCGGGCATAGACGCAGCCCATCGTGTCGCGGCTCAACGCGTCGTCGGGCAGCATCGTCTCCGCGGCCGCCAGCGTCGCCGCGGCGTCGCCGTCGCGGCGCACCCCGACGTACAGCCGTGCCAGTTGCGCCCGATATTCGCCCGCAGGGCAGCGCGCCACCGCCCGCTCGATCAGCCCGATCGCGGTGGCGACGCGGCCCGCCGCGGCCTCGGTCAGGCCATGGAGGAACAGCGCCTCGGCGTCCTCGCCACGCTCCGCCAGCACCGCGCCGGCGAAGCGGGCGACCGCGGTCCAGTCGCCGCGCGCCAGCGCCGCGCGCGCTGCTGCGATCCGCTCGCGACGCGGGGCGCCGCCGTCGACCGGGCGCGCGTTCAGCAGCATCAGTTCGCCGTCGCCGACGCGCCGTCCTGCGCCCGCCGCGCCTGCACGCGGTCGCGCAGCGGACGCAGCGGGAACAGCGTCTGCTCGACGACCGACAACCGGCGTCGTTCGTCCTGCCCGACGATCACCCCCTCGCCCTCGCGATAGGTGCCGAACAGGCGGTCGAGCAGGATCAGCGAATTGGCATAATTGCTCCGCGTTTCGTCATAGCCGGTGGAGTGATGCAGGCTGTGATGGCGGATCGTGGTGAAGAAGAAGGAATAGAAACGCGGCGGGTCGGCGCGGACATTGGCATGCGCGAACACGGAGACGACGACCAGCACGTTGATCCCGCAGAACAGCGCCGCCAGCGACAGGTCGAACAGCGCGATCACGCTCAGGCTGATCAGGAACAATTCCAGCGGATTGCCCACCGCCCCCTTCATCGCGTTGAGCTGCGTCAAATGGTGGTGCGGCGCATGCGTGTACCACAGGAAGGTGTTGTGCATCGCACGATGCATCCAATACTGGCCGAATTCGATCACCACGATCACCAGCGCCACCTGCGCCAGAAACGGCAGGTGCATCGCCCAGTGCGTCGTGATCCCCAGCCACGTCTTGAGCGCGCGCAGCGGATCCTCCGCCAGATGCGTCGTCAGCCAGCCGATGACGGTGGCGTTGAAGATGACATAGCCGAGGTCGGTCGCGAACTCGCGCCGGTTCAGCCGCCATCCGGCGTGCCGCTCCGCCACCGCCTCGATCGCCTGCACCAGCAGCGGCACCGCGGTGGCGGCGATGACGATCGTCCACGGGCTGTCGACCCAGGCCTGTGGCGCATAGGCCCAGAAGGCGCAGACGATCGCGACGAAGGCGGGGGGCAGCAGGTCGAGCGGCTTGGTGGTCATCATCGTCCCTATGGTGTCCGTCCGGCGGAGCGGGCGCACAGGTTGGGCAGCCCGCCCACCGCGCTGGCGCGTGCGGCCAGTCCGTTCAGGAGCAGTCGTCCGATGCGGCGGGCGAGGCTGCCGATCGCATCGATGAACGCCGGTCGCTGGTCGCTGCGCACCTGTTCCTCCGTTAACGAGGGCACAGGGTGATCCAGCACGGGGTCATCGCGGCAGACGGGAATCGTCTATGGAACGCATAGGCAGCATCTATGCCCTTCGTCGTCAGGAGTGGCGTTGCGCGCGGATGCGGCGATAGACTTCGTCGATGAACAGTTGCGTCGCGGTGTCGCGCGCCGGTTGCGCGCGCGCGAGCAGGAAGATGTCGTACGACGGTTCGAACTCGGTCAGCAGGATCGGCCACAACGCGCCCGCCGCCACCGCCTCGCGCGCGGACAGTACCGGCAGGAAGCCGATACCGACGCCGTTGACGATCAGCCGTCGCGCTTCGTTGACGTCCTCCGCCACGCCATTGACGCGCGTGCCGAGCCGATAGCGGCGGCGCAGCCGGGTGATCGTCTCGATCTCGTCGGCGCCGGTCAGGACGAAGCCTTCGTCCTTCAACTCGTTGAGCCGCCCGACGCGATAGCCGAACAGCGGGTGGCTGCGCCCGCAATACAGCTGCTGGCGCTCGACGAAGAGCGGTTCGTACACCAGGCTGCCGCGATCGCCACCGTCATAGCCGACGCCGATCTCCACATCGCCGCGCTCCAGCGCGTCCAGCACCTCGCGCCACGGCGATACGCGGATCTCGATATGGATGTCGGGATTGCGGCGGTGGAAGCTGGCGATCGCCTCGTCCAGCTCGGACGAGACGATGGCGGACACCATCTGGATCCGCACGATGCCCTCGACCCGGCGTGTCGCCTGCGCGATCTGGTGCGGCATCATCCGCGCGGATTCGAGCATGTCCTCGCACAGCGCCATCATCGCCTTGCCCGCGGCGGTCATCTCCACGCCGGTGGCGGTGCGGTGGAGCAGCGTGGCGCCGACATGCTCCTCCAGCCGCTTCAGCGCGGCGCTGATGCTCGGCTGCTGCTTGTTGAGCTGGCGCGCCGCCGCGCCGATGCCGCCCGCGCGCACGATATCGACGAAGGTGCGCATCAGGTTCCAGTCGACCCGACTGGCGAATTTCCGGTCGGTCGGCACCGTCCGCTCTTCCATCAATGTCCTTCCGGCGGCCCGTTGTCAGATGGGCCATGCTTATCGCCTCATAGATCGAATTGATGCAAACCATAAATGATCTCCATCTTTCTCTATGCCCTGCGCGTGGCGATATGGCGCAATGAACGACCCCGCCGCGCTGCCGATCGTCGACATCTCCGATCTTGCTGGTTCGAGCGTCGCGGACCGCCTCGCGGTGGCGCATGCGCTGGACGACGCCTGCCGCCGCTCGGGCTTCCTCTATATCCGCGGCGCGCAGCTCGACTGGCGACTGGCCGACCGCCTGCTCGCCACCGCGAAACGCTATTTCGCGCAGGGAATGGCGGCGAAGATGGCGCATTATATCGGCGGATCGTCCAACCACAGCGGCTATGTGCCCGCGGGTGAGGAGGAGTTCGGCGGCGGCACGCGCGACCTGAAGGAAGCCTATGACGTCAACAACGACTATCCGCACGCGGAGGGACGCCGCCCGCTCCTAGGGCCGAACCTGTGGCCCGACCTGCCGGGGTTCCGCGACGACGTGCTGGCCTATTACCGCCATCTGGACGCGATCGGGCGCCAGCTGTTCGGCGCCTTCGCGTGCGCGCTCGGGCTGGCGGAGGATCATTTCGCGCCGCATCTGCGTCACCCGCCCAACCAGTTGCGGCTGATCCATTATCCGCTCGCGCCCGCGGCGGAGGATCGCCCCGGGATCGGCGCGCACACCGATTACGAATGCTTCACCCTGCTGTTCGCGACATCGGGCGGGTTGCAGGTGATGGACCGTTCGGGCGAATGGCGCGACGTGCCGCCCGTCGACGGTACGATGGTGATGAACATCGGCGACATGATGGAGCTGATGTCCAACGGCCGCTGGCTCGCCACCACGCATCGCGTGAAGAAGGTGGCGGAGGAGCGCTATTCCTTCCCGCTGTTCTTCACCTGCGACTATGACCATGTCGTCGCGCCGCTGGTACCGCCGCACGGCGCGCGTCGCTATGCCCCGATCCGCTGCGGCGAGCATCTGTTCCACCAGACCGCGCAGACCTTCGCCTATCTGAAGCAGCGGCAGGCGCGCGGCGAGGTGACGCTGGCGCAGCCGCTGCCGCTCGGGTCGTTCGGGGTGCAGGCGTGACGCTGGCGGAGCTGCTCGCCGCGCTGCCGCCGCGCACCGCCGATGCGGCCTTCCCCGCGCACCTGCTGGGCGCGTTCCGGCGGCACGCGATCACCTTCTGCAACGGGTTGACCGATATGGCCACGCGCGTCTTCTGGTTCCAGTCGCGCACGTTCACGATCGACCTGCGGCTGCCCGATGGCGCCGCGACCCCGCCCGACCTGCGGCAGGGCTGGGTCGGTGACACACGATGGGACGCGGCGGCGAGCGAGATGTCGTGGGACATCGCGTCCAGCTATCAGCCGCACGACCAATGGCCGGAGCCGGCGCGGCTGGTCGCGATCGGCAACAGCGTGATCGAGTTCGCGCCGTCGGGCGCCTATGTCGAGGACTGGCGGCAGCAGGCCGCGACCGGTGCATTGCTGGGCCTGCGCCTCGTCGCGGTCACCGATCGTGGCGACGGTGCGCGGCGACCCCGCGACGGCGGGCTGATCGTCGCGGGCGCACAGATCGCGCTCGCGATCGCGCGGGCACCGGAGGCGGGGATCGACGACTATGAGGTGTCGGTCGCGCTCGATGGCGACCGGGTGACGTGGAGCACGCAGCCGCCGCGCGTCGGCGCCGCGATCCTCGATGGCGCGTTCGCGTTGGAGCCGGACGGTTCGGTGACGCTGGCGCAGGCGACGCGGACGCTCCATTTCGCGGTCGACGCTCATGTCCCGGAGATGGCGTTCGGCATCACGACCGCATGCACCCCGGCGGCCGCGGACTGGTGGCGGCGCGAGGCGGCGCATCTCGCACGTCATGCGGTGCCGCTGCGCTGACGGCGGCCATCGCATAGGCGGCATCTATGGGGTCCATATGACGTTCGCGGGTGGCGTATTACGCCGCCGTCCGGAATCCTCCCCTTCACAGCCGTGATCAGAACGAGGGGCGACAGATGAACGGGGTTCGCGTCGGCAACAGGATCATCGGGGCGCAGTCGCCGGTGACGGTCGGATGGGAAAACGTGCCGCGGGTCGAGGGCGGGCGGTTCAAGCAGATCTTCTTCACCTGCTTCCAGCCCGCAATGCTCTTCGGGCTGATCCTCTTCTGGTATTACGCGCCCAATTCGATCGCCAAGGCATCGACCGCAATCTGGATCGGCATCGGCTTCAAGGCGCTGCTGCTGGTGATGGAATATTTCTTCCCGCGCTATGAGAGCTGGAAGCTGACGTGGAAGGAACTGACCGTCGACCTCTTCTACGTCGGTCTGGGCTATACCGCGCTGCGGCTGGTCGACGAATTCATCGGCGACGGCGCGATCATCTCGGCGATCCAGAGCGGGCTGGAATGGGACAAGCTGGCCTGGTTCATGAGTGCGCCCTTGCTGGTGCAGGCGTTCCTGATCTCGTTCATCTTCGATTTCGGGCAATATTGGATGCACCGCGGGATGCACAATTGGTATCCGCTGTGGCTGACCCACTCCGTCCACCACTACATCACGCAGCTGAACATCAACAAGGGCGCGGTCGGAAATCCGGTCGAGCTGTTCCTGATCGGGCTGGGCATCGGCGGCTTCTTCGACTTCCTGCCGCGCGCCGCGCTGCTGGCGGGGGCGATCGGGCTGGCGGTGGGCACCTACCAGCATATCAACGTCCGCTTCAACACGCCGCGCTGGTGGCGTTTCCTGTTCAACACCACCGAGCATCACAGCCTGCACCATTCGCAGGATTTCGAGGCGAGCCGCAGCAATTATTCCAACACCTATATCTTCATCGACCGCCTCTTCGGCACCTGCGTCGATGGCGAGGCGGAATTGCTGGGGATGGAGGGTGGCCGCCGCATGTCGATCCGCGAGCAGATGACCTATCCCTTCACCGAGGCGTGGAAGACGATGCGCGAGCGCTTCGGCCGCGCCCCGCACGCGGTGCCCGCGGAATGACCGCGGCGGCGATGGGCGAGGCGGCCGCACCGGCGGGCGAGGGGGCGGGCGAGGGACGGGCACCGTCGCTCCGCCGCTGGATCGAGACGATCTGGCATATCGAGGGCGCGGTCCCGCTGGCGCCCGGGCAGACGCCGGACGACGCCTTCGACCGGCTGATGCCGCTGTTCCGCCATACCGGCACGACGGTGCAGCAGCAGGGCGACACGCTGACCTTCCACAAGACCGATCCCGCGGCGCAGGATCCGCTCGCGGTCTTCGACCGCGGCGTGCTGGAGGCGCGCACCACGGATGCGGCGCCGGTGCTGCACTATCGGCTGGTCAGCCGCATCCTCCTGCTCTGCTTCCTCGCGCCGTTGCTGTTCCTGGCCTTCGCGCAGGCGACCGTGCTGGTCGGCAAGCTGGAGGCTCCCTCCGCCGAGGCCGCGAAGAAGAAGGCGGAGAAGAAGCAGATCCAGCTGCCGCAGAATGCGATCGACAAGGCGCTGGGCGCGCCCGCCCCCGATGCGCCGAAGAAGGACAAGAAGCCCGACGACGACAAGAAGCCGAAGCCCACCGCCGCCTATGTCTTCGCCGGCATCTTCGCCTTCCTCTATGTCGCCGGCCGCTTTCTGGAGGCGTGGCGCGTCAGGAAGGCGTTCGCGAAACGGCTTGCGGGGGACCTGTCGGGCGATTGATCCGTCGTTGCGACCCCGGCTCAAGACCGGGGTCGCAATGACGACGTGGCGCGATTGCACCCTACAGCATCACGCGTGCCGTCACGCGCCCGACAACGGGCTGCGGAACGCCTGTGCCAGCTTCATGACGTCGATCTGGCGATGCACGCCGCTCTTCTCGAAGATGCGCAGCAAATGGGTGCGGATCGTGCTGACGCTGACGCCCTCCGCGGCGGCGATCGCGGTGACCGGCTCGCCGCGCGCCACCGCCTCGAACACGCGCGCCTCGCTGGGGCTGAGGTCGAGCAGGCGGCGTGCAAGCCCCGGGATCGAGTCCGTCCCGCTCGCCGCCTCCGACAGAATGATCGCGACCGTGCCGGTGCGCGGCACGCCCCAGCGGAGCGTCCCCAGCGTCAGCGCCCGGAGGTGCAGCGCCGCCGCGCTGCCGTCCGCCAGCCGGATCGGCAGATCGCACGCGGACGCCGCCGGCTCGCGCACGGCGGCCAGCATCCCCGGCAGCGCGCGCGCCGCGGCAGGATCGGCGAGCGAGAGCAGGTCGTCACGCACGCGAAAGGGATCGCCACGCTCGATCATCGCCCTGGCCGCGGCATTGGCATGGAGCAGGCGTGCGCCGCCATCCACCACCACCAGCGGCATCGCCAGCCCGTCCAGCACCGCCTCGAACGTCGCGGCGGCGAGCGAGGCGCCGTCGAGCAGGCGGCTGATCGTGACCGCGCGGCGCAGATGCGGCGCGAAGAAGCGGACGCGTTCCAGATCGGCCTCGGCGATCGGGCCCTGCCGCTCGTGCCGTACCAGGCTGGCGGCGGCGAGCGCGGTGTCGTCGCGGATCAGCCCGATCGCGACCGTGTCGATCAATCCCTGCGGCCGGCGCCATTCGGTGTAATAGCGATTGTCGCTGGTGCCGTCGCCCACCGCGGGGTTCATGCGCGACAGCACCGCCGGCTGCTCGATCGGGGCCGCCGCGATCGCGCGCGTGCCGCCCCATAAGGCGACGATATCCTCGCCATAATCGCCGATCCGCTCCAGCCACGGGCTGGGGATCCCGCTGTGGAAATTGAACAGCACGCGTCCCGTCGGCATCGTCTGCAGGCTGATCGTGGCATGTTCGAAGCCCAGCAGCGCGCGCAGTCGCGCCAGCGCCGCGGGCCAGTTCTCCGGCTCCAGCGCGCAATGATAGATGTCGCCGATGAGGTCGGACACCGTCTCCGCCGACAGATCGATCGCCATGCGCAAGCCCCCCGCTCCGCCGTGAAGCCCATTTTGGCACAGGCGACGCGAAGCACGCCGCGCTCCACCATTTGGTGGACGACCGCACCGCCGGGCCGTGATCTAGCTACGCACGAAGGGGCCGCGACGCAAATCCGGGGCGGATGTCGCGGCCCGTCGACAGCAACGGGAGGCTGGGATGAGCATCGAATCGGGTCGCGAGCTGGTGTACGGCCAATATGTCCAGGCGGTGGAGGGCGATTCCGGCGTCACCACAGCGCAGGTGATGCTGTATCTGGCGGACGGACCGGCCGCCTACGACTTCAGCGTCGATTATGCGACGGACTCCTTCGTCGGCGCCACCGGCTGGGCGACTCCCGACGTCGATTATCAGA
This sequence comes from Sphingomonas adhaesiva, assembly GCF_036946305.1. Classification (GTDB taxonomy): domain Bacteria; phylum Pseudomonadota; class Alphaproteobacteria; order Sphingomonadales; family Sphingomonadaceae; genus Sphingomonas; species Sphingomonas adhaesiva_B. Next base: position 99,415 of record NZ_JAQIJJ010000003.1, read on the forward strand.
GCGTGGCGGGCACCGTCACCTTCCACGCCGGCGAGAGCAGCGTGCTGATCGACGTGCCGATCGTCGGCGACCTCGACAACGAGAGCAACGAGATCTTCTACGTGCGGCTGGCGAACCCCACCAACGGTGCCGAACTGGGGCAGGACGCCGCGGTGGTGGAGATCGTGAACGACGACAATCCCGCCGCGGGTCACATCAGCATCGGCGACGCCGTGGTGACCGAGGGCGGGCTGGCCACCGTCACGATCACGCGCACCGGCGGCAACGGCGCCTTCTCGGTCGATTTCGCGACCGGCGACGTCACCGCGACCGCGGGCAGCGACTATGCCACCGCGACCGGCACGGTGCACTTCGCCGAGCGGCAGAACACCGCCACCATCACCTTCCAGACCAACACCGATACCCAGCTGGAGAATGACGAGCGGTTCCACGTCACGCTGTCGAACGCCACCAACGACGGCACGTTCGATCGCGCCACCGGCACCGTCAACATCCTCGACAACAACGCACCGACGACGGCCGTCGCGACCAAGGTCGGCGGCGAGTTCCTGGTCGACAGCTACAGGCCCGGCGTAGCGACGAACGACGAATATCCCTCGGTCGCGCGTCTGTCGAACGGGCATTTCGCGGTGGCGTGGGACTTTCTGGGCGAAAACGGTGCCGGCGGCGCCAACGACGTGCGCGTCCGGCTGTTCGCGGCGGACGGCACGGCGCTGACCGGCGAGATCGCGGTCAACACCACGACCGACGGCTATCAGGACAATCCCTCGATCGCGGCGGTCGGCACCGGCTTCGTCGTCGCATGGCGCAGCTATGCCGAGGGCGGCGATCAAAGCGTCAAGGTCCAGCGGTTCGATGCCGCGGGCAACAAGGCGGGCGCCGAATGGTCGCTCGGCACCACCGGGCAGAGCGATCCGGAGGTCACCGCACTCGCGTCCGGCTTCCTCGTCAGCTGGCAGGACGGGCCGAGCAACACCGTCCATGCGCAGCGTTACGACGCGGCCGGCCAGCCGGTCGGCAACGAACTGGTGCTGGCGACCAATTCCTATGGCCAGTATGTGCAGGAGACGGTGGCGCTGGCCAATGGCGGCTTCGCGCTCACCTGGGCGATCGACGGCAACTGGGGACCGGATCGCGGCTCGATCGGGCTGCGCATCTTCAACGCCGACGGTACGCCCGCGACCGGCGAGCTGATCGCCAACACGCTCGACGCCAATTACCAATGGTCGCCGAGCATCAACGCGCTGGCCAACGGCAATCTGGTCGTCACCTGGACCACGCTGGACCCGATGGCCGACGGCAGCACCGGATCCTATTACGGCGAGGCGATCAAGGGACAGATCTTCTCGGCCACCGGCGCGAAGATCGGCGAGGAGTTCCGCGTCAACACGGTCGCCACGGGCGAGCAATTCCTGTCGTCGGTCATCCCGCTGGGTAGCGGCTTCGTCGTCGCATGGCAGGACGGCGACCTGTCGCAGACGCAGAAGAACACCATCCAGGGCCAGTTGTTCGATGCCAACGGCCAGAAGGTGGGCGCCGAGTTCGCGGTGAGCACGGGCACGGATACGCTGCAACAGAATGTGCAGCTCGCGGCGCTGGACGCGACGCATTTCGTGGCGACGTGGATCGCGGACGATGCCAGCGACGGCTATGGCAATTCGATCAAGGCGCAGGTGTTCAGCGCCACGATCCCCGACGTCGGCACCACCGATCACGCGCCGGTCATCACCAGCAACGGCGGCGGGGCGGACGCGACCGTGTCGATCGCGGAGAATCCGGCCGCCACGCCGGTCGCGATCACCAATGTCGTCGCCAGCGATCCCGACGGCACCGCCGTCACCTATGCCATTGGCGGCGGCGCGGATGCGGCGCTGTTCACGCTGTCCTCGACCGGCGCGCTGACCTTCGCGCCGACCGGCGGCAAGCTGGATTTCGAGGCGCCCGCCGACGCCGACGGCAACGGCATCTATGACGTCGTCGTCACCGCGACCAGCAACGGCATGGCGACATCGCAGGCGATCCATGTCGCCGTCACCGACGTCAACGAGGCACCGGTCCCGCTCGGCAAGTCGCTGATCGCCGGATACGGACAGCCCGTCACGCTCTCCGCCGCCACGTTGCTCGCGGGCGCGACCGATCCGGAGGGCGATGCGCTGGCCGTCGCGGCGGCGGGGAATGCGGCGCACGGCACCGTCACCGTCGCGGCCAGTGGCGCGGTCACCTACACCGCCTTCACCGGCTATGTCGGCAGCGACAGCTTCACCTATTCGGTATCGGACGGACGCGGCGGCGTGGGCACCGCGACGGTCGCGGTCACCGTGACCGGGCCGGGCGGTTCCAGCAGCGCGCCGGCCTATATCTACGGCGGCGGCTTCACCGCCGGGCGGACGTTCGATGTCTCGGGCGACGGCCAGACGCACAGCGTGCGGGGCACCGCCTATGACGATGTCATGATCGGCGGTGCGGGCGCGGACACGCTCAACGCCGGCGCGGGCGACGATCGCGTCTATGGCGGGGCGGGGCGCGACACGCTGACCGGCGGTGCCGGTGCCGACCAGCTATGGGGCGGCGCGGACAACGACACCTTCGTCTTCGCGCCCGGCGATGTCGCGGCGGGTGCGAAGCTGGACGAGATCATGGACTTCGAAGGCGCCGGCAACGGCTATGGCAACGGCGACGTGATCGTGTTCAGCGGGTTCGGTGCCCATGCGCGGCTGACCTATGACGCCACGCGCAGCGCCGCCTCCGGCGACCCCAGCGCGCATTATTACGACATCGACTCGGCGACGTTCCACGGCACGATCGTGGTCCATTACGTCGATAATGCGATCCTGACGCCGGGCGATTACTGGTTCCGCTGATCTTCCTGCGTCATTCCCGCCTTCGCGGGAATGACGGGGAAAGCAATCCTCAGAACGCCGACCAGTCGTCGTCCTTCACCGCCAGCGCGCCGTTCCCCGCCGCGCGCGACCGCAGTTGCACGACCGGGCGGGCGCCGGCCTGTGCGGCGCGGGCGCCCGGCGCGCGCTGTGCCTGGCCATCGACCAGGCGGAAGCTGGCGATCTGGCGCGTCATGCCGTTCGCGTCCGACGCCAGGCTGCGCACCGCGGCGGTGGCTTCTTCGACCATCGCGGCATTCTGCTGCGTCATGCCGTCCATCTCGGACACGGCGGTGTTGATCTGCTGCAACCCCGTCGCCTGTCGGTCGGCCGACGCGGCGATATCGGCGACCAGCTCGTCGATCTGCGTGATCCGCCCGATGATGCGATTGAGCGCATCGCCGGTTTCCCCCACCAGCTGCACGCCCGCGCCGATCTGGCTGGACGAGGCGGTGATGCGCGTCTTCACGTCCTTGGCGGCATCGGCGGAGCGTTGCGCCAGCGCGCGCACCTCGCTCGCCACCACCGCGAAGCCCTTGCCCGCGTCGCCTGCGCGCGCCGCCTCGACGCCCGCGTTCAGCGCCAGCAGGTTGGTCTGGAACGAGATGCCGTCGATCACGCTGATGATGTCGCTGATCTCCGCCGAGGAGCGCTCGATCCCGTTCATCGCCTCGACCGCGCGGCGCACGATCTCGCCCGACACATTGGCTTCCTCGCGTGCCTCGCCGACGATCCGGTTGGCCTGCGACGCGCCAGCGGCGGTTTCCTTCACCGTCGTGGTGATCTCGTCCATCGCCGCCGCGGTCTGCTCCAGCGAGGCGGCCTGCTGCTCGGTGCGCTGCGACAGGTCGTCGGACGCCTGGCGGATGTCGTCGGCGCCGTTGTTGATGCTGCTGGCGGCCTCGGTCACGCTCGCCAGCGTCGCCTGCAACGAGGAGACGGCGGCGTTGAAGTCGGCCTTGATCCGCGCGAACGGGCCGGTCAGATCGGCATCGATCCGCGCGACGAGGTCGCCCTCCGCCAGCTTCGTCAGCGCCTTGCCGAAGCTGTCGACGATCAGCGTCGTCTGCTCCTCCTTCGCGCGTTCCGCCGCGACCAGCTGATCGCGCAGCGCGGCGGTGGCGCCAGCCAGCTGCCCCAGTTCGTCGCGGCGCCCGATCGCCGGGATGGCGACGTCCATGTCGCCCGACGTCATGCGCTTCAGCGTCTCGACCAGCGCCAGCAGCGGGGCCACCATGTGGCGACGGCTCGCGATGCCGATCGCGACGACCAGCGCAAAGGTCGCGAAGGTCGTGATGGCGAGCAGGATGCTGGCCAGTTCCGCGATCTCCGACGCCTGTCGGTTGACGTCGGTCAGATGACCCTCGATCGCGTCCGACAGCTTGCTCATCCCGCCTTCCAGATCCTCGAAGGCGGCGAGGAACGTCGGCAGCAGCGCGGACGCCCGGGCCGGATCGGTCGTTGCGACGGCGGCGATCTTCTCGGCGGCGGCGACATAGGTGTCGACCTTCGGCTGGATGTTCTTCGCCTGGGCCATCACGACCGGCGCATCGGCATAAGCGGCATCGACCAGCACCGCCTTGCGCAGCAGGCTTGCGTCGGCCGCCAGCGCCTTGCGGCTATCCGCCAGATCGAGGTCGCCGGCACTCGCCGCGCGCAGGATCGACAGCACGTCACCGCGTACCGAATCGTGCATCATGTCCGCGGTCATATGGTTGCGCAGCAACCCCGACCCGCGGGTGATCGCGGACCGTGCCGCGCCCTGCTGGCCGTTCGACCAGACGCTTGCCCCGGCCGATACCAATACCAGCATCACGATCGCGGCGATCGCGGCCGAAACCATCCTGTTGATCGACTGCATACGATGCCCCCATCAGACGAACTGATCGTGGGGATAGACTCCGACGGTCTAATATCTGGTTATCGTGCCGATCCTACACGGCCGGCGATGTCATAATGTCACATCCGATAGTCTGTCCTGATATTCCGTAACAACGGACGGCGGCAATACGCCCAAGCAGATGGCAAGTGTTTACCACGTCGCTCAATTCGCATTCCACATGTCCATATTATCAGCCGGTCATTGATATCGATGGTATGCGAGGTTTCTTACAATGAAGAAGCTGGCACAGATGGCATCTGTCCTGACGATCATCACCGGATGCATGGGGGCGCCGGTTGCGGCGCAGACGAATGAGTCCGACAACAAAGCCTTTTCTATCAACGTCATATACAAGGCCGATGCGACCGGCGTGGCGACCGGCGGGGTGCGGCGCGGCGTGCGCTTCCTGGATAATCTCGACGTTGTCGCGGATGCCGATCTGGACCGCGCGATCGCGTGGAAGCGTGCGTCGGCGCATGTCTCGCTGCTCAACAATCTGGGCGGGCGGCCGAACGATCTGGTTGGCTCGATCCAGGGCGTCGACAATATCGAGGTCGCGAACAGCCGGCTGAAACTCTACGAGGCGTGGCTGGAACAGGGCATCGGCGAGCGGGTGACGCTGCGCGCCGGGCTGTACGACGTGAACAGCGAATTCTACCAGAACGATGCCGCCGGGCTGCTGGTGTCGCCGATGTTCGGCGTCGGGTCGGAACTGGCGTCGACGGGCACCAACGGCCCGGCGATCTTCCCGTCGACCGCGCTCGCGGTGCGGCTGCGCGTGGCGACCGAGCGGCACTATGCCGCGATTGCGGTCGTCAATGCGAAGGCGGGGACGATCGGCGATGCGGAGGGCGTCGACCTGTCGGGCCGCGACGGCGCGCTGCTGATCGGGGAGGCGGGGCTGACCGGGCGCGGCAAGCTGGCGGTGGGCGCATGGCGCTATACCCGCAAGCAGCCGGCGATCATCCCGCCCGGCGTGACGGTGACCGACGATCATCATCTGTCGCAGGGCATCTATCTGCTGGCGGAGCACGACCTGATCGGGGAGGCGGAGGGCGATGCGCGGCATCTGGTCGGCTTCCTGCGGCTGGGCGTGTCGGACGGCCGCACCACGCCGTTCCGCGGCGGGTGGCAGGCCGGGATGCTGCTGGAACGCGCCGTCGCGACGCGCCCCGCCAGCGCCTTCTCGTTGGGGGCGGGCAATGGTGCGCTCGCGCGCAGCTACCGGCTGAGCAACCCCGCCGACCTGCCGCCGCTCGGCACCAGCGAGACGATCGTCGAGGTCACCTACCGCGACGAGATCGTCCCCGGCGTGTCGCTGCAACCCGACATCCAATATGTCATCAACCCGTCCGCCGATCCGACGATCGACGATGCGCTGGTGCTGGGCATCCGCGTGTCGATCGACTGGTCGGCGTGACCCCTCACGCCAGCGGCCAGAAGAACAGGATCAGCGGCGTTCCCAGCACCAGCACCAGCAGCGACAGGGGCGCGCCCAGCCGCGCATAATCGCCGAACCGATAGCCGCCGGGGCCGAGCACCAGCGTGTTGCACTGGTGCCCGATCGGGGTCAGGAAGTCGCAGCCCGCCCCCACCGCGGTCGCCATCAGGAACGCCTCCGGCCGATAGCCGAGGTCGCCCGCGAACTGCGCCGCGATCGGCGCCATCACCAGCACGGTCGCGGCATTGTTCAGGAACGGCGTCACCGCCATCGCTGCCGCCAGGATCAGCGCCACCGCGCCCCAGGCCGGCAGCGTGGTCGCGAACTGCGCCAGCCAGGTCGCGATCACGTCGGAGGCGCCGGTGGTGCGCAGCGAATCCGATACCGGGATCAGCGCGCCCAGCATGATCAGGATCGGCCATTCGACATGGTCATAGGCGTCGCGCGGCGAGATCGCGCCGGTCGCCATCACCAGCCCGGCGGCGGCGAAGAAGGCGACCGCGACCGGCACCCATCCCATCGCGGTCAGGAACATCGCCACTGCCAGGATCGAAATCGGCAGCCAGGTCGCACGCCGCGAGCCGAGCCGCAGGTCGCGCTCCGCCAGCGGCAGGCAGCCGAGCTCGCGCAATTTCTCCGGCATGGTGTCGAGCGGTCCCTGCAGCACCACGACATCGCCCGCGCGCAGCACCGTATTGGCCAGCCGCCGCGCCAGCCGCTCGCCGCGGCGCGAGATGGCGATCAGGTTGACCCCGAACAGCCGCTGAAGGTTCAGCCCGCCCGCGGTCTGCCCCTCCAGCCGCGAACCGACGTTCACCACCGCCTCGATCACCCCGACCTCGCCGGCGTCGCCGTTCTTTTCCCTGCCGTTCTCCTTGTCGCGGCGCTCCTGTGCCTTTTCGCGCGCCTCGCCTTCATAGGCGAGGCGGTCGCCAGCGATCACGCGCTCCAGTGCGTCGGGCTCGCCGCCCAGGATCAGCGTGTCGCCCTCGCGCAGTTCGGTGTCGGGCAAGGGCGCGCTGCGCATCCCCGCGCGCAGCAGCTGCGTCATCGTCACCTCGCCCTCGTGCCGGTCGAGGAACGCCTGCACCGTCTCCCCCACCGCGGGCGAGCCGGGGGTCAGCACCACTTCGGTGACATAGGCGGTGATATCCAGCGCCTCGCCCATCGTCGGCGCGGCGCGGCGATCGCGCGGGATCAGGCGATAGGCGAAGCGCAGATAGATCAGCCCGATCACGAACAGCCCCAGCCCGACCGGCGTATAGTCGAACATGCCGAACGGCTCGCCCGTCATCTGTTCGCGCGCGCGGCTGACGATGATGTTGGGGGAGGTGCCGACCAGCGTCATCAACCCGCCCAGAAGGGCCGCGAACGACATCGGCATCAGGAAGACCGACGGGCTGGCATCGTTCTTCTTCGCCATCTGGAACGAGGCCGGCATCAGCATCGCGAGCGCGCCGATATTCTTCACCAGCGCGCTGGCAACCCCGACCGATCCGGCGAGCACCAGCAATTGCGAGCGCACCCGCGTCACCCGTCGCCCGACACGTCGCAACGCGCGCTCCACCACGCCGGAGCGCTGGACCGCAGCGGAGATGACCAAAGCGGATCCGACGATGATAACGATATCGTCGGAAAAGCCGCGAAACGCGTCCCCGGGTTTGACGATCCCCAGCAGCAGCGCGACGAGCAGCGCGATGATCGCGGTCACATCGTAGCGGAACCGGCCCCAGATGAAGAGCGCCATCATGCCGATGAGCGTCGCGATGGAGAGTAGCTGGGGCAGCGTCATGGTCGATAGCGCAAATGCGCGAGACCGGCACAATGTCCGGCGCCGCGTGCAAATGGGTGATACGGGTTCCCGTCCATCGACAACGTCCCCCCGCCCGGCTTCACTCCCCGCCCTGACGGACAGCGAGGGATCGTGGTCGATGCGATATGACGGCAAGGTGGTGATCGTGACCGGCGGCGGCTCCGGCATCGGCGAGGCGACGGTGCGGCGGTTCGCGCAGGAAGGGGCGTCGGTCGTCGTCGCCGACAACCGTGCCGAGGCGATGCGGGGCGTGCTGGCCGCGATCGGCGGCGAGGGGCGGCACCTGGGTGTGGTCGTCGACGTCATCGATCCCGACGCGATCGGCCGCATGATCGACGACACGATGGCGCGGTTCGGGCGGCTCGATACATTGGTCAACAATGCCGGCATGGGATCGTTCGGCAAGGTGACCGATATCGATCTCGACCATTGGAACACGGTGATGGCGGTCGATGTCGCGTCGATCTTCTGGGCGTCGCGGCAGGCGATGCCGCATCTGGTCGCGACCGGCGGCTCGATCGTCAACGTCGCCTCGGCCTCCGGCATGGCGGCGGATTATGGCTTTGCGGCGTATAATGCGGCTAAGGCGGCGGTGCTCAACCTGACGCGCGCGATGGCGATCGACCATGCGCCCGCGGTGCGCGTCAATGCGGTCAGCCCCGGCCTCACCGCGACCCCGCTCGCCACCGGGCTGACCGGGAACCCTGCGATCATGCAGGCCTATGACGGCGTGCTGCCGATGGCACGCCCGGCCCGCCCGGACGAGATTGCGTCCGCAATCGCCTTCCTGGCGTCGGACGACGCCTCCTATGTCAACGGGCACAATCTGGTGATCGACGGCGGCATGACCGCGCACACCGGTCAGCCCCATTTCACGAAGCTGCTGGGCGGCGACAGCCATCTGGCGGGCGCCGATACGGCGGTGCGGTGACCGTGCGTCGAAGCGACATTCATGCCACCAACCGTTCGTGCTGAGGAGAGGCTGAGCCTGTCGAAGCCTCGTCTCGAAGCACATGCACCCTTCGAGACGCCGTTTCGACTGCGCTCAACGGCTCCTCAGGGCGAACGGAGAGGAAGGTCGACGGCTCCGCGTCAATGCGGCCCATTCCCCGCCGCGACCATCGCCGCGACCAGCGCGGAACGGTTGTGGATCGACAGCTTGGCATAGATGCGGCGCAGGTGGTTCTCGATCGTATGCTCGGTCAGATCGGTCAGATAGGCGATCTCCTTGTTCTGCCGCCCCTGACAGACCAGTGTCGCAATCTCCATCTCGCGCGGAGACAGCCGCTTGGCGACCGGCGACGACGCCCCGTCGCAGCGGTCGAAATAGCTGGAGCGGAAGCTGCTGAGCCCGTTGGCGCTGCTCAGCAGCTGGCGCAGCATCTGCCCGCCGATCATGTCCTGCAACCGTCGCGTCAGCATGTCGAGCTGCGGCAGGACGATATCGCCTTTGGCGCCCGCGGCGCGGCGGCGGTGCAGGCCCACGGTGGCGTACAGGCCCGGCAGCAGCCGGCGCGTGGAGGCGCCGACCACCTGCACGTCATGCTCGACCATGAAATGCCAATAGCGCGCCGGCGGCGGCCCCGCCTGCAACCGGCGGTCGTTCGCCAGCAGCACGCCGTCGTCGTCGGCGATGTCCTTGCGTTCCTGGATCGAGGGATCGGTGAACGGATCCTCGTGGAAGATCGCGTGCCGTTCGTAGCGGTCCTGCAACTCGCGCGAGATATTGTGGTGGAACAGATAGGAGATGCGCGGCGCCGTGCCGGTGCGGTCGCACAGGAAGATCGACGCGCTGTCGAGGCTGCAGCTGTCGACGATGTGGCGCGTGAAGTCGCGCGCATCGCCCGATAACGTCAGTTCCATCTCGCTCTCCTTCGATCGCCCGCTTTCATCGGGTCAATTCGTCGGCCTCGTTTGTAGCGCAAGCGCATCGCCCGAAACCAGCCGCGCCTCTGTAGCGCGCGCGGGCAGGCGATGCAGCTTACGGATTTCCGTCGATCCCCGCACTGCGCAACTCTGCCTAGCATGCCCGCCGACACGACGCAGGATGGGGATGAGTGATGGCGGACGCGGATGATCGGCACCGGACGACCGACGGCGGCACGGCGGTCGCGCGGGCGATGAAGGCGGCAGGGGTCACGACGATCTTCGCGCTCCACGGCGGCCACCTCGACGCCGCGTTCAAGGGCTTTCTGGACGAAGGCATCACGCTGGTGGATACTCGGCACGAGGCGTGCGCGGGTCATGCCGCGGAGGGCTGGGCGCGCGTGACCGGCGGGCTGGGCGTGTGCATGATCACGGCGGGTCCGGGCTTCACCAACGCGCTCACGTCGATGGCGAATGCCCGGCTCGACGGCGTGCCGGTGCTGTTCATGGCGGGCGCGCCGCCGCTGCGCGAGGAAGCGCTCAACGTCCTTCAGGGCGGGGTCGACCAGATCGCGATGGCACGCCCGGTCGTGAAGCATGCGATCCGCATCACCGACCCGCACCGCATCGCCGACCAGCTCGCCAATGCGATCACGATCGCGCTGGGCGGGCGCCCCGGCCCGGTCTTCGTCGAACTGCCGATCGACGTGCTGGCCAAGTCGGCGGACCTGCCGGCGGTCATGCCCCGGCCGGTCCCGCCGGTCGCGACCGCGCCGATGCCGGCGCAGGTGGATGCGGTCGACGCGCTGCTGAAGACGGCGCAGCGTCCGGTCGCGATCCTGGGCGGGCTGGCGCGCTATCAGGCGACGCCCGCGCAGGTCGCCGCCTTCCTCGACACGCTTGGTATCCCGGTGGTCCATTCCAGCCGCGCGCTGGGCCTCGTCGACCCCGCGCACCCGGCCTATGCCCACGATCCCAGCGCGATCGCGGTGGCGGGTGCGGAGGGGCAGGCGCCCGACCTGATCCTGATGCTCGGCTCGCGCTTCGGCCTGTTCCTCGGCGGGCGCACCCGCGCCTTCTTCCCGGAGGACGCGGCGATCGTGCAGGTCCATGCCGACGTCGCGGAATTCGGGCTGATCCACGAACCAGCGGTGGCCACCACCGCCAGCGTCGGCGCGTTCATGGACGCGGTGGCTGCCGCCTGGGACGAGCCCGCGGCGCGCTTCCACGCGTGGCGCGACACGATGCGCGCCGCCGCCAGCACGGTGGGCGCGGAGTTCGTCGAGGAAACCGCCTCGGGCAAGATCAACCCCTATTTCGCCACCCGCGCCGCGGTCGAGGGCTCGCCGGAGGGCACCAGTTTCGTGCTGGAGGGCGGCGAGGCGGGCCTGTGGGCCGGCTATCACGCGCGCGTCGCGCACGCCGGCGGCGTGCTGACCTTCGGGCAGCTCGGCGCGCTCGGCACCGGGTTCGGCTTCGCATTGGGCGCGGCCTATGCGCGGCCGGGCAAGCCGGTGGTGCAGATCACCGGCGACGGCGCGGTCGGCTTCCACCTCCAGGAATTCGAGACGATGGTGCGCCAGCGCCTTCCGATCGTCACCGTTGTGATGAACAACAGCTGCTGGGGACAGTCGATCCACGGCCAGCAGATCCTCTACGGCCCGAACTACAGCTGCATCTCGGTACTGGGCGACATCAAGTACCACGAGATCGCGCAAGGCTTCGGCCTCTACGGCGAGCGCGTCACCACGCTCGACGAGATCGGGCCGGCGATCGCGCGTGCCTTCGCCTCGGGCAAGCCGGGGTGCATCGACGTGGTGGTCGACGCCGACCTGGTGCTGCCGATGACCTCGGCGATGCTGGGCGAGGCGGGGCCGGACGAGGTGATGGTGCCCTATTACGAGAACTTCAAGCTGTGAGGGCCGCGGTCCTGCAGGGCGGGCGCCTCTCGCTGGAGGAGGTACCGGAGCCGGTGCCCGCCGCGGGGCTGGTGCTGGCCGCGCCGCTGGCGTGCGGCGTGTGCGGCAGCGACCTGCACGCGCGCGACCATGCGCCGCATCTGTGCAACCTGCTCCACCGCGCTGGTTTTCGCGGCTTCATGGACCCCGCACGGCCGGTGGTGATGGGGCATGAATTCTGCGCCGAACTGGTGGAGCCGGCCGCCGGCCTGCCGCGCGGCGCGCGCGTGGTGTCGCAGCCGTTCCTGATCGGCGATCAGGGCGTGGCGCTGATCGGCTTTTCCAACACCTATAACGGCGCCTTCGCGGAGCGGATGCTGTTGCAGGAGGATGCGCTGCTTGGCGTCCCCGACCACGTCGCGACCGACATCGCCGCACTGACCGAGCCGCTCGCGGTCGCGGTCCATGCGGTCAACCAGGCGGATGTCGGCGCGGGCTGCGTCTTCGCGGTGCATGGCTGCGGCCCGGTCGGGCTGTTCGTCATCGCACGACTGCGCGCGTTGGGGCTGGGACCGATCCTGGCGGTCGATCCGGTCGCCTCGCGCCGGGCGATGGCGGAGCGGATGGGCGCCGACGCGGTGATCGCGCCCGATGGCGATGCGGTGACCCGCTGGTGGGCACAGCAGGGGCTGCACGCCGGTCTCTCCGACAGCATGGCATCCGGCGACGCGTCGAAGCGCGCGGTGATCTTCGAATGCGTCGGACGGCCGGGCATGCTCACCGCGCTGGCGGAGGGTGGTCCGGTGGGCGCGACGATCGTCGTCGTCGGCGTCTGCATGGAGGTGGACGCGATCGAACCCGCGCTGATGATCCAGAAGGCGATCCAGCTACGCTTCGTCTTCGCCTATTCGGCGGAGGAGTTCCAGACTGCGTTCGACATGATCGTCGCCGCACCCGATGCATTGACGCCGATGGTGACGGGGGAGGTGACGATCGCCCATATCGACGACGCCTTTGCCAGCCTGACGGCGGGCGGCGAACAGATCAAGATGATGGTCCGCCCCGCCTGACGGGAGCGGGACGCAAGAGGAGAGCGACATGCGCGAGGCATTGCAATTCTACATCGACGGCCGCTGGGTCGCCCCCAACGGATCGAGCGTCATCGACGTGATCGACCCCGCCGACGCCAGCGTCGCGGGCCGTGTCGCGCTGGGCGACGCCAGCGATGTCGACGCCGCGGTGATGGCGGCGCGGCGCGCGTTCGACAGCTTCTCGCGCACCAGCGTGCGCGAGCGTGCCGAGCTGCTGGATGCGATCATCGCCGCCTATACCAGGCGCGGTGGCGACCTGGCCGAGGCGGTGACCGCGGAAATGGGCGCGCCCGCCTGGCTGGCGAGCGGCGCGCAGGTGCCGATCGGCATCGCGCACCTTCAGGTCGCGCGGCAATTGCTCGACGATTACGACTTCACCGAGGTCCGCGGCGCCACGCTGCTGGCGAAGGAGCCGGTCGGCGTCTGCGGCTTCATCACGCCGTGGAACTGGCCGCTCAATCAGATCGCGTGCAAGGTCGCGCCCGCACTCGCGGTCGGCTGCACCATGGTGCTGAAACCGTCCGAGGTCGCGCCCTTCACCGGCCATATCTTCGCGGAGATCATGGCGGAGGCGGGCGTTCCCGCGGGCGTGTTCAACCTCGTTCACGGCGACGGCCCCGGCGTCGGTGCGGCGCTGTCGTCGCATCCGCAGGTCGACATGGTCAGCTTCACCGGGTCGACCCGCGCCGGTGTCGAGGTGGCGCGCGCCGCCGCGCCCACCGTCAAGCGCGTGCATCAGGAGCTGGGCGGCAAGTCCGCGAATATCGTGCTGCCGTCGGCCGACCTGCGCGCCGCGGTCGCGGGCGGGGTGGACGCGATGATGGTCAATTCCGGCCAGTCGTGCAACGCGCCCTCGCGTATGCTGCTCCCCGCCGCGCAGATGGCGGAGGCGAAGACGATCGCCGCGGAGGCCGCCGCCGGCAACACCGTCGGCACGCCGTCGAGCAACGCGAAGCTGGGGCCGGTGGTCAGCGAGCTGCAGTGGGACAAGATCCAGCGGTTGATCCAGGCAGGCATCGACGAGGGCGCGACATTGGTCGCGGGCGGCACCGGACGGCCCGAGGGGCTGGACGATGGCTATTACGTCAAGCCGACCGTCTTCGCCGACGTCACCAACGACATGACGATCGCGCGCGAGGAGATCTTCGGCCCCGTGCTGACGATGCTCGCCTATGACGATGTCGAACAGGCGATCACGGTCGCCAACGATACCGTTTATGGCCTTGCCGCTTATGTCCAGGGCGATCTGGAGGAGGCGCGGCAGGTCGCGTCGCGGCTGCGCGCCGGGCAGGTGTATCTCAACTATCCGGAGCTGGACATGACCGCGCCGTTCGGCGGCTACAAGCAATCGGGCAACGGCCGCGAATGGGGGGCGCACGCCTTCGGCGAGTTCCTGGAGGTGAAGGCGGTGATGGGCTACGCGCCCGCGGGGAAGTAACGCCATGGCCGCGACGCTGATCGACCTGTTGGCGTCCGCCGTCGCGGCCGATCCGGATGCGCCCGCGATCCTGTACCGCGACCAATGCCTGACCTTCGCCGATCTCGACCGGCGCAGCGCAAGGTTCGCGGGCGCGCTGCGCGGCGCCGGCATCGCGCCCGGCGAGCGCATGTTCCTGTGCCTTCAGAACGTGCCGGAGTTCGTCGTCGCACTGCTCGGCGCCGCGCGGGCGGGGGTGGTGACGGTGCCGCTCAACCCGATGTACCGGGCGGCGGAGATCGAGAAGCTCGCCGCCGACTGCACCCCGCGCGCGATCGTGTGCGAGGTGGGGCATGCGGAGGGCGTGCTGCCCGACCTGCACCGCTTCACGGTGGGGGAGGGCGGCACCTTCGACACGGACGGTGCCGCCGGTGCGGATACGCCCGCCGACCCGCTGATGCTGGTCTATACCTCGGGCACCACCGGCAAGCCCAAGGGCGCGGTGATCGAGCATCGCCACCTGCTGGCCGGCGCGGCCTTCTACCGCGAGGCGGCGGCGCTGCGTCCCGGCGCGCCGATCCTGGGCGCCGCGCCTTTGTTCCACGTCACCGGGATCAGCGGCCACATCGGCGCCGCGCTCGCCGCGCGCGCGCCGCTGATCCTGTGCCACCGTTTCCAGCCCGAGGTGGTCCTCGACGCGATCGAGCGGCACCGCCCCGTCTTCACCGTCGCCGCGATCACCGCGCTGTCGGCGCTGATCGACGCGCCCGCCTTCGCACCGGCGCGCGTGGCGAGCCTGACCACGATCTTCTCCGGCGGCGCGCCCGTCGCGCCCGCGATGCGCGAGCGCGTGCGTGCCGCGACCGGCGTGACCTTGCGCAACGTCTATGGCCTGACCGAGACCGTGGCGCCGGTCACCGCCTGCCCGCCCGAACCGCTCGCCCCGGTCGATGCGGGCACCGGTGCGCTGTCGGTCGGCCAGGCCGTGGCCGGCGTGCGACTGCGCGTGGTCGATGACGATGGTCGCGACTGCGCCGCCGGCGAACCCGGCGAAATCGTCGTCAGCGGCCCCAGCGTCGTCGCCGGTTACTGGCAGGCGCCGGACGCGACCGCGGAATCGATGCGCCCCGATGGCTTCCGCACCGGCGACGTCGGCGTGCTGGACGACGACGGCTGGCTGTTCCTGGTCGACCGCAAGAAGGACATGATCGTCGCATCGGGCTTCAAGGTCTGGCCGCGCGAGGTGGAGGACGTGCTCTACACCCACCCCGCAGTGCGCGAGGCGGCGGTGATCGGCGTGCCCGACGATTATCGCGGCGAGACGGTGAAGGCGGTGGTCAGCCTGCGCGCGGGTGCCACGCTGACCGGGGACGAACTGGTCGCCTTCTGCCGCGAACGACTGGCGGCGTACAAGGCGCCGCGGATCGTCCGGATCATGGACGCGCTGCCGACGACCGCGACCGGCAAGATCCTGCGCCGGGCCTTGCGCGACTGACGCGGGTTACGGGTTTCCGTCCATCGCCGTTCGGCGGCCACCCCCTTAGTCGTCGAGCATCGAACCGGATCATCGGTCATTCTTGGGAGGGGAAGGATGAAGTCGCACTATCTCGTCGGTGCCGCACTGACGCTCGTGCTGTCGGCCGCCACGTCGGCGCAGGCCCAGACCGCCACGGAGGCGAGCGCCACCGAGGCGACCGCCACCGGCGTCCCCACGCAGGCCGAACCCGCCCCGGAGCCGTCGTCGACGCAGGCCGGCGACATCATCGTCACCGCGCAGCGCCGCTCGGAATCGCTCCAGAAGGTGCCGATCGCGATCTCCGCCATCTCGCAGGACGATCTCGCCAAGCGCGGCATCGTCAACACCGCGCAGCTGACTGGCACCGTGCCGTCGCTGCAGGTCAACAGCCCCTATGGCGATGCGCAGCCGAACTTCACGATCCGCGGCATCGGCGTCGCCAACGAGCATAATCCCAACCAGGCCTCGCCGGTCGGCGTCTATTTCGACGATGCCTATATCGCCGCGCGTGCGGAACACGGACTGCAACTCTATGATCTGGAGCGGATCGAGGTGCTGCGCGGGCCGCAGGGCACGCTCTACGGGCGCAACACCACCGGCGGCACGATCAATTTCATCTCGCGGCGCCCCGATCTGTCGGGATCGAGCGGCAATATCCAGGCCGGCTACGCCAATTACAACACCTTCACCGCGCAGGGCGCGGCGGAAACCACGCTGAAGGAGGGCGTCGCGGGGCTGCGCGTGTCGTTCAACTATGCGCATGGCGACGGCTACATCAACAATCGCGCCGCGGGCGAACCCGACATGAACTCCACCGATATGCTGGCGGCGCGCGCGATCCTGCGCGTGCAGGCCAGCGACCGGCTGGAGGTGACGGTGAAGGGCACCTACGGCCGCTCCAACCCGACGCAGGCGGCGGTGTTCAACCTCGGCACCGGCACCAACGGCTACAATCCGGTGCTTCAGACCAGCCGCGCGGCCAAGAACCTCGGCTTCTTCGAGGCCGACAGCCAGCGCGTCGGGCGCAGCTTCGTCGAGGCATATGGCAGCGAGCTGATCCTGAAGTACGACCTGACCGACACGGTCCAGCTCACCTCGCTCACCTCCTACGATCACCTGAAGCAGGCGTTCACGCAGGAAGGGACCGGGCTGCAATCGCCGGTGTTCCGCCAGCCGCTCGACACGCTGTACGGCAACGTGTTCGACATGTTCAATCAGGAGCTGCGCGCCGCTTATTCGAACGACCGCACCAACGTGCAGGCGGGCGTCTATTACGGTTACGACAAGGATGCCTCGAACAGCTATTACTGGCTGCTCGACGGGGCCGCGATGGTGCGTCAGAAATACGACCAGATCCGCCGCTCCTACGCCGCCTTCGCGCAGGGCGACCAGAAGTTCGGCGATCATGTCTCGATCACGCTGGGCCTGCGCTACACCTCGGACAAGGGTCGCTACCAGAATTACGCCTCCTATGCGGTGCCGCAGAGCCTGTTCACCGGCACGCGCGACACCGGCAAGTTCCCGCCGGCGCAGGGCACCTATTTCCTGGGCGGCTATGATGCCGCCACCGGGCAGTTCGTGTCCGGCCCGACGCTGAAGCTGGACAGCAACGCGGTCACCGGGCGCGCCGCGATCAACTATACGTTCGACACCGGGCAGATCGTCTATGCCAGCTACAGCCGCGGCTATCGCGCCGCCGCCTTCTGCGGCCAATGCTTCTTCGGTCCGGTCAACACGACGCAGCCCGAAAAGGTCGACGCCTATGAGATCGGCGCCAAGGGGCGGACGCTGGACGACATGCTGTCGCTGTCGGTCGCGGCGTTCTGGATGAATTACCGCAACCAGCAGATCAACGAGACGATCGGCGCGCAGACCATCCTGCGCAACGTCGACAAGAGCCGCATCCGCGGCGTCGAGATCGAGGGCACGCTGACGCCGACGACCGACCTGCGCATCAACGCCTCGGCCTCGTTCCTCGACGCCAAATATCAGGCGTTGCAGCTCAGCGCGGGCGACCTGACCGGGCGGCGGCTGCCCTATGCGCCGCGCTTCTCCGCCACCGGATCGCTCGACTGGACGCTGGCGCGGTTCGGCGATGCGAAGGTCGTGTTCACGCCGTCGTTCGTCCACACCGGGCTGGTCTATTTCACCCCGTACAATCGCGTCGCGGGCAACGGCAATCTGCGGCAGGACGCCAATACGAAGGTCAACCTGCAACTCGGCTACGAGACGCCCAGATACACCGTGCGCGGCTGGGTGACCAACCTGACCAATCAGAAGACGTTCGCCGACGGCCTCGATCTGCGCGCCTCTTTCGGCTACGATTATCTCGTGCAGGCACCCCCGCGGACCTATGGCGGGACGGTGGCCTATCGCTTCTGAGGGGAGGGGGCATGACCGGCGCATTCCGGCATATCGCGACCAACGGCATCACCCTGCGCGCGCGGGTCGCGGGCGAGGGGCCGCTGGTGGTGCTGGTCCACGGCTTTCCCGAAAGCTGGGCGGCGTGGCGGCATCAGATCGCGCCGATCGCCGCGGCGGGGTTCAAGGTCTGCGCGATCGACTGCCGCGGCTATGGCGGCAGCGATCGGCCCCCGGAGGTGACCGATTACGACCTCGAACAGATGATGCGCGACATCGTCGGCGTCATCGATGCGGAGAATGGCGGCGAGCCGGCGATCCTGATCGGGCACGATTGGGGCGCGTACCTCGTCTGGCACACCGCGCTGGTCCATGCCGACAAGGTGCGCGCGGTCGCCACGCTGTCGGTGCCGTTCTTCGGCGTGTCCGAGGTCACGCTGCTTGATGCGGTGAAGCCGGTCTATGCCGATCAGGGCCGCTTCTTCTACCAGGATTATTTCCAGCCGGTCGGCGTTGCGGAGGCGGAGGCCGAGGCGGACCTGAACCAGTTCGTCCGCCGCTTCTATTTCTGGCTGGCGGGCGAGGCACCGGATGGGCTGGGCGAGGATCGGCTGGCGGGATCGCGGCTGCTCGACGGCCTGCCCAACCCCGATCCCTTTCCGGCGTGGATGGGCGAGGAGGACATCCGCTATCTGGTCGACGAGTTCGCGCGCAGCGGGCTGTACGGCCCGATCAACCGCTATCGCAACTGGCAGCGCGACATCGACTTCCTGACGCCGTGGCGCGGGCAGAGCATCCGGCAACCGGCGTTCTTCATCGGCGGCACGCGCGACATCGTGCTGACGATGCTGCCCGGCGTCGACATGCTGGCGGCGATGAAGGCGCTGGTGCCGAACCTGTCGGGTACGCTGATGCTGGAAGGCTGCGGCCACTGGACCCAGCAGGAGCGCCCGCACGAGGTGACCGGCGCGCTGGTCGGGTGGCTGAAGAGCCTGAGGGCAGGTGGGGTGATGTGATCTTTAAGCCCCTCCCCTTCAGGGGAGGGGTTTGGGGTGGGGGGAGCCTCGCAGAGAGGGGCGCCTTTGACTGCCCCACCCCTACCCCTCCCCTGAAGGGGAGGGGCTTCTCGTCAGGCCGTCAGAACTTCACCCCCACCGTCACGCCGTAGCTCCGCGGCGCACCCAGCGCGAGATAATCCTGATCGAAGCTCGCCCGCAGGTCCAGGCCATAGACGTAATACTTCTGCTGGAACAGGTTCTTGGCCCACAGGCTGCCATAGACGCCATTGTCCATCTGCACCGCCAGCGTCGCATTGGCGAGCCAATAGCCCTTCTGCTGCTGCCGCGCGTTGCCGAACGTGTCGGTGGTCGACGACGGCCCGCCGTTGAACGGTGAGAACCATTGCTGCCCGGTATAGGCGGCGGTCGGGCTGAAGGTGATCTTGCCGCGGTTCATCTGCGCCACGGTCCAGTCGAACCCGCCGGTGAAGGTGAAGTTGGGCGCAAACGGCAGGCGGTTGCCGTCCAGCCCCACGCCCGACAGCGTCAGCCCGTCATAGGAGGTGTGCAGCAGGCCGATCGACGCATTGGCGGTCAGGCGATCGCCGAGGACCGCGGTCCCCTCGACCTCCACCCCGTACAGCGTCGAGCGCGGCGCGTTGCGCAGCAGCGCGACCGCGCCGACCACTTCCTGCAACTGCTGGTTGCGATAGCGATAGTAGAAACCCGCCATGTTCAGCCGCAGCCGCCGGTCGAGCAGCTCGCTCTTGATGCCCGCTTCATAGGCGTCGACCGTCTCGGGTTCGACGATCGTGACCGTCGCATTGCCGAGATAACCGCCGCCGTTGACCGCGCCGGCGCGATAGCCGCGGCTGTACGAGGCATAGCCCAGCACGCGCGTGTCGAACTGGTAGTTCAGCCCGATCCGCCCGGTCAGCGCCTTGAAGTCGCGCGCGCGGCTCAGCTTCGAATTGGGATTGTACGGGCCGAAACCATCGGGCGCATCGGCCGGGTTGCCGACCGAATTGAGCACCGGGTTGCCGTCATAATCCAGGATGTTGGCATTGCCGTTATAGTAACGCAGCGAGTCCCAGGTGTAGCGCAGCCCTAGCGTGACCGACAGCTTCGACGTCAGGTCGTAGTCGCCCTGCCCGAACACCGCGATCGAGCGGCGCGTCTGGCTGAAGCGATTGTCGACGCCGAAGCCGCTGTTGGGGAAGTTGAACGGGACGGCGCTGCGCAGAAACTGGAACAGCGTGAAGGTGTTGAACACATCGACCCGGTCCCAGCCGTAATAGCCGCCGATGATCGCCTTCACCCCGCCGCCATCGTAATTGAGGCGGACTTCCTGGTTCACCTGCTTGAAATCGTCGCGATAGAAGACGTCGAGCGCGTCGACCGGGCTGTGCGTCCCCTCCTGATCGATGCGGCGCTTGCCGCTGTCATAGGTGGTGAGCGTCGACAGCGTCACGCGATCCGACAGTTCCTTCGCCACCGTCAGCAATACGCCGCGGGATTCGACCAGATAGCGGCCGATGTGGAAGGAATTGATCTCGTAGAAGCCCAGTTTGTCGTCGGCGCGCGAATAGCCGGTCACCTGGTTGCGCCCGCCCGGGCCGGTGCCGAAGGTGTTGATCCCGCCGGCATAGGGGTTGGCGCGGCCGTAATAGCCCTTCAGGAACACGGTCAGCGTCGAATCCGGCTTCCACAGCAGCGACACGCGACCGCCGATACTGTCCTCCGACTGCGCATCGGGCTGGCCGGGGAAGATGTTGCGGACATAGCCGTCCGAATTGACGTAGTCGAACGCGCCGCGGATCGCGAGCGTGCCCGGATCGACGACCAGGTTCACCACTGCCTGCGCGCTCTTGCGGTCGCGATTGCCATAGCCGACCTCGGCATAGCCGCCGTTGGCGTTCAGGTCGGGGCGCTTGGTGATGAAGTTGATCGCGCCCGCGGTGGTGTTGCGCCCGTACAGCGTGCCCTGCGGTCCGCGCAGCACCTCGACCCGCTCCAGATCGTACAGCTGCATGCCGTGGCTGGAGCGCGAGCTCATGTACGCGTCGTCGACATAGACGCCGATCGGCGAGGCGGTGTTGGCGTTATATTCGTTGGCGATCGAGATACCACGCAGCGCAAAATTGGGCTGCGCCTTGCCGAACGGGGCCGCGATCTGAAGGTTGGGAACCGCCTGCGCCAGGTCCGACGCCTCGAACACGCCACGATCCGCCAGCGCATCGCCGCCGATCGCGGTGATCGCCAGCGGGGTCGCCTGCGCGCTTTCGGAGCGGCGCTGCGCGGTGACGACGATGTCCTGCAACGTCGTGGTGCCCGCATCCTCCTGCGTCGGCGCCGCAGCGGTCTGTGCCATCGCCGGCGCGGCCACGAACAGGCAGCCGGCAGCACTGCCGGCGAGCAATATCGCCTTCATTCTCATCCTCCCCTGGACCCGGATCTGGCTCCGGTATCGCGCGACATGTGGTGCAGCAGGGCCGCCGCGGTCCAATCGGCGTTGACCGCGGATCGATAGCGCGCGGCGATGAATGCGCGGGCAACCTCGATTGGACGCTGTGCCGCCGCGCACTAGCGTTCGTGGCGATGGCGAGTTCGCGAAACGGACCGTCGGGAGAGGAACGAGCGATATGACCCAGACCATCACCGCCCTGCCGCGGCCCGACACGGTGACGCCGGAATGGTTGGCCGCGCGGCTCGGCCCCGGCGTCGCGATCGAGGCGCTGTCGATGCAGCCGGTCGGCACCGGGCAATTGGGCGACACCGCGCGCTTCACCCCCACCTACGCCGCCGGCTCCACACCCGGACCCGCGACGATCATCGGCAAGTTCGCCGCGGCCGATCCGGACAGCCGCGCGGTGGCGGCGGCATGGCGGCTGTACGAGCGCGAGGTCGGCTTCTATCGCCACCTCGCGGCAGATGCGGGCGTCACGACGCCGCGGTGCCACGGCGCGGAGTTCGATGCGGACAGCAACGAATTCGTGCTGCTGCTGGAGGATTGCGCGCCGGCGCGGGCCGGCGACCAGTTCGCGGGCCTCACCCCCAACGAGGCGTCACGCGTGATGCGCGAGGCGGCGCGGCTGCACGCCGCCTTCTGGGATCGCGGCGACGATCCTGCGCTGCAATGGCTCTACACGGGTCCGCTGGCGCAGCCCTTCTACGACGCGGGCGTGCTGCGCGGGGCGTGGCCCGCGTTCCGCGATCGTTATGCCGACCAATTGACCGACGACATGGTGACGGTCTGCGACCGCTTCGCCGAGCGCTACGAACGCTATAGTGCGCTGCTCGACCGGCCGCGCTGCGTCACCCATAACGACTATCGTCCCGACAACATGCTGTTCGGCGACGACGGCAGCCTGCGCGTGGTCGATTGGCAGTCGGCGGCGCTGGGGCACAATGCGGTCGACGTCGCCTATCTGATCGGCGGCGCCTTCTCGCCCGCGGATCGGCGTGCGGCGGAGGGGGCGTTGCTGGATACGTATATGGAGGCGCTGCGCGAGGCGGGGGTGACGGGCTATGGCCGCGCCGAGCTGGACGCGGACTATCGCCACTTCTCGTTTGCGGGGATCAACGTCGCGGTCGGCGCGGCGATGATGGTCAAGCGGACGGAGCGCGGCGACCGGATGTTCCTTACGATGCTGGATCGCCATGTGTCGCATGTGCTGGACACGAGGGCGCTGGGGATATTGTAGGACGGTTCAACCATCGCCTGTCACCCCGGCCTTGAGCCGGGGTCCCGCTTCTTCTGCCACGTTTCGATAGAAGCGGGACCCCGGATCAAGTCCGGGGTGACGCGGCGGGATCAGCGACAACGCTCCATCGCCTCCAGCGCCAGCGCCACCAGCCGCGGGTACGCCGCCGCGCGCTCGCGCGCATGGGCGGAATTGGCGGTGCCGCGGATCGCGCGGCCCTTGATGCCGTGGAAGATCGCCGCCAGCCGGAAGAAGTTGAACGCGATATAGAAATCCCAGTCCGGGATGCCGTCGCGCCCCGTCCGCGCGCAATAGGCGGCGACGTATTCGGTCTCGGTCGGCAACCCCAGCGCGACCGGATCCGCCCCGCCCAGCCCGGCGACGATATCGGGCGGCATCCGGTACATGGTGGCGTGATAGGCGAAGTCCGACAGCGGGTTGCCCAATGTCGACAATTCCCAGTCCAGCACCGCCAGCACCTGGGGGCGGCTGGGGTGGAAGATCATGTTGTCGCAGCGGAAATCGCCATGGACGATCGCGGTTTCGTCGCCGTCCGGGATCGCACCCGGCAGCCATGCGATCAGCGCGTCCATCCCCGCATCGCGCCCGGCGTCGGCGTCGTCCAGATATTGCCGCGTCCAGCGTGCGATCTGGCGGGCGAAGAAATTGCCCGGCTTGCCGTAATCCGAGAGGCCGACCGCGCCCGGATCGACCCGGTGCAACGCCGCGATCGTCGCATTCATCGCGTCGAAATAGGCGGCGCGCTCCTCGCGCGGTACGTCGCCGAACGTCGCGTCCCAAAAGATGCGCCCGTCGACCAGCGCCATCACGTAGAAGGCGGTGCCGATCACATCATCGTCGTCGCACACGCCCAGCACCGGCGGCACCGGGACCGGGGTGGGCGCCAGCGCGGTCAGTACGCGCGCCTCGCGCAGCACGTCGTGCGCGCCCTTCACCAGCTCGCCCGCGGGCTTGCGGCGCAGGACGTAGCGCGCGTGCGCTGTGGTCAGGCGATAGGTCGGGTTGCTCTGCCCGCCCTTGAACTGCTCGACGGTCAGCGGGCCGGAAAAGCCCGCGACGTTGTCGGTCATCCACCGCGCCAGCGCCGCCTCGTCGAAGCGGGTGCGGACCGCGGACGCGCCTTCGTTGGCGCCGGTGTCCGCCGTCATCGCGGCGCCATGCGGATCGCGCCGTCGAGGCGCACCGTCTCGCCGTTCAGCATCGGGTTGGTGACGATGCTTTCGACCATCTGCGCATATTCGTCGGGATCGCCCAGCCGGCTGGGGAAGGGCACCTGCTGGCCGAGCGAATCCTGCGCTTCCTGCGGCAGCGAGGCGAGCAGCGGGGTCAGGAACAGCCCCGGCGCGATCGTCATCACGCGGATGCCGTGGCGCGCGAACTCGCGCGCGATCGGCAGCGTCATGCCGACCACGCCGCCCTTGGACGCGGCATAGGCCGCCTGTCCGATCTGCCCGTCGAACGCCGCGACGCTGGCGGTGTTGACGATCACGCCGCGCTCCTCGCGCCCGATCACATCGGCATCGTGGATGCGCGCGGCGAATTTCGACAGCATGTTGAACGTGCCGATCAAATTGATCTTCACGATCTTCGT
Source organism: Sphingomonas adhaesiva (assembly GCF_036946305.1). Classification (GTDB taxonomy): domain Bacteria; phylum Pseudomonadota; class Alphaproteobacteria; order Sphingomonadales; family Sphingomonadaceae; genus Sphingomonas; species Sphingomonas adhaesiva_B. The sequence continues at coordinate 123,893 of NZ_JAQIJJ010000003.1, forward strand.
GAAATCGGCGAGCGGGATCGCCTTGCCGTCGCGCCCGATCACCTTGGCGGGCGGGCCGATGCCGGCGCAATTGACCAGGATGCGCGCCTTGCCGTTGACCGCCTCGGCCTCGCCGATCGCCTGCTCCACGGCGTTTTCATCGGTGACGTCGACGCGGAAGAAGCTGCCGCCGATCGCGGCGGCGTGCTGCGCGCCCAGTTCCGCGTTCAGGTCGAAGATCGCGACCTTCGCGCCCGCCGCCGCCAGCCGTGCGGCGGTGGCGCCGCCCAGTCCCGATGCGCCGCCGGTGACGATGGCGGCCAAACCTTCGATCTTCATGTTGTTCCTCTCTTGTGTTTCTTCATCTTCCGTTCGCCCTGAGGAGCCGTTGAGCGAAGTCGAAACGGCGTCTCGAAGGGCGCTTGTGCTTCGAGACGAAGCTCCGGCAAGGTCAGCCTCTCCTCAGCACGAACGGAGGTGGGGTTGTTGTCGATCGGCGTCACAGCGCCCGCGCGATCACCATCCGCTGGATGTCCGACGTGCCCTCATAGATCTGGCAGACGCGCACGTCGCGCGCGATCCGCGCCAGCCCATATTCCTCCAGATAGCCATAGCCGCCCAGCGTCTGGATCGCGCCGGAGACGATCGCCTCCGCGGCCTCCGACGCGAACAGCTTCGCCATCGACGCCTGCGTCAGACACGGCTCGCCCGCGTCCTTCATCGCCGCGGCGTGGAGCACCATCTGCCGCGCCGCCTCCAGCTTCGTCCACAGGTCCGCCAGGCGATGCCCGACCGCCTGATGCTCGATCAGCGGCTTGCCGAAGCTGTCGCGCTCCTTGGCATAGGCCGCGGCGATCTCCAGCGCGGCCTGCGCCATGCCGACCGCCTGCGCCGCGATGCCGATCCGCCCCGCCTCCAGATTGGACAGCGCCAGCTTGTAGCCGCCGCCCTCCGCGCCGAAGCGCAGGTCATCCTCCAGATACACGTCGTCGAAGCGGATCGCGCAGGTGTCCGACGCGGACTGCCCCATCTTGTGCTCGACCTTGTCGACCGAATAGCCGGGGCGGTCGGTGGGGACGATGAAACCGGTCAGCCCGCGCTTGCCCGACGCGGGATCGCTCACCGCATAGACGATCGCGAGGCTGGCGATCTTGCCCGAGGTGATGAACTGCTTGGCGCCCGTCAGCCGCCAGCCGGTCCCGTCGCGCACCGCGCGGGTGCGGATCGCCGACGCGTCCGACCCCGCATTCGCCTCGGTCAGTGCGAAGGCGCCGATCGCACGCCCCGCGATCAGGTCGGGCAGGAAGCGCGCCTGCTGCGCGTCCGTCCCGGTCTTCAGCAGCCCGCCGACGATCAGGCTGTTCTGGATGCTGACGATCGTCGACAGCGCGCCGTCCGCCGCCGCCAGCTCGATCAGCGCCAGCGCATAGGCGACATAGTCCATCCCCGCGCCACCGATCTCGGCCGGCGCAGTCATCCCCCACAGCCCCATCTCGCCCATTTCGGCGAACAATTCGGGCGGGAAACCCTTCGCCGCCTCATGCGCGGCGGCGTGCGGGCGGATGCGCTCCTGTGCAAAGGCGCGGATATGGTCGCGGATCGCGCTCTGGTCGTCGGTCAGTCTCATCGTGCCTCCCGGGCGGGCCAATAGGTGTCGCGGACCAGCCGCTTGAGCAGCTTGCCCGTGGGGTGACGCGGCAGTTCGCGCAGGAAATCGATCTGCCGCGGTTGCTTGATCCGCCCGATCCGCCCCTGCAGGAAGCGAGTCAACTCCTCCGCCAGCGCCGGCCCGGCATCGTCCCAGTCGGCGGGCTGGACCACCGCCACCACGCGCTCGCCCATCTCCGCGTCGGGCGCGCCGATCACCGCCACGTCCGCCACCTTGGGGTGGGTGATGATCGCATCCTCGATCTCCTGCGGGTAGATGTTCACCCCGCCGGATATGATCATGAAACTCTGCCGGTCGGTAAGGTACAGATATCCGTCATCGTCGACATGGCCGACATCGCCCAAGGTGGTCCAGCCGAGCGGATGGCGGCTGGCGGCGGTCTTCTCGGAATCGTTGTGATATTCGAAGGTCGGCCCGTCCGCGAAGTAGATCGCGCCGGTCTTCCCCGGGGGCAGCGGGGCGCCGCCCTCGTCGACGATGCGGATCGTACCCCATTTGGCGCGCCCGACCGATCCGGGGTGGGTCAGCCAGTCGTCGGGGCCGATCGCGGTCAGGCCGTTGCCCTCCGTCCCGGCGTAAAATTCGTGGATGATCGGGCCGAACCACGCCATCATCGCTTGTTTCACCTCGACCGGGCAGGGCGCGGCGGCGTGCCACACGGTCCGCAGCGACGACAGGTCGTAGCGCGCACGCACCTCCTCGGGCAGCTTCAGCATGCGGATGAAGTGCGTCGGGACGAATTGCGCGTGGGTGACGCGATGCCGCTCGATCAGCGCCAGCACCTCTTCCGCGTCGAACTTCTCCATTACGATCACGGTGCCGCCCAGCTTCTGCACCGCCATGCACCAGCGCAGCGGCGCGGAATGATAGAGCGGAGCCGGGGACAGGAAGACGCTGTCCGCGCCCAGGCCATAGCTGTCGCGCCCGAAATCGGTCAGCGGGTTGCTCTGGTCGAGCGACCCCTCGGGCAGCGCGGGGCGGATGCCCTTGGGGCGGCCGGTGGTGCCCGACGAATAGAGCATGTCGGTGCCCGGAGTCTCGTCCGCGATCGGCGTCGCGGGAAAGGCGCTGCGCTCGCCCACGAAGTCGCGCTCGCCCGGCGCGAAGATGGCGAGGCTGTCGCTCTTCAACGCGTCGGCGACCGGCGCGGAGGCGATCAGGACGCGCGACCCCGAATCCGCGACGATGAACGCCACCTCCGGCGGCGCGAGCCGGGTCGAGATACAGGTGAAATACAGCCCCGCGCGCTGCGCCGCCCATACGATCTCGAAGAAGCGCGCGTCATTTTTCAGCATCAGCGCGACACCGTCGCCGCGTGTCAGCCCAAGCGCGCGGAGCAGGTGCGCGCCCTGGTTGGCGCGTTCGTCGAGCTGGCGATAGGTGATCGCCTCGCCCGAGGTCGCCATCCGATAGGCGATCGTGTCCGGCGTGGTGCGGGCATGGATCGACGGATGCATCAGTGCTGCCGCCTGCAAGGATCGCGCTCGGCCGTCATCGTCGTTCCTCTCTCCACCGTCGGCGTCGTTCCACCGATGCCGTCCGCTAGAAAGTCGGGGGTGGGGAAGTCCAATCGAAGTTCGCGCCGGATTGATCGACGATGTTACTTAATGCCGCTCAGGCGGCGCACGCGGCCCCGGCGGCGCGTGCCGCCTGCCAGCGCTGCGCGAAGGCGAAGAACTGGCGCGCTGCGCGGTTGGCGCCGGTGCCCAGCACGACCGCGAAGTCGAGGAAGAAGTCCATCCCCTCGACCGGACGCGACACCAGTCCCGGGGGCAGCGGGAACCAGCCGATCCCGACCGCGCACATCGCGTGGCGGTCGGCATAGCGCTCGACCGCCAGCGCATTGCCCTCCGCCGGGATCACTGCGTCCGCACCGCATCCGGCGAAGAACGCCTCGATCGGATCGGTCACCGCGCTGCCATGCTCGTGGTTCAGCATCGCGATCCGCTCGCCATGCAGCGCGACGCGCGGGACGATGTCGAGCGCGGCGAGCGGCGACGCGCGCGGCACCAGCAGCGCCATCGGCTGGCGTCGCAGCACGACGCGCTCCAGCACCTCCGGATATTGCGTTTCGTTGTAGATCGTCGTCGCGCTCGCGTCCGGCCCCTGCCACGGCGCGCTGATGCCCAGCAGGACCGAGACGTCGAGCCGGTCGTGGAGCAGGTCGGGGATCTGCGCGCTCTGCAGCCGGTTGTCGAACGAGAAGTCGATCTGCGGATAGTCGGCGGAAAAGGCGTCGAGCAGCGCGATGCGTTCCGGGATGTCCATCGTGTACATCGCCGCGCCCAGCCGGAACTGCGTGCGCCCGGCCACCTGCATCGCCTCCACCTCGTGGCGCAGCACCTCCGATTGCGCCAGCAGCGTGTCGACCAGCGGCAGCAGCCGCGTGCCGCAGGCGGTCAGCGTGATGCTGCGCGTGGTGCGATGGAACAGCGGCTGGCCGATCGCCTGTTCCAGCTCCTTCAGCTGGCCCGACACGGTCGGTTGCGTCAGGTTCAGCCGTTCCGCCGCGCGCGTCACCGATCCCTCGGCGGCGATCGCGGCGAAGCTGCGCAACAGGCGCAGTTCCGGATGAAACATGGCTTCCCCTCCCGCCCGGCCGATGATCCGCCGTGCGACGGACGATAGCATAATGCCGCGCACCGTCCATTGCGCGCGCCGATCAATGGCGGCGGGGTTCCGATTGGTGGCCGCGCACGCGCCATGGCACGCTGCCCGATATCGCCGATGCAAAGCGGCGCGAGGGAGAGGTGAATGAACGCCATCGCGGATATCGCGACACGACCGCGGCTGCTGGATCGCCTGGATCAGATCGATGCCGGCTGGCTGACCGCGGTGCTGCACCAGTCCGGCCATGCCGATGCCGATGTCGTCGGTTTCGCGGTCACCCCGATCGGCGCGGGCAACGTCAGCGATACGGTGCGCGTCGACCTGACCCACCGCCATCCGGGCAGCGCACCGCGCTCGCTGGTGTGCAAGTTCCGCTGTTCGGGCGAGCAGGCGCATGCGCACGGCATCAGCAGCGGTTCCTATTATCGCGAGACCGGCAGCTTTCCGGTCATCGCGGGGTCGTGCCGCACCCCGCGGCTGCACTGGGTCGCGGGCGGGCACGACAATATCAACCTTGTCATGGAGGACCTGTCGCGCTCGACCCGGGCCGGTGACCAGATCGCGGGCTGCGGCCCGGACGATGCGCGCGCGGTGGTGACCGAACTGGCGAAGCTGCACCGCACCTTCTACCCGATGCCGATTGCCGCCGCGCCCGACTGGGCGATGACCATGGCGGCGACCGCGGATTACTGGTCGGACGCGATCGACCGCGCGCTGCCGCTGATCCGCGAACACGCAGGCGTGCAGCTGACCGCGCAGGAAATGGCGACCGTCGCGGCGATCGGTGCCGCGGCGCACCGCTGGTACACGCTGCCGGTGGCGCGCGCGACGCTGACCCATGGCGATCCGCGGGTCGACAACATCCTGTTCCTCGATCGCGAGGACCGCACGGTCGAGGCGGTGCTGATCGACTGGCAGATGACCGGATGGCGCAACCCGATGCACGACGTCGGCTATTTCCTGTCGGGCAGCGTCACGGTCGAGGATCGCCGTGCGCACGAACGCGACCTGCTGGCGCACTACGCCGCGGTGTTCGGCGATGGCTATCCGCCGGAGCAGATCACGCGCGACTATCGCGTCCAGTTGCTCAGCGGGCTGGTGACGACGACCGCCGCCTATGCGCTGCTGCCGCTGACCGATGCGGTGCAGGCGCTGCTGCTGGCGCTGATCCGGCGCAACCTGGCGGCTGCGATCGACTGGGATTCGATCGCCGCGATCGATGAATGACCCCGCAATACCGATTGGACGGTCGGCGGCCCGCCCCGCATCGTCGCGCACGGAGAGGAGAATAGCGTGAACCAGACGCTGACGACCAACATCGACGAGGTCATCGTCGATCCGAAGACCTATGGTGACGAGCACAGCTATCACGACGCCTTCCGCTGGCTGCGCGCGAACGATCCCGTCCATTACGCGACGCCCGAACATTACCGCCCGTTCTGGGCGGTGACGCGCCACGCCGACATCATGGCGGTGGAGATCAACGCAAAGAACTTCCTCAACGACCCGCGCCAGTTCCTGGTGACCGCGAAGGACGAGGACCTGCTGTTCGAACAGACCGGCAGCCGCAAGTTCGCCGAGAATCTGGTCGCGATGGACGATCCCAAGCACAAGGCGTTCCGTGCCCTGACCTCCGCCTGGTTCGGTGCCAAGAGCCTGAAGAGCCTGGAGGACGACATCACCGCGCTGGCGCGTGAGACGGTCGACAAGATGATCGACATGGGCGGCGAATGCGATTTCGCCGCCGAGATCGCGGCATGGTTCCCGCTGCGCACGATCATGATCGTGCTGGGCGTCCCGCGCGAGGATGAGCCGCTGATGCTGCATCTGTCGCAGAAGCTGTTCGGCGCGGTCGGCGGCGTGGAGGGAATGGCCGGGATGGTCGACGCCTTCAATGCGTTCAACGACTATTTCAGTAAGATCACCGATGATCGCCGCGCCAATCCGCGCAACGACGTCGCGTCGATCCTGGCCAATGCCACGATCGACGGCGCGCCGATCGGCGAGGCGGAGCGCAATGCCTATTACCTGATCGTCGCGGCGGCGGGGCACGACACCACTAGCTCCTCCATCTCGGGCGGGCTGCTGGCGCTGATCCAGAATCCGGCGGAGATGGCGAAGCTGCGCGCGGACCCTGCGCTTACGGCCAAGGCGGTGGACGAGTTCATCCGCTGGACCACGCCGGTGAAGCACTTCTTCCGCACCGCGGTGGAGGATTGCGAGGTCGGCGGGAAGCAGATCCGCGCCGGCGACAATCTGATGATGTGCTACCCCTCGGGCAATCGCGACGAGAGCGCGTTCGATGCGCCGTTCGACTTCCGCGTCGATCGCCCCGATGCGCGCAAGCATCTCGCCTTCGGCTATGGCCCGCACACCTGCCTCGGCAATGCGCTCGCCAAGCTGGAGATCCGCATCCTCTATACCGAGATGCTGCGCCGGATCGACGATTTCCAACTGGCGGGCGATCCCAAATGGGTCGAGGCGAGCTTCGTCTCGGGGCTGAAGAGCCTGCCGATCCGCTATCGCGCGACCGGCGCATGACGCCGGCGCGCCGCCTGGCCGAGCGGTTCGGCGATCCGGTCGCGATGCGCGCGCTCTATGCGCCCGACGTGGTGTGGCTGATCTCCGCCTCGCTCGGCGTGCCGCGGCTGGAGGGGGTGGAGGCGGTCGGCGCGTTCAACACGCAGGTGTGGACCGAGCATCATCGCCCCGACTGCACCGTCACCATCCTGGACGAGGCCGGTGACGAGGGGGCCAGCGCGGTGCGTTTCACCTATCGCGCCTGGTCGCATTTCGCGAACGACTGGTACGAGAATGACTATACGCTGTTCGTGCGCGCCGATGCGGGCGGCATCCGCCATGTCGCGGAGGGGTTCGACACCGCGCTGACGATCGACTTCCTCGCCGGCCGCGCGCCGGGCGCGGGCTGGGCCGCGATCGGCGGCGAGGCCGGCGACCGCGTCGGCGCGCTGGGACGTGAGGACTGACGCGGGGACGCCGGCGGTCGGTCGATCCTATGCGGAGGGACGCGCCGTCGGCACATGGCGGCGCAGTTCGTCCGACAGCGCGCGCAGCGACACCGGCTTGGCCAGGAAGCTGTCCGCGCCCGCCCTCAGCGTGGTGGTCACCGTCTGGTGGTCCGGCAGCGCGGAGATCGCGACGACGGGTATCTGCCGCGTGCGATCGTCGGTGCGCATCAGCGCGATGATCTCGCGCCCGTCGGCGTCGGGCAGGTAGATGTCGATAAGGACCAGCACCGGTTGCAGCGTGGCGAGCAGGTTCATCGCCTCGCGCCCCTTGCCGGTCGTCACCGCCCTGATCCCGTTGGCGCGGGCGATCTCCGCGAACAGCTTGGCGTGCAGCGGTTGATCCTCGACGATCAGGAGCAGCGCATCCGAGAATGGTGACATATCAACGATGTACCGCGACACATCGACCTTGTCACAAGGGGATCGCGTGATGCAGATCAGGTCCCCCGCGTCGTGCGCGATCGATCAGCACCCGCATCGTGCCCATGATGAGCCGGATGTTCACCGGCTTGCGGCATCGTTCCACCGCCGCGAAGCGATCCGGGATCGCGGCCTCGTCATAGCCGGTGGTGAACACGGTGGGCACGCCGCGGCGCACCAGCCGGTCGGCGACGGGGAAGGCCAGCTGCCCGCCCAGGTTCACGTCGAGGATCGCGCCGTCGATCGGCGCGTCGGAGCCGATCAGCGCGAGCGCGTCGGACACCGACCCCGCCGGCCCCACGACGATCGCGCCGACCTCTTCCAGTTCCATCCGCAGTTCGTCGGCGAGCAGATATTCGTCCTCGACGATCAGGATGTGTCGTTCGCGCAGCAAGGGGTCAGCCATGGTCGCTCGTCGCCTGCGGGGTGATCGATACCGGGATGGAGATGGTGCAATGCACGCCGTCGTGCCCCAGCGTGTAGGAGGTGACGGCGCCGAGCTGATAGGGTAGCGCGCGCTCGATCAGCTCGCGGCCCTGCCCGGTGCCCAGCGGCGCCGCGCCCGCCGCCGGCATCGCCACGCCGGTCTCGCGCCAGTCGATGTCGAGCCAGCGCCGCCCGTCGCGCTCGCGCGGGTCGAGCGACCAGCTGATCGCCAGCCGCCCTGCGGCCTGCCCCAGCGCGCCATATTTCATCGCATTGGTGGCCAGTTCGTGGATCGCCATCGCCAGCGTCTGGACCGTCGAGGAGCGCAGCCGCACGCCATCGGGGCCGTCGAGCGTCACGCGGTCGGCGCTGCCGTCCATCGCCGACAATTCGGTCCGGATCAGCTCGTCGAACGTCACCCGGTCATGCTCGCGCAGCCGCGAGAGCAGGCTCTGCACGCGCGACAAGGCCTCCAGCCGGTCGCGGAAGCGCGCGCGAAAGTCGACCAGATCGGCGCTCTGCCGCGCGGTCTTTTCCGCCATCGAGCGGACCACCCCCATCAGGTTCAGCGTGCGATGCTGAAGTTCGGCCACCAGCACCTTCTGCCGTTCTTCCGACTCCCGCCGGTCCGTCATGTCGGTCATCGCGCCGATCATGCGCAGCGGCTGCCCGTCCTCGTCGTAGAAGAAACGGCCGCGCCCGGCGAGCCAGCGGACGGCACCATCGGGATGGACGACGCGGAACTCGCAGCCATATTCCTCATGCCGGTCCATCGCATCGCGCAGCGCGGCGACCGTCCGCGCGCGATCGTCCGGATGCAGGCGCGCTTCCCATGTCTCGTAGCTGGGCGTCACCTCGTCGACGCGATACCCCTCCATGCGGAAATGTTCGTCCGACCAGTGCAATTCACCGGTCGCGACGTTCCAGTCCCACAGGCCGAGCTGCCCCACCTCCACCGCGCTGCGCAGCCGCTCCTCGCTCTGGGTGACGCGTTCCTCGGCGAGACGGTCGGCGGTGACGTCCTGACCGATCCCGCCGATCATCACCACCCGCCCGGTGGGATCGAGGATCGGGAAGTCGGTGTCGCGCAGCCAGCGGATCTGGCCGTCCGACGGCCGGCGGATGCGATAGTCGAACGTGCGGTGCTCGCCCGCGGCGACACGGCGGATGGCGTCGCTCGCCCGTGCGCGGTCCTCCGGGACGATCAGGTCGAGCCAGCTGCGATAATTGTCCCCCGACACCGCCTCCTCGCGCGTCAGGCCGTAGATGCGCTCGAATGCCGGGGTCAGATATTGCCATTGCAGCGTCGCGGGATCGCGCATCCACAGGATGTCGTGCGAGGCGTCGCCGAACTGGCGCAGCCGTTCCTCGCCCACGCGCAGCGCCTCCACGCTCCGCTTCAGTGCGTCGATGTCGCTGACGACGCCGACCTGGCCGATGACGGCACCCTGCGCGTCGCGGATCGGGGTGGCCGACACCACCGTCCAGACCTCGCGGCCCGTATCGTCGGTGTACAGCATCTCGATCCCGGGGACGACGGTGTCGCCGCGCAGCGCACGCGCGCCGGGAAAGTCGGACGGCGCGATCGGTGTTCCGTCCGCGTCCCAGGCGCGCCAGCGCCAGCGCCGGTTGGCGTCGCGCGACGGGATCACGCCGCTGGGCAGGAAGCGGGTCAGCTCCGCATTGGTCAGGATCGTGCGCCCGTTTTCGTCGGCGACATGCACGCCGACCGACAGCGCGGCGAACACCGCCTCCAGCCGCGCCTCGCTATCGCGCAGCGCGGCCAGCGTCATGTTGCGCTCGCGCGCCGCCATGACGAACGCGGTGGTCTCGAACGCGGTGCCGAGCACCCCCATGATCGCGCCGTCGTCGCCGCGCAGCGGACTGAACGCCAGGTCGAAGCAGGCGTCGGCGGTCGCGCCGCCGGGCAGCGCGCGCAGGGGCACGCCCTGGCAGACGCCCGCCTGCCCCGTCCATGCGCGGTCGACCTGTGCCGCGATGGCGTCGCTCCCGTCGAACCACGCAGCGGAATAGCGCCGGCCCAGCTCGTCCGACCGGCCGCGCAGCAGCGGCTCATAGGCATCGTTGTAGAGCGTCAGCAGGTCCGCGCCCCAGCTCAACGACATCGGCAGCGGATGGTCGAGCATCGTCGCCGTCGCGGTGCGCAGGACGGCGGGCCAGTCCGCGAGCGCGCCCAGCGGCGTCGCCGCCCAGTCGTGCGCACGAATCCGCGCTGCCATGGGCGTATCATGCGCCAGCCACGATGGGGGAGGCGATCGAACCATGCGCCATCATGACGCCGATAGGGCCGCCGCGTCTCTCACCCTTGTTACGAAGATCGATGCCATCGCACCCCCGGATCGGTCAGGGCCGCTATGGACGTATCGCGCGATCCGGGTCATTACGCTTAAGATCATGACAAAGAGGACGAATGTGGACGGGCAGGATGCCAGTGCCGGCGCCGCGCGCGCGATGGCGGAACGGCTCGCCGCGCACGACTGGCCGGCGACGCCGCTCGGGCCGCGCGACGGCTGGCCGCAGAGCCTGCGCACCGCCGTCGACCTGATGATGGCGTCTGGCCATGCGATGTGCCTGGCCTGGGGGGCGGAGCGCACCTTCCTCTACAACGACGCTTACGCCCCGATGCTGGGCGAGCGGCACCCGGCGGCGTTCGGGGCGCGCTTCGAGCATGTCTGGGCCGACATCTGGGCGGACATCGCCCCGCTGGTCGCGGCGACGTTCCGCGGCGAGACGTCCACGTTCCAGAACATGCCGCTGGAGATGACGCGCAACGGCTATCCCGAGGAAACCTGGTGGAGCTTCTCCTATTCGCCGGTGCGCGACGAGGCGGGCGCGGTCGCGGGCCTCCTCAACGTCACGCTGGAGACGACCGGCAGCGTGCTGGCGGAGCGCGAGCGCGACGCCGCGGTGCGGGCTCTCAGCCGAGCCGAGGCGAAGTGGCGCCGCGTGTTCGAGACGCTGGAGGAAGGCTTCATCCTGGGCGAGGTGGTCCGCGACGCCACCGGGCGGATCGTCGACTGGCGCTATGATGCGGTCAACGACGCCTGGTACGATCTGGTCGGCATCGCGCGGGGCGGCGCGATCGGGCGCACGATCCGCGAGGTCTTCCCCGGGATCGAGGAGGAATGGGTGCGCGAGGCCGCACAGGTCGTGGAGACGGGGGGCTCGGTCCGCTTCACGCGACAGGTGGGCGTGCTGGGACGCTGGTACGACGGGGTCGTGCAGGAGGCGGGCGAGGATCGCTTCACGATCATCTTCACCGAGGTGACCGAGCGCGTCCTGCGCGAGCGGCGTCAGGCCGCGATCATCGACCTCGCCGACCGGCTACAGGACGAGACATTGGTCGAGGGCATGACGCTCGCCGCCAGCGGGGCGCTGGGCCGCGCGCTGGAGGCGCAGCTGGTGGGCTATGGCGATGTCGATGGCGTGGCCGAAACCATCACGGTCGAGCGCGACTGGACCAGCGACGGGGGCGTGTCGCTGCGCGGCACGTTCCGCTTCCGCGACTTCGGCAGCTATGTCGACGATCTGGCGGCGGGCACGACCGTCGTCGTCGACGATTGCCGGCGCGACGCGCGGACCTGCGACCATGCCGTCGCGCTGGAGGCGCGCGGCGCGCGCGCCTTCGTCAACGTGCCGGTGATCGAGCGCGGCGCGTTCGTGGCGATGCTGTTCGTCTGCTGCGCGCAGCCGCGTGGCTGGAGCGAGGGGGAACTGCATTTCATCCGCGACGTCGCCTATCGGCTGCGCGCCGCGGTGGAGCGGCTGCGCGCGGTCGAGCAGCAGGAGATCCTCAACGGCGAACTGTCGCATCGCATCAAGAACACGCTGAGCGTGGTGCAGGCGATCGCGATCCAGACGCTGGCGGGCAAGGCATCCGACGCCGCGGTGGCGGAATTCGGCAGCCGGCTGAAGGCGCTGTCGTCGGCGCACGACGTGCTGCTGACGCGCAGCTGGTCCGCCGCGATGCTGCACGAGGTCGCGCGCGCGGCGCTGGCCAGCTTCGCCGGCGACCGCCTGCGGATCGACGGGCCGGACCTGTGGATCAGCTCGCGCGCGGCGATGTCGCTGTCGCTCCTGCTCCACGAACTCGCGACCAATGCGGTGAAATATGGCGCGCTGGGCGCGGCGCAGGGGCAGGTCGCGCTCACCTGGTCGGTGCGCGACGGCCGCCTCGACATACGCTGGGCGGAGCAGGGCGGCCCGGCGGCACACGAACCCACCGCACGCGGGTTCGGCTCCCGCATCATCCGCATGGGCCTGATCGGATCAGGAGACGTTAAGCAGCGTTATGCTAGCGAAGGACTGACGGTCGAGATGAGCGCTCCCCTGGATCAGCTGCAACAGGCCTGACGCGCTAGAGAACGACGGGATAATGGGTCAGTCACAACCGATAACACGCCTGCCGGTGCTGATCGTCGAGGACGAGCCGGTGCTGCGCATCGACGCGATCGACATGGTCGAGCGCGCCGGGTTCGAGGCGGTCGAGGCGATGGGCGTCGACGATGCGATCGCGATCCTGGAACGGCGCATCGACATCCGCATCGTCTATATGGACCTCGACATGCCGCGCGGCGTGAAGGGGATCGAGATCGCCGCCGCGATCCGCAACCGCTGGCCCCCGATCGAGATCGTCCTGACCGCGGCCAGCTTCGCCGCGGAGGACCTCGACCTGCCGGTGCGGTCGGAATTCTATGCCAAGCCGATCCGGCACGCGGAGGTGATCGCCGCGATGCGCCGGATGGCGGGGCATGTGCCGGGCTAAGTCCCCATCGTGCTCCTGCGCAGGCAGGAGCCCAGGGTTGTCGGCCCGATCAGACGTTGTCCTGGCGGACCCTGGGCTCCGGCCTTCGCCGGAGCACAAGGCAGTCGTGCACCGTCCGCCATCGTTGCAACGGTCCCTCGCTGAAGCCCCGGTGGTAACGACAGGTCGAGGCCCGCTATCCGGTCACCGCGCGATATCGATGCAGATCTTGCCGAAATGCGCGCCGCTCTCCTGATGGCGGAAGGCGTCGGCCAGCTGCTCCAGCGCGAAGCTGCGGTCGATCACGGGGCGCAGCCCGTTGGCGTCGATCGCGGCGATCAGGTCGATCTGGTCGCGGCGCGATCCGACGCTGACGCCCTGCAATCTTCCCTGCTTGCCCATCAGCTTGGCGGTGGGAATCTCCCCCGACACCCCGGTCAGCACGCCGATCAGCGCGATATGCCCGCCGATGCCGATCGCGTCGATCGACTGGGGCAGGGTGCCCGGCCCGCCGATTTCCACCACATGGTCGACCCCGCCGCATATCTGATAGGCAACGCGGCCCCAGTCGGGGGTGGTGCGATAGTTGATGACATGGTCGGCGCCCAAGTCGGTCAGCCGCTCCAGCTTCGCGTCGGAGGAGGAGGTGGCGATGACGCGTGCGCCCATCGCCTTGGCATATTGCAGCGCGAACACGGAGACGCCGCCGCTGCCCTGTACCAGCACGGTCTGCCCGGCGATGGTCGGGCCGTCGGGCACCAGCGCGCGCCACGCGGTGACCCCGGCGCAGGTGATCGTCGCCGCCTCCGCATGCGAATAGCCCCGGGGTGCGCGGGTGAACCAGTCCGCCGGGGTGACGACGACCTCGCGCGCATAGCCGTCGATCCCGTCGCCGGGGACGCGGCGGAAATTCGCCTCCGGCAGCGCGCCGGCCAGCCAGCGCGTGTGGAAGATCGACACCACCCGGTCGCCGGCCGCGAATTCCGTCACCCCGTCGCCGACCGCGATCACCTCGCCCGCGCCGTCCGACATGGGGATGCGGCCGTCCTCCACCGGGATGGTGCCGTTGACGACCAGATAGTCGTGGAAGTTGAGCGAGCTGGCGTGCAGGCGCACCGCGATCTCCCCCGCGGCGGGGGGCGGCGCCTCCGGCAGGTCGACCGGCGTCAGCGTGTCGAGCGTGGCGGGGGTACGAACGGTCATGGCGCGCATCGGTCGGGCATCCTCTCGCAAGCGGTCGACGGCAAACTCCGCCAGCCGATCCTCCCGCGCATCCTGCCACGGGGTTGGCGGTGGCGACAATGGACTCGGCACGGCGGCTCGGGTGATGTTACAATGTAACATAACTGGAGTATCGGATCGTTGACCATCGGGGATTGCGCATGACGCCGGTCGAGTGGGCGGGTGCGTCGCCGGAGGATCATCCTGCCATGGCCGGGCATGTCCGGGAGGGCCGGCGCCTCGACGTGTTGCACGGCATCGCCGTGGCGGGGGTGAACCTGGCGATCTGGCAACGGCCCGGCCGGCATCCCGCGATCGACCGCGCGATGCTGGAGGAGGTCGACGATGTCGCGATCGAGGCGGAAGTGGCGCATCTGGCCGCCGATCTGCCGCCGGCGCTGGCGGCGTGCGGCTATGCGGCGCGCGACGCGCAGGCGCTGGCGGCGGACATCGCGCTGCTGGCCCAGCCGCTGGCCTCCGCGGTGGCGGTGACGCGCGTGGCAATCCGGCTCGACGTCGTCGAGACCGATGCCTGCCGCCGCTTCCATGCCGATTACGTCCAGGCGCGGCTGATCTGCACCTATGTCGGGCCGGGTACGCAATGGCTCGACGACGCGGACGCGGTGCGGCTCGCCGCCGGGGCGGACCCGGCGGCGCTGGCGGTTCGGCACATCGCGACCGGCGACGCGGCGATTTTCAAGGGGCGGCTGTGGGCGCCCGACGCGCCGATCGTGCATCGCTCGCCGCCGATCGCCGCCAGCGGCGACCATCGTCTGTTGCTGGTCATCGATCCCGCACCGCCAGAGCCGATCGCGCACGCCTGACCCGCGGCCCCTCGGCGGTCCCCTCCTGCATTGCCCGATCATGCAACGTCATCGCATGACTGATGAAAAACATTCACACGCGAGAGAGTGAGTGTTGACAGGGCATCGGTTTGACGTCAGACAGCATCAGCGCCGACGCTCGATCGGCGGCATGCAGGAGGGGTTATGAAGGTCGGTCTGTTCGCGTCCGTGGCATCGGTGGCACTCGTGGCGGCCTGTCCCGCCCTCGCGCAGGACGTTTCCCGGCAGGCGCCGTCGGACGGCCCGCAGACGAATGTCGAGGATCTCGACCCCGCGTCCCAGTCGCAGGACATCCTGGTCACCGCCACCCGCCGCGCCGAGCGGATCCAGGACGTGCCGATCAGCGTCAGCGCCTTCCAGCAGGAGGAGCTGACCGAAAAGGGCATCGTCGGGTTCGAGGGGATCGCGCGCGAGACGCCGGGCGTCGTGCTCAACCGCCCGACGCAGAATTTCAACAACTTCACCGCGCGCGGTATCGCCACCAACGGCTATAACGCCAACCTGCAAAGCTCGGTCGCGGTCTATATCGACGAGCTGCCCGTCTCGACGATCGGCAACACGACCGTCGTCGACCCGAACCTGTTCGACGTCGAGCGTGTCGAGTTCCTGCGCGGGCCGCAGGGGACGCTGTTCGGCTCCGGCTCGCTGTCGGGCGCGATGCGCATCCTGACCAAGAGCCCGAACCTCACCAATTTCGACAGCTCGGCGCTGGTCGACCTGGGGCTGACGGGATCGGACAGCTTCCGCCAGCGCTACAATCTGATGCTCAACCTGCCGATCGTCAGCGACAAGCTCGCGGTGCGCGCGGTCGGTTTCTACCGCAACGAGGAAGGGTATCTCGACAACGTCGGCACGGGCGTGCGCAATTCCAACACGCTGGTCGACTGGGGCGGGCGCATCGTCGCGCTGTGGAAGCCGGTCGACCGCCTGTCGGTCAAGCTGCTCGCCAGCTACGAGGACAGCGATCCGAAGGATTCCTCGCTCACCAGCCCGTCGCTGGGACGCGAGAAGCGCATCTCCGACCAGCCCGACCGATTCACCGGCAAGCAGACGATCCTGAACGCGACGATCGATTATGAGTTCGACTTCGCGAAGCTGACCAGTTCCTCGACCTTCTCCGATTTCGACCAGCGCTTCTGGCTCGACCTCGCCGGCACGTTCGCGCCGGGCAGTTTCGCCGGCGCGCCGATCGCCTTCGGTCTGGATGCCAATGCCTATGACAAGGTCTTCGTGCAGGAGACGCGGCTGGTGTCGTCGCTCGACGGCCCGCTCCAGTTCGCGGTCGGCGGCTTCTATCTCCACCGCCGTCGCGACACCGATTTCCTGTATCGCTCGAATCCCGCCTTCCTGGCGGCGCGCAACATCACCGGGCTGCCCGACCAATATTACCAGAAGCAGTTCACCTATCAGATCAACGAGGAACTGGCCGCGTTCGGCGAGCTGACCTACCGCTTCTCCGATCGCTTCTGGCTGACCGGCGGGATGCGCTACGGCCGCATCTCGGCGCAGGGCTTCACCAAGCCGGGCGGCTATCTCGCGACCGCGCCGTCGTTCGCCAACCTCAACTATCTGCAGGTCGCGCTGGCCGGGCTGCGCGGGCCGACGGGTGCGTATTTGCCGGTCAACTTCACCCAGTTCACGCCCTATGCGGCGGTCACCGGGGTGAAGGCGACGGGGCAGAAGCCGCAGTGGAAGGCGAGCGCGTCGTTCAAGCCCAACGAGACGCTGACGACCTATGCCACCTTCTCCACCGGCTTCCGCGCGCCGATCGTCAATGCCTTCGCCGGGCGCGCCAGCGTGGTCGACCAGAACGACATCATCATCCCCAACGGCGCGTCGTCGGACGACCTGAAAAGCTACGAGATCGGCGCCAAGGGCCGCTGGCTCGACGGCTTGGTGACGATCAACCTGGCGGCGTATTACATCGACTGGAGCAACATCCAGGCGCAGGCCAACCGCGTCTCGGACTCGGTGCAGTTCGCGACCAACATCGGCGCCGCGGTCAGCAAGGGGTTCGAGGTCGAAATGGGGGTGATCCCCGCGCGCGACGTCTTCCTTGGCCTCAACGCCGCGTATAACGACAGCAAGATCACGCGCCTGACCGCGGCGGAGGCGGCGATTTCCGGCGCGGTGCCGGGCCACCGCCTGTCCGCGCCGCGGCTGCAGGGCTCGGTCTATGCCAGCTACGGCATGGATCTGGGCGGCGGTGCCAAGGGCAATCTGGCGGTCAACGCGCAATATATCGGATCGTACAACAGCTCGTTCCCGAACACGCCGGGGCTGCCGAACGTCCGCCTGTCGACCTTCGGCCAGACCGACGAATATGTGAACGTCAACACCACCTTCGGCGTCAAGAAGGGGCGCTGGAGCGGGCAGCTCTACGTCGAGAACGTGTTCGACGACCATTCGGTGATCTACATCCACCCGGAGGCGTTCCTGGTCAGCCGCTTCGGCACGCTGCGCCCGCGCACCATCGGCATCCGCCTCGGCTTCGGGATCTGACGATGGCCAGCGCTACCCCGCTCGACGCACCCGCCACACGGCGCCCCGGCGTCGTGCTGGCGGTGCTGACCTTCGTCTATATCCTCAACTTCCTCGACCGCCAGCTGATCGGGATCGTCGCCAAGCCGATCCAGGATTCGCTCGGCATCAGCGACGGGCAATTGGGGCTGATCGGCGGGCTGTATTTCGCGATGTTCTATTGCTTCATCGCGATCCCGGTCGGCTGGCTGGCGGACCGCACCAGCCGCGTCGGCGTGCTGTCGCTGGCGTGTGCGATCTGGAGCGGGGCGACGGTCGCGTGCGGGCTGGCGGGCAATTACGCGCAACTGGTCGTCGCGCGCATGACGGTGGGGTTCGGCGAGGCGGGCGGGGTGCCGCCCTCCTATGCGATCATCACCGATACCTATCCGCCGGGGCGGCGCGCGGCGGCGTTCGGCATCTTCAACCTGGGGCCGGCGGTGGGTGCCGCGATCGGGGTCGCGTTCGGCGCATTGATCGCGCAGCATTTCGGCTGGCGGATGCCGTTCATCGTCATCGGCGCGGTCGGCGTGGTCACCGCCGTGCTGCTGCGCCTGTTCCTGCGCGAACCGGCGCGTGGCGCCACCGATGACGGCGCGACCCTGCCGGTCGAGAAAGCGCGCTTCTGGCCCACCGTGGCGATGTTCTTCGCCAATCCGGTGCTGATGCTCGCCGCATTGGGCAGCGGGGCGACGCAATTCGTCACCTACGGCCTCGGCAATTTCGCGGTGCTGTTCCTGATGCGCGAGAAGGGGATGGTGCTGGGCCAGATCGCGGTCTGGTATGCATTGGTCCTCGCGATCGGGATGGGCGGGGGCATGATCGTCTCCGGCCGCGTCATCGACCGCATGACGCGGCGCTCGCGCACCGGCTATGCGACCGCGCCGGCCGCGTCGCTGGCGATCGCCATGCCCTTCTACCTCGCCTTCGTCTGGGCGCCGACATGGCCGCTGGCGCTGCTGCTGCTGTCGGTGGTGATGGTGTTCAACTATTTCTACCTCTCCGCCTCGGTCGCGCTGGTGCAGGAGGAGGTGCGCCCCGACCAGCGCGTGCTGTCGGGCGCGCTGCTGCTGCTGGTGATGAACTTCATCGGGCTGGGGCTGGGGCCGACCTGGGTCGGGTTCGCCAGCGACCTGTTCAAGGCGCAGGGCGACGCGCACGCGCTCCAGACCGCGCTCTACACCCTCACCCCCTTCTATCTGGTGGCGATCGCGCTGTTCCTGGTGCTGGCGCGCCGCCTTCGCCGTGAAACGCAGGTACTCGTATGACACTCCGTCTCCTCGCCGCGTTGATGCTCGCCACCCCCGCACTGGCCGAACCCGTCGTCGTGCGCGCGCCGGCCGGTGCGGTCGAGGGCCGTACCGAGGGCGCGTTGCGCGTCTTCCGCGGTATCCCCTATGCCCAGCCGCCGGTGGGGGCGCTGCGCTGGAAGCCGCCGGTGGCGTTGCCGGCGTGGCAGGGCGTGCGCGCCGCCACCGCCTTCGGCAATGCCTGCGTCCAGCCGCGCGGGCCGGCGGGGATCTATACCGATCCGCCCGCATCGATGGGCGAGGATTGCCTGACGCTCAACGTCTGGGCACCGCGCGACGCGCGCAAGCTGCCGGTGATCGTCTGGATCCACGGCGGCGCGCTGGTCAGCGGGTTCGGCCATGCCGCGATGTACGACGGTGCGAAGCTGGCGCAGCGCGGCGCGATCGTGGTGTCGATCAACTACCGCCTCGGCGTGCTCGGCTATCTCGCGCATCCGTCGCTCAGTGCCGAGGCACCCGATGGCGTGTCGGGCAATTACGGATTGCAGGATCAGGTCGCGGCGCTGCGCTGGGTGCGCGACAATGCCGCCGCGTTCGGCGGCGACCCCGCCAACGTCACGATCGCGGGCGAGTCCGCGGGGGCGCTCAGCGTCATGTACCTGATGGCCAGCCCGCCGGCGCGCGGGCTGTTCCACAAGGCGATCGCACAGAGCGCCTATATGGTGACCACGCCCGAGCTGAAGCAGCCGCGCCACGGCCTGCCGGCGGCCGAAGCCGCGGGCACGCAGGTGATGACCGCGCTGGGCGCGCGCGATCTGGCCGCCCTGCGCGCGATGGACGCGACCGCGCTGACCGAGGGCGCGGCGGGGAAGGGCTATGGCCCGTGGGGCAATGTCGACGGCAAATGGCTGACGCGCCAGCTGGTCGACACATGGGATCGCGGCGAGCAGGCGCCGGTCCCGGTGCTGGCCGGCTTCAACGCGGGCGAGATCCGCTCGCTGCGGATGCTGCTGCCGCCGAAACCCGCCAGCCGCGAGGCATATGAACAGGCGATCCGCGCGCGTTACCTCGATCTCGCCGATGCGTTCCTGCGGCTCTATCCCGCGCGCGACATGGGCGAATCCGCGCTCGCGACGACGCGTGACGCGCTCTACGGCTGGACCTCGACGCGGCTGGCGATCGGCCAGACCGCGATCGGGCGCCCGGCCTATCTCTACCTCTTCGACCACGGCTATCCGGCGGCCGACGACAATGGCCTCCACGCCTTCCACGCGTCGGAGATTCCCTATGTCTTCGGCACCGCCACGCGGCTGCCCGCGCTGTGGCCCAGGGTGCCGGATACGGTCGCCGAGCGCCGTCTCGCCACCGCGATGGGCGATTACTGGGTGTCGTTCGCGCGCGACGGCGCGCCGCGCGCCCCGGGGCAGCCCGACTGGCCTGTCTATGGCCGCGAGGCGCATCACATGACCTTCGCCGCCACGCCGCAGCCGGGCACGCGGCTGTTCCCTGGCATGTTCGCGCTGCACGAGGCGGCGATGTGCCGCCGCCGCGCCGCGGGCGACCAGCCGTGGAACTGGAACACCGGCACCGCCTCCCCGGTGCTCGCCAAGGCGGATGGCTGCCGATGATCGACGGGACGATGCAGGATTATCCGCTGACGCTGGACCGCTTCCTGCACCACGCCGCCACCTGGCATCCGCAGGCCGAGGTGGTGACCGCGCGCGACGGCGGGATCGACCGCATCGGCTATGCCGCGCTGGAACGGCGGGCGCGCCGCGTGTCGGGCGTCCTCGCCGACCTCGGCGTGCGCACCGGCGATCGCGTCGCGACGCTGGCATGGAACACGCAGGCGCATGTCGAGACATGGTATGCGGTGATGGGGATGGGCGCGGTCTGCCACACCCTCAACCCGCGGCTGACCGCGGCGCAACTCGGCGACATGGCGGTGCAGTCGGGCGCGGTCGTGCTGATCGCCAGCGCCGACCTGCTCCCGTTGGCGCGCGACGTTGCCGCCCGTGCGCCCGCCATCCGCCGCGTGCTGACGATCGACGGCGACGGAGCGGATGCGCTGGAGCCGCTGCTCGCCGAGGCGCGCAGCGACGTTGCATGGGGCGATGTTGCCGAAACCGCCCCCTCCGGCCTGTGCTTCACCTCCGGCACCACCGGCGCGCCCAAGGGCGTGACCTACACCCATCGCTCCAGCTTCCTCCACACGCTGCGCATCCTCCAGGCCGATGTGATGGCCTTCACCGCCGATGATGCGGTGCTGGCGGTGGTGCCGATGTTCCATGCCAACGCCTGGGGTCTTCCCTTCGCGATCCCCGCGGTCGGCGGGCGGCTGGTGCTGCCCGGGCGGCAGACCGATGGCGCCAGCCTCGCGCGGCTGATTGAGGCCGCGGGGGTCACCGTCGGCGTCGGCGTCCCCACCGTCTGGCTCGGGTTGGTCGAGCATCTGGAGGCGACCGGCGTGCACCTGCCGACGCTGCGGCGCATCATCGTCGGCGGTGCGCCGATGGCGCCCGCGCTGATGGCGCGGCTGGAGGAGCGGCTGGGCGTCACCGTCCAGACCAGCTGGGGCATGACCGAACTGTCGCCGTCGGGCACCGTCGCGCGTCCCGGCGACCCGGCGCGCCACGCCGCCTCCTCGGGCAAGCCCGCGATCGGCGTCGACCTGCTGCTGACTGATGCCGCGGGCGTGGCACTGCCCGAACAGCGCGGGCCGGAGGGACACCTCCGTGTCCGCGGCGCGGCGGTGGTGGAGCGCTACTTCGGGCAGGACGCGACCGCGCTCGATCCCGCCGGCTGGTTCGTCACCGGCGACCTCGCGCGGATCGACCGCGACGGCAACCTCGTCATCACCGGCCGCGCCAAGGATCTCATCAAGTCGGGCGGCGAGTGGATCAACCCGGCCGAGATCGAGGCGATCGTCGGCGCGCTGCCGCAGGTCGCGCAGGCCGCGGTGATCGGGCGCAGCGACGTCAAATGGGGCGAGCGTCCGATCCTGCTGGTCGAACTGCGCGATGGCGACGCGACCGACGACGACATCCTCGCGCCGCTGCGCGGGCGCGTCGCGCCGTGGTGGGTGCCCGATGCGGTGGTGCGCCTGCCCGCCATGCCGCTCGCCGCGACGGGCAAGATCGACAAGATTCGCTTGCGGGCCGATCATGGAGGCGCTTGACGTGGCGCGGGGCGACCTCGCGCCCCGTCAGAGGATCGTCGTGACCGCTACTCCTGCCCGCAAGCGCCGCACCTCCACCAAGGCCGAGCAGCGTGCCGAGACGATGGAGCAGATCCTGGACGAGGCGGAATATCTCTTCTCCAAGCACGGCCTCCACGGCGTCACGCTGAAGGACGTGGCCAAGCGCGTCGGCGTCCACCACACGCTGATGAACTATTATTTCACCGACAAGAAGACGCTGTTCGACGCCGTCTTCGCGCGCCGCGCGGTGGTCACCAGCGAGCGGCGGATGAAGGCGCTCGACGATTACGACGCCGCGACCGACGGCCGTCCCACGGTGGAGGGCGCGCTCCACGCCTTCCTCGATACCGACCTCGACCTGTATATCGAGGGGGGCGAGGGCTGGAAGAATTACGGCGCGCTCGGCGCGCTCGTCGCCAACACGCCCGAATGGGGCGCGGAGCTGATGGACGAGCATTTCGATCCGGTCGTGCTGCGGCTGATCGAGTTGCTCAAGAAGGCGCTGCCCGACTGCGTGCCGCAGGACATCTATTGGGGCTATCACTTCGTCACCGGCGCGCTGATGGTCACGCTGGCGCGCACCGGCCGGATCGACAAATTGTCGCACGGCCTGTGCCGCTCGGACGATTTCGCCGCGGTGAAGGCGCGGATGGCGACCTTCATGGCGGCCGGCTTCCGTCAGGTGTGCGGCGCTCCCTGACGTCCCTTTGTCCATTTAACTCACTCACTACATAGCGAATGAAAGGAAAGCGGCATGTCGGTTGAAGGGCGGATCGCGATCGTCACGGGGGCAGGCGGCGGGCTGGGGCGTGACCATGCGCTGTATCTTGCGGGCAAGGGCGCGCGCGTCGTCGTCAACGACCTCGATCTCGCCGCCGCCGAACGGGTGGCCGCCGAGATCGCGACGCGCGGCGGTCACGCGCTGGCGGTCGGCGGATCGGTGACCGAGGAGGACGCCGCCGCGGCGATGGTGCAGCAGGCACTCGACAGCTGGGGTCGCGTCGACATCCTGGTCAACAATGCCGACATCCTGCGCGACAAGAGCTTCGCCAAGATGACGATCGCCGACTTCCGGCTGGTCGTCGACGTCCACCTGATGGGCGCCGCGATCATGACCAAGGCGGTGTGGGACACGATGCGCGCGCAGAACCACGGCCGCATCGTGATGACGACCTCCTCCTCGGGGCTGTACGGCAATTTCGGGCAGGCGAACTATGGCGCGGCCAAGATGGCGCTCGTCGGGCTGATGCAGACGCTGGCGATCGAGGGCGAGAAATACGGCATCCGCGTCAACTGCCTCGCCCCCACCGCGGCGACGCAGATGACGCACGGCGTGCTGCCCGACGCCAGCCTCGCCGCGCTCGACCCCGCGCTGGTCAGCCCCGGGCTGCTCGCGCTGGTCGGCGAGGACGCGCCGACGCGCGCGATCCTGTGCGCGGGCGCGGGCCATTTCGCGGCCGCGCATGTGACGCTGACGGAAGGGGTGCAGATCGACGAGGGCGGCGACGCCGGCGAGGAGCTCGCCGCGCGCTGGGCGCAGGTGGTGGACCGGCGCGACGAGATCGTCCCCGCCTATGGCTTCGTTCAGGCCGAGCGCGAGGTGGCGAGCGCGCTCGCGCGGTCGACGCTGGCCGCCTGACCGCGCGTCCCCGCCCGCGCGGTATCGTCACGCGGGCAGGGGCGTCGCCCGCCGCCGGGTGACATGCAGCGCGACGACGATCGCGATCGCGGCCGCCATCAGCGTCATCGCGGTCGCCACCGCGCCGCGCATGTCGCCGTCCCCGACCGCCAGCGAGGCGAGGAACGGCCCCGTGCTGCACCCTAGCAACGCCGCGCCGGAGCCGAGCGCCGCCGCGCGCCGCGTCGGGTCCGCCGCGATCGCCAGCGGGGTGAAGAAGGGGGCGGCCAGCATCCACAGGAAGCCGAACAGCGTCGACACCCCCAGGAACAGCGGCGCGGGCGGGCGCATCGCATAGACCGCCATCAGCGCGACCATCGCCGCCAGCGCCGTCGCCAGCATCGGGAACCATCGCACCCTTCCGGCAAGCCATGTGGCGAGCGCCCCGCCCGCCACCTGCGCCGCCAGCGACAGCGAGAAAGCGAGGTCGGCGACGCCCGCTTCATGCCCCGCCTGCCGCGACACCGGCTCCAGATAGATCCATAGCGCGAGAATGCCGGCGTTGAAGCAGAAGGCGGCCCCCAGCGCCACCAGCCCGCGCGGCGCCGGCCATCCCGCCGGCGCGTCCGGTGCGACCGGCAGCGCGGCGAAGCGGCGCGGCACCATCGTTCCCGCCATCGCGGTCAGCCCTCCCAGCGTGGCGAGCGCCACGAAGCCGTCGTCTGCGCCGCGCGCGGCGATGCCCCAGGCGCCCAGCATCGCCAGCATCGTCAATTGTGCCGCCCCCTGCGTGGTCAGGTAGATCGCCGCCCAGCGCTCCGGCCGCGGCAGGCGCACGATCAGCGCGGTCATCAGCCACACGAGCGCGCCGCTGGGCAGGCCATTCGCCGCCCGCACCGCGACCAGCGACCATCCGGCCAGCATCGGCGTGGCGGCATTCAGCAGCGCCATCGCCACGCCGCAGCCGATCGCGAGCGGACGCAGGTGGCGACCGCCCATGATCGCCCCCGTCGCCCCCGCGCCGATCCCCATCGCCAGCAATTCGGCCGTTCCCGCCTGACCCAGTTGCGACGCGCTCAACCGCCCGGACTGGTGGAGCAGCCCCAGCAGGAGCGGCCCGACCCCCGCGAACATGATCCCCGCCACGCCGGCGAACAGCGTGGCGGCGACCTCGCGCCGCGTCGGTGCGGGCACGTAAGCGCGATCCATGATGGTCGACATCCCTCCCTTCGCGCGGGTCACCGGCCCACCGTCGCGACGATACGCGGCTTCCATCGCGAAATATAGCTATTACTATTATTGTGAACCGTTCCTCTCCGCCGCGTCGCGGTGCGGTCCTGCGACGGGCTGGTTGAAGCACGCGCTTGCCGATACAGGGCGGGTGTGAGGATCGCGATCATCGATACCAGTCGCACCCGCGCGGCGATCATCGCGGAGGGCCTGCGCGAGGCGGGTCTGGACGATCAGGTGGTGATCGATCCCGCCGGTCCGCTGGCCCGCCAGATCGAGGCGTGCGCGCCGGAAGTCGTTCTCATCAACCTGGAAAATCCCAGCCGCGACCTGCTGGAGGATTTCTTCGCCATGTCGCGCGCGCTCGACCGCCCGATCGCGATGTTCGTCGATCAGTCGGATGCCGAATCGGCGCTCGCCGCGGTAGATGCCGGCGTCTCCGCCTATGTCGTCGACGGGCTGGCGAAACAGCGGATCAAGCCGGTGCTGGACGTCGCGATCCGCCGCTTCCAGGCGTTCTCGCGGTTGCAGGCGGAGCTGGCGGAGGCGCGCACCGCATTGGTCGATCGCCAGACGATCGACAAGGCCAAGGCGATCCTGATGCGCCGCCGCGGCATCGACGAACCCGCCGCCTATGCGCTGCTGCGCGGCCATGCGATGCAGTCCAACCGCCGCATCGCCGAGGTGGCGGAGGCGATCGTGACCAGCGACGCGCTGATGGGGGACCTGCCATGAGCATCGAGACCATGCGCATCGGCTTCCTGCCGCTGGTCGACGCCGCGCTGCCGATCCTGGCGCGCGAACTGGGCTTCGCGGAGGAGCAGGGTCTGGCGCTCGATCTGGTGCGCGACGTCACCTGGGCGACGGTGCGCGACCGCCTGCTGTACGGCCATACCGATGCCGCGCACATGGTGGCGCCGCTCGCCATCGCCACCGCGCTGGGGCACGACCGGCCCGCGACCGCGATGGCGGTGCCGTTCGTGCTGGGGCTGAACGGCAATGCCATCACCTTCTCGATCGCGCTGGGCGAGGCGTGCGGGCTGGGCGATGCGCTGGGCGATCCTCACGCGGTCGGCGCGGCGCTGCGCGCGGTGGCGGTGGCGCGGCGCGACGCCGGGCGGCGGCTGCGCTTCGGCGTGGTGCATCGCTATTCCAGCCACAATTACATGCTGCGCTACTGGCTCGCCGGGGTCGGCATCCGCCCGGACGCGGATGTCGAGATCGTCGTCACCAGCCCGCCGTTCGCCGCCGATGCGCTGGCGGCGGGCGAGGTCGACGGCATCTGCGTGGGTGAGCCGTGGAATTCGATCGCGGTCGATCGCGGCGTGGGGCGCATCGCGCTCGCCACCGCGCAGATCTGGCGCCGCGGGGTGGAGAAGGTGCTGGCGATGCGCGCCGGGGTGGCCGACGAACGCCGCGACGCCACGCTGCGGCTGATCCGCGCGCTCCATGCCGCGGCGGCGCATTTCGTCCGTCCCGACACGGTCGAGGACAGCGCGGCGATCCTCGCGCGCCCGGCCTATCTGGATGCGCCGGTCGATGCGATCCTGCGCGCGATCACCGATCGCATCCGCGTGGTGCCGGGCGGCGATCCGGTTCATTATCCCGACTTCATGTTCCAGTATCGCGAGGCGGCGAACTTCCCGTGGCGCAGCCAGGCGGCGTGGCTCTACGCGCAGATGGCGCGCTGGGATGGTCGCGGCCATGACGCCGCGGCGGCGGCGGTCGCGGCGGCGACCTTCCGCCCCGACCTGTACCGCGCCGCGCTGGCCGGCTCGGGCGCGCCGCTGCCGGGCGCCAGCTCCAAGCTGGAGGGCGCGCTGGGCGAGCCGATCGGCGCCGGCTCGACGCAAGGGCGGCTGGTGCTGGGCAACGACCGCTTCTTCGACGGACGCGCCTTCGACCCGGACGATATCCCGGGGTATCTGGCGGGGCTGCCGTAACACGTCCTTTGTCCCGTTCACTTTCGTCATGCCGGACTTGTTCCGGGGTCCAGGGTTCCGCGCGCCGTTCGATAGTGAGGAGCGCGGAATCCTGGACCCCGGGACAAGCCCGGGGTGACGTCTCTTAGTCCACCCTGCCATGCTGCACCTGCGAAACCCTCTTGCGCTGCGGCGGCGAATCAGGCACCTTGATGATCGTCCGGCAATGGCGTCGGGCACGAGATAGCAGCGACACGCCTTTCCAGCGCCGGGAGGGTCCTCGCTGACGGAGCGCCGGCATCGCCGGCATCCGAACAGGCAACGAAGCCGCCAGGACGCACCCGTCGAGGGTCGCCGTCCTGGCGGCTTTTTTCATTTCCGGCTCCAGGGAGGCAGGAATGGCGACGGCATTCTGGGATGAGACCAAGGACAATTCCGACGGCTTCTGGCGTAGCGGGCACACGCCCACGCTGATCGCGGCCTTCCTCTATTTCGACCTCGCCTTCATGGTGTGGGTGCTGCTGGGGCCGCTGGCGCCGGAGATCGCGAAGACGCTGGCGCTCAGCCCCGCGCAAAAGGGGCTGATGGTCGCGGTGCCGACGCTGGCGGGCGCGGTGCTGCGCGTGGTCAACGGCCTGCTGGTCGACCGCATCGGCCCGAAGCGCGCCGGTGCGATCAGCCAGATCGTCGTCATCGCCGGCCTCGCCACCGCCTGGACCTTCGGGGTGACCAGCTTCGCGGGGACGCTGGTGCTGGGCGTGGTGCTGGGCTTCGCCGGGGCCAGCTTCGCGATCGCGCTGCCGCTCGCCAGCCGCTGGTATCCGCCGGAGCATCAGGGCAAGGCGATGGGGCTGGCGGGCATGGGCAATTCGGGCACCGTGCTGGCGGCGCTGTTCGCGCCCGCGCTGGCCAAGATGTTCGGCTGGAACGCGGTGCTCGGGCTCGCCTGCCTGCCGCTGACGGTCGTCTTCCTGGCCTATATGGCGATGGCGAAGGATGCGCCGAACGCGCCCGCGCCGAAGCGGCTGGCGGAATATCTCGCGCCGCTGCGGCAGGCGGATGCCTGGTGGCTGATGGCCTTCTACGCGGTTACCTTCGGCGGGTTCGTCGGGCTGGCGGCCAGCCTGCCGATCTATTTCACTGACCGCTTCGGGCTGTCGACGATCCACGCCGGCTATGCCACCGCGGCCTGCGTGTTCGCCGGGTCGCTGGTGCGCCCGATGGGCGGCGCGCTGGCCGACAAGGTGGGCGGGGTGAAGGCGCTGATGGCGGTGTTCCTGCTCGCCGCGGTCGCGCTCGCCGGGGTCGCCAGCGTCGGCACCATGCCCGCCGCGCTCGCCTTGTTCGTCATCGCGATGCTGGCGCTGGGCGTCGGCAACGGCTCGGTGTTCCAGCTCGTGCCGCAGCGGTTCGCCGCGGAGATCGGCGTGATGACCGGGCTGGTCGGCATGGCGGGCGGCGTCGGCGGTTTCTACCTCGCCTCGTCGCTGGGCCTCGCCAAGCAATGGACCGGCAGCTTCGCGCCGGGCTTCCTGATCTTCGCCGCCCTCGCGCTGGTCGCGCTGGCGGGGCTGACGCTGGTCAAGGCGGGCTGGCGGGCGCGCTGGGGCACCGCGGACGGCGTGCGGATCTGATCCTGGGGGATATGGCGATGAAGCACGAACTCATCGAAGCGCCCCGTGCCGACACGCGCGAGCATCTGGTCGTCATCGGCAATGGCATGGCCGGGTGCCGCGCGGTCGAGGAGCTGCTGGCGCGCGACGCGGGCCGCTACCGCATTACCATCGTCGGTGCGGAACCGCTGGTGAACTACAACCGCATCATGCTCTCGCCGGTGCTGGCGGGCGAGAAGACCTTCGCCGAGATCGTCATCAACGGCGAGGATTGGTACGCGGACAACGGCATCACGCTGCTGAGCGGCGATGCGGCGATCGCGATCGACCGCGCGGCGCGGACGGTGACCAGCCGCAGCGGGCTGGTGCTGGAGTACGACCGGCTGCTGATCGCGACCGGTTCCGATCCGTTCATCATCCCGGTGCCGGGCCGGGATCTGCCGGGCGTCATCAGCTTCCGCGACATGAAGGACGTCGATGCCATGCTCGCGGCCGCGGATCGCGGCGGCAGCGCGGTGGTGATCGGCGGCGGGCTGCTCGGGCTGGAGGCGGCGCATGGCCTGTCGCTGCGCGGCATGACGGTCACCGTGCTGCACATCATGCCGACGCTGATGGAGCGGCAGCTGGACGAAGCCGCCGGCTGGCTGCTCAAGACCGCGCTGGAGGCGCGCGGCCAGACGATCCTGACCGGCGCTGACACCGCGGCGATCGTCGGCGACGGCCGGGTGGAGGCGGTCCACCTGAAGGACGGCACCGTGATCCCCGCCGACCTCGTCGTGATGGCGGTCGGCATCCGCCCGTCGGTGGCGCTGGCGCGCGACGCGGGGCTGGACGTGGGGCGCGGCATCAAGGTCGACGATCACATGGTCACATCCGACCCGCGCGTGCTGGCGGTGGGCGAATGCGTCGAGCATGACGGGCAGGTCTATGGCCTCGTCGCGCCCTTGTGGGACATGTGCCGGTCGCTCGCCGACGGGCTGGTGGATGCGCCGAGCGGCTATCGCCCCGCGCCGACCTCGACCAAGCTGAAGGTCGCCGGGCTCGACGTCTTCTCCGCCGGCGATTTCTCCGGCGGCGAGGGGGCGGAGGACATCGTGCTGCGCGACGCCAGTCGCGGCATCTACAAGCGCGTCGTGGTCAGGGACGACCGCATCGTCGGCGCGGTGCTGTACGGCGATACCGCGGACGGCAACTGGTATTTCGACCTGCTGAAGAAGGGCGAGAGCGTCGCCGACATCCGCGATGCGCTGATCTTCGGCCAGGCGTTCGCCGCGGGAGACGCCCTCGCGGACCCTAAGGCGGCCGTTGCGGCGCTCTCGGACGATGCCGAGATCTGCGGCTGCAACGGCGTCAGCAAGGGCAAGGTGCTGGCCTGCATCGACGGCGGCGCGCACAGCCTCGACGCGGTGCGCAGCGGGTGCAAGGCATCGGCGAGCTGCGGGTCGTGCACCGGCATCGTCGAATCGCTGCTCGCGCTCCGCCTCGGCGCGGAGGTGGAGGCGGGGCCAAGGACGATGTGCCAATGCACCACCTTCGGTCACGACGACATCCGCCGCGAGATCGTCGCGCAAGGGATGCGCTCGATCCCCGAGGTGATGCAGAAGCTGCACTGGTCGACCCCGGACGGCTGTTCGTCGTGCCGGCCCGCGCTCAACTATTACCTGCTCTGCGCACTGCCCGGCGACTATAAGGACGACCAGCAGAGCCGCTTCGTCAACGAGCGGATGCACGCCAACATCCAGAAGGACGGCACCTATTCGGTCGTGCCGCGGATGTGGGGCGGGCTGACCAGCCCCAAGGAGCTGCGCGCGATCGCCGATGTGGTCGAGAAGTTCAACGCGCCGATGGTCAAGGTCACCGGTGGCCAGCGGCTCGACATCTTCGGCATCCGCAAGGAGGACCTGCCCGCGGTCTGGGCGGATCTCAACGCCGCCGGGATGGTCAGCGGCCACGCTTATGGCAAGTCGCTGCGCACCGTGAAGACCTGCGTCGGCAGCGAATGGTGCCGCTTCGGCACGCAGGATTCGACCGGGCTGGGCGTGAAGATCGAGCGCGCGACCTGGGGGTCGTGGATGCCGCACAAGTTCAAGATCGCGGTCAGCGGCTGCCCGCGCAATTGCGCGGAGGCGACGATCAAGGACTTCGGCGTGGTGTGCGTCGACTCGGGCTACGAACTGCACGTCGGCGGCAATGGCGGGATCAAGGTCCGCGCCACCGACCTGCTGTGCAAGGTCGCGACCGAGGCGGAGGCGATGGAGATGTGCGCCGCCTTCATCCAGCTCTACCGCGAGGAGGCGCGCTATCTGGAGCGCACCGCGCCGTGGATCGAGCGCGTCGGTCTTGCCTACGTCCAGTCGCGGCTGCTGCCCGACGCGGACGCGCGCGCAGACCTCGCGGCGCGCTTCTGGTTTTCGCAGCGCTTCATGCAGGACGATCCCTGGGCGGCGCGTGCCGCAGGCGACGAACGCGAGCATCACGCGCCGATGGCGCGGTTCACCCCGGTGGAGGAAATGGCATGATGGGAGAATGGCTCGATATCGGCTGGGTTGACGAGATCCCCGTCCGTGGCAGCCGCACGGTGCAGGTCGATGGCGGCGACGATATCGCGGTGTTCCGCACCGGCGAAGGCACGGTCTTCGCGCTGCGCGACCGCTGCCCGCACAAGCACGGGCGATTGTCGCAGGGCATCGTCCACGGCGGTGCGGTGGCGTGTCCGCTCCACAATTGGCGCATCTCGCTCTCGACCGGCGAGGCGCTGGGTGAGGATCGCGGCTGTACCCCGACGGTGCCGGTGAAGGTCAGCGGCGGGCGCGTGCTGATCTGCCGCGCCGGCGTGCTGAGGGCGGCGGCGTGAGGCGTGGTGGAAGCCCTCTCCCCTGTGGGGAGAGGGTTTGGGTGAGGGGCCGGTGTCTCACCGAGACCGACCTCTCTGCGAGCCCCCGACCCCTCACCCAACCCTCTCCCCAAGGGGGAGAGGGCTAAGTGGCGATCAAGACCACCTGCGCCTATTGCGGCGTCGGCTGCGGCATCCTCGCCATCCCCACCGGCGAGCGCAGCGTCCGCATCGAAGGCGATCCCGATCACCCCGCCAACCGCGGCCGGCTCTGTTCGAAGGGCACGCATCTGGGCGAAACGGTGGGGCTGGAGGGGCGCCTGCTCCACCCGATGATCGGCAAGCGCCGTGCCACCTGGGACAAGGCACTCGACCTCGTCGCCCGGCGCTTCCGCGACACGATCGCGCGGCATGGCCCGGGCAGCGTCGCCTTCTACGTCTCCGGCCAGTTGCTGACCGAGGATTATTACGTCGCCAACAAGCTGATGAAGGGCTTCATCGGCTCGGCCAATATCGACACCAATTCGCGGCTGTGCATGTCGAGCGCGGTCGCCGGCCATAATCGCGCGTTCGGCGAGGACGTGGTGCCCGCCAGCTACGACGATCTCGACGCCGCCGACCTGATCGTCCTCGTCGGATCGAACACCGCCTGGTGTCACCCGATCGTCTATCAGCGGATCCGCGCGCGCTGCGACGCCGGGGCGAAGCTGGTCGTGATCGACCCGCGCCGCACCGAAACCGCGGACGAAGCCGACCTCCATCTCGCGATCCGTCCCGGCAGCGACGTCGCGCTGATGAACGGCCTGCTCGCCTGGTGCCGCGATGCGGGCGTGCTCGACGCCGCCTTCCTCGCCGATCATGTGTCGGTGCCGCACGGCTTCTGGGATCTGGAGGGCTGCGATCTGTGGTCGGTCGCGCGCACCTGCGACGTGGCGGTGGCCGACCTGCGCCGCTTCTACGAATTGTTCGCCGCCACCCCGCGCACGGTCACGATGTTCAGTCAGGGCATCAATCAGTCGCTGGTGGGCACCGATCAGGTCAATGCGATCCTCAACGTCCATCTCGCCACCGGGCGCATCGGCAAGCGCGGCGCGCAGCCCTTCTCGATCACCGGACAGCCCAATGCGATGGGCGGGCGCGAGGTCGGCGGGCTTGCCTCCACCCTCGCCGCGCACATGGACTTCGCAGCCGAGCACCGCGCGCGCGTCCAGCGCTTCTGGGCCGCGCCCACGATCGCGGAGAAGCCGGGGCTGAAGGCGGTCGACCTGTTCCGCGAACTCGGCAACGGCCGCATCAAGGCGCTATGGGTGATGGCGACCAACCCCGCCGTCTCGATGCCCGACGCGGGCCGCGTGCGCGCGGCGCTGGCGGATTGCCCGTTCGTGGTGGTCAGCGACGTGATGGAGGCGACCGATACCGGCGCCTTCGCGCACGTCCGCCTGCCCGCCGCCGCCTGGGGCGAGAAGGACGGCACCGTTACCAATTCCGATCGCACGATCAGCCGCCAGCGCGCGATCTTCCCCCTGCCGGGCGAGGCGATGCCCGACTGGTGGATCGTCGCGCAGGTCGCGCGGCGCATGGGGTGGAAGGGCGCCTTCGCCTATGACCGACCCGCCGACATCTGGCGCGAGCATGTCCGCCTGTCCGCCTATCAGAACGATGGCGCGCGGCTGTTCTCGCTCGCCGGCCATGCGCGCGGCGGCAATGCCGATTATGACGCGATGGCGCCGTTCCGCTGGGGTGGGGAGGCCTTCGCCGACGGCCGCTTCCCGACCGCGGACGGCCGTGCGCGGCTGGTGCCGGTGGTGCAGAAGGCGTTGCCCGCACCGCTGCGCGACTGGCCGCTGACGCTCAACACCGGCCGCTATCGCGACCATTGGCACACGATGACCCGTACCGGCCTCGCGCCGAAGCTGGCACACCATCGCGAGGAGCCGCTGGTCGAGGTCCATCCCGACGATGCCGGGCGGCTCGGCATCGTCGACGGCGCGCTGGCGCGGGTGACGACGCCGCAGGGCGACAGCCTGTACCGCGCCCGCGTGACCGACGCGCAGCGCAGCGGCGAACTGTTCGTGCCGATCCACTGGACCGATCGTACCGCGTCGGGCGGACGCACCGGGCTGTTGCCGCGCCCGTTGGTCGATCCGATCTCCGGGCAGCCGGGGTTCAAGTCGACCCCCGCCGCGATCGCCGCGGTGGCGACGCGCTGGCGCGGATTCCTGATCGTCGCAGGCGAGCCGGCGCACCGCCCCGATTGCCTGTGGGCGACCCGCGTCGCGGTGCCCGCGGGCACCTTGTGGGAACTGGCCGGCGACGGCGATGCCGCGGCGCTGGAAGCGGCGCTGCCCGCCGGCGAGCGCGTCGAGGCGATTGATCGCGCGCGCGGCACGCGGCGCATCGCGGTGCTGGCGGACGGACGCCTCGTTGCGGCGTTGTTCGTGACCGAAAGCGGAGAACTGCCGACGCGTGACTGGCTGATCGCCCAATTGAGCGAGGCGCAGGCCGCACCGACCGTCCTCGCCGGCCGCGCCCCGGGAGTGCAGGCCGATCGTGGCGCGATCGTCTGCGTGTGCTTCGATCTGGGCGTGCGCACGATCGTCGCCGCGATCCGCGACCGCCGGCTGGCCGATGTGGCCGCGATCGGCGCGGCGATCGGCGCCGGCACCAATTGCGGCTCCTGCCGCCCCGCGCTCGCGCGCCTGCTTGCCGAGGAGAAGAACGATGCCGCATGACGATTTTCCCGCCGGCACGGTGTGGCTGGTCGGCGCAGGGCCGGGCGATCCCGAGCTGCTGACGCGCAAGGCGGCGCGGCTGATCGAGAGCGCCGACGTGGTCTTCTACGACGCGTTGGTCGGTCCCGGCGTGCTCGACCTGATCCCGCCAGGCATTGAGCGCGTCAGCGTCGGCAAGCGTTCGGGCCGGCACTCGAAGGATCAGGGCACGATCGACGCGCTGATCGTCGCCGCTGCGCTGGAGGGGCGGCGGGTGGTCCGGCTGAAGGGCGGCGACCCCGCGATCTTCGGGCGCACCGCGGAGGAGGTCGCCGCCTGCCGCACGGTGGGGGTGCCCGTGCGCATCTGCGCCGGGGTCACCGCCGCGACCGCCGCCGCGGCGTCGGCGGGCACCGCGCTGACGTTGCGCGGCGCGGCGCGGCGGCTGGTGCTGATGACCGCGCATGCCCGCGACGATCAGCCGCTCGACCTCGATGCGGCGATGCTGGCGGACGCGGACGCGACGGTGGCGATCTACATGGGCCGCACCGCGGCGGCATCGGTCGCGCAGCAATTGATCGCGGCGGGGCGTGCGTCCGATACGCCGGTGCTGGTCGTGGTCAACGCCTCGCTGCCCAACGAACGGCTGATCCGGGGCCGGCTGTCGGCGCTCGCCTTCCTCGTGGAAACCGTGGGCGATCGCGACCCGACGCTGCTGCTGATCGGCGAGGCGGTGCGCCAGCGCGATCCGCACGTCGTGCGTGCGCTGCCGCACCGGGCGGTGTCGCCGGCCTGACATAGGCCAACCTAACATAGGATTGCCTCGCGCCGCGGCGGGCGCCACCATTGCCGGCCGTCATCTGCCGAGGTGCCTTCATGTCCGCTCCGATCGATTCCATCCTCATCGTCGGCGGCGGCACCGCGGGCTGGATGACGGCGGCGGCGCTCGCCCATGCGCTGCCGCGCGGCTGTACGATCACGCTGATCGAATCGGAGGAGATCGGCACCGTCGGCGTCGGCGAGGCGACGATCCCGCCGATCCGGTTGTTCAACGACACGCTTGGCATCGCCGAGGCGGATTTCCTGCGCGCCACCCGGGGCAGCTACAAGCTGGGGATCGAGTTCGTCGGCTGGGGACGTCCCGACGCGCGCTACTTCCACCCGTTCGGCACGTTCGGACGGCCGTTCGATCTGGTGGCGGTGCATCAGCACTGGCTGGCGGCGCGCGCGCAGGGCAGCGCGGTGCCGCTCGACGATCTGTCGATGGCCTGGGGGGCGGCGAAGCGCGGACGGTTCGCCGCCCCGCTCGCCGATCCGCGCAGCGTCGCCTCCACCTTCGACTATGCCTATCATTTCGACGCCGGCCTCTATGCGCGGTTCTTGCGCGACTATGCCGAGGCACGCGGCGTCATCCGGGTCGAGGGGCGCATCGCCGGGGCGGAACGCGACGCGCAGGGCGGCGATGTCGCGGACGTGGTGCTGGTCGACGGGCGGCGGTTCGGCGCCGATCTGTTCGTCGATTGCTCCGGGTTCCGCGGGCTGCTGATCGAGGGCGCGCTCGCCACCGGCTATGAGGACTGGACGCACTGGCTGCCGTGCGACCGCGCCGTGGCGGCGCCCAGCGAAACCGACGATGACGGGCTGACGCCGTTCACGCGCTCGACCGTGCGCGCGGCGGGCTGGCAATGGCGCATCCCGCTCCAGCACCGCACCGGCAACGGCTATGTCTATTCCAGCGCTCATGTGTCCGATGACGAGGCTTCCGCCACGCTTGTCGCCAACATCCGCGGGGTACGGTTGGGCGATCCGCGCGTGCTGCGCTTCGTCACCGGGCGGCGGCGGCTGTTCTGGAACCGCAACGTGGTCGCGATCGGGCTGGCGAGCGGGTTCATGGAGCCGCTCGAATCCACCTCGATCCACCTGATCCAGGCCGGCATCGCCAAATTGCTGGCCTTCTTCCCCTCGAAGACGCCCGATCCGCTCGCCGTGGCGGAGTATAATCGCGTCGCCACCGCGGAATTCGAGCGGATCCGCGACTTCCTGATCCTGCACTACAAGCTGAACGCGGGGCGCGAGGAACCGATGTGGCGCGCCTGCGCGGCGATGGACGTGCCTGACTCGCTGGCGGTGAAGATCGAGCATTTCCGCCGCGCCGGCCGCCTGATCCAGCGCGAGAACGATCTGTTCGGCGCGGCGAGCTGGCTCGCGGTGCATGTGGGGCAGGGCAACCTGCCGCAGGACGGGGATCCGCTGCTGGCGCACAACGGCGACACGGGCGCGAGTCGCCAGTTCGTCGAGCGGCTGGCCGCGGCGATCGCCGGCATGGCCGATTCGATGCCGCGCCATGCCGAATGGATCGCGCAGATCGGCGGCGTGCACCGCTGAGACACACCGTGGCGCTCAATTACAATCGTTTGCAATTGGTGTTGCAAACGATTGCGAAGGGGCGTAGGTGGCGGCTCGGGCATCCCTTCGACCGGGAGCCGGGAGGAGAGGATGATGAGGGTGAATTCGATCCATATGCGCGCTTCGGTGTCGGTGCTGGCCATGGCACTGGCGGCGCTGCCCGCTGCGGCGCAGACCAGCGATCCGGCGGCGCAGGCATCCACCGCGCAGCCGGCGGCGACCGGCGCCGACACCACGTCGCAGCCGGGCGACATTCCCGATGCGGCGCAGCAGTCCGACGACATCGTCGTGACCGCGACCTCGGGCGAGCGCTCGCGCTTCCGCAGCTCGATCTCGGTCAGCCAGATCAGCCAGGAATCAATCCAGAACTTCACCCCGCGGTCCGAGGCGGAAGTGCTGCGCAACATCCCCGGCCTCCAGCCCAGCGACACCGCGGGGCCGGGCGGCAACGCCAATATCGGCGTGCGCGGTATCCCGGTGTCGACCGGCGGTTCCGAATATGTCGCGTTGCAGGAGGACGGCCTGCCGACCGTGCTGTTCGGCGACATCAACTTCGGCAACAACGATTACTGGCTGCGCTTCGACCAGAACGTGCAGCGGGTCGAGGCGGTGCGCGGCGGTTCCGCCTCCACCTTCGCCAGCCAGGCGCCGGGCGCGGTCATCAACTATATCAGCAAGACCGGCGACCAGGAAGGCGGGCAGGTCGCCTATTCCAACGGCCTGGGCTATCGCGAGCATCGCGTCGACTTCGACTATGGCGCGCCGATCAGTGACACGCTGCGCTTCCACGTCGGCGGCTATGCGCGCAACGGCGGCGGGTTGACCAACGAGCGCTTCAACATCCTGCGCGGTTACCAGATCAAGGCGAACATCACGAAGGACTTCGCCGACAATCGCGGTTTCGTGCGGCTCTATTTCAAGCGGCTGGACGAACAGGCGCCGACCAACACGACGACGCCGTCGCTGGCGACGCTGGACGGCAACAAGGTGACCGGCTTCGCGCCGCTGCCGACCTTCGACGGCCGCGACGGTTCGGCCTATTCGATCTACAATCGCGCGTTCCAGTATCTGGGCTTCGATGGCAATGTGCGCAGCGCCGAGGTGCAGGGCATCCATCCGCGCGTCACCGGCCTGGGCGCGCAGGTCCATTACGAACTGGGCGACTCGCTGACGATCGACGATGTCGCGCGCTATCAGTGGATCAGCGGCAACTTCACGACGCAGTTCATCAACGTCCTGCCGCTGAACGGCACCGGCGGGCTGATCGGATCGACCGTGAACGGGCAGACGGTCGGTTCCGTCCGCTACGCCGCCGGTCCGAAGCTGGGGCAGGCGTACACCGGCACCTATGTGAACAACAATCCGAACATCAATACGTTGATGAAGAACATGGACAATTTCGCGAACAACCTGTCGCTGACGGGCAAGTTCGACGCGGCTGGCGGGCGTGCCACGGTGACCGCGGGCTGGTTCGTGATGCGCCAGAACATCGTCCAGGACTGGCACGTCAACCGCCAGTTCAGCGAGCTGAGCGGCGAGAATGCTGCACCGCTCGACCTGTTCTCCACCACCGGCACGCAGCTGACCGCGGCGGGGCAGGCGGGGTTCAACGACAATTGGGGCAGCTGCTGCGCACGCCGCGTCGACCTGACCTACACCGACAATGCGCCGTTCCTTCAGGTCGGCTATGAAACCGGCGGGCTGAACCTCGACGCGTCGGTGCGCTACGACATCGTCCATGGCGAGGGCACTGCGCAGGGCGGCGTCGCTGGGCCGAACACCGTCGTGCGCGACGCGCTGGGCAGCGCGTCGATCCCGTCGCTGGTGCTCAACCCCACGGTCGAGCGGATCGACTATACCGATCGCTACGTCAGCTGGTCGGCGGGCGCGCTCTATGCCTTCAGCAACAGCACCAGCGCGTTCGCCCGCGTCAGCCGCGGTGGCCGTTTCAACGCCGACCGGCGCGTCCTGTCGGGCAATTTCAACGCCGACGGTTCGCTCAACAGCCAGGGGCAGGCGACCTCGGTCAACTATCTCAACCAGCAGGAAGTCGGGCTGAAGCAGCGCGGCGGCGTGTTCGGCGGGTCCTATTCGGTCGAGATCACCGGCTTCCGCTCAACGTTGACGGAAAACAACTACGACTTCACCCGGATCAACAATCCGGCGCCGAACAACAACCCGAACATCTCCAACGGCTATCGCTCGCTGGGTATCGAGTTTTCGGCGCGGGTGACCGCG
Organism: Sphingomonas adhaesiva; assembly: GCF_036946305.1. Lineage (GTDB taxonomy): Bacteria > Pseudomonadota > Alphaproteobacteria > Sphingomonadales > Sphingomonadaceae > Sphingomonas > Sphingomonas adhaesiva_B. Next base: position 162,397 of record NZ_JAQIJJ010000003.1, read on the forward strand.
GGCAACTTCCACCTTGCGGCCGACGCCACCTATGCCGACTCGAAGATCACCAGCAGCGCGACCTCGGCGCTGGTGGGCAAGAAGCCGGGCGGGCTGCCCGATTTCCTGTTCGTGGTGTCGCCGTCCTACGACGCGGGCGTGGCCGCGTTCGGCGTCAGCGTGAACGGGCAGACCAGCACCAAGACCGACGACTTCAACCTCTACACGGTGAAGGGCTCGACCTTCGTCAACGGCTTCGTGACGGTGCGCCCGATGGAGCGGCTGGAGCTGGGGCTGAACGTCAACAACCTGTTCGACAAGCTGGGCTTCCGTGGCGGCGGGTCGCTGAACCCGATCCTGTCGTCGACCAGCGCGGTGTTCAACAACACGGCATTGTACGGGCGGACGGTGACCGGCTCGATCCGGTATCGCTTCTAGGTTCCTCCCCGGGGGGCGGGGCGGACGGGGTCGCGGGAAACCGCGGCCTCGTTTTTTTTGTGTGTTGGGCAGGGGAGCAGACACAAAAAAAGCCCCTCCCCTTCAGGGGAGGGGTTGGGGGGTGGAGGGAGCCTCGCAGAGAGTAACGCCTTTGACTGCCCCACCCCAACCCCTCCCCTGAAGGGGAGGGGCTTCTTCTCTTTTGCCCTACTTCACCGCCTCAAACACGAACGCCGTCCCCACGTAATCGCCCTTCAACGGCGCGCGCAGTCCGCGTTCCATCCAATATGCCCCGCTCGCCTGCACCGGGACGCCGTCGGGCAGCTTGCCGCCGCCCAGCACCGAAACGCGATACGTCCGCTTCGCATCCAACCCCTCCGCGCGGATCGCGGCGGGATTGTCGCGCCACATCGACGCGTGCAGCATCTGGAACAGCACGCCCTGCGCGCCGTCCTGCGCCACGTACATCGTCGCGGCGGTGGCGTCGTCGCCCTGCGGCGGCGCGATGCGGTACAGCCGGCCGCGCTGCACGGTCCGGCGGATCGTCTTGTACGCCGCGACCCATTTGCGCGCGGTCGCAACATCCGCGTCGCCCCAATGGTCGAGGTTGGCACCGATCCCCAGGCTGCCCTGCATCGACGACAGGAAGCGATAGTCGAGCGAGGTGACGCGCGTGTTCGCCCAATTGGGGCTGTCGGTCACCCACGCCATCATCACCGCGGGCGCGTAGGCGCGGGTGAAGCCGTCCTGGATGATGAGCCGGTCGGCGGGATCGGTATTGTCCGACGGCCACACCTGATCGCTGTAGCGCAGGATGCCCAGATCGATGCGCCCGCCGCCGCCCGAGCACGCCTCGATCTCCAGCGTCGGATGGCGTCGCCGCAACTCGGCGAGAATATGGTACAGGTTGCGGACGTAATCGACATAGACGCGCTGCTGGTCCTCGACCGGCATCTCCGGCCAGCCCGCCTCGGTCCAGTTGCGGTTATAGTCCCACTTCAGGAAGGCGATGTCGTTCTCGCTCACCAGCTTGTCGAGCACGGTCAGCAGATGGTCGCGCACGTCGGTGCGCGCGAGGTTCAGCACCATCTGGTTGCGCCCCTCGGTCCGCGGGCGATCGGGGAAGTTGAGGACCCAGTCGGGGTGCGCGCGGTACAGGTCGCTGTCGGCGTTGACCATCTCGGGCTCGACCCACAGGCCGAAATCCATCCCCAGCGCCTTTACGCGATCGATCAGCGGCTTGAGGCCATTGGGGAATTTGCGCGGGTTGACGGTCCAGTCGCCCAGCCCCGCCTTGTCGCTGTCGCGCGCGCCGAACCAGCCGTCGTCGACCACGAAGCGTTCGACGCCGATCGCCGCCGCCTTCTGCGCCAGCGCGGCCTGTCCGGCCTCGGTCACGTTGAACGCGGTCGCTTCCCAGCTGTTGTAGAGCACCGGGCGCAGCTTCGCGCGCTCGCCGTCCGGCAGGATGCGGCGCATCTGGAAGTCGTGGAACCGGCGCGATGCGCCGCCTATCCCGTCGCCGGCGAATCCGGCGTAGAACACCGGCGTGTCGAGCGTCTCACCGGGTTTGAGCGACCAGGAGAAGTCGTAGCTGTTGTACCCGCCCGCGATGCGCACGCGGCCGAGGTTGTCCTGCCCCACGCTGATCCGGAACGATCCCGACCAGGCGAGCGCGCCGTACCAGACCGGGCCGGATTCCTCGCTCGTCTTGCCCTCGCGCGCGATCGCGAACCAGGGATTGTTGCCGTGCCCGGTCGAGCCGCGGCGGCTTTCCAGCACCGTCAGCGCGGGCGTGACCGGCACGTCCTTCTGCGTCCATTCCGCGGCGTGGCGGCCGGTCAGATAGTGGAGCCGGTAATCGTCGCCGACCGGCAGCGTGAAGACCGCGGCGGCGATCTGGTCGACGCGCACCGGGCGCGTGTCGCCGTTGCGCACCGTGGCGGAGCGGCCGATCACGCCCGTCTCCGGGTCCATCGTATAGCGCAGCGTCACCGTCAGCGGGCGGCGGATATCGGCCAGTTCGACCACCAGCGTCTCGCCCTCGACGTGGTGCGCGCGATATTTCAGCACCAGGTCGCGGTTGCCGTCGGCGAAGACGGTCTTGATACCGGGTTCGCTGACCAGCCCTTCGCCCTGGCCGGGATATTCCTGTGGCGTGACCGATCCGGCAGGATCGAAGCCGGACAGTTCGCCCGGTGCCTTCACCATCACCGGTTCGTTCGCCCGGGCCGGATCGACCGCGACCAGCGCATCGTCGGCGCCGAGCGGGGCGCCCCAGTAGAGCGGCTGGAGATAGCCCTTGTCGTCGACGCCCAGCGCATAGGTCACGCCGTTGCCGTCGAGGCGGAAGACCTTCGACCCCGCGGGGGCGGTCACCTTTGCGTCCACGATACTACTCCACGAAGCGCCGGCCAGCGCGGCGGCGATGATCCAGTTGCGGGGCATGTCGGGCCTTTCAGGCGGCGCGGGTCAGGGTATCCGTCGCTGCTACGATCGTCGCACGGTCGCCGTCCAGTTCGACGCGGAACAGTGGTGCCGCGGTGCCGCCGAAATGCGCGCGGCGATAGGGTGCGCCCGTGGCGGGATCCCCGCCCTGCAACCCCCAGTAATCGACGAAGCTGATGACCTCGCCCTCGCCGGTGACCCACCAGCAATAGGCCTGGAACGGCTCGCCCGCCGGATTGCCCGCGACCAGCCCGCTGCCGTTGAGCGGGCGCCACGGGCCGTCGATCGTCTCCGCGACCATGCCGTACAGGCCGGTCGGCGCGCCGATGCCGGGGGCGAAGCGCTTCGCCTGGGTCGACCAGAAGAGATAGAGGAGCCCGCCGTGTGCGACGATGTGCGGGCGTTCCAGCTCGCTGTTGACGCCGGTGGCGTCGATCACGCGCGCGCCGATGTGCCATTCGTTGCCGTCGCGCGTCGCGATGCCGATCACGCCGTCATGGATATCGGCAACGTCGCCGCCCGATCCGGTGAACAGGATATGCTCGCGCCCGGTCGCGGGATCGTACCAATAGCCGGGGTCGCGGAACCCCTTGATGCGGTCGTCGACCGGCGCGGGCTGATCGGCGTGGCGATAGAGGGCGCCATCCGCGCGCGCGGTCTCGACCGGCGGGGTCCAGTCGCCGACGCGGCCGTCCGCGAAGCGGCCGGTGGTGACGAACAGCCGCTGCTCGAAGGTGCGCGGCTGCCCCGCGCGCCCGGCGGCGGTGAAGTGCATCGTCAGCGTGGTGCCGTCCGCGTCAAGCACTGCCGTGCCCGACCATTCGCGGCTGCCCGGTGCGAAACCATCGGGGAAGGCGGCGCCATGGTGCCGCCAACCGTCGCTGCCACGGCTGTAGAGGTGGATGCGCGCGGCATCGTGGCGCCATTCGGGATCGTCGCGGCGGTCGACCGCCAGGAAGAACCAATATTGCCGCCCGTCCACGACGACGGTGCGGCCGGCGCGATCGGCGATCGGCCACATGTCCCACACGTCGCGCTGCGGATCGATCGCGACGACGTCGGCAGGGGCGAATTCCGGTAGATGGGCCTCGGCCTGTCGTGCCGCACCGCGTGCGTCGTCGATGGTCCAGAATGTCACGCGTTCACCTCCATCGGCCCCGCGCCTGCGGCGGCCCGTGCGATCATATGGTCGGGGGCACCGCCGTCGGGGGTGCGATAGTCGCGCGCGATCGCGGCGGCGATCGCCGCCACCCGGTCGGCGGGGGGCGACCGCGACGATCGCACCGCCGAAGCCGCCGCCGGTCATCCGCGCACCGCCGCGCCCGTCCGCCAGCGTCGCGATCGCGGACTGCGCGATCGCCACCAGCGCGTCGATCGCGGGGACGGTGATGCGGAAATCGTCGCGCATCGACGCATGGCTCTGCGCCATCAACCTGCCCAGCTCGATCAGGTCGCCGCGCCGTAGCGCCTCGGCCGCGGCCAGCACGCGCGCATTTTCGGTGACGACGTGGCGTGCGCGCGCCGCGACCTCGTCCGGCATCGCGGTGGCACGGACGCGGTCCGCGTCGGCATCGCGCAGCTTGGCGACCCCGATCGCGGCGGCGGCCTCCTCGCATTCCGCGCGGCGGCGGTTGTAATGCCCCTCCACCAGCCCGCGCGACACGCCCGAATGGACGATCAGGATCGCGGCATCGGCGGGCAGGGGAACCGGCGTGGTCGACAGGTCGCGGCAGTCGATCAGCAGCGCCGCGTCCGCCACGCTGGCGGCCGACGCGAGCTGATCCATCACCCCGCACTTCATGCCGACGAAGTCGTTCTCCGCGCGCTGTGCCTGTACCGCGACGGTCGCGGCATCGACGGGCAGTCCCGCCGCCGCCAGCATCGCATGGCCCACCGCCACCTCCAGCGAGGCGGAGGAGGACAGCCCCGCGCCACGCGGAATGTCGCCGACGATCGCCATGTCGACGCCGGTCAGCGCGACGCCGTCGCCCGCCAGCGTCGCGATCATGCCGCGGACATAGTCGCGCCACCCGCCCTCGGCATGATGCGCGATGTCGGACAGCGCGAAGGCATCGTGTTCGGCGCCATATTCCAGCGCCACCGCGCGCACCTGCGCATCGTCGCGGCGCGCCCAGGCGATCCGCGTCTCCACGTCGAGCGCGCAGGGCAGCACGAAGCCGTCGTTGTAATCGGTATGCTCGCCGATCAGGTTGACGCGGCCGGGGGCGCGCACCACGCCATCGGGGTCGCGGTCGAACGCGGCGCGGAAACCCGCCAGCAGCCGCCGGGTCATGTCGTTCATGCTCTCACCGCTTTCGCTGCGCGCAGCCGTTCGGCGGCCTGTTCCGGGGTCAGGTCGCGCTGCGGCTCGCCCAGCATCTCGAACCCCACCATAAACTTGCGCACCGTCGCGGAGCGCAGCAGCGGGGGATAGACGTGCGCGTGGAGCCGCCAGCCGGTCGTATCGGCGCTGCCGTGCGGCGCACCGTGCCAACCGAACGAATAGGGGAAGCTGGTGTCGAACAGATCGTCGTAGCGCGTCATCAACCGTCCCAGCAGTTGCGCCAGCGCGGTCCGCGCCGCGTCCGACAGATCTTCCATCCGCGTGACGGGATCGCGTGCGATGATCAGCGTCTCGAACGGCCAGGCCGCCCACCACGGCACGATCGCCAGCCAGTGATCGTTCGCCTCCACCTGCCGCGGGCCGTCCGCTTCCGCCGCGGCGACCGCGTCGAGCAATGTCGCGCCCCGCGCCGCCTGCCACGCGCGCTGGTGCCTATCCTCGCGCGCGACATGGTCGGGGACGAAGTCGCCGGCCCATATTTGTCCGTGCGGATGCGGGCTGGAACAGCCCATCATCTCGCCCTTGTTCTCGAAGATCGCGACATGCGCCCAGCGCGCGCCCAGTTCCGCCGATTGCGCGCACCAGGTGTCGATCACGGCGCGCCGTTCCGCATCGCTCAGTTCGGGCAGAGTGCGCGCGTGGTCGGGCGAGAAGCAGATCACGCGCGCCTCGCCGCGTGCCGGCGCCGCGGGGAACAGCGTGGCGTCGTCGGGCGCGGGCGTTTCCGGCAGCAGCGCGGCGAAATCGTTCGCGAAGACGAAGGTGCCGTCGTAATCGGGGTTGCGCACGCCATTGGCGCGGACGTTGCCGGGGCACAGGTAGCAGCCCGGATCGTGCGCCAGCCGCGTCGGGGCGGCCAGCGTGGCCTGCGCGCCCTGCCACGGTCGCCTGGCGCGGTGCGGCGACACCAGCACCCATTCGCCGGTCAGCAAATTCTGGCGGCGGTGCGGATGGTCCGCGGCGTCGAACGCCATCGCCTCAGCCGTCATCGCGCGTCGCACCCACCGGCAGCCCCGCGGCATTGCGCTCGCGCACCCAGAAGACCGCGGCCGCGGCGCCGAACATCAGCACCCCGCACAGAGTCAGCACGTTGCGCGGGTCGCCCCCCATCAGCGACGTGTAGGCGAGCGGCAGGGTGGCCGCGAACAACAGCATCGGGATGACGATCATCATGTTGAAAATGCCCATGTACACTCCGGTCCGCTCGGGCGGGATCGCGCCGGCGAGGATGACATAGGGATTTCCCATGATGCTCGCCCAGCCGATGCCGATGCCGGCCGCTGGAAGGAACAACATCCACTTTTCCGTCACATGCGGCAGGATCAGCATGCCGGTGCCGGCCAGGACGAGGCAGGCGGCGTGGAGCGGGGCGGCGCCGATGCGCCGGGCCAGCGGCACCATCGCGAAGGCGGCGACGAACGCGACCGCATTGTACCAGGCCGCCATCTCGCCATTGGTCAGCACCGCCGAGTGGAAGCCGGACGAGGTCGCGTCCGCGGTGCCGTACACCGACCGCCCGATGGCGTAGATGACATAGGCCCAATAGGCCGCCATCGCATACCATTGGAACAGGCTCATCAACGCCAGCTTGCGCATGGCCAGCGGCATGTCGCGGATTGCGGACGCGATCTCGCGCACCGCCGCGCCCAGCCCCTTGGGCTCGCCCGCGATGCGGGTGCGCTCCTCCAGTGTCAGCGGCAGTTCGGGAACGCGCAGGATCGAATAGAGGATCGTCCCGAACGACAGCACCGCGCCGACCATGAACGCGACGCGGGCGGTATAGGGGATGTTGTGCGCGTCGACCCAATCCTGGTTCATCCCCGCCCAGACCAGCAGCGAAGGGGTGAGGAAGGCGAGCATCTGCGCCAGCCCGGTGAACGCCGATTGCGTCAGGAAGCCGATCTGGTGCTGGTCCTCGTTGAGCCGGTCGGAGACATAGGCGCGATACGGCTCCATCGTGATGTTGTTGCCCGCGTCGAGCAACCACAGCAGCGATACCGCCATCAGGATCGAATGGCTGAGCGGCATGAAGAACAGCCCCAGCGCGCACAGCACCGCACCGGCGAGGAAATAGGGCGTGCGCCGCCCGAACCGCGAGTCCGTGCGGTCGGACCAGGCGCCGATCAGCGGCTGTACCAGCAGCCCGGTCATCGGCCCCGCCAGCTGGAGCAGCGGCAGCGATGCCTCCGACGCGCCGAGATAGCTGTAGATCGGGGTCATGTTCCCCTGTTGCAGCCCGAAACTGAACTGCAGGCCGAGGAAGCCGAGGTTCATTTCCAGAATGCGGATGGTCGACAGGCGAGGCTTGGACTCCGGAAACCGCATCGAACGCCCTCTCCGATGGCCCGATGTGCATTCGATCGCAGGCCTTTCACGACCTGTACAATCGATTGCAAAGACAGGCAAGGGGGCGCGGCGCACGCGTTCGACGTGTCGCTTCGGCACCATGCGCACCGATGTTACAGTGATGACGGCGGGCATTGCGCAAGATCATCGGTGTGGCGCACAAGTCCTGCGGCGCTCGCGATGGCAAGATGAAGCGAAGATGAAATCCCGGTGCCGCGCGATGTCACCGAAGTGTCACCGCCACGCCGCCGAATCGCTTTAACGGCCCCCTCACAGCCATACGGCCACCAAGGGGACCATCTGAAATGACTTTCCGTTCGAGCGTGCGCGCGCGCCTTCTCGCGGGCTTCGCGGCGACTCTCGTACCCGTCGCCGCGCACGCCGCGCCGACGTCGCCCGACGCGACGCCGGTCGCCGCCGCCGATGCGCCTGCCGCAACCCCGGCCGATGCCCCCGCGGCCGAGGGCGAGCAGATGGCCGACATCGTCGTCACCGCGACGCGCCGCGAAACGAACCTGCAGCAGACCCCGGTCGCGATCAGCGTGCTCGGCGCGCCCGCGCTGGTCGATCGCCACGTCCAGAGCCTGTACGATCTCGCTGACGGCGGCGTGCCCAGCTTGCGTGTCGCCACGTTCGAGGCGCGCCAGAGCGCGCTGACGGTCGGTATCCGCGGTATCGTGCCGCTCGACGCGAACCAGCCGGCGCGCGAACAGGGCGTCGGCATCTATGTCGACGGCGTCTATCTCGGCCGCCAGCACGGCCTGAACGCCGCGCTGTTCGACGTCGAGCGGATCGAGGTGCTGAAGGGGCCGCAGGGCACGCTGTTCGGCCGCAATACCGAGGGCGGCGCGCTCAACATCGTCACCAAGGCGCCGTCGGGCAAGTTCGAGGGCCGCGTGCGCGCCGGGATCGGCAATTACGGCGCGTACAATGGCGAGCTGCACCTCGACCTGCCGGAATATCATAACTTCAGCGTCAAGCTGGACGGCGTGATCCAGTATCAGGGCGCGACCACCAAGAACCCGCTCGCGGGCCAGACCGGCTGGAACTATTTCGACCGCCAGGGCGGTCGCGCCGCGGTGCGCTGGGCGCCGACCGACGCGCTGACGAACGACTTCTCCTACGATTACGGGCAGGACAAGAACTCGCCGTTCTACAGCCAGTTGCTCAACTACAATCCCAATGGCTGCGTCGCGGGTGCGCAATCGGCCGCGCCCGCCTGCTACCTGCCGGGCAGCGCGTACACCACGCTGACCGGCAATGTGAAGGCGCTGATGCCCGGCGTCGTCGTCAACGGCAACAGCCGCATGAAGGTCGCCGACATCGGCGTGCCGCAGCAGCCCAGCATTGACCAGACGCACGGCTTCACCAACATCCTGAAGTACAAGCTGTCGCCCGAGGTCGAGCTGCGCTCGATCACTGCATGGCGCGGCGTGGATGCGACGCAATGGGACAATTCGGGCGGTGCGCACCGCGTGCCGGTCTATAACCCGGGCAATGTCGTCATCAACGGTACGCCTTATAACGGCGCGCTGTTCAGCCGCTACTCGCTCGCCGACCTGCGCCAGCGCCAGTTCAGCCAGGAATTCCAGGCGGTCGGCACCGTCGACCGGCTGGATTATGTCGCCGGCCTGTTCTACTTCAACGAACACGTCAGCGACGATGCGGCGACGCCCAACTCCAACTTCTACAATGCGGCGACCGGCCAGATCAGCGTGGTCGATCCGTGCGCGACCATCACCACCGGCTTCACCGTCGTGAATGGGCTGCCGGTCGGCGGCACCACCTCGCCCGCCGGGTCGCAGCCAGGCTGCCGCTCGATCGACCGCGCCTCCGCGGTCGTGTCGAAGAGCTACGCCGCCTATGGCCAGGTGACGTGGAACGCGACCGACGCGCTCCACCTGACCGCCGGGGGCCGCTATACCCATGACAAGAAGCGCGGCGCACTGCTGTTCTCGCGCAACGTCAATTACGTGACCAATCCCACCGCGGCGGCGGCGAACGGGTACAAGCCGCTCGACGCCAGCTGGGATCGCTTCAACCCGATGGTGACGCTGGCCTATGACTTCACCAGCGATGTCCACGGCTATGTGAAGTACGCCACCGGCTATCGCGCTGGCGGCGCCAGCTCGCGCACGTCCAACTATCAGGCGTTCAACCCGGAGGACGTGAAGTCCTACGAAGTCGGGCTGAAGACGCAATTCTGGGATCGCCGCGTGCGGCTGAACCTGGCGGGCTATATCATGGACCGCAAGGACAGCCAGGTCGACATCAGCTCGATCCAGACGACCGCGACCGGCAATTTCAACAATCTGGTCACGATCAATGCGCCGGGCACCACCAAGATCCGCGGGATCGAGGCCGAGCTGACCGTACAGCCGGTCGAGAACCTGACGCTCAACGCCTCCTACGCCTATACCTACACCCGCATCCCGCCGGTGCTCATCACCAACAGCGTCACCAGCGCGGCGGGCGTGACCACCAGCACGCAGGTGCTGCAGAACTTCTACATCGTCTTCACGCCGCGCAACGCGGCGACCGGATCGGTCGATTACGCGCTGCCGGTGGGCAACGACAGCAAGCTGCGCTTCCACCTCGACGCCAATTACGCGCAGGCGACGCAGGCGTTCGACCAGTTCGCGACCAAGGCGGACGCGTCGTTCATCGTCAACGGCCGCATCGCGCTGGGCGATATCGCGCTGGGTGACGGCGTGCAGAAGATGACGGTCGCGCTGTGGGGCCGCAACCTGTTCGACACGCAGTATATCTTCCGCCGCGATCCGTCGAACAGCCTGCCCGGTGCGCCGACCACCAACGTGACCTCGGGCAGCATCAACAACGTGCTGGGCGATTACGGCAACTTCAACGCGCCGCGTACCTACGGCGTCGAGGCGCTGGTCAACTTCTAAGAGGAAGGACGAGCGCGGCCGACAGCCCCGGCCGCGCATCGTCCAGGTCGAGCGTGCCGCCGTGCAGCGCGGCGATCGCGTCGACCAGTGGCAGGCCCAGCCCGTGCCCCGGGCGGTTGCGACTGACGTCGAGCCGCCCGAACCGGCGCCGCGCGGTGGCATGATGCTCCGGCGCGATGCCGGGGCCGGTATCGCGCACGCACAGCCGCACGCGGTCGGCGGTGCGCTCCACCGACAGCGTCACCCGCGTGCCGGGCGGGGTGTGGTGGAGCGCGTTCTCGACCAGATTGAGCGCGGCCTGGCTCAGCAGCTGGCGATCGCCGGCGATGGTCGCCGGTTCGGTCCGCTCCAGCGTCAGGCGATGACCGCTGTCGCGCGCCACCTCGCCCAGCGTCTCGACCACCTCCGCCGCGAGCGCGGCGAGATCGACGGCGCGGAAAGCGGCGCGGCGGTCGCCGGTGTCGATCTCCGCGATGCGCAGGATCGCGGTGAAGATCGCCAGCAGCTCGTCGCACTGCGCCAGCGCCGCCTCCAGCTCCGCGCCCGGCGTCCGCGCGGCGGCCACCGCCAGCCGGCTGCGCAACCGGGCGAGCGGGGTGCGCAGGTCGTGCGCGACGTCGCTGCCGACATGGCGCAACCCCTCCACCAGCGTCGCGATCCGGTCGAGCATCCGGTTGAACGTGGCGGCCTGTTCCGCGAACACGCCGCCGTGCGGCGCCACCGGCACGCGGCGCGACAGGTCGCCGTCGATGATCGCCAGCGCGGTGGTGCGCACCTCCTCGATCCGGCGGCGCACGACGAGGCCGAAGGCGGCGATGCCCGCCAGCGCGATCGCGGCGATCACCCCGAAACCCATGAGGTAGTTGCGTACCCGGATCGCGGCGAAGCCGTCGATCGGCTCCGTCTCCGCGACGATCACCAGCGACATGCCGCCGCCGACGTCGCGCGACTGCGCGCGGCCTGCGCTCAGCCCGGCGATGCGATCGGTGCGCGTGATGGCGGAAAAGCCGGTCGGGACCGGGCGCGACAGCGCGACGTTGCCGCCGAGCCGCCGCCCGCGCGCATCGCGCAACTCGAACCCGATGTCGCCGCTGTCGCGCTGGCGCGAGAACGCCGCGATCCGCGTCAGGATGGTCGCGGCGTCGCCCGGGCGCACCTCCTCCAGCAGCGCATCGCCGACGCCGTCAATGCGGCGATCGACCAAGGTCGCGATCGCGCGGCGCGACGCATCGAACATGGCATAGCCGGTCAGCGCGGTGACCAGCGCGAACGCCGCCAGGAACAGCGCGGTCAGCGTCCGCAGCCGCATCGCGTCACCCGGCCAGCATATAGCCGACGCCGCGCTTGGTCGTGATCGGATCCGCCTCGCCCCCGGCGGTCAGCTTGCGGCGCAGCAGCCGGACCTGCACGTCGACGATATTGGTCGCCGGTTCGAAGTCATAGCCCCAGACCCGCTCGATCAGCATGGCGCGGGTGACGAAGCTGCCGGCGTGGCGCGCCAGTTCCGCCAGCAGCTTGAATTCCAGATTGGCGAGGTCGAGCGGGCGCTGCCCGCGCCACGCGCGATATTGCCCCGGACTGACCACGATATCGCCCGCACGCACCGTATCGCCGTCCGCCCCGGTCCAGCCGCGCGCGCGGATCAACGCGCGCAGCCGGGCGTCGATCTCGATCGCGGCGGCCGGCTTGACGACATAATCGTCCGCGCCGGCATCCAGCCCGCCCACCTTGTCGGTGGCCAGCCCCAGCGCGGTCAGCATCAGCACCGGCAGGTGATGCCCGCGCTCGCGCAGCCGGCGCACCACGGTGGGGCCGTCGAGCACCGGCAGCATCGAGTCGAGCACCACCGCATCGAATGCGCGCGCATCGACCGCGGTCAGCGCCTCCGGTCCGGAGGCGGCGACGGTGACGTCGTGCGACAGCGCGGCCAGTTCCACCTGCAAGGCGGTGGCATAGTCGCGGTCGTCCTCCACGATCAGCAGGTCCATCGGCCGCTCCGTCCTCGATCGATGCGCGTGTCGGTTACAGGATGAAATGGTCGCCCGCGGCGCGCACCGTCACCTCGCCGATCGATACGCCCCATGGCTGGTCGATCGCATGGAGTACGGCGTCCGCGATATGCTCCGGGGCGAGCGACTGATAGTCCATCTGTTCGGCATCCAGCTTTTCGGGCGCGACCGATCCGTCGCCCATCGCCCCGGCCAGCTCGCCATAGGCCTGCATGTTATAGCCCAGGATGCCGACCACCGCGGCGGGGTTGATGACGCCGGCGCCCAGCCCGGTGGCGGGCACGCCGGTGGGCTTCACCGTCGTCACCTTGATCTTGCCGCGCGTCTCCAGCCGGAACGATTCCGACAGGAAGTTCACCGCCGCCTTGCTGGCGCCATAGGCCGCGGCGCCGATGACGGGGAAATTGCCGTAGATCGAGGAGATGTTGACGATCTGCCCGCGCCCCGCCGCGATCATCGGGTCATAGGCGGCGACCATGCCGTTCAGCACGCCCTTGATGTTGATGTCGATGCACTTCAGCCACGCGGCATGCGCGGTCGGATGGTCGGAGAAGAAGGCCAGCGGCATGATGCCGGCATTGTTGACCATCACGTCGATGCGGCCGTGTGCGGCGACGCTGGCCTGCACCAGTGCCGCGACCTGCTCCGGCTGGGTTACGTCCGCCGCCAGCGCCTGTGCGGTGCCGCCCGCCGCGACGATCGCATCTGCGGTCGCCTGCGCCGCCGCCGCGTCGATATCGCCGCAAGTGACCAGCGCGCCGCGCGCCGCCGCCTTCTGCGCCACCAGCCGGCCGAAGCCGCCGCCCGCACCCGTGATGACGATGGCCTTGCCGCTAACGTGATCGGTCATTCCGTCTCTCCTCTTTCGGCGCCAGCGTTGCCGCGCGGGGGCGGGCAGGGCAAGCGCGATCAGCCGGCGGTCACCTCGAACGCCCCGGTCGCGATCGCATCGGTGCCGGCGCTCACCCGCACGTCGAATGCACCCGGTTCGATCGCCCAGCGTCCGTCCGCCGCGACCAGCGCGAGATCGTCGCCGGCGATCGTCAGCGTCAGCAGCGCCTCCGCGCCCGGCGCCAGCGTGACGCGATCGAACGCCTTCATCTGCGTCACCGGGCGCGTGCGGCTGGCGACGCGATCGTGCAGGTCGACGCGGACCAGCGCGGTGCCGCGGCGCGCGCCGATGTTGGTCACGCGCACCGTCACCGGCACCACCGCGCCGCTCGCGACGCGCGCCGGCACGCTGAGGTCGGACAGGCGGAAGCGGGTGTAGCCCAGCCCCGATCCGAACGGATAGAGCGCGGCGTCAGGCGCGTCGCGCCAGTGGCTGCGCCCCGGTGCCATCGGCGCGTCCGCCGGGGCGGGGCGGCCCGTCGCGCGATGGTCGTAGGACCAGGGTTGCTGCCCGGTGGCGAACGGGAAGCTGACCGGCAGCCGCCCGGTCGGCTCGACGCGTCCGAACAGGATGTCGGCGACGGCATGGCCGGTCTGTTCACCCAGGAACCAGGTGGCGAGCAGCGCCGGCGCGTCGCGCACCGCCCCCTCCAGCGCCAGTGCACGGCCGTGGCGCAGCAGCACCACGACCGGCCTGCCTGCTGCCGTCACCGCTTCCGCCAGCCGCTGTTGCGCCGCCGGCACCGTGATCGACACGCGGCTGTTGCCCTCGCCCGACATGTCACCGCCCTCGCCGATCGCGAGCAGGACGACGTCCGCGCGCCGCGCCGCGGCGACCGCGCGGTCGATACCGCCGGGCAGGTCGGCGTCGACCGCGCATCCCGGCTCCACCTCCAGCGATCGCGCGTCCGCCATCGCGGCGCGCAGCCCGGTGGCGAGGTCGACGCCGGCTCGCGCATCGCCCGCGAACGACCATGGCCCGTTGAGGTGCGCGGTGTCGGCGCCGAACGGCCCGATCAGCGCGATGCGCCGCCCCGCGCGCGGCAGCGGCAGCAGGTCGCCATCGTTGCGCAGCAGCACGATCGCGCGCGTCGCGACCTCGCGCGCCAGTGCCTTGATCGACGGGGTGGCGGTGGCGCGCGTCTCCATCCGCGGATCGAGCGAGCGATACGGATCGTCGAACAGCCCGAGTGCGTCCTTCAGCGCGAGGACGCGGCGCACCGCCTGGTCGACGGCCTCGATCGGGACGCGCCCGTCGCGCACCAGCGCGGGCAGGTGGCGGACGTACAGTCCGCTCTGCATCGACATGTCGATCCCGGCGAGCAGGGCGAGCCGCGCGGCATCCGCCTCGTCCGCCGCGACACCGTGCGCGATCAGCTCGCGATCGGCGTCGTAATCGGACACGCACACCCCCGCGAACCCCAGGTCGCCGCGCAGCACGTCGGTCAGCAGGTGGCGGTTGGCGGTGACCGGCACGCCGTTGAAATCGGTGAACGAGGCGATCGTCGCACCCGCCCCCGCGGCGAAGGCGGCGCTGAACGGCGGCAGGAACGTCTCGCGCAATTCCGCGTCGCTCATGTCGACCGCGGCATATTCCATGCCGCCGCGCACCGCGCCATAGCCGGCGAAATGCTTCGGCGTGGCGAGCAGCGCGTCGGCACGGCGCAGGTCGGCGCCCTGGAACCCGCGCACCCGCGCCGCGGCGAGGCGGCGGTTGAGCAGCACGTCCTCGCCCGCGCCCTCCGCCACGCGGCCCCAGCGCTGGTCGCGCGCCACGTCGACCACCGGCGCGAAGGTCCAGTGGATGCCGCCCGCGGTCGTCTCGCGCGCCACGGCGCGCGCGGCGCGTTCCGACAGAGCGGGGTCGAAGGCCGCCGCCTCCGCCAGCGGGATCGGGAAGATGGTACGACAGCCGTGGATGACGTCCGCGGCGAAGACCAGCGGGATGCGCAGCCGGCTCGCCAGCGCGGCCTCCTGCGCCCGGCGCGCGCCCGCGACGCCATAGCCGTTGAACAGCATGCCGATGCGCCCGGCGCGGATATCGTCCAGCATCGTCGCCGCGCCGCGCGCATCGACGACCGGATTGAACACCGCGCCGACCGGGCGCACCTCGTCGTTGAAGCAGCTGAGCTGCCCGGCCTTCTCCTCCAGCGTCATCGCCGCGACCAGCGCGTCGATCCGCACCGTCGCCGCCGCGGTCCGGGGCAGCGCGACCCCCGCCGACAACCATGCGGCGGCGCGGAGGAGGTCGCGGCGCCGTAGCGTCTGTTGCGCGTCAGTCACACTGTGTCCTCATCCGCACGCGTCCTCCGAATGATATATTGCGATAACCATCTTCATTGGTCTAGCGCGCCGCCATTCGCCCCAGGGGAAATGCGGGGTCGAGAGTCGTGAGTAACAGGGAGAGGACCATGTCGATCGTCAACCGCTTCAGCGCGCGTGCGCTGCTGCTGACCGGGGCGGCGCTGCTGCCGACGATGGCCGTCGCACAGACCGTCGCCAGCGATGCCGATGCCGGACAGAATGCGCCATCGGCGCAGACCGACGAGTCGCAGGACGTCATCGTCGTGACCGGGCAGACCACGCGCGACCGTCCGCTGATCACCTCGTCCGCCGACATCACCTATGCCACGCGCGAGGATATCGACCGCCGCGCGCCGCGCTCGACCGCGGACATGCTGGAGCTGGTGCCCGGCATCTTCGTCGAGGCGACCGCGGGCGAGGCGTCGAACAACTATTCCGTGCGCGGCCTTCAGGGCGGCGGGCAGCGCTTCGTCCAGCTCGAAGAGGACGGCATGCCGATCCTGTACGGCGGCGGCGGTGCGGACTTCTTCTTCCAGCAGGACCTGACGATCGACCGGCTGGAAGCGGTGAAGGGGGGTTCGTCGGGCGTGCTGACCGTCAACGGCGCGGGCGCGACGATCAACTTCATCTCCAAGCGGCCGAACTTCAAGGAATTCGAGGGCGCGGTGCGCCTGACCGGGATGAATTACGGGCTGAAGCGCGCCGATTTCTACTATTCGGCCCCGCTCAGCGAGAACCTGGCGTTCAACTTCGGCGGCTATGTGCAGAGCAGCCCCGGGGTGCGCCGCAATCCGTTCGATTACGCCGGCTATCGTATAAAGGGCTCGCTGGAATATCGCCTTCCGTCGGGCGGCTCGATCCGCCTGTCCGGCCGCCGCGGCGATATCGAGACGGCCTATTACGCCTCCTCGCCCTATCGTTTCCAGAACGGCGAGCCGACCAGCATCCCCGGTTTCGACATCCAGCGCGACAATATCGGCGGCGACGCGTTCAGCTCGATCAACGTGCCGGTGTCGACCTATGTCTCGCCCACCGGCTATCGCCCGTTCCGCTATCGCGACGGCATCCGCTCCTTCTACAATCAGGCGCGGCTCGACATCGACCTGCCGGTGTCGGACGCGATCACGTTGTTCGCGCGTGGCCGCTACATCGACTATACCTATGACTTCAACGGCCTGTTCCCCGGATCGGGCACCGGCAACGCAGGGCTGGCCAGCGCGGTCAACTACCTGACGCCGGGGGCGAATTCGCCGATAAACAGCCTGTTGACGCTGGGCCAGGCGGCGTTCCCGACCGCGACGCGCTTCGGCATCCGCAACATCCGCACCGGGCAGGTCATCGGGTCGAACGAGACCGCCACGCTCAACGCGCTGAACGGCAACGGCTTCCTTCAGCGTACCACGCTGAACCACGATCGTGTCGACGGGCGCGATCTGGGAATCAACGCGGGCGGCCGCTGGGAGTTCGAATCGGGTTCGATCAAGAACTCGCTGACGCTCGGCGCGATGTATTACAATGTGAAGCGCAACCAGGACCAGTCGGCCACCGCCAGCGTCGTCAACGACGTGCGCAACAACAGCGATGTCTATGACATCGTGGCGCTGAACGGTGCCAATGGTGTCATCGGTTCGCTGACCGACAGCGGGCTGGTGTCCTATGGCGACTGGGGCAACGGCATCCGCGAGCGCAAGGACGAGACGATCTCGCTCTATGCCAACGACGAAATCGCGTTCGGCAACCTGCGCATCGACGGCGGCATCCGCTGGGAGCAGGACAGCGCGGTCGCGCTCGACGGCCGCAATGCGGCGGCGGCCGATGCGTCGCGTCGCATCGTCGCGGCGAACGGCGGGTTTGAGCAGCTGGTGCCGGTCGGGCAGGGCGGCGTGCTGACCACGGTCGGCTCGACTTTCGCCGGTCAGTTCGACGTGCGGCGTCGCAAGCAGGACAAGATCGCCTGGACGGTCGGTGCCAACTATCTGATCACCCCCAGCCTGTCGGTCTATGGCCGTTATGCGGACGGGTTCCAGACGAACAACGTCGACCCGATCACCACGATCAAGCTGTACGAAGCGGGCGTGCGCTATCAATATGCGCGCATCTTCAGCGGGTCGGTGACGGTGTTCCGCACCAACTTCGACGATCAGAACTACAATTTCGCCAATCCCGACAATCCGACGCAGCAGCAGAACATCAACGCCGACCTGCGCACCAAGGGTATCGAGATCGACGTCATGGTGCGGCCGATCCGCTGGTTCTCGGTCGATTTCCAGGGCGTGTTCCAGGATCCGAAGCTGGTCAACCTGCAGATCGACGGCACCACCCAGTCGCGCTACGCGGGCAATCGTCCGGAGCGTACCCCGGCGCAGCTGTGGACGGTCACCCCGGCGATCACGTTGCCCAACGGACTGGGCGAGATCTTCGGCCGGTACAAGTTCATCGGCCAGATCTTCGCCGATGCCGGCAACGGCGTCGCGCTGCCCAGCTATGGCGTGACGAGCGCGGGCGTGAACCTGAACATCACGCCGACGCTGCAGGTCAGCTTCAATGCGGAGAACATCTTCAACGTCGTCGGCCTGACCGAGGGCAATCCGCGGCAGGGGCAGACGCAGGCGATCACCGACGGCTATTTCTACGCCCGTGGCATCGTCGGCCCGACCTATGGCGGATCGGTGACCTTCCGCTTCTGATCGGATCGGCTACAGTAAGGACAGGGGGCGTCGTGACCGGGAACGGTCGCGGCGCCCCCGTTCGTTAACGGCACTTCGTCGAAGGAGACGGCAATGACGAACATGGCGCGCATGATGCTGGGCGCGGCGCTGGTGACGGCGGCCGGCGTGGCGGTGGCGCAACGCGCGGTTCCCGCACCCGCGCCCGAGCTGGCGTACCAGCTGACCGAGGGGCAGAATCTCAACGCCTTCGTGCGCGACGGCACAGTGGCGGCGCACCTGCTGCTGCGCAACGGCACCGATCCGCGCATCCTGGTCGCCTTCCCCGCGGGCAACAGTGGCGCGGGCGAGTGGTTCGAGAGGCTCGATCGCCCCGCGACATGGCGGCTGGAACAGGCGCCGCGCGCGCTGACGCTGCCCGAGCCGGATGGTGCGGCGGGCCGCATGCTCCATGGCATCGTCGCGGAAGCGAGCATCGACGCGCCCGCGCTGCGGCTGCACAAGACGGTGCTGTCTTCGATCCGCTTCCTGCGCGACTATCAATCGGTCGGGCGCGTGCCGGAGGGGATCGAGCCGACGCTGGTCGTCGCCAGCCGGACGATCGGCGCGTATCGCAAGCGGCTGGACGGCGCACCGGGCTATTATCTCAAGCTGGAGGTGACCGGCGGCACGTTCGACGGAGTGACGATCCGCCCCGGGGCGGACGGGCGCATCCGGCTGCGCATCACCGCGGCGACCGGCGAGACCCCGCTGACCGGCCTGGCGACGCGCGACCTGCTCAACGATCGCGCCGCGAACGATCCCGCGGCGCGCGATGCGCTGCGCTTCCTCAGCTATCGTGAGAAATTCCTGGCGGGGTCGTGGCGGTTCCAGACCTATTTCGGGCGCGACACGCTGATGTCGGTGCGGCTGCTGATGCCGGTGTTGCAGCCGCGCGCGATCGAGGCGGGGCTGGGATCGGTGCTGGCGCGGCTCGATCATCGGGGCGATGTCGCGCATGAGGAAGGCATCGGCGAATTCGCGGTAGTCGACCGGCGCCAGCATGGCGGCAGCGGCGATGCGGCGGTGCTCGATTATGCGATGATCGACGACGATTACATGCTGGCGCCGGTCGCCGCGACCTATCTGCTCGACCATGCGGATCGCGCCACGGCGCGCCGCTTCCTGGCGCAGACGATGACGAGCGAGGGCATGCCCGGCACCGTCGAACCCGCGGGCAGGGCATTGGTGCGCAACCTGCGCTATGTCGTCGCCACCGCGCAGCCGTTCGCCCAAGCGCCCGCATTCGATCGGCTGGTCGCGATCAAGTCCGGCCGGCTGACCGGTCAGTGGCGCGACAGCGAGGAGGGGTTGGGGCGCGGACGATACGCCTATGACGTCAATGCGGTGTTCGTTCCGGCGGCGCTCGACGCCGCGGCACGGATGCTGCGCGCCGGGCTGCTCGACGCCTATCTGACGCCGCAGGACCGCGCGACGCTGGCGCAGGCGGGGGGGATGGCGCGGGTGTGGCGCGAGCGGGCGCCGGCGCTGTTCCGCGTCGACATCCCCGCCGCGCAGGCGAGCGCGCGGGTGCGCGACTATGCCCGCACGCTGAAGATCCCCGCGGAGCCGGCGCTGGCGTCGCTGGGCACGGCGCCGCTTACCTTCCATGCGCTGTCGCTCGATGCGCGCGGCATGGCGGTGCCGATCGTCAATTCGGACGAGGGCTTCGCGCTGATGTTTGCCGATCCGTCGCCCGCGGAACTGGAAACCTATGTCACCGCGGCGATGCGGCCGTTTCCCGCGGGGCTGATGACCGGCATCGGGATGCTGGTGGCCAATGCGGCGCAGGCGGATGCGACCGCGCAAGGCCGCTTCACCCCGGCGGCCTATCACGGCGCGGTGGTCTGGTCATGGCAGCAGGCGCTGTTCGCCGCGGGGCTGGAGCGCCAGCTGGCGCGGCGCGATCTGCCTGCCTCGACCCGCACGGTGCTGACGCGCGCGCAGGCGACGCTGTGGCGCGCGATCCAGGCGACCCGCGCGACGCAGAGTTCCGAACTGTGGTCCTGGGCGTTCGAGGGCGGTCGCTACAAGGTCGTCGCCTTCGGTGCGGGCAAGCAGGACGTGGACGAATCCAATGCGGCACAGCTGTGGAGCACGGTGTATCTGGCGGTGCAGCCGCCCAAATGAGGTGGCCTCGCCGATCGTCATGCCGGATCTGATCCGGCATCCATCGTTCCGCGCACGCTGACTCGGTTGCGGGCGCGGTGAGATGGACCCCGGGTCAAGCCCGGGGTGACGGGATGAGGTGGCACTTCAATCCAGCGACAGAAACGCCGTCACCGTCAGCCGCCCGCGCGCGGGATCGTCGCTCAGCACCGCATCCGGCGCGATCGCGCCGCTGTGGAGCAGCGCGCTGCGGTAGATGACGGCCCGGTTGGGGCGTGCCGCCACCAGCGCGATCCGCTCGAACAGCGGTGTCGAATCCGCGACATAGGTCGCGGGCGGATCCCCGTCGCGGCGCAGTTCGGCGTTGAGCGTCGCCAGATAGGCGGGCGCGCGCGCCGCATCGACCGTCTCATAGCCCGTCGCGCGATGGCGGAAGAAGGCGGTGCCGTCGCCCTCGCCCAGATAATGGACCAGCGCGATGCGCGCCGGGTCGGTCGCGTCGACATGCGGCAGGCGCTGGGTGACGCTCAGCCGGTCCGGCGGCGTCGTCACGATCGAGAAGCTGGCGTCGAGCAGCGACACGCCGCCGCGCTGGTCGAACACGCCCGCCAGTACCGCGGTCAGCGCCGGGCGCACCGCCGCGAAATAGTCGGGCGGCAGCGCGGCGCGCAGGCCGGGATAATGGTGGCGCCCCGGTGCGAAGCGCGCGGTCGCGGCGGCCGCCCGCAGCGCGGCGGGATCGGGGTGGAAGCCGTCGACGATCGCGATCGGCTGCGCCTCCGCACCGATGCGGCGCGCCGACAGATCGGGCGCGGTCACCCCCCGCCCCGTCACCCTGCGCCGATCAGCTGTGCCAGCGCATCGTCGTGCATCGGCAGCGTGGGGGCGGCGCGTGCGATGACGTCGGCGATCTGCTGCACCTGCGCGCGGTTGGTGTCGGCGTCGAGCGCGTCGGCGAGCGGGTTGTAGCCGCTGGCGACGACGCCCTGGCCGTTGAGCACCGCCAGCCAGCTCGCCTCGCGGAACAGTTCGTCGCCATCGAGGATCAGCCGGCCCGACCGGCGATACTGCGCCTCGCGCGCGACCAGCGTTTCCGGCAGCGGCATCGTGCGGCAATGCCGCCACAACGGCTCCTCGCGCCCGCTGGTGGCGTGATAATGGAGGATCAGGAAGTCCTTCACCCCGTCCATGTCGCGCGCGAACAGCTGGTTGAAGCGGTCGGCCAGCGCGGGATCGACGTCGCGATCGGGGAATAGCGTCAGCAGCTTCGCGATCCCGCTCTGGATCAGGTGGATGCTGGTCGATTCCAGCGGCTCCAGGAATCCGGACGACAGCCCGATCGCGACCACGTTGCCGCGCCACGGCCGCCGCCGGGTGCCCGCGACGAAGCGCAGGGTGCGCGGTTCCGCCAGCGTCTCGCCATCCAGATTGGCGAGCAGCGTCGCGGTCGCCTCGTCCTCGCTCAGATAGGCGCTGGAGAAGACATAGCCGTTGCCGGTGCGGTGCTGCAGCGGGATACGCCACTGCCACCCCGCGGCGCGTGCGGTCGATCGCGTATAGGGCGTGGTCGCCGCCACGCGCGCGCACGGCACCGCCACCGCGCGGTCGCACGGCAGCCAGTGCGACCAGTCCTCCAGCGCCTCGCCCATCGCGCCGTCGATCAGCAGCGCGCGGAACCCGGAGCAGTCGACGAACAACTCGCCGGCCAGCCGCTCGCCCCGCTCGGTGGTCAGCGCGGTGACCCGGCCGCTTTCGCCGTCGCGCTCGACATCGCGCAATCTCCCCTCGACCCGGATGACGCCATTGGCCTCCGCCAGCCGCCGCAGGTAGCGCGCGTAGAGCCCGGCATCGAAATGATAGGCATAGCCCAGCGTCGACAGGATCGAGCGCGCATCGCCGACCGGCTTGGCGAAGCGCCCCTCGGCCGCCAGCCGCGCCGCAAGCGACAGCGCCGACAGCGCGACGTCGCTGCCCTCCGCCTGCGCCTTCAGCCAGCGATGGTGGAAGGCGACGCCGGGCAAGGCCGCGCCATAGTGGCCGAAGGGGTGGAAGTAGCGGTGGCCGGGCCGCGTCCAGTCGACGAACTCGATCCCCAGCTTGAACGTCGCCTTCGTCTCGCGCAGGAAGTCGCGCTCGTCGAGGCCGATCAGCTCGTTGAACCAGTGGATCGTGGGGATCGTCGCCTCGCCCACGCCGACGGTGCCGATCTCGTCCGATTCCAGCAGCGTGATCGCCACCGTGCGGCCGAAGCTGCGCGACAGCGCCGCCGCGGTCATCCAGCCCGCGGTGCCCCCTCCCAGGATGACGATGCGCTCGACGCGTCCGTTGCGGTCCATGCCCGTCCCATAGCGTGCGCCGCGCGGGGCCGCCACCCGCGGATCGGGCCGCAGCCTCTGCCGGGGCGATCCGCGCAATCGGCAGGATATGTCCCACGGATCGCCGCATCCATCGTATCGCATCGGGCGAAGCGGTTATTCCTATGCGTGTCCACTCTTGTCGCGGAGCTACCGATGGCGGGTCTCAGGCCGAAATACATCTCGTTCGATTGCTACGGCACGCTCATCAACTTCGAAATGGCTCCCGCGGCCGAGCGGGTCTATGGCGGCGAGCGTGTCGGCGCGGAGCTGATGCCCGCGTTCAAGGCGAGCTTCTCCGCCTATCGGCTGGACGAGGTGCTGGGCGCGTGGAAGCCGTATCGCGACGTGGTGGAGGGCGCGCTGCGCCGCACCTGCGCCAAGCATGGCGTCGAATATCGCGACAGCGACGTCGAGCGCATCTATGCCGAGGTGCCGACGTGGAACCCGCACCCGGACGTGGTCGAACCGCTGAAGCGCGTCGCGGCGGAATATCCGCTGGTCATCCTGTCCAATTCGATGGTCGACCTGATCCCGCACAGCGTCGCGCGGCTGGAGGCGCCATTCCACGCCGTCTATACCGCCGACGAAGCGCAGGCGTACAAGCCGCGGATGCAGGCGTTCGAATATATGCTCGACCGGCTGGGCGCCGCCCCGGAGGACATGCTCCACGTCTCCTCCAGCTTCCGCTACGACCAGATGACCGCGCATGACATGGGCATCCGCAAGAAGGCGTTCGTCAACCGCGGGCACGAGCCGCTGAACGCGTATTACGAGGTGCACGAGATCCCCAGCATCGCGGGTCTGCCGGGGCTGGTCGGGCTGTGAGCGCGGTCGCGGAGGCGGTGCGCGTCACGGGCGAGACGCTGCGCTCGGTCATCGACCTGCGCGCCTTCGCGGCGGATGCCGATGCGGGCGTGGCGACGGCCGAGGGCGGCGATGCATGGTTCGCGGCACGGCGCGTGCTGCCGTTCGACGGCGCGGTCACCGTCGCGGTGATGACGCTGGAGGGGCAGGGGCGGGCGACCGTCCCGGCCGACGAGTTCGTCTTCGTCCTGTCGGGGGCGCTGGCGCTGGACGGCGTGACGCTCGCCGCGGATCGCGGCGCGATGGTGCCGCAGGGCGTGACGGTCGACTGGACCGCCGCGGCGGGCACGTGCGCGATCGTGGTGCGCTACAATGGTCCGGGCGGCGGTGCCGACCGGATCGTGCCGGTCGATCTCGACGCGGACCTGTCGCCGTCCAACCCGCCGGCGGCGAACGTGCTGCAATCCGCGGTGCCGTCGTGCCGCAACCACACCGATTACCGGACGCCCAATGGCGAGTTTTCGTGCGGCGTGTGGGATTCGACGCCCTATCGGCGTTGCCACATCGACTATCCGCATGCCGAGATGATGCACCTGATCGCGGGATCGGTGACGTTCGAGGACGATGAAGGCGCGCGTCGTACCTATCGTCAGGGCGACCTGTTCCTCGTCCTGCCGGGCGCGCGCTGCTCCTGGCTGTCGGAGGAGGATTGCGCGAAGCTGTGGGTGATCTACCGCCCGGTGGGGTGATCGGCGCGGCATTCGCTCGATACACCCCGTCATGCCGGAGTTGATCCGGCATCCAGGGTTCCGCGCCCGTACCACGGTTACTCTTGCTTGGACCTGGACCCCGGATCAAGTCCGGGGTGACGGCGACTGTGGGGCTCGTGCTGCCCGCACCGATCGTTCCTACGCCTGGACCAATTCATCCTCCGTGCGGTGGCACAGCACGCTGTTGCCCGCCGCCAGCGTGCGCAGCGGCGGCGGAAGGGTGTCGCAGCGGCCCGCGATCGCGACCGGGCAGCGCGGCAGGAAGCGGCACAGCTCCGTTCCGGGCGCGCTGGCGGCAAGGGGGGCGTCGCGCCGCGCGGTCTCGTCCGCCAGCCAGCCGCGGCGCATCTCCGGCACCGAGGCGATCAGCAGGTCGGTATAGGGGTGATAGGGCGCGGCGGCATAGGTCGCGCACGCGCCATGTTCGACGCGCGTGCCCTTGTAGAGGACCACGATCTCGTCGCACAGCGCCTTCACCGTCGCGATGTCGTGGCTGATGAAGAGATAGGCCAGCCCCAGGTCGCGGCGCAGCTCCGCCAGCAGGTCCAGGATCGCGCCGCGCACCACCGTGTCGAGCGCGGAGGTGACCTCGTCGCACAGGATCACGTCCGGTTCGGCGGCCAGCGCGCGCGCCAGATTGACGCGCTGCTTCTGCCCGCCCGACAGTTCGTCGCAGCGGCGGTGCGCGGCGGCGGCGGGCAGGCGCGTCAGGTCCAGCAGTTCGGCGACGCGGCGATCGACGGCCGCGCCGCGCATCCCGTGGTAGAAGCGCAGCACGCGCCCCAATATGTCGTGGACGCTATGCGCGGGGTTCAACGCGACATCGGCGTTCTGGAACACGATCTGGACGCGACGCAGCTGGTCGCGCGTGCGACCCGCGATCGTGGGTGCCAGCGTCTCCCCGTCCAGCGCGACGCGGCCCGCGGTCGGCGCCAGCAGCCCGGCGACGACCCGCGCGACGGTCGACTTGCCCGATCCCGACTCGCCGATCACCCCGACAGCCGCGCCGCGCGCGATCGACAGCGTCACGTCGCTCAGCACCGGGTTGGCGGGGCGACCCGTGCGATCGACCGGGCCATAGCCGGCGACGACGCCCTCGATCGTCAGCAGCGGCGCGGCGCCGGGCGGCGGCTTGGCGGCGGAGACGACCGGGTGCGCGGCGGACATCAGCATCCGCGTATAATCGTCGGTCGGGGCGGCGATCAGCGTTTTGGCGCTGTTCTGCTCGCGCACGCGGCCGCGTTGCAGCACCAGGATATGGTCCGCCACCTGCGCCACCACCGCCAGATCGTGCGACACATAGACGCCGGTCGCGCCCTCCTGTCGGAAGACGCGGCGGAACGCCTGTAACACCTCCACCTGCGTCGTGACGTCGAGCGCGGTGGTGGGTTCGTCGAAGATGACGAGGTCGGGGCGGGTGATGAGCGCCATCGCCGCCATCAACCGCTGGAGCTGCCCGCCCGACAGTTCGTGCGGGTAGCGCGCGCCGATCGTCTCCGGCGTGGGCAGCGCCAGCGCGCGGAACAGCGCGATGGCCCGCTCGCGTGCGGCCTCCGCACTGGCGGTGCGGTGGATCAGCGCCGGCTCGATCACCTGATCGATGATGCGCCGCGACGGGTTGAACGCCGCCGCGGCGCTTTGCGCGACATAGGCGATGCGGTGGCCGCGCTGGCTGGCCAGCGTCGGGGCGCCGTCCAGCGTGGCGTCACCGACGCGGACCCTTCCCGACAGGGCCGCCCCGCCGCGGGCATAGCCCATCAGCGACAATGCGATCGTGGTCTTGCCCGATCCGGACTCGCCGATCAGCGCCAGCACCTCGCCGCGCGGGATGGCGAAGGACACGTCGTCGACGATGCGCAGCGGCTGGCCGTCGGGGCCGCGCACGGTGACGCACAGGCCCGCCACCTCGACATGGGGGGCGGCGGTCATCGCGCCTTCCCCTGCGTCGCGGCGTCGATCAGCAGGTTGACCCCCACCGTCAGGCTGGCGATCGCGATCGCGGGCACCAGGATCGCCGGCGCGCCCTCGCCCAGCCCTGAGACATTCTCGCGTACCAGTGAGCCGAGATCGGCATCGGGCGGCTGGAGCCCGAGGCCGAGGAAGCTGAGCCCCGACAGCAGCAGCACGATGAAGACGAAGCGCAGCCCGATATCCGCCATCAGCGGGCGGATCATGTTGGGCAGCATCTCCACCAGCGCCAGATGCACGCGGCCCTCGCCGCGCGCGCGCGCCACCTCGACATAGTCGAGCCGCGCCAGCCCCACCGCCAGCGAGCGCGCGATGCGGAAATTGCCGGGAACATAGGTGATCGCGACGATCATCGTCAGCAGCACGAGCGAGGAGCCGAACGCGGCGACCAGCACCAGCGCGAAGATCTTCGACGGGATCGAGATCAGCGTGTCCATCGCGCGCGACAGCAGTTCGTCCAGCCAGCGCGGGGCGACCGCGGCGGTCAGCGCCAGCCCGGTGCCCAGCGACGCCGCGATCGCGACCGCGACCGCGGACAGGCCGACGGTGAAGCGCGCGCCCATCAGCAGCCGGCTGAGCACGTCGCGGCCCAGAAAGTCGCTGCCGAACCAGAAACGCGCGCTCATCCCCGCGAACACCTCCTCGCTGACGAAGGCGCCGGGCGCATAAGGCGCGAGCAGCGGCCCGACGAGCGCGATCGCGATCCAGAAAAGGACGAGCGCCAGCCCGACCTTGCCTGATACCGGCAGGCGGCGCGCGGCGCGCAGAAGCGTCGTGGCCCTCATCCGTGGCGCAGCCGGGGGTTGGCGAGGATCGCGATCGTGTCCGCGGCCAGCACCAGCAGCAGATAGGTCGCGCAGAAGATCATCGCGCACGCCTGCAGCAGCGGCATGTCGCGCGACGTGACGGCATTGACCATCAGGCTGGCGAGACCGGGATAGCTGAAGATCGTCTCCACGATGATCGCACCTCCGAACAGGTTGGACAGGCTGAGCGCCATCGCGTTGACGATGGGGCCGATGGCGTTGGGCAGGACGTGGCGGACGATCAGCCGCGCCGGGCGCACGCCCTTCAGCCGCGCCATCTCGACATAGGGGCGGTCCAGCTCGGCGATGATCGCGGCGCGGATCATCCGGCCCAGTTGCGCGATCACGCCGATGCCCAGCACCAGCACCGGCATCGCATAGGCGCGCAGGAACTCGGCCGGGGTGGGATCCTGCGGCACCAGCGCGATCGAGGGCAGCCACAGCAGCTTCACCGACAGCACCAGCACCGCGATCGTCGCGACCAGGAATTCCGGCAGCGCGACCATCGACAGCGTCAGCACATTGAGCGCACGGTCCAGCCGGCGCCCGCGCGCGATCGCCGAGGCGACCCCGATCAGGAAGGCAAACGGCACCGCGAACAGCGTCGCCAGCGCGGCGAGCGTCAGCGTGTTGGGCAGGCGCTCGGAGATGATCGCGGCCACCGGCTTGTTCGCGACCATCGACACGCCCGGATCGCCCGTCACGATCCCGCCTAGCCAGCGGACGTAGCGGACCGGCCCGGGTTGATCCAACCCCATCTGGTGGCGCAGCGCCGCGACCTGATCCGCGGTGGCGCCCTGGCCCAGCGCCTCCTGCGCCGCATCGCCCGGCAGCAGCCCGCTGATCGTGAAGATGACGACCGACACCAGCAGCAGCGTGACGAACGCCAGCCCGACTCGCTTCGCGATCAGCCGCACCGCGCCGTTCATGCGTCCCACCAGGCGTATTCGCCGAAATTGTACGCCATCAGCCCGCCCAGCGGGATCGAGAACATGCCCCGCAACCGGCGGTCGAACCCGTCCAGCAGGCTGATGAAGACGGGGATGCCGACCCCGCCATGCTGGTGGACCAGCCATTGCATGTCGCCGTAGATCGCCTTGCGCCGCGCCATGTCGGTGGTGTGCCGCGCTTCCAGCAGCAGCCGGTCGAAGCGCGCGTCCTTCCACCCGCTTTCGTTCTGCACCGCGCCGGACTGGAAGAAGAGGCTGAACATCAGGTCGGTGGTCGGGCGCTGGTTCAGATTGCCGAAGGTCAGCGGGTGGCGCATCCAGTGCGTCGACCAATAGCCGTCGCTGGGCACGCGGTTGATCGCGAGGTTCAGCCCGATGCGCGCGGCATGTTCCTGCAGGATCGATCCCATGTCGACCGATCCGTTGGCGGCGGGCGAGACATAGACCGGCAGGCGCGCGTTAAGCAGCCCCGACCGCTTCAGCAGGAAGCGCGCGCGGTCGGGATCGAACTTGCGCTGCGGAATGTCGGGATTGTGGTTGGGATCGTAGGGCGAGATCGGCTGGTCGTTGGCGACGGTGGCAAAGCCGCGGAACAGCGCGCGCTTGATCAGCTCGCGATCGAGCAGATACTTCATCGCCAACGCGAAATCGGCGTTGCCGGTGGTCGGATGGTCGCGGCGCATCACCAGATCGGTGAACAGCCCCGATTTCGTTTCCATGACGGCGTGCCGGGGAGAGGCGCGCACGCGCTTGACCGAGCCGGGGTTGACCGCCAGCACCGCCTGCACGTCCCCCGACAGCAGCGCGTTGACGCGCGACAGCTCGTCGGGGATCGCGATCAACTCGATCTCGTCGAGATAGGGGCGGCCCGGCTTCCAGTAATCGGGGTTGCGGCGCACCACGGTGCGGATGCCCGGCGCGAAGGCGCGCAGCGTGAACGGGCCGGTGCCGTTGGCGGTGGAGAAGTCGCGCCGCCCGTTCTCCACGATCAGGAAATGCGAGTCCGCCAGGATGACCGGCAGGTCGGGATTGGCGCCGGTCAGCCGCAGCTCCAGGTCGAGCGGGCCGGTACGACGTGCCGCGGCGAACTGTTCCGCCACCGCCTTCACCTTCGATCCGGTGGCGGCGTCGCGGTGGCGCATCAGCGAATAGACGACGTCGCCGGCATCCAGCGCCTTGCCGTTATGGAAATGGACGCCGCGGCGCAGCCGGATGTGCCACGTCACATTGTCGCGCGTCGCGATCCGCTCCGCGAGGCCGGGACGCGCGTGCAATTGCGCGTCATATTGCGTCAGCCCGCTATAGAGCATGAAATGCCGCATATAGTCGGTCGAGGTGTTGCCCTTGGCCGGGTCCAGCGTGTCGGCGGTGGAGGCGGTGACGCCCGCGACGCGGATCCGCCCGCCGGTGCGCGGGCGCGCGACGATGGCGTCCGCCGCACCCGCGCCGAATCCCGCCGCCAGCCCGCCCAGCAGGGTGCGTCTGGAGATGTCGGCGGAAATCACATCGATCATCGCGGCCCCTTCGTCCTCCCGATCGAGATTACCGCACCATGACACACCTGCCTGCCAATTCGATGCACCGCCACGGAAGACTGCGGTGGTTGCGTCGTCGTTGCCCGGCAGATTCTGCGGTGGCCGTGCCGGGCGGGTGCCTCAGCGCACCCAATCCTGATATTTGTAGTAGGCGCCGACGAACGGCAGGAACCACGGCGTGCCGAAATAGCCCGGTATCGCGTTCCAGTCGCCGCGATCGGCGAGCGGGTTCAGGTCGGCCCGCCCGTCCAGCACCTCCGCCATGATCGATCCCATATAGGTCGCCATCTGCGTGCCGTGGCCGCTATAGCCCATCGAATAGAAGACGCCGTCGCGCTCGCCCGCGTGCGGCAGCCGGTCCTGCGTCATGTCGACCAGGCCACCCCAGCAATAATCGATGCGGGTATCGGCCAGTTCGGGGAAGACCGAGATCATCGACTGGCGCAGGATCGCGCCGCTCTTCGCGTCCGAACGCGGGTCGGTGGAGGAGGAGAAGCGCGCGCGCCCGCCGAACAACAGGCGGTTGCCGGGCAGGGTACGGAAATAGGTGACGAAGTTGCGCGTGTCGGTGGTGTTGCGGCGATGCGGCGTCAGCCGGTCGAGCAGCTCCTGCGGCAACGGCTCGGTCGCGATCAGGAAGGCGCCGACCGGGATCAGCCGGCGGCGGAACCAGCCGAGCGGGCCGACCCGCGACGTGCCGGTGGCGAGCAGCACCTGGTTGGCGCGCACGCTGCCGTGCGGGGTCGTCACCTCGTGCACGGTGCCGCCGACGCGCGTCAGCTTGGTCAGCGGATTGTCCTGATAGATGCGCGCGCCATGGCGGGCGGCGGCCTCCGCCAGCCCTTGACCGTACTGGCCCATGTGCATGCTGGCGCTGCGCGGATAGATCATGCCGCCGAAATAGCGGTCGGACCCGATCTCCGTGCGCAGTTCCGATCGCGGTAGCATCCGCGTTTCCGGGTCGACGCTCTTCGCCAGCAGGGCCTGCGAGCGCGCGATCTTGTCGTAATGTTCGGGCCTGGCGGCGACCTTCAGCTTGCCGACGCGCTGGAAGTGGCAGTCGATCCCTTCCTCGGTGACGATCGATTCGACCTTGTCGACCGCGGCGTTGAAGGCGCGGTACAGCGTCGCCGCGCGCGCCTCGCCCATCGCGGCGACCATGCCGTGATAATCCTGCGCGAAGCCGTTGTTGCACATGCCGCCGTTGCGCCCGGATGCGGCACCCGCGACGCGATCGGCCTCCAGCAGGACGACGCTGGCGCCCTTCTTCGCCAGTGCCAGCGCCGCCGACAGCCCGGTGAAGCCGCCGCCGACGATGGCGACGTCGGCCACCCCCTCCGGTCCGCCGGGCATCGCGTTGGCAAAGGGCGTCGCGGTGTCGAGCCAGTAGGAGTGCATCTTCATCGGATCAGCCTTCGTCGGTCGGTGCGGCGGCGATCGCGTCGATCTCGACCAGATAGCCGTAATGGAGTTCGGGCACCGGAACGACGGTGCGCGCGGGGCGATGGTCGCCCATCACCTCGGCATAGACGGCGTTGAACCGCGGCCAGTTCTCGACGCCGACGATATAGGCGGTGACCTTGACGATCCCCTCCGGCCCGGCACCGCCGGCGCGGACGGCGGCGAGCATGTTGGCCAGCGCCTGGCGCACCTGATCCTCGAACGGCCGCTCGGCGGTGTGCGAGCCGTCGGGGCGGATGCCCAATTGGCCCGCGGTGAAGATCAGGCCGCCGCCGCGCGCGACATGGCGATAGTGGCCGCCGGGCGGCGAGAGATCGTGCGCCATGCCGTTCACCACCCCCGGATACGCGGCAGGATCGCGGCGACGCGCGTGCCGCCGTCGTCCAGCACATGATAGCGGTCGTGCTGCGCGCTGGTGGCGCAGGCGTGATTGGGCAGGATGCGCACGCGCGACCCCACCGGCAGGTCGGGCAGGGTGGCGCCGCTGCCCGGACGCACCGTCAGGATGCCATGTTCCTGGCTGGCATCGCCGACGATCAGGTCGGGAAAGGGCGTGCCGTCCATCGCACAGACCAGGCCATAGCCCTGATCGACGGGATGCTTCTGCGTCCCCCGGTCGCGCGACATCGCCATCCAGCCGGCGTCGGTCAGGATCCAGCCCTTGTCGGCGCGATGCCCGATCACGGTCGCCAGCACCGACACCGCGATATCGTCCAGCGTGCAGACGCCGATGCCGCGCATGACGAGGTCGAAGAACATGAACACGCCCGCGCGCACCTCGGTCACGCCGGTCAGGTCGCGCGCGAAATGCGCGGTCGGGGTGGAGCCGACGCTGACCACGGGGCAGGCATGGCCGGCATCGCGCAACAGCCCGGCCGCGGCGACCGCGGCGGCACGCTCCGCCTCCGCCATCTCCGGCAGGCCGACGCCGCCGCGCGCGTTGTACGATTCGCCGGCATGGGTCAGCACGCCCAGCAGCGCGACGCCGCCGGCGCGGAGCCGGTCGGCGATCGCGACGATCGTCGCGTCATGCGGCAGCAGCCCGCCGCGATGCCCGTCGCAGTCGATCTCGATCAGCACGCCGGGCATCGCCGCCCCGTCCGCCGCCGCATCGGCCAGCGCGTGCGCCTGCTCGATCGAGTCGATCAGCACCCCCAGCGACACGCCGCGCGCCACGAGCGCGCGGGCGCGCGCGATCTTCTCCGGCGCGAGGCCGACCGCATAGGTGATGTCGGTGATGCCGCCGTCGGCGAAATATTCCGCCTCCGCCAGCGTGGATACCGTGATCGGGCCGGTGCCGTCCGGGAACAGCCGGCGCGCGAGGTCGATCGACTTGGCGGTCTTCACATGCGGGCGGAACGACACCCCCAGCGCGTCGAGATGACGGCGCAGCCGCGCGACGTTGCGGTCGAACGTCGCCAGGTCCAGCAGCAGCGCCGGCGTCTCGATGCCGGTCAGCGGGGTGGCGGCGGTCATCAGAAATACTTCAGCCAGGCGATGTCGCGGCGGCGGCGCTTCAGCCGCGAGAACCAGGCGGTCGGCACGTACAGCGGCACCAGCAATGCCACGTACCAGACGAAGATCCAGTTGTAATTGTCGATGCCGACATAGGTGCCGTGGTTCGGCCCCCAGATGGCGAGCGCGCTGTGATAGAAGACGCGCAGCACCGCGAGGTGGAAGATGTAGAAGAACATCGGTGCCCCGCCGAACACCGCCAGCGCGGCGATCAGCCGCGAGCGGTCGATCCGCTCGAACAGCGCCAGCAGCAGCGCGCCACCCCCCAATGTCGGCATCAGGAACAGCAGCGAGGCGGGATATTTGGTCAGCGAGATGAAGCTGAGCAGCGTGCGGACGGGATCGCCCGCGACCACGAACCACGGCTTGTCGCCATAGACGTTCAGCAGCCGCAGCGCGACGAACCCGGCGATCAGCGCGACGCCCAGCGTCACCAGCCGCCGCTCGCGCACCGCGGCGTCGACGTCGGCGCGGAACCACGCGCCGATGCCATAGCCCAGCATCATCACCCCCATCCAGGGCAGGATCGGATAGGTCGTCTTCGCCACGAAGCCGAGCGGCAGCGCGAACGTGTCGCGCTGATGCAGCATCGCCCAGAGCGGGAACAGCGTGTCGTCGGACGTCAGCCGGATCGGATCGAGCAGGTTGTGCAGGCACACCAGCGCCAGCCCGACCGCGATCAGCGCGGGGCGCGGCAGGTGGCGCAACCCCGCCAGCGCGATCATGCACAGCCCGATGCACCAGATCACCTGCAGCCAGAAGGTCGGCTGCGGCACGATCCCCCAATAGAGCGGCGACAGCAGGAACAGCTCCATCGCCATCAGGATCAGCCCGCGCTTCACCAGGAAGGCGGTGGTCTCTTCCGCCGAATGGCTGACGCTGAACAGATAGGCGCCGAGGCCGGTGAGCGCGACGAAGATCGGCGCGCAGAAGCTGGCGGCGAAGCGCGCGAAGCCCAGCGCGGGCAGGATCGTGCGCGCATCGACCGGATCGGCCACGGGGACGTACACGAACCACGTCTCGCGCAGATGGTCGAGCAGCATCAGCACCATGACGAAGCCGCGCAGCGCGTCGATATTCTGCAACCGGGTGCGCGCCGCGGGTGTCGCGCGCGGCGGTGCGACGCCGGCCGCGATCGGCCCGGATGCGATCGAGACACTTCCCCCCATATGGCCCTCGCTTGTTGTCGGTATGCTGGTATCGGTCATCTTGATCCCATCGATCCAGCGACATGTATCGACTTTGAATCGGATCGTGCGCCGCCGTGCCGTGTCATCCACGCGTCACGGAACAAGATTCCGCTTCCTCCGCGGCGGCATGATCGGCGCTGTCCGTACACGCAAACGGCATCATCCGCGCCTGCCAACCCGTTCTTCGCAACGGTCTTTCGATGGGCTGGGCTAGACAGGCAGGACGACATGCCCGCACGCCCGTGCCGGTGTCGAACAGGGGGGTGCGATGCGCGTCGACGGCATGACCTGCGTCTATATCGACGGCCGGTGGGAGGAGCGCGCCGGTGCGGCGATGCTGCCCGTGGTCGATCCGGCGACCGAGGCGACGATCGGCGCGATCGCCGCCGGCACCGCGGCGGACGTCGATCAGGCGGTGATGGCGGCGCGGCGCGCGTTCGAGCCGTTCGCGGCCACGCCGGTGGCGGAGCGGCGCGCGCTGCTGGTGCGGATGCTGGACCTGCTGGAGGCGCGGGCGGAGGTGTTCGCGCAGGCACTGTCGGTCGAGATGGGGGCGCCGATCGCGTTCGCGCGCGCGTCGCAGGTGCCGTTCGCGATCGCGCACGTCCGCGCCGCGATCGAGGTGCTGGAACGTTACGACTTCGTGCGCGAGGAGGCCGGCTATGCGGTGGCGAAGGAGCCGATCGGCGTCTGCGCGCTGATCACGCCATGGAACTGGCCATTGTACCAGATCACCGCCAAGGTCGGTCCGGCGATCGCCGCCGGCTGCACCGTCGTGTTGAAGCCGAGCGAGCTGTCGCCGCTCAGCGGTCTGCTGTTCGCGCAGCTGATGCACGATGCCGGCACGCCCGCGGGCGTGTTCAACCTGGTCAACGGCACGGGCGAGGTGGTCGGCGCGGCGCTGTCGTCGCACCCGGAGGTCGACATGATCTCGATCACCGGATCGACCCGCGCCGGTGTGCTGGTGGCGCAGGCCGGCGCGGTCACGGTCAAGCGCGTGGTGCAGGAACTGGGCGGCAAATCGCCCAACGTCTTCCTCGACGATGCCGATTTCGCGACCGCGGTGGCGAAGGGGGTGCAGTCCGGCATGCGCAACACCGGCCAGTCGTGCAGTGCGCCGACGCGGATGCTGGTGCCGGCGCACCGGCTGGCGGAGGTCGAGGAGCTGGCGGCGGCGGCGGCGACCGCCTTCGTCGTCGGCGATCCGCGCGACGAGGCGACGACGATGGGGCCGATCGCCAATGCTGCGCAACATACCCGCGTGCTCGCGATGATCGCCGCGGGCGCGGCGGACGGTGCGAAGCTGGTGTGCGGCGGCGCGACCCGGCCCGACGGCGTCGATCGCGGGTTCTACGTCCGCCCGACGATCTTCTCCGCGGTGACGCCCGAGATGCGCATCGCGCGCGAGGAGATCTTCGGCCCGGTCCTCTGCATCATGCCCTATCGCGACGAGGAGGAGGCGATCGCGATCGCCAACGACACGCCTTATGGGCTGGGCGCGCACGTCCAGTCGGGCGATCTGGCGCGCGCGCGCCGCGTGGCGCGCCGCATCCGCGCGGGCCAGGTGCACATCAACTATCCCGCCTGGACCGCGCACGCGCCGTTCGGGGGATACAAGACGTCGGGCAACGGGCGCGAATACGGCGTCCACGGTTTCGAGGAGTATCTCGAAACCAAGGCCATCCTCGGTTACTGACCCTCTTCGTCCCGGAGCGCTGATCCATGCCCGCACCCCTCGACCGCATCACGTCGTCGCCGCTGCTGCCGCATGCGGCGGATGTCGTCGTCGTGGGGGGCGGCATCATCGGCTGCTTCACCGCTTATTATCTGGCGAAGCGCGGGCTGACGGTCGCGCTGCTGGAAAAGGGCGTGATCGCGGGTGAGCAATCGAGCCGCAACTGGGGCTGGTGCCGCCAGCAGAACCGCGACGCGCGCGAGCTGCCGATGGCGACCAAGGCGATCGAATTGTGGGAGCAGTTCGCCGCCGACACCGGCGAGGATACCGGGTTCAACCGCTGCGGCCTCGTCTATTTCAGCAACGACGAGGCGGAGCTGGATACATGGGCGCGCTGGGGCGAGTTCGCGCGGGGCGAGGGGGGTGACGACGTTCATGCTCTCCGCGGCGGAAGCGGCGGAGAAGGGCCGCTCGACCGGGCGCCAGTGGAAGGGCGGGGTGCATTCGCCGACCGACGGCACCGCCGATCCGTCGCGCGCCGCGCCCGCGGTGGCGCGCGCGATCATGAAGCTGGGCGGCACCGTGATGCAGAATTGCGCGGTGCGCGGGCTGGAAACGGAAGGCGGGCGCGTATCCGGCGTGGTGACCGAGCGCGGCACGATCCGGACCCCCGTCGTGGTGCTGGCGAACGGTGCCTGGGCGTCGTCCTTCTGCCACCAATATGGCATCCGCTTCCCGCAGGCGACGATCCGCCAGACCGCGATTCAGGTCGGATCGGGCGACAATAGCGCGATCCCGCCCGCGCTCTACACCTCCAACGTGGCGATGACGCGCCGCGCCAACGGCCAGTATGCGCTGGCGATCAGCGGGTCGGGCAAGGTCGATCCGACCCCGCAATTCCTGCGCTTCTCGCCGCAATTCCTGCCGATGTTCCTGCGGCGCTGGCGCAAGCTGTCGCCGGGCGGGTTGCAGGGGCTGACCAGCGGGCACGAGACGCTGTCGCGCTGGCGGCTCGACCGGCCGACCCCGATGGAGCGCACCCGTATCCTCGACCCGCAACCGGATGCGGCGGCGGTCAAGCGCACGTTCGCCCGCGCGGCGGAACTGATCCCGGAACTGGGGCGCCGTCCGATCGTGGCGAGCTGGGCCGGGTTCGTCGACAGCACACCCGATGGCGTGCCCGGGATCGGCGCGATCGACAGCCTGCCCGGACTGATCCTGGCGGCGGGGTTCAGCGGGCACGGCTTCGGCATCGGCCCGGGGGCGGGGCATCTGATCGCCGACCTGGCGAGCGGGGCCACGCCGATCTTCGACCCCAAGCCCTATCACCCCGACCGGTTCCGCGCCTCCGCCTGGGGCAAGGTGGCGGAATTCTGACCGCGGCGGCGACAACCGATTGTTCACGGCCTTGCCGTATAAGTACCGGATCATGAACGGAAACCCCGCATTTCCGCACGCGATCGACCTCGCCGTGGCGGCCCCCACGCGGCTGGTGGCGCGCCATGTGAGCGAGATGCTGTCCGACCGCCACCGGCGCTGGAAGGACCTGCTCGGGACCGATCCGCTGACCGCCTTCATCATGGGCGTCGTGATCGGTGCGGGGATGCAGCATCATCCCTATCGCGCGCCCGGCGGCGGCCGCTGGATCCCGATCGAGGCGGGCGCGACGCTCGGCCGGGCGGTCAGCGGCAGCGCGGTGGCGCAATCGATGCATGTTCCGCTCACCACGGTGCGGCGCCACGCCGCCGACCTGATCGCGGCGGGGCTGCTGGAGCGGCGCCCCGGTGGCTTCGTCGCGGCGCCGGCGTTCTTTCGCGATCCGCGGGTGCCGGCGTTCGCGTGCGATGGCGTCGCCACGCTGGCGCGGATGCTGGAGGCGCTGGCGGCGGCGGGCTATGCGCCGGCACGGCGCTGGCCGCGCGAGGTGCTGGACGTCGTGCCCGCGGGCGTGGTCGAGCGCCTGCTCCTGACCTTCGCCTTGCGCGCGCTGGAGACGTTCACCACGCAATATGACGGCTTCCAGTCCGGGCTGATCGTCGCCATGATCGTGGAGATGAACGTCCGCCCCGTCACCCGCGACTCGCTGCTGTCGGCGCGCTACGCCGATGTGCCGCCGCCCGATGCGCTGCGCGTGCCGGTGTCGATCCGCGCCCTGGCGCAGGCGCTGGATCTGCCGTTCGAGACCGCGCGGCGCCGCGTCGCGATGCTGATGCAGGCGGGGGACGGTGGTGCGCAGCGCGCGCGGCGTGATCGTGCCCGCGTCGGTGTTGTCGAGCGACCTGTATGCCGCGAACAACCGCCGCATGATGGCGCATTTCGAGCATCTGCTGCACCAATTGTCCGCGCTCGCGCGCCCGACATCGCGCGCTGCGTGAGGCCGGCGGCGGGCGACGACGCGCCGGTCACGCGGATCGGCGGGCAGCGCACGTTGTTCGTGATGGCGACCGAGCATGAATATGGCGCACATCTGCGGGCGCGATGCCGCCCGCTGGTGACCGGCGTCGGCCCGATCGAGGCGGCGGCGGCCACCGCAATGTGCCTCGCGCGGCTGGAGGGTCAGGGTGCGCTGCCCGATCGCATCGTGTCGCTGGGCTCCGCCGGATCGCGCCGCTGCCGTCTGGGTGAGGTCTATCAGGTCGCGAGCGTGTCGTGGCGCGATATGGACGCGTCCGCGCTGGGTTTCGCGAAGGGCGTGACGCCGTTTTCGGACCATCCCGCGCGCCTGCCGCTGGCGACGCCGCTGCCCGACGTGCCGATCGCGACGCTGTCGACCGGCGCCGACATCGTCACGGGCGCGCGATACGATGCGATCGACGCCGATCTGGTCGATATGGAGACGTTCGCGGTGGTGCGCGCGGCGGCGCGCTTCGGCGTCCCCGTCATCGGATGGCGCGGCGTGTCGGACGGCCCGGACGAGCTGGACGGTCTGTCGGGCTGGACCGCGCTGCTGGCGGTGCTGGACGAGCGGCTGGCGGCGGCGGTGGATGCGCTGGCGACGTTGTGACGCTGCCTCCTTGACGCCACGCGGGACGCGGACCACGCTTCCGGCCATGACGATCCTCTCCCGGCTGGCGCGCCTCGCGCCGATCCCGCTCGCACTCGCCGCCCCCGTCGCCGCGCAGCAGACGCCCACCATGCTCAACGAGCAGGTGAACGAATATGACTGGGTGCGCCCGCAGGCGGATTTCGTCCGCCGCACGGTCATGATCCCGATGCGCGACGGCAAGAAGCTGTACACCGTCATCGTCTTCAGGAAGGGGACGCACGACGCGCCGATCCTGCTGACGCGCACCCCTTATGATGCCGATGCCAATACCAGCCGCAAGCGCAGCCAGAGACTAAGCGAGATCGTCCGCGTCGGCGACGTGCCCTTCGTCGAGGACGGCTATATCCGCGTCTATCAGGACGTGCGCGGGCAGCATAAGTCGGAGGGCGATTACGTCATGAACCGCCCGCTGCGCGGGCCGCTCAATGCGACGAAGGTCGATCACGCCACCGATGCCTATGACACGATCGACTGGCTGGTGAAGAACGTGAAGGAGAGCAACGGCCGCGTCGGCGTGACCGGTGTGTCCTATGACGGCTTCACCACGCTGATGGCGATGATCGACCCGCATCCCGCGCTGAAGGCGGCGGTGCCGTCCAGCCCGATGGTCGACGGCTGGATCGGCGACGACTGGTTCCACAATGGCGCGTTCCGTACCTTCGGCTTCGACTATGACGTGGAGCAGACGGTGGAGAAGGGCGCGGGCGAGGTGCCCAAGGGGACGGGCGACGATTACGCCGCCTATCTCGCCGGCGGATCGGCCTATGATTATGCCAATGCCTATGGGCTGACCGCGCTGCCGGTGGTGCGCAAGGTGCTGGAGCACCCCGCCTATGATAGCTGGTGGCAGGGTCAGGCGGTCGACAAATTGCTGGGCGCGCGCACGCTGACGGTGCCGACGATGCTGGTGGTCGGGCAATGGGACCAGGAGGACAGCTATGGCGCGCCCGCGGTCTATCGCGCGCTGACGCAGTCCAAGCGCGACAATGCGCCGGTCAGCCTGGTGATCGGCCCCTGGTTCCACGGCCAGAACATGAGCGACGGACGCCAGCTGGGCTCGCTGAAGTTCGAGGGCGATACCGGCGCGCAGTTCCGCGACCGGCTGATGAAACCGTTCCTCGATTGCCGGCTGAAGACGATCGCACCGCCGCCGTGCGCGCCTGCGGGCGTGTTCACCTATGCGACCGGCGCCAACCGCTGGGAAACGTCGTCGACCTGGCCCGCGGGCACGCCGACGCCGCTGTACCTGGCGGGCGGATCGTCGCTGACGTGGACGAAGCCCGCAGCGGGCAGCGACAGCTATGTCGCCGATCCCGCCAAGCCGGTGCCGATGCTGCCGCGCCCGATCAAGATGTCGGGCGACGAATGGCGCACCTGGCTGGTGCGCGACCAGCGCTTCGTCGACGGGCGCACCGACGTGCTGAGCTATACCACCCCGGTGCTGGACAAGGCGGTCCACATCAAGGGCGCGCCGCGGGTCGACCTGCACGCCGCGACGACGGGGCGCGACGGCGATTTCGTGGTCAAGCTGATCGACGTCTATCCGGAGGAAAATACCGCCGATCCGGCGATGGCGGGGTATCAGCTGGGAGTGGGGATCGAGATCTTCCGCGGGCGCTACGTCAACGGTTTCGCGACTCCGGCACCGCTGGAGCCGGGCAAGACCTATGCCTTCGGCTGGTCGCTGCCCAATGCGGACCATGTGTTCAAGCCGGGGCACCGCATCATGGTGCAGGTGCAGTCGTCGCTGTTCCCGCTGTACGACCGCAATCCGCAATCATGGGTGCCCTCGATCATGTCGGCTAGGCCGGGGGATTATGTGAAGGCGACGCAGACGGTGCGCTGGGGCGGCGATGCGGCGAGCGCGGTGTGGCTGCCGGTGGTGGGGGATTGAGGGTGATGTAAAAAGCCCCTCCCCTTCAGGGGAGGGGTTGGGGTGGGGCAGTCAAAGGCCACGAACGCTGGTCTCGGTGAGACCTCCCCCACCCCCAACCCCTCCCCTGAAGGGGAGGGGCTTGATCGCTCACACCGGCGCTTCGATCTCGAACCGCACTCCTTCCGGCGGGTAGGCGATCGCGGCGCTGCCATCGACATGGTGCGCCAGCACGCGCGCGATCATCCGCGTGCCGAAGCCGGTGCGCGTCGGTGCGGTGACGGCGGGGCCGCCGCTTTCGACCCAGACGAAGCGGAAGCGGCGTTCCGCCTCGCTGCCGGTCAGCGACCAGCGGATCGTCACCCGCCCCTCCGCCACCGACAGCGCGCCATATTTGATCGCGTTGGTGGCCAGTTCGTACAGCGCCATCGACAGCGCCAGCGTCAGGTCCGGTGACAGCCGTACCGAC
This sequence comes from Sphingomonas adhaesiva, assembly GCF_036946305.1. Classification (GTDB taxonomy): domain Bacteria; phylum Pseudomonadota; class Alphaproteobacteria; order Sphingomonadales; family Sphingomonadaceae; genus Sphingomonas; species Sphingomonas adhaesiva_B. The sequence goes on from NZ_JAQIJJ010000003.1 coordinate 203,298, forward strand.
GGGCCTTCGCTGGTGAAGCGGCGGCCGTTGCGGTCGATGAAGGGGGCCAGCACGCGATCGACGATGTCGCCGATCGCCGCGCCCTCCAGTTCGTCCTGCACCAGCAGTTCGTGCGCGGTGCCCAGGCTGGCGATCCGTCCGGCCACCGTGCGGCGCGCGTCGTCGATCGAGGCGGCGTCGCGCAGCGTCTGCCCCACCACCGCGCCGACCGTCGCCAGCGTGTTCTTCACCCGATGCGTCAGCTCGCGTGCCAGCACCGCGCGATGCTCCTCGGCGAACTTGCGGCCGGAGATATCGGCGGAAAAGCCCGACATCATCAGCGGCGTGCCATCGGCGCGATATTGCATCCCGCCCTGCACATGGACCCAGCGCTGCTCGCCCGACGTGGTCAGGATGCGATATTCGATGTCATAGGGCGCGCCGCCGTCCAGCGTCGCCGCGACCGCCGCCTGCTGGCGCGGCAGGTCGTCGGGATGGATGCACCCGATCAGCTCGGCATAGGTGAACGGCCGGTCGTGCGGGCGGCCGAAGATCGCCTTGCATCCTTCCGATGCGGTCAGCGTCTGTGCCGCCGGATCGAACGACCAGGTGCCCAGCCCGCCCGCGGCCAGCGCCATGGCCAGCCGTGCCTCGCGTTCCATCAGCGCGGCCTCGCGATCGGCCAGCTCCGCCTCCAGCGTGGCGCGATCCTGCTGCAGCTTCGCCACACGATGCCGCTCGATCGTGACGTCCAGCTGCGACGCGACGAACCAGCGCAGCGCGCCCGCGGGATCGAACACCGGCGCCACCATCAGCCGGTTCCAGAACGGCGTGCCGTCGCGGCGGTGGTTGAGCAGGTCGATCTCGATCCGCTCGCGCCGCCGGATCGCCTCGCGCAACTGGGCGACATCCGCCGCCGCCGTCAGCGGCCCCTGCATGAAGCGGCAGTTGCGCCCCAGCACCTCGGCCGCGGCGAACCCGGTCAGCCGCTCGAACGCGGCATTGACGTAGATCAGCGGATTGTCCGGCAGCGTCGGATCGCTGACCACCATCGGCGTGATGCTGCGGTCGAACGCGGCCAGGATCGGATCGCTGGCGTCCAGCCGGGCGGCGAAGCCCGCGATCGCCGCGCGCACGGCGGCGGGCGGTTCGATCGGCCGTATCGGCGCATCGGGAAGCGGCTGGCGGTCCAAGGCAGCGCCAGCCTAGCCTGCGCCGCCCGGCCCGACAATGTACCGGAAGCGTACCGAACGCCTAGCCGGCATTGGCCTCGCGGAAGCGTGCGGTGCGTGCGGCGCGGTCCGCCATCGCGAGCCATGCGGCCTCCGACCGGCGGCAGCGTTCGCGGACATGGGTCAAGGTCGCGGCATCAGCATCGCGCGCGCACGACGCGGCCTGTTCGCGGTAATAATCTTCCATCACCAGTCTCCCCTCTTGATGTCAGCCGATCCGGTCGACCATCCGCTGCGCCGCGGTGGCGGGATCGGCGCGGCATTGAAATGTCGGGATCGGCTCGAATGGCGCGCGGCGCACATCGATGCGCCCGGCATCGCCGCTGGATGTCTCGCTGATGTCGTCGGGCATGAAGGTCCGGGCGCTGGAGTGAGGCGTCAGCTGCAAAGCCCCGGCCGATGGTCGTAACGGATGTTAAAGGAATAGGTTCCGGCGCATGGCCACGTCACATCGTTGTCACATCGTTCCGGGCGGAGGCGCCATGTCGTAGGCGTGCCCCACCTCCGCCGCGACGAAGCGCGCGGGCGCCACCCCCGCCGCCGCGAGTGCCGCGGCCAGCGCCTCGCGCGGCGCCTCGCGCGCCTCGTCGGTCAGCTGGAACGTGCCCCAGTGGATGCCCAGCGCGCGCGCCGCGCCGACATCGCGGAAGAGGCGCACCGCCTCCTCGGGATTGACGTGCTGCGCCTTCATCAGCGCGCGCGGTTCATAGGCGCCGATCGGGATCAGCGCGACGTCGGGCGCGCCCAGCCGCTCGCGCACCGCGGCGAAGATGCGCCCGTCGCCATAGCCGGTGTCGCCGACGAACCAGACCGATCCCGCCGGCGTCTCCAGCCAATGCCCGCCCCACAGCATCATCCGCGCGTCGCTGGGCCAGCGGTTGGACCAGTGGTACGCCGGGGTCAGCGTCGTCGCGACCCCGTCCGCCAACACGATACGATCCCACCAGTCGCCCGCGATGCAGCGTGCGCCCGGCACGCCCGTGCGCACGATCGTGTCGTTGCCCAGCGGCATGACCATCAACGGCGCGTCGCGCGCATGGAGACGGCGCAGCGTCGCGATGTCGAGATGGTCGTAATGGCCGTGGCTCAGCACCACCGCGTCGATCGGCGGCAGGTCGTCGAACACGATGCCCGGCGCGGTCGCGCGTTTCGGACCGGCTAGGCGGAACGGGCTGGCGCGCGGCGACCAGACCGGATCCGTCAGGATGTTGACGCCGGCCGCCTGCACCAGCAGCGACGCATGGCCCACCATCGTGACGCGGACCCCCGCCACCCGCGCTTCCGGCGTCGCGGGCACGACGGGCACCGACGCCGGCCAGCGCGCCGCATCGCCCGACAGCTTCCACTTCAGCACCGCGCCCAGCGACAGGTTGCCCGCGGGCGGCAGGCCGGGGTTGAAGAAGCGGGTCCCGTCGAAATGGTCGCTCGCTGGCCCCTGATAGTAACGGTTGCGCGTCATCCGCTATCTTTCGCGCCCGATCGCGACAGCGGCAAGTCCGCGCACGTCGACCCGCGCCTTCAATCGCGCCGCCAGCAGTGCGGTACCGCTCACCTTGCGCTGAACGAACAGCGTCTCGACATGCGGGACGTGCCAGGTCGCGCGGTCGGCGATCATCGCCTTCGCCTCCTCGCGCACCACCGGCACGAAGGCGCGGTCGCCGAAGTCGAACGGTCCGGGGCGGTGGAGCGCAGCGTCGATCGCGGCGACGATGCGGTCGATCGCGGGGCGATGCGCCGCCGCGGCGGCGGCGCCGAGGAAGCCCGTTTCCACCGCGATGTTGCGGATGCGGTCGCGGTCGCGCGCCAGCCCGGCCTCGATCAGCCGGCGATAGGCGGCGGCGGTGTCCGCCGGCACCGCACGCGTCGCGCCGAAATCGAGCAGCACCAGCGCGCCCGTATCCGGTTGCCAGCGGTAGTTGGCGAAATTGGGATCGGTCTGCATCACGCCGAAGTCGAACAGTTCGCGCAGGACCAGCGTCACCAAGGCGGTGATCGCGGTATCGCGCGTCTCCTGCCCGGCGTCCGCCAGCGTCTCGATCGGCCGGCCGGGGACGAATTCCATCGCCAGCACGCGGCGGGTGGTCAGCGCCTCCTCCAGCGCGGGGACGACATAGCGCGCATCGCCCGCCAGCCGCGCGCGATAGCCGCGCAATTGCTCGCCCTCGCGGACGTAATCCGCCTCCTCCGCCAGCTGGCGCTTCGCCTCGGCGAGCAGCGGCGCGAGGTCGAGCGACGGCGGCACTACGCCGGAGACGCGCAGCAGCGTCGCGACATTGTCGACGTCGGACGCGATGCTGTCGGCGACGCCGGGATATTGCACCTTGATCGCCAGCACGCGTCCGTCGGGTAGGGTGGCGCGATGCACCTGCCCGATCGAGGCGGCGGCGATCGGCGATGCCTCGAAATGGCGGAAGCGGCGGCGCCAGTCGCTGCCCCATTCCTGCCGCAGCACGCGGTCCAGCTGCTGCGGCGGCATCCGATACGCCTGGTCGCGCAGCCGCGCGAGGATCGCGGACAGATCGGCGGGCAGCATGTCGCCGGCATCCATCGAGATCATCTGACCCAGTTTCATCGCGGCGCCGCGCAGGTGCGACAGCCGATCGGCGACGCGCGCGGCATTAGCCGGCGTCAGCACCAGATCGCCGATCCGCGGGCGCTCCCCGGCGGCCAGCCGGCGCGCGCCCTCCGCCAGCATCCCGCCCGCCACGCCGCCCGCCAGCCGCCCGAACCCGCCCAGCCGCGCCAGCCGCCCGCTGGGCACCGCACGGTGGCGGACGCCGCGGTCGGGCGGGGCGGGATCGTCGTCGTCGTGCATGACCGCGACAGCGCGGCAGCGCCGCCGCGGTTCCCGCACCGGGGGGGGCTGCATCGTTGCGGCGCGGGCCGATTTTCGCCACGCTGGCGCGATGAGCCGGCGCAGGACGATCCAGGCGACGCTGATCGTCATCGCGGCGCTGGTGGTGCTGGGGGCGGCGCTGTACGGCGCGCAGCGCGTCGCCACCGCGCGTGCGATCGACGGCGTGTCGCAGCGCGCGCGCGCGTCCGCGATCCTGCTCGCCTCCAGCTTCCGGCGCGAGCTGGACAAGTTCCGGCTGGTGCCGGTCGTGCTGGCCGACGATCGCGAGGCGCGCGATGCGCTGGCGACGCGCGATCCGGCGCGGCTGGCGGCGCTGAACCGCAAGCTGGAGGTGCTGAGCACGCAGACCGGCGCCGCCAACGTCTATCTGCTCGATGCGCAGGGGCGCGCGGTGGCGACCAGCAACTGGCGCCGGCCGGAAAGCTTCCTGGGCGACGATTACGCCTATCGCGGCTATTATCGCGATGCGATCCGCACCGGCGTGGCGCAGCAGTTCGCGCTGGGGCAGCGCAGCCGCATGCCGGGGCTGTATATCAGCAAGCGCGTCGACGACGGCGCCGGGCGCGCGCTGGGCGTCTTCGTGGTCAAGGTGGATTTCCGGTCGCTGGAGCGCGAATGGCGGCGGACCGCCGATGCCGCCTTCGTCACCGATGCGCGCGGCATCATCCTGGTGACCGCACAGCCGGCGTGGCGCTTCCAGACGATCCGCCCGCTGTCGTCGCGCGAGCGCGAGCAGGCGCGCCGCTCGCTGGAATATGGCGCGGTGGCGCTGGCGGAAAATCCGCTGTTCGCCCATGGTGCGGTGGCGGCGACAGGACGCGCCGCTTTCGTCGAGGCGGTGGAGCCGATCCGCGGCTGGCGCGTGCATGTGCTGGTGCCGACCGCGGCGGCGGTCGCGGGCGCGCTGGCGGTGGCGCGGCTGGCGCTGGCGATCCTGGCGATGGCCGCGGTGGGCCTGTACCTGCTGTGGCGCTGGCGGCGGCGGCGCGAGGCGGCGCGGGTCGCCGCGGCGGCGAATGCGCGGCTTGCCGCGCTGCGCCACCAATTGGTGCAGGCCAACAAGCTGGCGACGCTGGGGCAGGTGACCTCGGGCGTGGGGCATGAGATCAACCAGCCGGTCGCCGCGATCGCCGCCTATGCGCACAATGCGCGCCTGTTGATCGAGCGCGGCCGCGCAGAGGAGGCGACCGAGGCGATCGCGCATATCGTCGCGCTGACGCAGCGGATCGGCGTCATCACGCGCGAGCTGCGCGGGTTCGCGCGGCGCGCCTCCGGCACGGTCGAGCCGGTCGCGGTGGCGGAGGTGTTCGACGGCGTGCGCCTGCTGCTGCGCGACCGGTTGCAGGCGCTGAGGGCGACGTTCATGACCGCGGGCGCGGAGGCCGCGGTGCGCGGCGAGCGGGTGCGATTGGAGCAGGTGATGGTCAATCTGGTGCAGAATGCGCTCGACGCGGGCGCGCGCACCGTCACCGCCACGGTGGATGCGCGCGGGGATCGCGTGCGCATCACCGTCGCGGACGATGGCCCCGGGATCGATCCGGCGATGCGCGACGCGCTGTTCCAGCCGTTCCGCACGTCGAAGGCGGACGGACTGGGGCTGGGGCTGGTCATCGCGCACGATATCGTCGCGGATCTGGGCGGGACATTGTCGCTGGGTGAGGCTGCAATGGGAGCGACGTTCGTCATCGACCTGGAGCGTGCGGCATGAGCGACGTGCTGCTGGTCGACGACGACGACGACCTGCGCCGCGCGACCGCGCAGAGCCTGGACCTCGCCGGCCATGCGGTGATCGCGGTCCCCAACGCAGCGGCGGCGCTGCGCGAGGTGGAGAAGGGGTTCGACGGCGTCGTCGTCACCGACATCCGCATGCCGGGTATGGACGGGCTGGCGCTGCTGGCGCGGCTGAGCGCGAGCGATCCCGACCTGCCGGTCATCCTGATCTCCGGCCATGCCGACGTGCGCACCGCGGTGGCCGCGCTGCGGCAGGGGGCGTGCGACGTGCTGGAAAAGCCGTTCGTGGTCGATCAGCTGATCGCCTCGATCGATCGCGCGTTGGAGCGTCGCCGGCTGATCGCGGAGAACCAGCGGCTGCGCGCGGTGCCGTCCGATCCCGACGACGGGCCGCTTCTGGGCCGCTCCCCCGCGATCGAGCAGCTGCGCCGCGCGATCGCGCAGGTCGCGCCGCTTGCCGTCGACGTGCTGGTCCAGGGGGAGACGGGAACGGGCAAGGGGGTGGTGGCGCAGATGCTGCACGCGCGCTCGCGGCGGCGCGGTGCGCTGGTGACGATCGACGGCGGCGTCTTGCCGGCGGGATTGTCGGGGGGACTGGCGGAGGCGGAGCTGCTGGGCGCGGTGGCGGGCGCATTGCCGGGCGGCGCGATGCCGCGCACCGGCCGCATCGAGCAGGCGCACCGCGGCACGCTGTTCCTCGACGATGTCGATGCGATGGCGGAGCCGGTCCAGCTGACGCTCCAGCGCGTGCTGGAACGGCGCGAGGTGGTGCCGCTGGGCGCGAGCGCGGCGCGCGCGGTCGACCTGCGCGTGGTGGCGGCGGCAACCGCGGACGTCGAGCAGCTGGCCGCGGCAGGCCGGTTCCGCGCCTCGCTCTATTACCGGCTGAACGGCGTGACGCTGCGCCTGCCGCCGCTGCGCGAGCGGCGCGAGGATGTGGTGCCGCTGTTCCGCGCCTTCGTGCTGCGCGCGGCGGCGCGGATGGGGGTGGCGCCGCCGCCGCTCCATCCCGCCGCGTTCCGCCGGCTGGAGCGGCACGACTGGCCCGGCAACGTGCGCGAGCTGATGCGCTTTGCGGAGAACGTCACTTTGGGGCTGGTCGGCGACGATCCGCAGCAGGGGGCGGAGGGGGGCACGACCGACCTGAAGCAGCGCGTCGACGCGTTCGAGGCGCAGGCGATTGAGGAGGCGCTGGCCGCCGCCGGCGGCGACGCGACGCGCGCCTGCGCGGCACTGGGGCTGCCGCGCAAGACCTTCTATTACAAGGTACAGCGGCTGGGGATCGACCTGGGACGGTTTCGCACCTGAAAAGCCCCTCCCCTTCAGGGGAGGGGTTGGGGTGGGGCAGTCAAAGGCGGCACTCTCTGCGAGGCATCCCCCACCCCCAACCCCTCCCCTGAAGGGGAGGGGCTTATATATACCGCCGCCGCCTTACATTACGGAATCAGCACCACCTTCACGCAATCGCCGCGCGCTTGCGCCGCGATCGCGGCGTTGATGTCCGCCAGCGGGAAGGTCTGCACCAGCCGGTCGAACGGAAACCGCCCGGCGCGGTGCGCGGCGATCAGTTCGGGGATGAACGCCTGCGGGTCGCTGTCGCCTTCCATGATCCCGATCACGCGCTGGCCATAGGTGATCATGCCGGCGATGTTGATCGACAGCGTCTCGTCCGCACGATGCGGGACGCCGACCAGCCCCAGCATCCCGCGCGGCGCCAGCGCGGCGAGCGCGGCCTCGATCGCGGGGACGCGCCCGCTGGTGTCGAACGCATAATCGGTGCCGCCGGGCAGGATCGCGCGGATCGCCTCCGTGACGTTACCGGCGTTGGGATCGATCACATGCGTCGCGCCCAGTTCCATCGCCAGCGCGCGCCGCGCCGCGACCGGCTCGACCAGGATGATCGTGGCGCAGTCGCGCAGCACCGCGCCCATCACCGCCGCCAGTCCGACCGGGCCGCCGCCCAGGATCGCGATCGAGGAACCGGCGTGGCACGCCAGCGAGCGCATCACCCCGCCCGCGCCGGTCTGAAACCCGCAGCCCAGCGGCCCGAGGATCGCCAGCGGCGCGTCCTCGTCGGTCACCTTCACGACATTGCGCGCGCGCACGATCGTGTGCGCCGCGAAGCTGGATTGGCCGAAGAAATGCGACGAAATCGCCTCGTCGCCGTTGGCAAACGCCTTCGATCCGTCCTCCAGCCGCATCCCGGCATAGTTGAGCGGCGGGAAATCGCGGCAATAGCTCGGCAGATGCTCGGCACAGCGCTCGCAATGGCCGCAGCTGGAGAAGCCCAGCACGACGCGGTCGCCCACCGCCAGCCTCTCGACACCCTCGCCGACCGCCTCGATCGTGCCGGCGCCCTCATGCCCCAGCACCGCGGGCAGCGGATAGGGCGCGAACTGGTCGCGGAAGATGAGGTCGGTGTGGCACAGCCCCACGCCCGCGATCCGCACGCGCACCTCGCCCGCGCGCGGCGCGTCCACCTCCACCGTCTCGATCGAAAAGTCGCCTTCGGGCTGACGGGCGACGGCGGCGGTGGTCTGCATGATCGGGATTCTCCTATTGGATCGTCTGGCGCCAGCCGCTCGGCGTCTGGCCGGTGTATTGGCGGAACGCGCGGGTGAAATGGCTCTGGCTGGTGAAGCCCATCTGGTCGGCGATCGCGGCGATCGACATGTCCGACGCGCCCAGCAGCTCCTGCGCGCGGTCCAGCCGCGCCTTCATCACATATTGGTGCGGGGTGGTGCCGGTCGCCTTCTTGAACACGCGGCAGAAGTGCGACGGGGTCAGCTCCGCCTGCCGCGCCAGCGCGTCCAGGCTGTGGTCGTCCTCCGGATGCGCCAGGATCTCGTTCATGATCTGGTGGATGCGATAGGCGGAGGTGTCGGCGCTGGGGATCGCGGTCTCCGCCACCGGCACGCTGCCCCGCAGCGTATGCGCGCGCAGCGCGTCGAGCAGCGTGCCGATGTACGACACCCGCTCGTCGGTCGGCGCGGCATACAGCTCGCCCAGGATCTGACGGGTGAGCGCGATGCCCAGCGGATCGGCGAAGGCGAAGCGCATCGCGCGGAACTGGTCGACCGCGCTCTGTTGCGTCAGCTCGGCGAGCGGCACGGACACGGTCACGACGTCCAGCTCGCCCTCGATCCGCCAACCGGTGCTGACGTCCGCGGGCACGATCGTGGCGCAGCCGGGGACCGAGCGCACGCTGCTCCAGTGATCGGCCTGCCACAATCGCGTGTCCGGCTTGCCGCCGACATGGACGACGAAGACCGGGTCGACCAGCGCGGGCAGTTCGTAGCTGCCGATGAACTGGCGCCAGCGCGCGAACTGCCATGCGCCGATGTTGACGCTGCGATCCGGCCCGCGTCCCAGCGTGCGGGTGATGATCGTCTCGTTCGTGGGCACGGCGTGCACCTCCCTCTCCTCAGGCAGGTGTATCACGCCGCGCGGACAAGTCGAACGCGCGCATCCTCAGAATGCCACGCGGATCGACCCGCCATAGGTGCGTGGGGTGGAGGGCACCAGGAAGTTGTAGGGGAAGCCTGCGCCGCGCAGATCGAGGCCATAGGCATAGGTGCGCGCGTTGAAGAGGTTGTTGGCGAACGCCTTGAAGGTGAAGCGCCCCGTCGTCAGCGCCGCGGTCAGGTTCACCTTGGCATAGCCTTCCTGTTGCAGCTCGCTGTTCTGCTGCGCCGATCCGGCGACATTGGTGGTGTTGAAGGGCGAGAAATACTGGCGCGAGAAATAGGCGACGCTGGGCGAGACGGTGAGGCCGTTGCTGCCGTCCCTGAACAGGGTCAGGTCCACGCCGCCCTGCGCGGTGAAGCGCGGCGCGAAGGGCAGGTCGTTGCCGTTCAGCACCGTATTCTGGAGCGTCAGTTCCTTGTACGTGGCGTGGAGATAGCCCGCCGCCGCGGTCAGTGTGATCGCCGGCGCCACGCGCAGCCGCGCCTCGCCCTCCGCGCCATAGACCTCCGCCTTGGGCGCATTGACCAGGAACGACACCGGGCCGGGGCGCGTGTCCTGCACCTGCTGGTTGGTATAGTCGTAGTAGAAGCCCGCGGCGGTCAGCGTCAGCGCATTGTCGAAATAGCGGCCCTTCAGCCCGACCTCATAGGCGTTGACCCGTTCCGGCGCGATATAGTTGATCCCGGCCGACGAGGTATAGCCGCCGCCGTTGAACGCGCCCGAGCGATAGCCGCGGTTGTAGCTGGCATAGACCAACGTCCCGCCATCGAACGTATAGCTGAGCGACACCCGGCCGGTCAGCGCATTGTTGCGCCCGTCGAGCGCGAAGCGCGCATTGGGATCGTAGGCGCAGGTGCCCGGCACGCCCGCGCACGGCACGGTGGTGGCGAGCGGGGTCTGCGCACCGCCGACGTCGCCCGCGAACAGATAGGCATAGCCATCGCTATACCGGCTGCGATCCCAGGTGTAGCGCGCGCCGAGCGTCAGCGTGAGCTTGTCGGTGAGGCTGTAGTCGCCCTGTGCGAAGACCGCATAGGAGCGCCGCGTCTGGCGATAATGCTGGAAGAAGCCGCCGTTGACGCCCGCCCCCAGTGCCGAGCCGATGTTGAAGGTGTTGTCGGTGGTGACCTGGTCCCAGCCGTAGAAGCCGCCGCCGACCAGCTTCAGCCGGTCGCCGTCATAGTTGAAGCGCGCTTCCTCGCTGAACTGCTGGAAGCTGGATCGCCAGTTGATGTCGAGCACGTCGAGCGGGGAGCCGTCCGCGGCCTGTTGCAGGTTCTGCGCCCCGCCGTCGCGCGAGGTGATCGAGGTGAAGGTCAGCGTCGGCGACAGCTCGTAGGCGATCGTAGCGGAGGCGCCATAGGCCTCGGTACGGTTCAGCCCGACGCGATTCTCGTTGGTCTGGAAGAAGTCGAGCCCGGTGCGGAACGGCTGGAGCCCGTGGACCGCCGCCTGCGTGCCGCGGTCGCGCCCGCCATAGACCTTCAGCTTGACGTCGAGCGGGCCGTCGTTGGGGCGGATGCGCAGCACCGCGCGGCCTTGCAGCGTGTCCTGCGAATTGGGGTCGCGTCCGCCCGCGAAGACATTGTCGATCTGCCCGTCGCCATGCGCGTAATTGCCCGAGATCCGCAGCCCGAGCTGGTTCTCGACCATCGTCGTCTCGATCGCGGCCTGTGCGGTCCAGGTGTTGAAATTGCCGTAGCCGCCCTCGGCATAGCCGCTGTTGCCGCTGAGCGTCGGCGACTTGGTGATGAAGTTGATCGCGCCGCCGGTGGTGTTGCGGCCGAACAGCGTCCCCTGCGGCCCGCGCAACACCTCGACCCGCTCCAGGTCGAACAGGCCCATGCCGTGCGCGGTGCGGCTGGCGAGGTAGATGTCGTCGATATAGACGCCGACCGGCGACGCCTGGTTGGAATTATATTCGTTCGCCACGGAGATGCCGCGCAGCGAGAAATTGGGCTGCGTGTTGCCATAGGGGCTGCTGATCTGGAGGTTGGGCACCGCGGCGGCGAGGTTCGCCGAATTGGTGATGCCCTTCGTCGCCAGCGTGTTGCCCGCGATCGCGGACACCGCGATCGGCACCGACAGCACCGATTGCTCGCGCCGCTGCGCGGTGACGACGATGTCGCCGTCCACATTGCCGCCGGTTGCGGTGTCCTGCGCCTGCGCGGTGGCGGTCACGGGCGCGACGGTGGCGTCGGGGGAGCGGGCCGTAGCGGGGCGTGGATCCGCGGACTGGGCACGGGCCAGCGCAGGACATGTCAACGAAACCCCTGCCAGCAGGACGGCGGTGATCCTGGCGCTCATGGCCCTCTCCTTTGTTCAGAGGCGCTGTCCGGCCTCTTTCACGATCGCTCTAGACCAGCGGTCCGCGTCCACCCTTGCATCGCCTTGCCCCGCTTTTTGTCATTTCTTGCGCTGGATCCGCCGTGCGCGCCGCGGCGTGACGACGCGGTGCGCGGGGTAAGTCGTTGTTTGTTCGGTGATCGGCCCATAATGCGGCGAACCGTTGGCAAAGGACGGGAAGTCGTGCCGCGATCGACACCGATGTCATGGAAGATGTCATCGTCACACGTCATAACAATGTTGGCGGTGACCTTGCCGCCCGGGGGTGGGGACCTTTTCCGATGATCGCTTTGCTCGCGGCGCAGGCTGTTGCCGCGTCCGTTCCGATGACCATCGTGCCGAAACATGCGGCCACGTTCAGCGAGAATTTCGTCACTTGGGACGCCGGGCCGGACCGCGATGCGAAGACATGGCCGCTGCACCGCTGGCGCACGATCGAGAAGGCCGGGTCGACCACCATGTTCGGCAATGCGACGCTGGCGACCGAGGGCGCATTCCGTCGCCTGCCGCACTATCTGGCGATCACCGCCTTCAAGGGTGCCGATGGCGCGTGGCGCAGCGGCTATGCCTCGACCCGGTTCAGCTTCGCGCAGCTGCGCGGCTATTTCGAGTTCGACGCCAACGTGCCGGTCTGTACCAAGGGCGCCTGGCCCGCGCTGTGGCTGTTGCCTGCCGAGGCGGCGACGATGTGGCCCTATCACGGCGAGATCGACGTGCTGGAGGCGGTGGGCGACGGCAAGGTGTATCAGAGCCTGCACAGCGGCACGTATCGCAAGGGCGGCATGAGCTATCCGACGCGCGTCGCCTGCCAGCGCGGGTGGCACACCTATGGCGTGCTGTGGCGCAAGGACACGATCAGCTTCTACATCGACCGCAAGCTGACCAAGTCGGTCGTCACCCCGCCCGATTACACGCGGCCGATGTACATCATCTTCAACCTCGCTATGGGCGGCAGCTGGGCCGGGCAGCCCAAGGTCACCCGCGAGCAGATGTTCGTCCGCCGCATCACGGCGTGGCCGGAGCAGTAAGGGAATACCACCCCGGCCGCGGGGTCAGCCGGTGACGTCCACCGGCCGGGTCGCGACGATCGTCGGCCGTCCGGCGGCGAGGTCGCGCGCGGCGAGGCCGAATGCCTTGAAATGATCGGACGTCATGTGCGCCTGCACCGCAGCCTGATCGGCATATAGTTCGTTGAAGACGTAGCGGCGTTCGCCGTCGGTCTCGCGCCACAGGTCGTAGTGGAGCACGCCCGGATCCGCGCGCGACGCCGCGACGCAGGTGCGCGCCGCTGCCTCGAAGGCCTCTTCCTGGCCCTCCTTGACCGTCACAAAGGCGATGACTTTCACGGACATATGGCTCTCCTCGTCGTTTGCTCCGCTGTGATCGGTCGCGCGGGCCGACGCAAGCGTGCGAGATAGTTTCATTTCATACTATCTTGCGCTATCCTCGATGCATGGCCTCCGACCTCACCACGCCGCCTGAAGGCGCCGCTGCCGACTGGACGATCCCGCAGGGCTGGGACCGCTACACGCCCGAGGAGCACGCGACCTGGGACACGTTGTTCGAGCGGCAGGCACGGCTGCTGCCCGGCCGCGTCACGCCCGAGTTCCTGGAGGGGCTGGACGTGCTGCGGCTGTCGAAGCCGGGCATCCCCGATTTCGCGGAATTGTCCGACCGGCTGATGGCGGCGACCGGGTGGCAGGTGGTGGCGGTGCCGGGGCTGGTGCCGGACGAGGTGTTCTTCGACCATCTCGCCAACCGCCGCTTCGTGTCGGGCAATTTCATCCGCCGCCCCGACCAGCTCGACTATCTGGAGGAGCCGGACGTCTTCCACGACGTGTTCGGCCATGTCCCGCTGCTGACCAACCCGGTGTTCGCTGATTACATGCAGGCCTATGGCCGCGGCGGGCAGCGGGCGGCGGCGATGGGCGCGATCGAGCGATTGTCGCGGCTTTACTGGTACACGGTCGAATTCGGGCTGGTGCGCTCGGGCGACGCGCTGAAGCTGTACGGCGCGGGGATCGTGTCGTCCTATACCGAATCCGTCTTCGCGCTGGAGGATCCGTCGCCCAACCGGCTGGGGTTCGACCTGCAACGCGTGATGCGGACGAAGTACCGGATCGACGATTTCCAGCAGAATTATTTCGTCATCGACAGTTTCGACGACCTGCTCGACCAGACGCTCAACACCGATTTCGCGCCGCTCTATGCGGCGATGGCGGATCAGTCCGATATCGAGATCGAGACGATCCTGCCCGACGACCGCGTCTATACCCGCGGCACGCAGGCGCGGGTCAGGGCGTAATCCCCGTCACCCCGGCGCCGGGCCGGGTGACGGACGCCCCCCTTGTGCAACCCCGCCGCACCGATCATCGTCGGACATAGAAAAGAGGGGATCTTCCATGACACGCCGCCTGCTCCTGCTGCCGTCGCTGCTCGCGCTCGCCGCCGCGCAAGCGCCCGCCCCCGCACCCGCGACCGACAAGATGCTCGCCACCACCGCGCTGACGCCGGCCGATCCCGCCGCGGTCAACGCCCTGTGCGACGCCTATCTGTCGCGCGTCGCCGCGCTGCGCACCGCGCTGGAGAAGGAGACGGGCAAGGCGACGCTCGCCGACTTCCGCCGGTTCGACGATATCGCCGCGCTGCTGGGTGCGGCGCAGGGCGACAGCAATCTGATCGCGGAGGTCGCCGCGGACGAGCCGCGGCGCGAGGCGGGGCGCACCTGCCAGACCCGCGCGACCGAGGCGGCGACCGGCGTGCAGCTGTCGCGCCCTGTCTATGATCGATTGAAGGCGGTGCCGCTTGCCGGGGCGGATGCGGAGACGGTCCATGTCGTCCGCCGCACGCTCGCCGATTTCGATCGCGCCGGCGTGTCGCGCGACGCGGCGACGCGCACGCAGGTCGCCGCGCTCAACAAGCGCATCTCCGAACTGGAGGTGCGGCTGGAGGCGAACATCGCCAACGGCCGCCGCACGGTGAAGGCGGACCCGGGCGAGCTGGGCGGGCTGCCCGCCGACTTCGTCGCCGCGCACAAGCCCGGCGCGGACGGAAAGGTGGAGCTGTCGACCGACTATCCCGATTACATGCCGGTGATGAGCTATGCGACCAGCGACGCGCTGCGCCGCCGGCTGTTCGAGGCGTTCCAGAACCGCGCCTGGCCGCAGAACGATGTGGTGATGACCGAGCTGTTCACCACGCGCGACCGGCTGGCGAAGCTGCTGGGGCGCCCGAACTACGCCACCGTCGCACTGGAGAACAAGATGGTGGACACGCCCGCGAAGGCGGCGGCGTTCATCGACCGGGGCGTGACCGCGGGTGACCGCTACGCCCGGCGCGACCTGGGCAAGCTGGTCGACCGGCTGCGCAAGGATCAGCCCGGCGCCACCGATATCGCGCAATGGCAGACCGGCTATTACGGGCAGCTGGTCCGCAAGGAGCAATATGCGGTCGACCCGCAGCAGGTGCGCCAGTATTTCGCCTATGACGACGTGCGCGACGGGGTGCTCCAGCTCACCCGCGACCTGATGCAGGTGGAGATCCGGCCGTGGAAGACCGCGACCTGGGATCCCTCGGTCGAGGCCTATGAGATGCTGGACGGCGGGCAGGTGATCGGCCGCTTCTATTTCGACACGCATCCGCGCCCGGGCAAGTACAGCCATGCCAATGTCGTGCCGCTGCGTGCCGGGGTGGCGGGGCGCGTCATCCCCATGGCGGCGCTGGTCACCAACTTCCCCGCGGGCGACCACAGCACCGGCCTGATGGAGCATCGCGACGTGGAGACGTTCCTCCACGAATACGGCCACCTGATCCATGTCCTGCTGTCGGGCAAGGTGCAGTACGCCTCGTCCAACATGGGCAATATCGAATGGGACTTCATCGAGGCCCCGTCGCAGATGCTGGAGAATTTCGTCTGGGATTACGACACGCTGGCGCGGTTCGCGAAGGACGCGAAGGGTAACGTCATCCCGCGCGATCTGGTCGCGCGGATGAACCGCGCGCGCTATTTCGGCGAGGCCTTGGGCGACCGGCGCCAGTTCGGCTTCTCCAATGCGTCGCTCGGCTTCCATCTCGGCCCGCCGCAGCCCGATCTGACCGCGCAATATGTGACGCTGGTGGACCGCTACGCGCTGCCGCCGACGCCCGCTGGCGTGCATCCGCAGGCGGGGTTCGGGCATCTCGGCGGTTATTCGGCCTATTATCACACCTATATGTGGTCGAAGACGATCGCGCTGGACCTGTGGACGCGGTTCGAGCGCGAGGGGCTGCGCAACCCCGCGGTGGCACGCGCCTATCGCGAGGAGGTGCTGGCGCCCGGCGCGTCGAAGCCCGCGGCGACGCTGGTGCAGGATTTCCTGGGCCGTCCGCTGTCGCTCGACGCCTATACCGCACGCCTCGCCAAGGGGCAGTAGGAACGCGCGCGCCGGCGATGCGTCCCCTCCGTCCAGTTCGATGGGAGCATGACATGACCTATCCCGATACCCGGCTGTTCATCGCCGGGGTGTGGCGTGACGCCACCGACGGCCGCACGATCGCGGTGCGCAATCCCGCGACCGGCGAGGAGATCGGCCGCGTCGCGCATGCCGGGCGCGACGACCTCGACGCCGCGCTGGCGGCGAGCGAGCGCGGCTTCGCGACGTGGCGCGACATGACGCCGGCGGCGCGCAGCAAGGTCATGCGCGGGGCCGCCGCGCTGATGCGCGAGCGCGCGGGCGACATCGCCGGGCTGCTGACGCGCGAACAGGGCAAGCCGCTGGCGGAGGCGAAGGGTGAGGCGATGGCCGCCGCCGACATCATCGAATGGTTCGCGGAGGAAGGCTTCCGCGTCTATGGCCGGCTGGTCCCGCACCGTAGCAATCCGGCGGTGCGGCAGATGGTGGTGAAGGACCCGGTCGGTCCCACCGCCGCGTTCACGCCGTGGAACTTCCCGATCAACCAGGTGGTGCGCAAGATCGGCGCCGGGCTGGCGGCGGGCTGCTCGATGATCGTCAAGGCGCCCGAGGAGACGCCGGCCAGCCCGGCCGAGCTGATCCGCGCGTTTCAGGATGCCGGGCTGCCAGAGGGGGTGCTGGGCCTCGTCTATGGCGATCCGGCGGAGATTTCGGAATATCTGATCGCCAGCCCGATCATCCGCAAGATCACCTTCACCGGCTCCACGCCCGTAGGCAAATTGCTCGCCGCGCAGGCGGGCAAGTATATGAAGCGCGTGTCGATGGAGCTGGGCGGGCACGCGCCGGTGATCGTGTGCGAGGATGCCGATATCGAGCTGGCGGTGAAGAGCGTCGGCGGCGCCAAGTTCCGCAATGCCGGACAGGTGTGCATCTCGCCCACCCGCTTCCTGGTCCACAACAGCGTCAAAGCGCGCTTCGCCGAGGCGTTCGCGGCGCTGGCGCAGGGATTGAAGGTGGGCGACGGCAGCGCGGAGGGCACGCAGATGGGGCCGCTCGCCAACCCCCGCCGGCTCGACGCGATGAAGGCGTTCCACGAAGACGCCGTGGCGCAGGGCGCGACCGTGCTGACCGGCGGCGCGCGGATCGGCGAGGCGGGCAATTTCTGGCAGCCGACCGTGCTGACCGACGTGCCCTTGTCGGCGAAGCTGTTCAACGAGGAGCCGTTCGGCCCGGTCGCGGGCATCCGCGGGTTCGACGTGCTGGACGAAGCGATCGCGGAGGCGAACCGGCTGTCCTACGGGCTGGCGGCCTATGCCTTCACCGCCTCGCTGAAGAATGCGGACCTGCTGGCGCGGCGGGTCGAGGCGGGGATGCTGTGGGTCAACACACCCGCGGCGGGCAGCGCGGAGCTGCCGTTCGGAGGGATCAAGGATTCCGGCTATGGCACCGAAGGCGGGCCGGAGGCGCTGGAGGCGTATCTGAATACGAGAGCAGTGGTGGTGGCGAACGTGTGAGACGAACAAAGCCCCTCCCCTTCAGGGGAGGGGTTGGGGTGGGGGGTGTCTCATCGAGACCGGCACATGCGGCTCTTGACTGCCCCACCCCCAACCCCTCCCCTGAAGGGGAGGGGCTATTAGTCCGCCGCCACCGCTCCCTGCGGCGCGCTCGGCCGGCGGCAGATCCACACCAGCACGATCAGCCCTGCCGACAGCCATGCCGACAGCCGGAACAGGTCGGTCGACGCCAGCAGATACGCCTGCCCGACCATCTGCCGCGTCACCGCGCCCGCCGCCTGCGTCGCGTTCAGCCCCAGCCGCTGCATCTGCTCCGTTGCCATCTGATATGGCACGCCCTGTCCCACCGCATCCGCCAGCCGCGTCTGGTGCAGCGCCTCGCGCCGGTCCCAGGCGGTGGTGATGATCGACGCGGCGAAGCTGCCCGCAACGATGCGGCAGAAGTTGGAGATGCCCGTCGCCGAGGGCAGCCGCTCCGGCGGGAGCTTGTCGAGCGAGATGGTGAGCATCGACAGGAAGAAGGTGCTCATCGACACGCCCTGCACCAGGAGCGGCAGCACGAAGTCGGAGAAGCTCGCCTGCGTCGTATAGCCCGACCGCATCCAATAGCTGATCGCGAAGCCCGCGAACGCGATCGTCGCCAGGATGCGCGCGTCGATCTTCCCCGACAGCCGCGCCACGAACGGTGTCAGCACCACCGCCACCAGCCCGCTGGGCGCGGCGACCAGCCCTGCCCAGGTCGCGGTATAGCCGAGCTGCGTCTGCAGCCACAGAGGCAGGATCAGGATGTTGGCGAAGAACACCGCATAGCCGAGCGAGAAGGCGAGGTTGCCGATCACGAAATTGCGCCGCGCGAACAAGGTGAGGTCGACCGTCGGATTGGCGTCGGTCAATTCCCAGATCACCCAGGCGACGAACCCGACCAGCGCGACGAGCGCCAGCACGACGATCGTGGGATCGTTGAACCAGTCGGCGTTCTTCCCGAGATCGAGCATGATCTGGAGCGCCCCGATCC
Source organism: Sphingomonas adhaesiva (assembly GCF_036946305.1). Lineage (GTDB taxonomy): Bacteria > Pseudomonadota > Alphaproteobacteria > Sphingomonadales > Sphingomonadaceae > Sphingomonas > Sphingomonas adhaesiva_B. The sequence goes on from NZ_JAQIJJ010000003.1 coordinate 221,831, forward strand.
AGACGACCAGCAATCCGAGCCCGATCGTGTCGATCGGCAGCTTCATCGTCGGCGTCTCGCGATCCGACAGGTTCGTCCAGCACACGAACGCGGTCAGGATGCCGAAGGGCACGTTGATCAGGAAGATCCACGACCAATGGTAGTTGTCGGAGATATAGCCGCCCAGGATCGGCCCCATGATCGGCGCGACCAGCGTCGTCATCGACCAGATGCCCAGCGCCGTGCCGCGCTTGTCGGGCGGGAAGATCGCGATCAGCAGCGCCTGGCTGCCGGGCATCATCGGCCCCGATACCGCGCCCTGCAATACGCGGAAGGCGATCAGCGACGGCAGGTTCCACGCCACGCCGCACAGGAACGAGGCGAGCGTGAACAGCGCGACGGACGTGCAGAACACGCGCACCACCCCGAACCGCCGCATCAGCCACCCGGTCAGCGGCACCGCGACGCCGTTGGCGACCGCGAAGGCGGTGATGATCCACGTCGAATTGTCGCTGGAGACACCCAGATTGCCCGCGATCGTCGGCAGCGACACGTTGGCGATCGTGGTGTCGAGCACCATCATGAACGTGCCGAGCGCGAGCGCGAACGCGGTGAGGCCGAGCTTCGCGCCGGAAAGCGGGGGCGGGGCGGGGGGAGCGGCCACTTACCTGGTCCCGTCACCCCGGACTTGATCCGGGGTCCCGCTCTTACGCACGGGTCGAGAGGAAGCGGGACCCCGGCTCAAGGCCGGGGTGACGGGAAGGGAACACCCCCTCACCGGTTCGCCGCCACGATCTGGCGGATGCGCGCCTCCACCTCCGGCGTCGTCCCCACCGTCGCGTCGCCGCGGTAGGGCGCTGCCGCGATCTGCGCCAGCCGACCGCCGTTCAGGTCCGCGGTGTCCACCGTCGCCTTCACCGACAGCCCGACGCGCAGCGGGTTGGTGCGCAGCTCCTGCGGGTTCAGCGCGATGCGCACCGGCACGCGCTGGACGATCTTGATCCAGTTGCCGCTGGCGTTCTGCGGCGGCAGCAGCGCGAAGGCATTGCCGCTGCCCGCGCCGACGCCCACCACGCGTCCGTGATAGACGACGTCGTCGCCATAGACGTCCGCCACCACCGTCGCGGCCTGGCCGATGCGCAGATCCTTCAGTTGCGTCTCGCGGAAGTTGGCGTCCACCCACAGCCGGTCGAGCGGCACGATCGCCATCAGCGGGGTGCCGGCGGCGATCTGCTGTCCGACCTGCACCGTGCGCTGCGCCACCACGCCCGCGATCGGCGCGATGACGTGCATGTGCCCGCGCACGATCGCGGCGCGCCGATACGCCGCCTTGGCTGCCATCACCGCGGGGTTGGTGTCGACATCGGTGCCCTGCACCGTCGCCTGCGCCTGGCGGCGCTGCTCCTGCGCCAGCCGCAGGTTGGCGGTCGCGACCTTCACCGCGTCGGCGGCGTGATCGAGTTCCTCGCCCGAGACGGCGCCCTGCGCGGCGGCGCCGCGGCGGCGCGCATAATCGTCGCGCGCGCGCGCCAGTTCGGCCTGCGCCTGGACGATGCCGGCATCCGACTGGCCGACCCGCGTGAAGTCCGCGCGCGTCGCGCGCACCGCACGCGCCAGCTCCGCCTCCGCCGAGGCCAGGTTGACGTCGGCGGTGGTGGGGTCGAGGTCGATCAGCGGCTGACCCGCCTTCACCGCCTGCGTATTGTCGGCATGGAGCGCCAGCACCGTGCCCGGATCGCGCGCGGTGATCGCCACCACGTCACCCGCGACATAGGCGTCGTCGGTCTCCTCCTCCGGCTTGGCCAGCAGGAAGTGGAACACCGCCCAGACGATCAGCGCGACCACGACGACCAGGCCCAGCACCAGCAGCGCGCGCTTGCGCGTCTGCGGCTTGCCCGTCGGCGCGGGGGTGGGGGAAGGAGCGGGCTCGGCAGCGGTATCGGTCATCGGGCGGGTTCCTGAACGGGAGCGAAGCCGCCGCCCAAGGCGGTCGCGAGTTGGGCGCGCGCGGTCAGCGCGTCGATCGAGAGGCTGGCGGCGGCAAGCTCCGCGTCGAGCAGCCGGACGTCGTTGTCGACCAGATCGAGCCGGCTGTTGAGCCCGGCGGCGACGCGCACGCCGTTCAGCCGGTTGGTCTCCGCGAAGCCGCGCACCACCGCGGCCTGCTGCGTGCGGGCGGCGTCGGCGGCACGCACGCGCGCGATGCCGTCCGCTGCCTCGCGCGCGGCGCCCACCACGGCCTCGTTATAGCTGGCGGTGGCGACGTCGAGCGCGGCGGTGGCGCCGGCCAGATCGGCCTTGCGCCGGCCGGCGTCGAACAGCGGCAGATGGATCGCCGCGCCGCCGCCCGCGGTGCCGGAGTCGAGATCGAGGAAATTGCCGATCCCGACCGCCTGCAGCCCGATCAGCGCCGACAGGTTGATGTTGGGATAGAAAGCGCGCCGCGCCACCTGCCGCCCCGCCGCCGCCGCCGCGACCCGGGCCTGCGCCGCGGCCACGTCGGCGCGGCGCGCGAGCAGGTCGGCGGGCAGCACCGCGGGCACCGGCAGCGCGGCGTCGACCGGCAGCCGCGTCGGCCGGATCGCGGCGGCATAGTCGCTGCCACGCCCGGCGAGCGCCGCCAGCGCATTGACCGCCAGCGCGCGTGCCGCCTGCGCCTGGATCAGCGCCCCCTTCGCCTGCGCCAGCAGCGTGTTCGCCGCCTCGACGTCGATACGGCTCGCCAGCCGGTTGCGCTCGCGCACCCGCACCAGCCCCAGCGACTGTTCGCGCGTCGCGATCGTGCGCGTCGCGATTGCCGCGCGGCGCTCGGCGCGTGCCACCTCGGCATAGCTCTGCACCACCGCGCCCGCGAGCATCAGCCGCGCCGCCGCGGCATCATATTCCGCCGCGCGCGCCTGCGCCGCCGCGCTGGCGATCGCCGCCTTCTGCCGGCCGAACAGGTCGAGGTTCCACGCCAGCCCGGCCTGCCCGGTGCCCAGTACGCGGACGGTGCCGCCGAAGGGGGGCGGGATGGTGTAATTGCCCGACAGCCGCGCCGCCTGCACCTGCGCATCCAGCGCCACATCGGGCGACAGTTCCGCATCCTGTCGCGCCAGCGCCGCCTGCGCCTGCCGCACGCGCGCCGCGGCCATGTCGAGCGAGGGATTGCCCGCCAGCGCATCCGCCACCACGCGGTCGAGCTGCGGATCGCCGATCGCGGTCCACCAATCGGGCGCCAGCGCGACCGACGGCCCCGCCAGCGCCAGATCGGCCGCGCCCTTCGACGCGACCGACGGCGGGGAAGCGGGGATCGCGCACGCGCCGACCAGCAGCGCGGCGGCCAGCGACGGGATCGCGCGCGACGACATCGCAGGGATCATGCGCATGCGGGGCTCGCCTCCAGCGTGGTGCGCAGCCGTTGCAGCTGCGTGATGAACGTCGCGATCTCCTCGTGCGGCCAATCCGCGAACCAGCCGTTCCAGCAGTCGATCACCTTCAGGCGGCAGCGCATCGCCACCGCCTCGCCCTCTTCGGTCAGCGACAGGTTGATGACGCGGCGGTCGCTGTCGTCGCGGTCGCGGCGCACCAGCCCGCGCGCCTCCAGCACGTCGATCATCCGCGTCATCGCACCCTTGTCGTGCGCCATGTCGCGCGCCAGCGCGGCGCAGGTGGGCGCGCGGCCGAAATAGATGCTGACCAGCGCCGACCATTGCACGCAGGTCAGCCCCTCGTCCGCAAAGGCGCGATCCAGCTGGGCATGGCACAACTGGTTGCACGCGCGGATCAGATAGCCCGCGGATGTGTCCGGATAGAGGTTGGTCGAGTCGTAGAAGCCCATATATCGTTGCATTGGCAATCATTGCATCGGCAGTCAATCGGGCTTTCCGTTCAGCTTGCGGGCGGGGTGGCGCCCGCTATGCTCGCGCGCATCACATGTTTTCGGAGTATCCCCGCTTGGCGTATCGTTCGTTTCTGGCGACCGGCTCCGCGCTGGCCGTGCTGACCGCGCTCGTTCCCGCAACGCCCGCCGCGGCCGAGGCGAGCAGAGCCGCGCTGCCCGCGGCCGCCCCGGTCGCCGACCTCGTAAAGGCGGTCGACATCCCGTATCAGCAATTCACGCTGGCGAACGGCCTGCGCGTGATCGTCCACACCGACCGCAAGGCGCCGATCGTCGCGGTCAGCGTGTGGTACGACGTCGGGTCGAAGCACGAACCGAAGGGCAAGACCGGCTTCGCGCACCTGTTCGAGCATCTGATGTTCAACGGCAGCGAGAATGCGCCCGGCGACTTCTTCGAACCGCTGGAGCAGGTCGGCGCGACCGATTCCAACGGCACCACCAGCTTCGACCGCACCAACTATTTCGAGACGGTGCCGACCGCGGCGCTCGACCGTGCGCTGTTCCTCGAATCCGATCGCATGGGCTATCTGACCGGCGCGATCACGCAGCGCACGCTCGACGTCCAGCGCGGCGTCGTCCAGAACGAGAAGCGTCAGGGCGATAACCAGCCCTATGGCCTGCGCCGCTACAAGCTGGTCGAGGGGCTGTTCCCTGCCGACCATCCCTATGGCCACACCACGATCGGCTCGATGGCGGACCTCGACGCAGCCAGCCTGGCGGACGTGAAGGACTGGTTCCGCAGCCACTACGGCCCGAACAATGCGGTGCTGGTGCTGGCGGGCGACATCGATCTGGCCACCGCGCGCGCCAAGGTGGAGCAATATTTCGGCGCCATCCCCGCCGGGCCGAAGAGCGTGGCGCCGCCCGCGCCGATCCCTGCATCGCTGCCCGGTGCGGCGAGCGAGGTGATGAAGGACCGCGTCGCCGCCACCATGGTGATGAAGGCGTGGACGGTGCCGGGGATCAACGACAAGGATGCCGCCGCGCTGGACGTCGCCGCCGGCGTGCTGGGCGGGCTCGCCAGTTCGCGCTTCGACAATGTGCTGGTGAAGGGCGAGAAGCTGGCGGTGCAGGCGTCCGCCGCCAACCAGTCGATGGCGCAGCTGGGCATGTTCCAGATCCTGGCGATCGTGCGCCCGGGGGTCGATCCGGCCATGGTGTCGAAGAAGATCGACGCGATGATCGCCGATTTCGTGCGCACCGGCCCGACCGCGGACGAGGTGAAACGCTATGTCACCAGCAGCGTCGCGGACCGCATCCAGGGGCTGGAATCGGTCGGCGGCTTCGGTGGCAAGGCGGTCGCGCTGGCGGAGGGCGCGCTCTATTCGGACGATCCCGCGCATTACAAGAAGGAGCTGACCGCGCTCGCCGCGCAGACGCCCGCCAGCGTCAGGGCCGCCGCGGCGAAGTGGCTGACGCGTCCCGCCTATCAGCTGTCGATCGTCCCCGGCGCGCGCGACGCCTATGCCGAGGCGCAGGTGCCGCCGCAGAAGGACGTGCCCGCCGAGGAGGCGCCCGCGGCGAAGGGCACGCGCGGCGCGATCCCCGGTGTCGATCAGGTCGCCGATCTGGCGTTTCCCGCGGTGCAGCGCGCGCAGCTGTCGAACGGGATCGAGCTGGTCTATGCGCAGCGCACCACCGTGCCGGTGACGCAGGCGGTGCTGAGCTTCGACGCGGGCATCGCCGCCGACGTCGACGGCCGGCTGGGCACCGAGCAGCTGACGCTGGCGATGCTGGACGAAGGGACCGCGACGCTGACGTCGATCGCGCTGGCCGAGGCGAAGGAGCGGCTGGGCGCGGAGATCGACACCGGCAACAGCCAGGACCGCACCACGCTGTCGCTGCGCGTGCCCAGCGCCAACCTCGCCGCAGGGGTCGCGCTCTGGTCCGACATCGCCCGCAACCCCGCCTTCCCGGAGGCCGAGCTGGCGCGCGTCAAGACGCAGCAGTTGACCCAGATCGCGCAGGAGCTGACCAACCCCAACGGCCTGGCGCAGCGCGTGCTGCCGCGGCTGATCTCGCCGGGAACGCCCTATGCCAAGGCGCAGGGGTCGGGCGATCCGAAGGCGGTGGCGGCGTTGAACCGCGCCGATCTGGTCGCGTTCCAGCGGGCGTGGCTGCGCCCCGACAAGGCGAAGGTGTTCGTCGTCTCCGACCGTCCGCTCGCCGAGGTGCGCGCGGTGCTCGACCGGCAGCTGGGCGACTGGCGCGCGACCGGCGCGCCGGGGGTGAAGTCCTTCCCCGCGACGGTCGCCTCGGCGTCGCCGCGGATCGTCCTGATCGACCGTCCCGACAGCCCGCAGTCGCTGATCCAGGGCGGGATGCAGACCGGACTGAAGGGCACCGACGACCTCCTGCCGGTGCAGGTGGCGAACGACGCGCTGGGGCAGAGCTTCCTTGGCCGGCTCAACATGGACCTGCGCGAGCAGAAGCACTGGTCCTATGGCGTCGGCGGCAATTTCAGCCGCAACGCCTTTGCCGCGCCCTATGTCGTCTCCGCACCGGTGCAGGCCGACCAGACCGGGCCGAGCCTGACCGCACTGCGCAGCGGGATCGCCGATTACCTGACGACGAAGCCGATGACGCAGGCGGAGTTCGACCGCGCGGTCAATGCCGGCACGCGCTCGCTGTCGGGCAATTTCGAGACCTCGGGCGATGTCCTGTCGGCGATGCAGGCCAACGACCTCTATCGCCGTCCGGACGATTATTACGCCACGATCACCACGCGCTATCGCGCGCTGACGTTGCCGCAGGTGCAGGCCGCGCTCGACCGCGCGATCGATCCCGCCAAAATGGCCTGGGTGGTGGTCGGCGAGGCGGCGAAGGTGAAGCCGCAGCTTGACTCGCTGGGGCTGCCGGTCGAGGTCATTCCCGCCGCCCAGGTGGCCGGCGCGCCCGCGGCATCGACCACGGGCGCCCGGTGAAGGGCACAGCGAAGGAGAGCAGCATGGCCGGAGTGGACGGAAGCTACGATTGCACGGTGAAGTCGCCGCTGGGCGACCAGAACCTGAAGCTGACGGTGACGTCGAACGGCGACGCGTTCACCGGCCAGGCGTCGGGTGCGATGGGCGCCAGTGACGTATCGGGCAAGGTCGACGGCAACACGCTGTCGTGGAAGCAGCAGATGACCTCGCCGATGCCGATGACGCTGGACATCACCGCGACGGTGGACGGCGACAGCATCAGCGGCAACGTCGGTGCCGGCGCCTTCGGCAGCTTCCCGCTGACGGGCACGCGCACCGCCTGATCGGCGCGGCTGCGGGCCGGGAGATACGGCGCGGGTGGCGGACGTCACCCGCGCCGTTCTTGTGAGCAGGATGTGGCCACCTCGCCCAGCAGCGAAGGTTACGCGCGCTGAGCAATGACGAAGCGGAGCACTGGAAAAAAGGTTGTTCGCGCGAACCTCTGCGACGGGTGGAGGAATGTCGACTCCGCCTACCGCCCCAGCCGCGTCACATGCCCCATCTTGCGGCCGTCGCGCGTCTCACGCTTGCCGTAGAGGTGGAGGTAGGCGCCGGGTTCCGCGACGATCTCCGGCCAGCGCTCCCATTCGGCACCGATCAGATTCTCCATCTCGACCCGCGGCGCGGTCAGCGCGGTGTCGCCCAGCGGCAGGCCGCAGATGGCGCGGACGTGGTTGGCGAATTGCGAGGTCGCCGCGCCCTCGATCGTCCAATGGCCCGAATTGTGGACGCGCGGCGCCATCTCGTTGAACACGGGACCGTCGGCACCCGCGAAATACTCGCACGTCAGCACGCCGACATGGCCCAGCGCGTCGGCGATGCGGCCGGTCAGCGCCGCCGCCTCGGTCCATTGCGCGGCGATCTCCGCGGGCGCAGGCAGCGTCGAACGGTGGAGGATCGCGTCGCGATGCTCGTTCCACGGCGGCGGATAGCTGGTCATCGTGCCGTCGCGACCCCGGACCAGCACGATCGAGAATTCGTGGCTGAAGTCGACGAACGCCTCCAGCACCGCGGGCGTGCCGATCGCCTCGAATGCGGCATCCGCATCGGCCGCGCTCGCCAGCCGCATCTGCCCCTTGCCGTCATAGCCGAAGCGCGTCGTCTTGAGCACCGCCGGGCAGCCGATCGCGGCCACCGCCGCGTCCAGTTCCGCGCGCGTGTTCACCGCCCGCCAGCGCGCCGGACGCCCGCCGACCTGCTCGACGAAGGCCTTCTCACGCACGCGATCCTGCGCCACCTCTAGGCTGAGCGGGGAGGGGTGGACGGGCACGCGCTCCGCCAGCCAGCGCACCGGCGCCGCGTCGATATTCTCGAATTCGTAGGTGACGACGTCGCATTGCGCGGCGAAATCCGCCAGCACGACCTTGTTGTGGTAATCGGCCCGCGTCAGCGAGGAAGCGGTCTGCGCCGCAACGCTCTCGCGATCGGGCGCCAGCACATGCGTGCGATAGCCCAGGTCCGCCGCCGCGCTGGCGATCATCCGGCCCAGTTGCCCGCCGCCCAGGATGCCGATCGTGCTGCCCGGCGCCAGCATCGTCGTCATGCCGGCTCGGTCGCGACGCCGTCGGTCTGGCGTGCGCGCCACGCCTGCACGCGCTGCGACAGATCGGCATCGCCCAGCGCCAGGATCGCGGCGGCGAGCAGCGCGGCGTTGATCGCCCCCGCCTTGCCGATCGCCAGTGTGCCGACCGGGATGCCGCCGGGCATCTGCACGATCGACAACAGGCTATCCATGCCCTTCAGCGCCTTGGATTCGACTGGCACGCCCAGCACCGGCAGGTGCGTCATCGACGCGGTCATCCCGGGCAGGTGCGCCGCCCCGCCCGCGCCCGCGATGATGACCTGGAGGCCGCGCTCAGCCGCACCCGCCGCATAATCGTACAGCCGCTGCGGGGTGCGGTGCGCGGACACCACCTTCGTCTCGTGCGCGACGTCGAGCGCGTCGAGCGTCTCGGCGGCATGGCGCATCGTTTCCCAGTCGGAGGTGGACCCCATGATGATGCCGACGCGCGCCATCGCGTGCGGTTAGCGGGGCCGGCGGGGCAGGGCAACAGGCTTTACGGCGCTATCGATAGCCGTCCCACACCCTGACCGAGCGCACCCGCATCGTCGCCGATGTGGTCGTGGCGGGTGGCTCCCCCGGCCAGGAGCCGCCGACGGTCAGGTTCAGGATCATGAACATCGGCTCGGTATAGTCCGCTGGCGTCGCGGCTTGCCCTACCAGCGCGCGGTCGTAGTAGAAGCCGATCCGGTCGGGCCGCCACAGGATGCCATAGGCGTGGAAGCCGCGCTCGCACGACGGTTTTGTGATGGCGTGGGTTTCCTCCTTTCGGCCGGACGCCTTGCTGACCGTGCTCCAGTAGAGCTTGCCGTCGCCGATCGCCTCGGGCGCATCGATCTCGCCATGCAGCGGCCATCCCAGCGTCGTTGGCAGCAGCCAGAAGGCGGGCCACATCCCCTTTTCGCAGACGGGGATGTCCATCACCGCCTCGAAATAGCCGTGGCGCTGCGCGAAGCTGAACTTCGTGGTCAGCAATCCGCTGGTCCAGCTGCGCCCGAACAACGCGGGTGCCAGTGCAGCGGGTGCCTTGCGCGCGGTGATCGTCAAACCGTCTGCGGACGTGCTGAACGGATCGATCCCGAGCGGTTTCTTGCCGCCGACGCCCGCATAGTTGCGGTCGACGGCCAGCGTGGTGCGGCTGAGCGCGCGATTGTCCGCCGCGTCCGGTCCGCCATATCCGTTGACGGTGCGCCAGCGATGCGGTCGCGCCGGGCGCGTCTGGTCGGTGCCCGCGTCCAGCGACCGGAACTCCTCCTCGAACGTCATCTTGCCGAGCGACGCGGCGGCGATCCGGGGCGGCAGCGCGCCACTCGGCAGCGGGCGGGCCGCGGCGGCCTGCGGGTGATCGGCCGGCGGGACGAGCGCCAGCAGCGCTGCCGCGACGGGAAGCGCCAGCGCCGCGGTGCCGATCAGGAGGGTGGGGCGTCCCGGGAACATGGCCATATCCTTCCGTTTGAGGGGGACGGGCGCCATGGCGCTTTAAAGGGCGACAGATCGCGCGCCCGATGGTGAGGCCTCATCTGGAAACGTCGGTGAAACGTACCGGCGCCGCCACCGTGTCGGCTGCACATCCGCATCATGCGGCTTGATGGCGTAGCATAACAGCGCGAACGTGATCGGTCCATAAGCGTAGAACGGCCCGAATAGCGTCTCCCCGAAGGCACGGATGATGAGGCTTAGCAACAGCGTCGCGGCGAAAGCGGTCGCGATCCCGCCGTCGAACAGTGCGCGCCACAGCGATGCGACCGTCCCGATCGCGATCGTCGCGACCAGCAGCGCCAGTCCGACATAGCCGGTGTCGACCTGTGCCTCCAGGAACGATTGGTGCAGGCTGAAGGTGCGCGCGTCGACAAGTTGCTGGCTGCGCAACATGCCGATTGCGCCGGGCGAGTAGCTCATCCACTGGTATTTGTAGCCCCAGCCGAACCAGGGCCGCTCCTGTGCCCATTCGCGCGCGACCTCCCACAGATAGGTGCGCCCGGTCAGCGTCTGGTCCTTGCCGAAGGTCGTGAACACCTCGTCCTGCGCGTAGGCGATGATGGCGGGTGCCGCGACGATCCCCGCGGCGGCGATCAGCAGGATCAGCAGGATGATCGGCAGCCGCGCCCGGACCGGCAGCCAGTTGATAGTCAGGAACGCCAGCAGGAACAGCGGCATGACGCCCGATAGAAGTATAAAAGTCGCGGCACGGGTGGTGGAGATGATGAACAATGCCATGGGGATTGTTGCCAGCGCCACCAAGCGCGAAGGCCAAGCCTGCTCGCGAGCGAAGAGAACGGCAATGCCAGCGAACAGAGCTAAATTCGCACACGCGGCCATGGCGTTCTTGCTTCCTGTCAGGCCGACCAGCACCGGCCCCTTCGTCGACGGCCCCATCTTGCCAGACAGGATGGAGAACATGCAGATCGCGGCAGAGGAGAGAAGCAGTACCACGAGAAAACGCCGCAGGTCCACGGCAAGATAGACAAGATAGGCACTTAATACGGTAATGATGAGCTGGATTGAATAGTAGAACGTAATTCTTGATCCGTCGGACCACAGCGTCGACAGAAGGCAAAATACCGGGAAGATGGTGAGCCAGATCGTGCGACCTGCGGTGGCAAGTTTCTCACGCATCAGGACCATCATGAGCACGCAGCAACCGAGTACGCCCACCGGCACCACCGCTCCCAGCGCCTGCGCGAGCTCCAGCCCCAGAATGACGGTCGACAGGCAGAACAGGATCGCTGCGGACAGATCCGAGCCGATGGGTGCCACGCGCCGATACGATGCCGTGTGGTGCAAATCCCCGGAGTTGATGGCCATGATACCTTGTCTGCTATGAGCGCGACGCTCAAGTCCATGTCGAAGGATCGCATGCCCGGCCGAGCGGTTCAAGGGCGGTCCAAGTTTGTGTGGGGCTTGCAAAGAGTACCATCTCGCTACGCACAGAACGCACTTTCGCCCTATGCCCCCTCTGCCGTCGGGCCACGCCGCCTATTTCAGGACCCCGGCGTTCATCGCCATACCGTCCATATATCCGGCTGATGAGTCGTCGGCAGTTACGTCATCGACATCCGCCGATGCTGCCAGCCTACGCCTCCGGTAGGAGGTCTGTGGTTGGCCGGGGATTAACTAGTACCGTCCATATGTCCTTTAATTGCCACGGATAAAAGCTCCCCAAGCAATCCTCGGGAGTTCGTCGTGGCAGTCAATTACGTTAACGCTCTGGGCGTCACGCTTGCCCAGTCCGGCAAGACCGTCAAAGGATTCATGGGTACGTCGGGCAGCGACAACCTGATCGGCACGGTCGGCAACGACGCCTTCCGCAGCTTGGGCGGCGGCGACACCCTCACCGGTGGTAAGGGGGACGACACCTATTACCTTTCGAGCAGCAACGACGTCGTTGTCGAGAAGTCGGGTGAGGGCATCGACACCGTCTATGCCGAGCAGAAGTATGTGCTGGGCGCGCATGTCGAGAACCTCGTCCTGTCGAGCCAGACCGCCTGGTACGGCGGCGGCAACGACCTCGACAACATCATGACCGCCAAGTTCGACAACCAGCAGCTGGACGGCGGCAAGGGCAACGACGTCTTGGTCAGCGAGGCCAAGTACACGACCTTCATCGTCGGCAAGGGCAACGGCAGCGACGTCATCTATGGCTTCGACAGCACCGACAAGATCCGCCTCGACGGCTACGGCTTCTCCAGCTTCGACGCCGTTCGCAAGGTCGCGTCGCAGGTGGGCAGCGACACCGTCCTGTCGCTCGGCGGTGGCGAGACGCTGACGCTGCGCGACACCAAGGTCGCCAGCCTGGCCGCGGCGAACTTCGTCACGACCAAGGACATGTCGGGGCTGAAAGCGACGTTCAGCGACGAATTCGATGCGCTGAGCCTCTACAACAAGGGCGGCACCTGGCGGACCGAATATGGTCACGGTGGTGCGGGTTCGCTCGCCAGCCGCACGAACAACGACGAAATCCAGATCTACATGGATGCCGACTATGCCGGCACCGGCAAGAAGGCGCTGGGCGTCAACCCCTTCTCGATCGACAACGGCATCCTGACGATCACCGCCGCGCCAACGACGGAAGCCGCGAAGGCGGCGCTGGGTGGCGCGCAATACACTTCGGGCCTGCTGACGACCAAATTCTCGTTCACGCAGCAGTACGGCTATTTCGAGATCAAGGCGCAGATGCCCGAGCAGAAGGGTTTCTGGCCGGCGTTCTGGCTGCTGCCCAACGACAACAGCTGGCCGCCCGAGCTCGACGTCTTCGAACAGCTGAGCAAGGATCCGACGACCCTGTTCATGTCCAACCACGGCGTGGACGCGAACGGCAAGCACGTCACGACCAGCGACAAGATCAACGTCGATACCACCCAGTGGCACACCTATGGTGTCGATTGGGGTCCCGACAAGCTGACCTATTACATCGACGGCATCGCCGTCGCGACCCAGGACACGCCCCTCGCGATGAAGGGCAAGGACATGTACATGCTCGTCAACCTGGCGGTGGGCGGTGCATGGGGCGGCAACCCCGATGCCGGCACGGTCGAGGAGATGAAGGTCGACTATGTCCGCGCCTTCGCGACGGAGAACACGCTGTCCAGCACCGTCAACGGTGTGAAGACCGTGTACACGCCGGGTTCGTCCGCGCCGTCGGTAACGCCGACCACGACGACCCCCGTGACCACGACGCCGACCACGACGACGCCTGTGACCACGACGCCGACCACCACGACGCCTGTGACCACGACGCCGACCACCACGACGCCTGTGACGACCCCCGTCGTCACCACGCCGACCACCACCGTGTCCACCCCGACGCCCAGCGCGCCGGTCACGCCCGTGTCGAAGCTGACCGGGACGGCCGCGGTCGACTTCCTGACGGCGAAGGCGGACAATTCGGAGCTGTACGGCTTGGGTGGCGACGACGTGCTGCGCGGCGGCAGCTATGCCGTCAAGATGTACGGCGGGGCGGGCAACGACACCTATTACGTTACCTCTGCGTCGCAGATCGTCGTGGAGAATGCCAATGAGGGCACTGACAAGGTCGTGTCGACGATCAGCTATACGCTGGGCGCGAACCTGGAGACGCTGGTGCTGGACGGTTCGGCCAACATCAACGGCACCGGCAACAACCTGGGCAACAAGCTGATCGGCAACACCGGCGACAACGTCCTGACCGGCGGTACCGGGGCGGACTGGCTGGATGGTGGCGCCGGCGGACGCGACACGCTGATCGGTGGGGCGGGCAACGACACCTATATCGTCAATCGCGCCGGCACCATCCTGATCGAGAAGGCGGGTGAGGGCTACGACAGCGTCCGTTCGACGATCAGCTGGACGCTGGGCGACAATTTCGAGGCACTGGCGCTGGACGGCAACGCCAACATCGACGCCACCGGCAACGCGCTCGACAATCGCCTGGTCGGCAACGCCGGCAACAACGTCATCTCCGGTGGCGCGGGCAACGATGTGCTCGATGGCGGTAGCGGCGGGCTGGACGTGCTGATCGGCGGGACCGGCAACGACCTCTATATTGTCACCCGTACCAATATCCTGCTGGTCGAGAAGGCGGGTGAGGGCACGGATTCGGTGCAGAGCACGGTCAGCTGGACGCTGGGGGACAATTTCGAGAACCTGTCGCTTGCCGGCACCGCCAATATCAACGGCACCGGCAACGCGCTCGACAACCGTATCATGGGCAATGCCGGCAACAACGTCATCACCGGTGGCGCGGGCAACGACACGCTGATCGGCGGCGGCGGCACCGACACGTTCGTGTTCGGTCGCAACTTCGGCAAGGACATCATCACCGACTACAACACCAACGACGTGCTGCAGTTCTCGGGCTTCAGCAAGGCGGCGATGAAGATCGTGCAGAGCGGCGCCAATACCGTGATCGACTTCGGCGGTGCCGACACGATCACGCTGTGGAACACGCAGGCCAGCGACGTGCAGGCGCACGGCCACTTCATCTTCTGATCGCGGCCATCGCGCGATCGACCGATCAGGGAGGCGGCACCGGGAACGGTGCCGCCTTTCCTGCTTTGGGTGGGACGGGGATCGGGGCGGGGACTGGCCTTGCGATCGGCGCTCGCCTAAGGCGCGCATGGCTCGGGGGAATGTCGGCGATGTCGGGACTAGCGGAAGACGCGGCCGTGGTGCGGCCGGCAGTGTCGATCCTGATCGTGGCCCGCAACACCGGGCCGTATATCGGCGACGCGATCCTCTCCGCGCGGCGGCAGACGCGGCGCGATATCGAGATCGTCGTGGTCGACGATGCCTCCACCGACGATACGCGCGCGATCGCGGAGCGCCATGCCGCGGAGGATGCGCGCGTCCGTGTGCTGGACGGACCGCGCGCGGGGCTCGCCGCGATCCGCAACGCCAGCCTGGCCGCGGCGCGCGGCCGCTGGGCGGCGATCCTCGACAGCGACGACCTGCTCCATCCCTCGCATGTCGAGCGGCTGGTCGCCGCGGCGGAGCGGACCGGGGCCGAACTCGTCGCCGCCAACATGGTCTCCTTCTCGATCGAGGAGGGCGTCACCCGCACATCGCTGTTCGCGGATACCCCGGACTGGCGGCAGGAGCGCGGCATCGATCTGGCGGCGTTCGTGCGCAGCAACGGGGTGGCGGCCGGCGGGGTGTCGACCGGCTATCTGAAGCCACTGTTCGCGATGGATTTCCTGCGCACGCACGGGCTGGAATACGACCTGCGGCTGCGCATCGGGGAGGATTACGATCTGGTCGCGCGCGCGCTGGCGAAGGGCGCGCGCTACATCTTCCTGCCGCGGCCGACCTATTTCTATCGCCGCCATGCGGCATCCACGTCGCATCGCACCAGCCTCCGCGATCTGGACGCGCTGATGGCGGCGTCCGATGCGCTGCCGCGGCTGACGCGCGATCCGGACGTGCTGGCGGCGGTGGCGCGGCGCACCGCGGGCATCGCCAGCGCGCAGGCGCACGGGCGCGCGGTGGAGGCGCTCAAGGCGCGCGCGCCGCTTGCGGCCTTGCGCGCGCTGGGGGCGGATGTCGGCGGCTGGACGCTGCTGGCGCGCTCGATCGTCGAGGGCGGAACGCGCCGGCTGTCGCGCGGCGCCGGCGGCCACGGCACGGTCGATGCGACCCCCGCGGTGCTGGCGATCGGCGACGGTGCGCCGGACCTGCCGGGGCAGCGCGTGATCGCGCGCGCCGCGCCGGCCGACGATGCCGCCCGCGCGGCGCTGGCGGACGGGCTGCCGCCGCTGGAGCGGATCGTCGTCACCGCGCCGGCGACGCTCGACGATGCCGGCTATGCGATGGCGCCCGCGGTCGATCGCGTCGCGGGATCGGACCGCTGAT
This sequence comes from Sphingomonas adhaesiva, assembly GCF_036946305.1. Classification (GTDB taxonomy): domain Bacteria; phylum Pseudomonadota; class Alphaproteobacteria; order Sphingomonadales; family Sphingomonadaceae; genus Sphingomonas; species Sphingomonas adhaesiva_B. Next base: position 237,540 of record NZ_JAQIJJ010000003.1, read on the forward strand.
GGCGACCGTCCCGGCCTCGCCCGCTCCCGGCGCGCGCGGCGCGGTTTTCTGGTCCACGGTCAACGGCGGTGCCTCGGTGCTGTTGCCGTTCATCGTCTTCGCGCTGTTCGCACGGCTGATGTCGCCCGCCGACCTGTCGCTGGCAATGGTCGCGGTGGCGATGCTGGAACTGCTGAAGGTCATCGGGCCGCAGGGCGTGTACGACGTCGTGCTGGCCTATCCGGAGGAGGACCGGCGACATTATCGTACTGCTGGCGCGCTGTTCCTGCTGGGCGGCATCGTCACCGCTATGGTCTTCGCGGGCGCGGTGCTGGCGTCGGGACGGTTCCTCGACCATCCGCTGCCCCCGGTGCTGTTGATCCTGATCGGCAAGGTCGTGTTCGACTATGCCATCCTCCAGCCGCAGGCGATCCTGGTCCGGCGCGGCGCGATGCGGCGGCTGGGGTCGCGCGGGCTGGCGGCGGGCGTCGTCGCGGGCGCGATCGGGCTGGGCGTCGCGCTGGTCGCGACGCCGATGACGGGGCTGGCGATCTATTATGTCGCGCAATCGTTCGTGCTGTTCGCGATGACCGCAATGGGGACGGGCGCGTGGCTGGCGCCCGCGTTCGACGCGACCGCCGCGCGCGAGATGGCGTCGCAGGCGACCCGCGCCTCGGGCGTGCGGCTGTCGGCGGGGGTCAGCAACTATTTCGACCAGATCCTGCTGAGCGCGATGGCCGCCCCGGCGCAGGTCGGGCCGTACAATCTGGGCAAGCGGCTGGAGGTGGTGGTCATCACCATGTCCAGCTCGTTCAGCCAGTTGTTGTTCCAGCCCACCTTTGCGCGCGCCGGGCATGACGAGCGGCTGCATCTGGTGGCGCGCGGCCTGTCGACGATCACGCTGATCTGCGGTTTGCCGGTGGCGCTGTTCGCGGCCTTCCACCGCGACCTCGTGCCGCTGCTGTTCGGTCCGCAGTGGCGCGCCGCGGCGGGGGTGGTCGCGCTGCTCGCCGTCAACGGGTTCATCCGTGCGCTGGGCGGGGTGGCGGGCGCGCTGATGACGGTGACGCAGCGTAACGGGCGGCTGCTGGCGCTGTCCGCCTTCGCCGCGGTGAGCAACATGGCGCTGATCGCGCTGTTCGCCGCATGGGGCGTCATCTGGGCCGCGGCGGCGATCGTGCTGCGCAACCTGATGCAGACGATCGCGACGCTGGCCCTGACCAGCGAGCTGGCGGGGCATGTCCCCGCGCTGCTGATCCGGCGCGTGCTGCTGCCGATCGCGGTGACGACGGCGGTCGCGCTGGGGGCGGAGGCGGTCGCGCGCCTGCTGGTGAGCGATCCGGTGCCGCTGGTACGCCTCGCGATCATCGCGATCAGCGGCGCGCTGGGCGGCGTCGCGGGGCTGCTGATCGTGCGGCGGCAGATGTGACTGCGGCCATGTCCTGATCCGGCACATCGTATCTTTTTGCGTAGGTTCAGGATTTGTTGCGACTCTTCGGGCATCGGCACATGACGATCGCAAGGGGGTAAGGGCGATGGACGAATCGTTCGGTGGTTGGCAGCAGCGCCAGATTCGCGGCGTCGTCACCGCCGCACCGACCGGCAGTCCGCTGTCGGTCCGCATCGCCGACCGCCTCCTCGCCGCGCTGCTGCTGGTCTTCTTCCTGCCGCTGATGGTCGCGGTGGCGCTGGTGGTGATGGTGACCGATCCCGGCCCGGTGATCTTCGGCCATGTCCGCGTCGGGCGCAGCGGCCGGTCGTTCCGCTGCCTGAAGTTCCGCTCGATGGTGGTCGATGCGGAGTCGCGGTTGCAGGCGGTGCTGGCCAGCGACCCCGCGTTGCAGGCAGCGTGGGATCGCGACCACAAGCTGCCCAGCGATCCGCGCATCACGCCGATCGGCCGCTTCCTGCGCGCCTCCAGCCTCGATGAGCTGCCGCAGCTGATCAACGTGCTGCGCGGCGAGATGAGCCTGGTGGGGCCGCGCCCGATCTCCTCCTCGGAGGTGCCGCGCTACGGCCGCTATATCGTCGATTACTATCACACCACGCCGGGGCTGACCGGATTGTGGCAGATCAGCGGGCGCAACGACGTCAGCTATCGCCGCCGCGTCGCGCTCGACGTCGCGTTCAGCCGCTCGCAGAGCCTGTCGCTCTACCTGCGCATCCTGGTGATGACCGTGCCGGCGGTGTTGCTGGCGCGCGGTTCCTATTGAGCATGACGACACGCGTCGCGGTGATCGGCCGATAGACGCGGACGAACCGGCGGATGGCCGCGCGGGACGTCGACCTGTATCAGGGCACCGGGACGCACCATCGGGGAAATGGCGTGAAGATCGCATATCTGGTCCATGACGTGAACGACGCCGCGGTGCGCCGGCGCGTGGCGCTGTTCGAGGGCGCGGGCCATGACGTGACCGTGGGCGGGTTCCACCGCGATGCGCAGGTGCCCGCGCGGATCGGCGACGCGCCGGTCACCGCGCTGGGCCGGACCCAGGACGGTGCGCTCGCCAAGCGTGCGCTGAGCGTACTGCGTCACGCCGCGCTGACGGGGCGGGTCGCGCGGCTGACGCGCGATGCCGACACGATCGTCGCGCGCAACCTGGAAACGCTGGTGCTGGCGCAACGCGCGCGGCGACGCGGGCAGCGCGTGGTGTACGAATGCCTCGACATCCACCGCCTGCTGCTGGGCAACGGCCGGGCCAGCGCCGCGCTGCACGCGATCGAGCGCTGGGCGCTGCGCGACGTGGCGCTGACCGTGGTCAGCGCGCCGGCGTTTCGCGACGCCTATTTCCGCGACCGGCTGGGCTATGACGGCGAGGTCATGCTGGTCGAGAACCTCGTGCCCCGTGGTGAGGATGCGGCCACGGCGGTGATCGACCCGCCACCGCCGCCGCCCTGGGTGATCGGCTGGTTCGGGATGCTGCGCTGCCGCCGCAGCTTCGACCTGCTGAGCGAGCTGGCGCGGCGCGCCGACGGGCGGATCGAGGTGGTGATCGCCGGTCGCCCCTCGACTGATCTGTTCGAGGATTTCGCGGCGATGGCGCAGGCCGCGCCGCACGTCACCTTCCTGGGCGGCTATACCGCCGACGACCTGCCGCGGCTGTTCGGCCAGATCCACTTCATCTGGGCGATCGATTATTTCGAGGAGGGGCTGAACTCCACCTGGCTGCTGCCCAACCGTTTGTACGAGGGCGTCGCGCATGGTGCGGTGCCGCTGGCGCTGCGCCACGTGGCGACCGGCGAGTGGCTTGCCGCGCACGACGCGGGGGTGTTGCTCGACGATCCCGCGCGCGACCTGCCGGCGCTGATCGCCGGGCTGGACCGCGCGGGGTATCAGCGGCTGCGCGACAAGGTGGCGGCAATCCCGGCGGAGGCGATGACGATGACCCCGTCACAGGCGCGCGCGATCGCCGACCAGATCGTGGGCGCGGCCGGGAGGGCGCGCGCATGAACGACGTGCTGATCGTGATCCCGTGCCTGAACGAGGAAGCGCATCTGCCCGACCTGGTCGCCGGGCTGGTGGCCGATAGTGGAGGCGCGCTGATCGTCGTCGCCGATGGCGGCAGCACCGATCGCAGCCGGCAGATCGTCGCCGATATCGCCGCGCGCCACCCGCAGGTCGTGCTGCTCGACAATCCGAAGCGGATTCAGAGCGCGGGCGTCAATCTGGCGGTGCGGACGCATGGCGCGGGGCGGCGCTGGCTGGTGCGGGTCGATGCGCATTGCGGCTATCCGCGCGACTATGTCGCCGGGCTGCTGGCGGCGGCACGCGCGCAGGATGCGACATCGGTCGTGGTGCCCATGGTCACCGCGGCGCAGGGATGTTTCCAGCAGGCCGCCGCGGCGGCGCAGAATTCGGTGCTGGGCAATGGCGGATCGGCGCATCGCCGGCTGACCTCGGGGCAATGGGTCGACCATGGCCACCACGCGCTGTTCGACCTCGCGCTCTACACGCGCGTCGGCGGCTATGACGAAGGCTTCTCGCATAACGAGGATGCGGAACTCGACCAGCGTCTGATGGCGGCGGGCGGGCGCATCTGGCTGGAGCCGTCGCTGGCGCTCACCTACTGGCCGCGCACCGCGGCGGGGCCGCTGTTCCGCCAGTATCGCGGCTATGGCCGCGGGCGCGCGCTCAACCTGCTACGCCATCGCACGCGCATCAAGCTGCGCCAGGCGGTGCCGATCGTCGTGGCACCCGCGGTGGCGGCGGCGGCGCTGGGCGTGGTGCTGGCGATCGTCGCAACGCCCTGGGCGCTGCTGCTGGCCTTGCCCGCACTGGGCTGGGCTGGTCTGTGCCTCGCTTATGGCGCTTTGCTGGGGTGGCGCGCGAAATCGGCGTGCGTCGCAGGTGCCGGCTGGGCGGCGATGGTGATGCACGTCGCCTGGTCGCTGGGGTTCGTCGGCGTCCATCTGACCGGCACGAAGCCGGGGGCGCCGCCACAGGGCTGGGGCACATGATTCGACAATTGCACGGCATCCAGTATCTGCGCGCGGTCGCCGCCGGCGCGGTCGTCGTCTATCATGCCGCGCAGCGGACCGGCACGCGGTTCACCGTGGGGGAGGCGGGGGTCGACCTGTTCTTCGTCATCAGCGGGTTCCTGATGATCGCGATCACCAGCCCGCAGACGCGACCGCTCGGCTTCCTGCGCGACCGCATCAAGCGGATCGTGCCGGCCTATTGGATCGCCACCTCGGTGTTCCTGGCGGGCGCGTTGCTGGGCCTGTTTCCCCATGCGCGGCCGGACTGGATGCACATCGTTGCCTCCTATCTCTTCATCCCGCATCGCGCGGCCGGCAGCGAGGCGATCTGGCCGCTGCTGGTGCCGGGCTGGACGCTGAATTTCGAGATGTTCTTCTACGCCCTGTTCGCGATGACGCTCGCGGTGCCGCGAGTGTGGCAATTGCCCGTGCTCACCGTGCTGCTGGCGGGATGCGGGCTGATCGGCGGGCTGGTCCGGCCGCAGGACGCGTTCGGCGCCTTCTACACCCAGCCGATCCTGCTGGAGTTCGTCGCGGGCGCATGGCTCGGCTGGTATTGGAAGCGGTACGGCGCACCGCCCGGCGGAGCGGCGGCGATCGCGCTGGCGATCGTGCTGTACGTGGCGGCGTGGTGGATCGACGACCACGGCCTGCGCGTGCTGACCTATGGCGTGCCCGCATTGCTGCTGTTCGCCGGCATGCTGGGGCTGGAACATCGCGAGGGCGGCATCCGGCATATCCCCGTGCTGCATCGGCTGGGCGACGCCAGCTACGCCATCTATCTGTGGCACACGATGATCCTGGCGGTGGTCGTGAAGGCGGGGCGCATCCTGGGAGTGCCGGTGCCCGCGATCTTCGTACTGGGTGTGGCGGCCAGCCTCGCCGGCGGGGTCGCCGCCTGGTGGCTGGTCGAGCGCCCGATCAACGCGCTGTTCAAGCGCCGCCGCACGCGGCTGGGGGTGCCGATCCCGGGGATGTAGGGGCATCTGGCCGGCAGGCGGCGCGAGAGCGCCGCCGCGCACCCTTACGGCTTGGTCACCGGATCGGGTGCGGGCAGCGGCATGGTCGCGCCGATCGCCTGCTGCGCGCCGGCATCGCGCACCGGGCGGTCGCGGGTCAGATTGCCGGTGGTGACGTTGTCGAGCGCCACCAGCACCGGGGTCAGGAGCGGGATATCCCCCTTGCGCCGCACGCGGTCGTAATGATCCTGATCGTCATAGCCGGTCAGCCCCGGCACGATCTGCGGCCCTTCCAGCAGCCCCGCCGCCGCCAGCAGCCCGGCGCGCGCCAGATACTCGCTCGCGATCGTCAGATTGTAGCTGTTGCGCACCGTCAGCAGGTCGCGCGCCAAGTTGAGGACGTCCAGCGTGCTGCGGTCGCCCGCCTTCTGCTGGATCAGCGCACCGTCATAGGCGCGCTGCGCGGCGTCGATCGCGATGCGATAATTGGCGAGCGAGGTGCGCGTCGCGGCCAGCTGCTCCCATGCCGCGCCCACCGCCTGACGCGTGTCGCGATAGGTCTGGTCCAGCAGGCGCCAGTCGGCCTGGTTCGCCTCCTCCGCCTGGCCCACCCGCGAGCGGCGCAGCCCGGAATCGATGATCGGCTGCGTCACCACCACCTGGCCGATCAGCTGCGTGGTGCGCAGCTGGTCGGTATAGGGCGACACGCTGCCATAGCTGGCGGTGCCGCGCAGGTCGACGCGCGGCCCCATCTCCGCGCGGGCCGCCGCGACCGCGGCGCGCGAGATCTTCTCGCGCGATTGCGCGGCGCGGACGAGGCCGCTGTTCGCCTCCGCAAAGGCATAGGCGCCGTCGAGCGAGTTGAACGTGATGTTGAGCAGGTCGGGCTGTTGCAGCTCCCCCGGGGGGGCACCGACGCGCTGCAGGAACAGCTTCTGCGAGATGCCCAGCTGCCCCTCGGCCTGCAGCAGGTCGGCCTGGCCCAGCTGGACGCGGGTGCGCGTCTGGTCGAGATCGGTCAGCGTCAGGTCGCGCACCTCGAACCGGGTCTGGTTCTCGTCCAGCTGGCGGTTGAGCAGCGCCAGATTCTCGCGCGCGATCGTCACCGATGCGGCATCGCGCAGCACCGCGACATAGGCGGTGACGACGTCGTTCATCACCTGCGCCTCGGTCACGCGCAGCGCGTCGCGCTGGAATTGCGCGGTGGCGACCGCGCCGGCGGCGGCGGCGGCGTTGCGGCCGAAGGTCCAGACCGGCTGCGACAGCACCGCCTGCGCCGTGCTGGCCCAGCCGTCGATGCCCAGGAAGGTGCCGGGGATCACCTCCTGCCGGGTGCGGGTGAAGGTATAGGCGCCGGTCGCGCCCAGCGACGGCCCGAACGCGGAGCGTGCGGCGGGCACGCCGAAGTCGCTGGACCGCGCCTGCGCCCGTGCCTGGAGCAGCTCCGGATTGGTACGATAGGCGAGCGTGATCGCCTCTGTCAGCGTGCGCACCGGGGCGATCGCGGGGGCGGGGAGCGGCGCCTTTTTGTCATAGGGCAGGCCGGAGATGCGGCCGCCGAAATCGGGCGCGTAGCTGGGCGCAGGCCGCCCCGGCAGCCCGGTGACCGGCGGACCGACGACGACGGGAACCGCCGCGGTGCTGCGCGCGGTGACGGCGGGGGTGGTCGCGGTATCGGCCGGCGCGGCGGCGGGCTGTTGCGCGGCGCGCGTGCCGGGCGTCGGCCGCGTGACCTGCGCCGCGATCGGCGTCATCGCGCCCGCGGCGCTCCCCAGCAGCAATGCCGCCTTCACCCACACCCGTGTCATCGTGTCTTGTCCCCCTGCCGATTCTCGCCGGCGTTTGAGAGCGGCCATACCATGACGATCGGGTAGTCGGACATGGTTAATGCTCCCCTACCAGCCGCGCGCGATGCGTCGTCACCAGCGCGGTCAGCCACTCGCGAAAGGCGCGCACCCGGCGCAGCCGGCGCGTGTCGCGGTGCGTCACCAGCCAGAAGGCGCGCGTGATCGCGACCTCCGGCATCACGCGGACCAGCGCCGCATCCGCGCCGGCGATGAAGTGCGGCAGCACGCCGACCCCGGCCCCTGACGCCACCAGCCGCGCCTGCGCATGGATGCTGGAACTGCGCAGCGTCGGCGCCAGCGCGGGGTCGACCTCGTGCAGATAGCGCAGCTCGGGCGCGTAGAGCAGGTCGGGGATATAGCCGATCAGGCGATGGTCGCGCGCCAGCGTCGCGCGGGTCGGCTCGCCATGGCGCGCGACATAGTCGCGGCTGGCATAGAGGTGGAGGCGGCGAGCTTGGCGGCGACGACCGGCCCCTGCCGCGGGCGGGCGAGCAGTACCGCGCAATCCGCCTCGCGCTTCGACGGGCTGAGGAAGCCGTTGCTGGCGACCAGATCCACCGTCACCGCGGGGTGACGGGTGGCGAAATCGTGCAGATGCTCGGCGATCAGCCAGGTGCCGAACCCTTCGGACACGCTGACCCGCAGCAGCCCGGACACTTCCTCGCGGTCGCCTGCGGGATCGGCGATCCGTTCGGCGGCGCGCCCCATCGCCTCGACCTGCGCCAGCAGCGCCTCGCCCGCCTCGGTCAGCACCTGCCCCTCGCGCGTCTGCTCGAACAGGGTGCGTCCCAGCCGCGCCTCCAGCCGGCGCAGGCGCCGCCCGATCGTGGTCGCGTCCACCCCCATCGTCGCGGCGGCGCGCGCGAGCTGTCCCGCCCGCGCGACGGCGAGGAAATCCTGCAGGTCGTTCCAGGGCAAGGGTTGCATCATCGCAGGCAACGGTTGCAGATTCGCCGCTTGCGGGCAATCGATCCAGCGCGCAGAGCCGCTGTAACCATTGGAGAGCGATGCGATGCGGACGATCGAGCATGTCGTGGCGGGCGGAGCGGCCGGCGCGGGGACGCGCCACGGCGACGTCTATGATCCCAACAGCGGACAGGTGCAGGCGCGCGTGACGCTGGGCACGCAGGCCGATCTCGACCGCGCGGTCGCCGCGGCACAGGCGGCGCAGCCGGCCTGGGCGGCGACCAACCCGCAGCGGCGCGCGCGCGTCATGTTCCGCTTCAAGGAACTGGTCGAGGCGAACATGGAGGAGCTGGCGCACACGCTCTCCTCCGAACATGGCAAGGTGATCGCCGATGCGAAGGGCGACATCCAGCGCGGGCTGGAGGTGATCGAATTCGCCTGCGGCATCCCGCATGTGCTGAAGGGCGAATATACGCAGGGCGCCGGGCCGGGGATCGACGTCTATTCGATGCGCCAGCCGATCGGCATCGGTGCGGGCATCACCCCGTTCAACTTCCCCGCGATGATCCCGATGTGGATGTTCGGCGTCGCGATCGCGTGCGGCAACGCCTTCATCCTGAAGCCCAGCGAGCGCGACCCCTCGGTCCCGGTGCGCCTCGCCGAACTGATGCGCGAGGCGGGGCTGCCCGAGGGCGTGTTGCAGGTCGTCCATGGCGACAAGGAGATGGTGGACGCGATCCTCGACCATCCTGCCATCGCCGGCGTCAGCTTCGTCGGTTCCTCCGACATCGCGCATTACGTCTATCGCCGCGGCGTCGAGGCGGGGAAGCGCGTGCAGGCGATGGGCGGGGCGAAGAACCACGGCATCGTCATGCCCGACGCCGATCTGGATCAGGTGGTCGCCGATCTGTCGGGCGCGGCCTTCGGTTCGGCGGGCGAGCGCTGCATGGCGCTGCCGGTGGTCGTGCCGGTCGGCGAACAGACCGCGGACCGGCTGCGCGAGAAGCTGATCCCCGCGATCGCCGCATTGCGCGTCGGCGTGTCGACCGATGCGGAGGCGCATTACGGCCCGGTGGTCAACGCCGCGCACAAGCAGCGGGTGGAGAACTGGATCCAGACCGGGGTGGACGAGGGCGCCGAGCTGGTCGTCGACGGTCGCGGTTTCACGTTGCAGGGGCATGAGCAGGGCTTCTTCATCGGCCCGACGCTGTTCGATCGCGTCACGCCGGCGATGAGCGCGTACAAGGAGGAGATCTTCGGCCCCGTGCTCCAGATCGTCCGCGCGCCCGATTTCGAAACCGCGCTGCGGCTGCCGAGCGAGCATCAATATGGCAATGGCGTCGCCATCTTCACCCGCAACGGCCATGCCGCGCGCGAGTTCGCGGCGCGCGTCAACGTCGGCATGGTCGGCATCAACGTGCCGATCCCGGTGCCGGTCGCCTATCACACCTTCGGCGGGTGGAAGCGCAGCGCGTTCGGCGACACCAACCAGCACGGCATGGAGGGCGTGAAGTTCTGGACCAAGGTGAAGACCGTTACGCAGCGCTGGCCCGATGGCGCCGCGGGCGGTGAGGCCGCCAACGCCTTCGTCATCCCGACCATGGGGTAGGCCGGTCGTGCGACACGTCACCCCGGACTTGATCCGGGGTCCATGGTTCCGCACACGCGGCTGCGCGAAGCGTCTGCGGAACGATGGATGCCGGGTCCAGCCCGGCATGACGGAGTGAGAAGGATGACGATGACCCTGCGCCGCCTGATCCTGGCCATCGCGATGCTCCTCGCCGCGTCATCCGCCACGGCGGAGGGAAAGCGCATCGCGCTCACCTTCGACGACGTGCCGCGGGCGCGCGGCCCGCTGTTCACCCCGGACGAGCGCACCCGCCGGCTGATCGCGCAATTGCGGCGCGCGAAGGTCGCGCAGGCGGCGTTCTTCGTGAACCCCGGCTCGCTCGCGAGGCCCGACGGCGTCGGCGGCGAGCGGCGCATCGCCGCCTATGTCGCCGCGGGGCACGTCATCGGCGACCACAGCTTCTCGCACCCCGCGCTCGGCAAGATCGGCGCTACGGCCTTTCTCGCCGATATCGACCGCAGCGAGGCGTGGCTGAAGGGGCGGCCCGGCTATCGCCCGTGGTTCCGCTTCCCGTTCCTCGATGAAGGCGGGCAGGACCGCGCGATGCGCGATACGGTGCGCGCGGGGCTGGCGCGGCGCGGGCTGGCCAACGCCTATGTCACGGTCGACGGCGCCGACTGGAACATGGAGGACCAGCTGCGTCAGGCGGTGCAGGCGGGCAAGTCCGTCGACCGTCGCGCGCTGCGCGACCTCTATGTCGAGACGATGGTCCGCTCGGCCGATTTCAGCGACGCGCTGGCGCGGCGCGTGACGGGGCGCTCGCCCGCGCATGTCGTGCTGCTCCACGAAACCGATCTCGCCGCGCTGTACGTCGCCGATCTGGTGGCGGCGCTGCGCCGCGACGGCTGGACGATCGTGACCGCCGATGCCGCCTATCGCGATGCGCTCGCCACCGCGCCCGCACCCGATGCGCCCGATGCGAGGGGCAGCCGCATCGAAATGATCGCGCTGGAGAAAGGCGTGCCGCCCCCACGTTCCTATGAGCGCAACGACACGCGGCTGGCGAACCGGTTGTTCGCCACGCGCGTCCTGCACGAGAAGGAGGCGCCATGACGCGCGTGATGATGGTGGCGGTCGCTGCTGCGATGCTGGCGGCCTGTTCGGGCAGCGACCCGGCCGATTACAACCGCGTCGACGTGCCGGAGAAGGAGGCGCGCGCGCAGGCTGCGATCGATGCCGCGGCGGCGCAGAACGGCACCGCGACCACCGCGCGGCTGGGCGTGCCGGTGGCGACGCCGACGCCCACCGCGGCGCGCGACCGCGCCTTCCCGGTCGATTTCCGCGGCTATTGGGGCGCCATCGACGATGATTGCGAGCTGGCGAACACCGCCGCCACCGGGCGCATCGACGTCGACGGCGACACCGTCCGCTTCTACGAATCGAAGGCGCGCGTGCAGTCGCTGCGCCTGTCCTCCCCCGCCGCGCTGACCGTCGACCTGCGCTTCAGCGGCGAGGGGCAGACGTGGCGCGCGACCGAGGCCTGGCTGCTGGAGAATGGCGGTACCACGCTGCTGCGCACCCGGCCCGCGGCGGGAACGCAGCCCGCCGTCGCCACCCGCTACAAGCGCTGCTGAGCGCCGACACAGGACCATGGAATGACCGACCAGTTCGATTTGACCGACGATCAGCGCGAGATTCAGGAGCTGGCGCGCCGCTTCACCGCGGATCGCATCACGCCCTTCGCCGCGGAATGGGACGAGAAGCACATCTTCCCGCGCGACACGATCAAGGCCGCGGCCGAGCTGGGTTTCGCCGCGATCTACGTCAGCGAGGAGAGCGGCGGCATCAATCTCGGCCGGCTGGAGGCGGCGCTGATCATGGAGGCGATGGCCTATGGTTGCCCCACGACCAGCGCGTTCATCTCGATCCACAATATGGCGAGCTGGATGATTGACCGCTTCGGCAGCGCGGAGCTGAAGGCGCGCTACCTGCCCGATCTGGTCACGATGGAGCGGATCGCGAGCTATTGCCTGACCGAGCCGGGCAGCGGGTCGGACGCCGCGGCGCTGAAGACCAGCGCGCGGCTGGATGGCGACCATTATGTCGTCAACGGCACCAAGCAGTTCATCTCCGGTGCGGGCGAGAACGAGGTCTATGTCACGATGGTGCGCACCGGGGCGGAGGGACCGAAGGGCATCTCCTGCCTGGTGATCGACAAGGACATGCCCGGCGTGTCGTTCGGCGCGAACGAGCGCAAGCTGGGCTGGCACGCGCAGCCGACGCGGCAGGTGATCTTCGACAACGTCCGCGTGCCGGTGGCCAACCGGGTGGGGCAGGAGGGCGAGGGCTTCCGCTTCGCGATGATGGGGCTGGACGGCGGGCGACTCAATATCGGCGCGTGCTCGCTGGGCGGCGCGCAGCGCTGCCTGGACGAGGCGATCGTCTATACCAAGGACCGCCAGCAGTTCGGCAAGCCGGTGGCCGATTTCCAGAACACGCAGTTCATGCTGGCCGATATGGACACCGAGCTACAGGCGGCGCGCTATCTGTTGTACGTCGCCGCGGCCAAGGTGACCGCGAACGCGCCAGACAAGACGCGCTTCGCCGCAATGGCGAAGCGGCTGGCGACCGATACGGGGAGCAGCGTGGTCGACCGCGCGCTCCAGCTGCACGGCGGCTACGGCTATCTGATGGACTATCCGGTCGAACGCTTCTGGCGCGACCTGCGCGTGCATTCGATCCTGGAGGGGACGAACCAGGTGATGCGGATGATCGTCGGCCGCGAACTGGTGCGGCAGTGACGAACACGGCTCCCTCTCCCCTGCTGGCAGGGGAGAGGGTTGCGCAGACTTGGCAGCCTGCTGCCTAGTCGTAGCTGGGTGAGGGGTGAGCGATCGCATCGCGATCGCGCGAGCCTTCGGCTCGCTCCACCCCTCACCCAACCTTCGCTAGGCGGCGGTGCCGCCAAGCTGCGGTATCCCTCTCCCCTCCGTGCGGAGGGGAGAGGGCGGGAGAGAATATGGAAGACCTCATCATCACCACGGACGGCGCGGTCGGGCGCATCCGGCTGAACCGCCCCAAGGCGATCCACGCGCTCAACACCGCGATGTGCGCGGGCGTGCTCGACGCGCTGGAGGCTTGGCGCGAGGATGCGGCGATCCGCTGCGTCGTGATCGATCATGCCGAGGGCCGGGGCTTCTGCGCCGGCGGCGACATCCGCATGCTGGCCGACAGCGGCGCGACGGACGGGGCGGAGGCGCGCGCCTTCTTCCACACCGAATATCGCATGAACCACCGGCTGTTCACCTATGCCAAGGACACGGTCGCGTTCATGGACGGGATCACGATGGGCGGCGGCGTCGGGATCAGCCAGCCGTGCCGCTATCGCGTCGCGACCGAAAACACGAAGCTGGCGATGCCGGAGACGGGGATCGGGCTGTTCCCCGATGTCGGCGGCGGCTGGTATCTGTCGCGGCTGCCGGGGCGGATCGGCCAGTATCTGGCGCTGACCGGGCACCGGCTGGACGGTGCGGAGACGCATGCGCTGGGGCTGGCGACGCATTATTTGCCCGCCGACCGGGTCGAGGAAGCGAAGACGCGGCTGGCGCAGACGCCCGACGATGTCGCGGGCGTGCTGGACGCGCTGGCGGTCGCGCCCGGGGCGGCGGCGCTGCTGGCGCATCGTGCGGACATCGACCGGCTGTTCGCCTCCGACCGGCTGGAGGAGGTGTTCGCCGCGCTGGAGGCGGACGCGTCCGACTTCGCGCGCGACACGCTGTCGACGCTGAAGACCAAGTCGCCGCAGACGATGAAGGTCAGCCTGAAGCTGCTGCTCGACGGGCGCACCATGCCGACGTTCGAGGACGAGATGCGGCAGGAATATGCGGTCGGCGCGCGCGTGGTGCAGCGCCACGATTTCCTGGAGGGCGTGCGCGCGGTGATCGTCGACAAGGACAATGCCCCGCGCTGGGATCCCGCGACCCCCGAGGGGGTGAGCGATCATGTGATCGACCAGATCTTCGCGCCGCTGCCCGATGCGGAGGCGTGGACGCCTTACTAACCGTCACCCCAGCGAACGCTGGGGTCTGGTGCCACGAGGGTCGCGCTCGCGGCCGGAGACCCCAGCCTTCGCTGGGGTGACAACAGGGGAGAACACGATGGCCGAATACGAAACGATCCTGGTCGAACAGCGCGGCGCGGTCACGCTGGTGACGCTCAACCGCCCGCAGGCGCTCAACGCGCTCAATTCGCAGGTGCTCGCCGACCTGCTCGCCGCCTTCGCCGCGTTCGATGCCGACGCGTCGCAGGGCTGCGCGGTGCTGACCGGCAGCGAGAAGGCGTTCGCGGCGGGCGCGGACATCAAGGAGATGTCGGCGCAGGGCTTCGCCGACATGTACGGCAGCAACTTCTTCGGCGGGTATGAGACGCTGACGCGCACGCGCAAGCCGATCATCGCCGCCGTCGCGGGCTATGCGCTGGGCGGCGGGTGCGAGCTGGCGATGATGTGCGACTTCATCCTGGCGGCGGACACGGCCAAGTTCGGCCAGCCGGAGATCAAGCTGGCGGTATCGCCCGGGATGGGCGGGTCGCAGCGGCTGGCGCGCGCGGTCGGCAAGGCCAAGGCGATGGAGATGTGCCTGACCGGCCGCATGATGGACGCCGCCGAGGCGGAGCGCGCCGGCCTCGTCAGCCGCGTGATCCCCGCCGCGAATCTGATCGAGGAGGCGGTGACGACCGCGGCGACGATCGCAGGCATGGCGCCGCTGGCGACGATCGCGAACAAGGAGATGGTCAACGTCGCGTTCGAGACGGGCCTCGCACAGGGCGTCCAGTTCGAGCGCCGGCTGTTCAACGGCCTGTTCGGCACCGCCGACCAGAAGGAGGGCATGGCCGCCTTCGTCGAGAAGCGCGCCGGGCAGTGGACGGGGAAATAGCCCTCGTCGCCCCTGCGCAGGCAGGAGCCTATGTCTGTTGACAGGGCCGCGGCGCCTGACACGAACGCGCCGTGGTCGAGGCGGCGTCCGGGTGGACGATACAGCAATAGGCTCCTGCCTTCGCAGGAGCGACAGGAGAGCATCATGGCACGCGTCGGGTTCATCGGGCTGGGCAACATGGGCGGCGGGATGGCCGCCAACCTCGCGAAGAAGGGGCATGACGTCCGTGCCTTCGACCTGTCGGCGGACGCGCTGGAGCGGGCGAAGGCGGCCGGCTGCCTGACCGTCGCCTCCGCGGCGGAGGCGGTGGAGGGGGCGGAAGCGGTCGTCACGATGCTGCCGGCGGGGCGCCATGTGGAGCAGGTCTATGCCGAGAGTCTCGGCGGTGCGGCGCCGTCCACCATCCTGATCGACTGTTCGACGATCGACGTCGCCACCGCGCGGCGGCTGGCGGACGATGCCGCCGCGCGCGGGGTGGCGGCGGTCGACGCGCCGGTCAGCGGCGGGATCGCGGCGGCGGAGGCGGGTACGCTGACCTTCATGGTCGGCGGCAGCGCGGAATCGTTCGAGCGCGCGAAGCCGTTCCTGGAGGACATGGGCAAGGCGGTGATCCATGCCGGCGCCAGCGGTGCGGGACAGGCGGCCAAATTGTGCAACAACCTGATCCTCGGCTCCACCATGATCGCGACGTGCGAGGCGTTCGTGCTGGCGCAGCGGCTGGGGCTCGATCCGCAGACCTTCTTCGACATCTCGGGCCAGGCGACCGGACAGAGCTGGTCGATGACCAGCTATTGCCCGGTGCCCGGCGTCGGCCCGGCCTCGCCCGCCGATCGCGACTATCAGGGCGGGTTCGCCGGCGCGCTGATGCTCAAGGACCTGAACCTCGCGCTGGCCGCGGCGCAGGACGTCGATGCGCAGGTGCCGATGGGGACGCGCGCACGCGAGCTGTACCAGGCGTTCGCGGATGCCGGGCAGGGCGGGCTGGATTTCTCGGGCATCATCCGGATGCTGGACGGAAAGGCCGGCTGACAGGACATCCGTTCGCTCTGAGAGGCTGAGCCTGTCGAAGCCTTGTCTCGAAGGGGAGGCGCATGTGCTTCGAGATGGCGCTTCGACAGGCTCAGCGCCTCCTCAGCATGAACGGGGGTCAAGGATGCCCCGTTCACCCCTTGCCACCCGTCCCGAACCGGCCTTATCCTGATCAACAGGAGAGGGCATCGTCACAGCGAGCCCCGGAAAAGGGATGAGACGGATGCCCAGCCTGACAGCGGGAACCACGGCGCGTGGCCCGGGCAAGCCGCGCAAGCGCGACGGGCGGCATTCGGGCGACGTGCTGCTCGACACCGCCAGCGCGCTGATGATCGAGCGCAATTCGATCAACTTCACCTTCGCCGAGATCGCCGCGCGCGCCGGGCTCAACTCCGCGCTGATCCACTATCGCTTCGGCGGCAAGGCGGGGTTGTTCCGCGCGCTGATCGACCGCGACGTCGGTGGCACCTTTCCGACGTTGGACGAACTGGTCGCCGCCGACCTGCCCGCGGAGGAGAAGCTGACGCGGCATATCCAGGCGATCATCAAGGTCTATTTCGAACATCCCTATCTCAACCGCCTGATCGCAGCGCTGTCGCAGGAGGTGGACGGGGAGGGTGCGCGCTTCATCTCCGAGCGCGTGGTGCAGCCGCTGGCGCGCGCGCAAGGCGCCATCCTGGCGCAGGGCGAGGCGGAGGGGGTGTTCCGCCGCATCGACCCGATGCTGTTCTATTTCTCGCTGATCGGCGCGTGCGACCATCTGTTCCAGGCGCGCTATGCGCTGAAATGGGCGTTCGGGGTGGCGGACATCGACGATGCGTTGCGCCGCGACTATGCTCGCCACGTCATCGCGCTGCTGCTCGACAGCGTGCGGGCAACCCGCTGAGCGAAAGGGAAATGGTGGGTCCGCCGGGGCTCGAACCCGGGACCTCTCGATTAAAAGTCGCTTGCTCTACCGACTGAGCTACGGACCCTCACCACGTCCAGCGCGGCCTATTGATCGGGCGGGCGCGGGTCAACCGGGCATGGAGGTGGCGCACGCGCAACCCGGTCACCGGATCGCGCCAGCCGGGCGCCACCGCGACCAGCGGCGACAGCACGAACGCGCGGGTGCGGAACGCTGCGTGCGGGACGGTCAGTACCCGCGACTCGATCCGCCCGCCGCTCCACAACACGATGTCGAGGTCGATCACCCGCGTCCCCCAGCGCCGCCCGGCGCGTCGCCCGAACGCGCGTTCGATCGCCTTCAGCCGCGCCAGCAGTGCGCGCGGGCGTTCGTCGCTCTCGACGATCGCGACCGCATTGGCGAAGCGGCGGATCGACGGGCCGAGCGGCGGCGTGTCGAGGATCGGCGAGGCGCGTCCCCCCAGCAGGGCAAGCGCGGCGCGCACCTCGTCGCGCGGGGCGCCATGCCGCCCGCGCCGGTTGCCGCCGACCGCGACCGCATAGGTTGAAATGGCCATCGCGCGCCCGAATATCGCAGCCCCATGGATTTCGCACCCTCCCCTATCCCCGATACCGAACCGCCGCGCGACTGCCCGTTGTGCCCGCGGCTGGTCGGTGTCCGTCACGCGCTGCGCGCCGAGCATCCCGACTGGTGGAACGCGCCGGTCAACGCCTTCGGCGACCCCGATGCCTGGCTCGCGATTGTCGGCCTCGCACCGGGCAAGCACGGCGCCAACCGCACCGGGCGGCCGTTCACCGGCGACTATTCGGGCGACCTGCTGTTCGGCACATTGGCCAAATACGGGCTGGCGGAGGGGGCGTATGACGCGCGACCGGAGGATTCGCTGCGGCTGACCGGTGCAGTCATCATCAACGCGGTCAAATGCCTGCCGCCGGAGAACAAGCCGACGACCGAGGAGATCCACCATTGCCGTCCCTTCCTGGCGGGGCAGGCGGCGGCGCTGCCCAACGCGCGCGTGTTCGTGGCGCTGGGACAGATCGCACACCAGTCGATCGTCAAGGTACTGGGCGGGCGGCTGCCCAAGGCGCGGTTCGGGCATCTGGCGGAGCATCGCATGCCCGACGGGCGGGTGCTGATCGATAGCTATCATTGCAGCCGCTACAACCAGAACACCGGCCGGCTGACGCAGGAGATGTTCGAGGCGGTCTTCGCGCGGGCGTTGGAGGTACGGGGGGAGGTGCGCGACCCGTCACCCCGGACCTGATCCGGGGTCCCGCTTCTTTCGGGACGTGGGGAGTAAGCGGGACCCCGGGTCAAGCCCGGGGTGACGACCGAGGTATCAGATATCCTGGACCAGTCGGCCGTAGAGTTCAGGACGGCGATCCCGGAAGAAGCCGAAGGCGGCGCGGTGGCGCTTGACGCGGTCCAGGTCGAGCGTGGCGGTGATGACGCCTTCCTCCTCGCGGTCCAGCTCCGCCAGCACGTCGCCGCGTTCGTCGACGATGAAGCTGGTGCCGTAGAAGGTCTGGCCGTGCTCGGTGCCGACGCGATTGGCGGCGATCACCGGCACCACGTTCGACACCGCATGCCCCACCATCGCGCGCCGCCACAGCCGCGCGGTGTCGAGCGAGGTGTCGTGCGGCTCGCTGCCGATCGCGGTGGGATAGAACAGCAGTTCCGCCCCCATCAGCATCATCGCGCGCGCGGTTTCCGGATACCATTGGTCCCAGCAGACGCCGACGCCCAGCGGGATGCGGTCCGGCCCCTTCCACACCTTGAACCCGGTATTGCCGGGGCGGAAGTAGAATTTCTCCTCGTAACCGGGGCCGTCGGGGATGTGGCTCTTGCGATAGATGCCCTGGATCTCGCCATCGGGGCCGATCATCGCCAGCGAATTGTAATGATGCGGCCCGTCCAGCTCGAAGAAGCTGGTGGGGATCCACACCTTCAGCGCCTCCGCCAGCGCCTGCATCGCCAGCACCGCCTTGTGCTCGCCCGCCGGCGCGGCGTTGGCGAACAGCGATTCGTCCTCGACGCGGCAGAAATATTCGCCCTCGAACAATTCGGGCGGCAGGATCACCTGCGCGCCGCGCGCATGCGCCTCGCGCACGGCGTCGGACACCTTGGCGATGTTCGCGTCGATGTCGGCGGAAAAGGCGAGCTGGAGCGCGGCGACGGTGATCTGGGTCATGCGCGCGCAGATAGAGGGGGGACGGCGTGGGGGGAAGGGGCCGTATCCCAAACCTCCGTTCGTGCTGAGGAGGCATTGAGCTTGTCGAAATGCCGTCTCGAAGCACATGCCCTTCGAGACGAGGCTTCGACGAGCTCAGCCTCTCCTCAGGGCGAACGGATGCTGGATCAGAACGCCCGCCCCGGCAGCGTCGGCACCACCAGCGGTGGGCGCACGCGGCGCGCCAGCTGGAACGACACCCCGATCACCGCGGCATGGTTCATGTTCGCGCGCCCGTTCACCGCGCGCTGGCGCTGGTTGAGATAGCCGAATTCCATCGCCACGTCCTCGCGCAGCGGCACCTGGAGCCCCAGGAAGGTCCACAGATCGTCATAGCCCTTGCGCGCGCCCCAATCGGCCTTGCTCAGGTTCCAGTACAATTCGGTCGAGGCGACCGCGGTCGGGCCGGCGCCCGGTTCCTTGCCCAGCGGCAGCGCGAACAGGATCTGCTGCGCGACGCGGACGTTCCATTGCTGCCCGGTCGAGCGCTTGCGCTCCTCCAGCCGGGTCTGCATCCGCACGCCGACCTTGCCGAGATTGCCGATGCGATAGCCGAATTGCTGAAAGAAACGGTCCTCGTGCAGCCCGAAGATGCGCGCGCCGTCGATATAGGCGTAGAGATAGCCGCCCGACGCGATCAGATTGTCGTTGACGCGATAGGAGATGACCGGCGGGATGATCGTGATCGGGGCGGTCGCGGCATTGGGGGTCGACCATCGCGGTTGGATATCCATCGTCGCGAACACATTGTCGCCCAGCGGCGCGGTGACCTGGACACTGCCCCAGATCTGTCCGCCGTGATTGATCTCGTCGGCATGTGCCGCGACCGGAAAAAGCAGCGCGGCGAGGAGGGCATAACGCAACATACAGGTCATCCGATCAGCAGCCCGGCCAGCGCCGCGGACATCAAATTGGCGAGGCTCCCCGCCGCCAGCGCGCGCAGTCCCAGCCGCGCGATCGTCGGGCGCTGATTGGGGGCGAGGCTGCCGGTGACCGCCATCTGGATCGCGATCGAGGAGAAATTGGCGAAGCCGCAGAGCGCAAACGTGACGACCGCGATCGTGCGCGGCGACAGGTTCGCCGCCTGCTTGCCGAGGTCGATATAGGCGACGAATTCGTTGAGCACGATCTTCTCGCCGAACAGCCCGCCGGCGATCCCCGCCTCGTTCCACGGCACGTTGAGCAGGAACATGACCGGCTGGAAGAGATAGCCCAGCAGCCCCTGGAAGCTGAGCCCGGGCAGACCGACCAGCCCGCCCAGCCCGCCCAGCAGCCCGTTGGCGAGCGCCACCAGCGCGACGAACGCCAGCACCATCGCGCCGACCGCGACCGCCAGCTTCACGCCGGTCTGCGCACCTTGCGCCGCGGCCATGATGAGATTGGCGGGCTTCTCCTCGTCATGCGTCGCCTCCGGCAACGGCTCGCCGGGTGTGCCCTCCGGCAGCAAGGCGGCGGGGCCGCGCCCGCTGACGCGCGATTCGGCCAGTGCGATCTGGCGCTCCTCGTCGGGCAGGTCGCCGAGCGGCAGTTCGCCCTCGGGCGGCAGGACGCGATCGGGCATGACGATCTTCGCCATCAGGATGCCGCCGGGCGCCGCCATGAAGCTGGCCGCGAGCAGATAGTCGATGCTGATCCCCATCGAGGCATAGGCCGCCAGGATCGTGCCGGCGACCCCCGCCATCCCGCTGGTCATCACCGTGAACAGCTGCGCCGGGGTCAGCCCCGCCAGATACGGCCGGATGACGAGCGGCGATTCGCTCTGCCCGACGAAGATGTTGGCGGCGGCGCACAGGCTCTCCACCTTCGATACGCCGATCACCTTCTCGATCGCGCCGCCGACCCAGCGCACGACGCGCTGCATCACGCCCAGATAATAGAGGATCGACACCAGGCTGGCGAAGAAGATGATGACCGGCAGCGCCGCGATCGCGAAGCTCTGCCCGCCGACGTCGGGCGCGGCGAGGCGGCCGAACAGGAACTCGGTCCCGCGCTGCGAATAGCCCAGCAATGCCGCGACCCCCGCCCGACGCACCCGCGAGCGCCGCACGCCCCGGCCCCCAATAGAGGACGATGACCGCGATCAGGATCTGCAACGCAAAGGCGCTGCCGACCACGCGCAGGCGGATCGCACGCCGATCGGCGGACAGCAGCACCGCGAGCAGCAGGATGACGACGATGCCCGCCAGGCCGATGAGGATTCTCTGCATTCTTCCGTGCGTTCCGCGTGGTGCCTGTCACGCGGCCCCCCGCGCGGAGGCGCACCTTTACACGCGTGTACGGGGCTGGCCAGCCCCTGTGCGGTTCCACTTGCGCGGCCTTGCTCGTCGCGACCGTCCGTCACCCCGGCCTTGAGCCGGGGTCCCGCTTCTTCTCCACCGTCACCGGAAAAAGCGGGATCCCGGGTCAAGCCCGGGGTGACGGGCGTGACGGACATGGCGCACCTTGCCCGCCGCGCCCGCGTTCCGCTATCGAAGCGCATGGAAACGACCCCGTCCGCCCCGCTCATCCCGCGTTCGCTGTTCGCGTTCGCGATCTTTTATGGCGGGATGGTGTGCATCGCGGGCGTGCTGGGCAACAAGCAGGTGTCGCTGGGGCCGATCTCCGCGCTGGGGCCGCTGGTGGGGTTGCCGCCGCTGGCGGTGGAGGCGGGGATCTTCGCCTTCCTGCTGCTGGTGGTCACGTCCAGCGCGGTCGCGGAACTGCACGGGCCTAGGGTGGCGGGGCGACTGGTGCTGATCGGGTTCGTGCCGCTGCTGATCTCGATGGCGCTGACGCTGATCGTGCTGGTGCTGCCGCCCGCGGCGGAGATGAGCGCGGTCCATCTCGCCGCCTTCAACCAGATGATGGGGGCGACGCCGTGGATCTGGGCCGGCGGGATCGTCGCCTATGGCGTGTCGCAGACGCTGAACGTCACGATCTTCTCGTGGTTGAAGGGGCGCGAGGGCGGGCGCCTGCTGTGGTTTCGTGCCGCGACCGCCAGCGCGCTCAGCCAGATCGTCGATTCGGTGCTGTTCATCTCGATCGCGTTCGGCCTGTCGGCGGTGGGATGGCTGATGGCGGGGCAGATGCTGGCCAAGGTGGTGCTGTCGATCGCGCTGGTGCCGCCGCTGATCTACGTGATGGTCGCGCTCGGGCGACGACTGGACGCCTGACCGCCCACGTCGCTATGGCGCAGGCCATGAGCGATCCTACCGTGACCCCCGCGCTGAAGGCCGAGACGCTGGTCGAGGCGCTGCCGTATCTCCAACGCTACGCCGGGGCGACCTTCGTCGTGAAATACGGCGGCCATGCGATGGGCGATCCCGAGGCGCAGGCCGATTTCGCCGAGGACGTCGTGCTGCTCAAGGCGGTCGGGATCAACCCGGTCGTGGTCCATGGCGGCGGGCCGCAGATCGGGCGGATGCTGAAGCGGCTGGGCGTCGAGTCGCGCTTCGTCGACGGGCTGCGCGTGACGGATGCGGAAACCGCACAGATCGCGGAGATGGTCCTCGCCGGTTCGATCAACAAGGAGATCGTCAGCTGGATCGGGCGCGCGGGCGGGCGGGCGGTCGGCATCTCGGGCAAGGACGGCGGGCTGGTGCAGGCGGAGAAGGTCGGGCGGTCCGACCCCGATCCGCTGCAGGGCATCGAGCGCAAGGTCGACCTGGGCTTCGTCGGCGAGCCGGTCGCGGTCGACCGCCGCATCATCGACACGCTGAGCGCGGACGGCATCATCCCGGTGATCGCGCCGATCGGGATCGGCGCGGACGGCCATACCTACAACATCAACGCCGATACCATGGCGGGCGCGATCGCCGCCGCGCTGGGGGCCAAGCGCTTCTTCCTGCTCACCGACGTGGCCGGCGTGCTCGACAAGCAGGGACAGTTGATGAGCGACCTGAACCCCGCCGCGGTGAAGGCGCTGCGCGAGGACGGCACGATCAGCGGGGGCATGATCCCCAAGCTGGAGACGTGCGTCGCCGCGGTGGAGGCGGGGGTGGACGCCGCGGTGGTGCTGGACGGCCGCGTGCCGCATGCGATGCTGCTGGAGATCTTCACGAAGCGCGGTGCGGGGACGCTGATCCGGCGGGGGTGACGTCGCGACCGTCATCCCAGCGAAAGCTGGGATCTCGCGATGGGACACGCACCGACAGCCGCGGGAAGACCCCAGCCTTCGCTGGGGTGACGGATGTGGGTGGCGAGGCGGTTCCCTCCTGGTCCAAGGTGCCCTATATCCACCACACACCCTTTCGGAGACGCGCCGCGTGCTGTTGCTGACCATCATCCAGATCCTGCAGGTGATCTTTCAGGTCGTCCGCTGGGTCATCCTGATCCAGTTCGTGCTGTCGCTGCTGATCGTGTTCAACATCATCAACACGTCCAGCCCCTTCATCCGCTCGCTGCACGACGGGCTGGATCGGCTGACGGAGCCGCTCTACCGCCCGATCCGCCGCTTCCTGCCCACCAGCAACGGGATCGACTTCGCGCCGATGGTGGTCCTGCTGCTGCTGGTGATCTTCAACATCATCCTGAACAATATCGCCGCGAGCATCATGGCGGGCGGCGCGCTCTGACCGCGTGGCGGGAAACCGCCGACGGGCTGACGATCGCGGTGCGCGCGACGCCGCGCGGCGGGCGTGACGCGCTGCTGGCGGGGACGGACGAGCATTTCCTCGCCCGCCTTTCCGCCGCGCCGGTCGACGGGGCCGCGAACGAAGCGCTGGTGGCGCTGATCGCCCGCCATTTCGGGGTGCCCAGGCGCGCGGTGACGCTGATCGCGGGGCAGCGCGCGCGCACGAAGCGGCTGACGATCGCGGGCGACGCCGCAACGCTGGCGAATATCGCCGCTTCGCTCTATGGCGCAGCGCCATGACGGCAGCGATCATCGACGGAAAGGCCTTCGCGGCCGGGTTGCGCACGCGCGTGGGTGCGGCGGCGGCAGGATTCACGGCGCAGACCGGGCGCAAGCCGGGGCTGGCGGTGGTGCTGGTGGGGGAGGATCCCGCCAGCGCGGTCTATGTCCGCTCCAAGGGCAAGGCGACCGTCGCGGCGGGGATGGAGAGCATCGAGCATCGCCTGCCCGCCGACACGACGCAGGATGCGCTGGTCGCACTGGTCGATCGCCTGAACGAGGATGACGCGGTCGACGGCATCCTGGTCCAGCTGCCGCTGCCCAGGCATATCGACGAACAGGCGGTGCTGATCCGCATCGATCCCGACAAGGACGTCGACGGCTTTCACCCGGTCAACGCCGGGCGGCTGGCGACGGGGATGGACGGGCTGGTGCCGTGCACCCCGCTGGGCTGCGTGATGCTGCTGAAGGACCGTCACCCCTCGCTGTCGGGGATGGAAGCCGTGGTGATCGGCCGTTCCAACATCGTCGGCAAGCCGATGGCGCAGCTGCTGCTGAAGGAAAGCTGCACCGTCACCACGGTGCACAGCCGCACCCGCGACGTCGCCGGTCACGTGCGGCGCGCCGATATCGTTGTGGCGGCGGTCGGTATTCCCGAGTTCGTGAGACCGGATTGGATCAAGCCGGGAGCCACCGTTATCGATGTCGGTATCAACCGCACGGAAGACGGGCTGGTCGGCGACGTTCATCCGGGAGCCGCCGAGGTCGCGGGCGCGATCACCCCGGTGCCGGGCGGCGTCGGGCCGATGACAATCGCGGTGCTGATGCGCAATACGCTGGTCGCCGCGCATCGCCGCGCGGGATTGCCGGCGCCGGAGGGGCTGTGATCGAACTGTTCGTCTCGGCCTTCGTCACCTTCTTCGTGGTGATCGACCCGCCGGGCTGCGCGCCGATCTTCGCCGGGCTGACCGCGGGCGCCAGCGCCGCGCACCGCCGCGCGATGGCGATCCGCGCGGTGATGGTCGCGGCCGGCATCCTGCTGACCTTCGCCTTCATCGGCGAGCCGCTACTGCACGGGCTGGGGATCGAGCTGGCCAGCTTCCGCATCGCGGGTGGCATCATGCTGTTCGTGATCGCGCTGGAGATGGTGTTCGAGAAGCGCACCCAGCGGCGCGAGGATCGCGCATCGAAGATCTCGCCGGAGGAGGCGGACGACGTCTCGATCTTCCCGATGGCGATGCCGATGATCGCAGGACCGGGATCGATCGCGACGGTCATGCTGCTGATGGCGCGCGCGCACGGCATCACCAATTCGGCGGTGGTGATGGCGGCGCTGGGCGCGAACCTGCTGCTGATGCTGGTCGCGCTGCTGGCGGCGGGGCCGCTGATGCGCGTGCTAGGCGCGAAGATCGAGGCGGTCATCACGCGGCTGCTCGGCGTGCTGCTGGCGGCGCTGGCGGTGCAGTTCGTGATCGACGGCGTGGTCGAGCAGTTGAAGTAGGGGTGTCACCCTCACCCTTCCGGCGCTGCGCGCCTCCCTCCCTCTCCCGCCGGGAGAGGGAAGGGGCCCATCGGCAAAGCCGATGGGAAGGGTGAGGGCGACTTTCTACTCCACCCGAAACGCCCGGAACGGCGACCCCTTCACCAGCGGCACCGGCACCAGCCAGTCGAACGTCTTCCCCCGCGCCAGCTGGCTGTAGAATCCCGCCGGTGCCTTGGCGCGGTAATTGGTCGATTCCGCCATATTGGGGCACACCAGCAGGATCGTCGCGCCGTGCCGCTTCATGATCGCGCGCGCCTCCGCCGGAGAGCGTTCGAACGCGTGATGCACGTCCAGGATCGCATCGCCGTTGCGGTGATACGGCCCCGCGATCGCATCGTGGTGCGTCAGCGTGATGAGCCGGGGGCCGAGGTCGACGAAGGTGAACATCGTCTGCGCCGGCAGGCGGTTGAGCGGCGCCATCGCCGGGATCGTCAGGCAGCGCCCGGTGGCGCGGTTGACGCGCTGCACATAGGGTTTGGGCGAGTCGATCCGGAACCAGTCGATCGCCAGTTGCGCGAACGATCCCGACAGCACGACGAAGGCGGCGATCGCGGCGAACCCCTTGGCGAAGCGGTGGCGCGGCGCGAGCAGCCACGGCACCAGCATCCACGCCAGCGCCGCCGCACCGGGGATCGCGAGCAGCTGCGCCGCCGGCCCCGCGCGCGCCTGCCACAACAGCATCAACCCCGCGAACGCGCCGAACAGCGCGACGCACGCCCAGCCCAGCACGCGCTGGTCGGCGCGCGCGCGCCACGTCGCCAGCATCGCGCCGATGAGGCCGATCAGCGGCAGCGTGACGATCGGCAGCGCGACGCGCAGCGGGTGTTTGTAGATCGGCTTCGCCTCGCGCACGTTCGCGAGCCAGGTCGCATAGAGTTCGGGCGAGACCTGTTCCGGCCGCCCGAGGCATTGCGGGAAGGCGAGCGCGAAGAACGCCGCCAGCGCGGCGCCCGCCGCCACGGTCAGCGCCAGCCGCACCCCGGCGTGCCGCGGCGACCACAAGGCCAGCGCCAGCAGCAGCGCGCCCGCCAGCACCATCGTCGACAGCCACACCGGCGTCAGCGCGTCGCACCGCAGCACGCGGTTGGCGTAGGAGGTGAAGCCGGCATAGCCCGCCGCGGTGCCGCCGCCCAGCGCCAGCGCATAGGCCATCAGCCGCGGGCGCTCCGCCACGTCCCACACCCAGGACAGCGCGATGATCCCCCCCGCCATCGCGGCATAGGGCAGCATCTCCAGCCCGATCGTGAACGACACCGCGGTCGCCACGCCGACCAGCGCGCCGCCACGCGCACGCGCCGGGTCGCACAATCCCGCCACCGTCACCGCCAGCATCGCCAGCTGCCACCCGTGGTGGTCGATCCGGTCGGGCATGAACATGCCCAGGCACACGGTGGTGGCGAGGAACAGCGCGATGCCCAACGGCCAGGCGAGCGGCGCGACCAGCCGGCGGATCGTCGCCCCCAGCGCCACCAGCGCGACCGCCATCGGCAGCATCGGCGCGATGCCGCACGCCAGCCGCTCCGCCTGCGCCACCCCGACGATCGGGCGCAGCAGCACGATCAGCGCGGCGATCGGCAGGTCGACCAGCCGCGACCAGTGGATGTCGAACCCCGCGGGCGGGTTCAGCCGGTAATTGCGCAGGTCGAACCAGCCCTGTCCCGCCAGCCACGCGCGCACCTGCATCAGCCGCATATTGTCGTCGGTATCGCCCAGCGACAGCCATTGGATCGCGGTCCACCGCTTCCACAGATACCAGACCATGATGACCGCCCAGGCGTAGAGCGTCAGGCGGATCCAGCGGCGGTCGAGCATCTGCGCCGCGCGCGTCAGCAGGGGGTCGGTCAAAAGGCTTCCTTCACCGGCGCCGCCCTATTAGAGGCGCCTTCGCGGCGGCGTGCTTACGCCTCGCCACGCAAAGGGCAAGGTCTTGGCAGCGGCACGTTTCCCCTCCTTCGTCAGCGCGGCGCGTCGGGAGACGTTCTGGCAATTGGTCCGCTTCGGCGTGACCGGAGGGGCGATGACCGCTTTCTATGCCGCGATCTACTGGCCGCTCGCCACCTATGTCATGAACCCCAATCTGGCGGTGGTGATCGCGTTCCTGGCCGCGACCACGCTGGGGCGGTTCGCGCACGGCGCGGTCAGTTTCCGCGGCTATGGCACGCGCAATGCGCGGACCGCGCGCCGATTCTTCCTTGTCCAGCTGTTCGGGTTCGTGCTTCAGCAGGGTTTCACCTGGGTGCTGGTCACCGGCCCCTTCTTTCACGGCCCGACATGGTGGCCGCTGGTCCCCGCCGTCTCGGTGGTGCCGCTGCTCACCTTCTGGCTGCAACGCAATTGGGTTTTTCGATAGATTATGGACCGCCGCGTCTATGACCGCATGGCCGAGCATGATTTCACCCATTGGTGGTATCGCGCGCGCCGCGACATCCTGTCCGACTATCTGACGCGCTATGCCGCGCTGCCCGCGGACGCCTCGATCCTGGAGATCGGGTGCGGCACCGGGCACAATCTGCCGATGCTGGCGCAGTTCGGCACCGTCGACGCGATCGAGATCGATCCCGCGGCGCGTGCCATCGCCGGCCAGCGGCTGGGGCGCCCGGTGGGCGAGGCGCCGCTGCCCGCGCTGCCCGGCGTGCCGCGCGGCAGCTACGACCTGATCGCGGTCCTCGACGTGGTGGAGCATATCGAGGACGATGTCGCCGCACTGGCGGCGATGCGCGACTGCCTGGCGCCGGGCGGCAAGGTGCTGATCGCGGTGCCCGCGCATCAGTGGATGTGGAGCGCGCACGACGTCGTCAACCACCACCACCGGCGCTATTCGAAGGCCGGGCTGGTGAAGGCGATCCGCGCCGCCGGGCTGAAGGAGCGCGAGCTGACCTACTTCAACTCGCTGCTGTTCCCGCTGGCCGCCGCGGCGCGCGTGGCGGGGCGCGTGACGGGCCGCGACGACAGCGACGATTCGCCCCCGGCCGCGCCGGTCAACGCGCTGTTCGAGCGCATCTTCCGCGTGGAGCGGCATCTGGTCGGGCGCGTGCCGATGCCGATCGGCGTGTCGATCCTGACGCTGGCGGAGCGGGCCTGATCTTTTCAAGCCCCTCCCCTTCAGGGGAGGGGTTGGGGGTGGGGGGTGGGGGTGCCTCGCAGAGAGTGCCGCCTTTGACTGCCCCACCCCAACCCCTCCCCTGAGGGGGAGGGGCTTTTTTGAGCTATTCCCCGATCAGATGCAGCACCACCTGCCGCCGGTGCGGCGCGGCACGGTGTTCGAACAGGTACACGCCCTGCCACGTCCCCAGCACCATTCGCGCGTCCGCCACAGGGATCGACAGCGACACGGCGGTCAGTGCGGTCTTCAGATGCGCGGGCATATCGTCAGGCCCTTCGTCATCATGTTCGTAATCGCGCGACTCGGGGGCAAGCCGCGCGAAATAGCGCTCCAGATCGCGGCGCACCGCCGGCGCGGCATTCTCGTTGATGAGGAGCGAGGCGGAGGTGTGGCGGCAGAAGACCGTCAGCAGCCCCGTGGCGATCCCCTGCGCCGCCAGCCAGCGTGCCGTCTCGTCGGTGATCTCGACCAGCCCCGCCCCATGCGTCGCGATCGTCAGCACGGTCTGCGCCTGCCGCATCAGAACAGCCGCCCGCCGTTCGGCACCGCGACGCCGGGCGTCACCAGCACCACCTTGCCGTCCATGTCGGGAAAGCCGAGCGTCAACACCTGCGACATGAACCGGCCGATCTGGCGCGGGGGGAAGTTGACCACCGCCGCCACCTGCCGCCCGACCAGATCCGCGCAGGTGTAATGTTCGGTGATCTGCGCCGACGACCGCTTCATGCCCAGCGTCGCGCCGAAGTCGATCGTCAGCTTGTAGGCGGGCTTGCGCGCCTCCGGGAACGGCTCCGCGGCGACGATCGTGCCGACACGCACGTCGACCTTCAGGAAATCGTCGAACGCGATCTCCGGCGCGGCGCCCGAGTCTGCCTCGTGCGTGACGTGCATCAGAAGTCCGGATTCTCGTAGTAATTGGGCGGTTCGATCCCGCTGATCCGCTCGGCCAGCAGCGGGCGGAAGCTGCGCCGGCTCTTGAACGCCGAATACCACGCCTTGGTATGCGTATGTCCGGTCCAGTCGATCCCGCCCAGATAGTCCGCGACCGAAATCTGCGCCGCCGCGGCGAGGTCGGCGAGGCTGATCGTCGGCCCGGCGATCCATTTGCGATGATCGAGCAGGAAATCGATATAGTCGAGGTGCCCGACCGCGCTCTTCATCGCCTCGCGCAGCCGCGACGCGTCGGGGGTGGTGCGGTGGACGATGCGCTTCATCATCCGCTCGTCGAGCAGCGGCTGCGTCACGTCGCGGTGGAAATGCGTGTCGAACCACGCCACCAGCCGGCGGATCTCGGCGCGATTGGCGGCGGTGCCGTTGATCATCGCCGCGCGCTCGACCGTCTCCTCGAAATATTCGCAGATCGCCATCGAATCGACCAGCACCACGCCGCGCTCGTGATCGGTCATCACCGGGGTCTGCCCGGCGGGATTCATGTCGACGAAGGCGTCGCGGCGTTCCCATGGATTCTCGCGAACCAGTTGATAGCCCACGTCCTTTTCATTGAGGAGCGTGCGCAGCTTGCGCGTGAAGGGACACAGCGGGAACTGATAGAGCTGCCACATAAGCCGACGCTGTTAGGCGCAAAGGGCAGGGTGGGGGAAGCGGCTTCGTCGGGCGGGTGCCACTTCCCGGCTCTCGACTTTCCAGCCAGTTGCTGTATTAAGGCAGCATGGCAGCGCTCAGCAGCGACGACTCCCCCGTCTATCTCCGTCTGCGCGGAACCATCGCGGCGGCGATCCTGCGCGGCGACTATGGCGCGGGCGACCAGCTGCCCTCGGTCCGCGCGCTCGCCGCGGAGCATGGCGCCAACCCGCTGACCGTCGCCAAGGCGTATCAGAGCTTTCAGGACGACGGCTATGTCGAGGTCCGGCGCGGCGTCGGCATGTTCGTGCTGGCGGGTGCGGCGGAGCGGCTGCGTGATGCGGAGCGGGCGGATTTCGTGGCACAGCAATGGCCGCGCATCCGCGAGCGGATCGACCTGCTGGGGCTCGATGCGGCGGACCTGCTGGAACGCCGCCCCGCCTGACGCTATGCTGCGGCGGATGATGCGCCGTCTGTTCCCGCTCGCCCCCGTTCTCGCGCTGGCCGCCTGCCAGCAGCAGCCCCAGGCACCGGCGGCCACGCCGACCCCCACACCCGCCGCCTCGCCCTCGCCGACCGCCACGCCGGCCCCCGTGCTGGCGCGCTACGTCGGCAGCTATCCCAGCGACACGGTGGGCGCGACCAGCTTCCTCGCCGATCCGGCGGTGCGCGACGCGGTGGCCTCTGCGGTGTCCGACCCGGCGGTGCGCGAGCGCGTGCTGGATGCGGAGGCGACCGCCACCCCGGTCGCGCTGGTCGAGGGGCGGGTGCTGTCCTACGCCTGCGAACCGCACAATTGCGGCCCGCACAATTGGGCGATCTCGGTCACGCCGGACGCGAAGACCGCGGCGGTCTGCTATTACGATCAGGATGCGCAGGTGGCGCGCTGGTATCCGGAGGGTGCAGGCCCGAACCCGGAGGGCGGCTGCCCGTCGGGGGACTGAATTCCTGCGCGTCACCCCGCGCTTGACCCGGGGTGACGGAGGGAGGCTCGACAACCGCCTCGGCAAACCCGACACTCCGCGCGACCAACGGGAGAGGGCGTTCATGATCCGCGTGCATCATCTGGAACAGTCGCGGTCGTTCCGCGTGCTGTGGCTGCTGGAGGAACTCGGCCTCCCCTACGAACTGGTCGAATACAGCCGCGACCCCAAAACCCGGCTCGCCCCGCCCGAACTGGAACGCGTCAACGCGCTCGGCAAGTCGCCGGTAATCGAGGATGGCGCGGTCACGCTGATCGAATCCGGCGCGATCATCGATTATCTGATCCGGCGGCGCGGCGGCGGGCGGTTCGCGCCGGACCCCGCCACCGCCGACTATGACCGCTACCAGATG
Organism: Sphingomonas adhaesiva; assembly: GCF_036946305.1. GTDB lineage: Bacteria > Pseudomonadota > Alphaproteobacteria > Sphingomonadales > Sphingomonadaceae > Sphingomonas > Sphingomonas adhaesiva_B. The sequence goes on from NZ_JAQIJJ010000003.1 coordinate 268,773, forward strand.
TGGCTGCATTATGCGGAAGGCTCAGCGATGCTGCCGGTGATGCTCAACCTCTACGTCACCACCCGCGGCGGGGAGACGCCGCCGCTGCGCGCGCGGATCAACGACGAACTGGTGCGCCATCGCGACTATATCGCCGCCGCGCTGGCCGATGGCGGTTATCTGGTCGGGCCGGCGCCGACCGGTGCCGACGTCAATCTGGCATTCGTCGCGGAGCTGCTCGACGCGGCCGCGCCGGGCGCGGCGACGCCCGCGATCCAGGACTGGCTGACGCGGCTGAAGGCGCGCCCGGCGTATCGCGCGGCGATCGAACGCGGCGGCGATCCCGCGTTGCGCCGCGGGTGAATTGACCCGCGATCATGGCGCTGTAGCGTGGCGCGGATGATCGATCCGACCGCTCTCACCCGCCGCGCCACGCTGGCCACCCTCGCGACCGGCGCCGCCCTCGCGGTGGCTCCCGTTCGTGCCGCCGCCACGTCCGTCACGCCGGCCGCCGCCCTGCTCGACCGGCTCGCGTGGCAGCTGCTGGAACTCGACCCGACACAGGCGACGCGGCTCGGCGTCGACACCGGCGCGCATGCCGCGTTGCGCGGCGCGGCGGAGGATCGCACCCCGGCGGGGGTGGAGAAGCGCCGCCGCTTCCTGGTCGACGCGCGGGCGCGACTGGCGCGCGTGTCGCGCACCGGCGTGGACGATGCGACGCGCACCAGCCTCGCGGTCGCGGACAGCGCGTTCGGCACCGCGCTGGACGGCATGGCGCTGCCCTATGGCGATGCCACGATCGGCCAGTGGCGCAACACGCCCTATGTCGTCGTGCAGAATGTCGGCGCGTGGCTCGACGTGCCGCAGCAGCTGGACGGCGACCAGCCGGTGCGCACCCGCGCCGATGCCGAGGCGTATCTGGCGCGGATGGCGGCGATGGCGGCGCAGCTGGATGGCGAGACGGTGCGCATCCGCGCCGCACGGGCGCAGGGCCTCGTCCCGCCCGCCTTCCTGCTCGACACGACCATCGCCGGCATGACGCGCACGATCGCGGAGGCGGCGAAGGAGGACGGTCCGCTGATCGGCCCGTTGCGCCGCAAGGGCGCCGCCGTCCCCGGCGACTGGGCCGCGCGTGCGCAGCGCATCGTGCGCGGCGCGATCGTCCCCGCGCTGGAGCGCCAGCTCGCCGAGCTGCGCGCCGAACGTGCGGTTGCCACCGATGCGGCGGGGATGGGCACCCGGCCGCACGGTCCCGAATGGTATGCCTGGGGGCTGCGCGCCAGCACCACGACGCGGCGCACGCCCGCGGAGATCCACGAACTCGGCCGCACCCTGCTGGTGGAGCTGGGCGCGCAGATGGACACGATCCTGCGCGGCTTCGGGCTGACGCAGGGCAGCGTCGCGGAACGTGCCACCGCGCTCCAGCGGCGCCCCGACATCGCCTTCCTCGATAATGACGACGGCCGGCGCCAGATCGTCGCCTATATGCAGGCGCGGATCGACGCGATCCGCCCGCAGCTGCCGCGCGCCTTCCGCACGCTCGTCCCCGGCAAGCTGGAGATCCGCCGCATGCCGGCGGCGCAGGAGGCCGGCGCGCCCGCCGCCTATGGCGGGCCGGGGTCGCTCGACGGCTCGATCCCGGGCAAGGTGTGGGTCAATCTGGGCGATCCGACGATCCACAATCGCGTGACGATCCCCGACCTCGTCTATCACGAGGGGATTCCCGGCCATGTCTGGCAGGGCGATTATGCGCAGCAGCTGCCGCTGATCCGCTCGATCCTCGCCTTCAACGCCTATTCGGAGGGCTGGGCGCTCTATGCCGAGCAGCTGGCCGACGAACTGGGCATGTATGCCGACGATCCCGCCGGACGGCTCGGCTATCTGATGGGGCTGTCGTGGCGCGCGGTGCGGCTGGTGGTCGACACCGGCATTCATGCGATGGGCTGGTCGCGGCAACAGGCGCGCGAGACGTTCATCGCCGCCACCGGCCTGCCACGCAGCAACGCCTATAGCGAGGTCGACCGTTACTGTGCGTGGCCGGGGCAGGCATGCGGCTACATGCTCGGCCGGGTGGAGATCGTGGCGCTGCGCGACCGTGCGAAGGCGGCACTGGGACCGCGCTACGACCTGCGCGATTTCGATCAGGCGGTGGTGGGCGGCGGCAACGTGCCGCTCGACGTGCTGGGGGCGAATGTGGACCGGTACATCGCAGCGGCGCGGGGATAGGTCGTCATGCCGGACGTGATCCGGCATCCATGGTTCCGCAGGCGCTGGCGTCCGCGGCGAGATGGACCCCGGGTCAAGCCCGGGGTGACGATCGCGATCCCTGCATGTGCGGCAGTGCCATCCTATAGCGCCCGCGCGTCACCCTGCGCATACAGATGCGTGCACAATTGCGCCTCCGGCGTGTCGCCCGGTTCCAGCGCGGCGACCGTGACCCAGCCCTGTGCGCGCATCGCCGCCCCCGCCTCGGCCGGGGTGCCGTGCGGCAGGAACAGCCGCCGCCGCACCGCTGCGGGCGGATCGCCCAGCAGGCGGTCGGCATAGAGCGAGAAGCCGGTCGCCGCCTCCTCCGCGCCGCCCTCGTGCACCACCATATAGGTGCCGCCACGCCCCAGTTCCGCGGTCGCGGTGCCGCCGAACAGCGAGAAGCCGAGCCAGGTCTGATATTCGAACCCGTGCCGCTCGGTCGGGTCCAGCGTCATCGCCACCCGGTCCCCCAGTGCCGCGGCGATCGCGGCCAGTCCGTCGAGCCGCGAGGCGAGCGTGCCGTCGCGATCGAACGCGCGCAGCCGCTCCATCGCCGGCGCGAACGGCCCCGCCGCCTCGACCAGCGGGAGATAGGCGGGCGCCAGCGCGGCGACCCCGCCGGCGTCCTTCGCGTCCAGCCGCTCGCGCAGCCGTTCCAGCACGTCGGCCGCGACCGGCAGCGGCCCCGCCGCGAGCGCGTCGACCAGATCGGGCAGCGTGAAGTCGATCGACGGCTGCGGCACGCCCGCCGCCGCCAGCGCCTCGATCGCGACGGTCGCGACTTCCTGTGCCGCGGCGACCGAATCCAGCCCGAACAGCTCGGCGCCGATCTGCCGCGTCTCGCGCGCGGGCGACAGTTGCGACGCGCGCAGCTTCAGCACCGATCCGGCGTAGCTGAGCCGCACCGGGCGCGGATGATGCGCCATCCGCGTCGCGGCGATCCGCGCCGCCTGCGCGGTCAGGTCGGGCCGGATCGCCAGCGTGCGCTGCGACACCGGATCGACGTAGCGCACCGCATCGTGCAGCGCGCCGGCCTTCAACCGCGACCCCAGCCCCTCGGCGAATTCAGCGAGCGGCGGGTCGACGCGCTCATAGCCATGCGCATGGATCGCCGCGAGCACGCGCGCCTCGACCGCGGCGGCGCCGTCGGCGAACGGGGGCAGGCGGTCGCGCAGACCTTCGGGCAGCAGGGCGGTCATAGGAAGTCGTCCGATAGCCCTCTCCCCTGTGGGGAGAGGGTTGGGTGAGGGGCCGCCGCAAGCGCAGCGCCGATGCAGTGCAGGACGCCATCCACGTTCGTCATCACATCGGCATTGGTGAAGCGCATCACGCTATAGCCCTGAGCCTCTAGCCACGATGTGCGGCGTCCGTCCCGCGCTTGATCGACGTGGGTATCGCCGTCAACCTCGATGATGAGGCGCTGCGACCGTGCGCAGAAATCGGCGATATAGGGTCCGATCGCGACCTGTCGGCTGAACTTGACCCCGTGGAACCGTCGTCCGCGCAGCGCGAGCCAGAGGCGGGTCTCCGGTTCGCTCATCTCTCTCCGCATGCGGCGCGCACGGTCGCGGAGGACGGGGTCGTGTTGCATCGGTGGAGATCATCACGGGCGTTTTCACCCGCGGCAACCCCTCACCCAACCCTCTCCCCAGAGGGGAGAGGGCTAAGCAGAAGAAAAGCCCTCTCCCCCTCGGGGAGAGGGTTGGGTGAGGGGTAGATGTCTCACCGAGAACAACCCGCCCGGATCAGAACGACAACCCCATCGCCGTCTTCACCCCCGGCAGCGCCTTCACCTGCGCCAGCAGCTCCGGCGACACGTCGCCATCCACCGACAGCAGCAGCACCGCCTCGCCGCCGGCCTGCCGCCGCCCGAGGTGGAAGGTGCCGATATTGACCCCCGCCTCGCCCAGCAGCGTGCCGAGCCGTCCGATGAACCCCGGCGCGTCCTCGTTGACCACGTACAGCATCGGTCCGGCGAGATCGGCCTCGACCTTGATCCCGAACAGCTCGACCAGCCGCGGCGCGGCATCGCCGAACAGCGTGCCGACCACCGATCGCTCGCCGTCCGCGGTGCGCACCGCGACGCGCAGCAGCGTGTGGTAATCGCCCTCGCGTTCGGTGCGGATCTCGCGCACCTCCATGCCGCGGTCGCGCGCCAGCACCGGCGCGTTGACCATGTTGACCGTGTCGGTCTGCGTGCGCAGGAAGCCGGTCAGCACCGCGCTGGTCAGCGGCTTCGGATTGAGGTCCGCCGCCGCGCCCTCGCGGTGGATCGACACGCGGTCGATCGCGCCGGTCGCCAGCTGCCCGACCAGCGAGCCCAGCTTCTCCGCCAGCCCCATATACGGACGCAGCTTCGGCGCTTCCTCCGCCGACAGGCTGGGCATGTTGAGCGCGTTGGTGACGCCGCCGTTGACCAGATAGTCCGCCATCTGCTCGGCCACCTGGATCGCGACGTTCACCTGCGCCTCGTTGGTCGAGGCGCCCAGATGCGGCGTGGAGATGAAGTTGGGCGTCCCGAACAGCGGCGATTCCTTCGCCGGCTCGGTCACGAACACGTCCAGCGCCGCGCCCGCGATATGCCCGCTGTCCAGCCCCGCCTTCAGCGCCGCCTCGTCGATCAGCCCGCCACGCGCGCAATTGACGATGCGCACGCCCTTCTTGGTCTTGGCTAGATTTTCCGCCGACAGGATGTTGCGCGTCTGGTCGGTCAGCGGCGTGTGCAGCGTGATGAAGTCGGCGCGCGCCAGCAACTCGTCCAGCGTGACCTTGGTCACGCCCAGCTCGACCGCGCGCTCCTCGGTCAGGAACGGGTCGAACGCGACGACCTTCATCTTCAGCCCCAGCGCACGATCGGCGACGATCGAGCCGATGTTGCCCGCACCGATCAGCCCCAGCGTCTTGGCGGTCATCTCGACCCCCATGAAGCGGTTCTTCTCCCACTTGCCCGCCTGCGTCGAGGCGTCCGCCTCCGGCAGCTGGCGCGCGAGCGCGAACATCAGCGCGATCGCGTGCTCGGCGGTGGTGATGGAGTTGCCGAACGGGGTGTTCATGACGACCACGCCCTTCGCGGACGCCGCGGGGATGTCGACATTGTCGACGCCGATCCCGGCGCGGCCGACCACCTTCAGGTTGGTGGCATGGTCGAGGATGTCCTTGGTGACCTTGGTCGAGCTGCGGATCGCAAGACCGTCATACTGGCCGATGATCGCCTTGAGTTCGTCCGGGGTCTTGCCGGTGATCTCGTCCACCTCGACCCCGCGCTCGCGGAAGATCTCGGCGGCGCGCGGGTCCATCTTGTCGGAAATCAGTACCTTGGGCATGATGAATTGCTCCTTTGTGCAATTCGTCATCCTGACGAAAGTCAGGATCTCGGGCGGCAGGGGTGTCCTTGCGGCGGGAGATCCCAGCCTTCGCTGGGATGACGTATGATCAGAAATCTCCCTCTCCCCGGCGGGGAGAGGGTCGGGGTGAGGGGTAGGGGCCTCGCAGAGGGCAGCGCTCGCGGCGGCCCCTCACCCAACCCTCTCCCCGCAGGGGAGAGGGCTAGAGGAAATCAGCCGCGCGCCTCGGCATAGGCCCAGTCGAGCCACGGCCCGAGCGCCTCGATGTCGGCGGTGTCGACGGTCGCGCCGCACCAGATGCGCAGTCCCGGCGGCGCATCGCGATAGCCGCCGATGTCGAGCGCGGCGCCCTCCGCCTCCAGCAGCGACACCATCTTCTTGATGACCGCTTCGTCGGCATCCACCGTCAGGCAGACGCTGGTCTTCGACCGCGACGCTTCGTCCTGCGCCAGATGCCCCAGCCAGTCGCGCTCCGCGACGATCCGGTCCAGCGCCGCGGCATTGGCGTCGGAGCGCGCGATGAGGCCGCCGGCGCCCAGCGACTTGGCCCATTCCAGCGACCAGATCGCATCCTCGACCGCCAGCATCGACGGCGTGTTGATCGTCTCGCCCTTGAACACGCCCTCGGTCAGCTTGCCCTTGGAGACGAGGCGGAACACCTTGGGCAGCGGCCACGCCGGCGTATAGCTCTCCAGCCGCTCGACCGCGCGCGGACCCAGGATCAGGACGCCGTGCGCGCCTTCGCCGCCCAGCACCTTCTGCCAGCTGAAGGTCGCGACGTCGATCTTGTCCCATGGCAGGTCGTAGGCGAACACGCCGCTGGTCGCGTCGGCGAAGGACAGCCCCTCGCGGTCGTCGGCGATCCAGTCGCCGTCGGGGACGCGCACGCCGCTGGTGGTGCCGTTCCAGGTAAAGAGAACGTCGTTCGACCAGTCGACCGCCTTCAGGTCCGGCAGCTGGCCGTAATCGGCGCGCAGCACATGGGGATCGATCTTCAGCTGCTTGACCGCATCGGTCACCCAGCCCTCGCCGAAGCTCTCCCACGCCAGCGCGGTGACCGGGCGCGCGCCCAGCATCGTCCACATCGCCATCTCATAGGCGCCGGTGTCGGAGCCGGGGACGATGCCGATGCGGTGCGTGTCGGGCAGGTTGAGCAGTTCGCGCATCAGGTCGATGCAATATTGCAGCCGCGCCTTGCCCAGCTTGGAGCGGTGCGAGCGGCCCAGCACCTCGGTCGCGAGCTTCGCGGCATCATAGCCAGGCGGCTTCGCACAGGGGCCGGACGAGAAATGGGGGCGTGCCGGCTTGGCGGCGGGCTTCTCGCCGCGCACAAGGGTGGCGTCGGCGGCAGTCGAATCAGTCATGTCAGACTCTCCTCACAGAGAGCACGCGCGGCGTTGGGACCGCGTGGCCCGTCGACGGCCCTAGCGGCGGTAACGCAGGTTGGCAACCACCTGTCGCGCCGATGAGTCGGTCCGTCACCCCGGACTTGTTCCGGGGTCCACGGTGCCGCAAGACGAGCGCATGTGGGGTAAGCGGATGGGTGGATGCCGGAACAGGTCCGGCATGACGGTAGTGTCGTTGGCCCTGACCCTCGCCGCCTGCGGCCGTTCCGACCGACCCGCTCCCGTCGCGCCGCCGCGTCCCGAGGTGCAGGCGCCGTCCGACCGCGAGACCGCGCAATGCCTTGCCGACCTGCGCGCGCTAGGCGTCGACTATCAGCGGCTGCCCGATCGCCCCGCAATGGGGCCGGGCTGCGGACTGGTCGGCACGGTCAAGCTGCTCGACATCGGCGTGCCGACCGCCAATCTGGGCGCGGTCCGGTGCGGCGAGGCGCGCGCCTATGCCGCCTGGGCGCGCAACGGCGTCGCCCCGGCGGCATACCAGATTCTCGGCTCGGAGCTGACGCGCGTCATCAGCATGGGCAGCTATGCCTGCCGCGACACGGTGGGCACCAGCGGTCCGGCGCGCCGCTCCGGCCATGCCATCGCCAATGCGATCGACATCGGTGCGTTCGAGCTGAAGGACGGGCGCCGCATCTCGGTGCTGCGCGACTGGAACTCGCCCGATCCCGACATCCGCCGCTTCTTCGAGACGATCCGCACCTCCGCCTGCCGCCGCTTCGGCACCGTGCTCACCCCCAATTTCAACGCCGCGCACCGCGATCACTTCCACCTGGAGGATGACGGCAAGAGCTTTTGCCGCTGATTCAGCCGACTTGCAGCCGTCACACCGCGTGACTACACCCCGCGGATGACAGAAACCCGCGTTCCCAGCCGCGTCTTCCCGCGCGCGAAACAGGATGCCGAGGTCGCGAAGACCGGCATCTCCACCCCCCAGACCGAAAGCCCGGCGTACACGCTCGCCTTTCAGGACATGGATTTCCTGCTGCGCGAGGATCTGCGCCCGGTCCGCTTCCAGCTCGAACTGCTCAAGACGCAACTGATCTTCGAGGAAGCGCATATCGGCTCCACCTTCGTCTTCTACGGTTCGGCGCGCATCCCGGAACCGTCGAAGGCGCAGGCGCTGCTCGACCTCGCCACCGACGAGAAGAGCCGCCGCATCGCCGAGCGGCTGGTGGCGAAGAGCAAATATTACGATATGGCGCGCGAACTGGCGCAATTATGCTCCAATTTCCCGCGCGACGAGGCGGGGAAGCGGCATTTCGTCGTCTGCTCGGGCGGCGGCCCCTCGATCATGGAGGCGGCGAACCGCGGCGCGGCCGACGTCCATGCCGAATCGATCGGGCTGAACATCGTATTGCCGCATGAACAGGCGCCCAATCCCTACGTCACCCCGGCGCTCAGCACGCAATTCCACTATTTCGCGCTGCGCAAGATGCACTTCCTGCTCCATGCGCGCGCGCTGGCGGCGTTCCCGGGCGGGTTCGGCACGTTCGACGAATTGTTCGAGCTGCTCACCCTGATCCAGACCGGCAAGGTGGAGCCGATGCCGGTGCTGCTGTTCGGGCGCGAGTTCTGGGAACGCGTCGTCAATTTCGAGGCGCTGGTCGAGGAAGGCGTGGTGTCGGAGCGCGACCTGGGCATCTTCCGCTATGTCGAAAGCGCAGCGGAGGGCTGGGCCGTGGTGCAGCAATTCTATCAGGATCGCGCCGCACGGACGGGGCGCTGACCAGCCCCGCTTGGCACGCGCGTAGCTAAGGTTGCTGTCAGCCCGCGCGATTTCGTGGAGAGTGGCGCGATGCGAGCGATCGAGAACGACATGGTGGCGAGCGACTGGCCCGTGGAGGCGATCGCGACGGAACTGGGCGCGGCGCGCGACGACTGGCGCGCCGCGCATCCGCGCCACGCCGATGTCGGCGCCGCGGGCTTCCCCTCGCGCCGCGTGATGCGCGGGGTGGTGGAGGATCTGTCCGCCGCCTTGTTTCCCGCGCGGCTGGGGCATGACGGCGCGCCGCCGCGCGACGAGGACGGGTTCGTCCGCCGCATGCTGGCGTCCGCGCTGGAACGGCTGGAGCAGCAGGTGCGGCTGGAGCTGGTCCACCAGCGCGTCGACCCGGCGCGGGCGCGCGGCATCGTGCTGTCCTTCGCCGCGCGGCTGCCCGCGATCCGCCGCGCGCTCGACAGCGACGTCGAGGCCGCCTTCGCGGGCGATCCGGCGGCACGCAGCGTGGACGAGATCCTGTTGTGCTATCCGTGCGTCACCGCGATCCTGTGCCACCGGCTGGCGCACGAACTCTATCGGCTGGACGTCACCTTGGTGGCGCGAATGATCGCGGAGATCGCGCATTCCGACACCGCGATCGACATCCACCCCGGCGCGACGATCGGCCGCGGTTTCTTCATCGACCATGGCAGCGGGGTGGTGATCGGCGAAACCGCGGTGATCGGCGAGCGCGTGCGCTTGTACCAGGCGGTGACGCTGGGCGCGCGCAGCTTCCCCGCGGACGAGGACGGCACGCTGATCAAGGGCATCGCGCGCCACCCGGTAATCGAGGACGATGTCGTGATCTACGCCGGCGCCACCATCCTGGGGCGGGTGACGATCGGCGCCGGGTCGGTGATCGGCGGCAACGTCTGGCTGACCGAAGGCGTCCCGCCCGGCAGCGTCATCCACCAGGCCTGCGCGGAACGCGCGACGGTGGCGGCGACGCTGCCTGCCGGCCATGTCGTGGCGGAGGAAGTGCGGGGGTGATGCTCGCGTCACCCCGGGCCTGACCCGGGGTGACGCTTCTTTTTCGACGTGGGTGGGAGAAGCGGGGCCGCGGATCGAGTCGCTGCGCGTCGTCACCGCGACCTTCCCGATGGGACCCCGGCCTTCGCCGGGGTGGCGTACTTGTCTGAATGCGACAAGCACCGATCAAGTCCGGGGTGACAGAGGGCGCGCGACGGACCTTCTTCCACAAAGCGACGTTGCCGCCGCGATCGATCCCCGCGATGGAGCGTCCATGATCCTCTCCACCACCGCCACCTGGGGCATTTGCGCGCTCTCCACCGCGGGCGTCATCGTGCGGCCGTTCCGCTGGCCGGAGGCGATCTGGGCGGTGCTGGGCGCGATGCTGCTTCTGGTCGCCGGGCTGCTGCCGCCGTCCGCCGCCTGGGCGGCGGTGGGGAAGGGGAGCGACGTCTATCTCTTCCTGATCGGGATGATGCTGCTGAGCGAGACGGCGCGGCGCCACGGCCTGTTCGACTGGGTCGCGGCGACCGCGGTGCGCCATGCGCGCGGATCGACGCCGCGGCTGTTCGCTCTGGTCTATGCTGCCGGGGTCGTCACCACCACCTTCCTGTCGAACGATGCGACCGCGGTGGTGCTGACGCCCGCGGTCTATGCCGCCGCGCGCCATGCACGCGCCGATCCGCTGCCGCTGCTGTTCGCCTGCGCGCTGATCGCCAACGCCGCCAGCTTCGTGCTGCCGATCTCCAACCCGGCGAACCTCGTCCTTTACGGCGGGACGATGCCGCCGCTGGGGCAGTGGTTCGCGTCCTTCGCATTGCCCTCGCTGGGCGCGATCGTGGTGACGTTCGTCGCGTTGCGCTGGGCCGAGCGCGCGCGGATCGCGGGGGCGTGCGCGCGCGATGTCGAGCGTTCCGCGCTATCGGCCGGCGGCAAGGCCGCGCTGGCGGGGATCGTCGCCACCGCCGGGGTGCTGCTCGCGGCGTCGGCGTTCGATCGCGAACTGGGGCTGCCGACGTGCATCGCGGGGGTCGCCACCACCGCGTTCGTCGCGGCGATGGCGCGCACCTCCCCGATCGGCGTCGCGCGCGACGTGTCGTGGAGCGTGCTGCCGCTGGTGGCGGGATTGTTCGTGCTGGTCGAGGCGCTGGACCGCAGCGGGGTGATCGCCGCGATCGCCGCCTGGCTGCGCGCGCTGTCGGCCGATCCGGCGCGCGCCGCGACGGTGGCGGGCGGCGCGCTGGCGCTGGGATCGAATCTCATCAACAACCTGCCCGCGGGTCTGATCGCCAGCGAGGCCGTGGCGCAGGCGCATCCGCCACGGCTGGTGATCGACGCGCTGCTGATCGCGGTCGACCTCGGCCCCAATCTGTCGATCACCGGATCGCTGGCGACGATCTTGTGGCTGCAGGCGATCCGGCGCGAGGGCGAGGATGTCGGCTTCTGGCGCTTCCTGAAGGTGGGCGCGGTGACGATGATCCCCGCGCTGGCGGCGGCGCTGGGGGCACGGTTGCTGATCGGATAGGGCGAATCACCCGGCGTCGAGCGACCCCTCGGCGCGCGCCGCGCGCAGTTCGTCGAGCCGCGCCAGCAGCATCGTGCGGCGTTCCTCCACCGCGCCCGCCGGGCTCAGCTGCGGCGTCACGTTCGCCGCGATCGAGCGGAGCGCGGCCGCAGTCTGCCGGGGCGACACGCCGCCGATCCGCTCGGCCAGCCGCGTCGCCACCGCCCGCGCGATCCGCGCCGGTGTGAAGCGGCTGGGCGACGGTGCGGCATCCTCCATCCCCCAGCGCGCGAAATGGCCGAACGCCTGCTCCTCGCCGATCGGCACCGGGCGAGCCAGCGCGCCGATCCCCGGCCGCCCGAACCGCGCCAGCGCATCGGGCGAGGGCGGGCGGATCGCGACGAAGTTCAGCGGGGTGCGGACCGATGCGGTCCAGTCGAACCACTTGAACAGCGGCAGGTTGGCGGTGGTGACGATCGCGATCCACGGGATGCGCAGCACGTCCGCCATGATCGCGCCGTGGAGCGATTCGGTGATGACCAGCGGCGCGGTGGCGATCTGTGCGATGACGGTCGCGGGTTCCTGCATCGGATCGACCAACGTGTGGCCGGCGATCTCGCACGCCTCCGCCCAGCCGCCGACCAGCAGCGATTCCCAATGCGGCACCACGATCGGCTTCGCCGATGGCGTGGCCGCACGCGCGATGCCCAGCAGTTCGGGCGTCATGATGCCGCCGTCGACGATCGCGCGGTCGGCGGGCAGCCCCAGCGCGCGCGCGCTCAGCGGGCCGCGCACGCACCAGAAGCGATAGTCGCGCTGACGCTCACCGATCCGGTCGTAGCCGACGCCGCTGCTGAACACATGGATGCGGCGCACGCCGGGGAAGGGGCGGCCGATCAGCGTGCCCGTCCCCAGGAAGCCGTGCTCCGCTTCCTCCGCGGGATGGCCGAACAGATCGGGCGCCAGCCGCGGCCAGACGATCTCGTTCAGGTCGTCGCCGAAATTGGGGTGGGTGCCCCGAAAATACAGTAGTTTCATCGCACTCGTCCGGTCGAACCGCCACACGTGTCGGCGCAGCGACGACGATCACGCATGATGACAGGCGCGGCAGAATAGGGGGATACCGTCGCCGCCTGACTAGCGGCCTGGTGCACGATCATCAAGGGTTTGGCTACATCCGCGGATAGAGCAGCGCGGCGGCCACGGCGGCGCCGGCCAGCCCGGCGGCTGCCAGCACCGCAAAGATGGCGAGCGCGCTGGACAGGCCCAGCACCGCCACCGCCACGGTGGAGGCGAGATAGGAGGCCGCGCCGGCGGCGGCGAGCGGAATGAAGCAGTTCCACAGGAAGAGCGACGCGAGATGCCCGCGTGCATCGCCGGCGGCCACGAACTCCACCCCCGCGAAGACGATGTTGCGCACCAGGACACCGATGGCCACGACCAGCACCCCGAACTTGGCCAGCCCCAGGATCACCACGACGCTGATCGCCGCGGCCCAGAAACCGATCCGCAGCAGCAGCGCGTTACGTCCGGTCGCGGTCAGCAGCGCGCCGGCCACGCCTCCCAAGGCGCGCGCCAGCCCGCTGAGCCCGAGCAGCGCGACGATGGGCGCGGCTGCGGCCCAATGCCATCCGAAGATGAACGGCACCGCAATGTGCGCATGGAGCGCCAGCACGACCAGCGGCGCCCCGCACACCAGCGAGATCGCGGCGATGCCGCGCCCGATATGGTGCGTGCGATGGGCGGCGTCGGCGGTGGAGAAGATGGGCTGGAACAACATCTGGCCGAACGACGACATCAGCGAGATCGCGAACATCTCTATCCGCTTGCCGAGATTGTAGAGCCCCAGTTGCGAGGGCATGATCATCGTGCCCAGCAGGAGCTGGTCGAAATAGTTGAAGCCGACGGCGGTGAGCCGCACGCCCGTCGCGCGGGCGCTTTCCACGGCCATCTCGCGCATCGCATGCGGGTGCCAGCGCGGCATGACGGCAGCGCCGGTGCCGGCGGCGGTCATAACATAGACCGTCAGTGACTGAAGGACGTAATAGCTGATGAGGCCCAGCGGCGGGGTGGCGACGAATGCGATCGCCAGTCCGCCGGCGCCCGCGATCAGCCCCGCGGCCAGCCCACGTGCGCCAAGCCGCTTGAACGCCATGCGACGCGCCAGAACCGCCTGCGGCTGCATGACGAGATAGTCGAGCAGGATCTTCAGTCCGAGCAGGATCGACACCGTCGGCGGCGCCGCGCGCATGACCAGCGGCGACGCCACCACCAGCACCGCGAAGACCGATGCCAGTCCGATCCCCGACAGCGCGAACACCGCCGCCGCGCTTTCATAATACACATGGTCGCTTTCGGGATGCCGGATGACGACGTCGTACACGCCTTGCGGTCCCAGCGCCTTGATCACCTCCAGCGCGGCGACCGCGATGATGATGGGCGAAATCTCGCTGGGACTCATCATCCGCGCGAAGAGCACGAAGACGCCTAGCGGGATCAGGACGGTCGCCCCGCCGTTGAGCGCCGACCAAACCGCCCCCGAGCGTGTGGCGCCGGGGCCGGACAGCCCGATGACGACGGACGCAGGCATGGTGTTCACCGAACCCGGTGGTGGTGAGATGTCGGCCGACAAGAACAGTTCCCCCGAGTACTGATCGTACTGCCTTTTCGCGCGCCCGAATCGCGGGGCACGCTTGATGGCGTCTGGCGGATTTCAGCTATGGCGGCGAGTCTAATCTTCGCCTCGCGCCGCCAAAACCGTACACTTGGCGCAATGTCGCCAATAAACGGGGCTCGACGTAGAGCGACAGCTTGTCAGGTCGTGGCGGTAACTTGTGATTGTAAGTTAAATGCGCATTTTATCAGATATATAGAGGCAAGGGCGCAATCGTTGGTCTAGCGCTCGCGATCGACGGGACGGCGAGGGGCGTCGTTTCGACAGCGATCGGAACAATATCGCACCTGTTCCCAGTCGCGCGCCCATTTCTTCCGCCATGCGAACGGGCGCTGGCACACCACGCACGTCTTCGTCGGCAGGTGCGGCTTGCGGTGCGTCATGGCGTCGCGCGTCGCAGCGGGGCGCGATCGGCAAGGTCGTTGCGGATCGTCGTCGCCGCCACGCCGCCTTCGCCCATCGCATGGCTGATCTGGTCCAGCCCGAGCACGACATCGCCCGCGGCATACAGGCCGGGCACGGCGGTGCGCTGGTGCGCGTCGACGATCATGCAGCCGTCGGGGCTGGTCGCGGCACCCAGCATCGCCGCCAGCCCGGAATGGATCGCGGACCCGAGCGCCGGATAGGCGGTGTCGAAGCGCCGTCCGCCGATCACGATCGCCGCGTCCGCCAGCGCGATCGCACCGCACGGCTCGCCGGCGAGCGTCACGCCCGCCTCCGCCAGCGTCGCGCGGGCCGTATCGTCCAGGTCGTGCCCGCGCTCGGGCGCGATCAGCGTGACGTCGGCGGTATAGCCGCGCAGGAACAGCGCTTCCCGCACCCCCCGCTCGCCGGTGCCGATCACCGCGACGCGCCGGTCGGTCACCTCATAGCCGTCGCAGATCGGACAATAGCGCAGCAGCCCGCGCGCCAGCGCCGCGTCGTGCATCGCCTCGTCCATCGCCGGGCGATGGTTGGTGACCCCCGTCGCCAGCAGCACCGCGCGCGCGGTGACGGCGTGCGCGCCCGCGGTGGCGATGAACCGGTCGGCGACGCGCGCCAGCGCGGTCACCTCGGCAGCGATCGTGCGCGCGCCATAGCGTTCGGCCTGGTCGCGCATCCGCCGCACCAGCTCAGCGCCGGCGATGCCCTCGGGAAAGCCGGCATGGTTGCGCGTCTTCGGGATCAGCGTCGCGCGCCCACCGCCGCGATCGACCACCGTCACGCGCAGGTGGAAGCGTGCGAGATAGATCGCCGCGGTCAGCCCCGCCGGGCCGCCGCCGACGATCAGCACGTCCGTTTCGTCCTCGCTCGCCATCGGCGCGGCAACGGCGCGGCCGCGGCGCGGTTCCGCGTCAGGCGGTCCAGGGCGTCAGGTCGTCCTCCGCCCCGATCAGCGCGAGGCCGTGCGCGATCGAGGTTAGCTCGCCCCCGGTCGCGATCCGCGCCTCGCCGAACAGGCGCCGGAACATCGCGCGGATCGCGGGGATCAGCGACGACCCGCCGGTCAGGAACACGCGGTCGATCGCCGCGGCTGGTAGAGCGGCCTTCGCCAGCGCGGCGTCCATCGCCGCCTCGATCCGGTGCAGGTCGTTCGCGATCCACCCCTCGAACGCGTCGCGGCGCACCTCCGTCTCGATCGTCACGCCGCCGCCGTCGAAGCGGAACGGCGCGACCTCCGCGTCCGACAGCGCGCGCTTCACGCGGCCCACCGCGTCGTAGAGCGGGAAGCCCTGCTCATTCTCGATCAGCGCGATCATTCGCCCGAGCGCGGCGGGGTCGAGCGCGTCGCGCTGAAGCCGGCGCAACTCCTCCAGCGTCCGCCGGTTGCGCATCATCGCGAGGCGCGACCAATCGGCCACGTCGCTGAAATAGCCGCCGGGAATCTCCAGCAGCTTGCCCATCGAGCGATATTGCCCGCCCTTGCCGAGCAGCGGCAGCACCAGCTGCGTCACGATGCGCTGGTCGAAGCGGTCGCCCGCGATCCCCACGCCCGCGCTGGCGAGCGGCACGCATCGCCGCGCCGCGCCCGGCTCCGCCACGCGCACGATCGAGAAATCGGTGGTGCCGCCGCCGAAGTCCGCGACCAGGATCGTCGCCGGCTCGGTCAGCCGCGTGGCATAGCTGTGCGCCGCGCCGAGCGGTTCATAGACATAATGTATCTCCGCCCCGAACTCCTTGAGCATCAGGTCGTAGCGGTTGCGCGCCAGCGCCGCGTCCGCCCGCGCCCCGGCATATTCGACCGGCCGCCCGACGACGACGCGCGCCGGGCGATCGGCGAGCTGCCCGCCGGCATGCGCCACCAGTTTCTGAAGCAGCAGCCGGCCCATATCCTCGAACCGGAACGGCTTGTTGAAGATCAGCGCGCGCTCGAACAGCGGGCTGGCGGCGACGCTCTTGAACGACTGGATGAAGCGGCTGTCGAGCGGCGACTGGAGATATTCCTCGATCGCCCACGGTCCGCCCTCGCTGGCGATGCCGTTCCACCCGCGCTCGTCCTCCCAGAAGCACAGCGCGGAGCGGAACACCGCGCCGGTCGCGGCCTCGCCCGCGAAGTCGATCAGGTGCGACCCGCCGGCGCCGTCGGCCGCGGCGACGACGGTGTTGGTGGTGCCGAAGTCGAGCCCGAGCGCAACGTGATCCTTGGTCACGCGGATGCTCCCGATGGTGCGAAAGGGCGGCGCCTATCGCACGCCGCGGCGATGCGCGCAACGATGGACGCGCGGCGCAAACCGGCTACACATCCGCCCCCATAAAAGGGGAGCAATTCCATGATGTTTCGTACCGCGTCCGCGATCGGCCTGTGCCTGTTCGCCGCCCATGTCGCCGCCGCCGCCTCCGGGCAGGTGGCACCGCCTGCGCCGACCCCGGTCGAACAGACGCAGGCGCCCGAGAACGAGGTGACGCCCGCGGCGCCGACACCGGCCCCGTCGCCGGCCGCAGCCGCGACGCCGGCCGCCACGCCCGACAAGCCCGCGAAATGGGACGTCAACGCACCGCGCGGCCTGTCGCTGAAGGAGGTGCGGATCGACACCGACGAAGGCAGCTGGATGAACGTCGACGTGTCGCCGGACGGCCGCACGATCGCGTTCGACCTGCTGGGCGACATCTATACGATGCCGGTCGCGGGCGGCACGCCGACGCGGATCGCGTCGGGCCTCGCGTTCGAGCATCAGCCGCGCTTCTCCCCCGACGGGCGCCGCATCGCCTTCACCTCCGATCGCGGCGGGGGCGACAACATCTGGATCATGAACGTCGACGGCAGCGACAAGAGGCAGGTGACGAAGGAGGACTTCCGCCTGCTCAACCAGCCGACGTGGAGCCCGGACGGCCGCTTCATCGCCGCCAAGAAGCATTTCACCACCGGCCGCTCGCTCGGCACCGGGGAGGTCTGGCTCTACCACGTCTCCGGCGGCAGCGGGGTGCAACTGGTCAAGCGCGCCAGCGAGGTGTTGCAGAAAGAACTGGGCGAGCCGGTCTATGCGCCCGACGGCAAGAGCCTCTATTACACCCGCAACGTCTCGCCCGGGCCGATCTTCGAATATGCGCAGAACTCGCGCACCGATCTGTTCGATATCGAACGCTACGACATCGACACCGGCGAGGTGGAGACCGCGGTCAGCGGGGTCGGTGGGTCGGTGCGCCCGACGCCCAGCCGCGACGGCAAGCGGATCGCGTTCGTCCGGCGCGAGGACAATCGCTCGAAACTATGGGTGAAGGATCTCGCCACCGGCGTCGAGCGGATCGTCTATGACGCGCTCGACCGCGATGTGCAGGAGACATGGGCGGTCACCGGCGTCTATCCGAACATGGCGTGGACGCCGGACGATCGCGCGATCGTCTTCTGGGCCGGCGGGAAGCTGCGCCGCGTCGGTGCGGACGGCAGCGGCGCGGCGGTGATCCCGTTCCGCGTCGCCGATACCCGCGTCGTGGCGAACGCGACCCACCCGGCGGTCGAGGTCGCGCCCGACCGCATCGTCACGAAGATGCCGCGCTGGGCCAGCGTCTCGCCGGATGGACGGCAGGTGGTGTTCGAGACGCTGGGGCATCTGTGGGTGAAGCCGATGGCGGGCGGCGCGGCGCGCCGGCTGACGCGCGGCGGCACCGAAGAGATGGAGCTGTTCCCCAGCTGGTCGCGCGACGGGCGGCAGATCGTCTTCGTCGGTTGGACCGACGCCGGTCTGGGACAGGTGAAGACCGTCGCCGCGGCCGGCGGCACGCCGCGTACCGTGACGACGGTGGCGGGCCATTACAGCCGCCCGCGCTTCTCCCCCGATGGCGCCACGATCGTGTTCGAGCAGGGACAGGGCGGCGGGCTGACCGCGGCGCGCGGCAACCCCGGCACGGGCGCGTATCGCGTCGCCGCATCGGGCGGCGCGCCGGTCAGGATCGCGCGCGATGCCGCCGCGCCGCAGTTCGGCGCCGGCAACGACCGGGTCTTCCTGCTGACCAGCGACAAGGGCAAGCGCCGGCTGGTCAGCACCGACCTGAACGGCCGCGACGAGCGCATCCATGCCACCGGCGAACTGGTCAACGATTACCAGCTGTCGCCGCGCGGCGATTATGTCGCCTTCCGCCAGAATTACGAGGCGTTCGTGATGCCGCTGCTGCCCGGGCGGCAGGCGGTCGAGGTCGATATGAAGGGCGGGGCGCTGCCGGTGACGCGCGTCAGCGCGGAGGGGGCGGACTTCCTCCACTGGTCCGACGACGGGCGCCGCGTCCACTGGAGCATGGGGCCGACGCTCTACTCCGCCGATACCGCCGCGCTGTTCGCCACTGCGCCGAAGGGGGAGTGGGCGCCGACCTTCGCGACCCCGCGCACCGGCCTGTCGCTGTCGATGGAGGTGCCGGCCGCGAAGCCGGCCGCGACGGTCGCGCTGACCGGCGCGCGCGTCGTGACGATGTCCCGCGACGACGGCGGCATCATCGACGATGCGACGATCCTGATCCGCGGCGACCGCATCGTCGCGGTCGGGCCGCGTGCCTCGGTCGCGATCCCGGCGGGCGCGATCACGGTCGATGCCGCGGGCAAGACGATCATCCCAGGGCTGGTCGACGCCCATGCCCACGGGCCGCAGGGCGAGGACGGGCTGGTGCCGCAGCAGAACTGGAACGCGATGGCCAATCTCGCCTTCGGCACCACGACGGTCCACGATCCGTCGTCGCGCTCGGCGGAGATCTTCCCCGCCGCCGAGATGCAGCGCGCCGGGCTGCGCCTCCAGCCGCGCACCTTCTCCACCGGCGAGGTGATCTATGGCGCGAAGTCGCCCGACGTCTATGCGCAGATCGACCGATATGAGGACGCGCTGGCCGACGTCCGCCGGCTGAAGGCGCAGGGCGCCAACAGCGTCAAGAACTACAACCAGCCGCGCCGCGAGCAGCGCCAGATGGTGGTCGCCGCGGCGCAGGCGGAGGGGATGACGGTGGTGCCGGAGGGCGGGTCGCTGTTCACGCAGGACGTGACGCTGGTGCAGGACGGCAACTCGACCGTCGAGCACAATGTCCCGCTGGAGCATTTCTACGCCGACCTGATCCAGCTCTGGGCGCAGACGACGGTGCGCTACACGCCGACGCTGGTGGTCGCCTATGGCGGTCCCGCGGGCGACCCCTATTGGCGCGCGCATATGGACGTGTGGCGCCACCCGCTGCTCACCCGCCATGCACCGCCCGCCGCGCTCGCCGCGCAGAACGCGCGCCGCGAGATCGCGCCGGAGGAGGATTATGTCGACGGCGCCACCGCGCGCGAGGCGAGGAAGCTGGCCGACAAGGGTGTGCTGGTGTCGATCGGCGCGCACGGGCAGCAGCCGGGACTGGGCGCGCATTGGGAGATGTGGAGCTTCGTGCGCGGCGGGTTCACGCCGGTGCAGGCCTTGCGCGCCGCGACGATCGCCCCCGCGACCGCGCTGGGTTACGCGCGCGACATCGGCTCGATCGAGGTCGGCAAGCTCGCCGATCTGGTAGTGCTCGACGCCGATCCCACGGTGGACATTCGCAACAGCGACAAGGTGGCGCGCGTGATGCTGGGCGGGCGGCTGTACGATGCCGCGACGCTCAACGAGGTCGCGACGGGGAACTGGCGGCGGCAGCCCTATTGGTGGGAAGGGGCGGCGGGCGGCCGCGGCGCCGGCGCGAGCGTCACGACGACGCACGGACATGGCGACTGGGGGCGGGACTGACGCACCTTCCTCACCCCTCCCCTTCAGGGGAGGGGCAGGGGTGGGGAGGGCCTCGCAGAGACCTTCGCCCGTGACCGCCCCACCCCAACCCAGTGTCAGGTAAACGATGCCCCGCATCGTTTACCTGACACTCCTGAAGGGGAGGGGCTTTTGGCTGGCGCGTTCGACCCATGTTTACTGTTCTACCGCCCTTTATACGCTATGGCAGGTCCGAACCCTTACGGAATCGCAACGATGCGTCTCGCTACCGCCTGCCTCCTCCTCGCCGTCACCACCCCCGCCGCCGCACAGACGCTGAAACCCCTCGCCGAGGTCCGCCTGCGCGAGGAGCATGTCGCGCAGGACGGGCTGCCGCAGGAGTCGGACGCCGTCACCATGCGCGTCCGCACCGGGGTGGAGGCGACGCAGGGCCGCTGGTCGGCGCTGGCGGAGGCACAGGGCAATCTCGCGATCGTCGGCGATTATTACGACGGGATCGAAGGGGCGGCGATGGTCCGCCCGCTGATCGGCGATCCGCAGAGCGTCGCACTGTATCGCGCGCAGCTCCAGTATCGCGCGCCCGGTGCCACCATCACCGCCGGGCGGCAGCGGATCATGCTGGACGACGAGCGCTTCGTCGGCGCCGCCGCGATCCGCAACAACGGCCAGACCTTCGACGCCGTGCGCGCGCAGCTGGAGCCGGTGAAGGGGGTCAAGGCCGACGTCAGCTATGTCTGGAACGTGCGCACGGTCTGGGGGATCGACGGCGCGGGGGTGCGGCCGCGCTCGATCGACGGCGACACCGTCCTCGCGAGGCTGGGGGTCGCCACCCCGATCGGCACCGTGACCGCGTTCGCCTATCTGCTCGACTTGGACGAGGCGGCGTTGCAGGGCTTCCGCCTGTCGAGCCAGACCTATGGCGCGCGGCTGGCGGGATCGCGCGCGATCGGCCGCGCGAAACTGGCGTGGCAGGCAAGCCACGCGCGCCAGTCCGATTACGCGCGCAACCCCAATCGCTACAGCGCCGACTATTGGCTGGCGGATGTCGCGCTCGACCTGAATGGGCCGCGGGTCGGCGCGGGCTATGAGGTGCTGGGCGCCGATGATGGCCGCGCGCTGACCAGCTTCCAGACCCCGCTCGCCGCGATCTTCAAGTTCCAGGGCTGGGCCGACAAGTTCACCACCACGCCTGCGGACGGCATCCGCGACCTGTATGCCAGCACCGGCTGGGGCTGGAAGCAGGTCGGGCGCTGGAGCGGCGTGTCGGTGCAGGCGGTGTATCACCGTTTCGACAGCGACCGCGCGGTGCGCCGCTATGGCGACGAGGTCGACCTGCTGGCGACCGGCAAGCTGGGCCATACGCTCGCCACCATCCGCTACGCCGATTATCAGGCGAAGGGGTTCGGCGCGGATACGCAGAAGCTGTGGTTGCAGCTGGACTGGGTGCTTTAGACTTCATCTTAAGCCCCTTCCCTTCAGGGGAGGGGTGGGGGGTGGGGCAGTCAAGGGCGATGGTCTCTGCGAGGCTCACCCCACCCCAACCCCTCCCCTGAAGGGGAGGGGCTTAGAGGAAGTCTTTCCACCATCGCCCCGCATTCCTATCCTGTCGCGATCACGATAGGACGACCCGATGACCTCGACCCTGCTCGACCCGCTGGCGCTGCCGGACTTCACCGCGCTCACCCCCGACGCCATCGCCCCCGCGCTCGACGCCGCGATCGCGCGCCATGCCGACGCGGTCGCCGCCGTCACCCGCGACCGGCCGACGACGTTCGATCAGGCATGGCTGCCGCTGGAGCGCGCCGAGGCGGCGATCGATGCCTTGTGGTCCGCGGTGTCGCACCTGCGCGGCGTGGCGGACACGCCGGAACTGCGCGCCGCGCACGCCGCGGGGCAGGAGAAACTCGTCCAGCATTCGATGGCGGTGGCACAGAATCGCGATTTGTACGAGGTGCTGACCGCGCTTCAGGCCTCGCCCGCCTTTGCCGATCTGCCGCAGGCGGATCGCGTCGCGGTGGAACATGCGATCCGCGACTTCACGCTGGCCGGCGTCGC
This sequence comes from Sphingomonas adhaesiva, assembly GCF_036946305.1. Classification (GTDB taxonomy): domain Bacteria; phylum Pseudomonadota; class Alphaproteobacteria; order Sphingomonadales; family Sphingomonadaceae; genus Sphingomonas; species Sphingomonas adhaesiva_B. The sequence continues at coordinate 290,847 of NZ_JAQIJJ010000003.1, forward strand.
GCTGGAGGAGGCGGAGCGCGACCGCTTCGCCGCGATCTCGGTCGAATTGTCGACGCTCTCGACCGATTTCGGCAGCGCGCTGCTGGATGCGACCGACGCCTGGGGCGAGCATATCACCGACGAGGCGCGGCTCGCCGGCCTGTCGGACGCGGACAAGGCGATGTTCGCCGCCGCGGCGCAGGCCAAGGGGCGCGACGGCTGGCTGGTCACGCTCCAGATGCCCAGCGTCAATGCGGTGCTGACCTTCGCAGAGGATCGCGACCTGCGCGCCGCCGTCTATCGCGCCTATGGCACGCGCGCGTCGGATCAGGGGCCGAACGCGGGCGAGTATGACAACGGCCCGCGCATCGCGCGCATCCTCGACCTGCGGCGCGAGGCGGCGAAGCTGCTGGGCTTTCCCGATCCGGTCGCGCTGTCGCTGGAAACCAAGATGGCGCCCAATGCGGGTGAGGTGCTGGCCTTCCTGCGCGATCTCGGCAAGCGCGCGCGTCCGGCGGCGGAGCGCGACCTGGCGCAATTGCGCGCCTTCGCCGCGGAGACGCTGGGGATCGACGATTTCCAGCCATGGGACGCGGGGTTCGCCGCCAACCGCCTGCGGCAGGCGCGCTACGCGGTCGACGAGCAGGAGGTGCGCGGATACTTTCCGGTCGCGCGCGTCACCGCCGGGTGGCAGGCGCTGCTGGGGCGGCTGTTCGGGATCAGGCTGGTGGAGCGCGACGACGTGCCGCTCTACCATCCCGACGCACGCTATTTCGACGTGGTGGACGATGCCGGCGAGGTCTTCTCCGGCCTGTACTTCGATCTCCACGCCCGCCCGGGCAAGCGCGGCGGCGCGTGGATGGCGCAGGCGCGCCCGCGGCTGCGCGACGGCAATATGGTGCGCGTGCCGGTCGCCTATCTGGTGTGCAATTTCGCGCCGGTCAGCGACGCCGCGCCGTCGCTGCTGAGCCATAACGATGTCGTCACGCTGCTGCACGAGACGGGGCATTGCCTCCACCATCTGTTCACGCGCGTCGATCGCCCGTCGATCGCGGGCACCAGCGGGTTCGAATGGGACGCGGTCGAACTTCCCAGCCAGCTGATGGAGGATTTCGCCTGGGACCGCGACGTGCTGACCGGCATGTCCGGCCACCATGCCACCGGCGCGCCGCTGCCGCCGGAGCTGTTCGAGAAGATGGTCGCCGCGCGTCGCTTCCAGTCGGGCATGTTCATCGTGCGCCAGCTGGAATTCGCGTTGTTCGACCTGCTGCTCCATCTCGGCACGCTGGGCAGCGACCCGATGGAGGTGATCGACGCGGTGCGCGACGAGGTGGCGGTGATCCGCCCGCCCGAATGGCACCGCTTCCCGCACGGCTTCGCGCATATCTTCGCGGGCGGCTATGCGTCCGGCTATTACAGCTATCTGTGGGCGGAGGTGCTGGCCGCGGACGGCTTCCTGCGCTTCGCCGAGGCGGGGCTGGTCGATCGCGCGACGGGCACCGCCTTTCGTGAGGAAGTTCTGGCGAAGGGCGCGACGCGGCCCGCGGCTGACAGCTTCCGCGCGTTCCGCGGGCGCGATGCCGATCCCACCGCGATGCTCGCACGGCACGGTCTGCTGGACGTCGCCGAGCAATGAGCATCCTGATCCTCACCACCGGCGGCACGATCGACAAGCTCTATTTCGACGCGCTGAGCGAATATCAGATCGGCGACAGCGTGGTGGAGCGGCTGCTGCGCACCGCGCGCGTCGCGCCGGCGTTCCGCGTGCAGGAGCTGATGCGCAAGGACAGCCTGGAACTGACCGACGACAACCGCGCCGCGATCGCGGCCGCGGTGCGGGACGCGCCGGAGGAGCGCGTCATCATCACCCATGGCACCGATACGATGACCGATACCGCGCATGCGCTGGCGGCTGGCGAGGGCAAGACGGTGGTGCTGGTCGGCGCGCTGGCCCCGGCGCGCTTCGCGGAGAGCGACGCGACGTTCAACCTGGGCATGGCCTTCGCCGCGGTGCAGGTGGCGGGGCCGGGGGTGTGGATCGCGATGAACGGCACGATCTTCGACGGCGCGAAGGTGCGCAAGGACCGCTCGATCAACAGCTTCGTGGCGGTATGACGACGCGTCACCGTCGCGCCAAAGCGGGACCCCGGGTCAAGCCCGGGGTGACGGTCGTGGCGAGCGCTTCGCTACCCAAACCCTCACCGTCATGCCGGGCTCGTCCCGGCATCCAGGGTTTCTCGCGCCTCACAGCGGTTAGGGCGCGCCGCCCTGGACCCCGGAACAAGTCCGGGGTGACGTAGTTTGGGGAGCTACCCCGCGCACCTTACCGCGCGCACGTATCCCCGGCCCCGGCGTCCAGATCGAGGCACCGCCCGTCCAGCCCCGACACCGGCAGTCCGATCGTCGCCGCCAGTGTCGGCGCGATGTCGACCGTCTCGACCGACAGCGGCTGTTCGAACCCGGTCATCCCCTTGCGCCAGAACAGGATCGGCACGCGGCGGTCGTAGTCCCACGGGCTGCCGTGCGTCTCGACATAATAAGGCGCGGGCGCGATGATCGAGGTGACGCGCGGGCGGGTCAGCACGATCAGGTCGCCCGAGCGCCCCGCCATGTACGACGCGCGCGTGCGTTCCAGCAGCGTCCAGCTCTCCGGCGGGGTGGTCGCCATCGGCGTCGCCATGATCTCCGCGCCGGTATAGGCGGCGGCGATCTGCGGCATCGCCTGGTAGCGGCGCTTGGCGGCGGCGAGCACCGCGTCGCGCCGCGCCGCGGGCACGGTATCGGCGACATAGATGTCGCCCTCCGCGCCGCCCAGCAGGACCGCGCCGCTCACCCCCAGTTCCTGCCCGATCGCCGCGCCGACGCCCTTCGCCACGGCGGCGGGATCGAGGTGCGTCTCCATCGGCATCGCGCGCTGCTGCTGTCGCTCGGTCATGTCGTGCGCGCCGTGATCGGCGGTCAGCATCACCTCGTAATCGATGTTCCACGCGTCGAGCTGCGCCAGGAACGCGCCGATCGTCTGGTCGAGCTGGTCCATCTGGATGCACATCTCGGACCCCTGCGTGCCACGCGAATGACCGATATAGTCGGTCGCCGACGCGCCGATCGCGATCAGATCGGTGGCCGGGCCCTGCCCCAGCTTCATGTCCTGGATCAGCCCGGCGGCCAGCGCGAAGACCGCGCCGTCCAGCGCGGGCGAGGCGCGGAACGCCTTGGCGTCGCCCGCCGCGCGTTCGAACCGGCCGGTGCCCAGCGTCTGCTCGCCGACCGCGATCGGCTGCGACAGCGCCTTGCAATAGCCCGGCAGCGGCAGTGCCGCCTGCGGTGCGGCGAGCAGCGCGGCGACCGCGGCATTGGCGCGGGTGACGACCGGCGTCTCCTTGCGCCCGGCGAGCGAGATGAAGCGCTGGCCGCCCCAGAACCACATCTGGTCGGTATTGTGCCCGCCCATCATGATCGCGGCGCGGTCCTTCCCCGCCACCGCGACGACGCGCGCCTGCGGATTGGCGCGCTTCATCATGTCGCCCAGCGTCGGCACCTTCAGGTGCAGGTCGCTCGGCATGTAATTGTCGTGGTCGCTGCCCGCGACGCGCTCGTCCTCCGCGCAATAGACGGTCTTGTCGGCGCGCCCGGCCTTCTGGTCGATCCAGCTATTGGCGATGATCCCGGTATGCGCGGGGCGCATGCCGGTCAGGATCGTCGAATGGCCCGGGCACGTCTCGGTCGCGGCATGGCTCTGATAGCCGGCGGGGAACACCACGCCGCCGGCCAGCCGCGCCATGCCGTCGCTGAAGCGATTACGATATTGCGCGAACAGGTCGGCCGAGAATTGATCGACCGAGATCGCGACGATCAGCTTCGGCGGAGTACGCGGTGCCACCGGAGCGGCAGGTGCGGGTGCCGTCTGCGCCAGCGCGGGGGCGGCTACGCTGGTCAGCAAAGGAGGGGTCAGCAGGGCGGCGGCGAGAAGCGCTTTCATGGGGCGGGCCTGATGCAAGAGGAAGCGGTTGCGGCTATGAGCCGTGGATGATGGTCAGGCAAGCTGTGCGCGCGGCGCTTTTCATCCTCATGACAGCCTGTCTGGCGCTGCCCGCGGCCGCGCAGCAGTCGCGCCATGTCGCGATCGAGCTGGTCGCCGAAAGCACGACCCCCGCCGCGGGGCGCGAGGTGGCGCTGGCGTTCGCCGCGACGCCGCAGCCGGGCTGGCACGGCTATTGGAAGAACCCCGGCGACGCGGGTGTCGAGACGCGCGTCGCCTGGACGCTGCCTGCCGGCGTCACCGCCGCGCCGCTCGACTATCCGGTGCCGCAGCGGCTGATCGTCGCGGGGTTGATGAACCATGTCTATGAAAAGCCGTGGGCGCTGCTGACGCGGCTCGCGCTGCCCGCTGGCCTCGCGCCCGGCACGCGGCTGCCGATCAGCGCCAGACTCGACTATCTCGTCTGCACCACCGAGATCTGCGTGCCCGAGACGCGGACGCTGTCGACCGTGCTGACCGTGGGCGACGGCGCGGTGGCGCCCGCCACGCGCGCGCGTTTCGACGCATGGCGCACCGCGCTGCCGCGCCCGCTCGATGCCGCCGCGACATGGCAGCGCGCGGGCGACCGTTTCCGCCTGTCGGTGCCCTATCCGCGCGATGCGGCGCTGGGCGAGGCGTATTTCTATCCCGCCGCCGCGGGCGCGACCGATTACCCCGCGCCGCAGACGGTGACGCGCGACGGCGACCGCCTCGTCATCGAGACGAAGGGCGCGGCCACACCCGCGACCGGCACGATCGCGGGCGTGCTGGCGACGGGCGGGGGGCGCGGCCTCTCGATCGTCGCGCAGCCGGGCGAGGTGGCGCCGCCGCGTACCGGCACCGACTGGCAGGCGGCGCTGCTGGCGTTCGCGGGCGCGGTGCTGGGCGGCGTGCTGCTCAACGTCATGCCGTGCGTCTTCCCGATCCTCAGCCTCAAGGCGCTCGGCCTCGCGCGCTCGGGTGAGAGCGAGCGCCATGCGCGGGGCGAGGCGCTGGCCTATGCCGCGGGCGTCATCGCGGTATGTGTCGCGCTCGGCGCGCTGCTGCTGGGGCTGCGCGCGGGCGGGGCGAGCGTCGGCTGGGCGTTCCAGTTGCAGGATCCGCGCGTCATCGGCGTGCTGCTGCTGGTCACGGTCGCGATCGCGCTCAACCTCGCCGGGCTGTTCGAGCTGCCGACGCCGCAGTTCGCGGGGAAGGGCGGGGCGACCGGCGCGTTCATGACCGGCGCGCTCGCCGCCTTCGTCGCGACGCCGTGTACCGGGCCGTTCATGGCCGGCGCAATGGGGGCGGCGCTGGTGCTGCCCGCCGCCGCGGCGATGCTGGTGTTCGCGGGGCTGGGGCTGGGGATCGCATTGCCGTTCCTCGCCATCGGCTTCGTCCCCGCGCTGCGCCGGCGGCTGCCCAAACCGGGGGCATGGATGGGGCGCGTGCGGCGCATCCTGTCGGTGCCGATGTTCCTGACCGCGCTGGCGCTCGCCTGGGTATTGGGGCGGCAGGCCGGGGTGGACGGGATGACGCTGGGCCTCGCCGCCGCGCTGCTGCTGGCGCTGGCGCTGTGGATCGCGGGGCGGCGGCAGCTGGCGGGCGTGGCACGGGCTGGCTGGGTCGCGCTGGCAGGCGCGGCGCTGGCGACCGCCGCCGTCGCGACGATCCGCCCCGCCGCCAAGGAAACGGTCGCGCTCGCCGGGACCGAGCCGTTCGGCGAGGCGCGGCTTGCCGCGCTCCGCGCGCAGGGTCGCCCGGTCCTCGCCTATTTCACTGCCGACTGGTGCCTGACGTGCAAGGTGAACGAGAAGGCCGCGATCGAGACCGCCACCGCCGCCGACGCCTTCCGCCGCAACAAGGTGGCGGTGCTGGTCGGCGACTGGACCGACGGCGACCCGGTGCTGGGCCGCTTCATCGAGCGCCATAACCGCGCGGGCGTGCCGCTGTACCTCTTCTATCCCCCCGGCGCGGCCGAGCCGCGCGTGCTGCCGCAGGTCCTCACCCCGGCGATGCTCGCCGATCTTCGTTAATCGCGCTTGTGCAGCGCAGCAATGTGACGCAGCATGCGGCGGAATCGCAACATGAGCGTTACGGGGACCGATGGGGACACAGGCGTTCGACGAGGTCATGGGGGCGCCGGACGGCGGTGGCACCCGATCGCAACTGGCGGAGCTGCACCGCTGGCTGAGCGAAACGCCGCCCGACGAACTGCGACGACGACAGCATTCGGCCGAAACCACCTTCCGCCAGCTCGGCATCACCTTCGCCGTCTATGGCGAGAGCGAGGCGGGCGAGCGCATCATCCCGTTCGACATCGTGCCGCGCGTGTTCCTGGCCGACGAATGGTCGCGATTGTCGCAAGGGCTGATCCAGCGGGTCGAGGCGATCAACGCCTTCCTGGTCGACATCTATGGCGAGCGCCGCATCCTGAAGGAAGGCATCCTGCCGCCCGACCTGATCCTGGGCAATGCGCAGTTCCGTCCGGAGATCGCAGGCATCCGCCCGCCGCACGACGTGTGGGCGCATATCTGCGGGATCGATCTGGTCCGCACCGGGCCGGACGAATTCTACGTGCTGGAGGACAATGCCCGCACGCCCAGCGGCGTCAGCTACATGCTGGAAAACCGCGAGGCGATGGTGCGGCTGTGCCCGGAGCTGTTCTCCAAGTTCCGCGTCGCCGCGGTCGACAGCTACCCCGACATGCTGCTGGAGACGATGCGCTCGGTCGCGCCGCGCGGCGCGGTGCAGAACCCGACCTGCGTCGTGCTGACGCCCGGACATTATAACTCTGCCTATTACGAGCACAGTTTCCTCGCCGATTCGATGGGGATCGAGCTGGTCGAGGCGGCGGACCTCGTGGTCGACGACGACGTCGTCTATATGCGCACCATCGCCGGGCGCGTGAAGGTGGACGTGATCTATCGCCGCGTCGACGACGACTTCCTCGATCCGCTGGTCTTTCGCCCGGATTCGCTGCTGGGCGTGCCGGGGCTGATCGCGGCCTATGCCGCGGGCAATGTCGCGATCATCAACGCGCCGGGCAACGGCATCGCCGACGACAAGGCGATCTACAGCTACATGCCGGAGATCGTGAAATTCTACTCGGGTGGCGAGCCCCGGCTGCCCAATGTCGAGACCTATCGCTGCCGCGAGCCGCAGGCGCTCAAATACGTGCTCGATCACCTCGACCAATTGGTGGTCAAGCTGGTCGACGGGTCGGGCGGCTATGGCATGCTGGTCGGCCCCACCGCATCCAAGGCGGAGGTGGAGGTATTCCGCGCCGCGCTGATCGCCGAGCCGCAGCGTTATATCGCGCAGCCGACGCTGGCGCTGTCGACCGTCCCGACGCTCGCCGACAGCGGGCTGTGCCCACGCCATGTCGATTTCCGCCCGTTCGTGCTGACGGGGTCGCAGGGCGTGCGTGTGGTGCCCGGCGGGCTGACCCGCGTGGCGCTGCGCGAAGGGTCGCTGGTGGTCAATTCGTCGCAGGGTGGCGGGACCAAGGACAGTTTCGTGCTGATGGAGCCCTGTTCGGGCATGACCCAGACCATGCCCGGCATGACGCAGGGGATGGCGGGGATCGGCGGTCTGTCGGCGATGTCCCAGACGATCGGCGAAGGGGGGGCTTCCTGATGCTCAGCCGCACCGCCTCCTCGCTCTACTGGTTGGGCCGGTATATCGAGCGCGCCGATTTCATCGCGCGGCTGGTGGAGGCGACGCTGCGCCTCGACGTGCTGTCGACGCGCTCCGCCGGCGAGGATGCGTGGCGCTCCGCGCTGACCGTCACCGACACCGATGCCGGCTTCGCCGCGCGCGGGACGGACCTGTCGCGGGAGACGGTCGCGCGATTCCTGATCGGCGATGCGACCAACCCCGGTTCGATCCTGCGCAGCCTGGCGATGGCGCGCGACAATGCGCGTGCGGTGCGCACCGCGCTTAGCCGGGAGGCGTGGCAGGCGATCAACAGCGCCTGGCTGATCTTCGATCAGCGGATGAGCCGGCTCGATCCCACCGCGACGCTGGCGATCATGGATGCGGTGAAGGCGGAAACGCGCGGGTTCGAGGGCGCGCTGCACCGCATGCTGCGCAACCAGACGACGCTGTTCATCCGGCTGGGACAGGCGCTGGAGCGGACCGACAATACCGCCCGCCTGCTGGACGTGAAGTATCACATCCTGCTACCCGAAGGGGAGCGCGTCGGCGGCACCGTCGATCGCGACCAATGGACCACGATCCTGCAGACGGTGTCCGCCGTCACCGCCTATCGCTGGTTGTACAACGAGGGGTTGAAGCCCGCGAACGTGATCGACCTGCTGCTCAGCCGCGCCGAACTGCCGCGCAGCCTGGCCGCCTCCACCGAGGAGACGGTGGCGGTGCTGACCGCGCTGGCGCGCTCCAGCGGGATGCAGGGCGAGGCGGACCGGATGGCGCGCACGCGGCAGGCGCGCGTGGTGAAGACGCGCACCGGCGACGTCATCGCCGCCGGGCTGCACCAGCATCTCCAGGCGCTGATCGCGGAGAATGCGCTGCTCCACGAGGCGATCGGTCGCCAGTTCAAGTTCCATCACTAATGATCAAGTTCCGTAACTGATGCGCCTGTCGATCGATCATCGCACCACCTATCGCTTCACCGCGCCGCAGGGCCGCATCGTCCAGCTGCTGCGGATGACGCCGCCCAACACCCACGACCAGACGGTGGCGGAATGGCACATCTCGGTCGATTGCGACGCGCGGCTGCGCCAGCATCGCGACGGCTTCGGCAATTTGACCACGATGCTCTACGCCGAAGGGCCGCTGGAGCGGATCGAGATCGCGGTGACCGGAGAGGTGGTGACCAGCCATTCCGACGGCATCCTCCACGGCACGTTCGAGCCGCTGCCCCCCGCCTTGTACCTGCGCACCACCCCGGCGACGCTGGCGGACGAGGCGCTGGAACGGTTCGCGGGAGACATCATGGGTGCGCGCGTCCCGCTGGCCGGGCTGCACGCGATCAACGACGCGCTGCGCCGTCGCTTCGCGCGTTCGACCGCGCGGCCCGAAGCGGGGCTGACCGCGGCGCAGGCGTTCGCGCGCGAGGAGGCGACCGCGCGCGACCTCGCCCAGATGTTCGTCGCCTGCGCGCGCGTGCTGGGCGTGCCGGCGCGCTACGTCACCGGCTATTGCGATCTGGAGGACGGCCGCCGCGCCACTGCGCACGGCTGGGCCGATGCCTGGGTCGACGGGCTGGGCTGGGTCGGGTTCGATCCGATGCTGGGCCTGTCGCCGGAGGAACATCACGTCCGCGTCGCGGTCGCGCTCGACGCCGCCGGTTCGTCGCCGGTGGCGGGATCGCGGCTCGGCGAAGGCGAGGAAGAACTGGACGTCGAGGTGCAGGTCAGCGCGCAATAGCGCGTGGGCGGGCACGACCGATCTTGCGTCACCCCGGGCTCGACCCGGGGTCCCGCTTCTCTCGACGGTTGCCGGAAAGCTTGACCCCGGCTCAAGGCGGGATCTTCGAAGCCCTCTCCGTCATGCCGGACCTGTTCCGGCATCCACCCTTCCGCACACCCACGGGCGCTTGGGTCCGCGGAACAGTGGACCCCGGAACAAGTCAGTGCTTGTCCCCTTCAGACAAGTACGCCTCCCCGGCGAAGGCCGGGGTCCAGTCGCGAAGGTCGCGGTGACGACGTACAGCGTTCGCCAATTCCTGTTCCCCGACTGGACCCCGGCCTTCGCCGGGGTGGTAGGAAGAATCCTTGTTCGAAGGGAACAAGCACCGAACTAGTCCGGGGTGGCGGCCAAGAAATGTGCGCTGGCGTGTCGCGCAAAAGAGGCGCGTTATCTTCGCCTTAACCTTTCCCCGTCATAAGGATCGGGTGTTCTCCTTGGGCACGTTTTCTCCCTGCTTGACTGGTCAAGCGAACTGGCGGGATGCCCGACGGGGCGTCCCGCCGCTTTTCGTTGCGGCGCCTGCGGGTTGCGCCGTCGCGCGACAAGGCCTAGCTGCGCGCCATCATGACACGCCTCACTCCCGCGGTCGCGCTGGTCTCCGGCGGGCTCGATTCGATGGTGTCCGCCGCGCTGGCACGCGAGGCCGGGCATCCGCTGCTCGCCTTGTCGGTCGACTATAACCAGCGCCACCATATCGAACTCGCCGCCGCGCGCCGCGTCGCGCATGCGCTGGGGGCCGAGCGGCACGTCGTGCTGCCGATCGACCTGTCCGCGTTCGGCGGCTCCGCGCTGACCGATGCGACGATCGCGGTGCCCAAGGAGGGCGTCGGCGCGGCCATCCCGGTCACCTATGTGCCCGCGCGCAATACGATCTTCCTCAGCCTGGCGCTGGGCTGGGCGGAGGCGGCGGGCGCGCGCGACCTGTACCTGGGCGTCAACGCGCTCGATTATTCCGGTTATCCCGATTGCCGGCCCGAGTTCATCGCCGCGTTCGAGGGGCTGGCGGAGCTGGCCACCAAGGCCGGGGTCGAAGGCGAGCCGTTCCGCCTGCGCGCGCCGCTCCAGCACATGACCAAGGCCGATATCGTGCGCGAGGGCACGCGGCTGGGCCTGAACCTCGGGCTGAGCTGGTCGTGCTACGATCCGGCGCCCGGCGCGAAGCATTGCGGGCTATGCGACAGCTGCCGCCTGCGCCACAAGGGCTTCGTCGAGGCGGGCGTCGCGGACCCCACCGATTACGCGGTCGCCCCGCCCGCGCCATGACCTATGCCGTCAAGGAGATGTTCCTGACGCTCCAGGGGGAGGGCGCGCAGGCCGGGCGGCGGGCGGTGTTCGTGCGGTTCGCGGGATGCAACCTGTGGTCGGGACGCGAACAGGACCGCGCGACCGCGATGTGCCGCTTCTGCGACACCGATTTCGTCGGCACCGACGGGCTGGGCGGCGGCAAGTTCGCCGATGCCGGTGCGCTGGCGGCGGCGGCGGCGGCCTTCTGGGGCGCCGGGGTCGAGCGGCGCTTCGTCGTGCTGACCGGGGGCGAGCCGATGCTCCAGGTCGACGATGCGCTGGTCGATGCGCTCCATGCCGCCGGCTTCACGATCGCGATCGAGAGCAACGGGACGCTGCCGGTGCATCACGGGATCGACTGGGTTTGCATCAGCCCCAAGGCGGGCAGCGAGGTGGTGCAGCGCCGCGGCGACGAACTGAAGCTGGTCTGGCCGCAGCCGGGCACCGACCTCGACGCGATCGAGGGGTGGGAGTTTGCCAACTTCCTGCTGCAACCGATGGACGATGCGCGGGGACAGGCCAATGTCGACGCGGCGATGGCGCTGGTGATGGAGCGGCCGCGGTGGCGCCTGTCGCTCCAGACGCACAAGATGCTGGGGTTGCGGTAGTCGGTGCATAAAGCCCCTCCCCTTCAGGGGAGGGGTCGGGGGTGGGGAGTGTCTCACCGAGACCGGCGCCTGTGGCTCGTGACTGCCCCACCCCAACCCCTCCCCTGAAGGGGAGGGGCTTCTCAGAAAATCACCGCGCCGCGTAGACGATCGGGACGATCGGCTCGCCGCACTTGCGCGTGTCGAACTCGTCCTTCTTCCAGCATGCCTTGTCGAACCGCGGCAGCGCGGCGGGCATGATCTGGGCGCGCGGGAATTGCTGCTCGCCCCATGGCGTCAGGCTGTTGCGCAGCTCGCGCATCCGCCCCAGCGCCAGATCGCCGAAGCCGCCGCGCGACGCATACAGCGCCTCGCGCCCGATCCGCCCCGCGGTGGTGCAGAAGCCATATTGCGCCGCGACCGTGGCAAAGCCCGAATAGGTGCGCGTGCCGAACTGGTCGAGCGCCATCTGTCCGTCGCGCTTGGTCTTGGCCATGCGCAGGAAATATTTGGTCAGCGTGTCGAACGACGACGCCAGCTCCGCCTTGTGATCGGTCAGGATCGCATTGTAATTGGTGACGGTCAGCAGCGTCGGCTCGAACTGGCATTGCAGCGCCGCGACGTTCAGCGCCGCGCGCATGTTCCACACCACGCCCGCGCGCAGCTCCGCCGGCGTCGCGCCGGGCAGCGGCTGGCCGATGCCGGGTTCGGCCCCCGTCACCACGTCGCCGCTCAGGTCCTTGGACTTGAAGAAGAATTGCGCCGACGCCGGAACCGCCGCCACCATCGTCGCGCCTGCCAGCAGGACGCCCGCCACCCGCCGGCCCATCATGCCGACGTACCCCGTTGTACGCATTCCCCGAAACTCCTCGCCGCGGCACCGCCGCCCCGTCTCTCCCACGGGACGCCTCCTTACGGCAAAAGGCGCCCCGCCACCACGCAATTCTGTCGCGTCACGGACTCGGTTCGCCGCGCCAACCTCGCGGAAAACGGTGGGTTTCCGTAACGATCGCGGTGTGCGCAGCGCCAAAGAGAAGGGGCCGCCCGGTCGCCCGGACGGCCCCTTCGGATACAATCGCCGTGCGGCAGATTACATCGCGTTCGACATGTTCGACATCATCATGTCGTTGCCCATCATGGTGTCGTTGGCCATCATGCCGCCGTTCATGCTGCCGTCGACGGCGGTCATGTTGTCGGTCATGGTGTCCATGCCCTCGGTGGCGTTCATGTCGGTGATCATGGTGTTCTCGCTGGTTTCGGTCTTCGAACCGCACGCCGACACGGCGAGCGCCGCCGCTGCGAGTGCCGAGCTAGCCAGGACCTTGGTGATGACTGCACGCATGAAATTGCTCCCTAGACTGTGGATTTGGTGACCCGTTGCGGCCCTTCAGCCCAAATCGACGTGAACGTTAATCGTAGATGACCGGACCCTCAAGCCTCGATTTCACCTGCACAAGTCAGGCTATCGAGGAATGCCGAGGCGGTGAACGCCAGCGCCGCGTCGAAGGTTGCATGGTCGCACGGTTTTCCAATCGCTTGCGCGCTGGTGACGGGATATTCGGCGATCCCGCACGGCACGATCCCGCCAAAGTCAGCGAGGTTGGGCGACAGGTTGACCGAGAAGCCGTGCAGCGTCACCCAGCGCCGCACGCGGATGCCGATCGCGCCGATCTTCGCCTCCTGCCCGGCGGCGTCGATCGTCCAGATGCCGATCCGGCCGGGGGCGCGGAACGCCGCGATGCCGATCCGCGCCAATGCTGCGATCACCCAGCCTTCCACCGCATGGACGAAGCAGCGCACGTCGCGCCCGCGGCGATTGAGGTCGAGCACCAGATAGCCGACGCGCTGCCCCGGCCCATGATAGGTGTATTTGCCGCCGCGCCCCGCCGGCACCACCGGGAAGCGCGCGTCGACCAGTTCGCTCGGGTCCGCGCTGGTGCCCGCGGTATAGACGGGGGGATGTTCCAGCAGCCAGATCAGCTCGCGCGCATCACCCGCCGCGACCGCGCCGGCGCGCGCCTCCATCTCCTGGAGCGCCGCCGCATAATCGGTCAGCCCCGGCGACACGCGCCACTCGATCCCGTCCGGTCCCTGCACGGGGCATCAGATGCGACCGCCGGCGGCGATTGGCAAGCGCGGCGGGGAAGGCTAGGCGCCACACGGTGACGGAGAGACGGACATGAGCGCGCGACGGGTGCGGATCGGGGCGGTGTGGGATTCCTCCGTCGAGGTGCTGCGCGGACGCGCCGGCATCCTGGCGACGCTGGCAGCGATCTATCTCATCCTGCCCGCGGTGGTGCCGGCCGTGCTGGCGCTGGCGAACGGCGGCGCGCTGCCCGCGGGGCTCGGCGCGCTGCTCTCGCTGGCGCAGCTGGCGCTGGTGGTCGTCGCGCTGCTCGGCATCGCCGCGGTGGCGAGCGACCCGGCGACCGACCGTTCGCACGCGCAGGCGATCGGCTGGCGCCGGCTGGGCGCCGGCCTGCTGGCGACGATCGCGATCGGGCTGCTGTTCGCGGTCGCGCTGATCCCGCTGGCGTTCGCGGCGGCGGCGTCGGGGCTGCGCATCGACGAGGCGAGCGGCGCGCTCGACCTGCGCGCGGCGTCCACCGCGGGGCTGGGGGGCGTGACGCTGCTGTCGCTCCTGCTCGGCGTGGTGGCGCTGTGGGCGAGTGCGCGCTTGCTGCTGGTCATCCCCGTGATCGCCAACGAGCCACTGTCGCTCGGCGCGCTGCGACGCAGCGTCGCGCTGACGCGCGGCGCCGGGTTGCGACTGGTCGGCGTGGCGCTGCTCTACGTCATCGTCGTCGGGGTGGCGAGCGCGGCGGCCACGTCGGTGACCGGCGTCGTCGCGCGGCTGCTGCTGGGGCAGGGGGCGGCCACGGTCGCCATCGCGATCGTCGGCGGGCTGGTCAGCGCGGGCACCGCGGTGTTGCAGGGCGTGTTCGCGGCGCGCTTCTACGTCGCCGCGCGCGACATGGCGGCATGACCTTCGCCACATTGCTCGCCGCCGCTTGGCGGATGTTCCGGCGCAGCGCCGACACCGTCACCGCATTGGGCGGGGCGCTGGTGTTCCTGCCGTCCTTCGCCGCGCTGCTGCTGTGCGATCCGATCCCCGCGCTGCCCGCGACGCGCGACGAGGCGACGATGACCGCGTGGATCGACGCGGTCAGCGCCTGGGGACAGAGCTATGGCCTGTGGTTCCTCGCCGCGGACCTGATCGGCATCTATGGCGCGGCGGCGATCGCGCTGCTGCTGCTCGCGCCCGATCGCCCGACGACGCAGGGGGCGTTGCGGCTGGCGGCGGTGCGGCTGTGGCCGTTCCTGCTCGCCAGCCTGATCGTCGCGCTGCCGGTCGGGCTGGGGCTGTGGCTGTTCGTGCTGCCCGGCCTCTATATCCAGGCGCGGCTGGTCGCGAGCGTCCCGGTGCTGGCGCGCCGCCACGACATCGGCGCGTGGCAGGCGATCCGCGTCAGCGCGGCGATGACGCGCGGTCACGGCTGGGCGATCACCGGTGCGCTGGTCACGCTGTTCCTGCTGCAATGGATCGTCGTCGTGCCGTTGATGTCGGCGGACGAATGGCTGCGCGCACCGGCGCACGGCAACCCGCTGCTGCTCGCGCTGGTCGACGCGGGCGTGGCGGGGGTGGGCGCCGCCTATGCGATCGCCACCTTGCTGGTCGGCGCGGTCTTCTACCGGCTGCGCGTCAGCAGCGGCACCTGAGGCGCGGCATCCCCGGGCAGCAGGCCCAGCAGGCGCGGGTCGGGGAAGGTCTCCACCGTCCGCTTCGTCGCGACGAACCCCTGCGCGCGATAGAAATTGAGCGCGGACGGATGGTCGAGCGTGCAGGTGTGCAGCCACACCCGCGACACCTCCTTCGTCCAGCCATGCGCCAGCGCCTGCGCCATCAGCCAGCGTCCATGGCCGCGCCCGGCCAGTTCCGGCACCAGCGCGAAATAGCCGATCTCGCACGCGCCGGGGGTGCGGAAGTCCAGCTCCAGCATCCCCACCTCGACCCCGGCGCGATCCACCGCCGCGAACACCTGGACGCGGGCGTCGTGGATGATCGCGGTCAGCGCCGCCTCGTCCATCGCCAACCGCGAGAACCACAGCCACGGCGCGCCGACGCGTGCGAACAGGGCGCGATACTTGCCCGGCTTGGGCAGCGGCCAGCGCACCAGCCGCAGCGGTGCCTCCGGCATCGCGCGCAGCGCCGGACGCTGCGTCATCTCCAGCGTGGTGACGATCGTCGCGACATGATCGTCGGGGACGCCTGTCAGGCCCATGGGCTCAGTCCCCCCATCATGTCACTCCCACGTCGCCACCGGCGGCAGGCTCATCAGGATCGCGTCGATATTGCCTCCGGTCTTCAGCCCGAACAGCGTGCCGCGGTCATAGACGAGGTTGAACTCGGCATAGCGCCCGCGCCACGCGCGCTGCTGCGCCACGTCGGCGTCGGTGAACGGCCGGTCCATCCGCCGCCGCACGATGCGGGGGTACACGTCCAGGAAGGCGCGCCCGACATCCTGCGTGAAGGCGAAATCGGCGTCGAAATCGCCCTCCAGATGATCGTAGAAGATGCCGCCGACGCCGCGATGCACCTGCCGGTGCGGGATGTAGAAATAGTCGTCGGCCCATTGCTTGAACCGCGGATAATGGCCGGCGTCATGCGCGTCGCACGCCTGCTTCAGCACGGCATGGAACTCGTCGGTGTCCGTCGCGACCGGCAGCGGCGGGTTGAGGTCCGCACCGCCGCCGAACCACCGTTTCGTCGTCACCAGGAAGCGCGTGTTCATGTGCACCGCGGGGACATGCGGATTGGCCATGTGCGCGACCAGGCTGATCCCGGTGGCGAAGAAGCGGGGATCGTCGCCCGCGCCGTGGATCGTCTTGGCGAACTCCCCCTCGAACGCGCCGCCGACGGTGGAGACGTTGACGCCGACCTTCTCGAACACGCGCCCCTTCATCACGCCGCGCACGCCGCCGCCGCCATCGCCCGAGGCGTCGGCCCGGTCCCACGGGGTATAGACGAAGGCGGCGTCCGATCCCGCCTCGCGTTCGATCGCCTCGAACTCGGCGCAGATCCGGTCGCGCAGTTCCTCGAACCAGGCGCGTGCGCGGGCTTGTTGGGTGTCCAGCTCCATGCGCGCCGCCATCGCGCCCCGGCGCGGGCGGGTCAATCGGTCAGATCGTCCCACCCGCCCGTCTGGCGCAGCGCCTCGCCCAGCATCATCGCGCCCGCCACCGCAACGTTGAGCGAGCGCAGCCCGCTGCGCATCGGGACGCGCACGCGCAGGTCGGCGCGGGCATGGACGTGATCGGGCACCCCCGCCCCCTCGCTGCCCAGCAGCAGCACGTCGTCCGCGGCAAAGCGCGCCGCGGGCAGGGGGATCGCGCCCGTCGTCGTCCCCAGCACGATTCGCCCGCGGCTCGCCGCCACGAACGCGTCCCAGTCGGCGTGCCGCGTCACCTCGACCCGCCCGGCATAGTCCATCCCGGCGCGCGCCAGTGCCCGCTCGCTCCAGGCGAAGCCCATCGGTTCGATCAGGTCGACGGCCACCCCCATGCAGGCGCCCAGCCGCAGCAGCGTGCCGACATTGCCGGCGATATCGGGCTGGTACAGGGCGATCCGCATGGCACCGCGCCTTACCCGCCGCCGGGCCTGCGCGCAAAATGCAGTTGGCAAACGCGCAATCGCACGGCTATCAGGCCGCGGAGCCGCCGTGGGGACGGGCAGGCTTGCGGCGGGGGCCATCATGTCATCACGGCATCGGCACCACCCCGGCGGTGATGGGAACGGGTAGAGGTTTGACGCGAATGGCGACGGCAGAAAATACGATTCCCCCGGGCGAGAATCCCGCGCCCTATCATGAGGAACCGCACGATCCGCGTCGCCGCGACTTCATCAACATCGCCGCCGTGTCCTTCGCGGGCGTCGGCGCGGTCGCGATCGTGCTGCCGCTGGTCAACCAGATGAACCCGTCCGCGGACGTGCTGGCGCTGTCGACCACCGAGATCGACATCTCGAAGATTCAGCCCGGCCAGGCGATCAAGGCCAGCTTCCGCAAGCAGCCGCTGTTCGTGCGCAACCTGACGCCCAAGGAGATTTCGGAGGCCGATGCGGTCAACGTCTCCTCGCTGCGCGATCCGCAGACGCTGGAGGAGCGCACCAAGGTGGGCAAGAAGAACTGGCTGATCACGCTGGGCGTCTGCACCCATCTGGGCTGCGTGCCGCTGGGCGCGGGCGAGGGCGAGAACAAGGGGCCGTTCGGCGGCTATTTCTGCCCGTGCCACGGCTCGGCCTATGACACCGCGGGGCGCATCCGCCAGGGACCGGCGCCGCAGAACCTGCACGTGCCCGAGTATAATTTCAATTCCGACACCGTCGTGACGGTCGGCTGAGGGAGATAGAGACGTGAGCTTTCCCTGGGCCAAGCATTATGAGCCGAAGCAGCCGCTGATGCGGTGGATGGACGAGAAGCTGCCGCTGCCGCGCCTCGTCTATAACGCCATCGGCGCGGGCTATCCGGTGCCGCGCAACCTCAACTATTTCTGGAACTTCGGCGTGCTGGCCGGGCTGGCGCTGGTGTGCCAGATCGTGACCGGCGTCGTATTGGCGATGCATTTCGCCGCCAATGCCGGGGTCGCGTTCGGCTCGGTCGAGAGCATCATGCGCGACGTCAACGCGGGCTGGTTCCTGCGCTATGCGCACGCCAATGGCGCATCGATGTTCCTGCTGGTGGTCTATATCCACATCGGCCGCGGCCTCTATTACGGCTCGTACAAGGCGCCGCGCGAGATGGTGTGGCTGCTCGGCGTGGTCATCTTCCTGCTGATGATGGCGACGGCGTTCATGGGCTACGTCCTGCCCTGGGGGCAGATGTCGTTCTGGGGCGCGCAGGTCATCACCGGCTTCTTCTCGGCGATCCCGCTGGTCGGCGACACCATCCGCGTGTGGCTGCTGGGCGGGTTCGCGCCGGACAATGCCGCGCTGAACCGCTTCTTCTCGCTCCACTATCTGCTGCCGTTCGTGATCGCGGGCGTCATCATCCTGCACATCTGGGCGCTGCACATCCCCGGCTCGAACAACCCGACCGGCGTCGACGTGAAGGGCGAGCAGGACACGGTGCCGTTCCACCCGTATTACACGGCCAAGGACGGCGTCGGCGTCGCGGTGTTCTTCCTGGTGTTCGCGCTGCTGATCTTCTTCTCGCCGAACCTGCTGGGTCACCCGGACAATTATATCGAGGCGAACCCGCTCTCGACGCCCGCGCACATCGTGCCGGAATGGTACTTCCTGCCGTTCTACGCGATCCTGAAGAGCTTCACCGCGGACTTCATCCTGCCGGCGAAGCTGTGGGGCGTGCTGGCGATGTTCGGCTCGATCCTGCTGCTGTTCTTCCTGCCGTGGCTCGACAATTCGCCGGTGCGCTCGGCCAATTACCGCCCGACCTATCGCTGGTTCCTGCTCGCCCTGCTCTTCGACGTGCTGGTGCTGGGCTATGTCGGCGGGGCGGAGGCGACCGCACGCAACGTGATGCTGGGGCAGATCGCCGCGGGCTATTATTTCGCGCACTTCCTCATCATCCTGCCGCTGGTATCGGCGTCGGAGCGCCCGCGCGCGCTGCCGAATTCGATCACCGAGGCGGTGCTGGCGAAGCACGGCGGCACCAGCCCCGCGCAGACCGCGCTGGCGCACTGAGCGAAACGAGACGAATAGGGGACTGATAGAACAATGGCTCGTCTCATTTCACTGGTGATCGGTGCGGGGTTCGTCTTCGTCCTCGCACTGGCGCTGTTCTTCACCGCGAAGGACGCGATCCAGAACCCGGCGCCCGAAACCGCGGAGCATGAGTTCCACCTGCATCCCGAGAACATCGGGCTGTCGTCGAACGGCTTCTTCGGCAAGTTCGATCGCGCGCAGCTGCAGCGCGGCTTCCAGGTGTACAAGGAAGTCTGCGCCGCCTGCCACTCGCTGAAATATGTGTCGTTCCGCGACCTCCAGCAGATCGGCTATTCCGAGGCCGAGGTGAAGGCGATCGCCAACCAGTGGGTGATCGAGCAGCCGAGCGTGAACCCGGAGACGGGCGAGGCCGCGACGCGCAAGAACCTGCCGTCGGATCGCTTCCCGCTGCCCTTCGCCAACGAGGTCGCCGCACGCGCCGCGAACAACAACGCGCTGCCGCCCGACCTGTCGCTGATGACCAAGGCGCGTCATGACGGCACCAACTACGTCCATGCGCTCATCACCGGCTATCGCAACCAGCCGGCCGAGCTGCTGCGCAAGTTCCCGGACGCAAAGACGCCCAACGGGCTGCACTACAACCCGTATTTCGCGAACCTCAACATCGCGATGCCGCCGCCGCTGACCGCGGACGGTCAGGTGACCTATGGCGACGGGACGAAGGCCACCAAGGACCAGATGGCGCGCGACGTCGCCGCCTTCCTGACCTGGACCGCCGAGCCGAACCTGGAGGCGCGCCACGCGGCCGGCTTCGCGGCGGTGATCTTCCTGCTGATCTTCGTCTATCTGACCTGGGGCGCGTACCAGAACGTCTGGCGGAACGTGAAGCACTGAGCGGGCAGCCTCGCCTTGCGTCGGCAAGGTGAGGACTTGCCACGTCGGGCGGCGGATCCGGCAGCGCCGGACCCGTCCGACGACATGGCTGACCGGATATGAAGCGGCGATCGGGATCCTGTCCCGGTCGCCGTTTTCGTGTACTCGCGCGACATGAACGACGATCTGAAGGCGCTGATCCGCACCATCCCGGACTTCCCCAAGCCCGGCATCCAGTTCCGCGACATCACCACCCTGCTGCTGTCCCCGCACGGGCTGGCGACCACGGTCGAGCGGATGGTGGCGGCAACGCACGGTCCCGTCGATCTGGTCGCCGGGATCGAGGCGCGCGGCTTCCTGTTCGCCGCCGCGCTGGCGGTGCCGCTGCGCGCGGGCGTGCTGCTGATCCGCAAGGACGGCAAGCTGCCCGGCGCCACGATCGCGGAGGATTACGCGCTGGAATATGGCACCGACCGTATCGCGATGCACGCCGATGCGCTGGCGCCGGGCGCGCGCGTCCTGCTGATCGACGACCTGATCGCCACCGGCGGCACCGCGCGCGCCGCGGTGCGCCTGTTGCGCAAGGCGGGCGCGATGGTCACGCAGGCGCAGTTCCTGGTCGACCTGCCGGACCTGGGCGGCGCCGACCTGCTGCGCGGCGAGGGGATCGCGGTCGACGCGCTGGTGGCGTTCGAGGGGCATTGAACGAAGCCGCTCCCCTTCAGGTGAGGGGGCTCCTCCCGAAAACCCCTCCCCTGAAGGGGAGGGGCAGGGGTGGGGTGAGCCTCGCAGAGAGGATCGCGCGGGCAACCTATGGAAAGGCAAACGATGCTCGGCGGGGCGCGGGAGTCGCGCGCCACGAATGGCCGTCTCTGCGAGGCTCCCCCACCCCAACCCCTCCCCTGAAGGGGAGGGGCTTGCAGAGCCTCCCGGAACTTCCCCAACCTCCCGTCGTTCGCCACATCACCGGCGGTGCGTAACCCCCGCCGTTCCTCCGGCGTACAGGAGAGTGGCGATGTTCCCCCATCGATGGGCGATGTTCGGGCTGGGCGCGCTGGCATTGGCCACCACGTCATGCACCGATGGCTATGGCTATAGCGGCGTCAACGTCGGCTACGGCAGCGCAGGCTATTATGGCGATCCCTATTACGGTGGTCCCTATGGCGGCGTCGGTTATGCCGGGGTGCCGAGCTATTATGGCTGGTATGGCGACTATTATTATCCTGGCACCGGCGCCGTCGTGTACGACCGCTATCGCCGCGCCTATCCGTGGAACGCCGACCAGCGCCGCTATTGGCAGGGGCGGCGCGGTGGATGGGGCAATCGCGACGTGCGCGCCAACTGGCAGGAGTTCGGCCGCGACGTGCGGCGCGAACGGCGCGACTATCGCGGCGACGTGCGGGCGCAGCGCGAGGCCTATCGCAACGGCACGATCACGCGCGACCAGTTCCGCGACGGCCGTCGCGACGCCGCGCGCGACTATCGCCGCGACGTGCGGCAGGACTATCGCGACCTGCGCCGCGCCAACCGCGCCGAAGGCTATCGCACCCCGCGCCCCGACCGCGCCTTCCGGCCCCGGCGCGAGCGATAGGGTCGACAGCGGGATTCCGGCCTAGGTGGGGCCGATGCAAACTCTTCACCGTCATGCCGGACTTGTTCCGGCATCCACCGCTCCGCATCGTCACAAGCTGCTGATTTGCGGAAGCGTGGACCCCGGAACAAGTCCGGGGTGACGGCCGCTTTGGTGCAGGCGAAACGCTTCTCTCACCCCCGGGGTGACGACCGGCGTCGCGCTCACCCCGCCGGGCGGCAGGCGATCATCCCGTTGGAGATCATCGAAAGCACCGCGACGTCGTCCTGATTGAACACGACGATCCGGCTCTTGTAGAGGCCCATGTCCGGGCGCGACTGCGATACGCGCTTTTCCAGCAGCTCGGTTTCGCAGCGCAGCGTGTCACCGGGATAGACGGGCTTGAGCCAGCGCAATTCGTCGACCCCCGGCGATCCCAGCCCCGCCTGCCGGTGCGTCTTCAGATTCTCGACCAGCATCGCCATCACCATGGCGCATGTATGCCATCCGCTCGCCGACAGCCGTCCGAAATGCGTCTGTGCCGCCGCTTCGTCGGACAGATGGAACGGCTGCGGATCATAGGCACGCGCGAAGCTGATGACTTCGTCGCGCGTCACCTCGTACCGGCCGAAGCGCGAAACCGTGCCGACCGCCAGATCCTCGAAATACTGCATCCTCTCGCCCCTCGTCGTTATCGTTTCAGCACGTCGCGGAACGCGCCATCGTCGCCGTCCAGCCCGGTGCCCGCGGGCAGCCCGAGCAGGTCGCGCAGCAACGGCGCCACCGCAACATTGTCGAACGTGCCGATGCGCCGTCCGGCCACGAACGCCGGCCCGTTGGCGATGAACAAGGCGCGCATGTCCGCGGCATCATTGTCATAGCCGTGGTTGCCCCCGATGCTGGGCCTGGTCGGCGCGGTCTTGGCGATCACCCATGCGCCGCCGGTGCCGCGATCGTCGGCCAGGCAAAGGAACGGCGGGATGCGCGGGTTGGTGCCGTAGCGGAAGCGTGTCGGGATGTGCGCCTTGCGCCAGCAGGTCATGTGCGGATGCGGCCGCAGCAGCGCCGCCGCCACCGCCGCCTCGCGCCCCGGTGCGGGTTCCAGCGTCGCATAGGGACCGGCCTCCACCACGCGCGCATCCGCGGGGGGTACGATCGTGTCGAGCGCGATCGTCCGCGCGGACGAGGTCGCCGCCATGCCGTGATCGGCCAGGATGACGAGGTTGGCGGGCTGCTCCAGCCCGGCCAGCCCCGTCACCAGCGCGCCGATCTGCGCATCCACCCCGGCCACCGCCTGGGTGGTGCGCGGGTCATACGGCCCGAACTGATGCCCCGCCGTGTCGACCGCGTCGAAATAGAGCGTGACGAAGCGCGGCCGCGTTGCCGCCGGGCGCCGCAGCCAGTCGATCACCGCGGCGACGCGCTGCGCGCTCGTCAGATCCTCGTTGAACTGCTGCCAGTCGGACGGGCGCGTCGCGCCGGTGACGACGTGCGGCCATTCCTTCGCCCGCGTGCCGCCCCAGCCCACGTTGCTGCCGGGCCAGAACATCGTCGCGGTGCGGATCCCGGCCTTTTCCGCGGTGACCCAGATCGGCTCGGCCGCATTCCACCACGCGGGATCGTCGTTCGCCATCGTGAAGGCATCGCCCGGCAGCGCGGGGTCGTCGATGTTGTTGGCGGTGATGCCATGGTGATCGGGCACCTTGCCGGTGACGATCGTCCAGTGGTTGGGAAAGGTCTTCGACGGGAAGGACGGCCGCATCGGCCCGGTGACCCCGCCCGCCGCCAGCCGCGACAGATGCGGGGTGACGCCGCGGTCGAGATAATCCGGGCGGAAGCCGTCGATCGACACCAGGATCGTCACCGGCGCGCGCAGCTCCACCGGCGCGCCCGCGCGGGGAAGGGAGACGCCGGCCGGCGCCGGCTGCGTCACCGGCGACAGCGCCGGCGGACGATAGGGGTAGGCGCATCCCGATAGGAGCGCGAGAGTGGCGGCGAGAAGGGCGACGGCGGGGGCACCCGGCGACGCGATGGGCTTCACGGTCATGATGTCCGCTTACGCCGCTGACATGACGCGCGAAAGTCCCCGATGAAGGGCGCGGTGGAACGCGCAGGCGCCATCGCGCTTTGACCCGCCATGACGAAGCTCGCCACCGCGCTGGTACCGCTGCTGCTGCTCGCTGGCTGCGGGGGGTGGCGAGGGGGAGGGGAACGGCGCCGCCGCCGCCCAGCCGACGCCGGCCTCGACGCTGCCGCCGCCACGTACACCGGTGATGCAGGTGACCCCGGCGCCCGGCGGTACGCCGACGTGGCTGGAGCCGCGCGCGGAACCGTCCACGCCACCACAGGCGCCTTACGGCAACCTGCTGGACCAGACGGTGGTGAAGTGATCAGGCCCCTCCCCCTCGGGGGAGGGGTTGGGGTGGGGGCGTCCGCCGGAGGCAGCCTATTCGCATGCCGCTCGTGACTGCCCCACCCCCGACCCCGTATCGAGCGCCCCGGATGCGCCTGAAGGAGAGGGGCTTGGATGCGGATCAGACGTTGAAGCGGAACAGCATCAC
The DNA here is from genome assembly GCF_036946305.1 of Sphingomonas adhaesiva. GTDB lineage: Bacteria > Pseudomonadota > Alphaproteobacteria > Sphingomonadales > Sphingomonadaceae > Sphingomonas > Sphingomonas adhaesiva_B. The sequence continues at coordinate 314,815 of NZ_JAQIJJ010000003.1, forward strand.
GTCGCCGTCGTGGACGACATATTCCTTGCCTTCCTGCCGCAGCTTGCCCGCCTCGCGCGCGCCGGCCTCGCCGTTGCAGGCGACATAATCGTCGAACGCGATCGTCTCGGCGCGGATGAAGCCGCGCTCGAAATCGGAGTGGATCGCGCCTGCCGCCTGCGGCGCCTTCGACCCCGCCTCGACCGTCCAGGCGCGCGCCTCCTTCGGCCCGACCGTGAAGAAGGTCAGCAGGTGCAGCAGCGCATAGCCGGCGCGGATCACGCGCCCCAGCCCGGTCTCCTCCAGCCCCAGCTCGGCGAGGAATTCGGCGCGGTCCTCGACCGGCATGGTCGCGATGTCGGCCTCGATCGCGGCAGAGACGACCACCGCCTGCGCGCCCTCCGCCGCCGCCTTGTCGAACACCTTCTGCGACAGCGCGTTGCCGTTCGCGGCATCCTCCTCGTTCACGTTGCAGACGTAGAGGACGGGCTTGGCGGTCAAGAGCTGCGCCTGGTCGAGCACGCGCTTCTCCTCGGCATCGCCGGTCGCGGTCAGCCGCGCGGGCTTGCCGTCGCGCAGCAGGTCGAGCGCGCGGCCCAGCACGACGGCGGCCAGCTTCGCCTCCTTGTCGCCCTGCTGCCCCTTCTTGGCGAGGTTGGGGACGCGCTTCTCCAGGCTGTCGAGGTCGGACAGCATCAGCTCGGTCTCGACCGTCTCCGCGTCCGCGATCGGATCGACGCGGTTGTCGACATGCTGGATGTCGTCATTCTCGAAGCAGCGCAGGACGTGGACGATCGCGTCCACCTCGCGGATATTGCCCAGGAACTGGTTGCCCAGCCCCTCGCCCTTGCTGGCGCCGCGCACCAGACCGGCGATGTCGACGAAGCCCAGCTGCGTCTCGATGATCTTCCCCGATCCCGCGATCGCGGCGAGCTTGGCCAGCCGCGGATCGGGGACGCCGACGTTGCCGACGTTCGGCTCGATCGTGCAGAAGGGATAATTGGCCGCCTGCGCCGCGGCCGTCTCGGTCAGCGCGTTGAAGAGAGTGGACTTGCCGACGTTGGGCAGGCCCACGATGCCGCAGCGGAAACCCATGGGGAAAACCTGTGTGATGTGGAAAGCGCCGCCGATAGGCGATGCGGGCGGGATTGGCGAGGGGTTAAGCGCAATCAAGCCCCTCCCCTTCAGGGGAGGGGTTGGGGTGGGGCAGTCAAGAGCCACAAACGCCGCGCTCGGTGAGACCTCCCCCACCCCCACCCCTCCCCTGAAGGGGAGGGGCTTAGGTCCGCACCGCTCCCGCCTCGCGCACCGCCTTCAGCGTCGGCATCCCGTTGACCGCCATCAGCAAATCCGCCTCCGCCAGCAGGCAGCGCAGCACATGCGCGCACCCGTCGGCACCGCCCAGCGCGAGGCCATAGCTGTACGGCCGCCCCACGCCGACCATATCCGCCCCCAGCGCCACCGCCTTGACCACGTCCGACCCGGACCGGACGCCGCTGTCGAACAGCACCGGCACCCGCCGCGCCACCGCCGCCGCCACGCCGGGCAGCATGTCGATCGCCGCGATCCCGCCGTTCGCCTGCCGCCCGCCATGGTTGGAGACGTAGATCGCATCCGCACCCGTATCGATCGCGCGCCGCGCGTCGTCGGGGTGGCAGATGCCCTTCAGCACGATCGGCAGCGTCGTCAGCGAGCGTAGCCACGCCATATCGTCCCATGTCAGCACCTTGCCGAAGGTCGCCCCCCATGTCCCGATCGCCGCCCGCAGATCCTCCTCCGGCGGCTTCGCCAGCAGCGCGCGGAACGCCGGATCGGTGAAATAATTGGTCAGCACATGCCCGCGCAGCTGCGGGAAGTTGGACACGTTCAGGTCGCGCGGCCGCCACCCCGTCACCCAGGTGTCCAGCGTCACGACGATCGCGTCATAGCCGGCGGCCTCGGCACGCGACACCAGGCTGGCGGCGACGTCCTTGTCGCGCGGGGTATAGAGCTGGAACAGCGCCGGCGTGTCGCCGCATGCGCGTTTCACCTCCTCCAGCGGATCGTTGGACAGCGTCGACGCGGTCAGCGGCACGCCCGTCATCGCCGAGGCGCGCGCCGCCGCCAGATCGCCATGCTGGTCCTGCGTCACGATCCCGGTCACCCCGATCGGCGCCATGAACAAGGGCGAGGGCAGCGCGCGCCCGAACAGGGTGGTGGACAGGTCGCGCTGGGTGCAATCCACCATCATCCGCGGCACCATGCCCCAGTGGCGGAAGGCGCGTGCATTCTCGTCCTGCGTCCATTCGTCGCCGCACCCGCCCTGGACGTAATTGAGCACGGCCGGCGGCATCGCCGCCTCCGCGCGTGCCTTCAGCGTGGCGAAATCGACCGGCCAGGTCGGCTGCACGCCCATCAGCCCGGCGCCATAGATCGCGTTCTGCAGGTCGCCGTAATGCGGCATGTTTCCTCTCCCGTCGCGCCGCAGAGTGGCGCCCCGCCGCGCGCTTGTCGAGGGATCGGCCCTACACCGCTTGGGGTATGTCGCAATTCGCCGACGGCGCTAACGCGTCCCTCCTGCGCGACGGAGGGATCGTGCGAGCACAGGGGTAACGATGATGAAGAAGTTGATCTGGACGGCGGCCGCGGTCGCCTCGACGCTGTTCGCGGGGGCTGCGGCGGCGCAGGATGCGGCGGATGTGCAGGGCGCCTATGTCGAGCTGCGCGGCGGGATCGCCTCGGTCAAGAACGTCGATGTCGGCTATTTCGACGCCGGTGGCACGTTCGGCGGCACCGGCACGCGCGACACCGCGACCTTCGATGTGGATTTCAAGGACGCTTTCGCGTTCGGCGGCACGATCGGCTATGATTTCGGCATGATCCGCGCCGATGTGCAGGTCGATTATGCGCGCAACCGCACCAAGCAGTTCACGCTGCGCGCGATCAACAACCAGGCGGTGACGATCACCCCGGCGATCCGCCAGGACGTGTGCGACTATCTGGACACCACCGCGTGCGGCGGCAGCGGCAACAGCTTCACCTATGAGGACGACCATCTGCGCCAGCTGAGCGCGCTGGCGAACCTGTGGCTCGACATCCCGACCGGCTCGATCGTGACGCCCTATGTCGGCGGTGGTGCCGGCCTTGCGGGCTACGAGCTGGGCGGCGAGGGCAAGGCGCGCTTCGCGTGGCAGCTGGGCGCGGGCGTCTCGGTCGACCTCAACCGCTCGGTCGCGCTGGCGATCGACTATCGCCGCCGCCAGACCAACGGCGCGACCATCACCGACGAGGATTCGTCCAACGCGGGCGTGACGATCGGCAAGGTGAAGACCGACACCATCTCGGCCGGGCTGCGCTTCCGCTTCTGATCGCCCTCCCGCCGTCACCCCGGCCTTGAGCCGGGGTCCCGCTTCCTCTCCGACGTGGTGAAGAAGCGGGACCCCGGATCAGGTCCGGGGTGACGAAGGAAGAGGCATCCACCTCTCACGCCGCCGCCGCGCTCGGCGGGATATAGCGCGACTGCGGCCGGATCAGCCGCCCGGTCAGCGCCTGCTCGCGCGCATGTGCGATCCACCCCGCCACGCGCCCCATCGCGAACACGCCCGTGAACGCCTCGCGCGGGAAGCCGACCGCCTCCAGCAGCAGCGCGGTGTAGAATTCCACGTTCGTCTCCAGCACGCGCCCGGGCCGATGCGCGCGCAGCACGTCGAGCGCGATCGCCTCGATCGCCTGCGCCTCGTCCAGCCGCCCCGCGGTCTGCGGCAGCCGCGCCACCGCGGCCTTCAGCGCATCCGCGCGCGGATCGCGCACGCGGTAGATACGATGCCCGAACCCCATCAGCCGCTCGCCGCGTGCCACTTCGTGGCTCAGCCAGGCGCGCGCGTCGCCGGCCTGCGCGATCGCGTCGAGCATGTCGAGCACCGGCCCCGGCGCGCCGCCGTGGAGCGGTCCCTTCAGCGCGCCCAGCCCGGCGAGCACCGCCGACGTCAGCCCCGCCGCGGTCGAGGCGACGACGCGCGCGGCGAAGGTGGAGGCGTTGAGGCCATGGTCGCACACCGTCACCAGATAGGTGTCGAGCGCGGCGGCGCGCGCGCCATCCGCGCCATGCCCCAGCATCCGCACGACATCGGCGGCATGTCCGGTGGCGGCATCGGGCGCGATCGGCGCTGCGCCCCCCGCCTGCCGCAGCAACGCCGGGATCAGCACCGCGGGCGCCGCCACCAGCCGCAGTGCATCGGCGGTCGTCGTCCCGTCGGGCAGCATCGCCATGACCGCGCGCATCGCGTCATAGACCGGCCGGTCGCGCACCAGCGGCAGCAACGGGCGCGCCATCGCGAACGCCTCGATCCGCGCCGCGCCCAGCGCGACCGGCACGTCGGCGGGCAGCGGCAGGAAACCGTCGAACAGCAGCGCCACCACCTCCTCGAACGTCGTCCGCCCGGCCAGATCGTCCAGCCGGTGGCCGCGGATCACCAGCTGCCCGCGCGCGCCGTCCACGTCCGACAACACCGTCTCCGCCGCCACCACCTCGTCCAGTCCGATCGCCATCACGTCCTCCTGCCTTGCGCAATGTGCCAAGGATGTGGACGATGCGGATATGGATCAATCTTGATAAAGCGGATCAATGGATAGCTGGTATTCGCGCGAGCAGGCGCTGGCCGAACTGGGCGTCGCGGCGCAGACGCTCTACGCCTATGTCAGCCGCGGTCTGATCGCGCGCCGTGCCGATCCGGCCGATCCACGGCGCAGCCAGTATCGCAGCGACGATATCGCCGCGCTCACCCAGCGCCGCGCGCGCGGCCGCCGCCCCGCCGCGATCGCCGCCAGTGCGATCGCCTGGGGCGAGCCGGTGATCGACACCGCGATCTCCACCGTCGTCCACGGCGGGCTGATCTATCGCGGGCAGGATGCCGCAGTGCTGGCCGAACATGCGACCGTCGAGGAGGTCGCGCGGCTGCTGTGGGACGCGCCCGACCGGCCCGTCTTCCCGCCGGTCGAGGCCGCGCCCGATCCGTTCGCCGCGCTCGCCGGGATGGTGGCGGCGGCGCGCGCGCTGCCGGGACGATCGCGCGACCGGCTCTGCGCGGATGCCGCCGGTGCGGTGGCCACGCTGGCGACGGCGCTGGGCGCGACGGGGGAGGGGGCGCTCCACCAGCGGCTGTCGCGCGGCTGGGGGCTCGACTGCGGTGCGGCGGAGGTCGTGCGACGCGCGCTGGTGCTGCTGGCGGACCACGAACTGAACGCCTCCACCTTTGCGGCGCGGGTCGCGGCTTCGACGGGGGCGTCGATGCCGGCCTGCCTGCTGGCGGGGCTGTCGGCGCTGTCGGGGCCGCGGCACGGGCGCGCGGGCGCGGCCACCGCAGCGCTGGCGCAGGAGGCGGTGACGCGCGGGGCGGAGGCCGCGGTCGCGCGCTGGCTGGCGGATCATCACGCGCTGCCGGGGTTCGGCCACCCGCTCTACCCGCTGGGTGACCCGCGCGCGACGGCGCTGCTGGCGGTAGTGACGTTGGACGATGCGCTGGCGCGCCTGCGCGATGCGGCGGCGGAGGCGTGCGACGCCGCGCCCAATGTCGATCTCGCCTTGCTGGCGATGACGCGCGCGCTGGCGCTTCCCGACGACGCCAGCTTCCGCCTGTTCGCGCTGGGACGCAGCATCGGCTGGGCCGCGCATGTCATGGAACAGGCGCAGACTGGGGCGATCATCCGGCCGCGGGCGCGGTATTCGGGACGGGGTTCTCGGTGAGACATCGGCCCCTCACCCAACCCTCTCCCCGGAGGGGAGAGGGCTTATGTCTTTGCTCCTAGCCCTCTCCCCCTGGGGAGAGGCGCTTCGGGTCGCCCATGCCCCCGGCATGGACTGAACAGCGCGGGGCGCTGTTCACCCGAAGCGGGTGAGGGGCCGATGTCTCACCGAGAACCCCGTCCGGAAAACAAGAAAGGGGCCGGCGGAACGATCCGCCGACCCCTCTTTATCGTTCAGGCCGGGACCGGAGTGAATCCGGTCCCTCACGTCGGTCGCGGCGTGCCGCCGCGCCGGCCGGGCCTGTCCGTCTCGCGGATAGCTCGCGCTATCCGCGTGCGAATCAGGCCGCCGACACCTCGGCCACGTCCACCTTGATCCCCGGACCCATGGTCGAGGACACCGCGATCTTGCGGACATACTTGCCCTTCGCGCCCGACGGCTTGGCCTTCACCACCGCGTCGACCAGCGCGTCGAAGTTGCGGCGCAGGTCTTCCTGCGCGAACGACGCCTTGCCGATGCCGGAGTGGATGATGCCGGCCTTCTCGACGCGATACTCGACCTGGCCGCCCTTGGCCGCCTTCACCGCCTCGGCGACGTTCATCGTCACGGTGCCCAGCTTCGGGTTCGGCATCAGGCCCTTGGGACCCAGCACCTTGCCCAGCCGGCCGACGATGCCCATCATGTCCGGGGTCGCGATGCAGCGGTCGAAATCGATCGTGCCGCCCTGGATCGTCTCCATCAGGTCCTCGGCACCGACGACGTCCGCACCCGCCTCGCGGGCCTCGTCCGCCTTCGCGCCGCGTGCGAACACGCCGACGCGCACCGTCTTGCCGGTGCCGGCCGGCAGCGTGACGACGCCGCGCACCATCTGGTCGGCGTGACGCGGGTCGACGCCCAGGTTCAGCGCGACCTCGATCGTCTCGTCGAACTTCGACGTGGCGCCCGACTTCGCCAGGCTGATCGCCTCGTCGACGCCGTGCAGCTTCTCACGGTCGATCGTCACGGCCTTCTGCTTCTTGGTCAGCTTCGCCACGGCCTCAGCCCTCCACCACTTCGAGGCCCATCGCGCGGGCCGAGCCTTCGATGATCTTGGTCGCCGCGTCGATGTCGTTCGCGTTCAGATCCTTCATCTTGGTCTGCGCGATCTCGGCCAGCTGCGAGCGCTTGATCTTCCCCGCGGACACCTTGCCCGGCTCCTTCGAGCCCGACTTCAGGTTCGCCGCCTTCTTGATGAGGAAGGTCGCCGGCGGCGTCTTCGTCACGAAGGAGAAGGAGCGGTCGGCATAGACGGTGATGACGGTGGGCAGCGGTGCGCCCTTCTCCATCTCGCCGGTCTGTGCGTTGAACGCCTTGCAGAATTCCATGATGTTGACGCCGCGCTGACCCAGCGCGGGGCCGATCGGAGGCGAGGGGTTGGCGGCGCCCGCAGGCACCTGCAGCTTGATATAGCCGGTGATCTTCTTTGCCATGTCACTCTCTGTTCCGGGCGGACGCCGAAGGCGCCGGCCCTGCTTCAAGTCGAGCGGTCGAACGGGCGCGTCGCCGCACCCTCCCGCAAGCTTTCCTCTGCGTCTCTGCGTTGGAAGCGCGCGCCCCTAGCCGATGTGGCGGTACAATGCAACCGGCAGCGGCGGGCGCATGGTTGGCAACCCCTTCATAACGGTTCGCCACTACGTCCCGATTCGATGAAATCTGGATGATGGAACCGTGACAAATTTGAAGATCAGCGCGAAGCTGTCGCTCGTATTCGGTATTCTGGTGGTCGCGCTCGTGGTCATGGCGGCTGCGTCGGTGGTCAGCCAGCAGCGGTTGAACGCCGCCGCCAGCGAACTGGGGCGGGATCGCCGTGACAAGCTGATCGCGATCGCCGCGATCAATACCGCCACGTCCGACTATCGGATCGGCGTGATGACGAGCATCCTGTCGAGCGACGCTGCGGACATCGCCGCCGCGGAGAAGGTCACGGTCGATCAGGCGGCATCGATCGATCGGCACATCGCCTATCTCGATCGCACCCTCAAGGCCCCGAAGGCGATCGCGGCGACGGCGCGGTTCAAGCAGGAATGGGCCGCCTATCTGGCGCGTGCGCGCACCACGCTGCAACTGGCGCATGTCAACCGCAACGACGAGGCGTTCGCCAGCTTCCGCGCGGCACGGCCGTTCTTCCGGCGCGCGAATGCCACCGCGGCGGAGATGAAGGCGGTGCAGATCCAGGTCATGGACGAGGTGATGGCGGCGGCGGACGCCACCCATATCTGGTCGCGCAACATCTCGATCGCGCTCGCGCTCGGGGTCGTCGCGCTGGCGATCGTGCTGCTGCTGTCGCTGATCCGCGGCATCGCGACGCCGCTGACCGCCATGACCGCGACCATGGGCAGGCTGGCTGCGGGTGACCTGCGCGCGGAGGTCGCGATCGACGATCGCCGCGACGAGGTCGGCGCGCTGGCGCGTTCGATGGTGGCCGACCAGCTGTCGGCGGCCGAGGCGGCGAAGCAGGAGCAGACCCGGCTGATCGTCGACAGCATCGGGTCGGGCCTCGATTCGCTGGCCCGCGGCGATCTGACCGCGCGGGTCGAGGTCGAACTGGTCGGGCCGTTCGCGAAGCTGAAGACCGACTTCAACCATGCGATGACCGCGGTCTCCACCACGCTGTCCGCGGTGGTGGACAGCGCGAAGGGGATCGAGAACGGCGCGGTCGACATCCGCCAGGCGTCCGACGACCTCTCGCGCCGGACCGAGCAGCAGGCCGCAAGCCTGGAGGAAACCGCCGCCGCGATGCACGAGATCACGGAGACGGTGCGCGAAACCGCGTCCAACGCCACCCGCGCCAACACCGTCGTCGTCGAGGCGCGACATGACGTGGAGGTGTCCGGCGAGGTGGTGCGCAAGGCGGTGGCGGCAATGAACGGGATCGAGCGCTCCTCCGCGGAGATCACCGAGATCATCGCCGTGATCGACGGCATCGCGTTCCAGACCAACCTGCTGGCGCTCAACGCCGGGGTCGAGGCGGCGCGCGCGGGCGACGCGGGCAAGGGCTTCGCGGTGGTGGCGAGCGAGGTGCGCGCGCTGGCGCAACGTTCCGCCGATGCGGCGAAGGACGTCAAGGCCCGGATCACCGCGTCCGGCGAGCAGGTGGAGATCGGCGTGCGGCTGGTGGGCGAGACGGGCGATGCGCTGGGGCGCATCACCGGGCGTATCGGCGAGATCAGCCGTCTGGTCGGCGACATCGCCGCCGCCGCGGATCAGCAGGCGACCGGGCTGACCCAGGTCAACACCGCCGTGGCCGAGATGGACGGCGTGACGCAGCAGAATGCCGCGATGGTGGAGGAAACCACCGCCGCCGCGCGCAGCCTGGCCGAGGAAACGCAGAACATGACGCGCGAAGTGGCCCGGTTCGAGCTGGGTCGCAGCCCCGCCGAGGCGCGCAGCGCATCCCCGGTCCACCAGTTGCAGGCGCGCGCCGCGACGGCGATCGCCAGCCGGCCGACGCCCGAGCCGCGCGCGCATCGCAGCATGGGCAATGCCGCGGTGGCGGAGGACTGGTCGGAGTTCTGAGACGATCCGCGGGGCTGCGGCGGGGACATTGCCCGTCTGCTCCCCGGCGGAGGCCGGACCTTTGCAAACGTCCTTGCCGTCATGCCGGAACAAGTCCGGGGTGACGGTTTCTTCAAGGCAGGCGAGGCGACGTCTGAAGGTGCCGCCGAGCGTACAAGCGAAGCTCCGCACGCGCGACAATGTCGCATGCGAAAAGGGCCGGAACCTCCACGGAGGTTCCGGCCCTTTTCCTGTTGCGCGTCCGGCGCGCGTTACTTGCTGCGCTCGACCTGCTCGAAGTCCAGCTCGACCGGGGTGGCGCGACCGAAGATGCTGACCGACACCTTGACCTTGCTCTTGTCGAAATCGAGTTCCTCGACGGTGCCGTTGAAGCTGGCGAACGGGCCTTCCAGCACCTTCACCGCGTCGCCGATCTCGTAATCCACCTTGACCTTGGTCTTCGGCGCGGCGGCGGTCTCTTCCTTGCTGTTCAGCATCCGCGCGGCTTCGGCGTCGCTGATCGGCTGCGGTTTGCCCGAGGAGCCGAGGAATCCCGTCACCTTGGGCGTGTTCTTGACCAGGTGATAGACGTCGTCGTTCATCGCCAGCTTGGCCAGCACATAGCCCGGCATGAACTTGCGCTCGACCGAAATCTTCTTGCCGCGGCGCGCCTCGGTCACCGTCTCGGTCGGCACCTCGATCTGCTCGACCAGTTGCTCCAGCCCCATGCGGGCCGCCTCCGACATGATCGAATCGCGGACCTTGCCCTCGAAGCCCGAGTAGGCGTGGATGATGTACCAGCGCGCCATCGCGTCTCTGTTCCCGTCTGTTCTTATCGTGCCAGGCTGAGCAGCAGCTTGACCACCGCATTGAAGAAGCTGTCGACGCCGAGGAAGAAGACCGCCAGCACCGTCGTCATGATGACGACCATCACGCCCGTCATCACCGTCTCGCGGCCCGTGGGCCAGACGACCTTGGCGGTCTCGGTGCGGACCTGCTTGATGAATTCGAGCGGTGTCGTCTTCGCCACGTCGGTAAAGCCTTGCTTCGTGTGTCGTCCCGGCATGGGGCCGCCACCGCTTCCCGGATGAAGGAAGCGGTGATGGCCGTCCGCGCTGTGGGATGGGGGCGGGACATAGGCCGCGTGCCGCGAAAAGGCAAGCATGACCCGGACGCGCGCTCACGCAAACGGGGCGGGCGCCGCCCGGCACCCGCCCCGTCGTCGCGCACCGCCATCCGGCGGCGATCAGTTGCTGTCGGAATTGTCGTCGTTGACGATCGCGATCACGCCGATCGCGGCGACACCCGCCAGGATCACCGCGCCCAGCAGGCCCGCGCCGGCCAGCTCGCTGTTCTTCGCGGTCGAGGTGCCGGCGCGCGCCTTGCCCACCGACAGGCTGGCGGCGGGATTGGTCGCGGCGGGGGCCGCGGCGGCGAGGGTGGGGGTGGCAAGAAGGCCGATCGCGGCGGCGCCGGCGAGGATGGATCGCATGAGGAGACTCCCGTTGTCGCATGTCCGGGCTGCGGACACGGGAACTGCAACACATGGGTCACGCGTTTGATCCAGAGCAAGCGGCGGTTCGCGGCAGGCATGCGACGACTTGGGTGTTGCAAGCCGGCGCGGACGCGCGCAACCCGGAGCGATGTCGATGTTCTGCGTATTGGGATGGCATAGCTGGCAGGCGCGCGACACCGCGCGGCCCGGCACCACGGTCTATCGCTGCCGCCATTGCGACCGACGGCTGGTGATGCACGGCGGGCGCAGCCGGCAGCTGCGGCGCTATTATCTGATCGCGGGGGGAATGGCCTGCGCGGTCGCGTGGTTCGCGATCATCAACCTGGGTCTCCATGGCCGTACCAAGGTGATCCATACCGCCAACCAGGCGGTGCAGACGATGGACAAGGCACGCAAGAAAGCGACGCGCACGCTGCACCGGGTGCAGGGTGACAGCGGCGCCTATGTCGAGGACAAGGAATAGCCGGTCCGCGTAGCCGTGCGACGCCGCGGACCGGCCGGTGTCCTGTGTCAGTCGCGCACCTGGAGCGCGTAGATCGCCTGGATGCGGCGCTGGCGATCGGCATTGGCGGCGCGCTGGCGCTCGCGCTGCGCCTCGTTGCGCGCCACCAGCGTCTGCAATTCGGTGACGCGCGCGGTATTGCCGCTGGCGCGCGCTTCCTTCAGCTGCGCCTGAAGGCGTTCCTGGCTGGCGTAGAATTCCTTCTCGCGCTCGGCCAGCCGCTGGTTCTCCGCCTTGGCCTCGTCGATCAGCCGCTGCTTTTCCGCGGCGGTCACGGTGCGCGTCTGCGCCGCGGCGGCCAGCGGCGCGGCCATCACGGTGGCGGCGAGCGACAGGGCAATGATACGCTTCATGACGAATACTCCCGTTGTTGCGGCGTCATGCCGGACGGAAGCAACAATGCCCGTGGGCACCCGCGCGTTGCATGAACGCGAAACAACATCTAGATGCCGCAGGTTCAGATTGGCGACAAAAGCAGGGATGTTGCAACTAGGGTAGCGACGCTGCCGCTTTGCAGCACTTTTGTCACAGCGATGTCATGTTCGTATTAGCTTCGTGCAATGTCTGTTGCACCTGCGCACGGGCCGTGCAGAAAAACCCCATCGGTCCCTCACTGGGGAAGTGTGGGTCCGTAGGGTCATATTGGGGGTTTTCCATGACAGGCACGTTTCGCCAGTATTTGCTGGCGTCCACTCTCTTTGCGGGCGTGATCGGCACGCCTGCCTTCGCGCAGGTCGCGGAGCCGGTACAGACGTCGCCGGACGCGCAGGCCGATGCCGCGCAGACGGACACCGGCGTTGACATCGTCGTCACCGGATCGCGCATCGCGCGGACCGATCTCGAACTGGCCAGCCCGGTCAACGTGATCGGCCAGCAGGAAATCCAGTTCCGCCAGCCGGGCACCGCCGACGATCTGCTGCGCAACCTGCCGGCGATCCGGCCGTCGATCGGCGCGGGCGTCAACAACGGCTCCGACGGTTCGTCGACGCTCAACCTGCGCGGCATCGGCGAGCAGCGCACGCTGGTCCTGCTCGATGGTCGCCGCCTGACGCCATATGGCCTCGACGGCCTGACCGACACCAACAACATCCCGGTCGCGCTGATCCAGCGCGTCGAGGTGCTGACCGGCGGTGCGTCGGCGACTTATGGCGCGGATGCCGTCGCGGGCGTCGTCAACTTCATCACCCGTCGCGACTTCTCCGGCGTCGATGCGACCACCAGCTATCGCATTTCCGAGCGCGGCGATGCGGCGCGCTTCAAGGCGGATCTGGTGCTCGGCGCGAACTTCGCCGACGGCCGCGGTAACGTGGTCATCAGCGGCGGCTACACCCAGGCCAAGCCGCTGCTGCACACCGCCCGCTCGATCGCGGCCTTCCCGGTCAGCTCGACCACCGGCCTGTTCCAGGGCGCGACGGCGGCCCAGGTGACGATCTTCGCCTCGCCGACCAACGCGGCGCTCGGCCTTCCGGCGAGCAGCTTCGGCGCGGTCGTGAACCCGACCACGGGGCTGCTCCAGGCGGCGACCGCGGCGGACACGTACAATACCAACAACGGCACCTACTTCCAGACGCCGCTGGACCGCATCAACGTCTATGCCGCGGGTCATTACGAGGTGACCGACGGTGTGGAATTCTACACTAGCGCGATGTTCACGCGGAACCGGATCGCGACGCAGCTCGCGCCGTCGGGCACGTTCAGCAACACCTACCAGCTCGCGCTGAACAACCCGTACCTGCCGGTCGGCGTCCGTAACCAGCTGTGCGCCGGTTTCGACACCAACACGACCGTGTCGGGCATCCAGCCGATCTCGCCCGCCAATTGCGCCGCCGCAGCGGCGGTGCAGGGCGGGCCGGGCACCGCGGGCTATATCGAGATCCCCGTGGTCGCGCAGCGCCGCTTCACCGAATATGGTCCGCGCGGCAACATCTTCGAATCGCAGATGTTCCAGCTTCAGGGCGGGTTCCGTGGTCAGATCGTCGAGGGCGTGAAGTACGACCTGTCGGCGCAATACGGCGAGACGACTCAGAACCAGACGCGTCTGAACTGGGGTTCGTACAGCAAGGTGCAGCAGTCGCTGCGCGCCTATCGCGACGCCAGCGGCAACATCCGTTGCGCGGACACCAGCAACAATTGCGTCCCGCTCAACCTGTTCGGCGCCAATGGCTCGATCACGCCGGAGCAGCTGGCGTTCATCGATCTGGACGCGATCATCAACCGCAAGGTGCGCCAGACGGTCATCACCGGCAACGTGTCGGCCGATCTGTTCACCTCGCCGCTCGCGTCCAGCAAGATCGCGGTCGCGGTCGGTGGCGAGTATCGCAAGATCTCCGCCAGCACGCAGCCCGATGGCCCGTCGCAGATCCAGGGCGAGGTGCTCGGCACCGGCGCGCGGACGCCGTCGGACGTGGGTGAGTACAGCGTCAAGGAAGTCTTCGGCGAGATCAACATCCCGCTGATCGAGGATCGTCCGTTCTTCCATCGCCTGTCGGCCGAGGCCGGCATCCGCTACTCCGACTATACCACGACGGGCGGCAGCACGACGTGGAAGGCGGGCGGCACCTGGGAGCCGTATGAGGGCTTCAAGTTCCGCGGCACCTACACGGTCGCGGTGCGCTCGCCCAACATCCAGGAGCTGTACCAGTCGCCGGTGCAGGGCCTGGGCAACCTGACGGTCGATCCGTGCCAGGGTTCGGGTCTGTCGAGCGGTCTTGCCGCGCTCTGCGTCGCCACTGGCGCGCCGGCCGGCACGATCGGATCGATCCCGTCGCCGACCTCCGGGCAGATCAACAACACCACGTCGGGCAACCGCGATCTGGATGTCGAGCGGGCGAAGACCTACACGCTGGGCGGCGTCATCTCGCCGCGCTTCCTGCCGGGCTTCTCGCTGACGGTCGATTACTTCAACATCCGGGTGCGCAACGCGATCACCCAGCCGGCGCAGTCGGACATCCTGAACGGCTGCTATTCGGCGACGCTGAACCCCAGCTTCACGTACAACGCCTTCTGCCAGCTGATCGGTCGCAACCCGCTGACCGGCAGCCTGAACGGTGCCGGCGAAACGCCGGGCGTGATCCTGACCTACTCGAACCTGGGCGTGATCGAAACCGCAGGCATCGACGTGGGCGTCACGCAGCGCGTTCCGCTGCAGGACGTGGGCGTCAACGATGCCGGTATCGTGACGATGGGCTTCAACGCCACGTGGCTGGACTATTACCACTTCCAGGCGACGCCGAACGCGATCAATCGTGATTGCACCGGCTATTACAGCGCCGGCGGGTGTCAGAACCCGCGTGCGGAGTGGCGCTGGAACGGTCGCCTGACCTATAGCCAGCCGACGTTCGACGTCTCGCTGCTTTGGAGCCATGTCAGCAGCGTGTCGCTGGAGCCGTTCCTCGCGACCCGTCTGACCGGCAACGTGCCGCAGCCGGGTGGTCCGAACCCGTCGACCATCCTGTCGGCGTTCCGTCGTATCCCGGCTTATGACTATTTCGATCTGGCGTTCCGCGTGATCCCGACCGAAAACGTCGAGGTGAGCCTGACGGTCGACAATCTGTTCGACAAGCAGCCGCCGCTCGTCGGCGCGGGCGTGGGTGGTACGTCGTACAACAGCGGCAACACCTTCCCGACGATCTACGATCCGATCGGCCGGTCGTTCACGATCGGTGCGCGTCTGAAGTTCTGATCGCGCGCATCAGGTGCCAGGGGAAGGGCGGTCGCGGCAACGCGGCCGCCCTTTTCCGTTGCGATCCGGCGCGGAGCCATGCGCCGACGCGCGACGCATGCGGCAACGGCGGCGCGCCCCGTGGGACGCCCGCCGATCGATTCAGTGATGATGAAGAATGGCAGGAGTGCACGGACTCGAACCGTGGGCCCTCGGTTTTGGAGACCGATGCTCTACCAACTGAGCTACACTCCTGTGTACCCGACCCCCTAGCTTCCCCGTCGCATCCGCGTCAAGCGGGTGGAATCAGGCCGCGCGGGTCGCGGTGCGCATCGCCAGCGTGCGGGCTTCCTCCACCGGCAGCGGGCGGCCGAAATAATGGCCCTGGACATGGGAGCAGCCGAGCGTGCGCACGGTGTGCAGCTCGTCGTCGGTCTCCACCCCTTCCGCGACCGTCGCCATCCCCAGGCTGCCGGCGAGCGCGACGACCGCGCGCACGATCGCGATCGCCTCGGCCGCGCCCTCGGACGCCTTGCACACGAAGCTGCGGTCGATCTTGATCGCGGAGAAGCGGGCAGTGCCCAGATAGCCGAGTGCCGACGGCCCGGTCCCGAAATCGTCGAGGCACAGTCCCACGCCCAGATGGCGCACCCCGTCGAGCACGCGCGCGGTGCCGGTGCCCTCGGTGCGATAGACGCTCTCGGTCACTTCCAGGTCGAGCCGCGCCGGCGCCAGCCCGCTGTTCGACAACGCGGAGGCGAGGACCGCGACGAATTGCGGATGGTGGAGCTGTTCGGCGGAGACGTTGATCGACAGCCGCAACGCCGCCGGCCAGCGCGCCGCCTCCGCACAGGCGGTGCGCACCACCCATTCGCCGATGGGCCCGATCAGCCGCGTCTCCTGCGCGATCGGGATGAACTTGGCGGGCGGGACGAGGCCCAGCGTGGGATGCTGCCAGCGCAACAGCGCCTCGAACCCGCACAGCGCGCCGGTCGCGGCCTCCACCACCGGCTGGTAATGGAGGTGCAGCTCGCCCTTCTCCAGCGCCTCGCGCAGCGCCAGTTCCAGCAGGCGGCGCTCCTCCGCCTGGGCATGCAGTTGCGGTTCGTATGCCTGCACCACGCCGCCGCCGCGATCCTTCGACCGGTACAGCGCGAGGTCGGCGGAGCGCACCAGCGCATCGGCGGTGCGCCCGTCGCGGGGCGAGGTGGCGATGCCGACCGACGCGCCGATATAGAGCATGTGCTCGTCCAGCTCATAGGGCTGCGACAGCGTGTGGATGATGGTGTGGGCGAGGCGCTCGGTCCGCACCGCCTGGTCGCCGTCGCGCACCACGACCGCGAATTCGTCGCCGCCCAGCCGCCCGACCAGCTCGTTCTCGCTCATCAGCGCGCCCAGCCGCTGCGACACCATCCCCAGCAGCCGGTCGCCCACGGGATGGCCGAGCGTGTCGTTGATCGCCTTGAAGCGGTCGAGGTCGATCATCATGAAGGTGCAGCGCGCCTTCCACTTCTCCGCCGCCGCCAGCGCCTCGGTCAGCGTCTCGGTGACGTGTTGGCGGTTGGGCAGCCCGGTCAGCGCGTCGAAGCGCGCCATGCGATGGATCCGGTCGGCCGAGGCGCGCTGTTCGGTGATGTCGGTGCCGACGCCGCGAAAGCCGCAGAAATGCCCGTCCGCATCGATGCGCGGCGAGGCGGTGAGCGTCCACCAGCGCTCCTGCCTCTGCACGACGATGGGCAGCGCGATGTCGCGGAATCCCTGCCGGTTCTTCATCCGCTCCGCCACCTGGCGCAGCCCGGAGGAGAAGGCGCCGCTGTCCCAGGCGGGGCCGGCGAGCAGCTGGAGGAAGGGCTGGCCGTCGATCGCGGCGGGATCGATCCCGCACGCCAGCGCGAACCGCGGCGAGGCACGGACGATGCGGCGCGCGGCGTCGGTCTCCCACAGCCAGCCCGCGCCGTCACTCGCGCCGTCGCCCGTGCCGTCCTCGGCGAACTCGCCCAGCAGCAGGCTGACGGTCGCGTCGCGGTCGCTGAGCGACAATGCGGCGGCGCGTACCTGCGCCAGCGTGCGGGCGCGGGTGATCGCGGCGACCGCCAGCAGCATGGCGAACAGCGTCGCGGCGGCGGCGGCGACATGGCCGTCGCGCAACGCCAGCGGCACGACCGTCGCGATCGTCACCGCACCCAGCAGCGACAAGGTGGAGAGCAGCAGCGGCGCCATCGCCATCGCCGCGCCGGTCATCAGCACCGCCAGCACGCCCCACAGGCCCAGCGTCGCGATCAGGTCGCCCGTATCGCCGAACAGCAACGGCGCCGCACTCCAGGCGAGCGCCAGCACCAGTCCTTCCCAGGCGGTGCCGCGCAGCTCCTCCACCGTGGCATAGCCATCGAGCCGCGCGGTGCCGCGCAGCCGGCGCACCGCGATGCCGACCGCGATTGCGGCGGTCGCACCGGCCCAGCCGCCGAGCAGCGGCAGCGGCACGAGGTGCGCGAACAACATGGTGACGATCGCGGCGCCGATCAGGTTGGCGGCGAGCAGGAACAGCGCGAACTGCCGCCCCGCGAAGATCAGCCCGGCGCGGATCCGCGCCCATGCCGCCGCATCCGGCCCGTCACGCAGGCCGAGAAGGGCGGCGGTGGGGATGGCGGGCAGCGAGGGCGAGGACGCATCGGGCACGTCCCGAGGCTACCACCCGCGGGCTTGTCCAACCGTTAAGGCGGACGGCGAAGGGCGTGTTAACCCTTCGGAGCGGCCAGCCGTCACGCGGTTGGTTGCGTCACGCCGGAGTGAACCTCGGCACATTCTGTTCCCCGGCGAAGGCCGGGGTCCAGTCGCGAGCGGTTTCCGTATTTCACGGGCCGACCGTCACTGGACCCCGGCCTCCGCCGGGGAACAGGGTGGTGCCATCGGATGATTCCGGATCGTCATTGCGAGCGGAGCGAAGCAATCCAGGGCAACGCGCGGAACACTGGATTGCGTCGCTTCACTCGCAATGACGGACCGATGTCGCCTCAACTGAATTGCGCCAACGTCATTGCCGTCGCCCCACCACCCCCGCGGTTCAGGCCGCCAGATCGTAGGGCTTGATCTCGCCCGCCAGATACAGGTTGCGCGCCTTGGCGCGGCTCAGCTTGCCGGAGCTGGTGCGCGGCAGCGTGCGCGGGGGGATCAGTTCGACGACGCAGTTCATGCCCGTCACCGACCGCACCCGGTCGCGGATCTCGTCGCGCAGGCGGACGCGCTCCGCCTCGTCGGAGCTGCGGCACTGCACCAGCACCGCCGGCGTCTCCTCGCCGCCCGGCGTGGTGATCGCGAAGGCGGCGATGTCGCCCGCCTTGAACCCGGGGAGCTGCTCGACCGCCCATTCGATATCCTGCGGCCAGTGGTTGCGGCCATTGATGATGATCATGTCCTTGGCGCGGCCGACGATGAAGATATAGCCGTCCGACATGTACCCCATGTCGCCGGTGTCGAGCCAGCCGTCGACCAGACAGGCGTCGGTGGACGCCTGATCGCGGAAATAGCCGACCATGACGCTCGGCCCGCGGCACCACACCTTGCCGATCGCGCCGTCGGGCAGCGGGGTGCCGTCCTCCTCGCGGACCTGGATCTCCATGTCGCGCACCGCCTTGCCGCAGTTCACGATCGCGCGATAGCGCTGCGGACGGTCCTCGCCATGCTGCCCGCCCGACAGCTCGGTCTCCTCGACCAGCTCGACGCGGATGCCCTCGCCCGGCGGCATCAGCGACACCGCCAGCGTCGCCTCGGCGAGGCCATAGGAGGGCAGGAAGGCGGTCGCCTGGAAGCCGGCATCGGCGAAGGCATCGACGAACGCCTGCATCACGTCGGGGCGGATCATGTCCGCGCCATTGCCCGCCACGCGCCAGCGCGACAGGTCGAAGCGGTCCGACGCCTTGGTCTGGCTGGAGATGCGGCGCGCGCAGATGTCATAGCCGAAGGTCGGCGAATAGCTGAGCGAGGTGCCCGGATTGCGGCTGATCAGGTCCAGCCACGACAGCGGGCGGCGCGCGAAATCCTCGGTCTTCAGATAATCGGTCGACACCTGGTTGGCGACCGGCGACAGGAAGCAGCCGACCAGCCCCATGTCGTGATACCACGGCAGCCACGAGACGCAGCGGTCGCTGTCCTGGATGCGCACGCCATGCGCATGCGCGGCCAGGTTGCTGAGCAAGGCGCGATGCGTGATCGCGACGCCGTGCGGGAAGCGCGTCGAGCCGCTGGAATATTGCAGGTAGCAGACGTCGTCGCCCGACGCCTGCGGCAGCGCCGCTTCGGGGGCGGGGCGGGTGGCGAGATCGGCCCAGTCGAGCCCGGTCACCCCGGCCGCCTCCGCCGCGGCGCCCGCCAGCGCGCCCAGCTCGGGCGGGTAGATCAGCATCGTCGGATCGCAGCTCGACAGCTGCACGCGCAACTGGTCGATATAGCTTTCACGCCCGCCGAACGAGGTCGGCAGCGGCAGCGGCACCGGCCAGGCGCCCGCCAGCACGGTGCCGAAGAACAAGGCGCCGAATTCCGCGCTCGTCTCCGCCACGATCGCGATCCGCTCGCCCGGCGTCACGCCCATCGCGATCAGCCGCAGCGCCATGGCGCGCGCATCGTCGCGCATCGTCGCAAAGGGATAGCCGCGCACCAGCGTGCCGCGCGCGTCGTGGAAGTTCAGCCCGCGCTGTCCGCGCGCGGCATAGTCCAGCGCCTCGCCCAGCGTCGCGAAGTCGGACAACCGGCGCGGCAGCGTGTCCGCGATCGGCGTCTGGACGGGGGCGTCCGCGGTGGCGATGAAGGCGGTATCGGTCGTCATTCTGTGTCCCTGTGGCGGCCGGTGCCGCGGTCGGGGCGGCGCATCCGCGCGCCCTCGCCGTGGCGAAACGTTAAAAATCCATTCCCAACATCCCGCTTCACTGTGGCACAAACATGGCGTGCGACCGCCACGCGCCCTTTCTCCGCTCGACCGGCCCGCGCTGGAGCGGCTGGCGCTGCGCTATGTCGAGCGGTTCGCGACCACGCGCGGCAAGCTCGCCGGCTATCTCGCGCGCAAGGTACGCGAGCGCGGCTGGGCCGATGCCCTGCCGGCGGACCCGGCGGAGGTCGCGGAGCGGATGGCGGCGCTGGGCTATGTCGACGATCGCGGGTTCGCCGACCAGAAGGGCGCGGCGCTGGCGCGGCGCGGCTATGGCGTGCGCCGCGTGGCGGACAGCCTGCGCGCCGCGGGCGTCGCCGCGGACGATGCCGCGGCCGCGCTGGAGCAGGCGCGCACCGACGCCTGGGACAGCGCGCTGCGGCTGGCACGGCGGCGGCGGATCGGTCCGTTCGCGACCCAGGCGACGCAGGATCCGAAGGTGCGCGAGCGGCATCTGGCCGCGCTGCTGCGCGCCGGCCACGACATGGCGACCGCACGGCGCATCGTTTCCGCGCCGCCGGGCAAAATTCCGTCCCCGGAATGACGTTTACCGTCTTGCCTTGTGACATGGTGCAGTGCACCCATGACGCCGTCTCTAACAGGGGGGACGGGAAGGCACACCGTGCGCGACGACGGCTCCGCACTCACCGGCGATCAGGGGGTTGACGCCGGCCCGACGCACGCTGCCGCCGACGAGGCGGCGGTGGCGGTGGCCGGCGTCCTCAAATGGTTCGACGCGACACGCGGCTTCGGCTTCATGGTGGCGGATGCGCGCGACGCGGCCGACGACCAGATGGGCGATGTCCTGATCCACTTCACGGTGCTCCAGGCGTTCGGGCGCCGCACGCTGCCCGAAGGCGCGCGGGTGGAGGGGCGCGCCATCCTGGGGCCGCGCGGATGGCAGGCGGTGGAGATCACCCGGATCGACACCGGCCCCGCCGCGGACGTGGTGCGCGACCGCGACCGCGAGCGGGTCGACCCCGCGCTGCTGGCCGATGGTGGCGATGGCGGCGCGTGGGAGGACGTGACCGTCAAATGGTTCAACCGGCTGAAGGGCTATGGCTTCCTGGTGGCGACGGCGCGGCCGGGCGACATCTTCGTCCATATGGAGACGCTGCGACGCGCCGGCATCGTCGAGGTGGAGCCGGACCAGCGGCTGCGCGCGCGCATCGTGCCGGGGCGCAAGGGGCCGCTGGCGGTGGGCGTGGGGCTGCCGGAATGAGGTGGCTTGCGGTCGCGCTGTTCGTGGTGCTGGCGGGCTGCCGCGGCGGCGCGGGCGCGCCGGACGCATCGGCCACCGCCCGCGCGACGATCCCGCTGACGATCGTGTCGGGGGGCAAGCGCCACGCCTTCGCGGTCGAGGTGGCGAAGACGCCCGAGGCGCAGCAGCGCGGCCTGATGTTCCGCACGACCATCCCCGCGGATGGCGGGATGCTGTTCGCGCCCTATCCCGCGGCCGGCGGCGGCGCGCAGGTCGCCAGCTTCTGGATGAAGAACACGCCCAGCGCGCTCGACATCATCTTCATCCGTTCCGACCGCACGATCGCCAACATCGAGGCGGATACCATCCCCTTTTCCGAAGCGCCGGTGTCCTCTTCCGAGCCGGTATCGGCGGTGCTGGAACTGCGCGGCGGCCGCGCGGCGGAACTGGGCATCGGCGAGGGCGACCGCGTCGAGTGGTAGATGCGGCCATCATGAGCACTGCATCGTCACCCCGGACTTGATCCGGGGTCCCGCTGTATTCCGACGTTGCAGAAAGAAGCGGGACCCCGGATCAAGTCCGGGGTGACGAACGGGAAGCGTCCGCGCAATCCGCCATTGAAGCCCGCGGCGCGGGCGGGTAAGCGGTCGGGCACGATGGGCATCAACCTCAACCCCTTCACCTGGTGGAACGGCGCCACCGTGGGCACGATCCTCTACGGGCTGCGCGGCAAGCGTCAGGTCGGCGAGGATTCGCTCGGCAACACCTATTGGATCGGCGGCCGCGACACCGCGGGCGAGCCGCGCCGCTGGGTGATCTACAGCGGCGCCAACGACGTCAGCCGCGTGCCCCCCGAATGGTACAGCTGGCTGCACCGCCAGATCGACGACGTGCCCGATCGGGCGATGCCCGCCCCGCGTGCGTGGCAGAAGCCGGCGGTGCCCAACATGACCGGCACCGCGCTCGCCTATCGCCCCTCCGGCGCGCTGGAGAAGGGCGGCGCGCGCGCCTCGGCGACCGGCGATTACGAGGCGTGGAACCCCGACGCATGAACCGCCCGCTCGCGGTCGGCGGGCTGATGGTGGTGGCATTGGCAGGCGCGGGCTTCGCGGCCACGAACCTGCTGGGGATACGGCTGACCGGCGGATCGCCGGCGAATACCCGCATGGTCAGCAAGGCGGTGCCCGACGCGGCGCGCGATGCCCCCGCGGCGGCGGATGCGGGACGCGACGTGGTACAGGTCGCGGGCGACGAGGCGCCGGTCGATGCGGGCGCCACCCCGATGGCGCAGCGCGTCGCGACGATCGGCCTGCTCAACAAGCGCAACGGCGTCAGCCGCGACGTGACGATGAAGCCGGGACAGGCGATGCGCGTCGGCGACGTCGTCATCCGCCTGCGCGCCTGCGAGCGCACCGCGCCGTGGGAGCCGGAGCAGCTGACCGGCGGCTTCGTCCAGCTCGACGTGCGCGGCATCGACGGGCACTGGCGGCGCGCCTTCTCCGGCTGGCTCTACAAGGAGCGGCCGGCGTACAATGTCGTGCTCCACCCGGTCTATGATGTCTGGGTCAGGGCCTGCACGATGACCTTCCCCGGCACCGCGCCATCGGCCCCTGCCGCGGCGTCGAGCGCGCGGAAGTCGGCCGCACCGGCCGCCACCGCGGCCGAGAGCGACGAGGCGCCCGCCGCCGACGAGCCGGTGGCGGAAAGCGCGGCGCCCAGCAACGCCATATAGTCGCTGCGGTCGATCTCGCATGCGCCCAGCGTGGCGAGGTGCTCCGTCATGAACTGGCAATCGAGCAGCGCGAACCCGCCGATGCGCAGCCGCGCCACCAGCGCGGCGATCGCGACCTTCGACGCATCGGTCGCGCGGCTGACCATGCTTTCGCCGAAGAAGGCGCGCCCCAGCGCCAGCCCATAGAGCCCGCCCACCAGCCGCTCGCCGTCCCAGCACTCGACCGAATGTGCGAGGCCCAGCGCGTGGAGCCGACGAAAAGCCTCCTCGATCGAGGCGTTGATCCATGTCTCCGGCCGGTTGTCGACCGATTCGGCGCACAGCGCGATGATGCGGTCGAACGCGCGGTCGACGGTGACGCGGAAGCGGTCCGCCGCGATCGTCTTCTTCAGCGAGCGCGACAGGTGGAATCCGTCGAGCGGCAGGATCGCGCGCCGCCGCGGCTCCACCCAATAGACGCTGTCGGCATCGCGGCTGTCCGCCATCGGGAAGACCCCGACCGCATAGGCACCGAGCAGCAGCGACGGGTCCAGCGGCTCCGCCACTATCCGGCCCCCATTATCCTGCGGCCCGCTCGATCTTGCGCCACAGGTGCGTGAACGCCGCCGTCACCGGGCTGCGCGGGGCCGCCACGCCCACCGGCAGGCGGCGGGCGGTGGCATTCTCGACCGCGCTTGCCATCGGGATCGCGGGCCAGTCGGGATGACGCTGCATCGCTTCGACATGCAATGCGCGGCGGCGATCGACCATCACATGGACGGGTAACATCGGTACCTGCCCGCCGAAATGCCGCTCCACGGTGGCGAAGGCGCGCTGCGACAGCGGGGAGGGGATGACGGGGACCACGATCAGGTCGGCGGCGCGCGCCACCTGGTCCGCGGTCTCGGTCAGCCCGGGCGGGCAGTCGAGGATGACATAGTCATGGTCGCCCAAGTCCGCCACCAGCTTCTGCAAGCGGCGCTTCTTGTCGATTTCGCGGAACAGGTGGTTGAGGTCGCGCAGCGAGGCGTCGGCAGGGAGCAGGTCGAGCCGCTCCACCTTGGTCGCGGTGATCATCCGCGCCGGCGCGACATCGCGCGAGAACAGCGCCTGCGCGCGGTCGTGCTGCCCGCCGTCGCCCAGGATCCAGCTCGACGCCGCCTGCGGATCGAGATCCCACAGCAAGGTGCGCCGCGCCGACAGCGTCGCCGCGCACCAGGCGAGGTTGACCGCCAGCGTCGACTTTCCGACGCCCCCCTTCAGGCTGTAGATCGCGACCGTCGTCATGCCGCGCGGATGGTACGGGCGCGGCCCGGGGGCGGCAAGCGCGTCACGCGATGGCGCGGCGTTCCTTCAGGAAATCCGCCATCGCCGCGCCCAGTTCGCGCTGCGCGCGGCGATAGGCGACCGGCTCGCGGATGCCCAGCCGCGCGCGCGCGGCCTCCATCGGCTCGTGCAGCAGCGTCAGATAATCCTCGCCCTGCAGCCACTTGGCGGCGCGGCCGTGGCGATAGCCCTCCCACACCGCATCGGCGAACAGCCTGTTCTTGGCGACGCGCAGGCTCTTGAGTGCGGCGGCGGTGGCGATCAGCGCCCAGCCGAGCCCGCCGACCTGCGCGAAGCTGAACGCGACCAGCGCCGCCTCGCCCATTGGTTCGTCCGCCTGATAGCCGGTCATGACGTGCCAGATGTCGTGCGTGTCGCGGATGCGCCGCCCCATCCAGGCATAGGGATGGTCGACCGCCTCGGGATCGCCCTCCAGCTTGCTCACCTCGACCAGTCCGTCGGCGGAATAGCCGGTCGTCTCCAGGAACTGGCGATAGGCCGCGCCGACCGTGCCCGGCGCGAACGACGCGACGAAGGCGGGGTCGGAGAAGCGCTGCGCCAGCTCGGCGCGCTCATAGGCGATGCGCCCGCCTTCCTCGGTCGCGATCAGCCGCGCGTAATTCTGCGGCGCATTGCCGACGTTGAGCGCGCGCATGATGCGGAACACCTGCTGCGTGTCGTCGCCGTTCGCCATGAGCTTGCCGACCGCATCGAACGCGGTCCGCCAATCGCGACGGCCGCTGGTGCCAGGAAAGGGAGGAAGCTGTGCCATGACTCGTGCTCCTACTGACAGATGTGTCAATAAGTGATGAAGGGGCGGGGAGTCAATGCTATCTCCATCACCCTCACCCTTCCGGCGCTTCGGGGCACCCATGAAAGTAATACTTTCATGGGACCCCTGCGCGCCTCCCTCCCTCTCCCACAGGGAGAGGGAGGGACCTGCTCGCCGCAGGCGCGTGGGAAGGGTGAGGGTGACGGCGGCGGATCAGAGCCGCACCATCTTCAACTGCGCCTCGCGATAGCGCGGTCCGGCGGTCTGCCCGCGCGGGGCGGCGGCATCCAGCCGCTCCAGATCCTCCGCGGTCAGCGTCAGTTCCGCCGCCTTCACGCTGTCCTCCATCGTCACCCGGCGCTTGGACCCGGGGATCGGCACGATCGCCTCGTCCTGCGCCAGCAGCCAGGCGAGCGCGACCTGCGCCGCGCTGGCGTCGTGCGCGGCGGCCACGTCCTTCACCACGGCGACCAGCGCCAGGTTCGCCTCGAAATTGCCGGGGGCATAGCGAGGATCGTTGCGGCGATAGTCGCCCTCCTCCATGTCCTCGGGCCGGGTGACCTGCCCGGTCAGGAAGCCGCGGCCGAGCGGGCTGTAGGGGACGAAGCCGACGCCCAGTTCGCGCGCGGTCGGCAGGATCTCCGCCTCCACGTCGCGCTCCCACAGCGAATATTCGGATTGCAGCGCGGCGATCGGATGGACCGCGCAGGCGCGCCGCAGCGTCGTGGCGGCGGCTTCCGACAGGCCGATATGACGGATCTTGCCCGCCTGCTTCAGCTCCGCCAGCGTGCCGATCACCTCCTCGATCGGTACGTCGGGATCGACGCGATGCTGATAATAGAGGTCGATCGTCTCGATGCCGAGCCGCTCCAGCGACCCGTCGCACGCGCGGCGGATGTTGTCCGGCGTGCTGTCGGGCACGAACGGCCCCTTGCTGCCGACCAGCCCGAACTTGGTGGCGATGACCAGGCGCTCACGCTTCCCCTTGATCGCGCGGCCGACGATGCGTTCGTTCTCCTCCGGGCCATAGACTTCGGCAGTGTCGAAGAAGGTGATGCCCAGCTCGATCGCGCGGTGGATCGTGGCGATCGATTCGTCCAGGTCGGGCGCGCCGTAGTTGAGGCGCCCCGCGGCCATCGGCATGCAGCCGATGCCCAGCGCGCTGACGGTCAGGCCGTCGCCCAGTTGGCGGGTCTTCATGGCAGATGTTCCTCCGGTTGGTCGTCGTCGTCGTCGCGGGCGGCGCCGCGGCCCAGCAGCGCGGTGGTGGCGAGGTCCATGGTGACGTTGCCGACGGTACGCACGATGTCGGGGATGGTTTCCACCGCCACCAGCAGGCCCAGCGGCGCGACCGGCGCGCCGATCGTGCCCGCGATCGGCGCGATCGCGCTGACATAGCTGACGGTGCCGGGCAGGCTGACCGAGCCGAGCGAGGTCAGCGTCGCGACGACGACGCCCAGCGCCAGCGTCGCCGGCGACAGATGCACCCCGAACCAGGTCGCGACATAGATCGCCACCGCCAGGTTCATCGCCGGCCCGGTGGCGCGGAAGATCGCGACCGCCAGCGGCAGCGTGACGCCCGCGACGCGCACCGGCACGCCCAGCGCGCGCGCGCCCTCCAGCATCGCGGGCAGCGAGGCGAGCGAGCTTTGCGTGCTGATCGCCACCGCCTGCGCCGGCAGCGCGGCGCGCACGAACGCGCCCGGGCGTACGCGGGCGGCGATCAGCGCCAGCGGATAGGCCATCGCCGCCACCGCGACGCCGACGGCGGACACGGTCAGGATATAATGGATCAGCGCGCCGAACGCGCCGCTGCCCGCGCGCGCGCCGACCACCAGCGCCAGCGCGAAAACCCCCGCCGGCGCCACCCACAGCACCCATTCGATGACCACCAGCATCGTGTCGCGCAGTGCGGTGAAGAAGCGCACCATCAGCGCGCGCTCCTCCGCCCCGATCCGCGCGATCGCAAAGGCGAAGACGAGCGTGAAGATGATCAGCGACAGGAAGGCGTCGGCGGCGGCCGCCTTGACGATGTTGGTCGGCACGATCCCGGCGAAGAACTCGCCCAGCGGGGCGACCGGCGGGATCGCCTCCGCCCCCGACAGCGCGGCGCGCAGCGCGGTGGCCGAGGCGGCGGGTAGCGGCGCGATCGACAGGAACAGCGGCGTCAGCACCGCCGCCAGCGTCGCGGAGAGGAACAGCAATGTGACGTAAAGCGCGATCGCACGCCCCGCCAGCCGCCCGGCGCGCGCCGCCTCCGCGGTGGCGGCGACCCCGGTGACGAGCAGCGACACGACCAGCGGCACGATCGTCATCTGCAACGCGTGCAGCCAGGCGGTGCCGATCGGCTCCGCCACCGCCGTCGCGCGGGCACCGCGCCCGGTGCGAGCGCGGCGAGCGCGATCCCAGCGCCCAGCCCGGCCACCAGCGAAAGGAGGATACGTGTCGCTTGTGTCATGTCCCGGTAGTCGCCCTTTCATCCGCGCTTCGCTATGCGATGCCCATCAAGCGGAGCGAACGGACGGCGACATGGCAAGGAAATATTTCGGCACCGACGGTATTCGCGGCCTGACCAACAGCGGCGCGATGACCGCGGAGATGGCGATGAAGGTGGGGATGGCGGCGGGCCGCCACTTCCTGCGCGGCGACCATCGCCACCGCGTCGTCATCGGCAAGGATACGCGGCTGTCGGGCTATATGATCGAATCGGCGTTGCAGGCCGGTTTCACCAGCGTCGGCATGGACGTGACGTTGGTCGGGCCGATGCCGACGCCCGCGGTGGCGATGCTGACCAAGTCGATGCGCGCCGACATGGGCGTGATGATCTCCGCCAGCCATAACCCTTATGCCGACAACGGCATCAAGCTGTTCGGCCCGGACGGTTACAAATTGTCGGACGAGGACGAACTGGCGATCGAGGCCGCGATCGACGGCGACGTGGCGCTCGCCAGCCCGGGCGAGATCGGGCGCGCCAAGCGGATCGACGATGCGCGCGGGCGCTATATCCATTTTGCCAAGTCGACCTTTCCGTCCGACCTCAGCCTCGATGGCGTGCGCGTGGTGGTCGATTGCGCCAACGGCGCCGCCTATCAGGTCGCGCCCGAGGCGCTGTGGGAGCTGGGCGCCGACGTGGTACAGATCGGCGTGTCGCCCAACGGCCTGAACATCAACGACAAGATCGGCTCCACCCACCCGCACGCGCTGTCGCAGAAGGTGGTCGAAGTGCGCGCCGACATCGGCATCGCGCTCGACGGCGATGCCGACCGGCTGATCGTGGTCGATGAAAAGGGGCAGGTGATCGACGGCGATCAGCTGATGGCGGCGATCGCCGGCGGCTGGGCGCGCGCGGGACGGTTGCAGGGCGGGGGGCTGGTCGCCACCGTCATGTCCAACCTGGGGCTGGAACGGCATCTGGCGGGGCACGGGCTGGAGCTGATCCGCACCGCGGTGGGCGACCGCCACGTGCTGGAGGCGATGCGCGCGCGCGGCTATAACGTCGGCGGCGAGCAGTCGGGACATATCATCCTGTCCGACTATGCGACCACCGGCGACGGGCTGGTCGCGGCGTTGCAGGTGCTCGCCGAGATCTGCCGCGCCGACGCCCCGGCCAGCCGCGTGCTCAACCGCTTCGAGCCGCTGCCGCAGTTGCTGAAGAACGTCCGCTTCGCCGGCGGCAAGCCGCTGGAGGCGGACGCGGTGAAGGCGGTGATCGCGCAGGCCGAGGCGGAATTGTCGGGCTCCGGCCGCCTCGTCATCCGCCCCTCGGGCACCGAACCGGTGATCCGCGTCATGGCCGAGGGCGACGACCCCCAGCAGGTCGAGCGCGTGGTCGACCGCATCTGCGACGCGGTGCGCAAGGCGGCGTGACATCACCGCCACCCCGGACGTGATCGGTGCTTATCCCTTTCGAATAAGGATTTTTCCTGCCTCCCTGGCGAAGGCCGGGGTCCAGTCGGGAAGGTCGTAGTGACGACGTACAGCGCTCGCCAACCCCTGTTCTCCCAACTGGACCCCGGCCTCCGCCGGGGAGGCGTACTTGTCCGAATGGGACGAATACCGACTGGATCCGGGGTCCCGCTTTTTTCCGTAACGTCGGCGAGGAAGCGGGACCCCGGCTCAAGGCCGGGGTGACGAATGCCGCACGGATTGTGACCGCTCCGTTGCCCGGCTATGGCCGGCGGATGCTGGACATGCGCCCCGATTGCGAACGCTGCGGCGTCGACCTGCCCGCCGACGAGGGCGGCGCGTTCATCTGTTCGTTCGAGTGCACCTTCTGCGCCGATTGCGCCGACGCGCTGGACGAGCGCTGCCCTAATTGCGGCGGCGAACTGCTCGACCGCCCGGCGCGGGTCGATGATGCGCTGAAGCGGCATCCGGCCTCCACCGTGCGGCGTTTCAAGGGATGACGCCCCGTGCGCTGCCCCGCGTCCTGATCGTCGCGGGATCGGATTCGGGCGGCGGCGCGGGCATCCAGGCGGATATCAAGACCGTCACGATGCTGGGCGGCCACGCCATGACCGCGATCACCGCGATCACCGCGCAGAACACGCTGGGAGTGCAGGCGGTCCATCCCGTGCCCGCCGACATGGTCGTGGCGCAGATGCGATCGGTGATCGACGACCTCGGCTTGGATGCGGTGAAGGTCGGCATGATCGGGTCGGCCGGCACCGCGCAGGCGGTGGCCGATGTGCTGGAGGGGCTCGATGTCCCCGTCGTGGTCGATCCGGTGATGGTCGCGACCTCCGGCTCGGTGCTGGCCGATGCCGAGACGGTGGCGGCGCTGGAGCGGCTGATCGCGCGCGCGACGCTGGTGACACCCAACCTGCCCGAATGCGACGCGCTCGGTGGCCTCGACGCGCTGCTGGCGCGCGCGCCGGCGGTGCTGGCGAAGGGCGGCCATGCCGAAGGTGCGACCGTGATCGACCGGCTGTTCGACGCATCCGGCGAGGTCGCGCGCTGGGAGAACCCGCGCATCGACACGCGCCACACCCATGGCACCGGCTGTACGCTCGCCAGCGCGATCGCGACCGGGCTGGGCGCCGGCATGGCGCTCCCCGCGACGATCGAACGGGCCATCGCGTTCGTCCGCGCCAGCCTTGAACGGGCACCCGGGCTGGGGCACGGCCATGGACCGATGGGACAGCAGGACGCGACGGGGTTCCGATGCCCGGACTGAAGCACGAACGGCTCTGCCTGCCCCCGGTCGCCGGGGTGGACGAGGCCGGGCGCGGGCCGCTCGCCGGGCCGGTGGTTGCCGCCGCGGTGGTGCTGCCCGCGAAAGGCGTGCCGCGCGGGATCGACGATTCGAAGCAACTCCCGGCGTCCGAGCGTGCGCGGCTGTGCGCGCGGTTGCGTGCCTGTGCCGTGGTCGGCATCGGCATCGTCGAGCCGGACGAGATCGACACGCTCAATATCCACTGGGCGACGATGAAGGCGATGACGCTGGCGGTGGACCAGCTGGCGCAGGCGCTGGGTGGCGCGCCCGGCCATGTGCTGGTCGACGGCAACCGCCTGCCGCGCTGGAACTATGCCGCGACCGCGATCGTCGGCGGCGACGCTGCCAGCCGCTCGATCGCCGCCGCCTCGATCGTCGCCAAGCACGTCCGCGACACGATCATGATCGAGGCGGCGCTGGCGCATCCGCATTATGCGTGGGAGCGCAACAAGGGTTATGGCAGCGCTGCGCATCTCAAGGCGCTGCGCGAGCATGGCCCGTCGCCGCTCCACCGCCGCAGCTTCGCGCCGGTGGCGCAGCTCCAGCTGTTTTGCGACGAACCGCGCGGGGCTGAGTCTTTCGCGCAACACGCTATCGGTTGAGTCCGGTGAATCGACGAGACTCAATATCTGGTCCTGTCCATGAAATGTTCCGCCTCCTCAACGGTTTTCCGGCGAGTCGCGTTAACCAACATTCGCTTGACGGAGTCCGGGATTTTCGCACTTTCGCCCCTCGAAACGGGGGAATGACATGGGGGTGATCGAGAAGATCGCGCGGGCGTCGCGCGGCACGGTGCTGCCGGCGGAGGGGGGGGAGGCCCCGCTGCCGCTGGCGCTCGACCGTATCATCGCGGGCGATTGCATCGCGACGATGAAGGCGCTGCCGGCGAAGTCGGTCGACATGATCTTCGCCGATCCGCCGTACAATCTGCAACTGGGCGGCGAGCTGTTCCGCCCCGACGGCAGCCATGTCGATGCGGTGACCGACGACTGGGACAAGTTCGATACGTTCGCGCAATATGACGCCTTCACGCGCGCCTGGCTGGCGGAGGCGCACCGCATCCTGAAGGACGACGGCACGATCTGGGTGATCGGCAGCTATCACAACATCTTTCGCGTCGGCGCGGCGGTGCAGGATCTGGGCTATTGGATCCTCAACGACATCGTGTGGCGCAAGGCCAATCCGATGCCGAACTTCCGCGGCACCCGCTTCACCAACGCGCACGAGACGCTGATCTGGGCGTCGAAGGGCGAGAAGGCGAAATATACCTTCAACTATCGCAGCATGAAGACGCTGAACGACGAGATCCAGATGCGGTCCGACTGGGAGTTCCCGATCTGCGGCGGGGGCGAGCGGCTGAAGAAGGGCGGGGTGAAGGTCCATCCGACGCAGAAGCCGGAGGCGTTGCTGTACCGTATCCTGCTGGCCTGCACGAAGCCGGGCGACGTGGTGCTCGACCCGTTCTTCGGCACCGGCACGACGGGCGCGGTGGCGAAGCGGCTGGGGCGGCGCTGGATCGGGATCGAGCGCGAGGCGGATTATATCGAGGCCGCGCAGGAGCGCATCGCCGCGGCGCTGCCGCTCGACGAATCCGCGCTGTCGACGATGCAAAGCCCGCGTGCGCAGCCCAAGGTGGCGTTCGGGGTGCTGGTGGAGAACGGCTATCTGACGCCGGGCGACGTGCTGGTCGACGCCAGGCGCCGCTTCCGCGCGATGGTGCGCGCGGACGGGTCGCTGGCATCGCCCTGCGGCGCGAGCGGATCGATCCACAAGCTGGGCGCGACGGTGCAGGGGGCGCCGGCATGCAACGGCTGGACCTTCTGGCACCATGAGGCGGACGGCACGCTGAAGCCGATCGACACGCTGCGCCAGACCTATTTGCTCGCGACGCAGCCATAGCCCCACGACTTAGCCCCTCCCTTTCAAGGGAGGGGTTGGGGTGGGTCGAGGCCTGATGGTACGGCGCCGCACTCGCGCGCGGCACCGTATCGCGAGCACGCCACCCACCCCCGGCCCCTCCCTTGAAAGGGAGGGGAGAAAGTACCGCCATGCACCTGCGCCCGATCCATTTCGCCGACGCACCGTTCGCCTATTCGGACGGGCAGGTCGCGCGCCTTGCCGGCGGGATGCAGTGGTTCGCCGCCTATGAGGTGACCGAGGCGGGCACGCGCCGCATCGTCCCCGTCGCCGACATCGCTACGCTGGGCGAGCGTGCCGCGACCCTCCACGCGCGCATCACCGCGCCGCGCGCGCCCTGGGCGCTGGGCGGGCGCACCTTGCGCTTCGACCAGCCCGCGGTCGCGGGCATCCTCAACGTCACCCCCGACAGCTTCTCCGACGGCGGCGCGCATGTCGACGACGCGGCGGGCGCCGCCGCCGCCGGGATGGCGATGGCGGCGGTCGGCGCGGCGGTGATCGACGTCGGTGCCGAATCGACCCGCCCCGGCGCGGCGCTGGTGTGGGAGGAGGACGAGGCGCGCCGCGCCGTTCCCGTGGTCGAGCGGCTGGCGCGCGCCGGGGCGCTCGTCTCGATCGACACGCGCAAGGCGCCGGTGATGGAGGCCGCGCTCGCCGCGGGGGCGGGGATCGTCAACGACGTCTCCGCTTTGCTGTGGGACGAGCGCGCGCTCGACGTGGTCGTGCGCAGCGGCGCGCCGGTCGTGCTGATGCACTCGCCCGATCCCAAGGCGGGCGGGCACGGCCGTCCGACCTATCGCGATGTCGCGATCGAGGTGTTCGACTGGCTGGAGGCGCGCGTCGATGCGGTGGTCGCGGCCGGGGTCGATCGCGCGCGCATCATGGTCGATCCCGGTATCGGCTTCGGCAAGTCGCTGGCGGACAATCTGGCGCTGGTCAACGCATTGCCGATGCTCCACGGGCTGGGCTGCCCGATCATGCTGGGCGCCAGCCGCAAGCGGATGATCGGCGCGCTGGACAATGAGGCGCCGGTGGACGCCCGGCTGGGCGGGTCGGTCGCGCTGGCAGTGGCCGGGGCGCAGGCGGGCGTCCAACTGCTGCGTGTCCACGACGTCGCCGCCACGGTGCAGGCACTGCGCGTATGGCGCGGACTGCGCGATCGCGCGCTCACCCTGTAGCCGGACACACTTCAATACGTTTCGGGTACGCAACGCGAAACGGAAACATGCGTTAGCGGGCGCATGATCGTTACCGCCACCCCCCGATTCACGCAGATCGTCCGTGAGGTCTGGCTTCCGCTGTCCGTCCTCTTCGTGTGGGACGTGATCGTCACCGTCACCTATTACCTGCTGCCGTTCCGGGCGCCGTCGCTGCCGCTGACGCTGTTCGGCTCCGCGCTGGCGCTGTTCCTCGGCTTCCGCAGCAATTCCGCCTATCAGCGCTGGTGGGAAGGGCGGTCGCTTTGGGGGCTGATGATCAACGCCAGCCGCAACTTGGCGCGCCAGGCGCGCAACTTCCTGCCCGATCCCGACGCCACCGACATGAAGCGCACGATCGTGCTGCGCCAGATCGCCTATGTGAACGCGCTGCGCTGCCAGTTGCGGCGCCAGCCCGCGGACGAGGAGGTGAAGCGCTATCTCTCCAAGGGCGAGGCGGATTTCGCGCTGGCCCGCGTCAACATCGCCAACGGCATCGTCGACGGCACTGGCCGGCGCATCAACATCGCGCGCGAGAAGGGGTGGATCGACACCATCCAGCAGAGCGCGATGGAAAGCGTGCTGGTCGATATCGCCAATGCGCAGGGCGGGATGGAGCGGCTGAAGAACACGCCGCTGCCCAATCAATACCGTTTCTTCCCGACGCTGTTCACGCATCTGTTCTGCGTGTTCCTGCCGATCGGGCTGGTCGAGACGCTGGGCTTCGCGACGCCATTGGGGTCGACGGTGGCGGGGCTGATGTTCCTGGCCGTGCTGGCGATCGGCGACGATCTGGTCGATCCGTTCGCGAACACGGTCCACGACCTGCCGCTCAACGCGATGTGCCGCACGATCGAGATCGATTTGCTCCAGTCGATCGGCGAAGCCCCGCCCGAGCCGATCCAGCCGGTGAGGGGCGTGTTGTGGTGATATCCCCGACCTTCTTGTTCCCCGGCGAAGGCCGGAGTCCAGTGACGGACGGCTGGGAACATACTGGAGCCGCTCGCGGCTGGACCCCGGCCTTCGCCGGGGAACAGAAGGGGATGGGATGTTCGCAAGGGTTTTGATCAGGTCCGCGGTGGCGGCGTCATAACGTATAGCCTCCGTCGCTGAGCAACACGCTGCCGGTGATCGTCGCGGCGTCGTCGGACAGCAGGAACGCGATCTGCGCGGCGATCTCCTCGGCCTTGGCATAGCGTCCCAGCGGCGTCGCCATCGCGGCCAGTTCGGCGAAGGCGGCGTCGCGGCCGATCGCGGCGGCGCGGTCGGCGAACATCGGCACCGCGTCCCACACCGGCGTCTCCACCCCGGCCGGCGCGATCGCGTTGACGCGGATGCCGGCGGCGGCGCCCTCCTTCGCGGCGACCTTCGTCAGCTGGATCAGTCCCGCCTTCGACGCGCCATAGGCCGCCACGCCCGGCTCCGCCTTCACCCCCGCGGCCGACGCGACGGTGACGATCGCGCCACCGCGCCCTGTCATCGCGCGCATGACCGCGCGCAGCGTCAGGAACGCGCCGTCGAGGTTGACCGACAGGATGCGTCGCCATTCGTCGAACGCCAAGTTTGCGATCGCGCCCGCGCCGGCGACGCCGGCATTGACCACCGCGCCGTCGATCCCCGCCAGCGCCGCGGCCGCCTCGTCCCAGAACGTCTCGTCGCGCACGTCGCCGGGTAGCAGGTCGAGCGTGCAGCCCAGGTCGATGCGCGCCAGCGCGACCGCATCGGCATCCGCCAGCACCAGCCGCGTCGCGCCCGCCTGAGCCAGATGGCGGGCGGTGGCGAGGCCGATGCCGGACGCGGCACCGGTGACGAGGAAGGCGCGATCGCGAAGGCGGGTCATCCCGCCTTCCTGCGCGCGTCACGCCGCGCTGTCGATGCCCAGTTCGCTCAGCTTGCGGTACAGCGTCGACCGCCCGATCCCCAGCCGGCGCGCGACCTCGGTCATGCGCCCGCGATAATGGCCGATGGCGAGGCGGATGACATCGGCCTCGATCTCCTCCAGCGCGCGCATGTTGCCGTCGGGGCGGAACAGCGTCACCCCGCCCGAGGGCGCCAGCGTCGGCGGTGCGATCGTGCTGCGCGTCGGGCGCGTGCCCAGCGCCGCCAGCTGCGGGAAGTCGGCACGGGTCAGCGCGTCGCCCTCGCACAGCACCGCCGCACGGAACAGCGCATTCTGCAACTGGCGCACGTTGCCCGGCCAGTCGTAATCGACCAGCAGCGCCAGCGCGTCGTCGGTGATGCCCAGCTGGCGCAGCCCCGGCTGCCCCGCGATCCGCGCCAGCAGGTGGCGGGCGAGCGCGGGAATGTCCCCGCTGCGGTGGCGCAGCGGCGGGATCGTCACCGTGACGGCGTTGAGCCGGTAATAGAGATCCTCGCGGAACCGGCCCGCCGCCACCTCGTCCAGCAGCCGCTTGTTGGTGGCGGCGACGACGCGGACGTCGACCTCGCGCGCATGGCGGGCGCCCATCGGCACCACCTCGCCGGTATGGAGCACGCGCAGCAGCTGCGCCTGCGCCTCCAGCGACAAATGATCGACCTCGTCGAGGAACAGCGTGCCGCCGTCCGCGGCGATGAAGGTGCCGTTGCGGCGCTCGAACGCGCCGGCGAACGCGCCCTGTTCGTGCCCGAACAGCTCGCTTTCGATCAGATTGGCCGGAATGGCGGCGCAATTGACGGTCAGTCGCGGCGCCTTCGCCCGCGGGCTGGCATTGTGGATCGCCTCCGCGACGACTTCCTTGCCGACGCCGCTCTCGCCCTCGATCAGCACGGGAACGCGCGCGCGCGCCGCCTTCGCCGCGATCGCCAGCGCGGCGCGGAATTCGGGTGCGGAGCCGACGATCTCGTCGAACTCCAGCATCGCCGGGATCTTCTCGGTCAGCGGGCGCAGCTCGCCCGCGACGCTGCCCGCGACCGCGGCCTCCAGCGCGGCGAGCAGCCGTTGCGGCGCCAGCGGCTTGGTCAGATAATCGGTCGCGCCCGCGCGCATCGCCCCCACCGCCTGTGCGACCGAGGCTTCCCCGGCCAGCAGCAGGATGGGGAGCTGCGGGCGATAGCCGCGCAATTGCGCGATCAGCGGCGCGGCGTCCTGCGCCCCGTCACCATCGCCTTCGTCTCCGTCCCGGTCCGCCGCGGAGCGCGCGTCGAGCAGGATCGCGTCGAGCTGCATCCCGTCCTGGGTGCCGAACATCGCCAGCGCCATCTCGCCATCATTGGCGAAGATCGAGCGCCATCCGGCGCGCGCGGCGATCGAGGCGACCTGGCGGCGCTGCGCGGGATCGTCGTCGATCAGCATCAGCAGGCGTTGGCCGTTACGCGTCATTGGTCGATTCGTCCCCCGGTTTGCCCGACGTGGCTCCGGCCCGCACCTAACGCACGGGGGGTAAAGGCCGGCTTAAGCGTGGCACAGGGGATATTGCCTCGCCTATCCTGCGTCTTTAGGCTTTAGCGTATCACGAAAGGAAGGGGATCGTCATGGCCGACAACGCCAACATCAAGGCGCACGAATCGACCTATTTCAGCATGCTGTCGATGCTGAAATATGGCGCGATCGCGTGCTTCCTGCTCGCATTTCTCGTCATCTGGCTGATTTCGTAGCCGATGCGGATCGCGGTCCTGAAGGAGGGGGCTTCCGGCGAACGCCGGGTGGCCGCGACGCCGGAGACGGTAAAGAAATTCGTCGCATTGGGGGCGGACGTGGCGGTGGAGGCCGGCGCGGGCAGCGCCGCCTCCTATGCCGATGCCGATTATGCCGCCGCGGGCGCTACGGTCGCGGACCGCAGCGCGGTGCTGGCGGGCGCGGGGATCGTGCTGGGCGTGCAGGGGCCGGACCCGGCCTCGCTCGCCGGCGCGGCGCCGGGCGCGTGGGTCGTCGCGGGACTGAACCCGTTCGGTGAGCGCGCGCGCGTCGACGGCTATGCGCAGGGCGGGTATGAGGCGCTGGCGATGGAATTCATGCCGCGCATCACGCGGGCGCAGTCGATGGACATCCTGTCGTCGCAATCGAACCTGGCGGGTTACAAGGCGGTGCTGGACGCGGCGGCCGAATATGGCCGCGCCTTCCCGATGATGATGACCGCGGCGGGCACGGTCAGCGCGGCCAAGGCGTTCGTGATGGGGGTCGGCGTCGCCGGGCTTCAGGCGATCGCCACCGCGCGCCGGCTGGGCGCACAGGTGTCCGCCACCGACGTGCGCTCCGCGACGAAGGAGCAGATCCAGTCGCTGGGCGCCAAGCCGATCTTCGTCGAGAATGTGGCGGGGATCGAGGGCGAGGGCACCGGCGGCTATGCCGGCGAGATGAGTCTGGAATATCAGAAGGCGCAGGCCGAGCTGGTGTCCGGGCATATCGCGAAGCAGGACATCGTCATCACCACCGCGCTGATCCCCGGCCGCCCCGCGCCGCGCCTGATCAGCGACGCGCAGATCGCGACGATGCGCCCCGGCAGCGTCATCGTCGACCTGGCGGTGGAAAGCGGCGGCAACGTCGAGGGCTCGGTGGCGGGCGAGGTGGTCGAGCGCCACGGCGTAAAGATCGTCGGCCATCGCAACGTCGCCGGGCGCCTGCCCGCGGATGCGTCGGCCCTGTTCAGCCGCAACCTCTACAATTTCCTGTCCACCTTCTGGAACAAGGACGCGGGCAAGCCGGTGCTGGACGAGGAGATCGGCGACGCGGTGCGGCTGACGAAGGACGGCCAGGTGGTGAACCCGCGGCTGCTGTCGTGATCGGGTGCGACGGGGCGTTATCTCCTCCCCTGCAAGGGGAGGTGGCGCGCGTCAGCGCGACGGAGGGGTGTCACACTCTACGGATGGCGCGACACCCCTCCGTCAGGCCTGCGGCCTGCCACCTCCCCTTGCAGGGAGGAGATAGCGTGTTGCAGGGGGCAGGTGATACCAATGCGCGCGCGAGGGGCTTGCGCCGGACGATGTCGCCGCCGGAGGTGCGGTTGTGGCTGGGGCTTCGCACGCGACCTGCCGGGCTCAAGTTCCGGCGGCAGCATCCATCCGGCGCCTATGTCGCCGATTTCTATTGTCACGCCGCCCGGATGATCATCGAGGTGGATGGCATCGCGCATGAGTTCGGTGATCGGCCGCAGCGCGATGCGACACGCGATCGCTGGTTCGCGATGCGCGGTCTGGCGGTCATGAGAGTGCCGGCGGCCGAGGTGCTGCGCGACTGCGACGCCGTGGTGGCGGGCATCGTCGACGCAGCGACAACAAGACTCAGGGATCAGGAGTAAATAATGGACTTCATCTCGATCCTGTCGGTGTTCGTGCTGGCGTGTTTCGTCGGTTATTACGTGGTCTGGTCGGTGACGCCCGCGCTGCATACGCCGCTGATGGCCGTCACCAACGCGATCTCCAGCGTCATCATCGTCGGCGCGCTGATCGCGTCGGCGGCGGCGGGCAGCACCGGGGGCAAGTGGCTGGGGCTGCTGGCGGTGGTGCTGGCCAGCGTCAACATCTTCGGCGGCTTCGCGGTCACGCACCGGATGCTGGCGATGTACAAGAAGAAGGATCGCCCGGCGGCAGGGCGATCGTAACTCGTCACCCCAGCGAAGGCTGGGGTCTCGTGCCACGACGACACGCTCGTGGAGGGAGATCCCAGCCTGCGCTGGGATGACGATAGTTTTGGGGGAGCAGGGTTTAGTGGAGCACGTCGCCGTCAATCCGTGGGTCGCACTGGCGTATCTGATCGCCGGGGTGTGCTTCATCCTCGCGCTGCGCGGGCTGTCGAGCCCGACCACCAGCCAGCGCGGCAACCGCTATGGCATGATCGGGATGGGGATCGCGGTCGTCACCACGCTGGTGACGCACGTCCCCGTCGTCACGACATTGGTCGAGGGGTATGACTATGCCGCGCTGATCGCGCGCATCGATTATGTCGCGGCGTTGGAGATCCTCGCCGCGATCGGCATCGGGGCGGTCGTCGGCATGACGATCGCGCGCCGCATCGCGATGACCGCGATGCCGCAGCTGGTCGCCGCCTTCCACAGCCTCGTCGGCCTCGCCGCGGTGCTGGTGGCGGCCGCCGCCTTCCTGAACCCGATCGCGTTCGGCATTGCGGTGCCGGTGCTGACGCCCGACGGCGCGTTCGCGCTCATCAATCCGGTCAGCCGCATCGAAATGGGGCTGGGCGTCGCGATCGGCGCGATCACCTTCTCCGGCTCGGTCATCGCCTTCCTGAAGCTGAACGGCAATATGGGCGGCGCGCCGATCATGTTGCCCGCGCGCCACGTCATCAACCTGGGCGTGCTGGCCGCGATCCTGGGGCTGGTGGCCTATTTCACCGTCGACCAGAGCCCGTGGGTGTTCTGGACGATCACGCTGCTCAGCTTCGCGATCGGCTTCCTGCTCATCATCCCGA
Organism: Sphingomonas adhaesiva; assembly: GCF_036946305.1. GTDB lineage: Bacteria > Pseudomonadota > Alphaproteobacteria > Sphingomonadales > Sphingomonadaceae > Sphingomonas > Sphingomonas adhaesiva_B. The sequence continues at coordinate 354,346 of NZ_JAQIJJ010000003.1, forward strand.
TCGGCGGCGCGGACATGCCGGTCGTCGTGTCGATGCTGAACAGCTATTCCGGCTGGGCCGCCGCGGCGATGGGATTCACGCTGCACAATTCCGCGATGATCATCACCGGCGCGCTGGTGGGGTCGTCGGGCGCGATCCTGTCCTACATCATGTGCCGGGCGATGAACCGCAGCTTCATCAGCGTGATCGCGGGCGGCTTCGGCGCGGAGGCGGCGGCGGGCGGCGGCGGGGCGGCCAAGGTCGACCGCCCGTGGAAGCGCGGCTCCGCGGAGGATGCCGCCTTCCTGATGACCCAGGCGGAGCAGGTCATCATCGTGCCCGGTTACGGCATGGCGGTGGCGCAGGCGCAGCACGTCCTTCGCGAGATGGGCGACAAGCTGAAGGAGCATGGCGTCCGCGTGAAATATGCGATCCACCCCGTCGCGGGGCGCATGCCGGGGCATATGAACGTGCTGCTGGCCGAAGCGAACGTCCCCTATGACGAGGTGTTCGAGCTGGAGGACATCAACAGCGAGTTCGCGCAGACCGACGTCGCCTTCGTCATCGGCGCCAACGACGTCACCAACCCGGCGGCGAAGACCGACAAGAGCTCGCCGATCTACGGCATGCCGGTGCTCGACGTGGAAAAGGCCAAAACGGTGCTGTTCATCAAGCGCAGCATGGGCGGCGTGGGCTATGCCGGTGTCGACAACGACGTCTTCTATATGGACAACACCATGATGCTGCTCGCCGACGCCAAGAAGATGGTCGAAGACATCGTCAAGTCGATCGACTGAGCGCGGAAGGGCGAAGATGCCGGCAGCACGGTTCGGGCTGGAAGGCGCGTCGGGCGCGCGCTTCCTGTTGGCCAGCGCGGCGGGCGCAGGTGGTCATGCGGCGCGCGACGCGATCGCGCTGATCGGCGGCACGCTGGCGGCCGAAGCAAGCGTCGAAACGATCGCGGCGACGCTCGCCGAGCATGACGCGGATGCCGCACTCGCGATCGTGTTCGATCTGGAGGGCGTAGCGGACGAGGCGGCGCAGGACGCGCTGGCGGCGGTCGCCGCGCTGGCACCAACGCGCGGCTGGCGCGTCGTGGTGGCGATGACGGTGGCGCAGATCGACCCGGTCGTCGCCGCGCTGCCGGTGGACGCGCCCGCGATCCAGCTGTTGTGCGATCCCGATCAGGCGGAGTGGATCAGCGCGCTGGCGCTCGCCGCGGCGCGCGACGACGGTCGCGTCGCGAGCGCCGACGACGAACTCGAACGGCTCGCGCGGCTGAATGCGGAGGTGGCGCGGATCGCCGAACTGCTGGCGCGGCTGGCCTCGCGCGAGGGCGGCGGATCGGGCGGTGCGCGCGACCGCCGCACCGACTTCGCGCCCGCATCCGGCGTGCCGCGCACGATGCTGGGGGCGGCGACGGTGCGCGACGTGCTGCGCGCGCGGCGACTGCGCGACCGTTTCTTCGGCGACGGACTGTTCGAGGATCCGGCGTGGGACATCCTGCTCGACCTGTTCGCCGCGCGGCTGGAAGGCGCGCGCGTATCGGTGTCCAGCCTGTGCATCGCCGCGGCGGTGGCGCCGACCACCGCGCTGCGCTGGATCGGCAAGCTGACCGCGGCCCGCCTGCTGGAACGCGCGCCCGACCCCGCCGATCGACGCCGCGCCTTCGTAGCGTTGAGCGAGGAGGCGGCGATCGCGATGGAGCGCTATCTCGCCGCACTGGCGGAGGCGGGCCTGCCGCTGGTCTGACGCCGCGTTCGGGTTCCGCCGCTCGACCCCGAGGTTCCTTCCCGATACGAAAACGGCGCCGGATCGTGCGATCCGGTGCCGTCGTCACGGGTCGCCCCGATCGGGTCAGGCGAAGACGAAGTCGCCCGCCGCCAGCATCTTCGTGCCGTCCGCCATCTGGACCAGCAGCGAGCCCTGATAGACCCCGGACGAATCCCACACGGTGTAGATCTGGCGCGATGCGTCGCCGGCCAGATAGCTGCTGAAGGTCACCTTGCCCGCGCCGAAGCCGGTGAAGCGAATGAAGTCGTTCTCTCCCGCGCTGTAACCGCCGGCGCCGTGGAAATCGATGATATGGTCCAGGTTGCCGCCGAAGTTCGCGGGGTTGACCAGATCGCCCTTGTTGATGATGAACGTGTCGTTGCCGGTGCCGCCCTGCATCCGGTCGAAGCCCGCGCCGCCGGTGATGACGTCGTTGCCCGCGCCGCCGCGGATCAGGTCGGTGCCGTTGCCGCCGTTGATGCTGTCGTTGAACGCGCTGCCGGTGACGCTGTCGTCGCCGTCCAGTGCCTGTACCGTGACGCCCGACGTGCTCTTGGCATAGCTGATCACGTCATTGCCGCTGCCCAGCCGGACGAAGCCGGTCGAGGCGCCCGGTGCCAGCACGTTGACGGTCACGGTCGCGCTGTCGGTGGCGCCGCGATCGTCGGTCACCGTATAGGTGAAGGTGTCGGTGCCGGTGAAGCCCGCGGTCGGGGTATAGGTGATCGCCTTCGTCGTCGGGTCGATCGAGAAGGTGCCGTTCTTCGGCGCGGTGCCCAGCGCGTAGCTGACGATCGTGCCGTCGGTGTCGAAGTCGTTGGCGGCGACGTTGATCACCACCGCGGTATTGGCGTTGGTGTTGGCGGTGTCGTTGCCCGCCACCGGCGAGATGTTCGGCGTCTGCCCGACGTCGATCAGCCCGCCGTCGACGCCCTGGCGGAAGTCGAAGTAATTGTCGTAGGGATCGACGTCCTTGAGCTGATAGGTGACCTTGCCGGACGCCAGCGTCGTATAGAACTGGCTGAGGAAGGTGGCGTTGGTCGAGGTGAACCAGCCGGTCGACAGGATCTCGTTGCCGAAGCCGGTGGAGGCGTTGACCAGCGTCAGCCCGTCCGACGAGGTCCGCTGCGTGACGACGTCGGAGAAGTCGCCCATCTCCACGCCGTTGAGCAGCAGCGTGTTCTGTCCCTGATAGTCGAAGTCGCCCGGCCCGGTATCGCCGTCATACAGCGTCACGCGCACCGACACCGAGGCCAGCCCGCCGCCCAGCGCGGCGATCACGGCCGCGGACAGGCCGCTCTGTTCGCCGATCGTGCCGGGGTCGCCGCGATAGCTGACCGGCTCGCCGTCGTCGAAGAACCCGATGTAGAGCGAGCTGGCCGCCAGCTGGCTGGTGACGCGAACGCCGTTGACGCCGATGAGATCGAGCACGATCCCGCCGATTTCGGTCACGCCGCTAGGTACTCCGCCGCCGGTCGGCGACGTGCGCGTAAAGGTGGTCATCCCCGTTGACTCCAAAAGCACCGAGTCGGCTGCCGCTCGGTCTCGCGAGGTTTGTACCCGTTCTACACATCGCGCATCTGCAAAGATTAACAATCGGTAATCTATTTTCGGGACAGATACTTCGAACGAAGTAGTTTCTTGGGCGATACGATAAATGTACGTTTTGTTACGTCGGCGCTCTTTCGCTTGATCGTACCGGCAGGCGGGTTATGGGGGCGTTCGCGATGGCACGTGCCGTCGGGCGCTTAGCTCAGCTGGTAGAGCGGCTCGTTTACACGACGTCGGTTCACAACCCCCTAAGCATCTGACATCTTTAAGCTTTCGTTGCGTTCCGGTTCGGGACTTCGGGGATAGTCCGGGAGTCGCTGACCTCCAGCGCGTGCCGGATGTCGTCGTCGGTGGCATGCGCGTAGCGCAGGGTCGTCTTGATCGAGCGATGCGCGAGGGCGCGCTGGGCGGCCCTCAGGTTCCCGGTGGTGCGCAGGATCCGCGTGCCGCGCGTGTGGCGCAGATCGTGGAAGCGGAACTCCGTCACTTCCGCATCCTTCAGCGCAGCCGCCCACGGGCGGCGCAGGACCATGTCCGTCATCGGGTAGCGCTGCCCCTTCATCCGCGCGGGGTGCTTACGGCCCAGCTTGTCGGTGAACGCCGGCTTGGTGCGCTGGGCGACATAGGTGAAGACGAACGGCCCGGCCTTCGGCTGGTTGGCGATGATGACCAGCATGTCCTGCGTCAGCGGCCGGCGGACGACGTCGCCGCCCTTGATCTTCGTCACGGCCGTGCGCGCGCCCAGATCGAGGTCGGACCATCGCAGGCCCAGCACCTCGCTTTTGCGCCACCCGGTCTTCAGCGCGAACTCGCAGAAGGAATACAGATCCTCGCGTATCTCGCTGAATAGCGATGTCTCTTCGGCATCGCTCAATTCGCGCGGCGCCTTCTCAGCGACCTTCAAAGTCAGCTTGCCCCATTTCGGCATGTGGCCGACGTCGAACTCCGCGTCCGCGGCGTGCCGCCAGATCGCGCGCCACACGTCGATCTCTCGGTTGACGCTCGCGTTCGCCAGCCCTGCGCCGCGGCGCTTCGCCACCAGGTGCATCAGGTCCAGCTGCTTGATGTCGCGGAGCGGCACGGCCGCGCCGATCGCGGCGATCAGGTGCTTGATGGCGCGTTCGGTATCGGCCCAGCTGGGCAGGTCGCCCACCTTGTCCTCGTAGAGGCCGCAGGCATCGTCCAGAAGGATGACGGCCGCGGTGCCGCCGCCATGGATCGCCTTCGTGCGCTCGCGCGCTTCGTAGCGCTCGGCGTCGCGCTTTACCTTGCAGCCCGTCGAGCCGTGAAACCGATCACCTTTCCAGGTGAAGTCGTAGTGGTAATAGGGCGACTTCTTCGGCTTGTAGACGGACATTCGACGGCCTTCCGGGTGCGGCTGGCGACATATTCATCGCAGTCTTCCGGCCGGTATCGAATCTTGCGGTCGGTGATGGCGACGTAGCGGATAAGGCCTTGGCTGCGCAGCCGGCGCAAGGTCTTCGTGCAGAGGTGCAGGCGCTCGGCGGCCTGCTCGGGGGTCAGCAGGTCTATCATGCGGCCCTCCGCTGGCCGGGCATGGCCAGCCCTAACGCACGGTAGATGCCGGCGTCTTCGACTGGGTCGGGCTGGACCCGCCAGCTGGGGTTCCGCCGCGCGATCAGGCCGCAGTAGACGGCATGGGGCACGTCTGACGCGGTCGGCTGCTGATGCCATAGCAGCGCTTCCACCAACAGCGCACGCTCGCGCAGGTCGCGGTCGGCGGGCGCGGCGTCCCACCGACCGCGTGCCCACGGCGCGAGGCGGCGCAGCTGGTCGAGCATCGCTGGCTCCGACGCGCCGAAGCCCTCGGCGGGGAGCGGCGGCAGGGCGGGGTCCAGCACCCAGCGCCATTGCGTGACGATGGCGCGCGCGGTCGAAATGCTCTCGTCGGCAACCTCCTGCGTCATCTTGCCGGCTTCGACGCCTGCGGCGCAGCTGGCGCGGCGCTCGCGGAGCAGTTCCAGCGCCGCCCAGGCGCAGTAGGGCCAGTCGCCGGTGAAGGGCGGGTCAGCCATTTGCGCCCTCCCGTGGAAGCGCGTCGACCCAAGCGAACGCCTGCGCCCGCGCTTCCTCAATGGAGGCACCTGCAAGTGCGATCTCGGCATCCCACTCGCCGGCATCGACAAACATTTCGAGGCTGCCATCCGGCTCATGGTGAAGCATGAGCCAGAGGCCGCCATAGCACCATTCCTCAACAGGGCAGCCGCACTCGTCGTCGGCATAGGCCCGTTCGAGGCGCGCGGTGGCCCAGCCGTCAGGGGTGATGCCGCTCTTGGTCACGAAAGAACGCCCTGTTCCCGGCTGATCGCCATGAACCGCTCGATCTTCGCAAGCTTGGCGTGCACCTCCATATGCTCGGGCAAGCACCAGCCGATCACGCCCTCGCTCGCGAGAATGCTGGCCACGGCGAACAGGTCGCGAAGCTCTTCCAGAATGCGATCGGCGTTCGTCAGCGGCTGACCGGGCTGCACCTCCGATAGCCCGAAGCGGAGCGCCTTGCTGACACGCTGCCCCACTTCATCGCATTCTTCGGCGAGGCAAACGAGAAGATGCTCTGTCCTGTTCATGCAGCCTCCTGCGTTTCGAAGGCGTCGGCGCGGACGTTGGCGCGGGCGAGGGCTTCGGCCATGTCGGGGCAGACGGAATTGCCTATCATGCGGATCGAGCTGCTGATGCTCAGCGGCTTCCCGTTCGGGCCGATCGGATCGAGGATGTAGCCGGGCGGGAAGCCCTGTGCGTTCGCCAGTTCACGGCGGGTCAGCATGCGCATGCCGATGTCGACGATGACATAGGTCACGGCATCGATCGTCACGGTGACGACGGCGAAGCGATCCTTGGTGGTGACGGTACCGATCGGCGCGTTCAAGCCGTGGCCGTCGATCTCTTTGCCGTAGTATTTCACCAGGAAGGCGGCGACCTGCACCGCGCGCGCCATCATCGGTGCGGGCAGGGCGCTGGCGTCGACCATCGTCGTCTGCACCAGCCGCTGCTGCGATCCCGTCGCGGTGATGGTGGTCACCGGCTGGTCGGCGGGGCGTCCGATCATGCCGCCGGTGTTCGCCTGCTCCATGTGGGCGCAGACGACGGCGTGGTGATTGGATTCTGCGGTGATCGTCGGGGTCGGCTCCAGCAGCCCGTGCTTTCCGCCGTTCGTGTAGAAGGTCGACAGGAACGCGGTCACCGCGGCGTGGCGCGGCGCGCCGGCCATGACGGTGTCCAGCGGCTCGTCGGCAGGACGGCCGCGGGCGTTCTCGGCGAACTTCTCCATGTGCGCCACCACGACGCCATGCTTGCCGCCGCCTGCGACGATCGTGCCCAGCGGCGCTTCGATGTCGAGCGCCCGGGGCGCCTGACCCTCGCGCGCTCCATAGCCCATCTGCACCATCGTCGCAGCGGCGACGCCCAGCGGCGTGGCGCCTGCCGGGCGAGCGCTGTCTCCGTTGGCGGTGACGGTCGGCATCGGAACGCCGGCATTGCTGCCGACCGAGCCGGAGCGGAACTTGGTGACGTGCGGGGCGAGAGTGACCGTGGCGCGGGCGAACTCGCCGCCATTGGCGGTCGTGATCGTGCGCATGGGATCGGCCGGGTCGTGGACGCGGGTAGAATCGCCAGTGTGCGTGATCGGCACGATCGCCGCGTCGGCGACGGCAAAGGCTGGCTGGGCCGTCGTGGTGCGCAGCGGATCCTTGGGGTCGAAGACGCGCGCGGCGCGCGTGTTGACGAAGTCAGTGCCGACGATGAACGGCCGCGCGGCGTTCACGACGTAGCGCATGACGCCGTGGGCGATGCGGCGGTGCGTGGCGTCCTTCAGCGGGCGCTTGCGGTCGAAGATGGAGGGGCAGGGGATCGACCAGTCGATGCACTCCGCCGCGGTGCGCCATGGCAGGCGCTGGCCGCTCTCCACCTCCGGGGTGCCGGGCTTGCCGTGCGTCGGCTCCGGCCAGACGATCGGCAGGCCGTCGCGGCGCGCGATCAGGAATAGGCGCTTGCGGCTGGTCGGCGCGCCATAGTCGCAGGCGCGAAGCTCGCGCCACTCGACCTTGTAGCCGAGCCGGCGCAGCTTCCGCACCCACAGGTCGAACTCCTCGCCGCGGCGCTCCTTGATCGGCTTGCCCTCGGCGTCGAGCGGACCCCACTGCCGGAACTCCTCGACGTTTTCGAGGATGATGACGTCGATCGCGCCGCGACCGTTCGGCGTTCCCTTCAGGCAGCGCTCCGCCCAGTGCGGCACGACCCAGGCGAGGTCGCGGATGTTCTTCTCGCGCGGCTTGCCGCCCTTGGCCTTGCTGTGATGCTTGCAGTCGGGCGAGAACCAGGCGAGGGCGACAGGGTGACCGCCGGTCGCCTCCAGAGGATCGACCGCCATGATGGACTGGATCAGGTGCCGCGTGTCCGGGTGGTTCGCCTCATGCATGGCGATCGCCTCGCGGTCGTGGTTGATGGCCACGTCGACCCGACGCCCCAGTGCGCGTTCGATCCCGGTGCTGGCGCCGCCACCACCCGCGAAATTGTCGATGACGAGAGGGCGCATCATTCCGCCACCTCGATCTCGCGCTCGATGTACGCGTCCAGCGCGTCGCGAGCGTCTTTGTCATCCTCGATCCGCTGGCGAAGCTCCTCCTCTAGCCGCTTCACCCGAGCCTTGGCAGCATCGAGAACACCGATCGCTTGAAGGTGCGCCCGTCGGGCGGTCCGGACTCGATCGCACATGTCAGCGAAGGTTGGCGACTGATCGCAAAGCGCCTGCTCGGCGGGGCTCATCAGAGCCACCCCCGGACGATCGCGATCAGGATGCCGCAGATGACGTACCAGACGAAGCAGATCGGCGCCCACAGCATGAGGGCTTCGATCAGGTGGCTTTCCTCCGGCTCGACCCACGGGCGGATGCGCGGCTCGGGGGCGATCGGCTCGAAGCAGATCGGGCGCGGCGGCGGCGCGAGCTTCTCTACGGCCACCGGCTTGGCGGGGGTGGGGCGCTCGATCGGGTAGAGGGCGTCTACGACGACGCGGGGATGCGGGTGCGGCATGTGCGGCTCCTCAGAAGGGCTATCGCCCGATGAGGTGCGGCATAATGCGGCATATCTGCCGTGTCAATCAAGATGCGGCATATATGCCTTAGAAGCCTAGGACGTCGTCCCACGGAATGATCGGGTGGATGTGCTTCACCTTGTGCTGGGGCACCTCAAACTCGACGGCCGGATTAAACTGACGCAAAACGACGAAGCCGGCTTTGATCCTGACCAGCTGTTTGATGAGGACGGCCGTGACCATCTCGCCGTCGTCGATCGGTGAGCGAAGTTGCACGACGACGTCTTCGCCTGCGCGCGCAGGGCGGTGGGCATAAGCCAGCTGTCGGCGGCCAGAATCGTAGCGCGGTTCCATGGAGTGCCCCCAAACCGTCACGACATAATAGCCGTCCTTGCCCGCGATGGAGGTTGGGCGCGCCATGTGGTCAGACGGCTCAGCGAAGTTCACCTCGATCTGCTCGACGGCGATCGGGGCGCCCTCGCTCGTGGAGAACTCGATGTCTGCGGCGAGCGCGGTGCCATACACAGGAAGCGTTTTGGGGAGACGCCGTTGAGTGATGGCGCCGAGCTTCGAATCGGCGTCGTCATGTTGATCTGGGGCAATGCCCTCTTCGACCCCGCCGAGCAACCACTGCGGTGTCGTGTTCAAGGTCTTTGCGATGGCAGCAAGCCGTTCGCCGCTCGGCATCGCGCGGCGAACGCGGATATATCGCAGGGCGTCAGGCTTTCCCGTCGCATCCAGGGACGCTTCGCGCTCGCTAAGGCGCCGCTCGGCGAGCTTTGCAGCGATCCGCTCGATCAGTATGTCGATCTTGTCAGCCATGCGGCACTTGTGCCGCAAAGGCGGCAGAAAGTCGTGCGGCAGATATGCCGTTGACGATGCGGCATACGTGCCGTAATCATGCGGCATGGACACTGGCTATGAAGCGTCATTGCTGCGGGTTGCCGAGGCATATGCCCTGCAAGCCGCAACGCATGGCGGGAAGTCGCTGGCGCGGGTCGCCACAATCGTCGTGAATCGCGGCTCGTTTTTCGAGCGGCTCCGCGATGGGGGCGGTTGTTCGGCGCGAAATCTTGATCGGTTGGCAGACTGGTTTCGCGACGCGGCGAATTGGCCGGACGCGATTCCTGCGGATGCTGCCGAGGCGCTCGCTAGCATCGGGCGCCCGGTCGTGGAGCAGGCGGCATGATGGGGGCGGTCGATGCTCATGAGCAGCGTAATGCCCGTTGCGGGAGCGCAACGTCATGACGAAAGCGCCGCTCATCACGAAATCCTCTACGAAGCGCGTTGGTGCTTCGGCACTGCTAGAAGTCAAGGCGCGGCGTGGCTGGTCGAATGTCGACCTGGGCGACGCGATGGATTGCAGCGAGGGCACAGTGCGCCTTCGGATCGACGGCGACGACGTCGCCAAGCAGATGACGATGCACGAAGCGCGGCGCATCACCCAGGCGGATGGGCCGGCGGTGCTGAACGCGCTGCTGGCGGACATCGGTTTCTGTCTCGCGCCTACCGCCGACGTGCTGCCCGACATCAATCCGATGGGCGTCGCCGCGACCGCTGCGCGCACCGCGTCGGACCTCATCACCCTCGCCGTTGACGGCATCGATCCGGACGAGGCGGCTGTGCTGCTGCCGCTGGCGGTAAAGCTGAGCGCCGATCTCACGCAGCTCAAGGCGCACCTGCGCGCCATCATGAAGAAGGGAAAGCACTGATGCACAAGATGCATTTGAGCGCGCGCGTGCCCAGCGAGGGCGCGCGGCTGGTCGCGCAGTGGGTCGCCGACAAGCATCGTGGCGACCTGAGCGCGGCGGGGCATGCCGCCTGGACCACGGGCACGATGATCCAGCGCGTCGTGGATGGCGAGATCACGCCGGGGTTGCAGCTGGGCACGGTGCTGCACCACGCCTGCGGCGTGAAGGCGCGGGACTTCAACCGCCCGGCGCGCGCGGCGTGGTTCGCCGTCGCGGAAGTGCAGGTGGCGGCGTGAGCGCGATCGATCTGGCACTGTCCCCCGTGCGCGACGAGACGAAGCGGGTCGCCGACGTCGGCGAGGTGGAGCGCTGGTTGGCTGCTGCAAAGCAGGGTGACCGGTTGCACTATGCGACACGGTCGTATTTGCCGACAGGCGCACCTGGTCCGCGGCGGCTCCGCGCGCTGTCGGATCAGGGGCTGGTGCTGCTGTTCCAGAAGCGCAGCGACCTGCTGCTAGGCGAGTTTTGCTATTTCGCGCAGCGTACCGGCGTGGCCTCGCCAGTCGAGGCGCCGATCGTGGTCGGGGCGCAACGCCCGCAGTTGTCGGCGCGTGAGGCCGATGCCGGTGACTATCAGGCAGGCGACCTTCTGTACCCGATCCTAAAGCGAGCGGCCGAGTTCGGCCGGCCGTGCCCGACCGACAAGCAGCTGTCGATACGGGCCGGCATCTCGGTGTTCAGCGTGGAGGATGGGCTGCTGGCGCTGCGATCGGCGAAGCTGATCGCGATCCACTCGGCGCCAGCCCCGACGCTGCGGCGCGTGACGATCCTGGAGACGGGTGCGCAGACGGGGCTGGCGGCATGACGCTGGAGGTCGAGCGCGACGCGCTGCTGGGCGCGCTGAAGCAGGTGGCGGATGTGGTGCCGGGGCGCACTACGATCCCGGTATTGGCCAATCTGATGCTGGTCGCGGAGGCGGGGACGCTAACCGTGACGAGTACCGATCTGGACATCGAGGCGAGCGTCACGATCGAAGCGGCAGGCGAGATCGCGACGACGATCGACAAGAACAAGCTGGTCGCGGCGGTCAACAGCCTGAAGCCGGGGCGACTGACGATCACGCCGGTCGATGGCCGTGCCGCCGCGGTGACGATCAAGAGCGGTCGCGCGGTGCGTACGTTGTCGACGCTGCCGGCGAGCGACTTCCCCAAGCGCAAGCCGCCCGAGGTCGCGACGACCTTCGTGCTGGGCGGGCCGGTGCTGGCCCGGCTGCTGGACGCCTGCCATGTAGCGCAGTCGACCGACGAGACGCGCTATTATCTGATGGGCGTCTACCTACACCTGGTCGACGGGCATCTGCGCGCCGCGGCGGCCGACGGTTTTCGGCTGGTGCGTGCGGAGGTGCCGATGCCGCCGGCTGCGGAGGGCATGCCGCAGGTCATCGTGCCGACGAAGGCGGTGACGCTGCTGCGCAAGCTGATCGGCAAGGGCGAGGTAACGCTCTCGGTCAGCGAGAATGCGATCCAGGCGGTGACCGGGCGGGTGCAGGTGATCGCGAAGGTCGTGGATGGGACGTTCCCGGATTACCAGCGGATCATCCCGGACGAGGCGGCGGGCACGAACCAGCTGATCGGCGGGCGCGACACGCTGCTGAGCGCAGCGATGGGTGTGGCCGCGGTGGTCGATGCCGAGGGCGACCGCAAGCTGCGGTCGATCCGGATGGACCTGACGCCCGGCCTAGAGACGCAGAAGGTCAGCGCGCGCGACAGCGCGGGATCGTCGGCGGACGAGGAGATCGAGGCGCGCGCGATCGGCAGCACGCTGGCGCTGGGCATGGACCATCGCTTGTTCACGACGACGCTCGGCATCTTCGCCGAGGGCGCCGAGATGACGATGAGCTTCGCCGACCCGAGCGCGGCGGTGCGCGCGGTCAGCGACAAGGATCCGGACCTGATCGCGGTCATCATGCCGATGCGGGTCTGAGTGGAGGGTGCGATGATGCGGACCTACGATTTTCGTAACGACTTCGACGCGGAGGAACTGGCGCGCGAGCTTGTCGACGCGGGATTTCCGGCGGACATGACGCTGGCCGATGTCCTGGCCGGCAAGGGACGCGAGTTCGACGCCGCTGTGACGATCGAGATGTCGGTCACGGTCGATGAAGACGATGTGATCGAGGCCTTGCACGACGACGCGATCGTAGAAGCCTACCGGGACATGGGTCTGACCGGCGGCGAGGATCGCGCGATCGAGGATGGCTTCCGCTACGTGCGGGACGGCGATCTGCCGATGGCGCGCGCGATGTTCGAGCGCGTGTTCGAGGAATCCGACCTCGCCGCGGCGATCCGGGGTCTGTCGTGACGGCGGTGGATCCGTATCGCCAGTTCCTGGAGGCGAAGGTCGTTGCCGCCCCCTCGCTGGGGTTACCGTGCGAGATGTCCGACATCCTGCTCGAGCGGCGCGACGGCAAGCCGCTGCGCGAGCATCAGCGCGCCATCGTGCGCTGGGGCGTGCAGGGTGGTCGGCGTGCGTATTTCCTCGCGTTCGGCCTCGGGAAATCGACGATCCAGGTGGAGACGGGTCGTGTTGTGCTGGAAAAGGCGCTGGGTCAGCTGCAGAGTCGGGATGCGCTGGCACACGACCCCATCGGGCTGATCGTCGGGCCGCTGGGCTGCCGGTCGGACATGATCGCCGACGCCGGGCAACTGGGCGTAACGTTGCGCTTCGTTCGCGACATGGATCAGGTGTGGGCGGCCTATGCCGAGGGCGTGCGCATGGTCCTCACCAACTTCGAGACGGTGCGCGACGGCAAGCTGGACGTGTCGCGGTTCACCTTCTCCTCGATCGACGAAGCCGCGGCGCTTCGCGACTATGGCAGCGAGACGTTTCAGACCTTCCTGCCGCTGTTCGAGCCGGTGCCGTATCGGTTCGTGGCGACGGCGATGCCGGCGCCGAACCGCTACAAGGAGCTGATCCACTATGCTGCGTTCCTGGGCATCATGGACAGCGGGCAAGCGCTGACGCGGTTCTTCCAGCGAAACAGCGAGAAGGCCGGCGACCTGACGCTGTATCCGCACAAGGAGGAGGAGTTCTGGCTGTGGGTGAACAGCTGGGCGGTGTTTCTCCAGAAGCCGAGCGACCTGGGCTTCTCCGACGACGGCTATGCGCTGCCGGCGCTGACGTTCCGGACGCATATGGTCGCGGCCGACATCGCCGATGCCGGCGCCGACCGCGATGGGCAGGGGCGGTTGATGCGCACCGGCGCAAAGGGCGTCGTGGAAACGGCACGCGAGGCGCGTGACACGATCGACGTGCGGGTGGCCAAGGTGGCGGAACTGGTCGCAGAGGCGCCGGCGGATCACTTCCTGCTGTGGCACGACCTGGAGGCAGAGCGCGACGCGCTGCGATGCGCCATTCCGGGGATTGCGGAGGTCTACGGGTCGCAGAAGCTGGATCGCAACGAGGAAATCGCGGACGCCTTCGCGCGTGGCGAGGTGCGGCTGTTGGCGGCGAAGCCGTCGATGCTGGGCGCGGGGCGCAATTTCCAGCACCATTGCCACCGCGCCACAATCTTTCCGACGTACAAGTTCCACGACTTCCTCCAGGCGCTCCACCGCATCTACCGCTTCCTTCAGTCGGAGGAGGTCGTGATCGACCTGATTTACGCCGAGACGCAGGCGGAGCAGCTGCGCGAGCTGATGCGAAAGTGGGATGACCACAAGGCGATGGTCGAGCGGATGAGCGATCTGATTCGGCGCTATGGCTTGGAGCATCAGGCCGCGATCACGATGCGACGGACGCTGGGCGTTGAGCGTGTGGAGGAGAGTGGCGATGGCTGGCGCGCGATCAACAACGACTGCGTCGCCGAGACGCGGGCCATGGATGACGACAGCGTCGACCTGATCGTGACCAGCATTCCGTTCGGCAATCATTATGAATATTCGCCGCGCTACGAAGACTTCGGGCATACCGACGACAACGCGCACTTCTTCCGCCAGCTGGACTTCCTGACGCCCGAATTGCTGCGAGTCCTGAAACCGGGGCGGCTGGCATTTATCCACGTGAAGGATCGCATCCGCTTCGCGTCGGTGACGGGTATGACGCGGCCGACCGTGGACCCGTTCCACGCGCACACGATCGCGCATTTCACCAAGCATGGCTTCGCCTATTGCGGGCTGCGGTTCATCGCGACCGATGTCGTGCGCGAGAACAACCAGACCTACCGGCTGACGTATAAGACGCTGAAGCGCGACAGCACGGCCGTGGGGTGTGGTTCCCCCGAGTTTCTGCTTTGCTTCTTCAAGCTGCCGACCGATCGCACCAACGGCTGGGCCGACGTGCCGGTGATGCATGCGGAGGAGGAGTTCAGCCTAGCGCGGTGGCAGATCGACGCGGACAGCCTGTGGCGGTCGAGCGGGGACCGCGCATTGCGCCCGGACGAACTGGGGATGATGCCGCCCAGCGCGCTGGCGAAGATGTTCCCGGCGTGGTCGGTGCAGGACGTCTACGACCATGACGAGCATGTCGCGATCGGCGAGGCGCTGGCGGAGCGCAAGCAGCTGCCGACCAGCTTCGGCGTGCTTCAACCTGCGACAATGCGCCTCGACTGCTGGACCGATGTCCAGCGCATGTTGACGTTGAACGGCGAGCAGACGCGGCGGCAGCTGGAGAATCACATCTGCCCGCTCCAGTTCGACATCGTCGACCGTGCGATCCGATTGGGCAGCAACCCGGGCGAGCTGGTCTATGATCCGTTCGGGGGGCTGATGACGGTGCCGTTCCGCGCGCTGAAGATGGGGCGTCGCGGGCTGGGGTGCGAGCTGAACCCGACGTCGTTTCGTGACGGCGTGCGGTACTGCCGCGAGGCGGAGGCCGCGCGGGCGATGCCATCGCTGTTCGATCTGCTGGAGCAGGAGGCGGCGGCGTGAAGCAGCGGCTGGAGATGCAGGTCGCGACTGCGGTGGGCGGGATCCTGGCCGGGCGTGGTGAGATCACGCTGGGCGAGGTGGCGGACCTTCTGCCATCGCATATCCGCGCGGCGAACCCGTCGCTCAAGAGCATGACGAAGGCGCTGGCGGGCGCTGGTTGGATCGGCGAGCCGCGGGGTGGCGGGCAGGTGGTCTATGTGCCGCCGCGCGAGGATGGCGACGATGCGCCGGCCGGGGAAGGGCATAACAGCGGCGAGGTGATCGAGGGCGTCGCGGCCGATGAGGTCCGGCTGCTGCTGGAGCGTATCGAGCGGCTGACCGAGGAGCGCAAGGGCATCGGCGACGACATCCGCGACGTGTTCGCGGAGGCCAAGTCGCGGGGATACGATCCGCAGGCGCTCCGCGGCATCCTGCGCATCCGGTCGAAGCCGCGCGAGCAGCAGCAGGAGCAGGCCGCCATCATGGAGGTCTATATGCGCGCGCTGGGGATGATGTGACCGTGATCGTCGGGCGCTACGTCAGCCGCTTCGTCGACGCCGACATGGGCATGTTGGAGGGCGCCAGCCTCAACGCGCCATACGCTTTCCATTGGGTCACCGACGTGACGGTCGATGGGAACCAGATCGTCTGCAAAGGTGCCGACAAACCCCTCCGGCTGCCCTTCCGGCGGACCCCGCGCGGGGATCGCGCCACCATCACCATTCAGGACCCGATCTTCGGACCGACGAAGTTCGAGGTGCATCCCTTCAAGAGGTCGGAAGCATGAGCAGCGTCAACAAGGTCATTCTCGTCGGCAACCTGGGGGCGGACCCCGAAAGTCGCAGTTTCCAGAACGGCGGCAGCGTCGTGAACTTCCGCATCGCGACCGGCGAGCGGTGGAAGGATCGCACGACGGGCGAGCAGAAGGAACGCACCGAATGGCACTCCATCGTCGTCATGAACGAAGGGTTGCAGAAGGTCGCCACGCAATATCTGCGTAAGGGCAGCAAGGTCTATGTCGAGGGGCAGCTGCGCACGCGCAAATGGACCGATCAGAAGGGTGTGGAGCGCTACTCGACCGAGGTCGTGCTGGGCGCGTTCAACTCCGCGCTGACGCTGCTGGACAAGCGCGAGGCCGATCCGGGGCGGCACGACTATTCGGGCTACGGTGACACCAGCGGCGGCGCGTCGGGGGGCAGCGCGGCGCGTGCCGGCGGGGCCTTCACGCGCGACGACCTGGATGACGACATTCCGTTCTGACGTCGCCGTGACCCGCTGGCAGACCGGGTAGCGTCTGCCGCGTCCGTGTAGCGGGGGTATATCAGCGTGACCATTATCGAAGCCCCGTCGTTGCTCGACGCGGCCCTCTCCTTTGCGCGCCGTGGATGGCCGGTGTTTCCGTGCCGCCCGAGCGACAAGTCGCCGCTGCTGCCGCGCGACACGGACGCTGCCGGCAAGCCGATCCCGCGCACGGGTGGCGTGTCGAAGGCGACAACCCACGAAGGCCAGATCATCGCCTGGTGGAAGAAGTGGCCGCGCGCGATGATTGGGATCGCGGTTGGCCGGGCAGGGATGCTGGTCATCGATTTCGATCCGCGCATCGATGAGGTTGTGGATCCGGAGACGGGCGAGGTCACGCGCGAGGAATGGACGCTGGAACGGCTGAAGGCCGCGCTGGAGGACCGGATGGGCTGCGCGTTGCCGGTGACGCTGGCGGTGCGCACGCCGTCCGGGGGCGTGCATTGCTATTTTCGGATGCCCGAGGGCGATCCGATCGGCAACGTCGGCAGCCTGCCCGACCATATCGATGTGCGCGGCGAGGGTGGATATGTCATCGCGCCGCCCAGCTGGTGCGACGGCGACGGCAAAAGGTGCGTGGCCGGCGGATACAGCTGGCTGCGCGGTGATGCCGAGGCGCCGATCGTCACCATGCCGGAGTCGCTGATCGCGATCCTGCGGACGCCCAAGCGGCGCGCCGCGGCCGATCGCGGTGACGATCGCGTGACGCGGCCGGCCGCCGTGCCATCGGACGTGTTCCCGGTCGACGTCGACGAGGCGCATCGCCGGTACGCGATGGCGGCGCTGGACCGCGTCGTCACCGAACTGGCGGGCACGCCACCTGGTGGCGGGCGGCATGGCGGGCGCAACAAGGGCGCGTATCAGGCCGCGTACAACATGGGCGGGTTCGTCGGCGCGGGCGCGATCAGCGAGTTCATCGTGCGCAGCACGCTGACGGCCGTGGTGCGCGGGTTCGATCCCGCTGCGTTCGAGAGGCATGCCCAGGCGATCGAGAATGGCTTGGAGGGCGGACGGCAGCATCCGCACGACCTGAGCGGCATCGGATCAAGGATGCGCCGGCGCGACAGCGCCGGGTCCGCTGGCCCATCCGATGTGCCGCCAATGCCGCCGGTCGAGGCCTATTCCGATGAGGCGTCCGGACCCGGACCCGATCTGGGCGGCGAAGCGATGCCCTTCCATCCGGAACCGCCGCCTTCGGGTTCCGCTAAGGGGGTCAGGGGGAGGATCGCGCCGGTCAGGGATGACGAGGCGGATCGCGCCTGCGCGATGATGGCGATGACCGATCTGGGGAATGCGGAGCGGTTCTGGCGGCGGCATGGCTGGCGGTTTCGGTTCTGCCCGGAACTGGGGTGGTTCGTGTGGGACGATCGGCGGTGGGAATTGCTATCGGAGGAGAAGGACCGTGTGCCGGGCAAGGTCAGCCTCGCGGTGTTCGAGACGGTGCGCGCGATCCGGCATGAGGCCGATCTGGTGGAGGCGTCGGGACTGCGCGAAGAACTGCCGGACGACGCCAGCGCCGAGCAGCGCGCCGCGACCCTCGACTTCATCTACCGATGGCGCGGTGCCGGCGACAGCAAGGTGCCGGTCTATTACAGCGAGATGCTGCGCGATCATGCCAAGTCGAGCGAAGGGGCGAACCGGCTGGGCTGCATCGCGAATCTGGTGAAGTCGTTCGAGAGCATCGCGATCCGCGCGGATGCGATGGACGTGGATCGCATGGCGATCAACGTGCTGAACGGCACGCTGCGGCTGGTGCAGGAGGGCAAGCGCTGGGCGGTCGTGGAGGGTCGGCTGAAGCCGATCACGGTCGGTGACCGATGGGGGCTGCGGCTCGATCCCCACCGGCCCGACGACCTCATCAGCAAGGTCGCCAATGTCGTCTTCGATCCGTCGCAGGACTGCGCCGTCTATGACGACTTCCTCGCCACGGTACAGCCCGATGAGAAAATGCGGCGGTTCCTGCACCAATGGGGCGGGCTGTCGCTGACGGGCGACATCGGCGAGCAGAAGCTGGCGTTCTTCCACGGCAAGGGCCGCAACGGCAAATCGACGCTGGTCGACCTGTGGGGGCATCTGACGGGCGATTATGGCGGATCGGTCGCGATCGAGACGCTGCTGGATCAGGGCAAGGGGCGCAAGGGGGGCGATGCGACCCCCGATCTGGCGCGGCTGCCCGGCATACGCTTCCTCCGGACCTCCGAGCCGGAGAAGGGGGCCAAACTGGCGGAGGCGCTGATCAAGCTCATCACGGGCGGCGAACCGATCGACGCGCGACACCTGAACAAGGGGTTCTTCACTTTCCTGCCGTCGTTCAAGGTGACGGTGAGCGGCAACCACAAGCCGAAGATCACCGGGCATGACGACGGTATCTGGCGGCGGGTGATGCTGGTGCCGTGGGACGTCCAGATCCCGGCGGACAAGGTCGACAAGCGATTGCCGGACAAGCTGCGCGAGGTGGCGTCCGGCGTGCTGAACCGGCTGCTGGATGGGCTGCTGGACTGGCGTGAGCATGGTCTGATCGAGCCGGACAGCGTCAAGGCGGCGACCGCCAAGTATCGCGAGCAGAGCGACCAGCTGGGGCGGTTCCTTGAGGACTGTATTCAGGTGCGCGAGGGTGCGCGATCGAAGTCGTCCGAACTGTTCGCGCTGTATAGCGCCTGGGCCAAGGCCAATGGTGCGCACGAATGGCAGCAATCCGGCTTCACCGGGGCGATGGAGGACCGGGGTTTCGAGAACAAGCGGTCGAACGGCATCCAGTGGCTGGGCATAGAGATGGTCAAGCAACCGTCCGATTTCGCGGAGGCGCCGCGTCAGGACGACGATGCGCCGCCCTATTCGGATGACGACATGCCCCTGTGACGGAAGCCTTAGCGGTTCCAGTGGAAACCGCCGATGGAAGGGCAAAAGGCTAGGATTTCTGCGGGATTGGAACGCTTGGAAGGTCGGATGAGGCAACCCCCACCATGCACATATGCGCGCATGCGCGCGCACACGATACTGATACGTTATCGCCTTCCACCCCTTCCAATATTCCAGATCATTCCACCTTCCACCTTTGGAAACTACGGAAATACAAGGATTTAGATGATGGCCGGGCAGCAGGGATTGGAAGGTGAGACGTTCGACGGGGCGGTTCCGGTGGAAGGCGCTGCCGTTCCGCGGCGGGACTGGACGTTCTACGACGTGCAGGATCGGCTGGTCGAGGCGATGCTGACGTGCTGGCGGCTGCCGGATCGCGAACGCGCGTGGTCGCGCGGCGCCAGCGATGGGCCGTGGCACCTGGTGCTGCCGGATGCGTCCTATGACGGCGGGCGCGGCGCGGGCGAGGCGCGGGTCGAGGGCGCGCTGCGATCGGCGGCGATGACGCGCGCCGATGTCGCGGACATGGATGAGGCGTTCGGCTGGGTCGAGGCGCTGTCCGGGGGCGAACGGCGGCTGGTGGGTGCGGTCGTGGCGGAACTGGCGCGTGGTCGGCGCGAGGTCAGCTGGGCGAGGATCGGGCAGCGCTTCGGCGTGAAGCGGGGCACGGATGGCCTGCGGATGCGGTATGGCCGGGCGATTGCGGCCATCGCGGCGCGCCTAAATGGCGGAAATCCACGGGCGAACGTGTCAATGGGGTAAAGTTGCTTGTTAACACAATTTCGGGTGTTCGTTTATCGGGCGATTTGGGCGTATTTGTTGCCACTCTGAGAAGGGCCTGCGGGTTCGGACCAGTATCCTCTCCTGAGCCTAGCGAAGGGCGTGTCATCCTCGGGTGGCGTGCCCTTCGCGCATTGTGGTGCTGTCGCATGGGCCGGTTGTCGAGCGTGAGGCCGAGGCTGGGCACGCTGCGGCCACGGCTTGCCCAGGCGGACGACGCCCGGCGGGAGATCGACCGGCGTCGCGACCAGCGGCACTGGCGCAAGTGGTACAAGACGGCGCGTTGGCAGACGCTGCGCTGGTCGGTGCTGGTGCGGGACATGTTCACCTGCCAGCGGTGCGGCCTGATCGAAGGCGACACGTCGAAGCTGGTGGCGGATCATCGTCGCCCGCACCGTGGCGAAGAGGCGCTGTTCTGGGACGAACGCAACCTCCAGTGCCTCTGCGGACCCTGCCACTCCGGCGCGAAGCAGCGCGAGGAGATGGCGGACGCCTGAGGGTGGGGGGGGTCGAAAGTCCGGAGGGGCGCCGCCACCCGGACCACTCATGCTCTCACGTGGAGATTTTTTTTGGGCGCGGATGAATTTTCGGGGGTCGACCTGTTCGGCGATCCGATCATGCCGCGCTCCGAGGGGCGTGGAAGGCCGGAGCATGTCTGGACCCTTGAAAGGTCCAACAAGGTGCTTCTGGCGTTCGCGCGCGGGCTGTCGGTCAAACAGGCGGCAGCCGTCCTCGGGGTGTCGGTGCCTACGCTGCGCAAGCATTATTCTTCCGAGGTCGGGAAACGCGTGGAAGCGGCGCTCCGGTTCGATGTCGTGCAGCTGGCGCGCCTCAACGAGCTTGCCAAGGGCGGCAGCGTGGCGGCGGAGAAGGAACTAGGGCGTCGGCTGGAGAAGGCCCGGCTGGACGCGCTGTCGGAGGAGGTTTCGCGGAGTGCCCAGCCGCCGCGGACGGCGCGGCCGGGTAAGAAGGAAGAGGCCCAGATGGAGGCGGAGAACGTCACCGGGCGGTATGAGACGCCCCCGCCGCCCAGCCTGCTGAACTGACATGACGCTGCCCGTCTGGTCGACCGCCTGCCCCGATTGGGAACGGCGGATCGTCGAGCGTCAGTCGCTGGTGCCGTTCGCTCCGCTATTCCCGGCGGAAGCCGAAGCGGCGCTGGACGTGTTCAAGTCGCTACGCATGGTCGACGTCGCTGGTCAGCCGACATTCGGCGAGGCATGCGAGCCGTTCGTGTTCGACCTGGTCGCGGCCATCTTCGGTGCTTACGACGCGCAGACGGGTCAGCGGCTGATCGAGGAGTTCATGCTCCTGATCAGCAAGAAGAACGGCAAGTCGACGATCGCGGCGGGGATCATGCTGACGGCGCTGATCCGCAACTGGCGGCATGGCGCGCAGTTGAGCATCCTGGCCCCGACGCAGCGCGTCGCGGGAAATAGTTTCGACCCGGCCGCCGCGATGGTCCGGGCCGATGCGAAGTTGCTGAAGCTGCTGCACGTCGTCGACAATCAGCGCCTGATCAAGCATCGGGTGACGAAGGCGGAATTGCGGGTCATCGCGGCGGACACCGGGACGGTGGGCGGCAGCAAGGCCGGGTTTGTGCTGATCGACGAGCTTTGGATTTTTGGCAAGCGCGCCAATTCGGAGGCCATGTTCGAGGAGGCGACGGGCGGACTGTCGTCGCGACCGGAGGGCTTCGTCATCTATCTGACGACACATAGCGACGAACTGCCGGCCGGCGTTTTCAAGGATCGGCTCGATCGCTTCCGCGCGATCCGTGACGGGACAATCGTCGATCCGCGCAGCTTTGGTATGCTGTACGAGTGGCCGAAGGGGATGCGGGAGGCGGAAGCCTACCTTGATCCGGCGAACTTCTACGTCACCAATCCGAACCTGGGCCGGTCGCAGTCGGTCGGCTTCATCCAGCGCAAGCTGCGGATGGCGAGCGAGGGGCGCGGCGAGGAAGGCGACACGTCGTCGCAGATCGTGCTGGCCAAGTATCTCAACGTGGAGATCGGCCTGCGCCTTTCCCGCGATCGATGGCTTGGCGCGGACTTCTGGCAGAAGGCGACCGACGCCACGCTGGTGACGCTCGACGACCTGATCCGGCGGTGCGAGGTCATCGTGGCGGGGGTCGATGGTGGCGGTCTGGACGATCTGCTGGGCCTTTGTCTCATTGGCCGGGAAAAGGGGTCCAAGCGATGGCTGGTCTGGGCGCAGGCTTGGGCATGGTCGATCGTGTGGAAGCGGCGACAGGACATCGCGACGAAGCTGGATGAGTGCATCGCCGAAGGGTCGCTCATCCGGTGCGAGATGCCGGAGGAAGACGAGGCCGCCGCGCTCGCAGCGCTGGTCGATGACGATGTCGAGCCGGTCGCGGACGATGAAGACCTGACGGCTGACATCATCGGTGTCGCGGACGTGCTGGAGCGTGTTCGCGACGCAGGATTGTTTCCCGCCAGCGAGGCGATCGGGCTGGACCCGGCCGGGATCGCGGCGCTGGTCGACGAGCTGGTGAAGCGCGGCTTCACCGACGATCAGCTGAAGGCGATCCCGCAGGGGTGGAAGCTGTCGAGCGCGATCAAGGGCATGGCGCGGAAGGTCGCATCCCGCACGCTGCGCCACGGCGGGCAGCAGCTGATGACGTGGTGCATCGGCAACGTGAAACAGGAGCCGCGTGGCGCGAGCAGCGTCGCGATCACGAAACAGTCGCCCAGCGCGAAAATCGACCCGGCCGCGGCGATGTTCAGTGCAGGCATGCTGATGATGAACAACCCCGTGGCGAACGCGGGCTTCGTCTATGAGGAACGTGGGATGCTGGTGCTATGAAGACGACGGCGATTTCGCCGGACGGCTATCGCCGGCCTGCGGTCCGGTACGATAGTGGGGTGGCCGCCGCGGAGGCGGCGATGCCGTCGCGGCCGGCGCCGTCGAATGTGACGGACGGTCGCAATTTCGGTGACGAAATCTGGTCGACGCTGTCGGCGCTGCCGGTCGAGGCGAACAGCGCGGAAACGGCCGCGCGGGTCGCCGCGGTGTTCTTCTGCACCTCGCTGATCGCGGAGGCCGGCGGCAGCATGTCGCTGGAGTTCAAGGACGATCGCGGCCTGCGCGACGACTTCCCGCTGGCGACGACGCTCGCCTATGAGCCGAACCCGCTTCAGACCGGCGCCGAGTTCTGGGCGGCGATGATCTTTGCGGCGACGCTGCGCGGCGAGGCGTTCGCGGAGCCGGTCGCCGGCTATGACGGCGTGGAGGTGTGGCCGCTGCATCCGTCGCGCACGACGGCGGATTGGGGCGAGCGCAGCCTGGTGGTGCATTACCAGTCCGATCGCGGGCGACGTCGGCTGCTGCCGCAGCAGCTCTTCTGGTTCACCGGGCTGGCGGACGGCGGATTGCGCCCGCTGGTGCCATGGAAACAGGCCAAGGGGTCGATCGATTTCCAGCTGGCACTGGAGGTTGGGGCGCGGGCGTTCTTCCGCAACGATCGCCGCCCCAGCGGCGTGCTGTCGACGACGCAGGTGCTGACGGACGAGTCTGCGGCGCGTCTCAAGGAAGGTGTTGATCGCTGGCGCCGTGGCGGAACGCCGGTGCTGGAGGCGGGGGTCGACTACAAGGCGGTCGGCGCCAGCAACACCGACGCGCAACTGGTCGAGCTGATCAAGCAGCGCACGCTGGAGATGGGCCGCTATTGGCGCATCCCGCGCTCGATCATCGGCGACGATGCCGGCGGCAATGCCGCAAGCGACGAGCAGGACACGCGCCGCTTCGTCAACTGGGCGCTGCGCCCGCTGATGCGCCGCGTCGAGCAGGCCATCACGGTGCGCATGCTGCCGCCGGACATCCGGGCGCAGGGCGTTCGCGCGAAGTTCAACCTGGACAGCATGCTGCGCGGCGATGCCGCGACGCAGTGGAAGAACGCGGTTTTGGCGCGCACGGCCGGCATCCTGAGCGTCAATACGATCGGCCAGCAGTGGTTCGGCCAGCCGCGGATCGAGGAAGACTGGGCCGACGATCCGCGCGCGCCGCTCAACAGCAACCGCGCGGCGGACACGGCAACGGGTGGCGAAACGGCGCCGCAGGACAAGGTGGAGTAGAGATGGATCAGCTGCTGGCGTCTTCCGCCCTGTGGGCGATGCATCCCGCCTTCATGGATGCGATGCTGAAGCGCGGGACGCTGGAGGCGATGTTGCCGGAGGGCTTGCGAAAGCTCGCCGGGCTGGCCGGGCAGGAGGCGAAGGCCGCCGATCCGATCCGCGAGGGTGCGACGCTGATCCTGCCGGTCGCGGGCATGCTGGGGCCGCGCGGGTTCGGCGCGTCGACGCTCTACGAGGTGCTGGCGGATCGCGTGCGGGAGGCGGCTGCCGACCCGAAGGTGGGCGCGATCGTCATGGACATGCGCAGCCCCGGCGGGCTGGTGTGGGGCTGCGCCGAATGCGGCGACGCGATCTATGAGGCGCGCGCCGCCAAGCCCATCGTCGCCGTTGCCAACCCCTTCGCCTTCTCCGCGTGCTACTGGCTGGGGACGCAGGCCAGCGCCTTCTACGCGACCGGGAGCGGCGAGGTGGGTTCGGTGGGCGTCCGGTCGGGGCACACCGACATGTCCAGTTTCGAGGACAAGATCGGGATGAAGACGACGCTGATCGCATCGTCGCCCGACAAGATCGCCGGACATCCCTATGCGCCGCTGACCGATGAGGATCGCGCGGAGATCCAGTCGGGGGTCGATGAGAGCAACGGCCACTTCGCCGCGGCCATCGCGCGTGGTCGCGGGATGAAGGTGTCGGACGTCGCCGCGGTGCATGGTACGGGCAAGACGTTCAGCGCCGCCCGTGCGCACGCAAACGGGGCGATCGACGGCGTGAAGACGCTGCGGCAAGTCGTCGCCGATATCGGATCGAGCCGGTCGCGGCTGGCGCTGATGCGCCGGCAGGCGGCGGCGATGGAGATGGCGACCGCCATCTGACGCAATCCCTCCCTGACGGGGGTGTGGGGCGGTTCGGCGGAGGCCGGGCCGCCCTTTTTCATGGGCGCGCGCGCCCGCATACGAAAGGACAGACCATGGCGAATATCGCCGTACTGAAGACCGAGGCGCGCGCCGTATCGAAGCGCCAACTCGACCGCCTGAACGCCGCCATCGCGGAGAACCGCGACCTGACCGCGGAAGAGGAGGCGGCCGATACCGCGGACAAGGAGCAGCTGGCGCGCCTGACCGCGCAGATCCAGCGCGTGGAAGCGGCCATGGCCGCGGCGGGCGCGATCGGCTCCGATCCCGCCGCCACGCCGCCCGCGACCGCTCCTCCCGGCACGGTGCCGGCGCAGGCGCGTCCGGCGCTCGACAATGGCGGGTTCCGCGACGTCGCCGAGTTCGCGCAGGCGGTGCGCTTCGCGAACCCCGCGGCAGGGCAGGCGTATCGCATGGACGATCGTCTGGCGCCGCAGGCCGCGCCGGGCAATGTCCACATGGAGCAGGGCGACGCGGCCGGCAGCTTCCTGGTGCCGGCCGAGTTCCGCCAGCAGATCGTCAACCTCGTCTTCAATGATGAGACGGACCCCGTCATGGATCTCATCTCCGCGGAGCCGACCGGATCGAATCGCGTCATCGGCCTGGGCGACGAGACGACGCCTTGGGGCAACAACGGCGTCGTGGCGCGCTGGCGCTCCGAGGGCGAGCAGATGCAGCCGTCGCGTCTGGCGCTGACGCCGCGCGAGACGAAGCTGGGCGAACTGTACGCGTTCGTCCTGGCAACGGAGGAGCTGTTGCAGGACGCGCCGCGCGTGTCGTCGCTGCTGACGACGCACGCCGCTGCCGCGATCCGGTGGACCACGGCCGACGCCTACATCTACGGCGACGGGATCGAGAAGCCGCTGGGGTGGCTGAACAGCGATGCGGCGATCACCGTGCCCAAGGATGCCGGGCAGACGGCCGCCACCATTTCCGCGAGCAACGTCGCGCGCATGTATGCGCGGATGATCATGCCGTCGCAGGCGGTGTGGCTGGCGAACAACGACATCATGCCGACGCTGATGGGCATGAAGACGGAAGGGTCGAACCTGCCGCTGTGGTTCGGTAATTTCCAGCAGTCGCCCGGCGGGCAGCTGCTGGGCCGCCCGGTCATCTTCAGCGAGCATTCGCGCTCGGTCGGGCAGTTCGGCGACCTGCAGTTCGTCAATCCCAACGGCTATGAGGCGTTCCGCAAGCAGTCGGGCGTCGAGTTCGCGGAGTCGATCCACCTCTACTTCGACTACAATATCCGCGCGTTCCGCTGGGTTTTCCGCATCGGCGGCCAGCCGGTGCTGTCGAAGCCGGTGCTGCCGGCCAACGGCACCAACACGAAGTCGCACTTCGTCGCGCTCGCCGAGCGCGCCTGATCCCTCTGACCCCGGACCCGCGCGTGTCGCGGGACCGGCCGGGTGGTCCGGTCGGTAGCTGAAAGGACATACCATGCAGGGCAATCTCAACCCGTCCGCGCGCGCAGCGCTGGCGGGTTTCATCGCGCCGGCGCAGGTCGCGGCGGGCACCGTCACCACCGGCTGGGTCGATATGCGCAAGTTCTTCGCCGCGCTCGCGGTGCTGAACGTCGGCGCCATCGGCGCAGGCGGGACGATCGACGCCAAGGTTCAGCAGGCGACCGATGCCAATGGCACGGGCGTGAAGGACGTGCCGGGCCTCGCCATCACGCAGCTGCTGAAGGCGGGCGGCGACAATCGTCAGGTGGCGATCAACGTCCGCCCCGAGGATCTGGACAAGACGGGGTTTCGCTTCGTCCGGCTGTCGGTGACGGTCGGCGTCGCGTCCACCTTCCTCGCTGCGACGCTGCTGGGCTTCGACCCGCGCTACGGCGTCGCGTCGGCGAACCAGTCCACGACCGTGGCCGAAACGGTCAGCTGAGGAGAGCGTAGATGATCGAGTTCCTTCAGGACTATGAGACGAAGGCGATCCCGCCTGAAGTCTTCAGGAAGGGCGAGCGCCCCGAGCGGACGCCCGAGAGCGAGATGTATTTCGTGCAGCTGGGTGTCGCCGGCTATGTCGTCGACGGCAAGCTGGTCGACGCGGACTACCACCCGATCGTCGTCGTCGAAGCGGAGGCGGCGAACACCACAACCGTGACGGGTCGAGCCGGCGAACTGGCGCTGGGGGATGGTACGCCGCAGCGCGCGTCCTCGGGGCCGCAGGTCGTGCTTACGACGGGCGGTCTTACCGACGAGCAGCGCGAGGGGCTGGAGCGCGTGCTGACCGAGAGCGCCGGTTTGCGCACGCTGCTGGTGGAGCGTGATGACTCGATCGGCCTGCTGAACGGCAGCCTCGCAACCCTGCAATTGCAGGTGGCGGACGCCAATGCCACGATCGGCGGGCGAGATCAGGACATCGCGCGCCTGACCGACGAACTGGCGACCGCGAATGGCCGGGCGGAAGCCGCGAACACGGAGGTGGCGCGTCTGACCGAGGAACTGGCCGCGGCCAACGGAAAGGGTGACGACGCCGCCAAGGAGGTCGATCGCCTCACCGCGCAGGTCGAGGATCTGACGCAGCAGGTCGCCGACCTGAAGGCCAAGCCGGCGCGCGGCAAGTAAGGGAAGGGCGACGGGATGGCATTCACTCTGCGACCCGTCGCCCCGCCCGACGCGGCGGCTATCATCCCGCCGACGCTGATCGACCAGCATCTGAAGCCGGCGAGCGATGCGGATGCCGAACTTATCGACGTCGTGCGGCTGGCGGCGATCGATCACATCGAGCGCTATACCGGGCGCTCACTCCAGCGTCGCGCCTGGGCCGCCGACTTCGACGGCTTCGGCTGTTCGTTGCGCCTGCCCCGCTCCCCGATTGGGGCAGTCACCGCGGTGCGCTACATCGGCACCGAAGGCACCGTGCTGTCCGCCACGGGATGGCGTATCGCCGATGATCTATTGGTCTCGGGCGTTGCCGGATGGCCCGTCGCACTGGCGGGGCCGGGCGTCGTGACGGTTGAATTCACCGCCGGCTATCTAGACGTGGCAAGCGAGGCTCCGGCGCTTCGCATGGCCGTCGTGCTGATGATGCGCCACCTCTACGATGGCGGGAATGGCGAGGCGACCGCCGCAATAGCGGCGATGTGCCGCCCGTACCGCGTGCCGGTGATGGCATGATCGACGCTCGGAAGCTGGACCGGCGTGTGCGAATCGAACGACCGGTGCCGGACACCTCGCTGGATGGCGCAGGCTCCGGCACCTGGCAGCCGGTGGCCGAGGTGTGGGCGAGCGTGCAGGATATGCTGCCCAGCCGCGGTGAGCGGATGGCTGAGGGGGTCAACGTCGCCTCGCGCCCGGCCCGGGTTCGAATGCGTTTTCGTGCGGACGTGACCCCGTCGATGCGGATCGTGATGGGCGCGCGCGTGATGCAGATCACCACGCTGCCGGCCGAACTGGGGCGCCGCGATGGCATCGAGTTCATGGTGGAGGATTATTCCTCCAGCGGGTCCGGCTCCTGATGGTCACCGTTCGGGGCAGGGCAGAGACGAAGGCGTTTCTTCGCCAGCTGCCGGAGCGGATCGAAAGCCGGCTTTTGAAGGGCGCGGGGCGTGCCGCGATCGACGTTATCGGCGATGAGGCCGGAGAGCGCGTGCGATCCGACGTCGTTCGTGAAGGTTTGAAGAAGGAGGTCCGGGTTCGCGACGGCAGGATTGTCGCTCGGCTCTACGTCGAGAATGGTTGGGCGCGGTCGCTCGGCACCTGGCTGGAGTATGGAACAGTCGGCCACTTCATTAGCGTCGATCGCGACCAGAGCGGCGGTCGGACTGCACGGCGGGTCAACGACCTTGCGAAAGAGGGAACTCTGGTGATCGCCGGGTCGCCGGTGGGCGCAACCGTTTGGCACCCCGGCGCGACCGCCCATCCCTTCCTGCGCGTGTCGCTGGACGTGAAGGCTGACGAGGCTGTTCAGGCGGCGCAGCGCTACATCAACGCGAACGTGTCGCGGCTAGGCAATGCGGCCGGCGATGAGGCGGAAGCATGACGGGGGCGGAGATCATGGGCGACCTGCTGCGCTGGCGTGCGCCTCTGATCGCGATCGTCGCGGCTGAGTGGATCAAGACCGGCTCGCTGCCGGAAAGTGCGCCGCTCCCCTCGATCCTCGTCCGCGTCACCAGCCTGACGGACTGGCAGACGCTGCGGGTCGGTGCGCTGATCCGCTCGACCGGAAGAATCAGCGTCGCGGTGCGCGCGGAAAACTACCGTCAGCAGGGCGTCCTGATCCGTGAGGTGCGCACGCTCCACGGCTTCACCGGCGATCACGGGGACGCGCGCCGCATCTCGATCCGCACCGCTGGCCTGGGGCCGGACGTGCGGGGGCTGGGCGGCAGCTTCGAGCAGACGCAAGACTTTCGGGTGTCATTCGACGCCCCTGCGTGAGGAGACGATCATGACCGAGACGACCATGTACGCGACGCGGGACTTTCGCGACGCGGGCACCGAGCGCGCGTTCACGCGCGGCGAGGCGATCACCGACGTGCCGCCGGGCGCCATGGCGAATTACACGGCAGCCGGCCTCGTGTCGCGCGAGCGGCCGAAGGACGAAGCGGAAGCCGACGAGTCGGAAGGTGACGCCGGCAGCGCTTCGACCACCGCCGGTGGCCGGGGTGCCCGCAAGAGCGCCTGATCCCATTCGCCTGATCCGCGGGCGATAACCGCCGGCTTTGCCGGCTTGCCACCAAGGAGACTTTTCCATGGCATCCACGACGGCGGCCGGCACCGGCTTCGCCATTTCTGCGGGCGTTCCGTCCGGTCAGACCATCACCGCCTATGAGGCGCTGACATATACCGAGGTCAACAATGTCGAGCAGCTCGGCGGTTTCGGCGCCTCGACGGCGGAGGTGACCTTTCAGCCGCTTCGCGGTCCCGAGCAGGCACACAAGGGTCCGACCAGCTACGGTTCGCTCAATCCGACGATGGCAGTCGACGACCTCGACGCAGGTCAGGCGCTGATGGTGACGGCCTCGGCGCCGACCAACAACGCGCTATATGCCTTCAAGGTCACGAAGCCGGACGGATCGCTCCGCTTCTTTCAGGCGCGTGTCTTCGGGATGCCCGAAACGGTCGGCGCGGCGAACAGCATGATCACCGCAGCCCCGACCGTCCGCATCAATACCGAGGTGCTGAAGAAGCCCGCCCCGGTCTGATCCACCACCTCCCGGCTGTAGCCGGAATCCCGACGTCGCCCGTTCCGTGCTTCGCGGGGCGGGGCGGGCGGCGACCAACCCGCGAACAGGAACATCATCATGGACATCATCACGCAGCGCGCGGTCGCAACGGCGCCGCTCCACCTCAAGGGTATCGACGGCAACCTGCTCTACGAACTGGGCGCTAACGGCCAGCCCGACCTCGACAAGCCGGTGCGCATCCATTTCTACAGCCCCGGTTCCAAACAGCAGGCCGCGGCGGAGACGCGCGCGACGCAGCGCGCGCTGGCGCGGCTGGAGGCGAATGATGGCAAGCCGAACCCGGCGACACCGGAGGTGCGCCGCCTGGAGGCGGCGGAAGACCTCGCCGCGGTGACCCACCACTTCGAGAATTTGACCTATTCCGCTGCGGGCGACGCGCAGGGGGTCGACCTGTATCAGGCGATGTATGCCGACCCCGACCTTGGCTTCATCGCCAACCAGTCGGCCGCGTTCCTGAGCAAGTGGGGAAACTTCAAACCCGGCTCGGCGACCAGCTGAGCCTATGGGTTCGGTATCTGGCGTGGCTCCATGCCAAGCCTAGGCCGGACCCGAAATCCCGGCAGGGCCAGCAGCTGAATGTTGACCTGCCGACGCGGATCGAGGCGATGCGCGCCACGGGCATCAAGCACCCGCCGATGCCGATCAATCCGGCGACCCATATCACCGATCGTCTGGTGGAGATGGGCCTGACCGAAGCGGCCGGGATGGCGGCGGTGCCGCTGTCGTGGAAGGAAATCAACGCGTGGTGCGAACGCACTTGCGTTGACCTGCCGCCTTGGGAGGGGCGGCTGATGCGCCGGCTCTCCGCCGATTATCTGGCGGAAAGTCGGCGCGCCGAAGACGAGTTCTGTCCGCCGCCATGGCTGGCCCCGGCCAGCGAGGCGACGATCCGCGCCGAATTGCGCGTGCTGGACATGGTACTGGGTTAGGGCGCGACCTTGCGCAACGCGTCGTTGATGCGGACCTGCCAGCCCGGCCCCGTTGCACGGAAGCGATCCAGAATGTCTCCGTCCAGCCGGAGCGTGATGGGTTGCTTCGTCGGCTTCTTCTGCGGCCCTCGCGTGGCGCGCATCTTTGCCGCGAGGTCGGGGAACGCATCGACGAACGGCACCGCACTGGCGATGTCGTCGGCGGTCAGTTCGGGGTTGTCGGACACGGCGTCCATGTCTGCCTGCGTATAGCCCTTCGTCATTCGAGCAATTTCCTTTCCGATCGGCTCGCGGGGCGGGCCGAGATGATCGAGAGGCCTTCGGTGCCGAGCGTCGCGAAGATGACGGTGACGATGCCGTTGCATTCGCCGATCGCGAAATAGCGACCGCCCTTGGCGTCCCCGACCAGCGCCGAGAGGAAGAAGTCCACGCCGATGTCAGCGAAGTCGATCCCGTGCTTGGCGAGATTGGCGAGGCGCTTCGGTTCGTCCCATACGATGACCATGGCTTTTTGTAGTTACGATTAGGCCATCTGTCAACGCAAATCGAAACTACAATTCGTCCCACCACATTTTTTCTGGAGGCTGCATGGTCGAAGAATCGCCCGGCCTTGAGGTCGGCTTCTGGATCGACGTCGGCGACACCTTCGCGGTGCTGGGTCGGGTAGAGGACACCATGGAGCGGACGCAGCAGTCCGTCACCCGCGACGCCAACCTGATGCGTCAGGCGACGAACGGCATGGTCGACCTGAAGGGCAGCGCCGCTGAGTTCACCGCGTTCGGCAATGCAGCTGAACGCGGTACGCAGGCCGCCCGGCAGGAGATCAACCGGCTGGAGCGGGAAAGCGAACGGCTGACGTCGCGGTTGGAACGATCGGCCCAGGTGTTCGGCATGACGACGTCGGAAATCCGCCGGATGGATGCGGCGGCGAAGGCGACCCGGCTGGACGATCTTGGCCTAACGGAACTTGCGGGTCGGCTGAGGATGGCGAGCGTCGAGATGGAGCGGCTGGAGCTATCAAGCCGTGATGTCGCGGTTACGGGGCGCCGCACTGGCTTCGCGCTCCAGCAGGTGGCGCTTCAGGCGCCCGACATCGTGCAGGGCTGCTGACGGGGCAGAAGCCGATGCAGGTGTTCATCCAGCAAGGCGGCCAGCTGGCGCAGGTAGCCCAGATGGCGGAGGGCGGCGTCAAGGGTTTCGCCAAGGAACTGGCGCTGCTTGGACTGCGCTTTGCGCCTGTCATTGCGGCAGCCGCGGCGGCCGGTGCAGGCATGGCGCTGTTTGTGCGGTGGGTAAATCAGGGTGTCACCAACGATCAACTGACCCGCGACCTGGGCAAGATCACGGGCGGGGCCGGTGCGACAAAGCAGGAGCTTTACAAGCTTCGCGAGGAGACGGTGACGTGGGCGGATGTGAGCAGCGCGTTGTTCAGCGAAGTCGGCAAGGATGTCGCGGGCCAATTCGTTAGTGACATGAAGTCGATGGGCGAAGACGTCAAAGACATCCTTGATGACCTAGCCTCCTATGGCAAGGCGGCGTTGGCTGGCATCTATGCGGGAGTCTCGGGCACTCGGGCCTATCTCAATGAGGTCGAGAAGGGCGGCGTCACTGGCCTTGGCAAGATGCTGGTGGGGCAGGGCGATCCGGATCTGCTGAAGAAGACGTATGGCGCCCAGTATGATGCGGCCATCAAGTATCTCGACGATCTGGGTGGGCGTGTCCGTGCCAAGGCGATCTCGAATGCGCGCGATCGTCTTGCCGACAAGATCGGGTACAACGCCCCCCGGACCGATGCCCACGCTGCGGCGCTGGAGCGCGACGCGGAGGCCGTGGAGGCGCAGATCCGCAATCTGTACGCGCTGGCGGACGCCTACGGGGTGTCGGGTGCCGCTGCCCTGATCGCAGAAGCGCGGGTGCGCGCGGAAAGCAAGGCAATCCGGCAGCGTGGCGACATCGAGGCGGCAGTGGCGCGGGAGGTGCGCCTGTCCGTCGCCCAGCGAGTCAGCGACGCCGCCAAGGGGACTGCGCAGCTGGGCGAACAGGCGGCGATGCAGGAGAAGGTGAACGCGACCGTCGCAGCGGGCAACGTGTCGGCGCAGCTGGCGGGCGAGATGCTGCGCGATCAATTGGCCGATCTGCCCCTGCTTGCGGCGCTGGAGGCGGCCCGGACTGTCAAGGATGTTAAGGGCGCGGAGGCGGCGGCAAAGGCGCTCGACGATCAGCGGGCGGCGCGTGTGCGCCTAACGGATGCCGAGCGCGCTGCTCAGATGGAAGCCGCGCTTGCTGGCGGACGCGACCGGCTGGAGGAGCTTCGCGAGGAGACGCGCCTGATCGGGACGACCGACGCTGCCCGCGAAAAGGCGCTCGCGGTGCTGCGCGCGACGCAACAGGCGAACAACGCCGGCTGGACGGGGCCGAAAGCCGCCGAATGGATCGGTCAACAAGGCGACATTGCAGACGCGACCGCTCAGATGGCGCGCGCGCAGCAGGAGTATAATGACGCGCTCGCCTGGGCGGCTGACCGCTGGGACATGATCGCCGGTAACGTGCAGGATGCGGCGGCCGGTCTGTCGCAGGCGTTCGGGGAGACGGGGCGCGCGATCGGCGACATGGCGGCGATCTACGCCGACTTCCGCGCGCGCGATGAACGCGCGATGAAGCTGCGCGACGATGCCATCCGCCGCGGCGGGAACGCGGAGCGCGAGCAGGCTCGGTATGCGCTGACGATGACCAGCGCGCGTGTGGGTGCGTTCGGCGACATGGCGGCCGCAGCGCGCGGGTTCTTCGGTGAGCAGTCAAAGGGGTACAAGATTGCGACGGGCGCGATGCAGGCGTTCCGCGCGATCGAGTTCGCGCTGTCGGTCAAGGCGATGGCAACGGACGCCGTCGAGACGGGGAAGAAGCTGGCGACCAGCGCCGCGCGCACGGCGGCGCATGCGGTCGAGGCTGTCACGAAGGCAATCGCCTCGCTGCCCTTTCCCGCCAACATCGCGGCCGGTGCTGCGACCATCGCGGCGCTGGCGGCGATCGGCGTGTCGGTGGTGGGCGGCATGGGTGGCGGGAGCAATCTGCCCAAGTCGAACGATGGCACCGGAACCGTGCTTGGCGATCCTGCCGCCAAATCGGAGAGCATTCGCCGCGCATTGGATGCGCTGAAGGAAGTGGATACGCTGATGCTGGGGACGTCGCGCGAGATGGCGGCGTCGCTCCGGTCGATCGAGAGCCAGATCGGGGGCGTGGCCTCGCTCGTCGTCCGTGCCGGCAATGTGAACGCCGACGCGACCGTGACGCAGGAGTTCAAGCCGAACCTGATCGGGTCGGTGCTGAGCAAAATTCCGCTCATCGGCGGGTTCCTCGGCAGCCTGTTCGGTAGCAAGTCGGAAGTGGTCGGCGGCGGCCTGTACGGCAGCGCACAGTCGTTGGGTTCAATCCTGTCGGGTGGCTTCGACGCTTCCTACTATTCGGACGTCAAGAAGACGAAGAAATTCCTGGGCATCACCACCGGCACTTCCTACTCGACCAATTACAGTGCAGCCGATGCTGGGCTGGAGCAGCAATTCACGCTGATCCTGAAAGGGTTCAGCGATGCGATCCGTGCAGCGGCGGGGCCGCTGGGCATGGCGACCGATGTGGTGCAGCAGCGGCTGAATGGCTTCATCGTCAGTATCGGCAAGATCGACCTGCAGGGGTTGAGCGGCACGCAGATCGAGGAGAAGCTGAACAGCGTCTTCGGGGCGGCGGCCGATCAATTGGCGGCGTCGATCTTTCCTGACCTGACCAGGTTCCAGAAGGCCGGTGAGGGGCTGTTCGAGACGGTCGTGCGCGTCTCGTCCACGGTGGAGACGGTTTCGGCGTCGCTCGACAAGCTGGGGCTGTCGGCGAAGGCGCTCGGCATCGACGCCAAGCTGGGGATCGCGTCGCAGTTCGAGAGCCTGTCGGCCATGGGTCAGGCGGCGGACGCCTATTTCACCGCCTTCTACACCCCGGCCGAGCAGAACGCGGCCAAGCTGTCCCAGCTGGGGCAGGTGTTCGTCAGCTTGGGCAAGACGATGCCGACGACGCTGGCGGGCTTCCGCGCGCTGGTGGAGGCGCAGGACCTGACCACCGCGGCGGGGCAGTCGACCTATGCGACGCTGCTCCAGCTGGCGCCCGCCTTCGCGGACCTGAAAGGCGCGATGGAAGGTGCGAAGAGCGCCGCGGACATCCTGGCCGAGCGGCAGGGGCTGGAGCGCCAGCTGCTCGAACTGGCAGGCGACACCGCCGCCATTCGCGCGCTCGATCTCGCGAAGCTGGATGCGAGCAACCGCGCGCTCCAGCAGCAGGTGTGGGCGGTGCAGGACGCGCAGGCGGCAGCCAAGGCGGCGGAGGATCTGCGCAAGGCATGGTCGGACGTCGGCGGCACGATCGAGGCGGAAATCAAGCGTATCCGCGGCCTAAACGGCACCACCGGCGACGGCAGCTTCGCGGCGTTGCAGGACCAGTTCAACGCGCAGTCCATCCTCGCGCGCGGGGGCGATCAGGACGCCGCGAAGCTGCTGCCGGGCCTGTCGCAGTCGCTGCTGAAGGCGGCGGGCGACGTCGCGACCAGCCGGCAGGAGCTGGATCGCATCCAAGCGCAGACCGCGGCATCGTTGGAAGCGACGATGGTGGCCATCGCTCGGTTCGGCACCGCCGCGACCGCGGCGAGCAGCGCGGAGAAGATGGCGGCGGCGATGGCGGTCGCGCCCGGCTCGGCGGCTTCGACTACGGTGGCGAATGACACGGCGGCGGCGATCCAGTCGCTGCGCGAGGAGATGGCAGCGATGCGGCAGGAAAATAACGCGGGGCTCGCCGCGACTGCCAACGCGGCCAACCGCGTGGCGAAGAAGCTGGACGACGTGACGTCGGCAGCCGGCGGCGACGCGATCAGCGTGGCGGTGGCCGCGTGAGGGTCATCGCGCCGGGCGGCGCCACAATCCAGCTGGGCGAGGTGCAGGCCGCGCCCACGATCGGGATCACCGATTATAGTCGCCGCACCACCGACGACTTTGGTGTGACGACGGTCGTCGAGCGTGGATTCGCGCGCCGCATGTCGGTGCGCCTGGCGGTTCCCACCGCCGCGGTCGACGCGCTCCAGCAGCAGCTGGCGGCGCTGCGCGCTACGGTCGCCCGATGGATCGCGGATGACGCGCTCGGCTGGCTCGACGTCGAAGGTCTCTACAAGGATTTCGAGATCGACTTCGCCAGCGAGGCGATCAGCTTCTGCACGCTGACGGTCGAAGGGCTGACCGAGACCACCGCTCTGGTCGACAACGGCAGCGACCCCGCGCCGATCGGGGGCACCTCGACGTTGCGCGTGATCCAGCCGGTGGACGTCACCGACGCGGTGCTGACCTCGTCCAGCGTGGCGGAGGACGATTACCCGCAGTGGGCGGCGGGCACGACCTACGCGCAGGGTGCGCGCGTGCTGCGCAGTGCCACGCACCGGGTCTATGAGAGCGCCAGCGCCGGGAACGTCGGGAACGACCCGGCGGGTGACAGCGGGCGATGGCTGGACGCCGGCCCGACGCGCCGCTGGGCGATGCTCGATCAGGCATTGGGCACCGCGACCACGGCGGCCGGCTCAATCGTCGTCACGCTCGACAGCGAGCAAATCGACGGCGTCGCGCTGCTCGACGTGGCCGGTGCCAGCGTGCGGGTACAGGCGGCGGGCTACGATCGGACGCAGGTGCCGGACGGCGGCACCGTCGTGTTCACCGACATGCCGCGCACCGATGGCGCGATCACCGTCACGATCGCGGGCAGCGGGACCGTGGCGGTCGGCACGTTGCTGATTGGCCGCGTTGTGCGGCTGGGTCTGACCGAGAGTGCGCCCACCGCCGGGATCACCGACTTCAGCAAGAAGGAGGTCGACGACTTCGGCGCCGTGACGATCGTGCCGCGCGCGTGGGCGAAGAAGATGACCGCGAACGCGCTCATCCGCACCGACGCGGTCGACCTGGTCGCCTACCGGATCGCCGCAGTGCGCGCGCGCCCGGCGTTGTGGATCGGCGACGGCGACCTCGACGCGCTGACGGTCTACGGGTTCTTCCGTGACTTCTCGATCGAGGTCGGCACGTCCGTCAGCAAGCTTTCGCTCCAGATTGAGGGGATGAGCGCCGCGGCGAAGGTGACGCCGCTCACCGGCAGCAGCGCGCCGCTAATCCTGACGCAATGGTCCGCCGATGGCGCGGGCGGCTGGCACACGGTCTACGCCGAGGGCGTCGACTTCTACTATCGCCAGTCGAACGACGCAGGTGCGACCTGGGGGCCGGCGATCAAGGGCGTCGGGCGCGACGGCGTCAGCGCCTATGACATCCTGCTGACGAACCCCGACCAGATCCTGCCTGCGAACGCCGATGGCAGCGTCATCACCTACAATGGCGCCGAGACGGACGTGATGGTTCTGTCGGCCGGGATCGACGTCACCAGCAGCTTCACGCTGTCCGTGTCCGACAATCCGCAGCAGCTGGCGGTGATCCTGTCGGGTGCACGCGCGAAGGTGGTCGGCGGCCTCGATCCGGGAGAGCCGAACGCGTCTCTCACGCTTCGGATGGCGGGACAGGGCCAGTATGGCGGCGTGGTGCTGTCCAAGGTCTTCGGCCTGACCAAGTCGCGCGCTGGCGCCGACGGCACCTCGCCGATCCTGATCGACATCGCGGCGTCGGCCTATGCCGCTCGATACGATGGTCGCGGCGCGCTACGGCCGGGCCAGTCGGTGACCTTCACCGCGATGCGGCAGAACACCGATGCGCAGACGTTGTGGGAGGTCCGCACGCTGGCCGGCGCCAATGCAGGCTGGGGACCGGCGACCGCGCAGGCGTTCGTCGATTCGTCTGTGGGCAACGGCTACTTCACCAGCACTGGCCCAGACCGCCTGACGATGACGAGCGCCGGGCTGGCGGCGTTCATCGGCACGGGCTCCGGGTTCACGATCCGCGTCTATCCTGAGGGCAAGCCGGAAATCGCCGCCACGGTGTCGGTCATTCGATCGCAGGATGGAGCCGATGGCAGCAACAACCTGCTCGATCTGTCGAGCTGGGTGCCATACCGCGAGGGCGAATATTCTATCGGCCGGTTCGGCATCAACGGCGAGCCGCACGAAAACGAGGTGATCCTCGGCGTCGGGCCTAGCGGTGGCAGCGAGCCTATCTGGGTCGCTACCTCCAACCGGGGTGCGGGTTCATCGCCGGGCGAGGCGGATGGCGGGTGGAATTACGACTGCCTACCCGCGGAGTTCAGCACGGCCAAATCCTATCGGCTGATGGTCTGGATCTACAAGGACTCCGGTGCGGACGGCCGAGCGTACCTTGGAACTGGCGGCGCCCAGGTCGAGACGATCGACGGGCAGGGCGAGGCGAACAACCCGTACTTCTGGACCGGCCTCTTCAACCCGGGCAGTCCCTACTATTTGGCCCGCAGCAAGTGGTATCTGGTCGTCGGCATGCTGCACGGTGCCGGCTATTCCGGCGGGCAGTCTGGCATCAGCGGCGTCTACGATCCCGATACCGGCGAGCGCGTGGCGCCTGGCATCGACTTCAAGCTGCGCGGGGATGCCACGATCCTTCGGCATCGCGCATACCAGTTCTACTCGCAGAACGGATCGGTGATGCGGTTCGCCAAGCCCTCCGTAGAGGAGGTCGGCGCGACGACGTTCACAGTCCAGCAGATGCTGGCGACGGTGGGCATGACCCCGGCACAGCGGCAGGAATTGGCTGACGCACGGGAACGGGTCGCATCCATCTCCGCCGATGGCATCCTCGACCGGTCTGAAAAGCCGCGCGCCATCATCGACTGGAACGCTCTCACGAGCGACAACGCCTCGCTCGACGCCCGCTATATCACGCTTGGCTCGCCCGCGGACCTGACCTCGGTCCGTGATGCGTCGATCACACGCGTCACCGAGCTAGGGACGTATCTTGGCGGCTTCCCAGCGCCATATTGGAATGACGCATCCGGGGACAGCCCAATGCCGGGCGGCGCCGCCACATATCGCGAAAAATGGGGCTTGGCCTATGCCGCCGTCAGCGCGTTCCGCGCTGCGATCACGGGTCGGCCGGGAAAGGACGCGCCGCTGGTGCGGACGCAATGGTCGATCGATGGCGCCGGCAACTGGCACGACAATTATTTTGGCGCGGATGCCTTCTATCGCCAATCGAATGACGGCGGGGCGACCTGGGGGCCTGCCGTCCGGGGTGTGGGTGAGAATGGTAGCGTCGGCGCTGACGGGAGCAGCCCTTCGACCGTATTCCTCCGCTCGCCGACGGTGCCGGACACGCCCGCCAACAACAGCGGCAATCCGCCGTCTGGCTGGTCTGACGGACCGCCGGCGGGGACGACGTTCCTGTGGATGAGCAAGGCCACCTTTCGAGGCGCGACGCAGCTGTCGGGCTGGTCGGCGCCACAGCGGATCAGCGGTGATGCTGGCGCAGACGGCATCGGCTTGGTGGTCAGCCCGCCAGCGATCGTCATCCCGTCCTTCTCAGGCGGTGCCAGCCGGCCGGACTGGGCCGGCGGCACCGTGACGATCGCCCTGAACAAGGGCGGCGTGACGATCGCCGCGGACAGCTACAGCGTGGTGTCGTCGAGCAACGTCAGCAGCATTGCGATCAGCGGGCAGACGATCACCTTCGCCGATATCGTCGGCGACAGCGGCTCCTTCGTGGCGCGCGCGACCCGTGCTGGCGTGGCTTATGATCAAACCGTCAAGATCACGCGCGCGAAGGACGGGTCGGCTGCATTCCAGTCCGAGACGTCCTTTACTGGCGGCGAGACGGCCTCCGGCGTTGCGAGCACCACGGTCCCCGGCGGGCGGACGGTGCGCATCAGCGCGAATGCGGGCTATAGCGTCACTCCCCCGCCCGGCGGAGGGTCGGCCGCTGCGGAAGGCCGTATGCGCGTGTGGTGGCAGAATGTCACCGATGGTGGCGCGGAGCAGCTACTCGGCGACGTCATCGGATCGGTCGCGTTCGCGCAGAACACCGGCACTCCCGAGGAGCCGGGAGAGATCACGAACAACCCCGGCTCGGTCAATGGAAGCTACAGCTTCACGTCGCCGACCCCGGACAAGCAGCTCCGGTATCGCGCCGAGGTCTTCGCCCGATCGGGGAGGATCAGCTTCATCTCCGGATCGGTGAAACTGGAGGTAATCGGATGACCCTGATCGTATCCGCCATCGCCATCTATCGGAAATCGGATGGCGCTCTCCAGTATGTCGCCCCGGTCGACCTGAAGCCCGCCGACCCGGCCATGGCATGGTCGGCGCTGCCGGTCGGCTATGGCGACGACACCCATGTGTGGAGCGCCGCATCGCGCCAGATGGTGGAGGACCGTGCGAAGGTCAGCGCCAAGCTGATCGCCGCGATCAAGGCGGAAGCCGAGGTCCGCAAGATGAGGCTCCTTACCGCTGGCGGCGCCAAGAAGACGGAGTATTCCGATCAGGCGGCGGAGGTCCGGTTCTTCTGGTCGCTAGGCGGAAGCGTCACCGCGATCCTTGGGGCAATCGGGCTGTGGTCTTCTGATCGTCGAGCTGCCGTCTTCCCTTGCGCGGCGGCAAATGCCGCGGAATTTGGGGACACCATCGATAAAGCCATTGGCCGCTTTTCTGCTGGCATGAAAAAATCGGCGTCCAAAGAGAAGATCGCCGCGGTCGAGGCGCGGGTCTGCGCGGCGATTGAAGCGGCTTCGACGGCTGCCGCAGCCCGCGCGGCAGCCGCTGCGATCGTGTGGCCCTGACCTAATCCGGAGACGATGATGGACAATCGAAGCCGCGCGGCCGGGATTGGCGCGCGATGACCCCGCTCGCCCATGTCAGCAGCGTCGTCGCCATCTGGACGATGATGCTCTTCGGCATCCGCTTCGCGGTCGCTGCGGCGCAATGGCTGGTGCCGATGATGCTGGCGCTGTGGCGGCTCGCGCGATGTACCGAGCCGGACAAGGCGCACTGCATCGCCGCCTTCGTCGCGTCGATCGACCAGCTGCACGTCGACCTGCGCAGCGCGATGGTGACGCCGTGGAGCGCGACGCTTCTTTTTTCGGGGTCCGTGATGATCGGCGTCGCGTTCGCGCTGGGCAGCTCGGGCGATGCGGCGATGCTGGTGTCGCGGCATCCGGCGGGGTGGGAGGTCTATGACGTCGTCACCGACTGCATCGCGGCGATCCTGGGGGTGACCGGCATGGCCTTCATCCAGGCGGCGACCGCGCGGCGCCGGACGGCGAGCTTCATGGTGTCGGCCGTGCTGGCGTTGACCGGCCTGGGGATCGGAGTGGTGACCCTGTGATGCGTGACTGGCAGGCATTCGCCCTCGCGGCGTTCGCGGTCTTCGCGGGCCAGATCCTGCGCATGGGGCAGAAGATCGAGGCGGGAAAGCCGGTCACCTGGCGCGACCTCTTCGTCATGTGCTCGCTGCTGCCGGCGTTCGGCTCGATCGCGGGCGCTGCGGCGATCCACTACGGCTGGCCGGTGTGGTCCATCCTCGTCGTCGGCATCGCGGCGGGCTGGATGGGCTTCGCCACCATGCGCTTCGTGCTGGTGCTGGCGCGCAATGTCGCCGGCCAGCTGACCGGCGCCAAGGCCGACTGACTTTTCAAGCGAAAGGACTGACATGGCGATCACACTGGGCCAGCGCTCGCTGGCGCGGCTCGATGGCGTGCACCCGGACCTTGTCCGTGTCGTGAAGCGCGCGGCGGCGATGGCGGAGACGCGCGACGACTTCACAGTGCTGGAGGGCGTGCGCAGCCGCGAGCAGTGCTGGGCGAATTGGGGCAAGGGCCGTACCCCTGCGCAGTGCCGCGCCGTGGGCGTGCCGACCGTCTATGCGCAGCCCGCCGCAGCCAAGGTGACGTGGCTGGGCAATCCGCTCGCGTCGAAGCACGCGGTGCAGAAGACGGGCTTCGGCCACGCGGTCGACCTCGCGCCCTTCCCGATCGACTGGAACGACCTCACCCGCTTTGACCGCGTCGCCGCGCTAATGCTCGCCGCGGCGAAGGCGGAGGGCATGCCGATCCGCTGGGGCGCCGACTGGGATCGCGACGGGAAGCCCCGAGAGCGCGGGGAGACGGACAGCCCGCATTTCGAGCTTGATCGATGACGTGGGTGCGCATCGTCGCCGCGTTGCGCCGCTTCTGGTGGGCTATCCCGATCGTCGCGGCCAGTGCGCTGGCGCTCATGTTTCGTGTCCAGCGCGACGACGCCCGCCACACGCTCGACAATGAGCGCGCCGCGTGGACGGCGGAGATCGACCGGGCGGACAAGGCGCGGCTGACCGCGGAGCGGGATTACGCCGTGCGGCTGGCGACCGCTGCCGATGGCTACGCCGCCCGCATTTCGGCGCTGAAGCCGATCATCCTTCGCTCCACCGACACCGTGAGGGAATATGCTCAGACTGCTGCTGGCCGGGCCGTGTGCCTTGGCGCTGACCGCGTGCGCGGGATCGACGCGCTCGATGCCGAGCTTGCCGACGATCCCGACCCCGCCCGAGGCGGCGCGCGCGCCGTGCAAGCCGACGCCCGTCCCCCGGCAGGCGGACGGTAGCGCCACGTCGGCCGACGCGGAGGACGCGATCCGCTCCGGGCGCCTCGACCTCGCCGCCTGTGATGCCAAGCGCCGCCTGCTCCTCGACGCATGGCCTCGCTGATTTTCTATCCGAAAGCACGAAAGGACGACATTCATGCCTGCGATGCCCGCCCTACCGGCGATGCCGGCGGCTCCAGCGAAGGTGTCGCCGACGCCGGCGGTGCCCTCGACACCTACGCCTTCGCCGGCTCCCACTCCGACGCCCACGCCGGTTCCCAGCCTGTCGGCTGCCCCCAGCGCGCCTAGCATCTCGGCCGGCGTCGCCTCTGGGACATTCGTCACGGCCATTTCCGGCGTGCCGGCGGGCGCCACCCCCACCGTATCTCCAGCAGACGGACGTTTCGTGATCGCGGGCGATGCGGGCAGCGGATGGAAGGTCGTCCGGGGTATGTCGGCCGCCTCGGCGGGGACCATCAATATCGCGGTCAGCGCCGCGGGCGCGACCAGCGTCGTGGTCGCCGTCACCCTGACGGCCGCGCAGATCCCACTCGCCCCGACGCTGGTGGCAGCCGGCGGGGATCGGCAGGCGATCCTGACGATCACCGACAATCCGGCGTCCACCGGGGTCCAGAAATACAATCTCTACGAGAGCGCGACGTCCGGCGGCACCTTTGCGCTGGTCGGGTGCGGCTATCGCAGCGACCAGACGCTGCGCCGCTTCCTCGCCAATGGGTCGACCGCTTTCTACAAGCTGAGCGCGGTGAATGCGGCGGGTGAAAGCCCGCTGTCTGCGGCGGCGTCGGCGACGGCTGCGGCGGGGAATATCAATCCGCCACGGCTGGCGCGCACGCTGTTTTTCAAGGACACGCTCTTCTACGCGCTCTTCGTCTCGGATTATCCTGCGGGCGCGCAGATCGTCACGACGTCGGACGACGGAGCGGCGCTGACGACACAGAAGGCGGATGGCACCGCGCCGACCAGCAGTACGGGCTGGTACGAGGTCACCGGCACCTTCACCAGCCCCGGCCGCAAGACGCTGACACACGCGGTGACGATCGGCGGCGTGACGACGAATTTCACGCAGGTGGTCGACGTCGTGGCGCGCCCCGCGCTGCGCACGGCCGCTGACATGCTGGCGACCGCGCAGGCGATGAAGGCGGCGTACAATGCGCGCTCCACCTTCATCACCGATCCCGCGATCACGCTGACGCAAAGCGCGTCGTTCCCGAGCGGGTACGACCGGAGCAAGTCGTATTTCGTCCCGACCAATTCGCCTCCCGTGGGCGCGAATTATGCGGTGTCGAAGGTCAATACCTCGCAATTCGGTAGCGGCTTCGACCCGATCGAGAAGAAGATCGTGCCAAACGGCGTCGCCGCGGCGCAGGCCACCGGGCGCAATACGCGTATCCTCTTTAGCACGACGAAGCGGACGTTCGTCGTGCCGACGTCGGGGCAGACGGTCTTCACGGTGCGCTTCACCGACGACAATTTCGCGACGGTGCGCGAGGCGCCCGACCCGAATTTCGTCATTGGCTCTACCTACACCACGGTCGACACCGGGTCCGTCCCGCCGGGACGGCGCATCGTGGTCGTGGAATATGGCGACTTCGCCGGGGTGCCGGTGTCCTTCATGGATTTCGGCTATGAACCGGGGGACACGCCGCAGGCGGTCACCGACAATAGTCTCGCGGGCGCGATCGGACCGGACAGCTTCGCCAATGGCGAGGTGTCGCTCCTGGTGCATCGGACGATGGGGGCGGAAGCCTGTCGCCTGCTGGGGCTGGGCGGCTTCTACGATTTTGGCATCAATGCCAATCGCTGGGGCGGGGTCGTCCCGGCGCTGGGTGTCGATCCTGTCGCGTCGATCGACCGCTTCGGCGGGAATGCCTCCGGCATCGGCGATTTCACCACCCCGCCGGTGCTTCCGATCTTCTGGGCGAACCACACGATCAACGACAATTCGGCAGCCAATTCCTCGCTGTCCCTCGCGCGCTATCAGGCGACCTGGGTCAATCTGATCCTGCTGGCGCGCTACCTGCGTCCGGCGACCTTCTTCGAGGTCACCTTCGGCTTCCACGCACCCGCGGATACACCGAGCGCCGCGGTCTATAATGCCTGGCTCGCGGCAATCGCCGACGCGACGGGCAGCGGAGCGGACAAGGGCGTCATCGTCAACGACTTGCGCGCGAAGGGCGCGGAGGACGCATCCGGCGCGCTGGGCCAGAATGCCTTCTATCCGAAGAGCACCGGCGGTGCTGTGACGGCATCCGTGTCGGGCCGGGTGATGACGGTGGACACCGCGCCAGCCTATGCGATCGAGAGCGGGATGTTCCTCATCAATGGGAGCACCGCGTTCGGC
Source organism: Sphingomonas adhaesiva (assembly GCF_036946305.1). Lineage (GTDB taxonomy): Bacteria > Pseudomonadota > Alphaproteobacteria > Sphingomonadales > Sphingomonadaceae > Sphingomonas > Sphingomonas adhaesiva_B. The sequence goes on from NZ_JAQIJJ010000003.1 coordinate 399,251, forward strand.
AACCGGCCACGCGTTTACAAGCAGCTGAGCGGGACGCCCGGAGGCGCTGGCACGTACCAGCTGACCTACGCGCCCTCGACCGGCGACTTCGCGGCGACGAGCATCAATCTGTGGCCGGAGGACTACACGCCCAATCCGACGCACCCGAACACCGCTGGACAGATCAACGCGGGCACACTGCTCGCGGCGCCGGTCCCCAGCGCAATGGACGCAATCATCGCAGCGGCAGGCGGGGGAAGCACCCCCTCCTATTCCGCCCTGACCGCCGAAGACGGCTCTCTCTTCACCACCGAGGCGGGTGACCGCCTGATCCTGGAGTAATGACGATGCGACTGATCCTCCTCGCCGCCGCGGCGCTGCTGCCTTGCGCGCCGGCCGCGGCGCAGACCACCGTGAAGGTGTCGGCGCTTCCTGTCGCATCGACGCTTACCGGCGCCGAGCAGGTGCCGCTGGTGCAGTCCGGCACCACCAAGGCGGGCACGACCGAGCAGCAGCGCGTCTATACGATGAGCGCTGCGGCGTCGCTGACCACGATCCGCAATACGGCCTGCGCGGGCATCGTCGCGGGGACCAATGTCACGAAGAGCGCCGACACCAGCGCGGCGACCTGCACCATCAATGCGACGTCGAGCGGCGGGGGCGGCAGCAGCGTGGCGATGCATCCCGGCTATCGGTCGCAGACATGGTATCGCCCCGGCCCCTATGGCGTCGGCAATGGTGCGGCCGGGAGCGGCGCGCTGGCTTGCGTCCCGATGTATATCGTCGAAGGCGTGACTTGGGACGCGGTGTCGGTCACCCCCCTTTCCTCGATCACGTCCGGGTCGCACCTGAAAGCCGCGATATATGCGAATGCGTCCGGCACGGTGGGCGCGAAAATCTGGGAAAGCCCCGAGCTGAATGTCGCCGCAGGCACTGCCAGCTTTGGCGTGACCGCGACCCTCTCGACGCCGCAGACCCACACGGCGGGGGTCTATTGGCAGTGCACGCTGACCGACACCGCCCAAGCCTATGCCAGTGCGTCCGTCGGCGACGGCTACGCCAATTGGTCGAATGGCGCGGCCTCGGGTGCCAATGCGCCCAGCAATGCATCGCAGGTGGGGCTGGCGAATAGCGCCTACGGCTATGCGAATGGCTTTCCCGCGAATGGCTCGACCGCCAGCCTGGTCCCGACGACGATCGCCGTCCCGATGGTCGCTTTCCGCAAGCAGTAAGGAGCAGCGGTGATGATGCAGATCACACTGGAACAGGCGAAAATCGCCCTCGCCACGCTGTCCACCTTCCTCGGCCAGCCCGCGGCGCCGCCCGCCCCCGATCCGGTCGCGATCGTCTCGCCGGTGTCGGTCGTGCCGAAGCTGGTGATCCCCGACACTGTGGTCACCAGCACCGACCGGGTGGCGCGGATCGCCGTCACCCTATCCGAGCCGGCGCTGCGCCCGCTGTCGTGGCGGTGTCTGACTAGCAATGGCACCGCCTATGCCCCCACCTTCTACAAGATCACGGAGGCCACGATCGTCTTCCAGCCGGGAGAGACGGTGAAGGTGGTGGAGGTGCCGCTGCTGCGCGACATGACGGGCAAGGATTTCAAGCTCCAGTGTCCGTGGACGCTCAATCAGCCGCCGGTGCCGGGCGGCGAGGGCGTGATCCGCGGCGCTGCGGCGGGTGTCGCCGCCACGGCTGCGCCGATCGCCACGCCGGCCCGCGCGGTGCCAGCCGATCCGGCCGCCGGGCGGAAGCTCGTCTTCTCCAGCACCTTCCGCGAGCCGATCACGCCGGACGCCGTGCAGGGCGCATGGCGATCGCGCCCGGAGTGGGGCGATGTGCAGACCGGCAACAAGGAGATCGCGCCGTACAGCCACCCGTCCACCCAGCCTGGGGTGACGCCCTTCCCGATCGTCGACGGATACCGCGTGCTGCGCGCGGAGAAGGTGACGACGCGGTCGCTGATGACCGGGCTGACCTACGATTATTCGGCGGCGATGCTGGACAGCGCCAATCTGTTCACCTTCCAGCACGGCTATGTCGAGCTGCGCTTCAAGAGCGGGCGGGCGCAGGGATCGTCGCTGGCATTCTGGATGCTGCCGGCGAAAGGCGGGTGGCCGCCGGAGATCGACATCTTCGAGCAGGGGCTGGCCGATCGCGACCAGCTGCAATTCAGCCGTCACTGGAAGGACGCGGCGGGGAAATTCGCGGAAGGCGTGATCCTGCCGCAGGTGGTCGCCGATGGCCAGTGGCATCGCGTGGGCTACCTGTGGACCGCGGACGAGGAGATCCTGTACATCGACGGCGCACTGGCGGCGCGGCGTCCGACGATCTTCCGCGAGCCGATGAAGATCATCCTGAATGTCGCTGTCGGCGGGCTGGGACCAGCGCCGAAGGATGCCCGCCCGGGGTGGAAGAGCGAGATGATGCTCGACTATCTCAAGGTCTGGCAATGATCCTTGAGGCTGGCGACGGCCGTCTCCGCGAGATCGCGGAACGTCCGATGCCAGTAATCGCCGGCCGCCTCCCAAGGGCGGTCATCGAGCGTGCCATAGCGCCGGCTGTTCCATAGGTCGGCAGCGACCTGCTCGATCAGATCGTCAGCCTCCCCGCCTCCGCATAGCGGGCAAGGGCGGTTGTGGCCGATCCGCGGGAAGTCGTGGCGATGTTCCATCGTCAGATCGCGGGTGACCACGGATCGCGCGCGCCCAGCCTGCGCTCGTCGATGTTGAGCACGATTGCGAGCATGCGGCGCTCTTCCTCTGGCAGGCGTCGCGGCGATCCGCGTCCGACATATTGCTGGAGATAGGCTTCATTCCGCCCGATCTTGCGGGACAGGGCGGAGAGGCTTTCGCCACGCTCGGCGGCGACTCGGATGATGGTGTCTCGCGCGGTCATGCCCGCGTGATGCCGCGCCAGACGTGCGAACGCCAGTCTTTTTGTTCTTCTATTGTTCCTGCATAATTCGGCAATGGTTGGCCCGCCGAAGACCCTGTACGACCTGCGAAAAGTGGAGGCCGCGCTGCGCGTCACCTGTCGTGCGTGCGGCGGTGTGAAGCTGGTCGACCGCGAAGCGCTGATCGCAGACCGCCGATTCTCGCGGCGGTCGCTGGAATGGCCTGCGGTCCTGTCCGATCTCCCCTGTCCCATTTGCTCCAGCGCGGACGTGAAGGTAGCGGGCGTGCCCTTCGCGGAGGATGCCAAGGAGCTTCGCGAATATAGAGCGCGCGCACTGCTGATGAATCTGGCGCTGACGGTGCTAAATGACGCCGCTCGCCGGGCGACCGAGGACGACGTCCACACCGCGGCGGTGCGCCTGGCACTGCGCGCATTACGCCCGTTCCTGGCCGATCGCGACCTGCTCATGAAATTCTGGGAGGAGAGTGGCGCGCCCAAAGGTCGCGCGTACAATCACGCTCACTTGGTCCACCGCTGGATCGTCTCGGCTCTCGTAAGCCGCGGCCACCCGGTCTGGGCAGAATTTCGATGAGGCGGCGATGACCTTCGACGACTATAGCTACCCGGCGACGATTGCCGGACGTCCCTTCACCGTGCGCGTCACGTCTACCGCACTCCACGCGCTATGGGGCGAGCATTCCGGCCCGCAGGATGCTGCTGGCCTCGTCGCCGCAAACCGCGAAATGATCGAGGACATCGTCGCGGAGAAGTATGCCCGAGGCGGGGTCGACCACGGCGAGATCGTCATCGCTGACGTCGACCTTGATATGTAGCAGTCCGGGGATAGTCCGGGACTTTAGGTTCCGCGCGTTTCCGTTTCAGTCCCTATTGATCCGCAAAATTCCGCCTGTAGAGAAGCTGCAACGACGGAAATCCGGGGTTTTCCCGCGTCGGGCGCTTAGCTCAGCTGGTAGAGCGGCTCGTTTACACCGAGTAGGTCGGCGGTTCGAACCCGTCAGCGCCCACCACCCCACGCACGACGCGCCTTCTTTTTCGCACATGGCGCTGTCCTACAGCATCCAACACCCGCCAGCCCCTTGTCCTTGGCAAGCGGAGACGATGATGCGCGATCTGGTGGAAACGACGGTGGACGGGGCGGGGCGCTCGGTGGGAACGCGCGGGAGCGGGCGCAGCGTGACGGTCAACCGCCGCGAATCGCCGCTGGCGTGGCTGGCGGCGCGCGGGCTGGTCACCCCGCGCCAGTCGGAGGCGGGCGAACGGCTGCGTGCCGATTACGAGCGCGCGCAGCTGGCGGCGTCGGTGACGATGCGCTGGGTGCCGCGCGTGGATGGCGGCGGGGGCGGCGGGCTGGACCCGATCGAGGCACAGGTCGCGGCCAAGCGACGCTTCGACGCGGCGGTGGCGGCGGCCGGCCGGGGGCTGTCCGACGTGCTGTGGCGCGTGGTGTGCGCGGGCGAGACGCTGCCCGACAGCGAGCGTGCGCTGGGCTGGCCCGCGCGCAGCGGGCGCGTGGTGCTGACGCTCGCGCTCGATCGGCTGGCCGATCATTACCGCCTGCGGTGATGCCTCTTGCCGCGGCACGGCGGCGGGCGCAGGAACGCGCGATGCGGCTGCGATTCATCAAGTGCCACGGCTCGGGCAACGACTTTCCGCTGATCGACGCGCGCGCGCTCGACCTGTCCGACGCGCAATGGGGGCAGGTGGCGCGCGCGCTGGCCGATCGCGCCGGGCCGGTCGGCGGCGACGGGCTGCTCGCGCTGACCGCGGGGGACGACACCGCCGCGTTCGGGATGCGGATGTTCAACAGCGACGGCAGCGAGGCGGAGACGTGCCTCAACGGTCTGCGCTGCGTCGCGCGCGCGGGGTTCGAGGCGCTGGGGCTGGACCGCGCGACGGTGCGGTTGAAGACCAGCCGAGCCGCGGTGGCCCGCGCGCCGGACCTGGCACCGGGCGTCTGGACGGTCACCGAAACCGCCGGTCCCGCCTCGCTCGCGGTGGCGGACTGGCCGCTGCGCGTCGCGGCGGAGCGGATCGTCGCCGCGCCGGTGCCGCCGCTCGACCCGGACCGCGCCTTCACCGCGGTGGCCATCCCCAACCCGCATCTGGTGAGCGTCGTCGATCGCATCGACGAGGCGGAGCTGGTGCGGCTGGGCACGATCTGCGAGGCGGCGCCCGATTGGCTGCCGCGCCGCGCCAACGTCTCGTTCGTCGAGGTGCGCGGGCCGGACCGGTTGTTCGTGCGCACCTTCGAGCGCGGCGTGGGCTTGACCGACAGCTGCGGCAGCGCGATGGCGGCGTCGACCTATGCCGCCTGCCTCGACGGGCATATCGCATTCGGGCGCGAGGTGACGGTGCTCAACAAGGGCGGGCTGGTCCGCGCGCGCGCCGAGCACGACGCGATGGTCACGCTGTCGGGCAACGCCACCTGGGAATGGGAGGGGGAGGCGACGGTCGACCTCGACCATGCGCGTGCCGGCGACCTGGCGGTGCTGCGCCACATGGATACGGAGATCGCCGCCTGGGCCGCGGTGGCGGATGCCGCGGCGCGATAGCCCGCGTCAGGTGCGGGCCACCACCACCGCGTCCTTGCCGTTGCGCTTGGCGGTGTAGAGCGCGGCGTCCGCGTCCTGCATCGCGGCGTGGACGTCGCCGTCGACGATCGGCGCCACCCCCGCGGAGAAGGTGACCACGCCGATCGACAGACCCGATTCCTGATTGACCAGCGATCGCGTCGCCAGCTTGTCGCGCACCGCGTTCAGCGCCGCGCGCGCACCGTGCGGTGTCTCGCCCTCGAACAGGCAGGCGAATTCTTCCCCGCCATAGCGCGCAACCATCGCCCCGCGACCAAGCTGCGTGCGCAGGAAGTCGCCGACGAAGCGCAGCACACGGTCCCCTGCGGGATGGCCGTGCCGGTCGTTGACCTGCTTGAAGTCGTCGATGTCGCACAGCGCCACGGTGACGTTGCGCGGCCCCGGCTCCGCCATCGCCGTCGCCAGCCGCGCCTCGAAGCAGCGGCGGTTGGGCAGGCCGGTCAGATGGTCCTGCTCGGCTGCGCGCCGCGCCTGTTCCAGGTCGCTGCGCAGCGCGTCCGCCTCGCGCCGGGTCTGCTGCAACTGCAGTTCGGCCAGCCGCGCCGTCTCCACCGCCTCGCGGGTCAGCGCGATGACGCGATGGAGCGTGCCCACCGGATCGCTGTTGAGGTTCGCCGCCTCCTCGTTCAGCGCGGAGCCGAACGTCGCCGCCGAATCGCGCGTGGTATCGACCGCGCTGACGCAGTCGTTCAGCCGCGCCTCCAGCTGGCTGGCGAGTTCGGCGAGGCGGTCCGGCGTCAGTTGCGACGCGCGCTGCCGCTCGACGATCTCACCCACCTCGCCGTCGGACAGCGGCTTGCCGCTATGCAGGTGGTCGGCAACCGCGCGCCCGATCTCCCAATTCTCACCCGACAGATAGCTGTGCGCGACCATGAAGTTGCGCGGCGTCGGCTCCAGCCCGTTGGAGAACAGGAACTCGCCGACGTCGCGATACAATTGCCGGCGCACCGCGGTGCGCCCATTCTCGGTCAGCGGGTTGGGGGCGGGGGCGGGGGGGCTCGGCACGGTATCGTTCTGGAGCCAGCCGAGCATCCGCTGGTGAAGCGTGGCGGCGCGGGCAGCCTGGCGCGGCATCGTTCAACCCCCCATGGCGGCGCGGCGCGGCGTCGCCGCACCGGTTGCGTCGGGCGTACCCGCCTCGACCAATGCCTGAACCTCGGTCCAGCCGTCGCCGAACCAGTGTTCGCCCCGCTCCGACCGCAGGATCGTCGCCTGCGGTGTGCCGCTCCCGGTGGCGATGTCGCGATGCGCGACGAACGCCTGTGCGGGAATGTCGTAGAAGCAGCGGACACGCGGTGCGGTGGGATCCTCGTCGTTGCCCTCGATCACCAGCGCCAGCACATTGTCCCCCATCCGCACCAGTCCGCCGACCGGATAGATGCCGATGCTCTCGATGAAGATCGCGAACAGCGCCGGGTCGAAATGCCCCTCCCACGATCGCATTCGCGCCAGCGCCTCGCTGGGCGACCATGGTCGCTTGTAGGGGCGGTTGGACGTGACCGCGTCATAGACGTCGCAGATCGCGCTCATCCGCGCATGCAGGGTCAGCTGCTCGCCCGTCAGCCGATGCGGATAACCGGTGCCGTCGATGCGCTCGTGATGGTGCAGGCACACGTCCAGCACCGCGGGCGAGACGTTGTGGCTCTCGCTCAGCAGCTGGTGCCCCTGTTCCGGGTGGCTCTGCACCACGCGGCGTTCGCCAGGTTCGAGCGCGCCGGGCTTTTCCAGCAGCGCGCTGGGCACCGACATCTTGCCGATGTCGTGCAGTAGCCCCGCCATGCCCAGGTCGCGCACCTCCTCCTCCGGCAGGTTCAGTCGGCGTGCGAAGTTGATCATCAGCGCGCATACCGCGACCGAATGGAGATAGGTATATTCGTCCTTGTTCTTCAGTCGCGTGACCTTGAGCATCGCGGTGGCGTCGCGCGCCACCGATTCCGCGATCTCGTCGACCAGCGGGGAGACGTCGGCGGCGTCGACGGCATGGCCCATGCGCACTTCGGCGAACATGCGCGACACCGCTTCCTTCGATCGCTCCACCGTCGCGCGCGCGCGGTCCAGTTCGCTGGCGACGCGCTTGCGGGTGCGTCGCTCCGGCCCGGCATAGGCGGCGTCGACCGCGACAGGGACCGGCGCTTCCTCGACCGGCGTTTCCTCGACCGCCACCGGGGCGGGTGCGACCGGTTCGGCCGGACCGACGCCCTTCGACGTATCGATCACGATCTTCATGATGCCGGCCTTGACCAGCTTGTCGATCTCCGACTGTTTCGACAGCACCAGCTGCGCCCTCCAGAAGGGACTGGCCAGCCAACCGCCGTCCACCGCGTGAACGTACATGCCCAGCCGGGCGTTCTTGGTGTCGATCTCTATAAGCACCCGAGTCCACCTTTCCTCTGTGACATGGGTTAGGATCGGCGTGATTAAGGACGCTTTACGGTCGCGGCCGAAAGCTACCAAATTGGGTATATGCGTGGCGCGCGCCGGGCCGGAAGCGCGCGCGGAAACGGCGTTCGTGCCGCAACTATCGGGCGACGCGCCAGAAATCGGAAATGTCGTGGGATGGGCACCCGGGCGCCGCCGGGAGGATGGTGGAAGGGGCTGGATTCGAACCAGCGTACACTTGCGTGGGCAGATTTACAGTCTGCTGCCTTTAACCACTCGGCCACCCTTCCACGGATGACGCTCGCCGAAAAGCGAGGGCGCCCAATGCCCGCCCCACGAAGCCGTGTCAACGCCGTCGTGCGGGGTTTCGCACATGCTTGCGCGCGCGCGCCCTGCCGCATAGCGTCCCGCCGCACGCGACGTGTCGTCGCCGGAGATACCGCACCACCATGCGCCACGCCTTCCTGACCGCGGTCGCCGCGGCCGCGCTTCTCGTTCCCGCCGCCCAGGCGCAGCGCACGCCTGCGGTGTCCGCGACCAACCGCCTGATCGATCAGGGCATGAACCACAGCGAGGTCATGCCGATCGCGCAGCACCTGACCGACGTCATCGGCCCGCGGCTGACCAATTCGCCGCAGGCCCGCGCCGCGGAAGGCTGGACGCAGGCGCGCTTCGCCGAATGGGGGCTGAAGGTCCACAAGGAACCGGTGCCGTTCGGCCGCGGCTGGTGGATCGAGCGGTCGAGCGTGCGGATGGTGACGCCGCGCCCGATCCAGCTCACCGCCATCCCCGTCGCCTGGACGCCCGCCACCAACGGCACGCTGACCGCGCCGGTCATCGTCGCGCCGATGAGCAGGGAGGCGGACTTCGCCAAATGGCGCGGCCAGCTCGCCGGCAAGATCGTGCTGGTGACGCGCCCCGACAGCGGATCGGAGCCGAAGGAGGCGCCGTTCCAGCGGCTGAGCGATGCCGATCTGGCGAAGGAGGACGGCTATCGCCAGCCGTCCTACGATCCCGACGCGCTCGGCCGGCGGATGAAGCGCGCGCTGTTCCCCGCGAAGCTCGATGCCTTCCTGAAGGCGGAGGGCGCGGTGGCGCAGGCGACCATGTCGTATCGCGACGGCAAGCTGCTCCATGGCGAGGGTTATCTGTTCGGCAAGGACGAGACGCCCGCGCTGCCCGCGGTGCAGATCGCGGCGGAGGACTATCGCCGCCTCGCCCGGCTGGCGAAGACCGGCGCGGCACCGACGCTGGAGATCGTCAGCGACGTCCGCTTCGACGACAGCGACATGAACGCCTATAACGTCATCGCCGAGATCCCCGGCACCGATGGCAAGGCCGGCTATGTCATGGCCGGCGCGCATCTCGACAGCTGGGTCGCGGGCGACGGCGCGGCGGACAATGCCGCCGGCTCCGCGATGGTGATGGAGGCGGCGCGCATCCTCGCCAAATCCGGCATTCGTCCGAAGCGGACGATCCGCTTCGCGTTGTGGACCGGCGAGGAACAGGGGCTGCTCGGCTCGCTCGCCTATGTCGAGCGCCACCTCGCCACCCGCGGCGGCGTGACCGCGACGGGCACCGGGCGCGGCGACGAGAAATATTACGGCTTCCCCACGCGCTTTCCCATCGTGCCGCAGCCGGGCTGGGGCGAACTGGCCGCCTATTTCAACATCGACAACGGCTCGGGCAAGCTGCGCGGCATCTATGCCGAGGGCAATCCCGCGGTCGTGCCCATCTTTCAGGAATGGATGGCGCCGTTCCGCGCAATGGGGATGACGGAGGTGTCGATGATGCCGACCGGCGGCACCGACCATGTCTTCATGCAGTCGGTCGGCGTGCCCGCGTTTCAATTCATCCAGGATCCGCTCGACTATTTCACGCGCATCCACCACAGCGGGATCGACACGTTCGATCACCTGAAGGCGGACGACATGCGGCAGGGGGCGACCATCCTCGCCGCGTTCCTGCTCAACGCCGCCAATGCCGATCAGCCGCTGCCGCGCGGGGTGCTGCCGACGCAGCCGGTGGTCGGCGATCCCTATGCCTATCCGAAGGACGACGATTGATGGCACGCCGTGGACACCGCCCCAGCCAGACGCAGGGCAACCGACCGCGCCTGTGGGGGCGCCATGCGGTGACCGCCGCCTTGGCCAACCCGGAGCGTGTCGTGCGCAAGATCTGGGGCACGCGCGAGGCGCTGGCCGCGCTCGACCTGCCGTCGGTGCTGCCGATCGTGTTCGCCGAGGCGCCCGATCTGGGGCGGCTGGTGCCGTCCGACGCGCCGCATCAGGGGCTGGTGGCGGAGGTCGATCCGCTGGAGGACGTGTGGCTGGGCGACCTGCTGGATCAGGGCGCCGGGGACCAGCGCCCGCTGGTGGTGCTGGATCAGGTCACCGATCCGCACAATGTCGGCGCGATCCTGCGCTCGGCGGCGGCGTTCGACGCGCTGGGCATCGTGACGCAGGACCGCCACTCGCCCCCCGAATCGGGATCGCTGGCGCGCGCGGCGTCGGGCGCACTGGAGACGGTGCCGTGGGTGCGCGTCGTCAATCTGGCGCGCGCGCTGGACGAGATCGGCGAGGCCGGCTTCTGGCGCATCGGGCTGACCGGCCATGCGACGCAGACGCTGGCGCAGGCGATGGGCACGCAGCGCATCGCGATCGTGCTGGGCGCGGAAGGCGAGGGGATGCGCCAGAATACCGAGGCGCATTGCGACGAACTGGCGAAGCTGCCGATCTCCGGCAAGGTGGAGAGCCTGAACGTCTCCAACGCCGCCGCGATCGCGCTCTACGCGGTGGCGGCGCGGGGGTGAGCGTGTTCCGGCGAACGCCGGAACCCAGGGTCAGGCAGAACCGCGCTTGTTGGTGCGCGTGATCCCGGGCCCGATCGACATTCAAGCCATGATCCGTTCGTGCTGAGGAGAGGCTGAGCTTGTCGAAGCCTCGTCTCGAAGCATCCCCTTCGAGACGCCGTTTCGACAAGCTCAACGGCTCCTCAGGGCGAACGGAAGTGAGTGTGGATCCGGCCCGGGGCTCCTGCGGGCGCAGGAGCCTCAATCCTCCGCGGCGATGCGCACCTTCATGCCGTCCAGCGCGTCGCTGAACTCGACCTGGCACGACAGCCGCGAGGTCGCGTCACGGTCGCTCGACGAATCGAGCAGGTCGTTCTCGTCCTCGCTGATCGGCGGCAGCTTGTCGACGAAGGCGGGGTCGACATGGATATGGCAGGTGGCGCAGCTGCAGCAGCCGCCGCACAGCGCCAGGATCTCGTCGATCCCCGCGTCGCGGATCACTTCCATCACCGACAGGCCGGCGTCCCCGTCGATCTCGCGTTCTTCCCCCTCACGCGTGACGACGATAAGCTTGGGCATGATTGTCTCCCCGAATAGTCCGCTTCCCCATGCCGCCTGCCGGGGCTCCGTGCAATGGGGCTGAACGCCGGGGAGCTCAACGCCGGGCTGGATGCGCTGGCCGCGCGCGAGCCCGCCTTTGCCGCCGCGCTGGCGCGGGTCGGCTACCCGGCGCCGCGCATCCGCGCGCGCGGCTATGCCACGCTGCTGCGTACCATCCTGGGGCAGCAGGTGAGCGTAAAGGCGGCGGATGCGGTGTGGCGCAAGCTGGAGGCGCTGGGCGACGCCACCGATCCGGTGCTGGTCCAGCGGCTGGACGACGACATGCTGCGCGCCTGCGGCTTCTCGCGCCAGAAGACCGGCTATGCGCGGAGCCTGGCGGACGAGGTGACGAGCGGGCGGCTGAACCTCGATGCGCTGCCACAGGATGACGAAGAAGCGATCGCACAGCTGGTCCGCGTCAAGGGCATCGGCCGCTGGTCGGCGGAGGTATATCTGCTGTTCGCCGAGGGGCGCCCCGACATCTGGCCCGCGGGCGATCTGGCGGTGCAGATCGAGGTCGGCCGCATCCTGGGCCACGACGCGCGCCCCAGCGAGAAGCTGACGCGCGAACTGGCGGAGGCATGGCGCCCCTATCGCGGCGCGGCGGCGATCTTCACCTGGCACCATTATGGCGCCGGGGCGGATGCGGCGCCGGTGTGATCCACGTCGTCCTCACCCTTCCGGCGCTTCGGGGCACCCATGAAAGTAATACTTTCATGGGACCCCTGCGCTCCTCCCTCCCTTTCCCAGCGGGAGAGGGAAGGGTGAGGGTGGCGGATCGAATAAACCGCCCATGAACGCCCCATTCCGCACCCGTTCAGCGCGACTCGCGTAGGTCCGGAAACAGGATCGCAGCGGTTGCGTTCAACCCGTGTGCGAACCCTGCGTAACGGAAGGAGTATTCCGACATGATGGGTATGGGCAAGAAGGCGGTGCTGGGGGCGACGCTGGCCGCCAGCGTGCTCGCCACCGCCGCACCGGCGGAGGCGCAGCGCTACTGGCGGCGCGACCGCGGCGGCGATGCGGCGACGGGCGCGATCATCGGTGGCGTGATCGGGCTGGGTCTGGGCGCGGCGATCGCGTCGAGCAACCGCGACCGCTATTACGACAACGGCTATTATTACGATCGCGGCTATTATCCGCCGCCGCGCGTGGTGTACCGTGATCGCTATTATGCGCCGCCGCCCCCGCCGCCGGTGTACCGCGAATATTATCGCGACCCGTACCGCGGCTATTACAACCAGCCGCGCGGCTATTACGGTTACGGCTGGTAAGCGGATCGAGGCGGCGCGGGGAGCCATCCCCGCGCCGTTTTTTGTGGCCTGATGCGGCCGATTGCGGCATGGCCGCGCGCCATGAGCGATACCCCTCCCGACCATCTCTCGATCGACCCGTCGAGCCCGTACTTCGACCAGCCCGCGCTGGAGCGCGGCGTCGGCATCCGCTTCAAGGGTGTCGAGCGCAAGGACGTCGAGGAATACAGCATCTCCGAAGGCTGGATCCGCGTCGCGCTGGGCAAGAAGGTCGACCGCCGCGGCCGCCCGCTGACGATCAAGCTGACCGGCGAGGTCGAGGCCTGGTTCGAGCGTGGCGCCGAAGGCGGGGGCGAGGCGGAGGCCTGAGCCACCCCGTCATGCCGGGCTCGTCCCGGCATCCAGGGTCCCGCGCCTAACGACCGTTGGGTGAGCGGAACCCTGGACCCCGGGACAAGTCCGGGGTGACGATGCGGTTGAGATTCCCGTCACCCCGGACGTGATCCGGGGTGACGCTTCTTCCTCACGCCCCGCCGCGGCGAAGCCGCGTCGTCGGTCCTCGCCTTGGCGAGGCCGGCCGGCCGGGACGGTCGCTCAGGGCGGCTATGCCGCCGAAGCGATCGTCCCGGCTTCCAGCGCCTCGCTCGCCTCCAGCCACGTCGCTTCCGCCCCGTCGATCCGCTCCGACAGCTCCGCGCGCCGCTTCATCAGCTCGGTCATCGACAGCTTCGCCAGCGTCTTGTCCGCGGTCGACGGATCGAACATCGCGCGGTCCACCGCCGCGCGCTGCTGGTTCAGCTTCGCCAGCGCGTCCTCCGCCTCCTTCGCCCGCTTGCGCATCGCGGTCTCTGCCGCACGGCGATCCGCGGCGGCGGCGCGATCCTTCTTGCTGCCCTTCGCCGCAGGCCTGGCGTCGGCCTTGCCCGCACCCGACAGCACCAAGGCGATATAATCGTCGAGCGTTCCGTCGAATTCCACCGCGGTGCCGTCATCCACCAGCACCAGCCGGTCGGCGGTCATCTCCAGCATGTGGCGGTCGTGGCTGACCAGCACGACGGCGCCCGTGTAGGAGTTGAGCGCCTGCACCAGCGCCTCGCGCGCGTCGACGTCGAGGTGGTTAGTCGGCTCGTCGAGGATCAGCATATGCGGCGCGTCGCGGGTGATGAGCGCGAGCGCGAGGCGCGCCTTCTCGCCGCCCGACATCTTGCCCACCTTGCCGGTCGCCTTGTCGCCGGAGAAGCCGAACCGCCCCAGCTGCGCGCGCACCGCGGCGGGGCTGGCGCCCTTCATGGTGCGCGTCATATGCTCCAGCGGGGTGTCGTCGGCGTCCAGCTCCTCCACCTGATATTGCGTGAAATAGCCGACCTTCATCTTGCCCGACGATGCCATTTCGCCGTCCATCGGCGTCAGCTGCGCAGCGAGCAGGCGGGCGAGCGTCGTCTTGCCGTTGCCGTTGCGCCCCAGCAGCGCGACGCGATCGTCCGGGTCGAGCCGCATGTTGAGCCGCTTGAGGATCGGCGTCTCGCCATAGCCGACGCTCGCCATGTCGAGCGTGATGAGCGGCGGGCGCAGTTCGGTGGGATCGGGGAAGTCGAACGACAGCGACGGATCGTTGGCCAGCTCGGCGATCGGCTGCATCTTGGCCAGCATCTTCTGCCGGCTTTGCGCCTGCTTCGCGGTGGAGGCGCGGGCGGAATTGCGCGCGACATAATCCTGCAGCTTGGCACGCTGCGCGTCCTGGTTCGCCTTGGCGGCGGCCAGCTGCGCCATCCGCTCGGCACGCTGGCGCTCGAAACTGTCGTAGCCGCCGGGATAGAGCGTGATCTTCCCGCCCTGCAGATGGAGGATGTGGTCGACGACGTTGTTGAGGAAGTCGCGCTCGTGGCTGACGACGACGATGGTCGCCTTGTAATTGACCAGGAAGTCTTCCAGCCACATCACCGCCTCCAGATCGAGGTGGTTCGACGGCTCGTCGAGCAGCAGCAGGTCGGGCTGCGAGAACAGCAAGGCGGCCAGCGCGACGCGCATCTTCCACCCGCCCGAGAAGCTGTCGAGCGGACGCTGCTGCATCTCCTCGTCGAAGCCGAGCCCGAGCAGGATCTGCGCGGCGCGGGCGGGCGCGGTATAGGCGTCGATCGCGATCAGCCGCTCATAGACGTCGCCCAGCCGGTCGGGATCCTCGGTCGTCTCCGATTCGTGCATCAGCGCGGCGCGCTCGGTATCGGCGGCGAGCACCGTGTCGAACGGGGTCGCGGTGCCCGAGGGCGCCTCCTGCGCGATATAGCCCAGCCGCGCGCCCTTGGGCATGTCGGCGGAGCCGTCGTCCGGCTCCAGCATGCCGGCGATGACGCGGACCAGCGTCGACTTGCCCGCGCCGTTGCGCCCGATCAGACCGACGCGGCTGCCCGGCGGCAGTGCCGCACTCGCGCCGTCGAGGATCGTGCGCCCGCCGAGGCGCACGGTGATGCCGTTGAGGTTGAGCATGATGCGCGCGCCCGTAGCAGATATTGCGCCGCACACGAAGAGGCTCTTGCTGCGGCTTTTCGGCAACACTTTGTCACAGGATAGTCGCAATTGGCACCTAGCGGCCTGCGCAGGGAAGGTGCGGATCGGCCGTAAATGCCGCGACGCGCATCATTTGTGGGGAAGATTACGTGTCTCATCGCTTCATTCGTCGCGCGTTGTTCGTCACCGCGGCCGGCGCCGCCCTGACCGCGACCGCCGCCTTCGCGCAGGACGGCAGCGTGCCGCAGACCCCGGCGCAGGCGTCGCAGGGCGTCGGCAGCGCCGCGGCGGGCACCGACGGGCTGGACGACATCGTGGTGACCGCGGAACGCCGCGAGGAGAACCTCCAGCGCGTTCCGCTGTCGGTGACCGCGGTGAAGGGCGAGGAGCTGCGCACGTTCCAGACCGGGGGCGAGGATATCCTGGCGCTCGCGGGCCGCGTTCCCGGCCTGTATGCCGAGACGACGACGGGCCGCATCTTCCCGCGCTTCTATATCCGTGGCCTCGGCAACATCGACTTCTATCTCGGCGCGTCGCAGCCGGTGTCGATCATCCAGGACGATGTCGTGCTGGAGCATGTCGTGCTGAAGTCGAACCCGGTGTTCGACGTCGCACAGGTGGAGGTGCTGCGCGGGCCGCAGGGGTCGCTGTTCGGGCGCAACACGCCCGCAGGCATCATCAAGTTCGACACGATCCGCCCGTCGCAGGAAACGCAGGGCCGGATGAACCTGTCGGTCGGCAGCTTCGATACCGTGTCGCTGGACGCGGGCGTCGGCGGGCCGCTCATCAAGGACGTGCTGTCGTTCCGCGTCTCCGGGTTGATGCAGCGTCGCAGCGACTGGATCGACAATACCTACACCGGCCCGTCCGACGACGGGACGATCACCCCGCGCAAGGATGCGCTGGGCGGTTTCCTGGAGCGTGACGCACGGCTTCAGCTGCTCTTCACGCCGGGCGACGTCGTGTCGCTGCTGTTGTCGGGGCATGTGCGCGATTACGAGGGCACGTCGACCGTGTTCCACCGCAACGCGCTGGTGAAGGGATCCAGCACGCCACGCGGGCCGCGCGATCAGGTCGCGCTCGACGAGGGCGGCGACAACCCGCAGGCCTATAAGATGCAGGGCGCCTCGGCGCATCTGGGGATCGACCTGGGCGTGGCGACGCTGACCTCGATCACCGCCTACGAACATGCGTCGGGCTACAGCCGTGGCGATACCGACGGCGGTGCGGGCAGCGATTACCCCTTCAATGGCGTGCGCAACGGCTTCGGCCAGAGCCAGGGCCGGATCCGCGACCTCGACCAGTGGACGCAGGAGGTGCGGGTCGCGTCCAACGGCGACGGCGCGTTCAAGTGGCAGTTCGGCGGCATCTATTTCGATAGCCGCGACCTGACCGAGTTCGACCAGCGCGGCGTCTTCCTCACCACCGCGTCGCGTAACCCGAACAATTTCGTCGTGCTGCGCAACACCAACACCTCCTGGGCCGGGTTCGGGCAGGCGAGCTATGCCTTCACCGATCGCCTGACGCTGACCGCGGGTGCGCGCTACACCAACGACACCAAGCGTACCCAGTTGCTGCGTGCCAACGCCAATGCCGCGGGGGTCAGCAGCTACACCGGGCGTCGCGACGTGCGGTTGAGCGACGAGCAACCCAGCTGGGACGTGTCGCTGGCCTATCAGGCGACGCCCGACCTGAACCTGTATGCCCGCGCCGCGCGCGGGTTCCGCGGGCCGACGATCCAGGGCCGGTCGGCGGTGTTCAACGCCGATTTCACGACCGCGAATTCGGAGACGAACACCTCGTTCGAGGGCGGGTTCAAGTCCAGCCTGCTCGGCAACACGCTGCGCATCAACGGCGCGCTGTTCTTCTACACGGTCGAGGACATCCAGCTCAACGGCAACGATTCGAACGGCAGCGGCGTGCTGTTCAACGCCGACAAGGCGCAGGCCTATGGCGGCGAGCTGGAGATCGACTGGCGCCCGGTGCGCAACCTGGCGATCGGCCTCGGCGCCAGCGCGCTGCACAGCGAGATCAAGGACAAGCGCGTCTTCGCGCAGACGTGCAGCCTGAACGGCGTACAGGTGTGCACCGTACTCGAATCGAACACCTTCACGCGCGGCACCGGCACGGGCACGACCTATTTCGCGAACATCGACGGCAACCGGTTGCCCAATGCGCCGGAATACAACCTCGACCTGACCGCGCAATATGACGTGCCGCTGGCGAACGGCGGGGCACTGTTCGCGGCGACCGATTGGAACCTTCAGGGGCTGACGAACCTGGTGCTGTACGACACCGCCGAATTCCGCGCGAACGGCAATGTCGAGGGCGGGCTGAAGATCGGCTATCGCACCCCCGACGACCGTTTCGAGATCGCCGCCTTTGCGCGCAACATCACCAACGAGGAGAACCTGAAGGGCGTGATCGAGAATTACATGGCGGCGGTGTACAACGAGCCGCGGGTGATCGGCATCTCGCTCAGCGCACGGTCGCGGTAACATCCATCGCGGGGCGGGAGACTGCCTCCCGCGGCTGCGCCGCTCGCTCCCTCTCCCAGCGGGAGAGGGAAAAGACGCCGAAGGCGGCGAAGGGTGAGGGCGACCACTTCTGGATGCCCATGCGACAACCCGAGATTATCCGACGCCATCCTGCCCAGGAACAGGCGCGGACCAGCCGACGTGGCTGGTCCCGCGATCCTCGGCCAGCCGCTGCTGGCGGTGGCGCTCGGCATAGCCCGCGCGCTGCGTGTCGTCGCGCGACGCGTGGCAGGCGGGGCAGCTGACGCCCTCGACATAGAGCGGCGAGGCACGGTCAGTCTCGCCGACCGGCATCCGGCACGCATGGCATAGCGCATGGGTGCCCGGCGCCAGCCGGTGCCCCACCGCGACGCGCTGGTCGAAGACGAAGCATTCGCCCTGCCACCGGCTCTGGTCCTCCGGCACCTCCTCCAGATAGCGCAGAATGCCGCCGTCGAGATGGTGGACCGCCTCCACTCCCTCCGCCTTCAGGAAGGCGGTCGACTTCTCGCAGCGGATGCCGCCGGTGCAGAACATCGCCACCCGCGTCTTGCCCGCCATCAGCGTCTCGCGATGGTCGCGGAACCAGGCCGGGAAGTCCGCGAAGCTCGCCGTCCCCGGATCGACCGCGCCCGCGAACGTGCCCACCGCCACCTCATAGGCGTTGCGGGTATCGATCACGAGCGTCTGCGGATCGGCGATCAGATCGTTCCACGCGGCGGGTGCGACATAGGTACCGGCGTCGGTCAGCGGATCGACCGCGACCCCCATCGTCACGATCTCGCGCTTTACCTTCACCTTCAGCCGGTGGAACGGGTTCGTCGCCGCCCAGCCGTGCTTCAGCGACAGATCGGCACAGCCCGGCAGTTCGCGGATCCGCGCGATCACGCGATCCAGCGCCTCGGGCGCGCCCGCGATGGTGCCGTTGATGCCCTCTCCCGCGAGCAGCAGCGTGCCCTTCACCCCCGCGGCACGCGCGACCGCCAGCAGCGCGTCGCGCGCGGCATGGGGATCGGCGATCGGGGCGAAGCGATAGAGCGCGGAAACCCGTATCAATGGACGAAGCGCGCCACCACGTCGCGATAGCTGCGGCTCACCTTCACGCTCGCCCCCGAATCGAGCACCAGGAAGCATTCGCCGTTGGTGTGCGGCTTCACCTGCTTGACCAGGTCCAGGTTGACGATCGTCGAGCGATGGATGCGCTGGAACCGGCGCGGGTCGAGGCGCTTCTCCAGATCCTTCATCGTCTCGCGCAGGATCAGCGTGTTGTCGCCGGTGTAGATGCACATGTAATCGCCCGCGGCGTCGATCCGCTCGATCGTGTCGACATCGACGCGGAAGATCTGCCCGCGATCCTTGATGTTGATCATCTTCTCGAACCGGCTGGCGTTGGGCTGGTCGCCGCTTCCGGCGTCGCTCATCTCCGCCGCCGCCTCGGGCGCATGTTCGGCCAGCACTTCCTTCAGCCGGTCGGCCTCCCCCGCGCTTTGCCGCTCCGACAAGCGCTGGCGCACGCGGTCCAGCGTATCGGCCAGCCGCGCCTCCTCAACCGGCTTCATGAGGTAATCGGTCGCCTGCGCCTCGAACGCGCGAATGGCGTGATCGGAATAGGCGGTCACGAACACGAACAGCGGCGGCTCCACCTCCATCAGCCCCTGTACCACCGAAAAGCCGTCGAACCCGGGCATCTGGATGTCGAGGAAGACGAGGTCGGGCTTGTGGGTCTTGATCGCGCTGATCGCCTCGCGCCCGTTCTGGCACTTGGCGATGATCTCGACGTCGTCGTGCGCCTGAAGCCGCAGTTCGAGCCCCTGGATCGCAAGCGGCTCGTCGTCGACGAGGATGGTACGAATGGTCATCACACCTCTCTATTCGGTACTTCGAGCTGGAACGGGATCTCGATCTCGACCCCGAACCCGCCCGTCGGCATGGCGCGCACATCGAAGCGATGGTCCGGCCCATAGGCCTGCGCCAGCCGCTCCCTGATATTGGCGATGCCAACGCCGGTTGAAAGGCTTGGACGCGATTTGGTCGGCATCAAACCCGGTCCGGTGTCGGATACGCCCAGCAGCACCCGCTCCCCGACGAGCCGCACGGAAACCCGGATTTCGGCGCCGTCCTCCTGCGGGGTGACCGCATATTTGATCGCATTCTCCACCAAAGGCTGGAGCAGCAGCGACGGCAGCCGCGCCTTCTCCACCGCCGGGTCGACGTCGAAGATCGGGCGGAGGCGATCCTCGAACCGCATCTTCTCGATCTCCAGATACAGTTTCAGCGTCTCCATCTCCTGCGCTACCGTCACATGGGCGGTGGGTTCGTTGGCCAAGGTATAGCGCAGGAACGACGACAGCCGGCTCAGCATCGCATTGGCGCGCTCGGTCTGCTTCAGCAGCACCAGCGTCGAAATCGAGTTGAGCGTGTTGAACAGGAAATGCGGGTTCAGCTGGTAGCGCAGCATCGCCAGCTGCGCCGAGGAGGCCTGATTCTCCAGATGCTCCATCCGGTCGATCTGGTCCTCGACGATCAGGTAGAAGTTGATCCCGAAGTACAGCGCCGACCACCCTGCCAGCACGGTGAAGTTGAGGAACAAGGCTGCCAGCAGCAGCGACAGGTCCACTCCGGGTGCGGCCAGCTTGATGAAGCTGAACGAAAAGGCGTTGAGTGTGGCATACAGGAACGTCGCGAACGCCAGCGTGAAGATCGACAGCAGGATCCCCGTGACGCGCGGCAGCTGGCGGTAATGGCCGTACAGCACGCTCAGCAGCAGCGTGATGCAATAGCCGACGATCGCCTCGATGATGTTGGGCACGATCGCCTGGAGCGAGAAATTGCCCGACAGCGTCGAGACCGAGCGCAGCACCAGATAGCCGGTCCACCCCGCCGCCTGGAGCTTCCAGAAGGCCGCCGCCTTGTCCTCGAAGAAGGGGCGCACGAACAGCGGGCGTTCGGGGTTCGGCCCCTGGGGCAGCGGAGCGGGGGAGGGGGAAGCGGGAAGGGACGCCATCGCCGGCGTTCTACACCGTGGCGCTGGGGGGTGCAAAAAGAAGGGCCGCCGTCCCGAGGGGGACGGCGGCCCGATGTGGCCCGACCGGGGCGCGCTCGGCTTAGAAGCTGAAGCGCGCGCCGATGCGGATCGTGTAGAGCGACGGCAACGCGTAAACCGTGTCGGTCGGCGTCGCATTCGGCAACGAGTAACGATATTGCGCACACGGCTGGGCCGTGCTGGTCGGCGACGTCCCGGTCGTGCCCGTCGGCGTGGCCGCGGTCAGGCAGGTCACGCGTGCCGCCACCGCGGTGTACGGAAACGCATATTCACGCACCTGGCCCCAGTTCTTGTTCAAAAAATTGGTGAAATTCTCGACATCCGCGAAGATCTGGATGCGGGAATTGCCAACGAAGGTCGGGATTTCCTGGGCAAGGTGCAGGTCGATGCGGGTGAACCACTTCGAATTGAAGGCATTCCGCGGCGCGATCGAGCCCCGGTACTTCGCAAGGCCCGAAGACTGGAAGAATGCATCCAGCGTCTGCGCGGTCGCGGCGCTGTCATACGACACGCGCGGATCGTCGATGCCGGTCGGCACGTAGATCAGGTAGCGCGACGAGGATCCAGTGGTGCCGAAGATGGTGCTGCGGCCGCTGGACGTATCCTGCATCGTGTAGCTGTACGGACGCCCGATCCGGGTTTCGCCGAACAGCGACAGCGTCGTCTTGTAGTCGCCGACGAAGGCGTGGTCGAACGTCAGGTCATACTTGAAGTTGTGGCGGACCTGATCGTTCGAGATGCCATACGCTGCGCCATTTGCATCCTCGAAGGCGCCGTTGGCATAGTTCGAGCCAGCGGTCGACGAGGTAGCCGGCGCCTGATCCTTGATGTTCTGGTAGGTGTAGCTGAAGCCGGCGAACAGCCCGAAATCGAATGACTTGTTCACGCGAGCCACCGCGACATAGCTGCGACCACGCGAGGTGTTGGTCAGCAGGATGTCGTTGAGCGAGTCGTTGAACGTCGTCAGCGAACTGTAGCGGATGCGACCATCGGGCGTGCGCGATGCCGTCGGCACCGAACGGATGTCGGTGAAGAACACTTGGTCGCGCACCTTGGACCAGAAGAAATCGCCGCCGAAGGTCCAGCCCCCACCCAGCACTTCGGGCGTGAAGTCAACCGACAACGTGCCGCGCCACTGCGACGGCAGCTTGAAGTTCGAGGCGACCGCGTTGGTCGCCGCCGCCTGCACGCCGCCGGCAAGATAGGCGTTCGCCGACGCCGGAATGGTCGCACCGTTGACGTTGGTGAGCACCGTGCGCGGATCGAAGTTCGTCGGGAAGGTCTGATTGCCGACATAGCTGCCGTCGTTCAGCTGACGGATGTCAACGGTGTTCGACAGGATGCCGGTGTTGGAGAAGCTGTTCGACGTGTACACGTCGGGCGCACCACCGCCGAAGATGCCGATGCCGCCGCGCACGCTCACTTCGCGCGCCGCCTTCCAGTCGAAGCCGAAGCGCGGCTGGAACAGTCCGCGGCCCGACAGGAACTCGGCGTTCGTGAAGCCGTAGCGACCGATGAACGCCGGGTTCAACGACGGACGGCTCTTGCTGCCATACAGGTCGTACCGCATCCCGTAAGCGAAGTTCAGGGTCGGGGTAATGGCCCAGACGTCCTGCACGCCGAAGGCGTACTGCCAGTATTTGAACGCCGCCGACGCCAGATCGGGGTTCGGGACGGGGGTCGCGTTGGTGTAGCCGAAGCGCTGCGCGTTGCCCGCCGCGAAGTCGGCGATCGAGTCGAAATAATAGGTGCCGGACGTGCCGCCACGCGGGTTCGAGTTGCTCAGGAAGGCGTTGAAGACGTCGACATGCTGCACGTCGGTGAAGATGCGCAGATCGTGGCCCTCACGCGTCAGACGCGCTTGGAACGCGCCACCCCAGGTTTCGGTGCGCAGCGCGTTCGTCTGACGCGACACGTCCGGGCCGAAGGCGACAGTGGCGTAATTGGGGTTGCAGGTGACCGATGCGCTGGCCCCCGCCGCGCCCGGCGCGCCGCGGTCCGACGTCGGCGCGGTGCAGACGCGGAACTCGGCGAAACCGCGACCCTCAAGCGGATCCTGAATTCGGGTGTACTTCTTGTAGAAACCGCGCGCTTCCGTCGAGAAATCGTCCGACCATTGCGAGTTCAACTGCACCACGCCGACGTGCAGCTTGTTGCCCGACACGTAGGCGTTGGACGCGAGACCCAGGCTCTGCGAGCCCGGCGTCGTCACCGTGTTGTTGGTGAAGATGATCGAGTCGGACGAATAGGAATAGGTCGCCGCCAGCCGCTGCGTATCGGACAGATTGGCATCCAGGCGTGCGACCAGGCGATCGTCCTTGTCCTGGTTGCTGTTGACCACGCCGCCGGTGCTGTAGCCATAGCGCGACTGCGCGATCTGACTGACCTGATTGACCTGTGCCTGCGTCAGGCTGGAAATGCTGTTGCCGGCATTGTTGTCGACCGGACCTTCCGCGATCGGGCGCGGCGCGCGGACGCGTTCGCCGGCGACCATGAAGAACAGCTTGTCCTTGATGAGCGGCCCCGACAGTTCGGCGCCGTAATTCTCATACTTGTACTTCGGCGTCGCGATATAGTCGGTGGCGCGGCCCGGCCCTGCCTTGGTGGTATCGCCGCTGAGTCCGTCCGACGAGCGCGAGTAGAAGCCGGTACCGTGAAAGTCGTTGGTGCCCGACTTCAGGATGACGTTGATCACGCCGCCCTGGAAGTTGCCTTCGCGCACGTCATAGGGCGCGACCTTGGTCTGGAACTGGCCGATCGCGTCGAGCGGGATCGGGGAACGACGGCTCGGCAACCCGTCCGGGTTGAGGCCGAAATTGTCGGTGATCGGCACGCCGTCGACGGTGAAGCGGTTGAAGCGGGCGTTCTGGCCCGCGAAGCTGACCGCGCGGCCGTTGCCGGTCTGCTCGTCGAGGCGCGCGAACGGATCGCGGCGCATAAGGTCGCGAATGTCGCGGTTCACCGATGCGATCGTCGCGATCTTGGCGGCGCCCAGCACGTTGGCCGGACCCTGGCTGACCGTGCGCGCGCTGGAGATCGAGGAAGCGGTGACGACGATGTCGGTGTCGCCACCCTCGGCAGCCAGCTCGACCGGCAGGTCGAACGCCTGCGACACGATCGTGTTGATGTCGGTGACCGTCGTATCGGCATAGCCAGCGGCACGGACCGTCACCGAATAGGGGCCACCCGGCCGCAGACCGGTGGCGACGAAGCTGCCGCTCGCGTCGGTCGTCAGCGTCGAGCGCGTGCCCGACGGAACGTTCAGGACTTCCACCGTCGCCCCCGCGACCGGCGCGCCGGCGCTCGTCACGGTGCCGCGGATCGTCGACGTCGTCTCCTGCGCCATGGCGCTCACCGGTGCGATGAGCGCGATCGCGGCCGCGCCCATGAAGAGGTTGTTTCGCATGAATTTTGTCCCTTTGAGCCCTGGCCCGTGGCGTGCGGCTTTGCGCCGTCACCTGCGCCACTGCCTCGCGATTATGTCACTCCGGTGACATGCGCGAGTCGATTCGTTCGGGACTGCAATGCAACGCTGCTGCGTTGCAAAAATGCGACAGGGCGGGTGTCCTTCCCGCCCTGTCGAACCTCATGACGTCAACCGGTTATCAGTAGCGTTCGATCTCGACCGGCAGATGCTTGTAGCCATGGACGAAACACGCCGGCACCCGCTCCGGCGCGCCGGTCACGTTCACGCGCATCCGCCGCTTCGCCATTTCCTCCAGCAGGATCGACACCTGCAGCTCCGCCAGCCGCGCGCCGACGCAGCGGTGGATGCCGTGGCCGAACGCCAGGTGGCGGCGCGCATTGGGGCGGTCGACCTGATAATCGTCGGCATTGGGGCCGAACACGCTCTCGTCGCGATTGGCGGAAATGTACCACATCACCAGTTTGTCGCCCTCGGCGATGTGCTGCCCGGCCAGCTCGGTATCGCGCAGCGCGGTGCGGGCCATATGCGCCAGCGGCGTCTGCCAGCGGATGATCTCGCTCACCGCATTGGGGATCAGCGCGGTGTCCGCCTCCAGCTTCGCACGCTCCTGCGGGAATTTGTCGAGCGCATAGACCAGTCCCGACATCGTGTTGCGCGTCGTGTCGTTGCCGCCGACGATCAGCAGGATGAGGTTCCCCATGAACTCGTTATGGTCCATGTGGCTCATCGCGTCGGAATGGATCATCATCGAGATGAGGTCGGGGGTCGGTGCCGACTGCGCCTTGGCGGCCCAGATCTTCTGGAAATAGGCGCCGCATTCGTAGATCTTCTCCAGCCGCTGCTGGCGCAGATCCTCGTTCTTCGCGATCTCGATATCGCCCATCCAGTCGGACCACATGGTCAGCTTCGCGCGGTCGTGCCACGGGAAGTCGAACAGGATCGCCAGCATCTGCGTCGTCAGCTCGATCGACACCCGCTCGACCCAGTCGAAGCCGTTGTTCCACGGCAGCCCGTCGAGGATCTCGCCGGAGCGCTGGCGGATGTCCTGCGACAGCCGCACCATCTCGCTGGGCGTGAAGGCGGGGGCGACGGTGCGGCGCTGCGCGGTGTGGATCGGGCGGTCGCGGCCGATGAACATCGGCATCCTGACCTCGTCATTCGCGATCCGCGAGATGGTGAAGCCGTTCGCCTCAGACGAATAGAGGTCGGGCAGCGATTCGACCTCGACGATCGGCTTGTAGGTGCTGAGCGACCAATAGGGGCCGAAATCGGAATGCTCCACCTTGTGGACCGGCGCCTCGGCGCGCAGCTGGCGGAACGGTTCGTGCCAGGTGTCGTCGCGGTACAGCTCCGCCCGGCTCATGTCGAACGGATCGACCGGAGCGGCTACGTCCCCCGACACATCTTTCGCCAGAGTCGCCATCATTCCTCTCCCACTTATCGGTTGCGAGAGAAAACCTAACTGACATCCGTGTCAATGGTCTTGCGGCGAATGGTAAAGAACCGTCGCCCGATCCTGCTTCGCCACGCCGGGCGCGCGCTGCCCGACTGGAGCACCCCGCGGCGAAAGGCGCGCGCGCCGGTGACGATGAACAGCGACACCCACAGCAGCTGCCACGCCAGCGCCGCGACATGCGGCCACACCTCCGGCGAGGAAGCGGCGCGCCCCGCCATCGCGAACGGCGAGGAGAGCGGGAACAGTTCCGCCGCCAGCGCCAGCGGGGTGCCGGGGTTCGCCACCGCGGCGGAGGCGAGCGCGAACATCGCCACCTGCAACACGGTGATCGGCAGCGACAGCATCTGGATCTCGCGCATCGTCGATGCCTGCGCGCCGACGCCTAGGAAGACCGAGCCGAGCAGCAGATAGGCGGTGGTGAAATAGGCGCCGAACAGCATCACGAACCCCGCCTTGCCGACCGCAGGCGCCAGCGCCGCGAGGTCCGCGCCCATGTCGCCGGGCAGCAGCGCGCCGACCTGCGTCACCACCACGCCCCAGAAGGCGACGAACAGCAAGGCGACCCCGAACATGCCCAGCAGCTTGCCCAGGAACACGCTCTCCAGCGGCACCGCGGCGGCCAGCACCTCGATCACCTTGTTGTTGCGCTCCTCCGCCATCGTGCCGACGACCTGGCCGGACAGGAACAGGGTCAGGAAGAAGATGCCGAACACCGCGAAGAACCCCGATGCGCCGCGTGCCTGTGGCGAGGGCGCGGCGCGGGCGACGCGTTCCAGCACCGCCTCGCCGGGGACGGGCGCGCGCAGCGCCAGCGCCGCATCGCGCGCGGCGGCGGCGAGGTAGCGCGCCGCATCGCCATCGCCCGCATCGTGGAGGATGACGGGGCGGTCGAGCGATCCGCGCAGCACCGCCGCGACATCGACATGCGGGTTGGTCAGCGCGCGCCGCGCCTGCGCCTCCGGGTCTCCCTCGGGCGGGCGCAGCTGAAGCGACGGTGGCCGGTGGTCGCCGCCCAGCAGCGGGCGCAGCCGCGCATCGGCGGCGGCGAGCGCGCGCGCCTCGCCCGGCGGCAGGATCGCGACGATCCGCTCGGCCTGCGCATTCCCCTTGGTGGCATTGATCGCGCCGAGCGCACCGAGCGAGCTGAACGACACCATGATCAGCGGCGCGAACAGGAACAGCAGGAAGACGGGGGTGAACACCGTCGCGATGAAGTCGCGACGCGCGATCGTCAGCGTCTGGCGGATCTGGCGGTGCAGCCGGGTCATGCGCGCATCGCCGCCGTGTTCCGGCGAACGCCGGAACCCAGGGTCAAGCAGGACGACGCGGAGTATGCGCGGAACCTAGGATCATGCAGAACCGCGTTTGATGGGACCCGCAACCCTGGGCTCCTGCCTGCGCAGGAGCACGGTGGAGACATACGCGACGATCTTGCCCCCGGCCGCGCCTCGCCCGTCACCCCGGGCTTGACCCGGGGTCCAGGGTGCCGCGGATGCTGCGGTCTCAGCGTTTGCGGCGCGCTGGATGCCGGATCAAGTCCGGCATGACGATGGAGCGTCATCTCCCCTCTCCCGTCACCCCGGGCCCGACCCGGGGTCCCGCTTCTTCTCCGGCCGCCGGCACCAGGCGGGACCCTTCACGTCCGGGGTGGCGGTCATCGGAGGCCGCCTCGCCCACGATCCGCACGAACGCTTCGTGCAACCCGGGCCGCTCGATCGACAGCCCCGAAATCCCGTGCCCCGCATCGATCAGCCGCGTCAGCAACCCCTCGACCCCTTCCGCCGGCAGCTGGAAGCGCCAGCCGTCGCCCTCCGCCTGCGCATCCGGCGGCAGCAGCGCGGCGATCGCCGCGTCGGGGTGGTGCGGCACGTAATGCACCTGCTGCGGCAGGTGGCCGCGCGCCTCGTCCACCGTGCCCTCGAACCGCCGCCGCCCGCCGGCGATGATCGCCAGCCGGTCGCACAAGCGCTGCGCATGCGCCATGACATGGGTGGAGAACAGGATCGTCGCCCCGCGGTCGCGCTCGGCCAGAATCAGCGCCTCCAGCCGCTCCTGATTGACCGGATCCAGCCCGGAAAACGGCTCGTCCAGCACCAGCAGGTCGGGGCGATGCACCACCGATCCCAGCAGCTGGACCAGCTGCGCCATCCCCTTGGACAGCTTGCGGATCTTCTGGTCGGCGGCATGCGCCAGCCCGGCCGCTTCCAGCAGCTCGCCCGCCCGCGCCCGCCCGGTGCGCCAGTCCAGCCCGCGCAGCGCGGCCATGAAGGCGATCGCCTCGCGCGCCTTCATCGCCGGATACAGCCCGCGCTCCTCGGGCAGATAGCCGACGCGGTCGCTGGCGTCGCGCGGATGGTCCGCGCCCAGCAGCGTGCGCGTGCCTTCGTCCGGCTCGATGATCCCCAGCATCATGCGCAGCGTCGTCGTCTTCCCCGCGCCATTGGGGCCGAGCACGCCATAGATCGCGCCCGTCGGCACGCTGAGGTCGACGCCGTCGACGACGCGCCGCGTGCCGTAGCGCTTGACCAGCCCGGCGGCCTCGACCGCCAGGGTTTGGGGGTGTGTCACTTGCCCCCGGTCCGCCGCGACAGCGCCGCGACGCAGCTCGCGCGATCGATCGCGCTGCCGTCGCGCTGGCGCGTGTCGACCCAGGTCACGCGCGGCTCCGCGCCCGTCTTCGCGGGATAGAGATAGGCGTCCATGATGCAGATCGCGCTGGAGAATTGCAGCTTCCTCGCGGTCCCCTCGCGCACATCGGCGTCGGGCGTGCCGAAGCCGCGGACCAGCGCGGCGGCATCCTGCCCCATCACCGTCTGCAACCCCGCCTGCGGGATCGGCGCCAGCACCGGGCGCGCCGTCTGCGTGCCCGCGGTGTCGGTGGCGCACGCCGCCAGCGGGGCGAGCAGCAGGAAAGCGGCAACAGGCTTCATCGGCGGGTCCCGTGGAAAAGGTGCGTCGCCATCGCCGCGCCCAATATGGGGGCGAGGATGTTGACCAGCGGAACCACGAACAGCGCGGTCCCCGCAAGCCCCAGCGCGAAGCGCCGCCCCGCGGTCGCCGCACGCCAGCCCCGCATCGCCGCGGCATCCATGTGCCGCGCCGCCACCATATCCCCCAGGTCGCGCCCCAGCAGCCAGGCGTTGGCGGTGGAAAAGGCGATCGGCGTCCCCACGCTGGTCGGCAGCAGCAGCAGGTAGAGCGGCGCCAGCGCGACGTTGACCGCCACGAACCGTCCCGCCGACGCCAGCCCCATCGCGACGCCGCGGTGGAACGGGACCGCGCGCGCGGTCGCAAGCGCATCGGGATAATGCCGCCGCTCCACCGCGGCGACGATCGTGTCGGCGAACAGCCCCACCACCAGCATCGCGACCGCGCGGAACAGCAGCCATCCGGCCAGCACCGTCGCCAGCGTCGCGGCGATCCCCGCCAGCGTCCCGTGCCACGTCCACCCGGCGAGCGCCGCGTCGATCCCCCACCACAGCGCGGTGCCCAGCGCGACGAACAGCGCGAGCGTGATCGCCAGCGACGCCGCCAGCACGCGCAGCACCGGCGGATCGCCAAGCTGGCCGAGCGACAGGAGAAAGGCGCGGATCATGCCCGCACAGCGATGCGGCCGCCACGACGGTTGCGCAAGCCTCACGCGCACTTTACCCGCTGCCCGATCATCCCCAGCCGTTCGTGCTGAGGAGGCATTGAGCCTGTCGAAATGCCGTCTCGAAGCACATGCGTGGCGCGTGCCCTTCGAGACGAGGCTTCGACAGGCTCAGCCTCTCCTCAGGGCGAACGGATGTTGTTCTTTCGAAAGGCCTACCGTTGACCGAACCCCGTTACGACGTCGTCGCCATCGGCAATGCCATCGTCGACATCCTGTCCCCCGCCGAGGACGCCTTCGTCGCCGACAACGGCATGACCAAGGGCGCGATGGCGCTGGTCTTCTCGCCGGAGGAGGCCGACGCGCTCTATGCAAAGATGGGGCCGGGGCAGGAGGTGTCGGGCGGCTCCGCGGCGAACACGATCGCGGGGATGGCGGTGCTGGGCAGCCCGTGCGCCTTCATCGGCCAGGTCGCCGACGACCAGCTGGGCGAGGTCTTCGCGCACGACATCCGCGCCGCGGGCATCCGCTTCGACACGCCCGCGCGCGCCGGGGCGCCGACGACCGGGCGTTGCCTGATCTTCGTGACGCCGGACGGCCAGCGCACGATGAACACCTTCCTGGGCGCGTCGCACTACCTCCCCGCCGAGGCGCTCGACGCCACGCTGATCGAGGACGCGCGCTATCTCTATCTGGAGGGCTATCTGTGGGATCCGGAGGAGCCGCGCGCCGCGATGCGCGCCGCGATCGACATCGCGCGCGCCGCGGGGCGCAAGGTCGCCTTCACGCTGTCCGCCGAATTCGTGATCGACCGCCACCGCGCCGCCTTCCACGAACTGATCGATGGCGGATTGATCGACGTGCTGTTCGCCAACGAGGCGGAGATCGTCTCGCTGACCGAGGCGGCGGACGTCGAGGCGGCGATCGCCGCGGTCAAGGACAAGGTGCCGCTGGTGGTGGTGACGCTCAGCGAGCGCGGCGCCTGCGCGATCGCGGGCGGGGAGCGCGTGACGGTGCCCGCGCAGCCGATCGACAAGGTGGTCGACACCACGGGCGCGGGCGACCTGTTCGCCGCCGGCTTCCTCCACGGTCAGGCGCGCGGCAAGTCGCTGGAGGCATCGCTGACGCTGGGCGCGATCTGCGCCGCGGAGGTGATCCAGCATTTCGGCGCGCGCCCGATCGTGGATCTGAAGGCCATCACCGCGCACGTCTGATCCCTGTTCCCCGGCCTTCGCCGGGGAACGACCTACCTCCCGTCATGCCGGGCTCGTCCCGGCATCCAGGGTTCTACGCGTCTCACCGCCGTTGGACGCGCGGAACCCTGGACCCCGGAACGAGTCCGGGGTGACGGGTCGGATAGCGCCGCCGTGCTCCTGCGAACGCAGGAGCCCAGGGTTATCCGCGCCAACAGGCGTCATTCTGCTCGATCCTGGGTTCCGGCGTTCGCCGGAACACGGCGGCGGTTGCCGATTTCGTCTTCCCCACCGACCGCGCTAGGGCCGCTCCATGACCCTCCCGATCCACGCCGTCCTCCCCGACCTGCTCGCCGCCCTGCGCGCGCGGTCGGCGGCGGTGCTGGTGGCGCCGCCGGGCGCGGGCAAGACCACCGCGGTCGCGCCCGCGCTGCTCGCCGAACCATGGTGCACCGGCGAGATCCTCGTCACCTCGCCCCGCCGCCTCGCCGCGCGCGCTGCCGCCGAGCGGATGGCCGCGCTCGCCGACGAAGCCGTCGGTCGCGCCTTCGGCTATGCCACCCGGCTCGATACGAAACGCTCCGCCGCCACCCGCGTCACGGTGGTGACGGAGGGCATCCTGACCGCGCGGTTGCAGGACGATCCCGAACTGGCCGGCGTGTCCGCGATCCTGTTCGACGAGGTCCACGAACGCAGCCTCGACGGCGATTTCGGCCTCGCGCTCGCGCTCGATGCGCAGGCCGCGCTGCGCCCCGACCTGCGCGTCGTCGCCATGTCCGCGACACTCGACGGCGCGCGTTTCGCCGCGCTGATGGGGGACGCCCCGGTGGTCGAGAGCGAAGGCCGCAGCCATCCGCTCGACCTGCGTCACATCGGCCGCGCCGCCGAGGCGCGCATCGAGGACAGCATGGCCGCCGCGATCCGCCGCGCGCTGGCGGAGGCGGAGGGCGGATTGCTCGCCTTCCTGCCCGGCGTCGCCGAGATCGAGCGCACCGCGGAGCGCGTCGGCGACCTCGCCGGCGTCCGCCTCCACCGCCTCCACGGCAGCCTCGACCCCGCCGCGCAGCGCGCCGCGATCCGCCCCGAGCCGGACGGCGCGCGCAAATTGGTGCTCGCCACCTCGATCGCGGAGACCAGCCTGACGCTCGACGGCATCCGCATCGTCGTGGACAGCGGCCTTGCGCGCCGCCCGCGCTACGACCGCGCCGCGGGCATGACGCGGCTGGTGACCGAACGCGAGAGCCAGGCCGCCGCGACCCAGCGTGCCGGTCGCGCCGCGCGGCAGGGGCCGGGGGTGGCCTATCGTCTGTGGGAGGAGGCGGCGACCGCGGGGATGCCGCGCTTCGACCCGCCCGAGATGCTGGAGGCGGACCTCTCCGCTTTGCTGCTCGCCACCGCGATCTGGGGCGTGGCCGATCCGCGCGACCTGGCGTGGCTCGACCCGCCGCCGGAGGCCGCGGTGGCGGAGGCGCGCGCGCGGCTCGCCACGCTCGGCGCGCTCGACGCCGATGGCCGCCCCACCGCGCACGGCCGCGCGATGGCGGCGCTGCCGATGGCGCCGCACCTCGCGCACATGCTGTTGCTCGCCCCCGACAAGCGGCTCGCCGCCGAGGTGGCGGTGCTGTTGCAGGAACGCGGGCTGGGCGGCAGCGATGCCGATCTCGACCTGCGCTGGCGGCGCTGGCGCGGCGATCGTTCGCCGAAGGCGGAGAGCGCGCGCGGCCTCGCGCGCCGCTGGGCCGGCATGGTGCGCGGTGGGGGCGGGGAGGGCAGCATTGCCGCGTGCATTGCGCTCGCCTTCCCCGATCGTGTCGCGAAGCGCCGCGACGCGAGCGGCGAGCGCTGGGCCTCGGCGGGCGGGCGCGGCTTCCGCCTCGACGCCACCTCGCCGCTGGCACGCGCCGACTGGCTCGCGGTCGCTGAGACGCAGGGGATGGCCGCGGGTGCGCGCATCCTCTCCGCCGCCGCGATCGACGCGGCGGAGGTGGAGGCGATGGTCGCCGACCGCCTCGAAACCCGCCGCACCGCCGCGTTCGACGCCGCGACCGGCGCGGTCCAACCGCTGCGCGAACGCCGCCTCGGCGCGATCCGCCTGTCGAGCGGCCCCGACACCGCCGCCGACCCCGCGACGATCGCCACCGCGCTGGTGGAGGGAGTGCGCACGCATGGCATCGCGCTGCTGCCCTGGTCCGACGCCGCGACCGCGCTGCGCGCCCGCGCGGCTTATGCCGGCGTCGCGCTCGACGATGCGACGCTGCTCGACCGGCTCGACGACTGGCTGCCTGCGCTGGTCGAGGGGCGCCGCCGGCTCGATGCGATCGCGCCCGGCGCACTGGTCGATGCGCTGCGGAATCTCGCCGGCTGGGACGCGATGCGGCAGGTCGACCGGCTTGCCCCCGCCTCCTTCACCAGCCCGGCCGGCTCGACCCATGCGATCGATTATGGCGCGGAGGCCGGGCCGACCGTGGAGCTGCGTGTGCAGGCGCTGTTCGGCCTCGACACGCATCCGGTGGTGGGGGAGGGGCGCGTGCCGCTGGTCCTGTCGCTCACCAGCCCCGCGGGCCGCCCGATCCAGACCACGCGCGACCTGCCCGGCTTCTGGCGCGGCAGCTGGGTCGCGGTGGCAAAGGAAATGCGCGGCCGCTACCCGCGACACCCGTGGCCCGACGACCCCGCCAGCGCGGCGGCAACGCTGCGCACGAAGAATGCGGATGCGCGGCGGCGGTCCGACTGATCCTCGTCACCCCGGCCTTGAGCCGGGGTCCCGCTGCTTCCTTCATGCGGTGGCGAAGAAAGCGGGATCCCGGATCACGTCCGGGATGACGAGTGGTTGCAGGCAGCCGTGGCGCTCCCTAATCGGAGCGGAAACGAAGGGGAGAGACGATGCACCGCTCGATCATCATCGCCGCCATGCTGATCGCGGGGTGTTCGCAGGCACCCGCGCGCCCCACCGTCACCGACGCCTGGGTCCGCCTCGCCGCCGTCCCCGGCCGCCCGGCCGCGGCCTATGCCACGCTCCACGGCGGCGCGGCCGCGGCGCAGCTGGTGCAGATCGGCGCGCCCGGCGTCGCGCGTGTCGAGCTGCACGAAAGCCGCATGACGGGCAATGGCATGATGGCGATGGACGCGGTCGCCGCGCTCCCGGTCCCCGCGGGCGGTACCGCGACGCTGGCGCCGGGCGGCTATCACGCGATGATGTTCGGCGTTCCCGCCACGGTAACGCCCGGCGCCACGCTGCCGCTCACCTTCCGCTTCGCCGACGGCCATGCGGTGGAGGCGCCCGCGCGGGTGATCGGCGCGGGCGAGGCCGCGCCGCATTGACCGCGCGCCCGCTCACCGATGGCGAGGTCGCGCTGGCGCGATCGATCTACGGCGATGCGATCGATTATGCGCCGGTCACGATCGTGCGGCGCAAATGGGCCTTCTTCCAGCCCGCGAACGTGGTCATGGCGCCGCGCGGGCACATCCATTTCCATCCCAAAGGCACGCTGTGGCGCGACGATTTCGCCGCCGCCCCGCTCGATGCGCAGGGGCTGTTCATCCACGAGATGTGCCACATTTGGCAGCATCAGCGCGGCATCTGCCTGCCGCTCGCGCGCCATCCCTTCTGCCGCTACCATTATGGCGTCCGGCCCGGTTGGCCGCTGAAACGCTACGGGATCGAGCAGCAGGCGGAGATCGTCCGCCACGCCTTCCTGCTGCGCCGTGGCGCAACGGTGCCCGGCGCGCCGCCGCTGTCGAGCTACGACACCATCCTGCCCTTCGGAGGAACATCATGACGATCTGGCACGCCGGCACGGCGGATCTCGCGGCGATGACCCGCACCGGCGAGGGTTCGATGGCGGGCTTCCTCGGCATCGAGTTCGTCGCGGCCGGCGACGACTGGGTCACTGCGCGGATGCCGGTGAACGAGCGGACGAAGCAGCCCTATGGCCGGCTCCACGGCGGCGCCTCGGTCGCGCTGGCGGAGACGGTGGCCTCGGTCGCCGCCGCGATGACGGTCGACCCGGCCGTGTCGGCGGCGGTGGGGATGGAGATCAACGCCAACCACATCCGCCCCGCCGGCGACGGCTTCGTCTATGCCACCGCGCGATCGGAGGCGCGCGGGCGGACCAGCCAGGTGTGGTCGATCCGGATCGAGGACGAGGAGGGGCGGCTGGTCTGCCTCGCCCGGATGACCGCCGCGGTGATCCCGACCGGGCGGGGCGGGGTGGCGGCGGGTTGAAAGCAACGTCACCCCGGGCTTGACCCGGGGTCCATGTCACCGCGACCGCACCGGTGTCAGCGTTCGCGGAACCATGGATGCCGGATCAAGTCCGGCATGACGTAATAGGTCGGGCAGCCCAGCAAGCACGTCACCCCGGCCTTGAGCCGGGGTCCCGCTTCTTCTGCGGCGTCGGAGAGAAAGCGGGACCCCGGGTCAAGCCCGGGGTGACGGCGCCTTATTTCAGCAACACCAGCTCCTCCGCCATCGTCGGGTGCAGCGCCACCGTCGCGTCGAACTGCGCCTTGGTCAGCCCCGCCTTCACCGCCACCGCGGCGGTCTGGATGATCTCCGGCACGTCCGGGCCGATCATGTGGATGCCGACGACGCGGTCGGTCTCCCCGTCGCACACCATCTTGTACAGCGCACGCTCGTCGCGGCCCGCCAGCACGTTCTTCATCGGGCGGAAATCGCTGGAATAGACCTTGACCGACCCCAGCTTCTGCCGCGCCTCCGCCTCGGTCATGCCGACGCCCGCGAGCGGCGGGTGGCTGAACACCGCGGAGGGCACGCAGTCGTAATCGACCGTCGCGCCGCCCTTGCCGAACAGATTGTCCGCGAACGCCTGACCCTCGCGGATCGCCACCGGGGTCAGCTGGATGCGGTTGGTCACGTCGCCCACGGCGTAGATCGAGGGGCAGGTGGTGCGGTTGTCGCCGTCCACCTTCACCGCGCCCACGTCGTCCAGCTCGACGCCGGCCGTCTCCAGCCCCAGCCCGCGCGTGTTCGGCTTACGGCCGGTGGCGAACATCACCATGTCGACGATCGCGGGTTCGTGATTGGCCATGTTCACCTTCAGGCAGCCGTCCTCCAGCTTCTCGATGCCCTCGAACGTCGCATCGAAGCGGAATTCCAGCCCCTTCATCATGCTGATCTGGAGCAGCCGGTCGCGGATCTGCAGGTCGTAGCCGCGCAGGATCTCCTTGGTCCGGTTCATCAGGATGACGTGCGCGCCCAATTGGTGGAACACGCCCGCGAACTCGTTGGCGATATAGCCCGCACCCGCGATCAGGATGCGCTTCGGGATCGCCTCCAGATGGAACGCCTCGTTGGAGGTGATGCCATGTTCATGCCCCGGGCATTCCGGCACCGCGGGGTGTGCGCCGACCGCGAGCAGGATCGTCTTCGCGGTCTTCTTGCTGCCGTCCGCCAGCGTCACCTCGTTCGGGCCGGAGACGGTGGCGCGCTGGTGGATGATCTCCGCGCCGTTCGACTCCAGCGTGGTGGTGTACGCCTGGTTGATCCGGTCCACCTCCTTCAGCACATTGTCGCGCAGCCGCGGCCAGTGGAAGTTGCAATCGTCGGGCACGTCCCAGCCGAAGTGGCGCGCATCGCGCAGGTCCTCGGCGAAATGCGCGCCATAGACCAGCAGCTTCTTGGGCACGCACCCGCGAATGACGCAGGTGCCCCCGACGCGATATTCCTCCGCCACCGCGACGCGCGCGCCATGCGCCGCCGACACGCGCGCCGCGCGCGTGCCGCCGGAACCGGCGCCGATGACGAACAGGTCGTAGTCGAACTCGGGCATTCAGGTCACTCCGGGCAGGTCCATCGCCGACCGGAGGCCGAGATGCTGGACGAACGGGTCGAAATCGCGGTCGCTGTACAACAGCGGGATGCGATCGAGGATGCAGCGCGTGGCGATCAGCGTGTCGATCGTCTTGCGAATGGTGATGCCGAGGGCACGCAACGTGCGGTAGTTGATGGCGGCTTGAAGCGCGACCGCATCGTCGACGATCGTCAATGGTGCCGCCAGCGACAGGATTTGGCGTGCCCGATCGAAAGCCGCGTCGCTCGTAAAGCCTTGCAGCACTTCCGTCAGGATCAAGTCACCGATCGCGACACGCCGTTTTCTAAGCAGATACTCCAAGGCCGTAGTACTCGGCGAGGAACGGCTGCGAAATAGATCGATCCATACACTCGAGTCGACGAGAACGATCATTCCGCGGGAATGTACTTGCTCGTCCGCATGTCGTCCAAGTCGCCTTCCCAGCCTATGCCACGCAACGACAGGATCGCTTCCTGCTGGTTGATTGCGATCATCCGGCGCAACGCTTCCTCGATTGCCTCGCTACGGGTCCGCTTTCCGCTGGACCGGACCGCAAGGGCGAGAAGCTGGTCGTCGAGGTTGAGGGTCATCCGCATGTGTATGGCTCCGCAGAGCCATACACATAAGCGTCCCGCGCCTCCTACGCCAGACCGGCGCGCGCGATCAGGTCGGTGGTGGAGGGGTCGAAGTCGCCGCCGCCCTTGGCCGCGGCCTTCGCCATTTCCTTGCCCAGCTCGACGCCGAACTGGTCGAACGAATTGATCCCCAGCAGTACGCCGTTCACGAACGTCCGATGCTCGTAGAAAGCGATCAGCGCGCCCAATGTGCGCGCATCCAGCCGGTCGAGCAGCAGCGTCGACGACGGGCGGTCGCCGGGATAGCTGCGCGCGGGATCGTCGACCTGCTTGCCCTTCATCAGCGCCGCACCCTGCGCGAACGCGTTCAGCAGCAACTGGCGGTGATGCTCCGCGGGCAGCGTGTCGCCCGGCTCGATCACCGCCAGGAACTCGACCGGGATCAGGTGCGTGCCCTGGTGGAGCAACTGGAACACCGCATGCTGCGCATCGGTGCCGACCCCGCCCCAGGTGATCGGCGCGGTCGGGCGCCCGACCGGCTGGCCGTCCGCGGTCACCCCCTTGCCGTTCGATTCCATCTCCAGCTGCTGGAGATAGCTCGGCAGCAGCCGCAGCCGCTCGTCATAGGCGAACGGCGCGCGCGTCTCGCATCCGCGGACCTGCGTATAATAGAGGTCCGCGAACGCCGCGAGCGCGGGCGCATTCTCGTGCAGCGCGGACAGGCGGAAGTGGCGGTCCATCTCGGCCGCGCCCTCCAGCAGCTCCTGGAACTGCTCCCACCCCAGCTTGATCGCGGCGGGGAAGCCGATCGACGACCACAGCGAATAGCGCCCGCCGACGCCTTCGGAGAAGGGCAGCACGCGCGTCTCGTCGACGCCCCATTCGATCGCCTTGTCCGGCGCGGCGGTGATCGCGATCACGCGGCCATAGGGATCCTCGACGCCCGCACCGCTCATCCACGCGATGACGCTCTCGGCGTTCATCATCGTCTCGGTGGTGGTGAAGGTCTTGGACGCGACCGCCAGCAGCGTGGTCGCGGGGTCGAACCGCTCGAACACATCCTCCAGCGCCATGCCGTCGACGTTGGAGACGATCGCCACGTCATAACGGTCGCTGTCGCGCCCCAGCGCATCGACCAGCAGGTGCGGCCCCAGCGCGGAGCCGCCGATGCCGACGTGCAGGACGTGGCGCACCGGGCCGAACGCATCCGCCTCGATCGCGTCGATCACCGCACGCATGCGGGCATGATAGGAGGCGGCGCGCGATACGCTCTCCGCCTTGCCCTCACCGCGCTCGGCGGTGTGCTCGACCGGGCGATCCTCGGTCACGTTGACATGTTGCCCGCCGAACATCGCCTCGCGCTTGCCGGCAAGGTCGACCTGCTTCGCCAGCGCCTCGAACGCGGTCACCGCGTCGGGGGTCAGGTGCGTCTTCGACCAGTCGAAATGGATACCGGCGACATCCAGCGACAGCCGGCGCAACCGCTCCGGGTCGCTCGCGAACAGCGCCTCCAGACGCTCGGTGGGAAGTGCCTCGATCTCAGACCAGTCCGCCATGTCCGACTTCCTTTTCGCTTCGTGCGCGGGCGCCCAAGGCGCTTGACGCGCTCGCGCCGTTAGGCGACGCGGGGCGACATGGCCACCCCTGCTGCGACCGGCAAGCCCGCGCGTTCGGAAACGAGCGAATCGATCCGCTTCCTCCTGAAGCTGGCGCTGTTCGTCTTCATCCTGCGCAGCTTCATCTTCGCGCCCTTCTCGATCCCGTCGGAATCGATGCTGCCGCGTCTCCTGATCGGCGACTATCTGTTCGTGTCGAAATGGAATTACGGCTATTCGCGCTGGTCGCTGCCGTGGGGGCTGCCGCTGATCCCAGGGCGCCTCTTCGGGCGCGATCCGACGCGCGGCGACACCGTCGTGTTCCGCTCGATGGGGCCGGACGATCACGACGTCATCAAGCGCGTGATCGGCCTGCCCGGCGACACGGTGCAGATGCGCAATGGCCAGTTGTTCCTGAACGACCGCGCGATCCCCAAGGACCGCGTCGCCGATTTCATCGTGCCGATCACCCCCAATTTCCCGGCGGAGAAGTGCGGTACCGCGTTCCAGGACGTCGACGCCACCGGCGCCGCGATCTGCCGCTATCCGCGCTTCCGCGAGACGCTGCCCAATGGCCGCAGCTACGAGGTGCTGGACCAGGAGAATATTCCGCGCGCCGACGATACCGACGTCTATCGCGTCCCCGCCGGCACCGTCTTCCTGATGGGCGACAATCGCGACGACAGCGCCGACAGCCGCTTCGCCCCGCCGGAGGGGATGGGCTATATCCCGATGGAGCGGATCGAGGGCAAGGCGCTGCTCACCTTCTGGTCGACCGATGGGTCGGCCGAGTGGCTGAAGCCGTGGACCTGGGTGTCCGCCGCGCGCTTCCACCGCATCGGGCAAGGCTTCTGACCGCCGCGCTGGAGGACTGGATCGAACAGTCGTTCGGGACACGCCCGGACGACACGACGCTGTTCGTCCGCGCGCTGACCCATTCCAGCCATGATGACGACAGCTACGAGCGGCTGGAATTCCTGGGCGACCGCGTGCTGGGCCTCGTCATGGCCGAATGGCTGTCGGAAACCTTTCCCGACGATCCCGAGGGCGCGCTGTCGAAGCGGTTCAACGCGCTGGTGACCGGCGCCGTGTGCGCCGCCGTCGCGCGCTCGATCGGTGCGGAGGCGCGGGTGCGGCTGGGCAAGCAGGCGCAGAACGACGGCGCGCAGCACGGCGACAATGTGCTGGGCGACGTGATGGAGGCGCTGCTCGGCGCGCTCTATCGCACCGCGGGCCTCGACGCCGCGCGCGCCGCGGTGCGCCGGCTGTGGGCCGACCGCATCCATGCCGGCGACCGCGCGCCGCAGCATCCCAAGTCCGCGTTGCAGGAATGGGCCGCCG
This sequence comes from Sphingomonas adhaesiva, assembly GCF_036946305.1. Taxonomy (GTDB): domain Bacteria; phylum Pseudomonadota; class Alphaproteobacteria; order Sphingomonadales; family Sphingomonadaceae; genus Sphingomonas; species Sphingomonas adhaesiva_B. The sequence goes on from NZ_JAQIJJ010000003.1 coordinate 438,819, forward strand.
CCAACCGCCGCGCCGTCCCCGCCTATGCGTTGGTCGAACGCTCCGGCCCCGGCCACGCCCCGCGCTTCACGGTAAAGGTCAGCGTCGGCAAGGACGAGGTCGCCGCGGAGGGCGCCAGCAAGCAGGAAGCGGAAACCGCCGCCGCGACGGCCTTGCTCGCGACGCTGGAGGCGCAGGCGAGGCCGAGGAAGAAACGGAGACGGGGGTAGGGGCGACCCGCCCTCGCATGGGACGCAACCGGCGCGCCGCGTGTCACCGTGCTCCTGCGCAGGCAGGAGCCCAGGGTTATGATCCGCAACGCCCGTCGTCCTGCGCTACCCTGGGTTCCGGCGTTCGCCGGAACACGGCGTGGCCGCGACGGTGTCACGCTCGTTCGCCGAGGTGTCTGCAAGCCCGGTATGTCGCCACGCCTCCAGCCGAAGGTACGGATCCATAGCTGCCTCGACGCATCCCCCGCCACGGGGATGGCGACCGCGGATCAGGCGTCCGCCACCGCGTCCTTCCCCCATGATGCGGACTGTTCCGCCAGCCATGCTTCCGCCTCGGCCCTGTCGAGGAACACGCGGTTGTGCTTCGTCTTCAGCAGGCGTTCGGCCTGGAATTTGCTCAATTGCGAGGCGACGACGATCGCGGTCGGGCCGGACTTCGCCTCCAGCCCGCGCGCACGGATGCGTTCGAACCGCTCCGACACCTCGGCCGACTGGATCGGAAAGTCGCGCGAGTCGCTCAGCGTCGCAAAGGTGCCATACCGTTCCGAGATCATGGTCGACGTCGTGTGCAGCTCCTTGGCAAAGCGCGCCATGGTCTCCATCGTCCAGAAGCCGGTCAGCTTCAGGTGCAGCACGCGTTGCGCGGGGTCGAAGACGATCTCGAACATCCCGCGCGATCTAGCACATGCGTCTTAACAACCACCTCACGCGGTCGCGAACGCCGCCTTCAGACGCCTGCGCATCTGCCCGGGCATGAAGCGGCTGGCGAAGCGCACCTTCTTTCCCGCCTTGCCGACGATATAGTCGCGCTCGCGCCCGTGCACCGCCTGCCAGATGACGTCGGCCGCTTCCTCGACGGTATAGACCTCCTGCCCGGACGTGGCGTCGCGCAGGGTGCGGTTGGTCCCCGCCGACCCCGAATCGAGGATCGGCGTCTCGACGAACCACGGCATCACACAGGCGACGCCGACGCCGTGGCGCGTGAACTCCGCGTCCAGCGCCTCCGACAGCCCGCGCACCGCGAACTTGGTCGCGGAATAGACCGCCAGCCCCGGCGATCCGAACAGCCCGGCGCAGGATGCCACGTTGACCAGCCGCGCACCGCCGATCGCCTTCAGGTGCGGCAGCGCGGCATAGGCGCCGTTGATCACGCCCTTCACGTTGATGTCGACCTGAAGGTCGGATTCCTCCGGCGACACTTCCTCGAACATGCCGAACCGCGCGATCCCGGCATTGTTGAGCAGCACGTCGAGCCGCCCCGCCGCCGCCACGAACCCGCCCAGCGCGTCGGCCCATTGCGCGCGATCGCGCACGTCGAGTGGCGCGGTGAACACCCCCAGCTCATCCGCGACGCGCGCCATCCCGGCGCGGTCGATGTCGCCGATGCCGATCCGCCACCCCTCGCGATGGAACCGTCGCACCGCGGCCAGCCCGATCCCGGACGCGCCCCCGGTGATGAAGATGCTGCGCTGCTGTGCCACAAATCCTCTCCTCCGTCGTCACCCGGGCCTTGAGCCGGGGTCCCGCTTTTCACCCACGTCGCCAAGGAAGCGGGACCCCGGATCACGTCCGGGGTGACGCGTCCCGGTCTATCCCGCCCGCACCTCGCGGAACGGCACGGTGCGATCCACCTCCGGCTCGCGCGGCAGGCCCAGCACGCGTTCGCCGATGATGTTGCGCTGGATCTGATCGGTGCCGCCCCCGATCGAGGTGAAATAGGCGTTGAGCGTCAGGAAATTGGCGTCCTCCGCCCGCGGATGGTCCGCGCCCTCCAGCAGGCTCTCCGCGCCCAGCAGGAGCGTGCGCACGCGCGCCTCCTCGTGCAGGATGCGGCTCATCGCCAGCTTGCCCAGCGACATGATCGACGACGACGTGCCCTGCGCCAGCTCCGCCTTGGCGCGCCGGGTGTTCAGCTTGTTGAGCACGCGCCACGCGATCGCCTGCGCCACCTCCTGCCGCACGAGCGGGTCGTCCAGCTTTCCCGCCTCGCGTGCCAGCCCCAGCAGCGACAAATCGCCCTTCGGCCCGCCGGCGCCGGATCGCGGCCCGCGCGCATTGTCCCCCATCACCGACCGTTCATAGGCCAGCGCGGTCTGGAGCACGCCCCAGCCGCCGTTGAGCGGCCCCAGCAGATTGGCCTCCGGCACGAAGGCCTCGGTAATGAACACCTCGTTGAAATGCGCCTCGTCGGTGATCTGGCGCAGCGGGCGCACCTCGACCCCGTCCTGCTTCATCGGCAGGAAGAAGAAGCTGATCCCGCGATGCTTGGGCACGTCCCAGTCGGTGCGCGCGATCAGCATGCCGTAATCGGCCACCGCCGCGCCCGAGGTCCACACCTTCTGCCCGGTGACGCGCCAGCCGCCCTCGACGCGGTCGGCACGCGTGCGGATCGCGGCAAGGTCTGACCCCGCGCCCGGCTCCGAATAGAGCAGGCACATGCCGACCTCGCCCGCCAGCAGCTGGGGCACGATCTCCCGCTTGAACGCCTCGGTCGCGTGCGCCAGCGCGGTGTTCGCCCACAGGTTGCTGCGGTCCTGCCCCGCGCCCGGCGCCCCGGCCGCGGCGAAGGCGCGCTCGACGATCTTGGCCTGTTCGTTCGACAGGTCGCGCCCGTACCAGTCGCGCGACCAGCGCGGCACCGCCCAGCCCGCATCGCGCACCTGCGCCAGCCACGCGGATCGCGGATCGCGGCCGAAGCTCTCGTGATGCGCGGGCAGCCCCTGCCAGTGCGCGGCGAGCCACGCCTCGACCTCGCTGCGTACCCCCTCGTCGGTCATGCCACAGCCTCCAGCGCGGTCAGGTAGCGGTCGCGCCACAGCGGAGGCGCGCCGAACAGCTGCGCCGCCGAACGCGCGCGCCGCAGGTACAGATGCGCCGGATGCGCCCAGGTGAAGGCGATCCCGCCGTGCATCTGGATCGCATCCTTGGTGCAGCGCACCGCCGCATCGGCGCAGGCGAAGGCGGCCAGCGCCACCGCCGCGTCCTTCTCCGCGCTGCCCGCCGCGAGTTGCTCGGCCGCATCGCGTGCCGCGCTGGTCGCGCTCTCGCTTTCCAGCAGCAGGTCAGCCGCCATATGCTTCACCGCCTGGAAACTACCGATCGCGCGCCCGAACTGGTGGCGCTCGGCGGCGTACCCGACCGTCATCTCCAGCACGCGCCGCGCGATGCCCGCCTGTTCCCCGGCCAGCGCCACGATGGCGAGATCGCGCATGGCGCGCACCGCCGCCGCATCGCCGACGCGCCGCACCGCGCCGTCGAAGGTCACGTCCGCCATCCGTCGCGTGCGGTCGAACACCGGCAGCACCGTCACCTGCGGCGTGTGCAGCGGCAGGAACACCCCCTCGTCGGTCGCGATCAGGATCGTGTCGGCGATCGCGGCATCGGTGACGAACCGCGCCGTACCGCTCGCCCGATCGCCGGAGACGGTGACATCGCCACGCCCGGTCCAATCGTCCGAGCCTGAGAACGCGACCGTCGCGATGCGCGACCCGTCCGCGATCCCCGCCAGCAGGTCCGTCGCGTCGCTGTCGGCCAGCGCTGCCGCCGCGATCACGCACGACAGCAGCGGGGCGGGGAGCAGCGCCGCGCCGACCTCCTCCATCACCAGCCCCAGCTCGACCGCGCCCAACCCCGCGCCGCCCTGCGCCGTGGCGATCATGAGGCCCGGCACTCCCATCTCCGCCAGCGCACGCCACAGGTCGGGGTCGTGCCCCGTCTCGCCGTCCATGATCCGCCGCACGTCACCTTCGGTGCAGCGATCCGCGAGCAGACGGCGGACGGAGTCGACCAACGCGCCGCGATCCTCGTGGGTCAGCCCCGTCATCGCCGCACTCACTTCGTCACCCCGGACTTGTTCCGGGGTCCAGGGTTCCACGCACCAAAGGCCCACGATGTGCGCGTAACCCTGGATGCCGGAACAAGTCCGGCATGACGAAGGGGCACACCCCTCACGCCGCCACCTTCTGACCGATGCCGGCCCGCTTCTCGCCCGCCGCGATCTCCTTGTGCAGATCCGCGACATAGCGCCCGAAATCGACCTGGATCGTGTGCCGCGCGGATTGGTAGTAATCGCCCAGCTCCACCTCCTCGTCGCGTGCGGTGATGCGTCGCATCTCCTCCACCTCCGGCAGCACGTAGCGCCCGGCCAGGAACCCCGCCGCCAGCTTCGACTGCTGCTCGGCGAAGTTCACCAGCGTCGGCAGCGGCTGCGCCAGCCCCATGAAGAACAGGTCGTGGATGCCCGGGATCACCATCCGCTTGAACAGCGGAAAGCGATTGTCCTTGTCGGGCAGCAGCGCCGGATCGTCGAAGAAGGGGAAGCTGATCTTGTACCCGGTGGCATAGACGATCGCGTCCACCGGCTCGACGCTGTCGTCCTCGAACCGGACGTAGCGGCCCTCCAGCGCCTTGATATTGGGCTTGAACTTGATGTCGCCACAGCTTGCGCGCGTCAGGAATTCGCCCGAAACGGACGGATGCGCGTCGAGCGGCTCGTGGTCCGGCGTCGGCAGGCCGTAATCCTCCATCCGCCCGACCAGCTGCTTGATCTTGCGCCGTGCCAGCGCCTTGCCCAGCTTGCGCGGAAACCACGGCGGGATCGCCGATTTGTCCATCGGCTTGCCGCCCGCCATCTTGGGCAGCACCCACACGCCGCGCCGTGCCGCGACCCACAGATTGCCCGCGACATGCCGCTGCGACAGCTCGCTGGCGATATCCATCGCCGAATTGCCCATGCCGACGACGACCACGTTGCGCCCGCGCAAGTCGACCGGATCATAGGGTGTGCGATAGTCGTGCGCGTGGAAATGCGGATTGTCGAACGTCCCCGGATAGGCGGGGATGCGCGGGTCCCAATGATGCCCGTTGCACACGAACAGCACGTCATACTCGCGCGTCTCGCCGGTCGACAGCGTCACGCGCCAGCCGCCGCCTGGCTGCCGCGTCGCGTTCGTCACCGCGGTGTTGAAGGTGATCGCCTCGCGCAGCCCGAAATGGTCGACGTAATCCTTGAAATACTGCCACAATTGCGCGTGGCTGGGGAAATCGGGCCAGTCCGCGGGGACGGGATAATCCTCGAACGCCAGCCGCCATTTCGACGTGTCGATGTGCAGGCTCTGGTAGCAGGCGGAGCGATTGTTGGGGTTCTGATAATACCAATTGCCGCCGACATCGTCCGACATCTCGAAACAGTCGAAGGAAATGCCCTCGTCCTTCAGCCGCTTGGCCGTGGTGAACCCCGAACAGCCCGCGCCGATGATACAGGCGCGCTTGCGTTCCGTCATAACCGCTCCTCTCGCCCGGCCTTTTCAATCCGCCGTAACGAAAGTTATGATGCCTGCGGTCGGGCAGCGAATCAACCGGGTAGCGGGATCGTGCGGCGGCCGAGAGGAAGGAAGCCGATCATGGTCACGCTCACCGTCGCCTATCCCTTTGACGCGGCCAAGCCGTTCGACGAAACCTATTATCTGGAGCGTCACATCCCGCTGGCGCGCGAGGTGTGGGGCGATGCGGTGACCGGCGTGTCGGTCCATTATGCGCTCGCCGGCCTCGCGGGCGATCCCGCCTTCGCCGCGATCGCGCAGCTCGAATTCGCGTCGATGGAGGCGTTCCAGCAGGCGATGGCCAACCCGCGCAGCGCCGAGGTGCAGGCCGACGTCCCCAATTTCTCCGGCGTGATCCCGCACACCCAGATCAGCCGGTCCGCGGCGTGACGCCCGGCTGGCAGCCGGACCCCGCCAGCGGCATCCGGCTGCGCGAGGTCGCCGCCAACGGCCTGACGTTCGAGGTGGCGGAGGCTGGGGAGGGCGATCACCTCGCGCTCTGCCTCCACGGCTTCCCCGAGCTGAACTATTCGTGGCGCTACCAGATGCCGCTGCTGGCGGCGAAGGGCTATCGCGTCTGGGCGCCCAACCAGCGCGGCTATGGCGGATCGTCACGGCCCGACGGCGTCGCCGCCTATCGCGCCGACCGCATCGTGGAGGATGCCGCCGCGCTGTTCGACGCCAGCGGGGCGAAGAAGCTGACGCTGGTGGCGCACGACTGGGGCGGCGCGATCGCGTGGCTGTTCGCGATCAACCGCGCCCGCCCGATCGAGCGGCTGGTGGTGATGAACCTGCCGCACCCGCGCTGCTTCGCGGAGGCGCTGAAGCACAAGGCGCAGCGCAAGCGCAGCTGGTACATGGCCTTCTTCCAGCTGCCGTGGCTGCCGGAGCGGTTCATGCTGGCGCGCGACGCCGCGGCGATCCGCCGTGCCTTCCACGGCATGGCGGTCGACAAGTCGCGCTTCCCGCCCGAGGTGACCGACGTCTATGCCAAGGCGGCGCAGCGCCCCGGCGCGATGACCGCGATGATCAACTGGTACCGCGCCGCCGCGCGCCACCGCGAGGGGCTGGCGCTGGCCAATGGCGGCCGGGTCGAGGTGCCGACGCTGATCGTCTGGGGCGAGCAGGACACCGCCTTGGGGCTGGAGACGCTCGACGGCACCGACCGCTTCGTCCCCGACCTGACGATCCGCCGCCTGCCGGGCGTCTCGCACTGGGTGCAGCAGGAAGCGCCCGAGAAGGTGAATGCGATCCTGGAGGAATGGCTGCCGAACGCCTGACCGCCGTCACCCCGGCCTTGAGCTGGGGTCCCGCTTCTTCTGCAACGTTGGAAACAAAGCGGGACCCCGGATCAAGTCCGGGGTGACGATCGTGTGGCGGGCAACCCTTGCCCCGCTGTTGTCGTCATGCCGGGCCTGACCCGGCATCCATGGTTCCGCGCAAGCTGCCACCGCGGCGCTCGCGGCACGATGGACCCCGGGACAAGCCCGGGGTGACGACCCACTCACGCCGCCGCCCGCACCTCCGCCATCGCCTCCGCCGCGATCGCCACCGATCGCTTGCGCGCCTGATGGTCGTAGATCGCACTCGTCACCATCACCTCGTCCACGCCGGTCCGTTCCACGAACGCCGCAATGCCGCGCGCCACTGCGTCGCGGGTGCCGATCGCGCTCGCCGACAGCACATGGTCCAGGATCGCCGCATGCGACGGCGGCAGCGATTGCCGATACCCCTCCACCGGCGGGCGCATCTTGCCCGGATTGCCGGTGCGCAGCGCCACGAACGACTGTTGCTGCGACGACGCCAGCAGCTCCGCCTCGTCATGCGTTTCCGCCGCGAACACGTTGAACCCGGCCATCGCATAGGGCCGCTCCAGCACCGCCGACGGCCGGAAGTCGCGGCGATAGATCGCCAGCGCCTGATCCAGCGCATCGGGCGCGAAATGCGACGCGAACGCATAGGGCAGCCCCAGGACCGCGGCCAGCTGCGCCCCGAACAGGCTGGAGCCGAGGATCCACATCTGCGGGCTCGCGCCGGCGCCCGGCGTCGCGCGGATGCCGGTGCGCCCGTCATCGGCGAAATAGCTCTGCAACTCGACGACATCGTTGGGAAATTGGTTGGCGTCGCTGTTCAGGTTGCGTCGCAGCGCCTGCGCCACGCGCTGGTCGGACCCGGGCGCACGGCCGAGGCCAAGGTCGATGCGCCCCGGGAACAGCGCGTCGAGCGTGCCGAACTGCTCCGCGATCTGCAACGGCGCCGAATTGGGCAGCATGATCCCGCCCGCGCCGATGCGGATCGACGACGTTGCCTGCCCGACATGCGCCAGCACCACCGCGGTGGCGGCGGACGCGATCCCCTCCATCCCGTGATGCTCCGCCACCCAATAGCGCGAATAGCCGCACGCCTCGGCATGGCGCGCGAGGTCCGCGGCGTTGGCGAGCGCCGTCGCCACCGTGCCGGTGTCGGTGACGGGGACGAGGTCGAGCAGCGAATATCGGGTCATGCGAGGAACATGGGGTCGGTTGCGTTTCGATACCAGTCTCTTATTCTACCGTCATCCCGGGCTTGACCCGGGATCCCGCTTCTTCTGTCCACCAGCGGAAAAGCGGGACCCCGGATCAAGTCCGGGGTGACGGGACCAGGTGGCTTCCGCGTAGCCGCAAAACCCACTACACGCCCGCCGCGATGCCGCCCGCGTTCGCCCATATCGACACCTGGATCTTCGATCTGGACAACACGCTCTATCCGGCGCGCGCCAATCTCTTCGCGCTGATCGATGCGAAGATGACCGACTATGTCGCCCGCCTGCTCGACCTCGACCCGATCGAGGCGCGCCGCGTCCAGAAGCAGCATTTCCTGAACCACGGCACCACGCTCGCCGGGCTGATGGCGGAGCATGAGATCGACCCGGCCGATTTCCTCACCTACGTCCACGATATCGAGATGGACGTGCTGGAGGAGAACGCCCCGCTCGCCGCCGCGCTCGCGAAGCTGCCCGGGCGCAAGCTGGTCTTCACCAACGGCGACAAGCCCTATGCCTTGAAGGTGCTCGACCGCCTCGGCCTGGGCGCCAGCTTCGAGGCGGTGCACGACATCCATGCGATGGACCTGATGCCCAAGCCCGCGGCGTCCGCCTATGCCGGGCTGTGCGCCGCCTTCGGCATCGATCCCACCCGCGCCCTGTTCGTCGAGGACATGGCGCGCAACCTGAAACCCGCCAAGGCGATCGGCATGACGACGGTCTGGGTCGACAACGGGTCCGAGCAGGACCACGACCGCGACCGCGCCTATGTCGACGTGCGCGTCACCGACGTCACCGCCTGGCTCGAATCCCTGCTGGAGGAATGATGACCACCGACCTCGCCGCCACGATCGACGCCGCCTGGGAAGACCGCGCGGCGCTCGACCTCAACACCCAGGGCGAGGTGCGCCAGGCGGTCGACCGCGCGCTGGCGCTGCTCGATTCGGGCGAGGCCCGCGTCGCGGCGCCGGACGGCAACGGCGGCTGGCAGGTCAACCAGTGGCTCAAGAAGGCGGTGCTGCTCAGCTTCCGCCTCAACGACAACACGCTGATCGATAACGGCCCCGGTGCCGGCCACTGGTTCGACAAGGTGCCGAGCAAATTCTCCGGCTGGGGCGAGGCGGAGTTCCGCGCCGCCGGCTTCCGCGCGGTCCCGGGAAGCGTCGTGCGCCGCGGCGCGCATGTCGCCAGGGGTGCGGTGCTGATGCCCAGCTTCGTCAACATCGGCGCCTATGTCGGCGAGGGGACGATGGTCGATACCTGGGCCACCGTCGGCAGCTGCGCGCAGATCGGGCGGAACGTCCACATCTCCGGCGGCGCCGGGATCGGCGGCGTGCTGGAGCCGCTACAGGCCGATCCCGTCATCATCGGTGACGGCGCCTTCATCGGCGCGCGATCGGAAGTGGCGGAGGGCGTCCGCGTCGGCGAGGGAGCGGTGCTGTCGATGGGCGTCTATCTCGGCGCCTCGACCAAGATCATCGACCGCGCCACCGGCGAGGTGTTCCGCGGCGAGGTGCCGCCCTATGCGGTCGTCGTGCCCGGCTCGACCGGCGGCAACCTCGGCCTCTATTGCGCGGTCATCGTCAAGCGCGTCGACGCGCAGACCCGCAGCAAGACCAGCATCAACGAATTGTTGCGGGATTGATCGATACGTCCGTGCGATCAACGGGCTTGTCCGTCACGCTTGTGTCTTCTAAGCCCGTTAAACGCGTTTAACGATCAATGATGTAGGGGCAGGCACGAGCATGACGACGACGACCGCCAGCAAGGTACTCGACCGCGTTCTCGTGCTCGAAATGGTGCGCGTGACGGAAGCCGCGGCGATCGCCGCCTCGACGCTGACCGGTCGCGGCGACGAAAAGGCCGCGGACGCCGCCGCGGTCGAGGCGATGCGCGCCGCGCTCAACGAACTCGACATGGACGGCACCGTCGTCATCGGCGAGGGCGAGCGCGACGAGGCGCCGATGCTCTACATCGGCGAGAAGGTCGGCACCGGCACCGGCCCCGCCATCGACATCGCGCTCGATCCGCTGGAGGGCACCACGATCTGCGCCAAGTCGGGGCCGAACAGCCTCGCCGTGCTGGCGATCGCGGAGGCCGGCGGGCTGCTGAATGCGCCCGACGTCTATATGGACAAATTGGCGGTCGGCCCGGGCCTGCCCGCGGGCGTCATCGACCTCGACCGCTCGCCGACCGAGAACGTGAAGGCGATCGCGGCGGCCAAGGGCGTCCAGCCCAAGGACATCATCGCCTGCGTCCTCGACCGTCCCCGGCACGAGGCGCTGATCGCCGAGCTGCGCGCGCTCGGCTGCGGCGTGGTGCTGATCGGCGACGGCGACGTCGCGGGCGTGATCGCCACCACCGATCCGGACACGACGATCGACGTCTATATGGGGTCGGGCGGCGCCCCGGAGGGCGTGCTGGCGTGCGCCGCGCTGCGCTGCGTCGGCGGCCAGTTCAAGGGCCGCCTGCTGTTCCGCAACGACGACGAGCGTGCCCGCGCGCGCAAATGGGGGATCGAGGACCTCGACCGCCAGTACGACCTCAAGGATCTGGCGAAGGGCGACTGCATCTTCGCCGCGACCGGCGTGACCGACGGCTCGCTGCTCGCCGGCGTCAAGCGCAAGGGCAAGGTGATGACCACCGAGAGCGTCGTGATGCGCGCGTCGTCGGGCACCGTCCGCTGGGTCAAGGGCGAACACCGCCTCGACCGCTGAGGGGAGGGGCATCCTTCGTCACCCCGGGCTTGACCCGGGGTCCAGGGTTCCGCGCCTCCAACGACAGTGAGGCGCGCAGCGCCCTGGATGCCGGGACAAGCCCGGCATGACGGCGTCCGTCTGGTGAGGCTCGGACGACCACCACACCCATCCCGTCACCCCGGGCTTGACCCGGGGTCCAAGGTTCCGCGAACGCCTTGATCAGCGTGTGCCGACGAATGGATGCCGGGTCGAGCCCGGCGTGACGGCGCGCTATGTGAGGCTCGAACGACCACCACACCCGCTCCGTCACCCCGGGGCTTGACCCCGGGGTCCAGGGTTCCGCGCACCCAGCGGCCGTGCAGCACACGACATTCCGGCTGCCACGCCCGCTCCCACACACCCCACCACAAGCCCGTCGCCACGGCTATACCCGCGCCATGACCGCCGCCATCCTCCTCGCGATCGCGCTCGCGTGCCTCCATGCCTTCCTTCGCGGCCATGGTGCGGTGCGCGTCCGTCATCGCTTCGCGCGTCGCGCGGCGCGTCAGATGCTGTGGTTCGCGCTCCCCGCCATTGCCGGGCTGGCGCTGCTCGGGCGCCTCGACGCGCTCATCGCCCTGCCGCGCGAGTTCGTCCCCGCGCGCGTCGCGCTCGCCACGCTCCTCGGGGGCACGCTCGCCCCGGCCGATCTCGCGCGCGTCACCGGCATCGGCATCCTCCTCGGAGGGCTGGCCGTCGCATGGGTGGAGCGGCGGTGGCGGCGGCCGTTCGGGCTGGGCGATGTCGAGACCATCCTGCCGCGCACCCGTGCCGAGCTGCCCTGGGGCGTCGTCCTGTCGCTCAGCGCAGGCATCGGCGAGGAGCTGTTCTTCCGCCTGCTCGTCCCGCTGCTGGTCGCGATCCCGACCGGCTCCGCCATCGCGGGCTTCGCGATCGCCACCGCGCTGTTCGGCGGGGCGCATCGCTATCAGGGGCCGGTCGGCATTGCCGCGACGATGCTGTCGGGGGCGCTGCTGACGGGCGCCTATCTGCTGACCGGGGCGCTATGGGTGGCGATCGCGCTCCATGTCGCGATCGACCTCAACGCGCTGGTGCTCCGCCCGGTCCTGTCGGGGCGGATCCGGAACTAGCGCTCCGCTTCCTCCCGCCGCCGCGCCACGCGCGACAGGATCGCGTTCTTCTCCTCGTGGTCCGCACTGCTCCAGCCCGCGATCTCGCCGATCGTGCGATAGCAGCCCAGACAATATCCGGTCACCGCGTCCATCGTGCAGACGAGATCGCACGGCGACGGTGGCCCGTCGTCGCGCCCCTCCCCGCGTATCGTCACGACGTCAGCGTGACGCTCAGGAAGTCGGGGATCGGGCCGTTCCAGCCGCCGTTCGTGTCCGGCGTGTCGTCGCGCTCCTCGCGATAGCGGCGTGGCGCCTCGCGCCGCGGCTCCTCGCGCGTCGGCGCCCGCTCGCGCCGCGGTTCCTCCGCCACGGGCGCGGGGCGTGCCGCGCGCTCGGGGCGGGTCCGCTCGCGCCGCCGCGGAGCGCGCTCCTCGCGTGCCGGTTCCTCGGGCAGCGTGTCGAGCCGCGCGATCGTCTGCCCGGTCAGCTTCTCGATATTCTCGATATTCTCGACGTCGTCCGGCCCCATCAGCGTATAGGCGACGCCGGTCGCGCCGCCGCGCCCGGTGCGCCCGATGCGGTGGACGTAATCGTCCGGGTGCCACGGCGCGTCGAAGTTGAAGACGTGGCTCACGCCCTTGATGTCCAGCCCGCGCGCGGCGACGTCGCTGGCGACCAGGATGTTGATGTCGCCTTTCTTGAACCGGTCCAGTTCGGCGAGGCGTGCCGGCTGCTCCATGTCGCCATGGATCTCGCCGCTGGCCAGCCCATGGCCCTTCAGGCTCTTGTTCAGCTCGCGCACCGTCGTCTTGCGGTTGCAGAAGACGATCGCGGTGCGCACCTCCTCCTGTGACAGCAGCCGGCGCAGCGTCGCGCGCTTCTCGAACGCCGGGCCTTTCGTCGGCACCAGCCATTGCGTGATATTGGTGTTGGTCGTCGCCGGGCGGGCGACCTCGATCGTCTTGGGATTGCTCAGGAAGCGATCGGCCAGCTTCTTGATCGGCGGCGGCATCGTCGCGCTGAACAGCAACGTCTGGCGCTGCGCCGGCAGCTTGGTGCAGATCTCCTCGATATCGGGGATGAACCCCATGTCGAGCATCCGGTCCGCCTCGTCGATCACCAGCATGGAGCAACCGGTCAGCAGGATCTTGCCGCGCTGGAACAGGTCCATCAGCCGCCCGGGGGTGGCGATCAGCACGTCGACGCCCTTTTCCAGCGCCTTCACCTGATCGCCCATCTGCACGCCGCCGATCAGCAGCGCCATGGAGAGCTTGTGATATTTCCCGTATTTCTCGAAATTCTCGGCCACCTGCGCGGCCAGTTCGCGCGTCGGCTCCAGGATCAGGCTGCGCGGCATCCGCGCGCGGCTGCGCCCGTGTGCCAGGATGTCGATCATCGGCAGCACGAAGCTGGCGGTCTTGCCCGTCCCCGTCTGCGCGATGCCGATGATGTCGCGCATCATCAGCACCGGCGGGATCGCGCTCGCCTGGATCGGCGTCGGCTCGGTATAGCCGGTGTCTCCGACGGCGCGGAGAAGTTCGTCGGAAAGGCCGAGGTCGGCGAAGCTCATGCAGATGTCCGGTTGGCGGGTGCGCGCGGCACCAGCCGCAATTTCCCGTTTCTGCCTTGGCGCGCTCTCCGATCGGGCGCCGAAAGTCAAGAATTATGCGCCCCCGCGCCCCGGAAATCAGCGTTTCGGCACCAGCGTCCTGAACGCGGCGATCGTACAGCGCGCGCCCGATCGCGAGCGGATCGAGTCGCGGCGTGCGCACATCTTCCCGTCGCCGGTCGGCTTCAGGTACAGCCCGGAATAGAAATCCAGCGTCGGGCAATCGTCGTTCAGCTTCGCGCGCACCCGCTTCGTGCCTTCCACGACCAGGTCGACCTCGCCCTCGCGATCCAGCATCGCGCCGGTGATCGCGGTCATCGTGACGCAGCGCGGCGCCTTGCGCTCCTCCCATGTCACCGGAGAGAAGGCGCGCGCCGACATCGCACTGGCCGCCGCTGCGCCGCGCGGCATCCGCGGGATGCGGATGATCAGGCGTTCGTGGATCGTCACCTGCGCCCAGCGGGCCGGCGGTGGCGGCGCGTCCGGCGCGCGCGCCGACACCGCCAGCGGCGCGACCAGCGCGAGGACGAGCGGGGGCAGGCGGGGGGACACGGCGAACGTCATGGCACGGGTGCCGTCCCTGCGGCGAGTCGATTGAACAACCGATGAATTGTCGGCAGGAGAGGGGGGATGACCCCGGCGCTCTCCCGTCTCGCCGATCGCCTCGCGGCGCACATGCCCGCCGCCGCGATCGTCACCGACCGCGATGCGATCGCGCCCTGGGAAACCGACTGGCGCCGGCGCTACCACGGCCATGCCCCGCTGCTGCTCGCCCCGCGCGACGTGGCGCAGGTGCAGGCGATCGTCGCATTGGCGCGCGAGGAAGCCGCACCGCTGGTGCCGCAGGGCGGCAATAGCTCGATGGTCGGCGGCGCCACCCCGCCCGCGGACGGCAGTGCGGCGATCCTGTCGCTGCGCGCGCTCGACCGTATCCGCGCGATCGACCCCGCCGCCGGGCTGGCGGTGGCGGAGGCGGGCGTGATCCTCGCCACCCTGCATGCCGCGGCGGAAGGCGAGGGGCGGCGCTTCCCGCTGTCGCTGGGGGCAAAGGGGTCGGCGACGGTCGGCGGGCTGGTGTCCACCAACGCGGGCGGCGTGCAGGTGCTGCGCTTCGGCACGATGCGCGGGCTGGTCGCGGGCGTCGAGGCGGTGCTGCCCGACGGCTCGCTCTATGAAGGTCTTTCCGCGCTGAAGAAGGACAATCGCGGCTACGATCTGACGCAATTGCTGATCGGTGCGGAGGGGACGCTGGGCGTCGTCACCGCCGCGACGCTGCGGCTGGTCCCCGCGATCGGCGCACGTACCGTCGCCTGGGTCGGCCTCGCCTCGCCCGATGCCGCGATGGCGCTGCTCCACCGGTTCCAGGCGCGCGCGGCCGGACTGGAGAGTTTCGAGCTGCTGCCGGCCAAATCGCTCGATGCGGTGCTGCGCTATCTTCCCGGCGCGCGTGCGCCGCTGGCGGGCGCGCATCCGTGGCATGTCCTGCTGGAGGTCACCGCCCCACCCGGCGACGCCGACCCCGCCGCGCTGGTCGAGCAATTGCTCGCCGACGGCCTGACCGCGGGCGAGGCGCAGGATGCCACGATCGCCGCCAGCGAGGCGCAGGCCGCCGCCTTCTGGCGCCTGCGCGAATCGATCTCCGACGCGGAACGCGCGACCGGCCCCGCGGCGCAGCACGACATCTCGGTCCCTCCCGCCGCGATGCCGCGCTTCATGGTGGAGGCGGCGGCGGCGTGCGAGGCGCGCTTCCCCGGCACGCACGCGTCGGGCTTCGGGCATCTGGGCGACGGCAACGTCCACTTCCACGTCCGCGCCGCGCCGGGCACCGATCCCGCGCATTGGTATGCCGATCAGGTGCCGGTGGTGTCGCGCTTCGTCCACGACCTCGTCGTCGCAGCCGGCGGGTCGATCTCCGCCGAACATGGCATCGGCCAGATGAAGCTGCACGAGCTGGAGCGGCTCGCCGCGCCCGCACGGCTAGCGGCGCTGCGCGCGATCAAGCAGGCGTTCGATCCCGGCGAGCTGTTCAACCCCGGCAAGCTCGTGACGCTTGCGCCGCGCGACGCCAATCAATAGGCCCGGCGACCGTCCGGGCAGCGACAGGACGCGACGCGCCCGCCAGAGACACGACACCTTCCACGTCCGCTACGGAGATTCCCATGGCCAGCGCGCCGCAGCTTCCGATTTTCTACAACGGCCTCGAACCGCTTTCGAGCGAGACCCACGCCCATTACAAGGTCCGCGCCGCCAACACCGCGCCGTTCCTGGCGACGCAGCACGCGATCCCGGTCACGGTCGAGGAATTTCCGCTGATCCAGCGCTACATGCCGATCGTCTTCTCCGCCGGCGACGATCCCGTGCCGATCGCGCTGATGGGCCTGAACGACGGCGTCAACGTCTTCGTCGACGATGCCGGGACGCTGGTGGACGAGAATGTCTATATCCCGGCCTATGTCCGCCGCTATCCGTACATGCTCGCCCGCCTGCGTCCGGAGGCGGAGGAACTGTCGCTGTGCTTCGATCCCACCTCGCCCACGATCGGCGACTTCGAGGATGGCGAGCCGCTGTTCGTCGACGGCCAGCCCAGCGAACTGACGCGCAACATCCTCCAGTTCAACGAGAATTTCGAGCAGGCCGCGGCGCGTACCAACCAGTTCATGAAGGAGATCCGCGAGCTGGGTCTGCTGATGGACGGCGAGGTCACGATCCAGCAGGAGGGCAACGAGCAGCCCTTCGTCTATCGCGGCTTCCAGATGGTGGACGAGGCGAAGCTGGCGGACCTGCGCGGCGACCAGCTGCGCAAGATGTCGCAGTCGGGCATGCTGCCGCTGCTCTACGCGCATCTGTTCTCGCTGTCGCTGATGCGCGACATCTTCGCACGCCAGATGCGCACCGGCCGCGTCCCCGCCCCGCTGCCGATGTAATCCTCCACGCCCTCTCCCCCTTGGGGAGAGGGCCGGGGTGAGGAGCCACCGTCGCCGTCCGCCGGCACCAACCCCCGCCGCCACGCCCTCTCCCCCTTGGGGAGAGGGCCGGGGTGAGGAGCCACCGTCGCCGTCCGCCGGCACCAACCCCCGCCGCCACTCCCTCTCCCCACCGGGGAGAGGGCCGGGGAGAGGGGCCGCCGTCACCGATCCGCCAGCGCCGACCCACGACGGCAATTTCATCGCTCCCGCCGTTACCCCCCTCTCCCCACCGGGGAGAGGGTCGGGATGAGGCACCGGCGTCACCATCCGCCAGCGCCGACCCACAACCGCGATGTCATCGCCCCCGCCGCCCCCAACAACTCGCCGCCCGAAAAAAACATTTCGTCGCCCCGACCCGCGCGGGTCTTGCAACCGTTTGCCGTCTTCCTATGTTGGTGCTGTACGGTTTCGTGTCCCCCCTTTCGCGAGACCGTATGACACGCCTCTGGCGTGTCTCCTCCCTGAACCTCGGCCACCGCGTGCTCTGCACGCGGTGGTTTTTTTATCGGCTCACTCCGCCGCCAGCGCGGCCGGGGGGCGTCCGGCGAAGGCCTCGTCCGCCAGCGCGTCGATCATCGCGCGCACCAGTTGCACGACCGAGGGCATCCCCGTTCCCGGCGCGTCCAGCGCGCGGTCCAGGTAGAGCGAGCGGTCGATCTCCAGCTGGATGCCGTGGACTCCGCCGCGCGGGTCGGCGTGCCGCTCCAGGATGTGCCCGCCGGCATAAGGCGTGTTGATCGCATAGGCGATGCCGTGCGCGCGCGTCGCCGCCTCCAGCCGCCGCACGAAGCGATGCGCCGCGGCACGCCCGAAGCGGTCGCCGATCACGACCCGTGCCGCGCTGCCCGCGATCGGCGGCATCGAATGCACGTCGAGCAGTACCGCCACGCCGAAGCGCGCGCGCGTCCGTTCCAGCAACGCGGCGAGCGCCTCGTGATAGGGGCGGTGGTCGGCGGCGATCCGCTCCTCCACCTCGCCGCCCGCCAGCCGGCGCGACCACAGGTCGCCCGCCGCCGCGGTACGCCGCGGGATCAGCCCCAGCCCGGCGCGCACCTTCGCCGACAGGGGCGAGCCGCGCGCGCCGTCGTCGATCAGCGGGTCGCGCTCGTGCTCGCCGCGGTTCAGGTCGATCCAGGCGCGCGGGCGATGCTGGATCAGCAGCGCCTCGTTGCTGCGCGCGGCCAGCGCGATCGCGTCGACATGGCGGTCCTCCAGCGTGCGCAGGCTGGCCGCCGGCGCGCGCAACGTCGCGTGCAGCGCGGGTGGATAGTCGCGCCCGGCGTGGGGGACCGACAGCACCACCGGGCTCTGCGGATCATCGGCATCGAGGAGGACGAACGAATCCGGCATCGCGCGCCAGCCTATGGGACGTGTCGCGCAGGGGCAACCGCCCGGCGCGCGACGGGTTGACGCCGTGGATGGATGGTTAACGTCTTGGTATGTGACGTCCGTTCACCATCTCCGCTGGTGGAAAGTTCAACGCAGGCAGGGCATAGGCATGGCGACGGGAGTAAGCGACGACATGATACGGATTCTGCTGGCCGAGGACGACGCCGTGATGCGCGAGTATCTGACACGCGCGCTGGAGCGATCGGGCTATGCCGTCACCGCGGTGGACCGCGGCACGGCGGCGCTGCCGCTGATCGAGCAGGAGCGGTTCGACCTGCTGCTGACCGACATCGTGATGCCGGAGATGGACGGCATCGAACTGGCGCAGAAGGCGCAGGAGATCGCGCCGGGGATGCGGGTGATGTTCATCACCGGCTTCGCCGCTGTGACGCTGAAGGCGGGCAGCGCGATGCCGCACGCGCGCGTCCTGTCGAAGCCGTTCCACCTGCGCGATCTGGTGCTGGAGGTGGACCGCCTGTTCGACGTCGGCACCGCGAACGAATTCATCTGACGAAATCGCGTCGCGGACGGCGGAATAGCGCTTGCGCCCCCCGCCAACCCCCGCTAGACGCGCCTCCTCCGGCGGGCGTGTAGCTCAGTGGTAGAGCACTGTGTTGACATCGCAGGGGTCGCAAGTTCAATCCTTGCCACGCCCACCACTTCTAAAAACCCCGTTAGGCCTTCGGCTTGGCGGGGTTTTTGCTATGGCGGGCGAACACATGCCTATCGGGCATGGCGTTGCAGCGTCCACGCGATCAGCCGGGCGTGGAGCAGCTGGATCGCGAGCAGCGTTACGCCGATTCCCGCCAGCACGGGCAGGACCAGCCCCTCCTGGCCGGGGCGAGGGTCGACGGTGATCGCCATGATGAGCTGGAAGCCCGACATCCCCGCCACCAACAGCGGCATGACCGCGAACGCCACGCGGCGCGGTGCCGA
The DNA here is from genome assembly GCF_036946305.1 of Sphingomonas adhaesiva. GTDB lineage: Bacteria > Pseudomonadota > Alphaproteobacteria > Sphingomonadales > Sphingomonadaceae > Sphingomonas > Sphingomonas adhaesiva_B. The sequence continues at coordinate 457,581 of NZ_JAQIJJ010000003.1, forward strand.
CCATGTCACCTTGCCCGTGATCCCCCATTGCATCGGGATCCTGTCCTCGCCGCGAAACCGCGCGTTCGCGCGCACGGCGAGCACGACGCTGATCGCCACCAGCATCAGTGAGACGATCAACAGCACCATCCCGTCCCCGGCGTTCACCCCGCATTCTCCACGAACTGCGGCACGCCGGCGGGCACCTCGACCCACGCCACCTTCGATCGCGTGAACACATGCAGCGCCGGGGCATAGGGGTCGGGATCGTCCAGCGTTCCGGCCTTCACCGCGGCGATGCCGGGGCTGGCGTCGATCAGCGAGCGGATCGGCGAGCCGCAGGTGCCGCAGAATTCGCGCTGCACCGCCGCCCCGCTGGTGGTGTCGCGGTCGGTGAACCGCGACAGCGCGCCCGTGACCGTCATCTGCGCGATCGGCACCACCAGATTGACCGAGAAGGTGCCGCCCGACTGGCGGCGGCAGCGGGTGCAGTGGCAGGCCGCGACCGTGATGGGCGCGCCCTCGATCCGATAGCGCACGCCGCCGCAATTGCATCCGCCCTCGATCATGCCCGCTCTCCTCGTCCGTGTTCTCGAACGGGCAGCGTGCGCGATCAGCGCGCCGGCGTCCAGCGTTGCGTCTGGCAGAAGAAGGCGATGCACCCCTTCACGGTCAGCGATCCGTCGCCCTCGCGCATCACGATCGACTTGTAGGTCTTGCCGTTGCGGGGATCGTAGATCTGGCCGCGCCAGTCCTTCCCCTTGTCCGCGAACCCCGACAGGATCGGCATCCCCAGGATCGGGCGCGAGCGCAGCGCGGGGTCGCCGTTGTTGACGTCGGTCCTGGGCGCGCCCGGCGTCGCCTTCAGGATCGTGACCAGCCGCCCGCACACGCTGCCGCCGCTCCCGCCGCACGGCCCGACCTGGATCACGCCGGACCCGTCCGCGGTGACATAGCGCCCCGCGATCGGCGTCGCGGCGGTGGCGGGGAGCGCGGCGACGAGGGTCGCGAGCGCGGCGGCGGGGGCAAGCAAATGACGCATGGCGGCGATGATGCGGAGCAAGCGCGCCGCGCGCAAGCCGGCCGGCGTACAAAGCCGGCGCGCATCATAATGTTGTAATGCCCCGCCGGCTCCCGCATGCAGGCGGCGATGACCGTCGGCACCCGCTCGCTCGAAGACAGTTTCGCGACCATTCCGGTGCCGCAGGGCGCCGGCTTCTGGCGCCGCCTTCTCGCCTTCGTCGGCCCCGGCTGGCTGGTCGCGGTCGGCTATATGGACCCGGGCAACTGGGCCACCGACATCGCGGGCGGGTCCGCGTTCGGCTATACGCTGCTCGCGGTCGTGCTGTTGTCGAACCTGATGGCGATCGTGCTGCAATCGCTGTCGGCGCGGCTGGGGATCGGCGCGGGGCTGGACCTGGCGCAGGCCTGCCGCCGCCATGCGTCGCGTCCGGTGGCGATGATGCTGTGGGCGCTGGCGGAGATCGCGATCGTCGCGTGCGACCTGGCGGAGGTGCTGGGCACCGCGATCGCGCTGAAGCTGCTGTTCGGGCTGCCGCTGGTCTGGGGCGTGATCGTCACCGGGCTCGACGTGTTCCTGATCCTCGCGCTCCAGCGCTTCGGCTTCCGCCGGCTGGAGGCGTTCATCGCCAGCCTGCTGGTGATCATCGCGGGCTGTTTCGCGCTGGAGCTGTTCTGGGCCGGGCCGGACTGGGCCGCGGCGGCGGGCGGGCTGGTGCCGTGCAGCGAGATCGTGACCAACCCGGCGATGCTCTACATCGCGATCGGCATCCTGGGCGCGACGGTGATGCCGCACAACCTGTACCTCCATTCCTCGATCGTGCAGACCCGCGCCTATGGCGAGGGCGAGGCGCAGCGGCACGACGCCTTGAAGCTGGCGACGATCGATTCGACCGTCGCGCTGGGGCTCGCCTTCTTCATCAACGCCGCGATCCTCATCCTCGCCGCGGCCACCTTCCACACCGCCGGGCGCACCGACATCGCGGAGATCGAGGAGGCGCATCGCCTGCTCGCGCCGATGCTGGGGGTCGGCGCGGCCAGCGCGGTGTTCGCGATCGCGCTGCTCGCCAGCGGGCAGAATTCCACCGTCACCGGCACGCTCGCCGGGCAGATCGTGATGGAGGGGTTCCTCGACATCCGCCTGCCGCTGTGGCTGCGGCGGCTGGTGACGCGCGGGATCGCGATCGTGCCCGCGGTGATCGTGGTGGCGGCGACCGGCGACCGCGGCGCGACCGACCTGCTGGTGCTGAGCCAGGTGGTGCTGAGCCTCCAACTGCCGTTCGCGGTCATCCCGCTGGTGGCGTTCACCGCCAACCGGCGTCTGATGGGGTCGTTCGCGGCGCCGCGCTGGCTGGGCGCGCTCGCCTGGGCGATCGCGGCGGTGATCGTGGGGTTGAACGGCTACCTGCTTTGGGGAATGGTCGCGTCGTAAACGTTCGCCCGCGAAGGGCGGCACGGGGGGAAGCGGGGGCGCGATGCGGACGATAGTGGACGATCCGATGTACAGGATCCGCGTCGATGTGGCGCGGCGTCTGATGGACCTCGACCTGCGGGGTCTGTGGGATCAGGCGATCGCCGGCCGCTTCCTCGCTCATGTGGTGGAGGCGATGGCCGTCCTCAACCGCGCAGGCTGCGCCGCGGGGCAGCAGGCGGCGCTCGTCGACATCACCGGCTTCGTGGTGCAGACGCAGGACATCGTCGGCATGATCCAGGGGATGCTGGCCGACCCGCGGCTGGCGACGCGACGGCTGGCGGTGGTGGTGACCGCCCCGCTGCTCAAGATGCAGGCGAAGCGGGTCTCGTCCAGCGAGGGGTTCTTCGCCACGCGCGAGGAAGCGGAGACGTGGCTGTTCGTGCCCGAAGGCGCCGATCACTCCGCCTGATATTTGATCTCCAGGAAGCGCCCGCGCGTCTCCAGCGCGTCCAGGTCGCCCTGCGCCAGCCGCTCGCTCATCTCGCCCATCTCGCGCTCGATCACCGCCAGCCCGTCGACCAGCTGCTGGTCGGGCGTCTTGCCGTTGCGCGGGGTGGCGCGCAGGTCGCGCGGCACGCGCTGATAGTCGCGCACGAAGTCGGGCAGTTGCTCCCCCACCAGCCGCCGCACCTCTGATGCCGCCGGGCTGGCCTCGTCCAGCGCCGCCAATTGCACCCCCAGCGTGTCCAGCCGCCGGTCGACACGGTCCAGCACGTTCAGCGCCGGCGCGGGCAGGGCAGGGCGCTGCGCGTCCAGCCAGCGCGCGGTCTGCATCGGCAGTGCCTTCAGCTCGGCCCGCGCGATCCGCTCCGGCGTCGGCACCGGGGTGGCCGGCGCGAACGCGATCAGCAGCGTGACCGCCAGCATCAGCAGCATCACCGCCAGCGCGCCGAACATGCCCAGCGGCATCACCACGCCACCGACGATCGCCGCCACCAGCAGGATCGCGGCATTGGCGACCGCGATCGCGGCCACCCGCGCCTTCACCCCGCCGCGCCCGCGTCGCGGGCCGCGCGCCAGCGGGATCAGCGCGTCGCCGCGCCGCCGCTCGACCGCCGCCTGCGCGGTGGCGACCGCGTCGTCCACGTCGGTCACAGCGACTCCAGCCGGAACTGGTCGGCGGGGCCGGCGACCGCATTCTGCGTCGCGCCCTCCGCACGCGCGATATAGCCGCGCGATTTCTCCACCTCGTTGCCCAGCGTGTTGACGGTCGCCTTCATGCTGTCCAGCGCCTTCAGCTTGAACGTGTCGATCGCGTCCATCGTGTCATAGATGTTCTGGAACGCGCGTTGCAGCGTCTCCAGCGGGATCGTCGCCGCGGCGGCCTGTTCGTGGATCTGCGCGGTGTTCTGGCGCAGCAGCTTGCCGGTCGAATCGATGATGTTGGCGGTGGTGGTGTTCAGCTGCGTGATCTGCTCCAGCACCAGCTTCTGGTTGGTCAGCGCCTGCGCCACCGTCACCGCGGTGCGCAGCGCGGCGACCGTCGTCGTGCTGGCGCGATCGACGCCCTTCACCAGCTCGACATTGTTCTTCTTGACCAGGTCCAGCGCCAGATAGCCCTGCACCGTCACCGCCATCTGCGTCAGCAGGTCCTGCGTGCGCTGGCGGGTGTAGAACAGCGCCGTCTCACGGATCGCCTTCGCCTTGGCGGGGTCGCTCGCGTCCAGCTCGTTCGCCTTGTCCTCCAGCCGCGCGTCCATCGTGCGCGACAGATGGATCATCTGCTCCAGCCGCCCCATCGCGGTCCACAGGTTCGCGCGCTCGGTATCGATCGCGGCATTGTCCATCAGCAGCTCGTCCTTGCCGCTGGACAGGCTCTTCAGGATCGAGGCGATGTGCGTCTGGCTCGACTTGTAGCTGTCGAAATAATTCCGCATCCTGTTGCCGAAGGGCAGAATACCGAACAGCTTCTGCGGCGCGGTCAGATTGCCCTTCTTGCCGGGGTCCAGATCCTCGACCACGCGGCGCAACTCGGCCAGATCCTTGCCGACGCCCGTCTCCTGATCCATCGCCTTGACCGGGCGGTCGAGGAAACGGTTGGACTGGCCCGCCGCCTCGCGGATCTCCTTCTGCCCCATTGCGGTGATCGCATCGACGCGCTTGCCGAAATCGGGGCTGTTGACGTCCTGCGCGATCAGTTCGTCGACGAACTGGTCGACGCGCTTCTCCAGCTCGCTGCGCGTGCCGCTGTCGACCGGCACCAGCCCGGCGGCCTTTTCGGCGGCCAGCTGCGGCACCGGGGCGGGGGGCGTCAGCACCAGCGCCGGTTCTGCGGTCGCGGTGTCGGACCCGGTCGCGGACGGGGAAGCCATCGTCATGTTCCTTCGCTTGCAAAACCGCGCGCCATTCTCCACGACGCGCGCGCGCCAATCAACTGTATTGCCGATGTAAGACGCCACGACCGCGAAGTCGAGAGCGACACGGACCTGTCATCAATCATCGATAGCGCAGCGCCAACACACGATAAACAAGGGGGAACATCATGTCGCGCTTCATCCGCGGCAGCGTCGTCGCGCTGCTGTCGCTCACCGTGTCCACGCCCGTGCTGGCGCAGGCGATGGCCCAGCCGGACGGCCCCGCCAGTGACGAGATCATCGTCACCGCGCAGAAGACCGAGCAGCGGATCGAGGACGTGCCGCTGACTGTCAGCGCGGTCACCGGACAGCGGATGGCGGATATCGGCGTCAATTCGCTGGCGGAGGTCGCGATGTACGTCCCCGGCCTGCGCATCCAGGAGCAGAGCGCGAACAACCCCGGCTTCGTCATCCGCGGCATCACCTCGGATTCGGGGTCCGCGCAGCAGGGCGCGCGCGTCACGCTCTATTACAACGGCATCGACATCTCGCGCTCGCGCGGCGCCTATCAGGATCTCTACGATATCGAGCGGGTCGAGGTGGTGAAGGGGCCGCAGGCGACGCTGTTCGGCACCGCCGCCGCGATCGGCGCGGTGTCGGTCATCTCGGCGAAGCCGCGCCCCGGCTTCTCCGACGCGATCCAGGCGTCCTACGGCAATTTCAACCGCGCGCAGGTGTCGGGCTTCGTCAACGCCGGCAACGACACGATCGCCGCGCGGCTCGCCTTCGGGTCAAGTATCGCGACGGCTATGTCCGCAACATCGCGGGCGACCCCAACGTCCCCAACCAGAACCAGGGCCGCGTCGATCAGGACGATCTCTACGGCCAGAAGCAGGCCGGCGCGCGCCTGTCGCTGCGCTACACGCCGTCCGACGCGGTCACCGCCGACCTCGTCCTCACCTATGACGGCCAGCGCAACACCGGCACGCCGTTCAAGAGCCGCGCCTTCGCTCCCACCGGCGGGCAGACCGGCGATTATGGTGATGCCGAACTGTCGGGCTCGCCGTACAGCGCGCAGGTGCTGGGCCGCCGCGAGCTCGGCCTCAACCGTGACGTCTATGACGCCAACCTGACCGTCGCGGTCGATATCGCGCCGGGCGTCACCTTCACCACCGTCAACGGCTATCGCCGCTTCGACAGTCTGGAGATCTTCGACGCCGACGGCGGCCCCGCCTGGTATCTGGAGTTCGCCGAGGACGCGCGCGGCGACCAGTGGAGCCACGAAGGCCGCTTCAATGTCGAGGGCGACCGCGCGCGCGCCTCGTTCGGCTGGAACGGCTTCTTCGAAAACGGCATCCAGCGCGTGCCTTTCTCCACCGAGGAGGGGACGTATCTCGCCTGCTCCGTCGCGCCGGCCTATGCCGCGATCCGCGGCGCGCTGAACGCCGCTGGCCTGCCGACCGGCACCGCCTGCGTCGCGGCGAACGGCACCATCCCCGCCACCCGCGCCACCGCCTTGCTGACCCGCGGTGCGGCGACGCAGATCCCCTACGCCTCCTATTTCGCCAATGACGGGCGCAACGCCGCTTACTCGGTCTTCGCCGACGCCACCGTGCTGCCCGATCCGCGCATCGAGCTGACCGCGGGCGCGCGCGTCCTGATCGAGAAGCGCCGCTCGGGCTATATCAACGTCCAGCCCAATTCGCAGATCCTGGCGGCGCTCGGCGTCCGCACCAGCCTGCTCGGCACCGCCAACACCAATGGCGTCCGCTACGTCGCGCAACAGAGCTATTCCGCGGTCCTGCCGCGCTTCAACGCGCTGTTCCGCGCCACCGACGCGCTCAACCTTTACGCCACCGTGTCGAAGGGCCGCCGCTCGCCGGTGGTCCAGCTCGACGCGCAGGCGAGCGGCGGCGTCACCATCCCGCGCGTCCAGCTGGTGCCGGAAGAGAATGTCTGGAACTACGAGGCCGGGATCAAGGTCGCGACCGCGACGCTGACCGGCACGCTGTCCGCTTTCTATCAGAAATATAGCGGTTTCCAGGTCTCGGTCGTCGGCACCGACGGTGTGACCCGGACGCAGAGCGCCGGCTCCGCCTCCAACCCCGGCGTCGAGCTGGAGGCGACATGGCGCCCGGTCCGCCCGCTGCAAGTGTTCGGCGCCTTCGCCTTCGTCGACGGCAAGATCGACCGTAATTCCGCGCTCGCCGCCAGCTATTCCGGCGCGCGCTTCCGGCTCCAGCCGAAATACACCGCCTCGGGCGGCGCGACGCTGCGGCTGCCGGTGGGGGAGGGGGCGACCTTCTATGCCACGCCGTCCGCGACCTACCAGAGCAAGGTGTTCTTCGAACTCCCCAACAGCGAGGCGATCAGCCAGGGCGGCTACACGCTCGTCAACCTGCGCGCCGGGGTGGAGCTGGCCGGCGGCCGCTACACCGTGGGCGGCTTCGCCCGCAACCTGACCGACAAGCGCTATCTGCTCGACGCCGGCAACACCGGCGGCGGCTTCGGCGCGCCGTCGTACATCGCGGGCGAACCGCGCTTCTACGGCGTGGAGGTGTCGGCGCGCTATTGAACATCCCCGTCACCCCGGCCTTGAGCCGGGGTCCCGCTTCTCCCTTACGTCGCCGAAGAAGCGGGACCCCGGGTCAAGCCCGGCGTGACGGCACCTGCTGCACCCGCGAACGCCCCACTGGCGTCGCGCGCAACTTTCGGCTATGCGCGCCCCCGACACAGCGCCTGCGCCAACCGCGGGCCACCCTCAGGAACCCGTATGAACCTGCGCAACATCGCCATCATCGCGCACGTCGATCATGGCAAGACGACCCTCGTCGACCAGCTCTTCCGCCAGTCCGGCACGTTCCGCGACAACCAGCGCGTCGAGGAGCGCGCGATGGATTCGAACGACCTGGAAAAGGAGCGCGGGATCACCATCCTCGCCAAGCCCACGTCGATCGAGTGGGAAGGCACGCGCATCAACATCGTCGACACGCCCGGCCACGCCGACTTCGGCGGCGAGGTGGAGCGCATCCTCTCGATGGTCGACGGCGTGATCCTGCTGGTCGACGCGGCCGAGGGCGCGATGCCGCAGACGAAGTTCGTGACCGGCAAGGCGCTGGCGCTGGGCCTGCGCCCGATCGTCGTCGTCAACAAGGTCGACCGTTCGGACGCCCGCATCCAGGAAGTGCTGGACGAGGTGTTCGACCTGTTCGTGGCACTGGAGGCCAGCGACGAGCAGCTCGACTTCCCGGTCCTCTACGCCTCGGGCCGCAACGGCTACGCCTCGGAGGATATGGACCGTCGCGAGGGCACGCTGACGCCGCTGTTCCAGAAGATCGTCGATCACGTCCCGCCCCCTGCGCTGGACCAGGACGCGCCGTTCAGCTTCCTGGTGACGCTGCTCGACCGCGACAACTTCCTCGGCCGCATCCTCACCGGCCGCGTCCAGTCGGGCGTGGTGAAGCTGAACCAGCCGATCCATGCGCTCGACAATCAGGGCAATGTGATCGAGACCGGCCGCGCGTCGAAGCTGATGAGCTTCCGCGGGCTGGAGCGTGTTCCCGTCGAGGAGGCACGCGCGGGCGACATCATCTCGCTCGCCGGCCTGACCGTCGCGACCGTGGCGAACACGATCGCGGATACGTCCGTCAGCACGCCGATCCAGGCGCAGCCGATCGATCCGCCGACGCTGTCGATGCGCTTCGCGGTCAACGATTCGCCGATGGCGGGGCGCGAGGGCAGCAAGGTCACCAGCCGCATGATCCGCGACCGCCTGATGCGCGAAGCGGAGACCAACGTCGCGATCAAGGTGACCGAGGCCGCAGACCGCGACAGCTTCGAGGTCGCCGGCCGCGGCGAGCTTCAGCTCGGCGTTTTGATCGAGACGATGCGCCGCGAGGGCTTCGAACTCGGTATCAGCCGCCCGCGCGTGCTGTTCGGCGAGGACGAAACCGGCAAGAAGACCGAGCCCTACGAAACCGTCATCATCGACGTCGACGAGGAGCATTCGGGCACGGTCGTCGAGAAGATGAACCTGCGCAAGGCGGAGATGACCGACATGCGCCCGTCGACCGGCGGCAAGACGCGCATCACCTTCTCCGCGCCCAGCCGCGGCATGATCGGCTATCACGGCGAGTTCCTGTCGGACACGCGCGGCACCGGCATCATGAACCGCCTGTTCGAGAAGTACGGCCCCCACAAGGGCAATATCGAGGGCCGCAAGAACGGCGTGCTGATCTCGAACGGCGCCGGCGAGGCGCAGTCCTACGCGCTCGGCCCGCTGGAGGATCGCGGCATCCTCTTCGTCGGCCATGGCGAGGCGCTGTACGAGGGCATGATCATCGGCGAGAACGCCAAGACGGATGACCTGGAGGTCAATCCGATGAAGGCGAAGCAACTGACCAACTTCCGCGCGTCGGGCGGCAAGGACGATGCGATCCGCCTGACGCCGCCCAAGAAGATGACGCTGGAACAGGCGATCGCGTACATCGACGACGACGAGATGGTCGAGGTGACGCCCAAGTCGATCCGCCTGCGCAAGCGCCACCTGGACCCGCACGAGCGCAAGCGCGCCGGCCGCGCCAAGGCAGCGTGAGCCGGGCGGCGACGCCGACAGCGTAGCTGCCGGCGAGCGCCACCGCCCGGCTCCGGCCGGCGGCGCCACAGCGCCGTCCGACGACGCGGGCTTTGCCCGCGGCGAGCCTCCAGCTTCCCGTCACCCCGGGCTCGCCCCGGGGTCCCGCTTCTTCGCCGACGGTGAGGAAGAAGCGGGACCCCGGATCAAGTCCGGGGTGACGTATGTCCGGCCACTGCCGTGCTCCGGCGCAGGCCGGAGTTTAGGGCCTCCTGCGTTCCATCTGACCCTGATCGTTCCCCGGCGAAGGCCGGGGTCCAGTCGCGAGTGGTTTCAGCATCTTACGAGCCGACCGTTGCTGAGGTCTGCCCACCGCGGGCCGTGGCAGCGGCGGCGGGACGTTGCATCAGGCCCTACGCACTCCCGCGAACGCAGGAGCACGATGGCGATTCTGGCAAAGGGCGCGCCTGCGCTGCGAACCCCCAGCAACGCATCGTCACACCCCGCGCCGCGCGCCACCGCTATCTCCGCGCCATGTCCACCCCCACCACCGTCGCGCGCCTGTTCGGCGCCACGCTCGCGCTCACGTCCGCCACCCCCGCGCTCGCCGACACCGCCTATCCGCAGATCCCCGAGCCGATGATCTTCGACATGATGCGCCCGCTCGGCGCCGCGAAGGGCGAGCTGGAGGTGAACGCGCTCGCGGTCACCAATTCGCCGTTCCGCCCGCGCGAGGCGGAATGGGCGCCGGAGATCGAATATGCCTTCGCCGACGGCAAGGCGGTGGAGTTCGAGCTGCCGTTCGACGGCACGCGGCTGGAGGCGCTCAAGCTCGGCCTCCAGGCCGCGTTCGGCGCGTCGGCGGACGGGCGCAGCGCGCATGGCGTCCAGTATCTCGGCATCTACGACCGCGACGGCCGCCGCTACAGCAACAGCCTGCTCTACATGGCCGGGCATCGCTTCTCCGCGCGGTGGAGCATGATGACGATGGTCGGCGTCGACGACATCGCGCTGCGTCGCCGCGCGGGGCGCAACGCGCTGCTGCTCAACAACGCCACCTTCTACGACGTGCAGCCCGGCACCGTCGCGGGCGTGGAGCTGAACGTCGCGGGCGGCGCGGCGCGGCTGGTGCGCGTCGCGCCGCAGCTGCACCAGCGCATCACGCGCCACGTCAACGTCCAGCTGGCGGGCGGCGTGGAGAAGGCGCGCGCGCATCGTGCCCGCCCGATCGCCGGGGTGCGGCTGGTGCGCGAGTTCTGACGATGGCGATCGTCGCGCCGCGGGGGTAGGGGAGGGGGATGCCGATCGACCTCATCTGCCTCGATGCCGACGATACCCTGTGGCACAATATGCGCTTCTTCGCCGCGGCCGAGGAGGCATTCGCCGCGCTGGTCGCGCCCCACGCCGACGATGCCGCGGCGCGCGCGCGGATGCAGGCGATCGAGGTCCGCAACCTGAAGCGCTACGGCTATGGCGCGAAGAGCTTCACGCTGTCGATGATCGAAACCGCGCTGGAGTTGGCCGGCGATGCGCTCGCCGCGGCCGATGTGGCGCGCATCCTCGACATCGGGCGCACGCTGCTCGACCATCCGGTCGAGCTGCTCGACGGCGTCGGCGACACGCTGGAGGCGCTGGCGCGCCAAGGGGCCGGTCAGCGGCGGCTGGTGCTGGTGACCAAGGGCGACCTGCTCCATCAGGAGGTGAAGCTCGCCGCTTCCGGGCTGGGCGACCTGTTCACCGGGGTGGAGATCGTCAGCGACAAGCGCGCCGACACCTTCGTCCGCGTCTTCCACCGTTATGGCTGCGCGCCCGACCGCGCGGTGATGGCGGGCGATTCGATGCGCTCCGACGTGCTGCCCGCGCTGGCGGCGGGCGCGTGGGGCGCGTACATCCCGCAGCCCGGCGCCTGGAGCCACGAGGCGGCCGACGCCCCCACCGGCCACCCCCGCTTCCGCCAACTGGCGCGGCTAGGCGACCTGCCGGACTGGATCGCGACGATCGATAGCATCGCCTGACGCTGTATTCCGGCGAACGACGCAGCATCCATGCCGCAACCCGGACGCGTTCGGAACCTCTGCGAAAGGCCAAATCTCTTCTGTTCCCCGGCGAAGGCCGGGGGCCAGTTGGGAACGGTGTCAGCATCCGACGAGCCGGCCGTCACTGGACCCCGGCCTTCGCCGGGGAACAAGAGAGAGCTTTGCACAGGTTCCGCCATTTTCCGGGGGCCGCCGCTCCGCGCACCCAGCGGCCTTGAGGCGCGCGGTACCCTGGATGCCGGGACGAGCCCGGCATGACGGATAGTCCCGCGGGGCGACCGCCGCGAATCCGTCACCCCGGGCTTGACCCGGGGTCCATCGATCCGCGCACGCGGCGCCGGTGGCAGGATGGATGCCGGATCAAGTCCGGCATGACGGGTGGGGGCCGGACACCTCACCCCACGTGTTCCGGGGTCCAGGGTTCCGCACACCGTCAGGCGCAAGGCGTGCGATGCCGCCCAACGATGGCCCCCTCAACCCCCCGCGCGCGCCTTCGCGATCGCCTCGCGCAGCCGGTCGATCGGCAGCGCGCCGGTCAGCACCTGGTCGCCCACCACCCAGCTCGGCGTGCCGCTGATCCCCAGCTTCGCCGCGGTTTCCATATTCTCGCGGATCGTCGCGTCCGCATCCGCGGGCAGCTTCGCGGCATCGACTCCGCTCGCCTTCGCCGCCTGCGCGATCGTCGCGTCGCTTACTGGGCCGGCGGCGTAGAGCGCGTCGTGGAACGGCTTGAACCGCCCCTGTGCCGCCGCCGCCAGCGCGACGCGCGACGCGACGCGGCTCTCGTCCGACAGCACCGGCAGTTCCTTGAACACCACGCGCAGGTTGCGGTCGCCCGCCACCAGCTGCTCGATCACCGGCAGGCTCGCGCGGCAAAAGCCGCAATTGTAATCGTAATATTCGACCAGCGTCACATCGCCCTTCGGGTTGCCGATCCACGCCCCCGCATACGGCTCGGTGATCGCACCGCGCGCCGCGGCCACCGCCTTCGCGGCATCCTTCTCCTGCAACTTCTGCATCGCCTGCGGGATCAGTTCGGGGTTGGCGAGCACATAGTCGCGCACCACCTGCTCCACCCGCGCGCGATCGGCGCCATTCAGGTCACCCGGCGCCACCCGGTTCGCGATTCCCATGCCCGCGGCGCCGAACAGCGCCCCCAGCACCACCATCCCCAGCAGCAGCGCGCGGTTCACCTTTTCTTCTTCCGGTTCTTGTCGACGTCGTTCTGGCTGGTCATCGCGATATCCTGTGCCCGGATCCAGTCGGGCGAGTTCCTGGGCAGCCCTGCCATGGCATAGCGGGCGCGGTCCACCGCGGTGCGATGGTCGCCGGTCATGCTGGCCCGCTCCGCGCTCGCCAGCGCGGCGCGCGCCTCGTCCCCGGTCAGTTCGTACACGGTGCCGAGCTGGAACCAGGCGAACGGATTCTCGTCGTCGCGCCCCACCGCGGTGCGCAGCACGCGCTTGGCCTCGTCGTAATTCCGGGGGTCCTCGGTCGCGATCAGCGCATGGCCATAGGTGGTCGCGATCAGCGGGTCGGAGCGCGATCCCTCGGTCGCCGCCTTCAGCGGCGCCAGCGCCAGCTTCGGCTTGCCCGCCTCCAGCAGGATCTGTCCCATGATTTCCTGAAAATAGGGGTCGTCGGGCTTCGTCGCGACCAGCGCCTCCGCCTCGGCATCCGCCTTGTCGGGATAGCCTGCGCGATGGAAGGCATAGGCGCGCGCATAATGCGCCTCGGTCGACTGGTCGCTCTCGGGATATTTCTGCAGCGCCTGCGCGGGCGGCATCAGATAGCCGTCCAGCTTCGCCTTCACGCGCTTGAACCGCGCCTGCAACGCGGCGTCGGCGGGCCTGGCATAGGCCTTGGACGCCTGCACGTCCGCGCTCAGCGTCGCGATCCGCGTGCCCGACAGCGGGTGCGACTGCATGAACGGGTCCATGTTCTTCATGCCATAGCGATATTCCTGCTGTTGCAGCTTCTTGAAGAAGCTCAGCATGCCCTTGCCGGTGATGCCCGCGGTATCGAGGTAGCGCACCGCCGAGGCATCCGCGGTCGCCTCCTGCACGCGGCTGAACGACAGATATTTGCCCATCGCCGCCTGCTGCCCCGCGCCCAGGATGCCCGCGCCCGCCTCGCCCGCGCCGGCCGCCATCGCCGCCAGCCCCAGCACCATCGACAACAGATAGATGTGCATCGCGGGCTTCGCGCCCTGTTCGCCGGTGATGACATGGCCGTCGGCGATATGCCCCAGCTCATGCGCGATCACGCCCTGCACCTCATTGGCATTGTCCGCCGCCTGGAGCAGCCCGGAATGGACATAGACGATCTGCCCCCCCGCGACGAAGGCGTTGATCGAATCGTCGTTGATCAGCGCGATCTGCACGTCGGCGGGGCGCAGCCCGGCGGCGGTGATCAGCGGCGCGGACATGTCGCGCAACAGCGCCTCGGTCTCCGCATCGCGCAGGATCGACTGCGCCTGCACCGGCTGCGCGACGGCCAGGATCGCGGCAGCGGCGGCGGCGCACCAGCGGCGCACGGGGCGGAGGGAGGCGAGGCGAGTCATGGCAGCGTGCCACGCCGTGGCGCACCCCCGCTGAACCGCGCGTGAAGTGCGCTGCCGGCCCGCCACGACGGACGGGATCGCGCCACCGGCTGCCCCGCTCGCATCGTCACCCCGGACCCGTTCCGGGATCCACCGTGCCGCATCTCCGGCGGCGTCGGGTGGCGGAGGCGGGTGGATGCCGGATCGAGTCCGGCATGACGGGGCACGACGCCGGCCCCGTACACCCCGTCACCCCGGGCTTGCCCCGGGGGCCAGGGTGTTGCGGACCCAGCGGCGACAACGCGCGCGCAACCGAGGAAGCCGGGTCGACCCCGGGAGGACGGCGCAAATGGCACCGGAGCAGCCGGCCCCGCCCGCCGCCGCGTCGTGCCGATGGCGTGCGACGGGGGGCAGGCAGGGTCGGCGCGCCGGATCACCCGAAGGTGCGCTGCCACCAGCCGCGGCGCGGCGTGTCGCCGGCGTCGGCCGAACCGGACGCCTCGTCCGTCGCTTCCTCGACCGGGGCCGGCTCCGGCTCCGGCGCCACGGCGGCAGGTGCCTCCGCGACCACATCGGCCTTCTTGCGACGCGGTGCGCGCTTCGGCTTGGGTGCGGGTTCCGCCGCCTCTTCGGCCACCGTCTCGGCCGCGGGCAGGCCGTCGCTCACCGGCGCGGCATCGCCTGCCTCGACAACCGGGTCGGCCTTCTTGCGGCGGGTGCGCTTCGGCTTGGCCGGCGCCTCGTCGGTTGGCACGGCGGGGGTCGGCTCGGCGGGGGCCGGCGCAGTGGGGGCCGGCGCGGCGGGTGCCGGCTCGGCCGCGACGGGCGCCTCCGCGGTGGCGGGGCGCGCCCGCGGACGACGCCGCGTCTTGGGCGCCGGTGCCGCTTCCGCCTCGGCAGCGACCGGCTCGGCCGCTGGCTCGGGCGCCACCTCGACCGCCACGGGCTCCGGTGCCGAAGCGACCTCCGCCGGCGCCTCTGCCTCGCCCTCGCTCACCGCACGATCGCCCTCGCGACGACGACCGCGACGCCCGCGACGGCGACGGCGGCCGCCCTCGCGCTCCGCCTCGCCATCGGCGGCGACCGTCTCGACGTCCTCGACGCCGTCCGCGGCGACATCGGCCCCGGTCGCCTCGCCCTCGGGCTGCTCGTCCTCGACCGCCTCGGCGTCGGCCTGCTCGCCCTCGCCCGGCTCGCCCTCGGCGCGATTGCGACCGCGGCGCCCGCGGCGGCGCCGGCGGCGACGGCCGTTGCGGTCGCTATCGTCGCCCTCGTCGCGCGTGCGCTCGGGACGCGCCTCGGAGACGGTCTCCTCGACCTCCTCCTCCTCGATCTCCTCCTCGTCCTCGACGTCGTCGATGTCGTCCTCGATCTCCTCGATCGGGCGGTCGAACTTCGGCGCATGCGCCGGCGGCGGGCCGCTGGCCTCCACCGACATGCGTGCGCCTTCCTCTTCCTCGCCCGCCAGGATCTCGACCTGAACGCCGTAGCGATCCTCGATCTCGGCGATGTCCGCACGCTTGCGGTTCAGGACGTAGAACGCCGCCTCCTGGCTGCACCTGAGCGTCAGCAGCGAGCCGCGCCCGCGCGCCGCCTCGTCCTCGATCAGCCGCAGCGCCGACAGGCCCGACGACGATGCGGTGCGGACGAAGCCGGTGCCCTCGCAATGCGGACACGGGCGCGTCGACGCCTCCAGCACGCCGGTGCGCAGTCGCTGCCGGCTCATCTCCATCAGCCCGAAGGACGAGATGCGGCCCACCTGGATGCGCGCGCGATCGTTCTTCAGCGCTTCCTTCATCGCCTTCTCGACCTTCCGGACATTGGAATTGTTGTCCATGTCGATGAAGTCGATGACGACCAGACCCGCCATGTCGCGCAGGCGCAGCTGGCGCGCGATCTCCTGCGCGGCCTCAAGGTTGGTCGCGGTCGCGGTCTGCTCGATATTATGCTCGCGCGTGGAGCGGCCCGAGTTGATGTCGATCGACACCAGCGCCTCGGTCGGGTTGATGACCAGATAGCCGCCCGACTTCAGCTGGACGACCGGATGGTACATCGCCGCCAGCTGATCCTCGACCCCGGCGCGCTGGTACAGCGGCACCGGGTCGCTGTAATGCTTCACCTTCTTGGCGTGGCTGGGCATCAGCAGGCGCATGAAGTCCTTGGCCTGGCGATAGCCCTCGTCGCCCTCGACGATCACCTCGTCGATGTCCTTGTTGTAGATGTCGCGGATCGCGCGCTTCAACAGGTCGCTGTCGCCATAGACCAAAGCCGGCGCGCTCGACGTCAGCGTCTTGTCGCGGATCTCGTCCCACAGCCGGGCGAGATAGTCGAAGTCGCGCTTGATCTCGGTCTTGGTGCGCTGGAGGCCCGCGGTGCGCACGATGCAGCCCATCGACGGCGGCAGCGCCAGCTCCGCCATGATCGTCTTCAGCCGCTTGCGATCGCCCGAGTTGCTGATCTTCCGGCTGATCCCGCCGCCGTGCGACGTATTGGGCATCAGCACGCAGTAACGCCCCGCCAGCGACAGATAGGTCGTCAGCGCCGCGCCCTTGTTGCCGCGCTCCTCCTTGACGACCTGCACCAGCAGCACCTGCCGGCGACGGATCACGTCCTGGATCTTGTAGCGGCGGCGCAGGTTCATGCGACGCTGGCGCAGCGCCTCCACCTGATCGTCGTTGCCCGCCGCCTTGGCGCGGCGCGGGGCAGGGGCGCCCTCGCCGGCGTCCTCGCTGTCGCCCTCGCCAGCGTCGTCGTGATCGTGATCGTCGTCCTCGCCGATCTCCGCCTCGAAGCCGTCCTCGTCCGAATCGTCATCGTCCAGCGCGTCCTGCTCGGCGCGCAGCGCGGCTTCCTCGGCGGCGTGCTCCGCCTCCTCGCGCAGCAGCGCGTCGCGATCCTCCTTGGGGATCTGGTAATAATCGGGGTGGATTTCGCTGAACGCGAGGAAGCCGTGGCGATTGCCGCCGTAATCGACGAACGCCGCCTGAAGCGACGGCTCTACGCGGGTGACCTTGGCGAGGTAGATATTGCCCTTGAGCTGCTTGCGCTCGGCACTTTCGAAATCAAACTCCTCGATCCGGTTTCCCTTGACGACCGCCACGCGGGTTTCCTCCCGGTGGCGTGCGTCGATCAGCATGCGTATGGTCATTGAATGGTCTCCGCGCGCCGCATCCGCCGACGATGGGCGATGAGGCGCGGTGATAGGGCGCTGCCGGCCGCCCCATGGGGCCGGCGGCGCGGATGGTGATGGGTGCTGCTGTCGCCGGCCGCGAAACGCCGCGAGCCCGGATCGTCCGGGGCATCAGCGGCCTGGCCACGACCGCGCTGCCGCCGGCACGGGCCGGTCGGGACAGCGGTCGGGCGGAATACGGCATGGCGAGCGTCAACCTGATGGCCCGGCACCGGCGGAACTGCCGGGCGGGCGGTTATACCGTCGCAAGTTGCGCGCCAGGGCGCACCTTTGGTCCGGTAACCCATGCAGGTAGCACCGCGCGCGGCGCGCTTCAACCGGCACGATTCGGCCGTCGCGGCAGCGGGTTGCCGGCGGTGCTTCCGTCGCGCTCCCAGTCGTCACACCGGGCTTGACCGGGGTCCCGCTTCTTTTCCGACACCGGCAGAAGCGGGACCCCGGATCAAGTCCGGGGTGACGAAGTGATGACGACCGGATGAGGCACACCCTCTGGAATCCCCCTTAACCATTTGTTAACCATGACGGGTAACCATGTCGCAGGCGGGCCGGGCTACAGGTCCGCGCCGATATGGCGATCGGGGGTGGCGTTCGAATGCGGTGGGGAAGCACGGACTTGACGCGGGCGAGGGCGCTGCCGCAGGCGCGCCGCATGCCGCTTGTTCTCCCCCCGGCGATCCTCGCGCTGGCGTTCCTCTCCGCGGTCGCGCCCGCGCGCGCCGACACGGTCGAGCGGGTCGAGGTGGGGGCGGACAATGTCGTCATCCGCTTCGACACCGCGGTCACCCGCGCCTCCGGCTTCCTGCTCCCCGCGCCCGACCGGATCGCGATCGACGTCGACGGCGTGACGCCCGGCGCGCGCAGCGACGGCAACGGTGCGGTGGCACAGGTGCGCCAGGGCCGCCGCGACAGCGGGACGCGCATCGTGCTCGATCTCGCGCAGCCGATGGTGATCGAACAGGGCGTGCTGCGCGACGAGGGCAGGTCGCTCGCGCTCACGCTGCGCGCGACCGACAAGCGCGGCTTCACCGCCGCGGCGATGGCCGGCGCGCGCCGCTTCCTGCCATGGAACTGGGGGCGCGACACGCCCGCCGCGACCGCGGACTACAAGGTGTCGGTCCCCGTGCCCCCGCCCGCCCGCGCGGTCGCGCTGCCGAAGGTGGAGGGCGACGACGATCGCCCGCTGGTGGTGATCGACGCCGGCCACGGCGGCAACGATCCCGGCGCGATCAACCATGTCACCGGGCTGCGCGAGAAGGACGTCACGCTCAAGATCGCGCGCGCGATCCGCGACAATCTGCTGGAGGGCGGGCGCGTCCGCGTCGCGCTGACCCGCAACGACGACCGCTACATCCTCCACCGCGAGCGCTTCGGCATCGCGCGCCGGCTGAAGGCGGATCTGTTCATCTCGATCCATTGCGACAGCGTGGGCACCGGCACGCCGACCGGCGCGACCGCCTATACCTTGTCCGACGTCGCCTCCGACAAGGAAGCCGCGCTGCTGGCCGCGCGCGAGAACAAGTCGGACGTGATCGCGGGCGTCCGCCTCGACCGCAATCCCGACGTCTCCTCGATCCTGATCGACCTGACGCAGCGCGAGACGATGAACGCCTCGGCCGGCTTCGCGCGCCTGCTGGGGCGCGAGGCGAAGCCGCTGATGCCGACCAAGGCGAACTTCCACCGCACCGCGTCGCTGCTGGTGCTCAAGGCGCCCGACATGCCCTCGATCCTGTTCGAGACCGGCTATATCTCCACCCCCGAGGACGCCGCCTTCCTCGACAGCAAGGCCGGGCGACAGAAGATCGCGGAAAGCGTCCGCCGCGCGATCGACGTCTATTTCGCGAGAAGGCTGGCGGTGCGCTGACGCCGTCCACCCCCTCCGTTCGTGCTGAGGAGGCATTGAGCTTGTCGAAATGCCGTCTCGAAGCACAAGCGTTGCGCTTGCCCTTCGAGACGAGGCTTCGACAGGCTCAGCCTCTCCTCAGGGCGAACGGAGGGGATGAGTGAACTTGCCATCCCATCCCCCACCCCCTAACAGCCCGCCCGCGCCCCGCCTCTTCCGGGTTTCCGGCCGGGCGCCTCCCACCAGAGCCCGCCACCACAGGAGATCGCGCATATGGCGTGGCTCATCCTCGGCATCGCCGTGGTCACCGAAATCGTCTGGGCATTGAGCCTCAAATGGGCCGCCACGACCGGCACCGTCGCCGCCTCCGCGGTCCCGATCACGCTCAGCTTCGTCAACATGGCGCTGCTCGCGCTTGCGATGCGCGGGCTGCCCGCGGGCACGGCCTATGCGGTGTGGACCGGGCTGGGCGCGGTCGGCGTCACCCTCTTCGGCATGATCCTGTTTGGGGAGAAGGTGAACATCGTGCAGGGCGCGTTCATCGCGCTCATCATCGTCGGCGTCGTCGGCACGAAGTTCTTCGCTACCGCCTCCTGACCTTTCCGTTCGCGCAGGACATGCTACACGCCTGACCCAAGATGGCGTCCGAACCCACCGAACCGCACCGCGCGACCCTCTGGAGCCGCTGGTGGGTGCGCTGGTCCACCTACCTCGTGGCGCTCGCGCTGGTCGCGTTCGGCGTCTTCTGGTTCGTGTTCGCGCGCGACCTGCCCTCGGTCGACAAGCTGAAGGCGTATCAGCCGCCGCTGCCCACCAACGTGCGCGGCAACGACGGCGCGCCGATCTATTCCTATGCGCGCGAACGCCGCGTGCAGCTCGCCTTCGCCGAATATCCCCCGCTGCTGGTGCGCGCCTTCCTGGCGGCGGAGGACAAGACCTTCTTCGAGCATCACGGCGTCGACTTCCCCGGCCTCGCCGGCGCGGTGGTCGACTATGCGCGCAAGTTCGGCACCGGCGTGCGCGCCAAGGGCGGCTCCACCATCACCCAGCAGGTGGCGAAGAACCTGCTGATCGGCAACGAATATTCCCCCACGCGCAAGGTGCGCGAGGCGCTGCTGGCGTATAAGATCGAGCAGACGCTGACCAAGCAGCAGATCATCGAACTGTACCTCAACCAGATCTTCCTGGGTCGCAACGCCTATGGCGTGGAGGCGGCGAGCCACGCCTATTTCGACAAGGAGCTGGACCAGCTCACGCTTGGCCAGCTCGCCTATCTCGCCATCCTGCCCAAGGGGCCGGCCAACTACGATCCGTTCCGCAACACGCAGCGCGCGCTCGACCGCCGCAACTATGTGCTGCGCGAGATGGTCCGGAACGGCTTCGTCACGCAGGGACAGGCCAGCGCCGCCGCCGCCGAGCCGATCGGTGCGATCGCGCGGCGCACGCCCAAGTTCGAGCGCGTCGGCGGCTATTTCGTCGAGGAGGTCCGCCGCCAGCTGATCGACACGTTCGGCGAGAGCGCGGACGACGGCCCGCACAGCGTCTATGCCGGCGGTCTGTGGGTGCGCACCTCGCTCGACCGCAAGGTGCAGGCGGACGCGGCCGAGGCGCTGCGCAACGGCCTGCTCCGCTTCGACAGCGGGCGCGGCTGGTCCGGCCCGCTGCGCCATGTCGAGATCGATGGCGACAATTGGCTGGGGCCGCTCCTCAACACCAACATCCAGCTCGATTATTCCGACTGGCGCGCCGGCATCGCGATCGCGCGGGCCAATGACGGGGCGGGCGACGCCTGGCAGCTGGGCTTCACCGACGGTTCGACCGGCACGCTGCCGCGCTGGGCGGCGCAGACCCCGCAGCGCGGCACCGCCACCCCCGCCTTCGCCGCGATCAAGCCCGGCGACATCCTCGCGGTCGCGCCCTCCGGCGGCGCCTTCGCGTTACGCTCGGTCCCGCGTGTCTCGGGCGGGATGGTGGTGCAGGAGCCGGCGTCGGGCCGCATCCTCGCGATGCAGGGCGGGTTCGACGCCAGCGTGCAGTCGTTCAACCGCGCCACCCAGGCGCAGCGCCAGCCCGGCTCGACGATCAAGCCGATCGTCTATTCCGCCGCGCTGGAACACGGCATGACGCCCGCCTCGATCATCGTCGACGGCCCCTTCTGCGTCTATCAGGGCGCGCGGCTGGGGCAGAAATGCTTCCGCAACTTCGGCAATTCGCGCGGCGCCGGGCCGCACACGATGCGCTGGGGCATCGAACAGTCGCGCAACCTGATGACGGTGCGCGCCGCGGCACAGACCGGGATGGGCAATGTCGTCCGGCTGATGAAGGCGATGCAGATCGGCGATTACGCGCCCTATCTCTCCTATGCGCTGGGCGCGGGCGAGACGACGGTCGAGAAGATGGTCAACGCCTATGGCGTGCTCGCCAACAACGGTCGCTGGCACGATCCCTCGCTGATCGACTTCGTGCAGGACCGCAACGGGCAGGTCATCTGGCCGGAGAACTGGCGCGCCTGCGACGCGTGCAACGCCCCCGACTGGAACGGTCGCGCGATGCCGCGTCCCGCGCCGCGCGGGCGGCAGGTGCTGGATGCGATGAGCGCCTATCAGATGGTCCACATCACCGAGGGCGTGATCCAGCGCGGCACCGCCACCCAGCTGCGCGACCTGAACCGCCCGATCTTCGGCAAGACCGGCACCAATTCCGGCCCCACCGACGTGTGGTTCATCGGCGGCACGCCGCAGATGGTGGCGGGCCTGTACCTCGGCTACGACAGTCCGCGCTCGCTCGGCGGCTCTGCGCAGGGCGGCACGGTCGCGGTGCCGATCTTCAAGGAATGGGCGAGGAAGGCATATGACGGCCTGCCCGTGCTGCCGTTCCGCGCGCCGCCGGGGATCCGCATGGTCCGCATCGATCGCGCCAGCGGGCGTCCCGTCTATGGCACCTGGCCCGCCACCGACGATCCCAAGCCCGCGGTGATCTGGGAGGCGTTCAAGCCGCAGAGCGAGGCGCGCCGGCCGCGCCGCGCCGGCCCCGCCGCCGCGCCGACCGCCGCCCCCACCGCCAGTGCGACGCGCGCGACCGGCAGCGACAGCGACTTCTTGCAGAGGCAGGGGGGCATCTACTAAGTCCGCCCGGAACGTTCTTTTTCGTCATCCCAGCGCAGGCTGGGATCTCCCGGTTGCGAAGCGATGCTTGTGCCGCACGAGATTCCAGCTTCCGCTGGAATGACGTGACCTTTGGAGAGTCCCTATGCGCGCCGAAGCGCAGGCCCATGCCGATACGATCAACGAGGCGCTGGCGTTGCTGCGCCGCTTCCTCGACTGGGACCGCGCGCTGCGCCGCCTCGACGAGCTGAACGCGCGCGTCGAGGATCAGGCCTTGTGGAACAACCCCAGGGAAGCGCAGGAGGTGATGCGCGAGCGTCGTCGGCTGGACGAGGCGATCACCGCCACCCGCGCGATCGAACGCGACCTCAACGACACCGTCGAGCTGATCGAGATGGCGGATGCCGAGGGCGATCAGGAGATGGCGGCCGAGGGCACCGCCGCGCTCGCCGATCTCGCCACCCGCGCGCAGGCCGACAAGGTGAAGGCGCTGCTGGCGGGCGAGGCCGACGCCAACGACAGCTATATCGAGATCAACGCCGGCGCCGGCGGCACCGAGAGCCAGGACTGGGCCGAGATGCTCCAGCGCATGTACACGCGCTGGGCCGAGCGCCGCGGGCTGAAGGTCGAGCTGATCGACTATCATGCCGGCGAACAGGCCGGCATCAAGAGCGCGACCCTGCTGGTGAAGGGCGAGAACGCCTATGGCTATGCCAAGGTCGAGAGCGGCGTCCACCGGCTGGTGCGGATCAGCCCCTATGACAGTTCCGCGCGCCGCCACACCAGCTTCTCCAGCGTGTGGGTCTATCCGGTGATCGACGACAATATCGAGGTCGAGATCAACGAAGGCGACCTGCGCATCGACACCTATCGCGCGTCGGGCGCGGGCGGGCAGCACATCAACACCACCGATTCGGCGGTGCGCATCACCCACCTGCCCACCGGTATCGTCGTGCAGTGCCAGAACCAGCGCTCGCAGCACAAGAACAAGGCGGAGGCGTACAATCAGCTTCGCGCACGCCTCTACGAGCGCGAACTCGCCGAGCGCGAGGCCGCGGCCAATGCGGAGAATGCCAGCAAGACCGATATCGGCTGGGGCCACCAGATCCGCAGCTACGTGCTCCAGCCGTATCAGCTGGTGAAGGACCTGCGCACCGGCCACACCTCCACCTCGCCCGGCGACGTGCTCGACGGCGACCTCGACGATTTCATGGCCGCGGCGCTGTCGCAGCGGGTGAGCGGCGAGACCGTCGAGGTGGAGGACGTCGACTGATGATCGCGCGCGCGCGGCCCATCATGCTGATGGCGCTCGTGGCGATGGCGCTCGTGCTGGCGGCGTGCGACGGGTCGCAGCCGCTGATCAAGCCCAAGGTCAAGGAACCCGGCCCGTTCCCCGCGGCCGACCGCCCGGTCGCCAACATCGTCTCCTCGCGCTGGTCGACCGAGGAGGCGCGCGACCGGCTCAACGAGGCGGCCCGCGTCATGGACCTGGCGGAGATCCGCCCCGGCATGACGGTGGCGGATCTCGGCGCGGGCGAGGGCTATTACACGACCCGCCTCGCCGCGCGGGTGGGCGAGGACGGCCGCGTGCTGGCGGAGGATATCGTGCCCGCGGTGCGCGATGCGCTGGCCGAACGCGTCGCGCGCGAACGGCTGGAGAATGTCAGCGTCCGGCTCGGGCTGCCCGCCGATGCGCGGCTGCCCGCCAACAGCTTCGACCGCATCCTCATGGTGCATATGTACCATGAGATCGAGCAGCCCTACGAGTTCCTGTGGCGGCTGCGCCCCGCGCTGCGCACGGGCGGGCTGGTGGTGGTGGTCGACGCCGATCGCTCGACCCGCAACCACGGCACTCCGCCCGCGCTGCTGCGCTGCGAATTCGCCGCGGTCGGCTATGCGCAGGTCTCGTTCCGCGAGATGCGCTCCGCCGGCGGCTATTTCGCCACCTTCCGCGCCGCCGGCGAACGCCCCGAACCCGAAGAGATCCGCGCCTGCCGTATGGAAGGTCAGGCGAACTCCTGACACCCGTCGCCCGTGGAAGGGAAGGGGCAGCCCCACCCGCCGTCACCCCGGCCTTGAGCCGGGGTCCCGCTTCTTCTGCCACGTCGGTGAGAAAGCGGGACCCCGGATCACGTCCGGGGTGACAGGATCGGAGCGAACCGCCCCGTGCCCCTGTCCTACACCCACCCCCTCATGCGATACCGCCCCTCGCTCTTTCGCATCGTCACCCTCCCTGCGGAAACATCGCCAACATCCGCCCCAAAACCGTCTGACATCAAGACACTACGCCCGACACCGTAACACCTTTCACCCGTACCACCGTCACCATCCACCCCGTCACCACCAACAAACCGCCACCTTCCGCGCCCCTTCCACACCCGCTATCCTCGCCCCCGTGCAGCAATATCTCGACCTCATGCGCCGCGTGCTCGATTCGGGTGCGCCCCAGATGGACCGTACCGGCACCGGCACGCTCAGCGTCTTCGGCCACCAGATGCGCTTCGACCTGGCGGACGGCTTCCCGGTGCTCACCACCAAGAAGCTCCACCTGCGCTCGATCATCGTCGAGCTGCTGTGGTTCCTGCGCGGCGACACCAACGTCCGCTGGCTACAGGATCGCCGCGTCAGCATCTGGGACGAATGGGCCGACGAGCAGGGCGATCTCGGCCCCGTCTATGGCAAGCAATGGCGCGACTGGGCGACCGCCGACGGCCGCCACCTCGACCAGATCGCCGAGCTGGTCGAGCAGATCCGCACCAACCCCGCGTCGCGCCGCCAGATCGTCACCGCCTGGAACCCCGGCGACCTCCACGCCATGGCGCTCGCACCCTGCCACTGCCTGTTCCAGACCTATGTCGCGAACGGTCGCCTCTCGCTTCAGCTCTACCAGCGCTCCGCCGACATCTTCCTCGGCGTCCCCTTCAACATCGCCAGCTATGCGCTGCTGACGCACATGCTGGCGCAGCAATGCGGGCTGGAACCGGGCGAGTTCATCTGGACCGGCGGCGACTGCCACCTCTATTCCAACCACCTGGATCAGGCCCGCACCCAGCTCGACCGCGCGCCCACCGCGCTCCCCCGGCTGGAAATCGCCCGCCACCCCCCCTCGCTCGACGCCTATGAGGCGGAGGACTTCATCCTCCACGGTTACGAGGCGCAGCCGCATATCAAGGCCCCCGTCGCGGTCTGACCTAATTCCGTTCGTGCTGAGGAGAGGCTGAGCCTGTCGAAGCCTCGTCTCGAAGCACAGATGCGACGCTGTGTTCATCCCCCGTTCAGCCGCTCGATTACAAATGTAATCACAAGTTGATGAGGGAGGCGATGATGCGGGGTTACCTGATGCTGATCGTGGTCGCGACGCTCTGTGCGCTGGCGCTTCAGGTCGTCCACGCCTGACTGCCCGCCCTGACTGCCCAGCCCGACTGGACGTGACTGTCACGCGGGCGTAGCGCCTGCGGGCATGATCGTCTTCGTCCTCGCGCGTGCCGACAATGGCGTCATCGGCGTCGACGGCCGCCTGCCGTGGCACCTGCCCACCGACCTCAGGCGGTTCAAGGCGCTGACCATGGGCAAGCCGATGGTGATGGGCCGCAAGACCTTCGAGAGCTTCCCCGCGCCGCTCCCCGGCCGCCGTCACATCGTCCTCACCCGCGACCCGCACTGGCAGGCCGTCGGCGCCGAGGTCGCGCACACGCCGGCCGAAGCCCTCGCGCTGGCAGGGGAGGGCGAGGTCGCGGTGATCGGCGGTGCGGAGGTGTTCGCGCTGTTCCTCGACCGCGCCGACCGCATCGAACTGACCGAGGTCCATCTCGCACCCGAAGGCGACGCGATCGTCCCTGCGATCACCGGCTGGCGCGAGATCGCCCGCGACCCCCATCCGGCGGACGGCGACCGCCCCGCGCACGATTTCGTCACGCTGATACGTCACGACAAGCCGCTATGAACCCCACCCTCCGTTCGCCCTGAGGAGAGGCTGAGCGTGTTGAAGCCTCGTCTCGAAGGGGACGCGCGCAGTACGTCGAGACAGCATGTCGACAGGCTCGATGCCTCCTTGGAATTAACGGCTCGGATGTCGAGCGTGACGGCATACGGTTCCTCCCGGGATTGCCCCGCCCGCCGCACCCCCCTAGAGCCATGCGCATGGAGCGGCTGGACGGCGGCTCGGCGGTGCCCGCGCATCTCGCGGGCGGGATCGTCGCGCTCGGCAATTTCGACGGTTTCCACCTCGGCCACCAGGCGGTGGTGCGCCGTGCGGTGGAGCGCGCCCGCGCCGAAGGACGCCCGGCGCTGGTCGCCACCTTCGATCCGCACCCGGTGCGCTATTTCCGCCCCGATACGCCCCCGTTCCGCCTCACCACGCTCGATCAGCGTCAGCGGCTGTTCGCCGACGCCGGGGCGGACGCGATGGTCGTCTTCGCTTTCGACGATGCCTTTGCGCATCTCACCGCCGACGCCTTCGTCGCGGAGCGGCTGGTCGGCGCGCTTCAGGTCGGCGGCGTCGTCACCGGGGAGGATTTCACCTACGGGCTGAACAAGGGCGGCGATATCGCCACGCTGCGCGCCGCGGGGGCACGCGACGGCTTCTCGGTCGATACCGTCGGCGCGGTGACGCTCGACGGCGCGCCGGTGTCCTCCACCCGCGTCCGCGAGGCGCTGCGCAGCGGCGACCCACGCACCGCCGCGCGGCTGCTGACCCGTCCGTTCGCGATTCAGGGGCGCGTCCAGCATGGCGACAAGCTGGGGCGCACGATCGGCTATCCGACCGCGAACGTCGATATGGGTAATTACCTCCGCCCCGCTTACGGCATCTACGCGGTGCGCGCGCGCCTCGCCGACGGGCGGCGCGTGATCGGCGCCGCGAACCTCGGCATCCGCCCCACCTTCGATCCGCCCAAGGAGTTGCTGGAGCCGTATTTCTTCGATTTCTCGGGCGACCTGTACGACACCGTGATCGAGGTCGCGCTGATCGACTATCTCCGTCCGGAGGCGAAGTTCGACAGCCTCGACGCGCTGGTGGCGCAGATGGACCGCGATTGCGCACGGGCGCGCGAGTTGCTGGCGGAATAAGGGCGCGCTAAGGCCCGGTTTCCATGGCCGATGCATCCGACACGCCGCGCGACTGGCGCGATACCGTCTTCCTGCCGAAGACCGACTTCCCGATGAAGGCGGGGCTGCCGCAGAAGGAGCCCGCGATCCTCGCCCGCTGGCAGTCGCTCGACCTTTATCGCCGCCTGCGCGAGGCGCGTGCCGGGCGCGAGAAGTTCATTCTCCACGACGGCCCGCCCTATGCCAATGGCGACATGCACATCGGCCATGCGCTCAACCATATCCTCAAGGACATGGTGGTCCGCACCCAGTCGCTGCTGGGGAAGGATGCGCCCTACGTTCCCGGCTGGGACTGCCACGGCCTGCCGATCGAATGGAAGGTCGAGGAGGAATATCGCAAGAAGAAGCGCAACAAGGACGAGGTGCCGGCGGAGGAATTTCGCGCCGAGTGCCGCGCCTATGCGCAGAAGTGGGTCGATACCCAGCGCGAGCAGTTGAAGCGGCTGGGCATCAACGGCGACTGGGACAAGCCCTATCTGACGATGGACTTCGCCGCCGAGGCGACGATCGTTGCCGAGCTGTTGAAGTTCGCCGAAAGCGGCCAGCTCTATCGCGGCGCCAAGCCCGTGATGTGGTCCCCGGTCGAGAAGACCGCGTTGGCCGAGGCGGAGGTCGAATATGAGGATATCACCTCGACCCAGATCGACGTCGGGTTCGAGGTGATCCAATGCCCCGAATATCCCGGGCTGGCGGGCACGATCGCAGTCATCTGGACCACCACGCCCTGGACGATCCCGGTCAACCAGGCGCTCGCCTATGGCTCCGCGGTCGATTACCTCCAGTTCGAGAGCGGCGGGAAGCGCTACCTCGTCGCGGAGCCGCTGTTCCCCGCCTTCTCCAAGCGCACCGGCCTCAAGCTGGAGGGGATCGTCGCGCTGGTGAAGGGGCCGGTGCTGGAGGGCGCGACCGCCCGCCATCCCATGCACCATCTGGGCGGCTTCTTCGCCACCCCGCGCCCGTTCCTGGAGGGCGATTTCGTCACCACCGACGCGGGCACCGGGCTGGTCCATATGGCGCCCGACCATGGCGAGGACGATTTCGATCTGTGCAAGAAGCACGCGATCGAGCCGGTCTTCGCGGTCGACGCCGCGGGCATGTACCGCCCCGACTGGGCGTGGCTCGGCGGGCAGGGCAGCGTCATCAACAAGAAGTTCGTCGCCAGCGACGGCCCCATCTGCACCGACCTGCGCGATGCGGGGATGCTGCTCGCCGCGACCGACGACTTCCAGCACAGCTACCCGCATTCGTGGCGCTCGAAGGCGAAGGTGATCTACCGCTGCACCCCGCAATGGTTCATCCCGGTCGACAAGCCCTTATCTCCCTCTCCCCTCCGGGGAGAGGGTCGGGGTGAGGGGCAGGAGCCTCGCAGAGAGGTTCCTCTCGGTGAGACCTCGCCCCCTCACCCCAACCCTCTCCCCGCAGGGGAGAGGGAGCAGGGGTCCGACACGCTGCGCAACCGCGCCCTCGCCGCGATCGCCGTCACCCGCTTCGTGCCGGAGAAGGGCCGCAATCGCATCGGCGCGATGGTGGAGGGGCGCCCCGACTGGGTCATCTCGCGCCAGCGTGCGTGGGGCGTGCCGATCACGTTGTTCGTCGATCGCCGCACCGGCCAGTATCTGGTCGACCCCGCGGTCAACGCGCGCATCGTCGCCGCGATCGGCGAACGTGGCGTGGACGCGTGGAGCGACGGGGCGGCGGCGGCGCTGCTCGGCCCCGATTACGACCTCGCCGATTACGAGCGCGTCACCGACATCCTCGACGTGTGGTTCGATTCGGGCTGCACCCACGCCTTCGTCCTCGACAGCGGGCGCTGGCCGGAGCTGAGCTGGCCCGCGGACCTGTATCTGGAGGGGTCCGACCAGCATCGCGGTTGGTTCCAGTCGTCGCTGCTCGAAAGCTGCGGCACACGCGGGCGCGCGCCCTATGACGCGGTGCTGACGCACGGCTTCACGATGGACGCCAAGGGCATGAAAATGTCCAAGTCGCTCGGCAACACCATCAACCCGCTCGACCTGATGCGCGATTATGGCGCGGACATCCTGCGGCTGTGGGCGCTGTCGGTCGATTTCACCGAGGACCATCGCATCGGCAAGGAGATCCTGGCCGGGGTGGCGGACCAGTATCGCAAGCTGCGCAACACCTTCCGCTACCTGCTCGGCGCGCTCGACGGGTTCGCGGAGGAAGAGCGCGTGCCGGTCGCCGAATGGCCCGAGCTGGAGCGCTACATGCTCCACCTCACCCATGCGCTCGACGCCCAGTTACAGCGCGCGATCGGCGAGTTCGATTTCAACGGCTATGTCCGCCTGCTGACCGATTTCGCCAACGAGGATTTGTCCGCCTTCTTCTTCGATATCCGCAAGGACTCGCTCTATTGCGATGCGCCCACGGATCCGAAGCGGCGCGCCTATCGCACGATGCTCGACGTGCTGTTCCATGCGATGGTGCGCTGGGCCGCGCCGGTGCTGGTCTTCACCGCCGAAGAGGTGTGGCAGTCGCGCTTCCCGGCGGAGGACAAATCCGTCCACCTGCTCGAATGGCCTGAACTGCCCGCCCAAACCGGTGAGGACGTGGCGCAGCGCTGGGCCGCCGTCCGCGCGTTGCGCGAGCGCGTGACCGAGGCGATCGAGCCGCTGCGCCGCGAAAAGACGGTGCGTTCCAGCCTGGAGGCGGACGTGACCGTCCCCGACTTGCCGCTCGATGCGGATATGCTCGCAGAGGCGTTCATCGTCGCCAGCGTGTCGTCCGCCGAGACGGTCGATGTGACCCGCACCGACTACCACAAATGCGGCCGCTGCTGGCGCCATCTGCCCGAGGTGGCTGTCGACGATGGCCTGTGCGCACGTTGTGAGGCGGTGGTGGCATGACGCGTCTGCGTGCCGGATTGCTGGTCGCCGCAGTCGTCTTCGTGGTCGATCAGCTGGTGAAATGGGTCGTCACCGGGCCGATGGGGATCGATTTCCTCGGCGCGTACAAGACGATCCTGCCGGTCTTCGACCTGCGCTACACCCGCAACGAGGGCGTCTCGCTCGGCATGCTGCGGGCGGAAACGGAGACGATGCGCTGGCTGCTCGTCGCCTTCACCGGTGCGATCGCGATCGGCGTCGCGGTATGGATGTCGCGCGAGGAAAAGGCGGTCGACCGCGCCGCGCTCGGCCTCGTGCTGGGTGGCGCGATCGGCAATATCGTCGACCGCATCCGGCTGGGCTATGTCGTCGATTTCGCCGACCTGCACTTCGGCGAGTGGCGCCCGTTCCTCGTCTTCAACGTCGCCGATGCCGCGATTACGATCGGCGTGCTGATTCTGCTGGTGCGCGCGCTCCTGATCCGCGAAAAGCGCCCCGATCCTTCGGAGAATGTCCATGCGTAAGTCTGTCGTCGTGGTGACCTCGATCACGGCGCTCGCCCTGCTGGCGGGATGCGGGAAGCGCGGCTTCGACCGCGCGCGTCCCGACGAGTTCGCGGTGGCGCGCCAGGCGCCGCTCATCATCCCGCCCGATTTCGCGTTGGTCCCGCCGCAGCCGGGCGCTGCGCGGACGCAGGGCACCAACCCGCAGGCACAGGCGCTCGACGCGCTGTTCGGCGGCACTGCGCCGCGCAGCGGTGCGGAAGCGGGCGTGATCGATCAGGCCGGCGGCGCATCGGTGGGGCAGCCCGGCATCCGCTCCGCGGTCGGCGATCCGCAGACCAACGTCATCGACAAGGGCCAGACGACGCGCGACATCGTCGCCGCGCCGCAGGGCGACGGCCAGAACGCCCGCGCCTCGGCCGGCGCCCCGACCGCGACGGCGACGCCGCAGCCGTAACTCTTGCGTCACCCCGGCTCAAGGCCGGGGTGACGGTTCTCTCGCTGCTTCCCACCCGCGCACATACACCTCGCGCTGTGCGAAGGGGATCGCGATCCCCGCCTCCTTGAACGTCCACCACAGCCGGTTGAGCACGTCGGACTTCACATTGCCGACCCCGCTCTCCGGATCGCTGATCCACGCCAGTATCTCATGCTCGACACCGTCGGTGCCGAACGCGGTCAGCCACACGTTGGGCTTCGGGCTGTCCAGCACCCGCGGCGAATCGACCGCTGCCTTCAGCATCAGCGCCTGCGCCTGTTTCAGGTCGCAGTCGTAGGGCACGCGCACCGGGATGCGCACGCGCACGTTGCGATCGGAATAGGACCAGTTCTCGACCTCGCGGGTCATCAGGTCCTCGTTCGGGATCAGATGCTCCTTGCCGTCGCGCGTCACCACCGACACCGCGCGCACCCCGATCTTGTTGACCCAGCCGAAGCTGGTGCCCACCGCGATGACGTCGCCCGGCTTGATCGACCGGTCCATCAACAGGATGATGCCCGCGATCAGATTGCCGATCGTCTTCTGCATCCCGAACCCGACCGCGAGGCCGAACGCGCCGGAGAAGACCGCAAAGGCGGTCAGGTCGATCCCCAGCAGGTCGATGCCGAAGAAGAAGGCGATCACCACCGCCGCGATGCCCGCGATCTTCTGCGCCAGGATCTTCTGCGTCGGGTCCAGCGCGCGCGCGCCCTCGATCGAATGGCCCAGCACGCGCGTCGACAGCCGCACCAGCGCGATCAGCACGACGACCGTCACCAGCGTGCTGACCAGCGCCAGCAGCGACAGGCGGCGCGACCCCACCGTCACCCCGATCGCGTCCAGCGTCCGCGTGATCGGCTCCAGCCCGCCGACCGCGCGGCTGAACAGCGCGACGAAGACGATCGCCTCGACCGTCCACGACGCCCAGCGCGGAATGCCGACGCCGCGCATCAGGTGATGCACGGTCAGCGCCGCCGCCGCGCCCAGCGCGATGCCGATCGGCACGCCGGCCAGCGCGGACCAGGGATAGGCGGCGAGCGCCAGCGCCAGCAGCAGCGCGGCGGTGCCATGGCGCAGGATCGCGCTCAGCCGCGGGCGCAGCACGCTCGCGGTGCGCCCCGCATGCGCCGTCCACCAATCGACCAGCCGCGGGCCGAGCGTCCGCCCCGCCGCCACCCCGACCGCCAGCATCAGCAGTACCAGCCCGCCCGCGACCGCCGCCTCGATCAGGTCGGCGCGGCTGGGCACCGCGATGCCGGAGCGCGCGAGCCAGTCGGCGGCGACGTTCATCCGCGCGCGCGCCGGAACGCGTCGAGCCCGCGCGCCAGATCGGCGATCAGGTCGGCGGGATCCTCCAGCCCGATCTGGAGCCGGACGAGCGGCCCGGCGAACGCCGGCGTGGTCGCGGTGCGATAGCGCTGCGGATCGACCGGCAGCGCGAGGCTCTCATACCCGCCCCAGCTGTACCCGATCCCGAAATGGTCGAGCGAATCGATCAGCGCCGCGCGTGCCCGCTCGCCCCCGCCGTCGAGCACGAAGGAGAACAGCCCCGACGATCCCGCGAAATCGCGCCGCCACACGTCGTGGCCGGGGCAGGAGGGGAGGGCGGGGTGGCGCACCTCGACCACGTCGGGCTGGTCCGCCAGCCAGTGCGCGATCTCCAGCGCGCTCGTCTCATGCTGCTTCAGCCGGACCGCCATGGTGCGCAGCCCGCGGCTGCCGAGCCAGGCATCGTCGGGGCTCGCCACCTGTCCCAGCTGGTAGCTGGTGTCGCGCAGCGCCTCGAACCGTCCCGGTGCCGCGGTGACCGAGCCGAGCATGACATCGGAATGACCGACGACATATTTGGTGCAGGCCAGCATCGTGTAATCGACGCCGTGCGCGATCGCGGGGAACAGCAGCGGGGTGGCCCAGGTATTGTCGAGGATCGTCGCGATGCCATGCGCCCGGGCGACCGCGGCGATCGCGGGCACGTCCTGCACCTCGAAGGTCAGGCTGCCGGGGCTTTCCATGAAGATCGCGCGCGTGGCGGGGCCGATCAGCGACTCGATCCCGGCGCCGATCATCGGATCGTAATAGCGCGTGGTGATGCCGAACCGCCGCAGCAGCCCGTCCGCCAGCGAGCGCGTCGGATCATAGGCGCTGTCGACCAGCAGCAGTTCGTCGCCCGGCGACAGCACCGCCAGCATCACCGCCGCGATCGCCGCCACGCCGCTGGGATAGAGGAAGGTGTTCTCCGCGCCCGGTTCCAGTTCGGTCAGCGCATCCGCCAGCGTCCATTGCGTCGGCGTGCCGCGCCGGCCGTAGAACAGGCGATGGTGGGTGTCGCGCCCGCCCGAGGCGCGCAGGTGCGCGACATCGTCGTACAGGATCGTCGAGGCACGCCACACCGGCGTGTTGACGATCCCCTGCGTCCATTCGCGGCGTCGCCCGGCGCCGACCACCTGAGTCGCCGGCTTCTTCGATCGCGCGCTCATGCCGCCGCTCCGGTCGCCTTGGGCGTGTCGGCGAGGCCACCCCATTCGGTCCAGCTGCCGTCATAGACCGCCGCCTCGCGGCCCAGCAGATGGGCGCCGAACGCCAGCACGCTGGCGGTGATGCCCGAGCCGCAGGTCATCGCCAGCTGGCGGTCAAGGTCCACGCCCGCGTCCGCAAAGGCCGCGGCCAGCGCATCGCCGCGCTTCCATGTGCCGTCCGGGTTGAGCAGCCGGCCATAGGGCAGGTTGCGCGCGCCGGGCATGTGACCGGGGGCGATGCCCGGGCGCGGATCGGCTTCGTCACCGGTGAAGCGCGCCGCGGAGCGCGCGTCGACCACCTGCTCCGATCCGTCCGCGACGATCGCGCGCATCTGCGTCAGGTCGCGCAGGCCGGCGCCGGTGTCGCGCGGCGTGGCATGGCGCGGACGCGGCGCGACCGCGCCGGTTTCCAGCGGCAATCCCGCCGCCGTCCACGCGCCCAGCCCGCCGTCGAGGAGCGCGACGTCGGTGAAGCCAAACGCACGCAGCATCACCCACGCACGCGCCGCGGTGCGGTGCGCGGCATCGTCGTACAGGACGATCCGCGTGCCGTCGCCCAGCCCCAGCTTGCCCATGCGGCTGGCGAACTGCGCCGGCCCCGGCATGGTGGAGGGCAAGGGGCTGGCGGTGTCGGAGAAGCCGGCGAGGTCCATGAACACCGCGCCGGGGATGTGCCCGGTGGTGAATTCGGCGGCGGCATCGCGCACCGCCTCGCCCGCGAGCGAGACGTGATAGGTCGCGTCGGCGATGCGCAGGTCGGGGGCGCCGGCATTGGCGGCCAGCCATTCGGGGGTGACGAGCGGTTCCATTCCGCCTCCATAGCCGCCACCTGCCGCGGTGGAACAGGTCGCATTTCGGCCGCGGCGCGCCTATGTGCGCGCGCATGACCCCCAAACATCTCGGCCAGTCCACGCCGCTCCCCGCCTCGCCGGAGGAAGCGGAGCTCGATTACGTCCCCAACCCGCGTGCGGACCAGCTGTATCTGGTGCGCTTCACCAGTCCCGAATTCACCTCGCTGTGTCCGGTTACGGGGCAGCCCGATTTCGCGCATCTGGTGATCGACTATGCGCCTGCGGCGACGATCGTCGAATCGAAGTCGCTCAAGCTGTTCCTGGGCGCGTTCCGCAACCACGCCGCCTTCCACGAGGATTGCACCGTCGGCATCGGCGAGCGGCTGTTCCGTGAGATGCAGCCACGCTGGCTGCGCATCGGCGGCTATTGGTATCCCCGCGGCGGCATCCCGATCGACGTCTTCTGGCAATCGGGCGCCGCGCCGGAGGGATTGTGGCTCCCCGACCAGGGCGTCGCGCCCTATCGCGGCCGGGGGTGACGTCCACCGTCACCCCGGACTTGATCGGTGTTTGTGCCATTCAGACAAGTACGCCACCCCGGCGAAGGCCGGGGTCCAGTCGGGGGACAGGCGTTGGTGAGCGTGGTGCGTCGTCACGGCGACCTTCCCAACTGGACCCCGGCCTTCGCCGGGGAGGTAGGGAGAATCCTTGTCAGAAGGGGATAAGCCCCGACTTGTTCCGGGGTGACGGCGTCAGCCGAAGACCCGGTCGAAGATCGTGCCGACGTGCTTGAAGTGATAATCGAGGTCGAACTTCTCGTCGATCTCGGCCGGTGACAGGGCCGCCGTCACCTCCGCATCCGCCTTCAGCAGCTCCTGCAGCGACAGCTGGCCGTCCGATTCCCACACCTTCATCGCGTTGCGCTGGACCAGGCGATAGGAATCCTCGCGGCTCACCCCCGCCTGCGTCAGCGCCAGCAGCACGCGCTGCGAGTGGACCAGCCCGCCCATGCGGTCGAGGTTCTTCTGCATCCGCGCCGGATAGACCAGCAGCTTGTCGACCACCCCGGTCAGCCGCGCCAGCGCGAAATCGAGCGTGATCGTCGCGTCCGGGCCGATATAGCGCTCCACCGACGAATGGCTGATGTCGCGCTCGTGCCACAGTGCGACATTCTCCAACGCGGGCGTGACATAGCCGCGCACCATCCGCGCCAGCCCGGTCAGATTCTCGGTCAGCACCGGGTTGCGCTTGTGCGGCATCGCCGACGACCCCTTCTGGCCGGGCGAGAAATATTCCTCCGCCTCCAGCACCTCGGTGCGTTGCAAATGGCGCACCTCGGTCGCGACGCGCTCGATCGAGCCCGCGATCACGCCCAGCGTGGCGAAGAACATCGCATGGCGGTCGCGCGGGATGACCTGGGTCGAGACCGGCTCGATCGCGAGGCCCAGCTTCTGCGCGACATGCTCTTCCACCCGCGGATCGACGTTCGCGAACGTGCCGACCGCGCCCGAGATCGCGCAGGTCGCGATATCCTCGCGCGCGGCGGCCAGGCGGGTGCGGTGGCGGCGGAACTCGGCATGCGCCTGCGCCAGCTTCAGCCCGAAGGTCACCGGCTCGGCATGGATGCCGTGGCTGCGCCCGATCGTGGGCGTCAGCTTATGCTCCTTGGCGCGGCGCTCCAGCACCGCCAGCAGCTGGTCGATGTCCGCCAGCAGCAGGTCCGCGGCGCGCGCCAGCTGGACCGACAACGTGGTGTCGAGCACGTCGGACGAGGTCATGCCCTGGTGCATGAAGCGCGCTTCGTCGCCCACCTGCTCGGCGACCCAGGTGAGGAAGGCGATCACGTCATGCTTCGTCACCGCCTCGATCGCGTCGATCGCGGCGACGTCGATCGCGGGATTGGTCGCCCACCAGCGCCACAACGCCTCCGCCGCGCTCTTGGGCACCACGCCCAGTTCCGCCAGCGCGTCGGTGGCATGGGCCTCGATCTCGAACCAGATGCGATAGCGCGCCTCGGGCGTCCAGATCGCGGTCATCTCGGGGCGGGCGTAGCGGGGGATCATGGTCAAGGGTCCTGAGCGGTTGCGCGGTCGGTCGCGCGGGTAGCAGCGCGCGTGCGGCGGGGCAAATCGCGCTCAGTTTGGGAACCTGCGCTAAGTCTGATACATTAATGCGGCTCGAATTGCTGTTGCCGGAAGTCCGGTGACCGATCGCGATAGACGCAACGTCACGCGACCAATGGAGAGGATGAATGCTGAAGGAAATCGTCGCGGCCGTTGCCGTGACCGCCGCTACTCCCGCTCTTGCGCTCGATATGCCGCAGGACGATCAGGGTCAGGCGAACACTTCGACCGGCGATGCGGGTGCTTCGCCGCAGGAGGCGACACCCAGCAAGGCGGCGCCCGCAACCACCACGCCCGGCACGCCCAGCGCGGTGCCGCCGGCGCAGGCCTCGCGATCGGGCGCACCGGCCGCGACGACCCCGCCCGCCACGCCGGTAAAGACCACCGAGGGCACGCCGCAGACGCCCGCGCGACAGGTCGCCGCGATCGTCAGCCGCGAGTTCGCGGCCTATGACGCCAACCGCTCCGGCCGGCTGGAGAAAGAGGAGTTCGCCAAGTGGATGGCGGCGCTGAAGGCGCATGCGCCCAGCGTCGAGCCGGGCGAGACGGTCAGCAAGCCATGGACCGAGGCGGCGTTCAAACAGGCCAATACCAGCGGATCGGGCGCCGTCTCGCGCGAGGAGCTGACCGCCTTCTTCATCGGCGCGAAGCCGACCAGCGCGGGCGGATGACCGACCCGGCGCCGGCGGTCAGATCAGCCCCTTCGCGCGCAGGCTGACCTGCCCGCCGACCCCGACGATGATATGGTCGTGCACCGCGATGTTGAGCGGCTTGCCCGCAGCGATGATCGCGCGGGTGACGTCGATGTCGGCACGGCTGGGCGAGGGGTCGCCCGACGGATGGTTGTGGAGGAGGCGACTGCTGCCAGATAAGTAGCGGAAGTCAAACAATTTTCCAGTTTCCCGTCACCTGCTGCGGGCTGTGATTGCGAACCGTAGGGAATGATCGTCCATGATAATCACTGGCGGTCCCTACCGATCTCGGACAGTCGGTTGGACGCACGACAACTCACGAGGTTCTTCTCATCCCAGGCGTCGAGCTGGTCAACGGGGTAGAGGACGGCTTTGCCGATTTTGACGAACCCCGGACCCACGCGGGCCGATCGCCAATTCCGTAAGGTGCCGACACTAATTTCGCCGCGATACCGGTCGGCAACCTCAGCGGGCGTTAAAAATCGTTGGTCACTCACGATCACCTCCGGGGAAAATCAGTCCCCAGGAGGCAATCGTAATCAGACTTGATCATCAAGTGCCTACTAGCAACCGGCGTGCCCCCGCGAATGATCGGCGGTATATAGGCGGGTTTTGGCCGCGTATGTTTGACGAAGTTTGAGCCGCATGCATGGCAGCCGACCGATTCTCCCCGGCACGTTAGGCCCGAGCAGTACCGGCGAGGTCTTCCGGATCGCCGAACATTATCCTCTCGACCGTCGAGCGTAACTGGCCATCGACGGCATTTCGACAGACGAGTAAACCTCCTTCCTTCGCCAATATCGATCGGCTGTTCTGAAGGCCGTTATCCCAGTCGACGACATAGCCGCCGTCTTCCACTCTATACACGCCCGCCATGAGCTTACCGGAAGGTAGACGGGCCGCGGCCCGGCCATTCGGATCGAAGTAGAAGATGGCGACGCCAGCCCCGTGCGAGGCGCCTTCGGCAAGCGTGTGGTAGAGCGTTGCCCCTCGTACGAGAGCACCGATCTGTTCTTTCGTCATAGCGCATCCAACCTGCCGATCATACGTGCAGGCTAGACCCATCGGCCGATGTGGAAGAGTGGCCAAGTTTCGATGGCTGCAATAGGCTCAAACCTATGATCGATCTCGAACCACGTCTGCTCCGTGCCTTCCTGGCGATTTATGATGCCCGCGGCGTGGCGGCCGCCGGGCGTCGACTTGGCGTGACACAGCCGACCATGAGTGGTCACCTCAAACGTCTGCGGTCGCACTTTAAAGACCCTCTCTTCGTTGCCGGCAGAGGCGGACTGGCCCCCACAGCCAAGAGCGAGGAAGTTCGATCGATCATCGCCGAGGTAATCGAGGGGCTGAACAAGCTCGCGGCGGCCGCGAGCGGGTGGTCGCCCACCACTTCGGATCGGCGCTTTCGATTGATGGCCAGCGGGTATGTGCAGGCCGTCGTCTCTGAAAAGCTGGATGAGAGGCTTGGACGCGCGGCGCCTCGCGTCAGCGTGGAGTTCGTCCAGCCTGCTTCGGGCGCGGAGCTTGCGTTCTGCGACGCTTATATTCTTCCCGTGGAAGTAACACCCAATCACCACAAAAGAGCAGTAGCGTTCCGTGACCGGTTTATCTGCGTGATCAACCAAAGGTCTGCGTCGTCCGCACCACCTCTGACGCTAGACGCTTTCTGCCAATCGGAGCATATTCTGCTGGCTCCTGCGCCGTCGCCACCACATGCGGCAGTCGATGCGGCCTTAGCCAAGCTCGGACGCAATCGGCGGATTGCCCGCGTAGCGTCGGACCTCAGCAGCATACAGCGCCTGCTCGCCAAGCCCAACCGACTGGCGATGATCCCGGCGAGGCTGGCGGTCCAGCTAGGGCAGGATCTGTCGGTGTTTCCTCCTCCGCTTCCACTCGCGCCTATCGACTTCGCTTTGAGTTGGCCGGACATCGCAGACGATGACAGCGGCCGTACATGGTTCAGGCAGACCTTATCGACATGCATGAGCCGCATCGACCAAATCGAAAATACAGAGTCCTGCTAAGCCGATGCAGTGCCGAATCGATCCGCGCGGTGAGGTCTATAGTTTAGCGCACCGGGTGTTTGGAGACGCAGATGACGTTTGCAAGTGAACTGCAGATCATCAAGGACTTGGAAGAGCGACTGCATATTCCCGCTCTTCGTAAGAACCAGGGCATGGTCGACGCGCTCCTGGCGGACGACTTTCTGGAGTTTGGCAGATCAGGTCGCGAATATGGAAAGGCGGAGATCGTCAGAGCGCTTGCGACAGAGGAGGTTCAAGAACTGCGGAAACTGACCGCCTACGGCTACGAGTTGAGGAAGCTCGCGGCGGATGTCCTTCTCCTCACCTATCGCACCGTTCAGAGGCAGCCCGGCGCACCGGATCTGCACACTCTGCGCAGTTCGATATGGAAACAGGTTGGCAACCGTTGGCAGATGGCGTTCCATCAGGGAACGCCGACTGGCCCGGAGGGCTGATGCGGCTGACCATCGGCGCCAGTGCGTCTCGGGTTCGACGATTGACCGAGGCAAAGTAGAGATTCCGCGACAGCACAGGCTTTCCTGCCCAGGTTGTACCCGGATCAATCCTCTGTCGCTCGATCCATAACCTGTCCAGCCGGCATTTGGCCTTACTCCTTCCTCTTCCACTCCGCGGTCCGCTGCACGACGTAGTCCCGAAGAAGCCGGACCCGACGCGGTCGGAAGCTGCGTCCGACCCGCTCCAGCGCTTCGATCCGCGGCACCTCGAACGTCCGATGGGCCTCGCGCAACAGGCACCAGGCGACCAGCATCAACGTCCTGGGGCTGTAGGACATGCCGAGCGGCAGGATCTCGCGATCGGTCCGCTGCCCGTGCGCGTCGCGATACGCTATCCGCACGCTGAACTCGTCCCAGCAGGCTTCGCGCAGCAGATCGAGGTCGATCGCGATGGCGGCACGCGGCTCGGGCGGGCGCCAGGATCGCATGGTCGCATGGGCTGCCTGCCGGGCCTGTCGATCGGGCAAGGTCGCGACGATCCGCGCGAGCGCGTTGCGTCCCGCAGCCGTCAGCGCATCGTCGCCGAAGTCGCCGAGACCCGCCACGCCCAGCATCAGCGCCTCAATCTCGAGGCGCGAAAAGCTCTGTGGTGGCAGCGCCGGGTCCTCGGTCAGCGTGTAGCCGTAGCCCGCAGCCCCGTCGATCAGCACGCCGCCGGCGCGCAGCGTGGCGATGTCGCGATACAACTGCCGTATCGAGACCTCCGTCTCGGCCGCGAGGCGAACTGCCGTCACCGGCTTGGGAAGCCGGCGCAGCGCCCCCAGCAACCGCATCAGCCGGTCCGATCGTGCCATCTCTGCTGCCCGAAATTGTCAGGAGCCCTTTCGTAGAAGGGCGGCGTCATTCCTCGCAAGGAGCAACAGATGCGCACCCTATACTATTCGCCGCAATCCCGATCCGACACGGTGGTGGCGCTCGTCCGCATGCTCGGCGCAGATATTGCGATGCGCGAGGTCACCATCGCGCGGCAGGACGGGTCGGGCGGCCGCGATCCGGCAAATCCGCACCCGGAAGGCAAGGTGCCCTATCTGACCGACGGAGAGGATGCGATACGCGAGCGCGGTGCGATCATGCTCTATCTGACCGATGCCTATCCCGCTGCCGTTCTCGGGCCGCTGCCAGGGGAAGCGACGCGTGGCGCTTACCTGTCGTGGCTGTTCTACTATCAGGGCGTCATGGAACCGCTGCTCATCCTGAAATGGGCGGGCGTCACGCATCCTGCGCTCACCGCGAGCCTGCGCGACGTCGACACGATGATCGAGCGGCTGGCCGAGCCGCTCCGACGCGGGCCGTGGCTGCTCGGGGAGCGTTTCTCCGCCGCCGACATATTGTGCAGTTCGCCGTTCTTCTGGTTCGCCGACATGACCCCCGCGGACCCGGCGATCCGCGACTGGGTCGCGCGCTGCGGCGAACGGATGGGCAAAGACGCAAGGTAGCGGCATCCCGCATAGTCCCGGCG
Organism: Sphingomonas adhaesiva; assembly: GCF_036946305.1. Taxonomy (GTDB): domain Bacteria; phylum Pseudomonadota; class Alphaproteobacteria; order Sphingomonadales; family Sphingomonadaceae; genus Sphingomonas; species Sphingomonas adhaesiva_B. Next base: position 498,686 of record NZ_JAQIJJ010000003.1, read on the forward strand.
GCATCGCCGAAGGTGCACGCTTGGGGGCACCACAGCCTATTGCGATGGCTCATGGCCTGTCTAAAGTCTTGCCGGCTTTTTAGGAAGGATCATGCGGCGGGTCTGGAAACGGCAGTTGGCGGTTGTTTCGCTCTGCACGAGCTTGGCCACCGCTGGCGGCCTGGCAGCGAAGGTGCCTCGTCCGCCAAGCTACGTCGATCTCGCGACACCGTTCGAAACAACCGTGACCGAGACGGTCGGCCAGACCGAGGCAATGCGGATCGCGACGATCCGTGCGCGAATGAACGCGCTGCTGCCCGGCCTCTACCCAGATGGCGCAGGCACGGACCAGCGGATCGCCAGTGCCGTGCGTCAGTTCCCGGCCGACAGCCCGGGTTACGACCGCGTCATCGCCGCATTTCCGATGGCGTTGAACGGCGTGATCGTCCGGTTCCGGAAAGTCTTTCCAGACTTCGCGGCGCCGCTGCCGATCTACCTGTATCATTCGCTGGGCCAGCGCGATGGCGGTTCGGATTATCTCCAGCCCGGCAAGCGGCACGTCATGCTGTTCGGCGCCGATATGATCGCCAGATATCATTCCGACGATTCGTTTGAGCCCTTCCTCGTCCACGAGATCTTCCACCTCGAACATGCGCGGCATTTTGCGGATTGCGATCAGCTCTGGTGTACGGTCTGGCAGGAAGGATTGGCGGTGGATGCGACCGCCACGATGATACCGCACGCGACGGACCATCAGCTGCTGCTCGATATCCCGGCTCCGGTTCGTGCGCCGACGGAGGCTCGGTGGACGGACGCCCTCTGCTTCGTCGCCGCCCACTTCGACGACACCGACAGTGCTACAACGGCGAGCGCCCTGCAGATGGGCGGTAATCCGCCGGACGGGCTACCGGATCGCTTCGGATATTACGTCGGCTTCCGACTGACTCAAGCCACGGGTCTCAAGGTGACCCGGCTTTCCCGTCTTGGTAACATGGACGCCAGGACTGTTGCTCGCGACGGATTGCTCAAGCTTATGCATGACGCTCATGCTGGCTGCGCGGTGCCTCCGACCGCCTCACCGACCAGGAGTCTTCGAGCTCGAGTTGGCCGGCATGCCGATGAAAAGGAGGGCTCGTGAGAAAGCTGCATAACGGTTCGTGCCACTGCAAGGCGATTGTCTTTACGGCCGTGCTGGATCTGTCGTCGGGCACGTTTAAATGTAACTGCCGCCTGTGCTGGAAGCAGCGCATGTGGAAGACGAACAGGATCGCGATCAAGGACTTTTCGTTAGTCGCCCAGCCTGGACGATTGGACGGCTTCATGGGAAAGCATCAGGGCACGCACCATTTCTGCAACGCTTGCGGCATCTCCACCCACACGCATGTTCGCCGCCCGGACAGTGGTGAGGAGTACGTCGTGGTACAGGTTGCAACCTTTGACGACCTTCCGGTCGATGAGCTTCTCGCCGCCCCGCTGACGATCGTCGATGGCCTGCACGACGATTGGACGCATGTGCCAGCGGAAACGCGCCACCTGTAGCCAACGTAGGACGGCGATCCGCCGCGTCCGACCGAGCGTCGGCCGTTTGCGAGCCGAGCATACCGCTGCCAGGCGCCGATAGGGTCTCAACTGGTTTACTAACAGCGTTGATCAGGCCGCTTCCTGGCTTAGGGTCGTGTCGATGTCAGCAACATGCGATCTCACGGCACTTGACCATACGATTGTTCCGCGAAGGAAAAGTCAGGATCCGGCACTGTTGCGCCGCCTGCTTCGCGCCAAGGACAGGATGGACGTCGCGTCACATGAGCCGTGGACGGTGCGCAGTCTCGCCGCGGTAAGCGGCACATCGCAGGCTCACTTCGCCCGATCGTTCAGGGACGCCTTCGGCATACCCCCGCATCGCTATCTTCTCTCGCGCCGGATCGAACGTGCGAAGGCCTTGCTTCGCGACACGGAAACTTCGGTCACGGACATAGCCTTCCAGACCGGCTGGAGCAGCCTCGGTACGTTTGGCCGCGTCTTCCGTGATATCGTCGACGAGAGCCCGACCGACTATCGGGCACGCGAAGGGAACAGCCCGAACGGACTGCACGAGGTGCCACATTGCTTCGTCATCGCCGCATACCGGCCTGATCTCACCAGCGCAGTTTCGGAGAAGCGCCGGCAGAAGGAGGAGGATATGCTCGCCCCATGAAAGACGGAGCGGATCATGACTGATGGCGTCGGGGTTGCCGGCATCTACGTGCGCGATCAGGACGAAGCGCTCGCCTTCTACGTCGAGCAGCTGGGCTTCGTTGTTCACACGGACGCGAAGAACGGCGAGTTTCGCTGGCTGACGGTGCAGCATCCGGATCAGCCCGGCCTCCAACTGGGTCTGTTCAGGCCGGGGCCGCCGATGGTCGATAAGGACACCGCAGACACGCTGGACGCGGCGGTCGCCAAGGGTGCCATGCCGCCGTTGGTGCTGACCGTTGGCGACTGTCGTGCTGCCTACGAGCGCTTTGCGGCGAAGGGTGTCGAGTTCACCCAGGAACCAGTCAGCCGTTTCGGGAGCGTCGACGCCAGTTTCCGCGATCCTTCGGGCAATGGGTGGAAACTGGTGGAAGCGCGGTGACGGGCGCGCATCGCAGGGGGCCGGGACCGGTCGGGTCGCGAAGCCGAGTGGACGAAAGGCGGCATCCGCATGTCTGACGACGACAATGCGAAGATCGCGAGCTTGGGCGATTGGCGCGGGGCGCTGCTGACGCGCATTCGTCGCCTTGTCAGGGATGCGGTGCCCGACGTGATCGAGGAGGTGAAATGGCGGAAACCGACCAACCCGCTCGGCGTCCCGACCTGGTCGCATCATGGGATCATCTGCACCGGCGAGAGCTACAAGGACAAGGTCAAGCTGACCTTCGCCAAGGGGAGTGCGCTGACTGATCCGAGCAACCTGTTCAATGCCAGCCTCACGGGGGTCAGACGCGCGCTCGACATTCGCGAGCATGACGAGCTCGACGAAGCGGCGTTGAAGGCACTCTTCCAAGAGGCGGCGGCCCTGAACGCGGCCGGCATCTCCCGGTGACGGGCAAACGCTGCGCCGCGCGGCCAGGTGTCTGCCAAGCCGCGATCGTCCCATTCAGGTTGAACGGCATCGCCAGCTCGGCACACCCGACGCTTTCTGTGAGACTTTTCGGCTGAACGTCGTTTGATCGTGACGACCCATTCAAATGCCGAAGGTCACGAGGCCGCGTTCGTCGATAGGCCAAGCAGGATTCCAGGCGATCTCCCATGCATGTCCGTCGGGATCGGCGACATAGCCCCGAAAGCCGCCGTGAGGGGGCGCATCGGCCTCGCGGAGCAGCATGCCGCCAGCTTTGACAAGGCGCTGCATGACAGGATCCACGTCGGCTTGATTCAAGACGTTGTGGCCGAGGGCGACAGCGGATGGAGCACGCTCGCTGCGGCGCCCCATGTCGCCGTCGAGACCCGGATTCACCCACGTTCCCAGCATGAGCCCATTCATCTGGTAGAAGGCGATTTCTTCGTTCTCAAAAACCGGTGTCCACCCGAAGCCGTCCACGTAGAACCTACGCGAACGGACCATCGACGATACACCCAGGGTGATGACGGAGATTTGCTGCTGCATGTTCCAATCCCTTCCAATCGCCGAAGCCACATTGCTCCGAACGTTAAAGGTCTTGGGCCGTCATCGGAGCGACGGAAGGACCCGCTCTCGCGGGGGCCGGGCCAACCGCACCGACCTAACCTGTTTCAGACGATCGGATGTTGGCGAGTTTTTGTTTCGAGATCAAGCGCCCTGACCGCAGTTTCTTTTTCCAACAGAGATTTGCGGTCGATGCGCCCTACATCGCCGCTGACGAAGCCGGGCTTATGTCTACTTGCTGGGGCGGCGTTCGGCGCGGAAGAGGTCGGGCGAAGCACGGCGCCGGACGGACGGATCGCTCATTGCGAACTCCGGTGCAGCTCGGCGACGATCATGGTGCGTGAGCCGTCGCGGCATTTCCTGCAAGCCGCGCTGCGCTGCATCTTTATGTTGCTTCAGCCGACGAGGCAGTCGCGCAAGCCGTCGCCGACGGTGCCAGGATAATCATGGACGTGGCCGACATGCCCTACGGCGATCGGCAAGGCGGGGTCCGCGATCCGGCGGGAACTATTCGGTGGATATCGCAATGCCGTAGCGCCAAGCTGTACATCTGAAGCGTTCAGCGACCATGCAGTTGAGGAAGCGATGCGGATTGAATGTCTCAACCACGTCCAGTTGACGATGCCGGTCGGTGAGGAGGACGCGGCGCGTCATTTCTACGCGGAAATTCTTGGCATACCGGAGGTAGCCAAGCCGCCGCATCTGGCGAAACGGGGTGGATGTTGGTTTGAACGCGGCCCGCTTAAAGTCCATCTCGGAGTAGAGCAGAACTTTCGACCGGCGAAGAAGGCCCATCCGGCATTCACGGTGACGGGATTGCCTTTATTGATCGCCCGGATCGAAGCTGCCGGATTTTGTGTGGTCGAGGACGAACCGCTCGAAGGCTACAACCGGCGCTACATCACCGATCCATTTGGAAATCGGATCGAACTGATGGAGCCGGTTTGATCCAAACCCTCAATGCCCGTCGACCCTGTCAGCAAGAAGCCTCTGACTGGCTGCGATGAGTTGGTTCGTGGGAAGGATCGGTCGCGCTGTGGGAGGCCAGCCTTCCAACCGACGTGATCAGGTTCTATATACAGGCAATCCAAGCCGAGGAGCGCAGACCCGTGAACGACAGGAAGAAGATCGCACGTCCCCTTCCTTTTGCTCCGGTGTTCTATGTCCGCCTTTCTCACTCTGGACGCAGTTTCGTTCTCCACGCCTGACGGCAAGCCACTAGTCGACGGTTTGACGCTCGCCTTCGGGCGTGAGCGGACCGGCATCGTCGGCCGCAATGGTTGCGGCAAGACAAGTCTGCTCAACATGATGGCCGGTTTCGCAGAGCCGGGCTCGGGGAGCATCATGCGGTCCGGCACGATCGCGGTGCTGGATCAGGCATGGGCCGATCCATCCATCAGCGTCGCCGTCGGACTGGGCGTGGCGGACGGCCTGGCGCGGTTGGAAAGGCTGGCACGGGGGGATGGATGCGCCTCCGATGCCGCCGACGCCGACTGGACGCTTGAGGCCCGTATAGACGCGGCGCTTCGCGAGATCGGTCTTGAACCCGCCATTCTCGCCCGGCGCATCGACACCCTGAGCGGTGGTGAGCGGACCCGGCTTGCCATCGCACGAGCGACACTGACCGACGCCGATCTACTCCTCCTGGACGAACCGACCAACAATCTCGACGCCGAAGGCCGGTCGCTCATCGGCGAATTGGTCGGCAGGTGGCATGGAGGCGTCGTCGTCGCCAGCCATGATCGCGCCCTGCTGGAAGGGATGGATCGCATCGTCACCCTGTCATCGACCGGTGCCGAAACCTTCGGTGGAGGATGGAGCGCCTATATCGCTGCTCGCGATGCGGCGCGCGCGCACGCTGCGGCCGAATTGGAACGAACTGACCGGGAGGTTCGCAACGTCGGCCGTGCGGTCCAGCAGCAACGCGAACGCAAGGCGCGGCGCGACAAGGCCGGGCGGGCGTGGCGCGCCAAGGGCATCGACAACAAGATGTTCCTGGATGCCGAGAAGGGGCGTGCCGAACGCAGCGCGGGGCGCGACCACGATCTCGCCGGCCGGTTGCTGGAGGACGCAGTGACCGAGCAGGACGCGGCACGCCGGCGCGTCGAGGTGTTGACGCCGCTGTCGATGGTGTTGCCGCCGAGCCGCCTGCCTGCCGACCGCCGGCTGGTCGCGTTTGAGGGGGTGACGCTGCGACGCGATGGGCGACGTATCGTCGGCCCGTTGTCGTTCGAGGTGAGAGGCCCCGAGCGGGTAGCGCTCGCGGGCCGCAACGGCGCCGGCAAGACTTCGGTGATCGGGCTCATTCGCGGCACGCTCTCGCCTGACGAAGGGTCGGTGTGGACGATCGGGCGAGGGATCGCGCTGCTCGATCAGCATGTCGGCCTGCTGGAGCGGGACGAGAGCATCCTGGCCAATCACCGGCGATTGCATCCCGATCTGACCGAGCATGACGCGCGTGCCGCACTGGCCCGTTTCGCCTTTCGCAACCGCGCCGTCGATCAGTCCGTCGCGACCCTCAGCGGCGGCGAACGGCTGCGGGCCGGACTGGCGTGCGCGATGGGCGGCACCACGGTGCCGCAACTCCTGCTGCTGGACGAGCCGACCAACCATCTGGACGCCGACGCGATCGAGGCCTTGGAGACGGCGCTCGGGAGCTACGACGGTGCGATCATCGTCGCCAGCCACGATGCTGGGTTTCTCGATGCCGTGAAGGTGGACCGGGTCATTCGCCTCTGATGCGCATGTGCCTCGCCGTCCCATTGATCGGGAGCATTGGCCGCGACGACATGCTATCGTTGAAGGAACGTCACCACCTTCGGCCACGCATCGGCGCGCGCTCGATTATTCCCCTCGGATGTTCCCCCGAGCGAAGCCAACGAGTGATACCCCGGCGTGTCCGTCTGGACCGGCGGACCGAACACCGCGTGACCCGCGTCGTCGTACGCCAGGACGAGGGCGGCCTTGCCCATCTTGCGCTTCACCAGTTCGGCCATCGGGCAGGACGGCCATAAGGTGTCGGCGCGACCGCAGATGAGCATGACCTTCGCCCTGATCCTCGCCACCGGAATGGCCGCGTCGCGATGCGCCGGCAAGGTGGCGACGCCGGTCCGATACCCGTCGAAGGTGCTAGTGGCGCCTTCCCCATAGCGGAGATACGGAAGGGGGTGTCCGTCCACGGTCCAGGACGAGCCCGTGTCCCCGCCGGAGAAATCGATCCCCGGCCAGACCGCGGCCGACGGCGCACCGACGACCACCGCGCGGAGTTCGGGGTGGCGCGTCGCAATGAGCAAAGCGGCTTCGGCCCCCTTGGACGCACCGACGATGGCGATCCGCTTGGGATCGACCCCCGGCTGCCGTTTGATCCAGGCCAGCGCCTTATCGAAATAGGAGAGCGGGACGAGGTCCAGCTTCGGCGGCAGGCCAGGTGCGCCGAAATAGGCAAGCTGCAAAACCGCCATGCCGTGTGCTGACAGATCGGCGGCCTGGCGTGCGGCACCGCTGCCGATGCCGCCCTCGGATCCGCCGAGGAGCAAGACAGCCGGAGCCTTCTTTTCACCTGAAGGACCCGCGTACCAGTTGGCGACAAGGCCGTCCTCTTCTACGCGGATACCGCCGTTGGAGGGCTGCACCAATTCGGGCGGAGGCATTCGAGACGGTTGCTGCGCCACCGCAGGAAGCGCGAAGATGCCAAGCGCAATCAGCGAGGCCGTCCGCCATGTTAAGTTTGCACGCCGGTGCTTCATGACCAAGTCGTAGCTCCTGCCAAATTTGCGTCAATGCGGGTTGTAGGAAACCCACGACGGCTGCCGGCACTATCAGCAGTGAAAACGGCGGACGCATTGCACATGCGTCCGCATCGTCCTTCTCTCAGCGCAGGAAATTGTCTAACGCTTTGGCAAACGCCGTCGGTTGGTCGAGCATAACAAAGTGCGCCGAGTTGCCGATGTCGATGAAGGTGACGTGCGGCGCAGACCCATATTCGCGCTTGTACAGCCCCTCGGCCACAGCTTTGGGCAGGCCATCGCTCCACGGGTAAATCAGCGTGATCGGCACCGTGATCTTCGCCATGTCGGGGCGAAGATCGGTGGTCAGGTCCTCGTACATCGCTTGCCCCGTCACGCGCGGATCGGCCGCCACGCCCCAGGCCTTGACCTTGGCGCGTGCATCGGGCGTCGCGGCAAGGCCGTTGGCAGTGCGCTCGGCATTGGCAGCCCGCTTCGCGGGATCGCTAGCCGTTGCCGCCAGCATGTCGCGCATCGCCGCTGCCTGTGGGCGGACAGCGTCGATTGTGGCCGTCGGGGCGAACAACGCACCATAGAAGGGCAGCGAGTCGACGATCATCAACCGGCCGACATGGTCGGGATGCGCCTTGGCGAACATCAGGCTGACGAGTCCGCCCATCGAGTGGCCGACGATGGCCGGCTGGCCGAGCTTCTCCTTGACGATCAGCGTCTCGAGATCGGAGACTACGCCATCGAGGACGCCCGGCTTCAGATTGTCGCCCGGCGCGTCGCCGCCGAAGCCGTTGACCTGGACGACATAGACCCGGTGCGAACGGGCAAGGCCAGGCACGACGCCATCCCATACCGCCCGCGGGGAACTGAGGCCGGGTATCAGGATGACCGGGCTACCCCGGCCTGTCGCGACGACCGATATATGCGGCATCTGCATGACAGGTGCTTCGGTAGCGGCGGACGGAGCGCAATGACCCTGCGTCGGATGGAGGACGACGGCCAGCGTCATCATCGAAGCGGCGATGCGGAGTGGCAGGTGGCTAATCATGATTCACTCTCCCTTGGATGGACGGACGAAGACGTCTTCGATGGCGAGGTCGAAAACCTCGGCGATGCGAAATGCGAGCGGCAGCGACGGATCGTAGCGGCCGGTCTCGATGGCGATGACGCTCTGTCGCGACACCCCCAGTCGTTCACCGAGATCGGCCTGGCTCCACCCTCGCTCGGCGCGAAGCCGTTTCAGATGGTTCTCCATCAGCGGCGCTCGATCACGCGATTAATCAGCGCCCCGATTGCAAAGCCCGCGAACCAGATGACTGCAACCCAGAAGACCGCGAGGTGCGGGGCGAGGCCGTAGTTCTCGAGGAACCCCCAGACGGTCGACAGTCCCAGCGCGACCGCCGAAGCGATGAGGGCCTGCCGGATCCGCAGCATGCGCAGATACTCGTCGTGTTCCTCGACCAGATACCGGCCTATCACACCGAAGATGGCCACGATCGACAGGCCCGGCACCAGCGCCGCTAGAAAGGCCAGGACGCCCGAATTGCCAGGATGATCGCGGAACCAGATTGAGCCGAGGATCAGCGACGCACCATAGACCGCGGATGCGATCAGGATGTCACGATTGTACCGGCGCCAGGCGGCGTCTCTCTGCATGTAAGCCTCCATCGAATCGGTAAAGGGGGCTTTACATGTAAAGGACGGTTTACGTCAAGCTGCCTTTACCTGCATCAAAACCGTGTCGGCCCTCATGGAGAAGGACGGATGGCTTCGCAGACGGCGGCCTGGGGCGAGCCGCGAAGCCCATGACCTGCCATCAATCCGCGCGCACGACCGTCCAGATGCCGATCTGCCTGGGTTTGGCTAAGACGTCATCCAAGCCGGCATGCCACGCCTGCCGATAAGGTCGGTTCAGCTGGACGTTGAGCACATCGTTCCGATCGGTCCACGTCTCATGAAGCTGGAAGACGTTCGGCCGCTCTGGATCGACGTGCAAGGCTGCACGAACGAAAGTTGGCTCGTGCCTCATTGCATCCAGCACCGGATTAAGAAGAGAACGAAAGCGATCCACTTGGTCGGTTTTGACGTGGAAGGTGATGACGTAGGTTTCCGGGTTCGACTGCAAGGTCATTCGAGAACCACCTGTACCAGAGCCTCGGCGACGGGGGCGCCATCGTTGCCTGCAATCCGGACTCGTACGGCATGCTGTCGACTGCCGCTGCGCAAAGCTATGCCGGTCGCGATAAGATCGCAGCCGTCTGCCGGGGCAAGGTAGGTAATGCTCAAACTGCTGGTCGCCCCGCCTGATGGCACGGCTTTTGCGCCGGACACCGCCGTGGCGACGGCCGCCACGTCGGCGAGGGTGGCAATGACGCCGCCGTGGATGACCGTTCTCTCCGTTACGTTCGCGGCTGCGAACGGTAGGCGCAGCCTGACTGAACGCGGCTCGATGCTGTCGATCGCCAAGCCTAGCGAACGCGCAACGGGCGAGCCCAGCAGCCTGTCGAGGATGATGGCCTCGGCGGTTGACGGTTCGATCATGCCGACACCGACCGGGCGATATCGCTCGCGAGTTGGGAAGCGTGCGTTACCATCACGCCGTGCGCTACGCCGTCGTAGACGACCAGCTTCGCGCCTGGGATCGTCGTGGCGTAGACGCGACCGCTACTGTCCAGCGGCGCGGAGGCGTCGCGATCGCCATGGATGATGGTGACCGGCAGATCGAGGCCAGCGGCTTCCGCCGACAGGTCGCTCAGCGCGATCGTGCGCTGAAAGGCGACCACGGCACGGCGGGAGCAATCGAGCACCATCGCCGCCATCCAGGCGTTGACGCGGCTCGGTGCGCCGGGGGCGAAGGGATCGATGTTGGCGTCGATCCAGCCCGACAGGTCGCAGGACAGCTGGGCGCACAGACCGTCGACCATCTCGGGTGTGATCCCGTTCTCGCCGATGACACGCGGTCCCGTCGCCCCGACGAGGATCAGCCGCGCGACCCGCGAGCGGTTATGGTGCGAGAGATAGCGGATCGCCTCGCCGCCGGCACCGGAATGGGCGACCAGCGTGACGCCCGTCAGGTCGAGCGTGTCCAGGACTGCGGCGAGATCGTCGGCGAGGCTGTCGTAGTCGTAGCCCGGCCGATCGGTGGATCGTCCGTGTCCGTTACGGTCGTAAGCTATCGTGCGAAAGCCAGCGGCGTTGAGGTGGAGCATGGTCTCGCCCCAGATCCGGCCGTCCATCGCCCATCCGGCCATCAGGACGATGGGTGAGCCGGCGCCCCAGTCGCGAACGAACAGCCCATGGCCGGCGCCACGCGGAATGAAGGCCGGGCTCATGCGGCATCCTTGTCCAGGAAGCCGATCACCTCGGCGATGCGACCATCCGGTGCGAGCCGGACGATGTCGGTTCCGCCGGCGACGGGCGCGCCGTGTTCGAGCGCGAGCGTCCAGGAGAAGCGCGTGAAGGTGCCATGCGCGTCGGGGATACCGCGGAGCGCGAAGACGTGGCCGGGGAATTGTGCGCGGGCAGCCGAGATCATGGCGGCGATCCCGTCATGACCGTCACCCGTCATCATCGGATCGGCGTAGCGGGCATTGGAGGTCCAGCCCTCGGATAGGCGACGATCGCGCGAGGCTGCATCGGCATCGTTCCAAAGCGCCAGATAGTCGCGCGCCAGTGTTTCCGGGTCGGTCATCATCTGTCTCCTCGTCATTGATGAAGCGAGGATGCGGCGGGCGATCAGGCAAGGCGATTACCCCGGAGGTAATGGCATCGGCGCAATGCTGCGATACTGTGAGGCCATGGCCATAGGAGCAAACACCGTCGGGGACGTTCTGCGCGACTGGCGCGCACGACGCCGGTTGAGTCAGCTCGATCTCGCCGGCGAAGCTGAGGTGTCGACGCGCCACCTCAGCTTCGTCGAGAGCGGGCGCGCGGCGCCCAGTCGTGAGTTGCTCCTGCGCCTTGCCGAACCGCTCGCGATGCCGCTCAGGGAGCAGAACCGGCTACTGCTCGCGGCAGGCTACGCGCCCGTGCATGGTGAGCAAGCGCTCGAGGCGCCGGACATGGCGGCCGCGCTGGCGGCGGTCGAAGCGGTCCTGAACGCGCATGCCCCGTTTCCGGCACTGGCGGTGGATCGCCACTGGAATCTCTTCCGCGCCAACGACGCGGCGACGGCGATGTTGAGAAGTATCGATCCGACGCTGCTGGCACCGCCCGTCAATGTGTTGCGGGCCACGCTTCATCCTAAAGGCTTGGCACCCCGCATCGAGAACCTCGCCGAGTGGCGACACCATCTGTTGGCCCGCATGCGCCTCGATATCGACCGTTCGGGCGATCCGGAGCTTGAGGCGCTCCATGCCGAGCTCGTCCGCTTACCCAGTCCGATCAGCCGTCAGCCGCCGGGCGATGCCGCACGCATCGCGGTGCCGCTCGCGATCCGCAGCGAGGCGCATGGTCGCGTGCTGTCGTTCCTGTCGACGACAACGGTATTCGGCACCGCAACCGACGTGACGTTGGCGGAGCTGACGCTGGAATGTTTCTATCCCGCCGACGATGACACCCGGCAGGCGCTGCTCAGCGGTTCACGTCCGTGATCGAGCGCGCGACATGCCCCTGATCGTTGAGGAAGTCGATCGTCGCATGGCCGTTCGCCGCGACCTTCAGCTCAAGCCGCTTGCGGCCGTTCGCATCGCGCAGCGCCAGCACCGAGGCCTTGTCCTCCGTGCGGCCAAGGAACGCGCGCGGCGCGATCCCGACGCCGGCGGCGCGGATGGCAGCATCTCGCTCGACGCTGGCTGGCTGGCGAACCAGCCGGGCAACTGTCGCAAAATCGACGGGCCGATCGGGACGATCGTTGATGGCAAGCCCCGCCTGCCGCTTGTCTCCTGCTTCGTCACTGCTGAGCGATACCGTCTGATCCTGCCGCCATCGGTCGAAGGACAAAGCGCCCAGATTGGTCGGCTTGCCGTCCTTCAGCGCGCCGGAGAAGACCAGTCCGCCATTCTCGGTGCCCTCGTCATTGTAGAAGATCATGCCCGCCTGCGGGCGGTCGGGATGCGGGGTCTCGCGCCCGGCGACGATGATACCCGGCATGCGGTCCCGCGAGGCGATCGTCATGCGCAAGGTGCCGTCGGGCTCGCGGACGTTGATGCGCTGGACGTCGATCGTGTCGAACGTCGCAGCGTTGGGGCCGGCATTCGCACCAAGGATCAGCCAGACGACGGCCAGCGTAGTGACGGCGGCATAGGCGCCGACCGCTCGTGAGGCATCAAGTTTCACGCGCTATCTCTCCCCGGGGTTCGCGTACAGGCGCTTCGAAGCTAAGCCGTGACGCTACGATCCTCTTCAACTATATCGCAAGCAACGAAAGCGACCGTCGTAGGAATACCTGCAACGGCGGGACGGAGTAGAGAAGCATATGCTGACAATCATCGCCGCGCTTCTTTCCGCAATGCCCGGGCCACCGCCCAAGGCCGTGATGCCCAAGGGTGCGATCCAGGAGATCACCTTGGCACCGATCTTCCGCTATCGGTTTATGTGTTCCGAGCATCCGGCAGGCGAGCTGGACTATGCGGGCGACGCACTAGGCGCGGATTGCCTCGTTTTCGGCGGCATGGACAGCGACACCGGCTTTGCGAAGCTCTACCGTAGCGACGGACGCGCCAACGCGGATTGGTATGGATGGCACACCGACGTGCTGGCGCCCGTCAACGGCGTGGTCGCGTTCGTCTACGACAATCCGCGGGTCAACACGCCCGGCACGCTCGGTCCACCACCTGCGGGCACGGTTCGCATCCGTACCGGGGACGGGATCATCGTGACGATGGGGCACCTCGCCGACATACGGGTGCATGTCGGCGACCGGGTCGAGGCAGGCCAGGTCCTCGGCCTCGACGGCAACAACGGGAATGCAAGGGCGCCGCACATCCATATCGGCGCCTACCGCGAGGCCAATAACGAACCGCTCCAGATCCGCTGGGACCTGCGAGCGCTGGCAAAGACAACACCGTCGAGCATCGCGATCGGTTCAAGCAATGCAGCGGGCAAGTAGACCGATGCCTGATATGGACGAGATCATGCAAGCTGTGGCCAAGTTGCAGAACGGTGATCGCGATGAAGCACGCAACGATTTGGATCGACTGTGGAAACAGCTCGGACCGAGCGGAGCCCCGCTGCAACGCTGCACCATTGCGCACTTCCTTGCCGATACCGAAGCTGACCTGTCGAGAGAGCTCGAATGGGATCTTCTGGCGCTTGAGGCCGCTACCGGTTCTTCAGAAGCCCAGGACCGAAATGCCATTGATGCGTCGGTCGCCAGTTTCTTACCGTCATTGCATCTGAACGTCGGAGACGCCTATCGTCGTTTAGGGGAAAGCCGTCTTGCGTTACAGCACGCCATTCTAGGGTTGGCGAATCTCGGGGCTCTTCGAGAGGATAACTATGCGGCCATGGTTCGATCGGGCTTGGCCCGGCTGCAAGCCAGATTAAGTGCTGGTGATGGATCGTGAATTGGACGGCGCTTGCGCCAAGACGTGCGCATTAGGCGACACCGCGCGCGCATCCGGCGCCCCCCGTTAAGTCTCAGGAGTATGTGCAATGCTGGAGACTCGATGCCATTGCGGCCGCGTATCGATTGTCGTCCCAAAGCGACCTCGCGTTCTTACTGCCTGCAACTGCTCGCTGTGCCGCAGGATCCAACCGCTATTCGCCTATTACAAAGCCATGTCGGTCGAGGTTCACGGCGGTGCGGACGACTATGAAGGTTATGCATGGGGTAGGCGTGTACTGCGCTGGCATCGTTGTAAGTCGTGTGGATGTTTCACGCATCATGAGCCGCAACATCGTAGGCCCGACGGCACATCGCGCCTCGGCGTCAATCTGGCGCTTGTGGCAGATTCAGATCGTTTGGCTAGGGTGGCGGTCAATCTGCGTGATGGCGCCTCCGACACCTGGGAGGTGATCGACCGATATCGCGTCGGTATGCTGCCCAGACACTAGTAAGAAGTTGTTCCGGGCTGCTCCGACTTACCGGTGCTTGCTCTAATCCGTCATGGTTCGGCAGCGGAGAAGTAATGATTATCGTGCTGAGTGGCCTGCCCGGTACTGGCAAGACGACGATCGGGAAGGCGGTGGCCGCCAAACGATCGGCTGCCTATATCCGGGTCGACGAGATCGAGCATGCGTTGAGGCAATATTCCGGATTTGATGGCGACATCGGTGCCGCTGGCTATGCCGTTGCTTTTGCCATAGCTTCGTCGAACCTAAAGCTGGGCAATCCGGTCGTGGCCGATAGCGTCAATCCCGTTCCCGAGAGCCGGCAGGGCTGGCGACGTGTTGCGCAAGCCATCGAAGGGGAAAGCTGGCTCGATGTCGAAGTGGTCTGCAGCGACTTGGAGGAACACAGGCGTCGAGTGGAGGAGCGTGTAGCCGATATCGAGGGGTTCAGACTCCCTACATGGTCGTCCGTCAGCTCGCATGACTACGTGCCGTGGACGGAACCCCGTTTGATAGTGGACACCTCTTGTCTCAGTACGGTGGACGCAGTCGCTTTGATCGAACGGCAAATTGAAGCGGTGATCGAGCATCGCTCCGCCACATCCTGAGCCGCAACAGCCCGAAGCCTTTGGCCAGTTCGTCCCTCGTCCGTTTGGCGACGTCGCGATCGCGCGTCGTACCTTCCCGGAGGCTGCCGATGATAGTGTCGGTATGCTTGTAGATGGCGGATCAGCGGGAGCCGCCCGGTCGACGATAACAGGGGGCGGCGCCAGCACAGCATATTCCACCGGTAAGTCGGCCATGCGACCATCTACTACGTCCGTGATCAGGAAGCTGTCGCGCGTCATCGTCGTGGTCCGCCCCGAGGCACCTCCACGCCGCCACTGAAACGGGTGCGAGACAGGAGATCGTCCTCCGAGGGTCTGCTGGACAATCTCTAGATTGTCACGGCTCTGTCGACACTCTTCAGTCCCGCAACTTGGCCTCGCTTCTTCCTGATCAGCGACCGTTCAAACGGCAATCGATCGTTCCACGACCCGTCGAAGCATCCCAGTCGAGAAAGGTGACGGTCACGCCGTGCATGCGGCCCGCGCCATCTCTCGCCATACACTGCTGTGACGCGCCGGGCCGCGTGGGTAGATACAGCGGGCATTCGACATGGTTGGTGCGCAGTCCCGCTTTCCAGAGCGGCGTCATGCAGGCGGGTCCAACCTGCCCCGAGGGCATCATCGTTCCCCGTGGCCCCGGACGACCGAACTGTCGCCGCGGAACGCGATATCGCTGCGGGTAAACGGCGGTGGCCTCACCGACATGAGACCCGGGGCCGAAACGGGGGACCGGAGCTACCGGTTCTACGACCTGCGCGATGGCGGCGCCCCCGCTCGCCATGCCGGCAATGGCGAGCAAACCGAGCTTCGCGCCGACGGACAGCAATCCCCGATACAAAACGACGTCCTCGCGATAGTTGTTCATCAGTAAAGCCTCCGATAGAAATCAAGAGAGCAGCCCGAGACCGCTGGCGATTTGCGCTTCAGGTCGCGCTAATCCGGCAGCCATTGCGCAATCGTCCATTCATGGCCGGATGGGTCGCGCACCCGACCATACAGTTCGCCCCAGAATTGGCGTTCCATCGGCACGACGATGGTTGCGCCCGCGTCCAGAGCCGATCGCCACGTTGATGCAGCGTCCTCGACCTGGAGGTGAAGGGTAACGGTCGTTCGGTTTCGCTCCGTCGGTGCGACGCTGCCGCCGCCGTAGGAGGCGGAGTCGCTGAACTCGTCCATCACGATCAGCGTCGACCCGCCGATCAGAAGGCGCAGGTGCATGATGCGGCTCGAGCCGTCATTAGCCGGCATGCGGGCGACCTCGATCGCGCCATAGGCCTGCTTATAGAATTCGGCTGCGTCGGCTGAGTCCGCGACGGTGAGGATCGGCGTTAGGCCGAGCGGGGGTTCATCGGTCGACATGGCGGCAAACCTCGAGGATGAGTGGGGACGTGTTTGCGCTGGCCGTCATCACGATACCGTCCACCCCTTAGCGCCGAGCCATTGTACCAGCGCACGGTCCGGATCGTCGCCGTCCGAGCCAGGGACCATCGCGACCTCGCGGCCATCGGGCTTGACGATGACGAAGGGATCGAATGAGCCGTTGCCGTTCCGCCGGTAGCGGTGTTGCTGGACGACGAGGAAGCCGCGCCACGGACCATCGCGCAGGACGCCGTACAGGGCGCCGTCGGTGACGTAGCGGATTGCGCTGGTGCGCACCGCGACCTGATGGATCGCCGGCGAGGTCGCGTAGGCGTCGGCCTCGACATAGACGTAGCCGCCATCCAGCGAGAAGTCGGGATTGGCGAGGCTCGACAGGTTGCGCTTGGGATCGTTGGAGTAACGGCCGCGGTACAATTCGCGGCTGCGCCCCGTGCGCGTGTCGGTCAGCCACAGCGACGCAGGAGCCTGGCCGCTGGCGCCGGCCGTGCCACGCGTCGGCCGGGTCGAGGCGACGAACTGGCCATCAGGAGAGCGTGCGCTCAGGCGATCCGCGGCCAATGCGGCTGACGACAGCATCACGGTCGAAGCGACGACAATCATCGTCCTTCGTGAGGTGCGCATAAGAAATCCTCCAGCCAAACGGTGAATGCGGTCTTGTGGGTGCCGATGGGCGAGCATCCGGGATGCATCCAATTGACAGGCTGCCTGCATCGGCGCAGCGTTCGCGGTGGCTGATGCCGCCGGCCGCTCGCGCCCGATAGGGCATGGTGAAGGCATCGCGACGCATATCCTGTCACCGGACAGTCCCCGGCGATGGATCGGCAAGGCGAGCACCCGATGACCTATCGCCGCGAGTGAGGAACTGTCATGACCACGATCGATCAGGCCAAAGCCATGGCCAAGAGGTTGCGTGCCGCCTTGTCCGCGCACGGAACCGACATCACGCATTCCACCAGTCTCGAGCTGGTTGCCGCTGAACTCGGCCACCGCGACTGGAACACGGCCGCGGCGCGTCTGCCGGCCGCCCCGACCGACGGCATCGCCTTCCGCCAAGCGATTCCGATTCTGCGCATCTTCGATGAAGCGAAGGCACGGGAATTCTATTGCGACTTCCTTGGTTTCGCGGTGACGATGGAGCATCGACACGAGCCGAGCCTTCCACTCTACATGGCGATCGAACGCGCCGGCCTGGAACTCCACCTCAGTGAGCATCATGGCGACGCCAGTCCGGGGTCTACCAGTTTTGTGTGGATGACGGGTGTGGTCGCTTTTCAAGCCGAATTGATTGCGAAGAACTACGGCTATGGCCGTCCCGGCATCGATGATCTGCCCTGGGGCAGACAGGTCGAGGTCGCCGATCCTTTCGGCAACCGTATCCGCTTTTGCGAGCGAAAGGGATGAGCCTCGGGATGGCCGCCTCACGATCGAGAGCATGGCGGCCATCCCACCCATCACGCCGCCTCGTGCGACAGGATGTTCAGCAGCCGTCCGAACGGATCTCGCACGAACAAGCGATGCACGCCCCAGGGTTCGTGGGCCGGGCCGTAGGCAATCTCCTGCCCGGCCGCGACGAGCCGCGCATGCACGGCATCGAGATCGTCGACCTCCATCGATAGATCGGGCACCGGCGTGCCGGAGCCGCCCTCGCTCGCGAAGCTGATCTGCGGCACGGCATGGCCGGACCCGACGAAGGTGACGATCCAGCCGTGGTCCATGCCGATCGTCATGCCTAGTATGTCAGCGTAGAAGGCGCGCGCACGGTTCACGTCGGCGGTCGCGATGTTGGGAACGATCCGGGTCACGCTCATGCTCGTCCCTTCTCTCTGGTCAGTCGTCTTCCCAGGCGATGGCGGCGATGCGCCAGCCTTGCTCCGCCCGCGTCAACTGCATCAGCTTGGCACCGCTGCCGTCATAAGGCGCGCCCTGATGCCGTCCGCTCTTCGCGTAGGTGGAGTGGCGGCAGGCGATATCGCGGAGCACCCGTGTGCTGGCGCCGGTCTCCCATTCATGGAAGTCCGTGAGCGTGCCATCGGCCAACATCCGGGCGCGCGGCGCGATGAAGGTGTCGACCGTCATTGTCTCGAGACCCGCGGCGCGGGTGCGCACGATCACCGCCTCGGGCAGGAACAGGCTCCAGAGCCGGTCCACGGAGATCGCGCGTCCGCCGCGATTGTCGAAGGCCGCGTAGAAGTCGAGGACGAGCGCGTCGATCGCGGGGGCATCGGCCGGATCGCCTGCGTGCGTCATAGAAGCGCCGGCGTTCCGACCCAAAGCACGCGGACCGGCGCCGTCCCGTCGTTGCGCATGCGATAGGGATGGCGTTGTTCGAAATGCGTGCTGTCGCCCGCGTTCAGCGTGAAATGCTCGCGCCCGACCCAGACGTCGAGCGTGCCCTCAAGCACGTACCAGAAACCCTCGCCCTCGCGATGCGAGATCGGGGAGGCATGGCCCGGCGGCACCGTCATGTACAGCGCCTCCATGCGCCGCTCAGCATGGCTGCCGCTGAGGCGCACATACTCGACCGGGCTGGTGCCGACGTGGAGATGCTCGGGCGCTTCGGCGCGGCGGACGATCTGCCCCGGTGGCGGCGTTCCGATGAAATAACCCGTTTCGACGTCCAGCGCGGCAGCGATCTGGGCGAGGGAGACCAGCGACGGCATCGCCTGGTCGCGCTCGACCTGCGACAGGAACGGCACGGACAGGCCGGAGACGCCGGCCAGATCCTTCAAGGTCATACCCAGGCGCTGGCGCCGCTGCCGGATCGCCGCGCCGATCAAGGGCGGGCCATGATCCTCCGGTATGATTGCCTGTGCCGTTCGAGCCACGCCGCGATGCCCCTGTCGATGCAAGCCTGCCCTACCTTGCGACTATGGTATTGTCAAAATAGTTTGACAGAATCATAACGATCGTGGTCCGTTATCGTGGCGGAGGCGTTCGATGCTTGATGATACCGAAGCCACAAAACCGGACAGCGCGATCACGACCTCGCGACTGACCCTGCGCCGGCCGACGCTGGCCGACTTTGGAGACATGACGACGCTCTGGAGCGAACCCGAGGTGATCCGCTACATCGGTGGGCACCCCTTCTCGCCGGAGGAAGTCTGGCAGCGGCTGCTGCGCTACCGAGGGCATTGGGCGCTGCTCGGCTACGGCTATTGGGCCATCCGTGAGACCGCGGCTAATGCGTTCGTCGGCGAAGTCGGCTTTGCCGACTGGCATCGTACTGGGCTGCCCGACATCACCGGAATGCCCGAGGGCGGGTGGGTCCTGAACCCTTCGATGCAGGGCAAGGGCTATGCGGGAGAGGCCCTCGATGCCGCCTTGGCGTGGCTCGACCGTACGATCGATCCGCCTTCATCGGCCTGCATCATCGCGCCAGAGAACCGGCGTTCCCTCAACCTCGCGCAGCGACGAGGCTATCGGATCGTTCGGGAGGCGACCTACCGCGACACCGAGACATGCATTCTGGTGCGCGATAGTCCGACTGGTGAACGATATTCGACAAGTCCGATCGCGAAGTAGCTCATCGTGACATTACTCGCAGAGGGCACGCGGAATTTGACTGCGCCATGGTTTGCATTCTCGATTTCTCGCGATCTACAAGTGGATGACCACGAGGGGAGAGACTGGACGAGCTCGCCTGTTGCCGGCGAAACGGATCGATGAGATGTGGAGGGTGAAGCCGCTATCTGCGATCGAACTTCGCCACCTGCGCTACTTCCTCGCTGCCGCCGAATACGGCAGCTTTCGCAAGGCCAGCAGCGCGCTGGCCGTACAAGAGTCGTCGGTCAGCCGCCGGATCCGGGATTTGGAGGGGCATCTCGGGACTTCCCTGTTCCGGCGGCATAATGGGGGTGTTGCGCTGACACCGGCCGGCCAAGGCTTCCTTCGCGAAACGCGGACGGCCCTGGAGCATCTCGGCGATGGCGTCACTGGCGTCAGTGCGATTGGAAAGAGCGAGAGCGGCAATCTTCGCGTAGGTCTCTTCTCGTCTCTGGCCTCCGGTTTCCTGTCCACGCTCTTTCGTGCCTTCGATGCCGACCGCGCAGGCGTGCGGATCGATTTTAGTGACGGGCATCCGAGCGAACATATCGCGGCGGTGAGGATGCGGCATCTCGACATCGCCTTCATCACCGGCACGACAGAGCATGCAAGATGCGAAACGGCTCATCTCTGGTCCGAACAGGTCTTCGCGGTGCTACCGGCATCCCATCCGCTTGCCGCTCAACCGTCGCTCGTCTGGCGGCAACTGGTCGGTCAAACGTTCATCACCAGCGAGCAGTCGCCCAACAACGAAGTCCACGACGTTCTCATCCGACGCCTGTCCGATCTCGGACAACATCCCGAAGTTCATAGACAGCATGTCGGTCGCGACACGCTGATGTCGCTCGTGGCGATCGGGCTTGGCCTGACGCTCACCAGCGAGGCCGCGACGTCCACGTCGTTCGACGGAGTCGTCTATCGACCGATCGCGGGGGAAACCATCTCCTTCTGCGGCGTATGGCTGCCGCAGAACGACAATCCAGCCTTGCGCCGCCTGCTGAGCATGGCTCGGGCGCGATCCGTGATCGATCAGCCGGTCCGTCCACCAAGCGCTCCGATCACCTGGCAGTCGCTCGGCGGGCTTTCGCAAATTCGCGATCGGTCGCCATGAACCGCTCCAGCATGGGCGCAATCAGGCGAACGGGATCGGCCGCCGGCTGCCCCGTGTCGCGCGCGAGCACGTCTGCATAGGTGACGAGATCGCGGTGAAGGCCGGCGGGCAGTTCGAGCGAGACCTTCACGGGCTTGTCGTCGGCGATCGGTCCGAGCTTCAGCTTCGCCATAGGATCAGCCTCCGTAGGGTTCGAGGACAAGGTCGCGGGTTACAAGCACGCGGACCGGAAAGCCGGGGCGGATCGTCAGCGTCGGCGCGATATCGAGCTGGCGACCGACCACCTGCCGACCGACCTGGCTGACGCCATCCGACGCACCCTGGCGGATCGCGCGAGCGATGTCGCTTTCCTCGCCCGAAGACCCGGCCTGCGCACCAACGGAGAGCAGCGTCGAAAGGCCAGCGGCCTTGGCGAGATCCCACCAGTGGTGGTCCACCCCGTCCTCCAGCCCGGCATAGCCCTCGGCATCGGCACCGGGCTGGCGCTCCAGCACGATCGAGCGGCCGTTCGGGAAGATCAGCCGCGTCCAGACGAGCAGCACCCGCTTCTGTCCGAAGCCGACGCCGTTGTCGTACTGGCCTACGACGCGCGTGCCCTGCGGGACGAGCAGGATGCGGCCGGTCGGGCTGTCGTAGACGTTCTCGGTGACTTGGGCGGTGACCTGCCCCGGCAGGTCGGAGCGGATGCCGGTGATCAGCGCGGCCGGGATGACGGCACCGGCCTGAAGCACGTTCGCCGAGGCGGGCGCGGCGACGCGATCGGGCGACACGGTACGCTTGTCGGGTGCGGCGTCGAGGAAGGCCTGCTGGCGCTGCTGGGCCGATGGCGTTGCCGGCTGTGGGGCGAGGCCTAGACTGGTGAGGTCGGGCTGCGGCAGCGGCGATCCGGGCGTGGTGGATGCCGGCGCGGCATTGTCCGCCAGACGCGCTTCGGTGCCGGCGAACAGCTTGGCGGTGCGCGCCGCCTCCAGCTCCTGTAGGCGCCGCTCCAATTCCTGGCGTCGGCGCTCGGCTTCCGGATCGGGGGCGGCCGGTTGCACGGAACCTCCAATCCCGGGCGTCGGCACCGGCTGGCCGCCGTTCTGCGCGCTGAGGATCGGCCGGCCGAGATCCCCCGGCAGCGGCGGTCCCAGCTTCGGCACGCCGGTATAGTCCTTGGGCAACGCATTGAGCCCGTCGGGCGTGTTGCGATTGCCGGTGGCGAGCAACTCCTCCGATGCCTTGCCGCCATGCTGGCTCTGAAGCCCGTAGACCAGCGCTCCGCCGACGCCGAGGCCGGCAGCCAGGCCGATCCCGGCCAGCACCTTGCGCGACAGCCGCGTCACCCGCGGCGGCTCGGCGCGCAGCCGCATGGCAGAGGCAGGCTCGCCGGTCAGCGACCGGGCTTCGTCGCTCGCAGCGACCGCGGGCTCGACCTCCTCGTTCCGGATCTCGTCGGGGCTCATGAGCTTGGCCGCCCATCGGTGCGCACGATCCGCACGCGCTGCTGGCTCCGGCTCGATCCGAACCGCAACTCGGCGGCGGCGAACAGCCGATCGACGATCATGTGGTTGCCACGGACGCGGTAGTTGACCAGTTCGGACGTGTCGCCCTCAGGCCCGACCACGAACAGCGGCGGCATCTCACCTTGGGCGATGCCGCGCGGGAACTCGATGAAGACTTGCCGGCCGTCGTCGAAGGCGCGCAGCGGCCGCCAGGGTGCGGTGTCGCCGGTGATCGCATAGCGAAAGTTGAGGCTACCGAGATCGACGCCCGACGCCACCGGCTGCGCGGCCTGCGCCTCCGAGTTCTGCCTGCGGAGCGCGATCAGTTGGTCCAGCGGATAGGACCAGGACACCGAGGCCATGTAGGTCCGCTCCGTGGCGCGCAATTCCATGTGATAGGTGCGCCGGTCGGTGTTGATGACGAGGTTGGTCAGGAGGTCGGGCCGGGTCGGCTTGACCAAAATGTGGACCACCTTGCCGGCGCCCGCGCCGCTCTCGGTGTCGCCGATGATCCAGCGAACGGTGTCGCCGGCCGCAACCGGTCCCGAGCCGACCAGCGCCTCGCCCGGCTGGAGCGCGACGTCGGTGATCTGCCCCGGCGCGGCATAGACTTGGTAGAGCGCGCCTTCGGTAAAGGGATAGACCTGCACGGCGTTGATGAAGCCGTTGCGCACCGGCTGCATGCGGGCGGCGGCGTTGGCGACCGCCACACGCGCTGCCGGGTCGGCGAGCTCGGGCGACGGACGGGAGGGGGCCAGCGGCTTCAACTGGCCGGGCAACGGCAACGGCTTGGGTAGCTCGACCACGGTGACCGGAGCGGGCGGATCGACCTTAAGCGCCGCCGGTGCGGCATCGTCGTAGGCGATCTCAGGCGGCTTCTCGAGGTGGGCGCAGCCGGCGAGCGTCGAGGTGCAGAGCAACAGGATGGAAGCGGCGGGCAGCCGGCGAACCGGCCTCCCGTGCTGTCGGGACGGCGGGATCATTGGCCGAGCTCCTTGGACCAGTCGATAGCGGTGACGTAGAGGCCGAGCGGGTTCTTCCGCAGCGTGTCGGCGTCGCGCGGGGTCTGCACCGCCACGGTGAGGATCGCCGACCAGCGCTCGGTGGCGGCGAGTGCACCGTCCTGGTAGCGGCGCTCGGTCCAGGCGATGCGGAAGGAGTCCGGCGAGGCGCGGATCACGCTCGACACCTCGACCGAGACCTGCACCTTGCCGACGCGCGCGAAGGGATCGTTGGCGCGGGCATAGTCGCTGAGCGCCAGCGCACCCTTGTCGGAGGCGAGGTCGTAGGCGCGCAGCCAGTTCTGCCGCAGCACGATCGGGTCGGCCGGCACCGCGCGCACCTGCTCGATGAAACGCGCGAGGTAGAAGGCGACCTGCGGTTCGGTCGGGCGATAGTCTGGCACCGCCGGGGCGATGGCCTGCGCGGCGCCGAGCTTGTCGACCTGCACCACCCACGGCACGATCGAGCCGTTGGCGGACTGCCAGATCAGGCCACCCGCCAACCCGGCGGAGAGCGCCAGCGAGCAGAACGCCATCAGCCGCCAGTTCTTCGCCTGGACGCGGGCGGAGCCGATGCGATCGTCCCAGGCCTGCGCGGCACGCTGGTAGGGCGTCACCGGCTCGGGGGTCTTACCGTAATGCGCGGCGGGTCGTCGGAACGGGATCATGGTCACTCCCCTTGCTCGAGATCGACGGAAGCGCCGCCGCCATGGGCGTCGCCGGACCTGACCGCGTGGGCAGCGGCCTGGACGCCGTGCGAGGCCTTCTGGCCGCGCTGCAGGCGCCGGGCCCAGGCGGGCGGGCTGCCGGCCGCGCCGGAGGATGCGGCCGGGGTGGACGCGGCATCGGTGGCGGCCTCACCGGCGGCGCCATGCCGTCCGGCGTCGAAGCTCTCGCTCATCGAGGCCGCGGCGCGGCGAAACGGACTGGCGATGGCCTGGCCGACCCGCGAAGCGCCCGTGCTCGCGACGTTGCCGAGGCCGGGGGCGACGCCGGCGACGCCCGACTGGCCGGCAGCACCGGCGCTGTAGGCGGCGGACGCGCCACCGGCGAGCGTTGCGCCGCCACGCGCCGTGGCACCGGCGGCGCTGGCGAGCGCCGCGCCGCCCGAGGCGACGCCACCGACGGCCGCCGCGCCGGCCGCAACCATGCCACCCGCGGCGAGCCCGGTCCCGATCGCCGCGCCGGCGCCGAGCTGCGGGCCGCCCGACACGAGCCCGCTGGCGATGCCGGGGCCGAAGATGCCGAGACCCAGCAGTGATAGTGCGGCGAGCACGATCGCCATGGCGTCGTCGATGGTCGGCGTCGCGCCGGCGAAGCCCTTGGTGAACTCGCCGAACAGGGTGGAGCCGATGCCGACGACGACGGCGAGCACCAGCACCTTGATGCCCGACGAGACGACGTTGCCGAGGACGCGCTCGGCCATGAAGGCCGACTTGCCGAACAAGCCGAAGGGGATGAGCACGAAGCCGGCGAGCGTCGTCAGCTTGAACTCGATCAGTGTGACGAAGAGCTGGATCGCGAGAATGAAGAACGCGAGCAGGATCAGCGCCCAGGCGAAAAGCAAGCAGGCGATCTGGATGAAGTTCTCGAAGAACGACACCCAGCCCATCAGCGAGGAGATCGAGTCGAGCAGCGGGCGGCCGGCGTCGAGCCCGGTCTGCGCCACCTTGCCGGGGCGGAGCAGATCGGCGGCGGTGAAGCCGGTGCCGGACGCCTTCAGCCCGAGCCCCGCAAACGAGTCGAAGACAATCCTGGCGAGGTTGTTCCAGTTGCCGATGATCCAGGCGAAGACGCCGACGAACAGCGTCTTCTTGACGAGGCGCGCGATGATGTCGTCGTCGGCACCCCAGGACCAGAACAGGGCGGCGAGCGTCACGTCGATGACGATCAGCGTGGTGGCGATGAAGGCGACCTCGCCGTGCAGCAGGCCGAAGCCGCCGTCGATGTAGCGGGTGAAGACCTCAAGGAAGTGGTCGATGACGCCGGTGCCGCCCATGTCAGCGGCTCCCGGCGAGCGGCACGGCCTTGGCGGGATCAAGGCCCAGGAAGCGCGCCCGGTTCTCGGCCCAGGTCCGCAGGCAGGCCGGATCGCGCGCGGCGGCTTCGCCGAGGAACTGGCATCGCTCCAGCGCAAGGCGCAGCGGATCGGCCGGGGCGGCGGAGACGGTGACCACGACCGCCGCCGGCGGGGCCTCCTCCTTCCGGGTCATCTCCACCGCCGTCGCGGTCACCGCGACGGCGACGAACACGATGGCGCCGATGCGCGCGTGCATCCTACCTTCCATGACGCTCGCCCTCAGTTGCTGCCGTAGAACATCTTGGCGTTGCCCGGCTGGTAGCCGGTGCCCGGCGCCAGGAAGCGGCGGCGCTGCTCCTGCCCTTGCGCGGAGGCCGCGGCCTGCTCGGCATCGTGCAGCGCCTGCGCGCGCCCGTTGGCGGCAACGACGGCAGTCAAGTCGGCGAGCTGCTGCGCCTGAAGCGCGAGGAGCTGGTTGCCGGCCTGTGCGGCCTGGAGCGCGCCGGTGGCGCCCTGGCTCGCGCCGACCAGCGCTGACGTCTGAGTGCGGTTGGTGTCGAGGTTGCCGACGACGCCGGCCTGAACGCGCATCGCATCCTGCAAGCCGCCGACCGTGGTCTGCCAGCGCGAGCGGGCGTTGCTGACGAGCTGCGCGTCGGTCGCCGAGAGCGAGACGCTGCCATACTTCTGCGTGAAGGCTTGGTCGATCGAGCGGACGTCGTAGGCGATGTTCTGCGCCTGGGAGAGGAGCTGCTGGGTCCGGCTGACCGACTGCTGTAGCTGCTGCAGCGAGGAGTAAGGCAGACTCGCGAGGTTGCGGGCCTGGTTCATCAGCATCTGCGCCTGGTTCTGGAGCGAGGTGATCTGCTGATTGATCTGCTGGAGCGCGCGCGCTGCCTGGAGGACGTTCTGCGCGTAGTTCGATGGGTCGAACACGATGATGGCCTGCGCGGGTGTCGCCAGCATCGGCGCGAGGAGGACGGGAGCGGTGAGCAGCGCCGCAGCGAGTCGGACGCTAAGGGAATGGCGCGGTCTCATGGACGTGTCTCCAGGTTGGTGAGGTCGGGGATGAGGTCGGCGGCCCAGCCGGCGTCGCGATGGCGCAGCCAGGCCGCGAGGAAGCCGGCGCGGCTGTGCTCGGCGACGATCCTCGCAATGGCCTGCTGGTCCGTGCGCGAGGATGCGGCGCAGAGCGCCAGCGCCACCTCGCCGAGGCCCAGCTCGAACAGCCGGTTGCCGCGCCGCGACTGGCAGTAATAGTCGCGCTTCGGCGTCGCCCGCGCGAGGATCTCGATCTGCCGGTCGTTGAGGCCGAACCGCCGATAGATGGCGGTGATCTGCGGCTCGATCGCGCGTTCGTTGGGAAGCAGCAGCCGCGTCTGGCAGCTCTCGATGATGGCCGGGGCGATAGCCGACCCGTCGATGTCGCTGAGCGACTGGGTGGCGAAAACGACGCTGGCGTTCTTCTTGCGCAGCGTCTTCAGCCATTCGCGGAGCTGCCCAGCGAAGCCCTCGTCGTCGAGCGCGAGCCAGCCCTCGTCGACGATGATCAGCGTCGGTGCGCCGGTCAGCCGGTCCTCGATGCGGTGGAACAAGTAGGCGAGCACGGCCGGCGCCGCGCCGGTGCCGATCAGCCCCTCGGTCTCGAAGGCCTGCACAGTGCCGGCGCCGAGATGCTCGTGCTCGGCGTCGAGCAGCCGGCCATAGGCGCCGCCGACGCAATAGGGTCGCAGCGCCTGCTTCAGGTCGTTCGACTGGAGCAGCACCGCGAGGCCGGTGATGGTGCGCTCCTCGACCGGCGCGGAGGCGAGCGAGGTCAGCGCCGTCCAGAGATGCTCGCGCACGTCAGGCGTGATCGGCACGCCTTCGCGGATGAGGATGGCGACCAGCCAGTCCGCCGCCCATGCACGCTCCGGCACGTCGTGGACGCGGGCGAGCGGCTGGAGCGCGACGCCGTCATAGGCCGGGTCGAGCGGCGCTAGCGCCTCCTCGATGGCGTCCCACGTCTCGGCCTCGCTGCCGGCCGGACCGATGTCGTTGCCGCCGAGATCGTGCCAGTCACCGCCCATCGCCAGCGCGGCGGCGCGGATCGAGCCGCCGAAGTCGAAGGCGAAGACCTGCGCGCGACGGTAACGCCGAAACTGGAGCGCCATCAGCGCCAGCAGCACCGACTTGCCGGCACCGGTCGGGCCAACGACGAGGGTGTGACCGACGTCGCCGACATGCAGCGACAGCCGGAACGGCGTCGATCCCTCGGTGCGGCCGAACAGCAGCGGTGGCGCGTCGAAGTGCTCGTCGCGCTCCGGCCCGGCCCACACCGCTGAGAGCGGGATCATGTGCGCGAGGTTCAGCGTCGAGACCGGCGGCTGGCGGACGTTGGCGTAGGCGTGCCCCGGTAGCGAGCCGAGCCAGGCATCGACCGCGTTGATCGTCTCCACCATGCAGGTGAAGTCGCGGCCCTCGATCACCTTCTCGGCGAGCCTGAGCTTCTCGTCGGCGATGCGCGGGTCCGCATCCCACACCGTCAACGTCGCGGTGACGTAGGCGACGCCGGCATAGTCCATGCCGAGTTCCTGCAGCGCCATGTCGGCGTCGTTGGCCTTGTTGGAGGCGTCGGTGTCGACGAGGGCAGAAGCCTCGTTGGTCATCACCTCCTTGAGGATCGCCGCGACCGACTTCCTCTTCGCGAACCACTGCCGCCGGATCTTCGTCAGCAGCTTGGTCGCGTCGGTCTTGTCGAGCAGGATGGCGCGGGTCGACCAGCGATACGGAAAGGCGAGCCGGTTCAGCTCGTCGAGCAGGCCCGGCGTGGTGGCGGTCGGGAATCCGGTGACGGTGAGAACGCGGAGATGCTGCGTGCCCAGCATCGGCTCCAGGCCGCCGGTGAGCGGCTGGTCGGCGAGCAGCGCGTCGAGATGCATCGGCGTCTCGGGCACGCGCACGCGGTGTCGCTTGGTCGAGACGCAGGCGTGGAGGTAGGTGAGCGTCTCGGCATCGTCGAGCCAGCGGCAGGCGGGCATGAAGCCCTCGACCAGCTGGAGCAGCCGGTTGGTGCGGTCGACGAAGCCGGCGAGCATCTCGCGCGGGCGCGCTCCGGCATCGGCACGGTTCTCGTATAGCCAGGCTTCGGAGCGCGTCGCGGTCTCCGCCGGCGGCAGGAACAGGATGGAGAGGAAGTAGCTCGACTCGTAGTGTGCGCCTGCCTCCTCGAAGGCAGCGCGCCGCTCGGCGTCGACGAGGGCCGAGGCCGCATCGGGAAAGCGGCTGTCGGGATAGGCGCCGGCCGGGTGACGCTGCGCCTCGACGAAGATCGCCCAGCCCGAGCCGAGACGGCGGAAGGCGTTGTTCAGGCGGCCGGCGACCGCGACCAGCTCGGCCGCGACCGCGCTGTCGAGATCGGGGCCACGAAAGCGCGCGGTGCGCTGAAGCGAGCCGTCCTTGTTGAGGACGACGCCCTCGCCGACCAACGCCGCCCAGGGCAGGAAGTCGGCGAGCCGGGCGGCACGGCTGCGATACTCGGCGAGGTGCATCACGATCGCGCCCTCAGACCGACAGGTGGCCGGGGACGCGCAGGTGTCGGCGCACCACGTCGACGAAGAGCGGGTCGCGCTTGGCCGCCCACACCGCCGCCATGTGGCCGACCACCCAGATGGCGAGGCCGAGCAGCCAGAGCCGCAGGCCGAGCCCGACCGCACCGGCGAGCGTGCCGTTCATGATGGCGACGGCGCGCGGCGCACCGCCGAGCAGGATCGGCTCGGTCAGCGCGCGATGCACCGGCACGGTGAAACCCGGCACCTCGCCGGCCGGATCGGAGACGCCGGCCATCAGACCAGCGCCCCGCCGCCGAAGGAGAAGAACGACAGGAAGAAGGAGCTGGCCGCGAACGCGATCGACAGGCCGAAGACGATCTGGATCAGCCGGCGGAAGCCGCCGGACGTGTCGCCGAAGGCGAGCGTCAGGCCGGTCGAGATGATGATGATCACCGCGACGATCTTGGCGACCGGCCCCTCGATCGACTGGAGGATCTGCTGGAGCGGCTGCTCCCACGGCATCGACGAGCCGGCGGCCTGCGCGGCGGGCGACATCGTCAGGCTGAGCGCAGCAGCAGAAACGGTCAGTGCGAGACGCTGGCGGGCATGCGATAGGGTACGGGTCACGATTGGTCTCCTGGGGTGAGGGCTGCGGAGGGGATGAGAGGAGCGGCAGTGGTGACGGTCGTGGCCGGCACGACGCGGTAGTCGCCGTCGGCCCCGAGCCTTTCGACGCGGGCCAACTCGGCGAGACGGCGCTGCGAGCCGCGCCCAGCGAGCACGGCGACGAGGTCGATCGTCTCGGCGATCAGCGCGCGCGGCACGGTCACCACGGCTTCCTGCATAAGCTGCTCCATGCGGCGCAGCGCGCCGATGGCGCTGCCGGCGTGGATCGTGCCGATGCCGCCGGGATGGCCGGTGCCCCAGGCCTTCAGGAGGTCGAGCGCCTCGGCGCCGCGAACCTCGCCGATCGGGATGCGGTCGGGGCGCAGGCGCAGCGCCGAACGAACGAGATCGGACAGGGAGGCGACGCCGTCCTTGGTGCGCATGGCGACGAGGTTGGGCGCGGCGCATTGCAGCTCGCGCGTATCCTCGATCAGCACCACCCGGTCGGGCCAGCGCGCCACTTCGGCGAGGAGCGCGTTGGTGAGGGTCGTCTTGCCGGTCGACGTGCCGCCCGCGACGAGGATGTTCTTGCGCTCGCCCACCGCCAGCCGCAGCAGCGCGGCCTCAGCGAAGGTCATGATGCCGGCGTTGGCGTAGTCGTCGAGCGTGAACACCGCGACGGCGGGCTTCCGGATCGCAAAGGCCGGCGCGGCGACGACCGGGGGCAGCAGCCCCTCGAACCGCTCCCCGGTTTCGGGCAGCTCGGCCGAGACACGCGGGGCGCCGGCATGGACCTCGGCGCCGACATGGTGCGCGACGAGGCGGACGATGCGCTCGCCGTCGGCGGCATCGAGCCGCTCGCCCGTGTCGGCGAGGCCGTCCGAAAGCCGGTCGATCCAGAGCCGCCCGTCGGGGTTCAGCATCACCTCGACGATTGTCGGATCGTCGAGGAAGCGGGCGATGGCCGGGCCGAGCGCCGTGCGCAGCATCCGCGCGCCACGCGATCTCGCCTCCGATCGTCCGTGCTGAACCACGCTGTTCGCCCCGTCGTCATCGGACCGCACCGTGCGGCCCTGGATCGGGGTCGAGTAGAAGAGGCCCTAAACGCCCAAGTTCAACAAGTTTCCATCGTGGTAGTAGTGTGGCGTGCAAATACAGGTGATCGGCGGCGCCAAGTTCTGGAACCGGCCATGACGGCGACGCTTCGACGACTCAGGCACTGTCACCGCCAATGTCGTCTGGTATCTCGTTCAGCACGCTGCGGCCCTTCTGCAACTGGCGCCCGAGCGTCTGGATGAACCCGTCGAACCGCTCGCGCCCTTTGATCTGCGCGGTCGACTGCGCGTCCTCGGGCAGGGGCGGTGTGATCGTCAGCCAGAAGCGCACGAACAGCGCGAGCATGTCGGCGGTGATGCGCTGGTCGCGCTCGACCCGCGCCATCTGCCGGGCGAGCTTGTCGAGGCGGCGCGTGAACGCTGCCTCGCGCTTGTCGAGCGCATCGGGGGACAGAAACGAGGCGACGGCTGCCTCGACGATGGAGGAGCGCGGCAGTCGTTTGCGCTCGGCCAGCTCGTTGATCCGCCCAATCATCTCGGCCGGCAGGGTCAGGTTGAGGCGGTCGCGCATCGGCGTCACAGCTCCATGCCGTCGCCGGGGTCAAGCGACACCTGCCGCGCGATCCCACGCATCTGCTGACGCATCGCCCGGGCCTGCCGGGCGGCATCGTCCTCCTCGTCGTCTATCATCACCGCGAACTCGTCGGCGGGCGCCTTCGCGATCTCCGGCACGATGGCGACATGCTCGGGCAGTTCCGGCTCGCGCCGCAGCCCGGCGTTCGCCTTGTCCGCCTCGGCTGCTCTGGCCGCGGCGAGCAGCGCCGCGTCCGGCTGTATCGGCGCCAGCGTCGACCAGCCGTCGGTGCGTTTCGATCGACCGGACTTCGCCGGATCGGGCGGCGGCAGGACGCGCTCCTTGAACCGCGCATCCTCATAGTAGCGCGCCTTCTTCGCCCGGATCGGCGGCGTGCCCGCGACCATGACGATCTCGTCGGCGGGGGGAAGCTGCATGACCTCGCCGGGCGTCAGCAGCGGCCGCGCCGTCTCCGAGCGCGACACCATGAGGTGACCCAGCCAAGGCGAGAGCCGGTGCCCGGCATAGTTCTTCTGCGCCTTCATCTCGGTCGCGGTGCCGAGCGCGTCCGAGACCCGCTTGGCGGTGCGCTCGTCGTTGGCGGCGAAGCTGACGCGCACATGGCAGTTGTCGAGGATCGAGTTGTTGTTGCCGTAGGCCTTCTCGATCTGGTTCAGCGACTGCGCGATCAGAAAGGCCTTCAGGCCGTAGCCGGCCATGAAGGCGAGCGCGGACTCGAAGAAGTCGAGGCGGCCGAGCGCCGGGAACTCGTCGAGCATCATCAGGACGCGATGCTTGCGCTCCTTGGCGTGCAAGTCCTCGGTCAGGCGGCGGCCGATCTGGTTCAGCACGAGCCGGATCAGCGGTTTGGTGCGCGCGATGTCGGACGGCGGCACCACGAGGTAGAGCGTGGCGGGCGCGGCGTCGGCCACCAGGTCGGCGATGCGCCAGTCGCAGCGGCGCGTCACCTCCGCCACCACCGGATCACGATAGAGGCCGAGGAACGACATGGCGGTGGAAAGGACGCCCGAGCGCTCGTTGTCGGACTTGTTCAGCAGTTCTCGGCCTGTCGACGCCACGACGGGGTGGACGCCGGCCTCGCCCAGATGCGGCGTCGTCATCATCGCCTGCAGCGTCGCCTCGATCGAGCGCTTCGGGTCGGAGAGGAAGGCGGCGACGCCGGCGAGCGTCTTGTCGGCCTCGGCGTAGAGGACGTGGAGGATGGCGCCGACCAGCAGCGAGTGGCCGGTCTTCTCCCAGTGATTGCGCTTCTCCAGACTGCCTTCCGGATCGACCAGGATGTCGGCGATGTTCTGGATGTCGCGGATCTCCCACTCGCCGCGCCGGACCTCGAGCAGCGGGTTGTAGGCGGCGGACGCGGCGTTGGTCGGATCGAACAAGAGCACGCGGCCATGGCGGGCGCGGAAGCCGGCGGTGAGCTGCCAGTTCTCGCCCTTGATGTCGTGGACGATCGCCGAGCCGGGCCAAGTCAGCAACGTCGGCACGACGAGGCCGACGCCCTTGCCCGAGCGGGTCGGCGCGAAGCACAAGACATGCTCCGGCCCATCGTGGCGGAGATAGGCGCGGTCGAGCTTGCCGAGCAGCACGCCATCGGCGCCGAGCAGCCCGGCCGCCTGCACCTCCGCCGCCTCCGCCCAGCGTGCCGAGCCGTAGGTCTCGACGCGCTTGGCTTCCCGCGCCCGCCACACCGACATGCCGATCGCGACCGCGATGGCGATGAAGCCGCCGGACGCGGCGATATAGGCGCCCTCGACGAAGATCGACGGGGCATAGGCATCGTAGGAGTACCACCACCAGAAGAAAGCGGGCGGCAGGTAGAACGGAAAGCGTAGCAGCGTGAACCAAGGCGGTCCGAGCTCCGGCTGGAAGGCGAGCCGCCAGGCGACCCACTCGGTGGCGCCCCAAACGCAGGCGAGCACGATCAAGAAGACGGTGAGGATCTGGCCCCAAAGGATCTTGGTGGCGGTCATACGCCAAGCACCTGGTTCATCTGGCACTCCTTTCGTTCAGAGACCGAGCCCGAGGTCGCGCTTGCGCCCGAGGCCCCATTCGATGCCGCCGCCTTCCTTGGCGACGCCGGTGACGTGCTGGCCGAGCTTCTTCTCGATCTCCTTGGCCCAGGGCACGAGCTGGAAGCCGAGGCCGTCATCGACCATCGCGAAGCGGCCGGAGGTGAGGACGAGCTGGCGGCGGTAGGTGCCGGCGACATGCTCGCCGGCTGCCGGCTTGACGTGCCGCAGACCAGTCTCGGCCGAGAGCCGCTCGCCGACCGCATCGAGCTCGCGCTGGCGCAGCGTCGCGATCAGGTCGCGCTGGAGGAGGATGCGCTGGCCGTCGCGGCGGGCGAGACCCTGACCGGCGAGATGCTCGGCACGCGCCTGCATGGCGTCGCGTGCCTCGCCGCCGAACCCGCCGGTCGACAGCGACATGCGCTCGCGTTCGACGAGGCGATGATCGAGCCAGGTCGCGCCCGGCGCGGTCACCTGCGCGGCGAGGTCGAGGTCGGACCGGGTGGCGAGCACCAGCGTCGGGCGCGGGTCGTCCCCATGCCCGAAGCGCCGCACCTCGACGATGCCGCCGGTGGCCGGCGCGTGTTCGAACGCCTCGATGCCGCGGAAGCGGACATGGTGGGCACGGCCGTCGGTGCCGTCGATCACGGCATAGGCCTCGCCGGTCAGCTCGTCATGCAGCCCGCGATCGATCAGCCGGCCGACGATCGGCGCGCCAGCCCCACCGCCGTCGATGGTGTAGTCGGCGAGGCCGCGATCCTGGCCACGCTCGGTGAAGGCACGGTGCATGGTCTTGATGATGTCGCCGCGCATGCCGAGATCGCGCAGCCGCTGCTCGGCGTCGAGCCCGACCATCCACTCGCCGGGTGCGGCGGGACTAGCGAGACCCATCGTCTGAAGATGCTGGAGCCGCCCGACCATCAGGCGGCGGATCTCGGGATCGTCGGGGCCGGTGCGCTCGGGTCGGAGATCGATCAGTCCGACGTCGTCGGCATGGTAGCGGATCTCGGCATCGAGCCGCGTCCAGCGCTCGGCCGTGACCTCCTTCTCCAGCGCATTCCTGACCTCGTGCTCCGGCTTAGGGCCGAGCTCGATCGCGACAAGGTCCTCGGCGCGCGAGCGCAGGCTGCGGCTCATGTAGTCGCGCGAGATGACGAGGTCGGCGCCGCTCTCGTCGACGCCGCGCACGAGCAGGTGGACGTGCGGGTTGTCGGTGTTCCAATGATCGACGGCGACCCAGTCGAGTCGGGTGCCGAGGTCGGCCTCCATCTGCTTCGTCAGGTCGCGGGTGAAGGCCTTCAGGTCCTCCATCCCGGCGGCGTCCTCGGGCGAGACGATGAAGCGGAAGTGGTGGCGGTCGCCCTGGCAGCGTTCGGCGAAAGCGCGATCGTCGGCGCGATCGGTGTCGGCGTCGAACAGCACGCCGCGCTCGCCGTCCCGGCTGACGCCGTCGCGCTTCAGGTAGGCGACGTGCGCCGAGACAGGCGCGGAGCGGAACGCCTTGCCGGCATGGCGGGCAATGCGCGCCTTGACGACGACGCGGCGGTTGGAGCCGAACAGGCGCGAGCGGCCGAACTTGCCGCGGCCCCGGCCGAAGGTCGAGCGGCCGTAGGCGGAGGACCGTGCGTGGCCCGCGGTGAAGCTGCCGGTATGACCGGCCGTCCGCGCGGCGCGGATCACCTGGTCGATGACGCTCTTCGTGCCGCCGGAGGGGCCGGAGCGGATGCGGCCGGGCCGGACGCGCAGATCGCTGTCGCGCTCGCTCACGATCGCCCTCCGGCGAGGGCATCGGAGCGGCTGTGCATACCGAAGCGTTGAAAAGGCTCAAGAAAACCGGGCAGCATGCCCGCGACCGACCGCGGTGCACGGAAGAAAGTCAGTCGCGCCAGCGACTTACGACGATCCGGGCATCGGCTTTTATCTCGCCCTCTGTCCGTCGTTTCTGTCTGCTCCCTCCCGAATACCGTGCAACACCCTCCGCACCACGCTATGTCACGCCAGCGTGCGACCGACATGGTGGCCAGCCATCGTGAGCTGAAAACCTCACCGATCGGGTGTTGAGGCGTCATCGGGACGGATGCTGATCCGGCCTCGTGCTGCGTTCCGGCTGCGATGTCGGGCATCGCGTTCACCGTGCTTCTCCGTCGCCGGACCGCGCCACGAACAGACCGCCGGACTGCGGCACGATCGCAGAGAGGTCGCGCACGTTAGAACCACCCGAACTGCCGTCATCCCGCGATCCGGCTACCTCGGAGTTTGCAGCCACTCGACGCTCCGGCTGCGCGGCGAATAGCGACGCGCGGGTCCAGGCGAACGGATCGGCGGCAGCGAGACGGACTGGACCACCGGCAGCTTGGCCGTCGATCGCCGGTCCGAGCGCCGCGACATAGCCGATCGTCTCGGCCGGCAGTGCACGTCCGGCTCGCGACGCCTCGTAGCGTCCCGGTCCGGCATTGTAAGCGGCCAGCATCGCGTCGACGCTGCCGTAGCGGTCGTACATGGCGCGCAGGTAGGCCGCGCCCGCCAGGATGTTCGCGCGGGGCTCGTAGGGATCGCGCCCGAGCGCGTGCCGGCCGCTCAGATAGGTCCACGTCGAGGGCATGATCTGCATCAGGCCCATCGCTCCCTTGGGCGAGGTCGCGTCGGCGCGGCCACGGCTCTCGATCCGCATTACCGCGCGGATCCACGCCTCCGGGATGCCGAAGCGCTGCGCCGCCTCCGCGATGTGCGCGGCGAACGGATCGGGCGCCAGCCGTGCCCGGATCGGCGTCTGCGCGGAGGCCATGCCGGTACTCGGCGAGCCGCAGGCAAAAAGGCCGGAAAGGAGACAGAGGGAGATGCGGCTGCGACGATCCCGTCGTCCGACCGTCGATCGGCTGCGAAGCCGGCGCACGGTTCAG
Organism: Sphingomonas adhaesiva; assembly: GCF_036946305.1. GTDB lineage: Bacteria > Pseudomonadota > Alphaproteobacteria > Sphingomonadales > Sphingomonadaceae > Sphingomonas > Sphingomonas adhaesiva_B. The sequence continues at coordinate 534,883 of NZ_JAQIJJ010000003.1, forward strand.
CCCCGCTCACCGCGCTTGGGCGCGCGGTTCCAGTGCAGGCCCCAGGTCATATCGTCGTCGCCCGAGCGGAAGAGATTGGCGCGGATGGGGGCAAGGAAGACGGGATCGTCGATCAGCACCGCGACATAGTCGCCGGCCCGCTCGCCGCGCCGCTTCCAGCCGGCGCCAACCTCCGGCCCGTCCTCGTCGCCGAGATGGATGCGATAGTCGGGCGCGTTCTCGGCGTCGGACGGCTCGGCCGGCCCGATGACGAACTCGGTGTCGAAGGACAGGGTGCGGATGCGACCGGTGAAGCCGGTGGATGTGCGCGTGAAGTGACCGATGAGCGGCATGGAGGCCTCCGTGGTTGCGGGTTCGGGTTGAGGATGGCGGCGCGATCAGCGCGTCGGCGCACGCCAGACGAAGCGGCCGTCGCCGTCTTCGTCGGTGTATAGCGGCGTCGCGGTGCCGATCACGGTAGAGGCCGGCAGCGGACCGAAGTAGCGACCGTCCAGGCTATCAGGGACGGCACCGTTCATCAGGAACAGCTCGCCGGTTCCGAGCCGCCGGCAGCCTCGCCAGACCGGCAGCGGTCGACCGAGCCGGTCGCGGTCGAGCGCGTCCCCAAAGGGCACGCCGTCGACGGTGATCGTGCGGTCCTGCCGGCAGACTTCCTGCCCCGGCCGTGCCGCGACATGCTTCATCAGCGGCACATCGAGCGGCAGGTAGTGCCGTTCCGCCAGGAAGCGCGCGAGCAGCGCGGGCGGTCGGACCGCGATGAGATCGCCGACGCCCGGGCGCGCGTCCGGATGGAGCGCGTAGAGTCCGACCGGCACGCTCGCTGACGCGTTCCAGATCAGCCGCGGGGTCACGCTGATGCAGGTCAGCATCGCGACGAGCAGCACGGCGAGTGCGGTCGCGAGGACATAGAAGCGGCGGCTCATCGCCCCATGCTCCGCCGCAGGACAAAGGCGCGGTGTTGCTCGGCCGTGTAGCGGCGCAGCTCCTGGCCGACGCCGATGCGGCTGTGGACGTGCCGCCAATGGTCCGGCGAGACATCGACCGGATCGATGCGGAGGGACTCGATCGCATCGACGTGCTGAAGGACGCGCTCGACCTTCGGCCAGCCCTCGATCTTCAGGAGGATTGCGCCGCCCGGCTGCACGAAGGGCAGCGTCTGGAACGCCGTGCCCGGTTCGACCGCCTGCACGATGTCGATGCGCGAGACGATCGTGCCGTAGTCGTTGGCGGCCCAGCGCACGAAGGCGAAGACGCTGCCTGGACGAAAAGACACGACGCGACGGCGGCGGTCGAGAATCCGGTCGGCCGCGACTGCGCCGAAGCGGATCCAGTTTTCGATGCGCTTCTCGACGTAGGTCAGCTCGACATGGGTCAGGCCATCGGGCGGCGGCGATGACGCGGGCGCGACGGCGACGCCGGGCACGGGAACGCCGGTCATGACTGGTCTCCTGCGGTGGGTGGGAACTCGCGCGCGAGCAGCTCGCGCAGCATGTCGGCGACGGTGATGCCGCGCCGGAAGGCGGCGATCTTGATCCGGCCGCGCTGATCGGGCGTGACGTCGATCGTCAGCCGCGCGGTGAAGCCGGCGTCGCCCTCGGTGCGACGAGCCGGCGCTTCGGCCGTCCGGACCCAGCGTTCCGGATCGGCGGGCCGGGTGGCGAAGCCGCGTCGGGTCGGACGATCGCTCACGACGTCGCCCCCGGGATGCCGAGCCGCTCGATCTCGTCGGCCAGCGCCGCGATCTCGCGCGCGGCGGGTGCATCGCCGTCGAGCTCCGAGACGAGACGGCCCACCTGCGCGGCGGCCGCGAAGGCAACGCGCTGGCCGATCGACGTGGCGAGGACCGGCGGATCGTGCTCGGCGAGCGTCTCAGCCGTCTCGCGCGCCATGACGGTGCGCGCCGCGCAGCGATTGAGGACGAAGCGGGCGATGAGGTTCGGGCGGTAGATGCGCGCCTCGGCGACAAGCGCCAGCATCTCGGCCGAGGCCCAGCCGTCGAAGGGCGATGGCTGAACCGGGATCAGCACGAGGTCGGCGGCGAGCAGCGCTGAGCGCATCAGCCCGGCGACGCGCGGCGGCCCGTCGATCACGACATGGTCGACGGATCGCGCCAACTCCGGCGCTTCCCGGTGCAGCGTGTCGCGGGCGAGGCCCAAGACGCCGAACAGCCGCGGCGCACCGTCCCGGCCGCGCGCCTGCGCCCAATCCAGCGCCGAGCCCTGCGGATCCGCGTCGATCAGCGTGACGCGCTCCCCTCTTCCGGCCCATTCACCGGCGAGATGCAGGGCGAGCGTCGTCTTGCCGACACCGCCCTTCTGGTTGAGCAGCGCCACGATCATGACGCGCTCCCGGCTCGGTAGGAGCGAAGCGTGCGGGTTGTCGTAGAAACGGCGGGATGCGTTAGAAGAATTACGAAGTAATTCTGGTTAGTAGTGTTAGAGGGCGCGCAAGCTGCTGACTTCAAATGCTGAATCGGCGATTTCGGTCCCCGATAGCACGAGCCTGCGGTCCCCGATGGCACGAGGGTTCCGGTCCCCGATAGCACGAGGGGATTCACAGCTTATCCCCAGGCTGGGCCACGCGGCGAGGGCGCGGCGTGTAGCTGAAGGGCGGCAGCTCGGTCGGCGCGAAGGCGAGCCGATCGGGGCTGCATCCGCCGGCTTCGAGCGTCAGCCGATAGCCCGGCAGCGGCTGGCGACGCACGATCTCGCGCAGATCGTAGGCGAAGTGCTTGAGGGGCGAGAGCGAGCCGGATTTGGCGTGGAGGTGCGGGAGATCGAAGCTCCAGCCGCCCTCCTGCCGGCCGCCGTGCTTGCGCACGAGGCGGTAGAGCCAGCGCTCCAGCCCGCCCGTCAGGTCGAAGTAAGCCCGGTCGATGGTGAGCACGAGCGCGTCGTCGAGGACGGCGGCGAAGAACCAGTCGGGCAGGATCAGTTCGAGGCCGAGCGGCCGGCCGGAGGCGTCGGCGCGCTCCTTCCACTCGTTGATCCAGGAGAAGCGGTGCAGCCGCCGCTCGGTCGGCTGGCGGATCGAGGTCGCGATCGTGGTCGATTGGAGACGGTCGAGGGCGGCCTTCAGGCGGTCGTAGTCGCGCAAGCTGACGCCGCGGCCGATGAAGTTGAGGATCTCGTAGGGCGTCGTCGCCATCAGGCGCGACGGCTTCAGCCCGGCATCGCGGGCCTCTACGATCTGGCTTGCCGCCCAGATCAGCACGTCGGCGTCCCAGATCGTCGCCATGCCGTGTTCAGGCACAGCCTCGACGCGGATCACGACCGTGCCGGCGCGAAAGTCGATGGGCGCGAGGCGCTTCGACTTGGCGAGCGAGAAGAAGGGATAGGCCATGAGATCCTGCGCATCGCGGGGGGCGAGGTCGCCGGGCAGCGCCCGGAACAGGTCGAGTTGCGCGCGTTCGCCGGCGTCACGGGTCACGCGTCAGCGCGCGTAGCGGCCGGGCTGCGCCACGGCGGGCAAGGCGTGGCGCTTGGCAGGCAGCACGGACCCACGCGGGTCTGAGGTCGAGGTCACGGCGCCGCGCGCCGTCCACGTCTGCAGGTCGTCGACGGAATAAACGACGCGGCCGCCGAGCTTGCGATATGCCGGGCCGGTTCCGTAGGTCCGGTGCTTCTCCAGCGTGCGGGCGGAGAGGCTCAGGAACTCGGCCGCTTCCTTGGTGCGCAGGTAGCGCGGCGGCAAAACGGCGGCGTCGGGGCGCATGGATCGGCCTTTCGTGAGGGTCGCGCGCACCGCCGGTCAGCGGCGGTGAACACGGGTCACGATGGCGAAGCAGGACCGGCGAAGTGCAGCGTGAATTCGGGGGATGGCGAAATCGCGCACCGCCGCGCGGCGCAACATTCGGCGCGTCAACACGACAAGCGAAGCCAGGGATGACTTCGTTCAGGGCTGCCGACGATGGCGGAGGAGCCTGCGATAGCCGCCGGCGATCAGGGCGCGGGCGTCCCGAAGCAGCGCCGCGACGGCATGGCGAGCCGATGACGCCTGCCATTCGTCGCGGTTCACGCGCTCGGCATGGAGCACGACTTGGGCGATCTCCTGGTGTGTCGCACCGGATCGGCTGCCGTCGATGGCTTGCAGCATGCGGCGCTGACGCCGGCGCTGCTGGCGGGTCAGGCGTGTGTCGGCGGGAACGGCGCGTCCGTGAAGCCGGGACAGGAGTTGTCGGATCGCCTCGACGCGGTCGAACCCGTCGAGGCCGAGCGGCACGAGCGCCATGAGCGTGTCGCACCCGTCGACGGTGATGCGGAGCAGCGGCAAGGTTCGGCTGTCGCCGAGATCGAAGGCGACCGACCTGGCTTCCATGTTGGAAGGGGCTGTCGCACCGCCGCCTCCGTCGACCGCCGGGATCGCATCCTCGGTTCCGAACCGGGTCAGCGCGGCCGGTGGCGGCCCAAGGAGAACGACGCTGGTGTCGTCCTCAGGCCGCCAGAAGACCGGCGTGTGCGGCGGGATGGCTTGCGGGTCGACGGCGAAATCGCAACCCCCAGCGCTCCCCGATAAGTTCGGTCATGGCGCCGGCATCGACGTCGGACGCGCTTGCCGCGAAGGTGTCGTAGTCGCGGCTGTAGTCCTCGTTGCGCCGCAGCCATTCCCAGCCGAGATCGGATGCGGACAAGGTTTCGGCGCGGGCATATTCAGTTGGCGAGCGCCACCCGGATGGGTCTGGTGTCACGGTGATCCTCCCCTTCGTCTTGTCACGAATTGCGGGAAAGGCAGACTTCTCGCTTTGAATGGCCGACGGAAGCCACCATGTCGGCACCGGGTGATGTCGCAGCAGCATCACGATGCGCGCTGGCCCTCGCGGACGAGGTGACGGTAGCCCTGCTCGGTCATCCAGCGGGCACGCGCGAGATGGGTGTCGTGCATGTGCCGGCAGCGCTGCGGTTCCGCCGTTGGATCGAGACCGAACAGGACCTGCACGGCCTCGCGCCAGTCGGCTCCGTCGCGCGCGGCGTCGAGCAGCCGGAGATAGAGCACCATGTGCTCGCGATCGTAGTCGGTCAGCTGATCGCCGACCGGCGGATCGTCGAGAAGTCGTGGCGTCGCCTGGCCCATGATGCCTCCATTCTGGAGCATTATCCCCGGTTAATCAGCTTCATCATCGATATGCGCCAGCCAAGCGCCGAGATGTGGCGCTCGTAAGTCCAATTCGCTCAGCGTCGGGGTGGACGGGGCGCTTTCTCGTCGGCCGGATCGTGAAGGAGGAGGACGCCTTCGCCTTTGTCGGTGACGAGCAGGACGATGCCGGCCGCCTCGAAGGCGCGGCGGATCTGGTCACGCGTCGACTCATACACGTCGAGCCCGTTCTCGGACTCGAGGCGCTTGAGGGCGGTAAGCGATACCCGGGCCTCTTCAGCGAGCGTCTCCTGCGTCCAGTTCAGCAACGCGCGCGCGGCCCGCGATTGGCGGGCGGTGATCATGCCCGACCACCACCACCCCGATCCCGGCGCGCGCCAGAACTACGGCTATATTAGTCGCTCTAGCGGTCCAGCGCTACCGTGAACCGGAGCGTGAGCGGTCGTCGCGCCTGCTTGCGGACGATCTGATTCGGCGCTCGCAAGCCGAAGGCCCCGGCCTGTCCGGCCGGGGCCTCGCGCCCGCGTCAGTCGCCTCGCCGACCGTTGGGGCGGGACCAGATCAGCGAGTAGGTGTCGCCGTCTTCGTCGTCGAAGAGGTTGGCGTAGATGGGGGCGGTGAAGCTCGGATCGTCGAGCTTGAGGCCGAGATAGTCGCGGCCCTCGTTGGAGCGCTTGGACCAGGCGGCGCCGATCTCGACGCGGCCGACCAGCACGCGGTGGCTGGGGGCGTTGTCGCCCGAGCGGCTGCTTTCCGGGACGATGCGGACGCCCTTGGCCTGGACGCTGAGGGTGACGATCTCGCCGGTGAACTCGTTCGAGGCGGTCTTCTTGAAGGTGCCGATGGTCGCCATGATGGTCTTCCGTTCCTTGTTCCCGAGCCCGCACCGTTGCGGCCTCGATGGCGATCCAGGGGCCGGAGGCGACCGCCGCCGCATCGCACCGCGACCGAAGCGCCAGCGGAGGATGGCGGGGACGCGGCTTTCTTGCCTCGCGAGGAACGGGCGAAGCCCGGGGGAAGAAAGTCGTGGACACGCCGTTGCGGCTCAGGCAGTCGAGGCGCAGCCGTCCTTCGGCCAGATCAGCCCATCACAGAGGCCATTCGGAGCGGGCGTCGGACAAGGGGAAAGCGGAGACGATGGCGTTCATCCGTGCCGCATCAGAAAACCGGACCGGGTTCTGAGGCCGTCACAGCCTCGAACAGGCAGGAGCACCGTTCGTCTCGGGACATGCCGCACGGGATCACCACGCCTCCAAACTGTACGCCGGCCGTTGCAAGATCGCAGCTGCCCCGAGGACGCTCACCTGCGGGACACGCATCGCTGCGTCATCGCCACGGCCTGATCAACCGCTTTCGGCAAACCTCCCGGACGACGGGGCGGAGATCGACGGCCATGTTGGTCTGGCGAACAGGACAGTCAGTTAGCCGCGCCCGGTGTGAGTACCCGACCGGAAGGCCCGGCCGCCATGCCAACGAGCCGCACGAACGCCGTCGCCCCCACCGCCATAGCGCCCGTCGCCGAGAACACCGTCTGCCACGCGCCGGACGGCATCAGATGCTGCACGATGCCGTGCGTCGCATGGTAGCCTGCGATGATCGCGGGGGCTACGAAGACGGACGCGATCAGCGCTCGCGCCCCGGTCGGCCGCACGGTGGCGAGCAGCGCCTGGCCGCCGCCGAAGGTGAGCCCGGCCGCGAGCGCGCCGACGACGATGGCGCCGAGCCAGCCCGCGCCGGTGTGGAAAGCCCAGGTGCCAGCGGTCACGCCGACGAAGAAGGGCAGCGCGAAGACCGCGAGCGTGAACAGCAGCCAGCAGAAGAAGCCGATCGTCGCGATCGACAACAAGATACCCAGGACGATCATGGTGGTGTCTCCGTGAGAATAGGTCTGACGGTCGCGCCTCCACCACCACCGCGGCGCGGGTCCGACGTAGCAGAAAGGGCCTCTCGCGGGGAGCGCAAACCGATCCGGTCGGCGCTCGGCGTCGATGATCCGCACGCCCTTACGGGCTGTAGGGATCCATCTCGGCGACCACTTCGACGTCGGCGTCGATCTCTGCGGCGGGCGCGACCGAGAAGCTGCCGTCGCCGGCGCGGAAGATCGCGATCGTGACCATCAGCGTGGTGGCGAGGCTGAAGGCGAAGGCGTGTGCGTCGGTGAGGGACATCGGTCCGGCTCCTGTTCCGAGCGGAGGACCATCCCCCGCTGACAGGCGCCCGATGTGTCGGGCGGAGCGCTGCGATCACCGCGGAGGCGAAGCCGCAGCGGCGGCATGCTCGCATAGCCGACCCCGAAGCGGGTTGATCGTATGAAGCGATCCGTCTGACCAAGGATCAGCGCAGAGAAGCGGGGGTGGTGTTCCGCATCCCGGACAGGTGTCAGATGGCCTCCTTCAACGGCTCGGACTTCTTGCCGTCGTGTGCCAACCCGCGGGTGATCATGCACGAGGTCAGTGCTGAATGGCTCGTAGATGAACGTAGCAGCCTTTGGCAGGTCACCGGACGCTGGGGTGTCAGCCGGCAGGTCGTATTGGGGAACGGTGCTGTGGAACGCCGGTAATGCTACCTGAAAATTCGCCGCCGCCCGCGTTAGCGATTGAAGCCGTATGGCGGAGACGCGGGCACCGTGGCTCCGGCGAAGCCGAAAGCGCGGCCCGTAGGGCAACGCCCGTACGATCGGTATGTCGGAGAGACCGGTTTGAACCTGCCCGATTGCCCGATTAAGTGACAGACTTCCTAGGTTTCGGCTGATGCAGCCGCCGCTTTACACCCGGTTTCAATGCGCCGCGCATATCCTTGCTCACCATCGCAAGATCGAACCACTCGGGGTCGAAATGGCCGCCGCACCAGCGATTGGTCTCCTTATACTCGGGGTGCTTCGGATCCGCGATCACGTCGAGGAACTGCTCGTATCCGGGGATGCCGCCAACATCTTCGGGCGGGCGTGCACGGGCACCGTCGATACAGGTCGCGTGGAGCGGAGCGGGATCGAGGAACAGCATGTCCTCGATCTCGATCGTATGATGCCAGTCGTCGCCGAAGTCGTAGAGGTAGGCGAACGAAATCGCGTCACCTCGGAAGTCACGCAGGCGGATCTCACGTTCGTCGAAGACGCGCAGGTCGCCATCGACCGAGCCCTCGTCGGAGAGCGCGGCATCGCCATACCGAAGGCCGCCGATCTGGAACTCGTGAAGATGGTAGTTCCACCAGTTGAACGCCGCCTGGATGACGAGGTGCAGCTGGGCGAGATCCCATGCTGCCGGCACCACCAGCCGACGCCAGACGGGTGGATCGATGCCGTCGATGGACACCCTGAGCTGAATGGCGTTGGGAGGTACGAACATGAAGGCGAGCAGAGCGGCAGGCAGTTCCGGCGTCAAGCGCTAGACTACCTGAATGCCGCCGTGGCTTTCTCAGTTGGCTGTCAGGCGGCGTTCATGCGCCGCCCGTGTCGAACCGCCAGACCGGGATGCCGAGCTTCTTCGCCTTGTCGGCGAGATTGTCCTGGATGCCGGTGCCGGGCCAGACGAGGATGCCGATCGGCAGGACGGAGAGCATCGCGTCGTTGCGCTTGAAGGGCGCGGCCTTCGAGTGCTTCGTCCAGTCGGGCTTGAAGGCGACCTGCGGCACCTTGCGGTGATCGGCCCAGCGCGAGGCGATCAGTTCGGCGCCTTTCGGTGAGCCGCCGTGCAGTAGCACCATGTCGGGGTGCTTCGCGTGAACCTGATCGAGCCTGGCCCAGATGCGCTGGTGGTCGGTGCAGTCGAGGCCGCCGGTGAAGGCGATCTTGGGGCCGGCCGGCAGCATCACCTCGGTCTCGGCGCGGCGCTTGGCGGCGAGGAAGTCGCGGCTGTCGATCATCGCGGCGGTGAGGTTGCGATGGTTGACCATCGAGCCGGTGCGCGGGCGCCAGGGTGAGCGGGTCAGGCGCTCGAAGGCATCCGCGGCTTGGTCGCGCATCACCTCGAAGGCGTCGCGGCGTTCGAGGAGCGTCTGTCCCTCGGCGATGTGGCGTTCCAGCTCGACCGACTTCACCTCGGAGCCGTCCTGCTCGCGCTGGCCGCGCTTCTGCGCCTGCTCGTTGTCGTCCAGCTCGCGCTCGATGCGGTCGGTGGCGCGATGGAAGAGGTTGACGGTGGACCAGAGGAGATCGTCGAGGTCGGGTTCGAGGCGGGTGTCCTGCAGCGTTCCGGCGATGGCGTCGAAGATGTCGGCGATCATGCCGGCGACGTGGGTGCCCTCGGGCAGCGGGCGGGGGTCGGGCTCATCCTGGAAGGGGCGGTAGCCGTAGAGCTGAAGCTCCTGGAGGACGTGGTCGGTGGGTGAGGCCTGGTGTTCGGGCTCGTGGTCGTCGTGGTGGCGGGCCATGGGGCTGTTCCTTCGCCGGTGACCGCGACCCTCGCGGCCTTCCATGGCGACGACAGCCGTCGGGCGGTCCGGCCTTGCACCCGGCGCGGCACGCGACCGGGCCGGAGCACAGCGGAGGATGGCGAAGGCCGGCGATTTTGCCTCGCGATGCAAAGCCGAAGGCGGCGGAAAATCGTCGGCCGCAGCCATTGCCGGGCCGGGCCGTTTGACGGCCGTTCGCCCTCTCGGAAGGCCTCGGTCGCGGTTCTCTCCGGCGGCAGCAAGATCGGACCCACCGCCACCGCGGCGACCGCGTGCCCGATCGTGCCGTTCCCGCTACCGGCTCACGCCGCCAGCGCCATCAGCCGAGCGACGTCCTGCGGCAGAAGCTGCGCCCGGAGCGCCGCCCGCAGTCCCTCGACGCCGAACGCCATGAGATCGTCGTTGAAGTCGCCGAGCGTCGGCACCAGCACCACCGCCTCGATCCCGACCGCCTCCGCACGGGCCGCCAGCATCGCCGCCATCGCCTCCCCAGCATCGCCGTTGTCGCGTGCGACATAGAGCCGCCGCAACGTGTCCGGGAGAGCCAAGGCGCCGAGGTGAGCCGCAGAGAGCGCCGCCACAGCGGCCAAGTCGGGCAACGCCGACCGCAGCGACAGTATCGTTTCGATGCCCTCGCCGGCCGCCTGCACGTCGGTGCCGATGCCGAACCGGACTCCGTGCCCGTTGAGGTCGCCCATTGCCTTCCGCTGCGTGTCGACCGGCGCCTTGCCGGAGCCGTCGGGGGCGAGCCAGGTGCGGTGCGCGCCGGTCTGCCGACCGGTGAGATCGGTGACGCGGGCGAGCAACGCCGGCCACGTCTCGCTCGGGCCGTCGTCGGGCCGGTAGTAGCAGCGCGGATGGAAACGGAGCGCGTCGGTTCCGTGCAGAGCCGTGATGCCGCGTTTGCGGAGATACGTCTTTGCGACCGTGCCCGCGATCGGCATACCCATCGCGAAGAGCCGCCGTGCCGCCTCGGTCGAGCCCGACGGGGCGGGTGTCGATCTATGGTGATGCTCTTCCGGCCCCGGCTCGGGATGCCGCAGGCTGAGGAAGGCGCGGGCTTCCTCGGCGACATCGGCGAAGTCGATCAAGCCGAGGCTCTCCCGGATCACGTCGAGCAGGTCGCCATGCTCGCCCGTCGCCATGTCGTTGAACTTGCCCGCAGGCCCCTTTGGGCTGTCCTTCAGCCGCACGAACATCGAGCGGCCGGGCGTGTTGCGCACGTCGCCGACCTGCCAATAGTTGCCCTGCCGCCGTCCGGCGCCGAGATAGTGACGGCACACCGCCTCGGCCTGTCGGCAGAGACACTGCGCCAGGTCGGATGCGTCGAGCCGGGCCATCACGCCGCCTCCCGTTCGGCGACGCGCGCGATAGCATAGGTGTTGAGCAGCCGGGCGAGCACGGTCGGTCCCTCTGTGCCGACCGGCACGAAGAAGCGCAGCTTCCACGAGATGATCTCGGTGAAGAGGCCGTAGGCGCGCAGCCGCTCGCGCATGGCCTCGGTGAAGCCGGTCAGCTCGATGCGATTGCCCGCCATCACCCGGACGCGGCGAAGCTGGAGACCCTCGGCGAGGTCGAGGATGGTCCGGCCCTCGACCAACGCGGCATAGGCCTGATCGGGCGTCAACGCCGGCGTGCCGGTGGCGAGCGCGTTCGCTGCCCAGCCGGCCGAAACGCGGCGGCCGATAATGCGTTCGCCGTCATCGGCCTGAAGCCGGTAGACGCGCGTCGACTCGTTCGGCAGCTGCTTCCAGATCGGCAACAGCAGGCCAGCGACCATGTGGAGAGTGGTGTCGGCGAACTCGGGCACATCGGCCAGCTCCGCCTCCCACGCTGTCACGAAGGCGGCGCGGTCAGCCTCGGCCCAGTGGCTGTCGGCGAGGGTATGAAGCGGCAGCCCGTGCGCCTCCATCGGCCGGATGAGCCGGATCCGCCGCTCGATCTCGCCATCGTCGAGCATCAGCGACGGCGCGGGCACCTGCACGGCGGCGCGGCCCGAGCGCTCGTTGATCAGCAGTCGCGCGACGCGCTCGTGGCCCCAAGAGAGCGCATCCTCGACCGTCACCGGCCGGTTGCGCCGCCGCTCGGTGATCGTCAGCAGCCGCGTCTCGGCGCCGGTGCGCGGATGGGTGTAGATCGTCTGCCGGTCGGTGACTTTGAAGCTCTCTGCCGTCAGCGTCTCCAGCCCGACATCGTAGATGCCCGCCGCGATGGCGCCCTCGACCTTGGCCGCGAGAAGCTGCTCGAAGGTGGTGAAGAGAATGCCTTGGAGCGCGATGGTGAGCGCGAGCAGCCGATTGAGGAAGGTCGTGATCGGCGGCAGCTCGTCCTTGATGCCGCCGGTGGCGTCGAGCAGCTTCAAGCCGGTCGCGGCCTCGAACGTCTCCAGCGAGCAGCCCTCGATCTTGCCGCGCACGAGCAGCAGGTAGAGCTGTCGCAGAGCGTCGCGGGCATAAGGGCTTTCGAGATTGTCCTCGGGCCGGAACAGGCCGGCGCCGCCGGTCTGCCGCTGCCCGCGGGTGATCGCGCCGAGCGTGTCGAGCCGGCGAGCGATGGTGGAGAGGAAGCGCTTCTCGGCCTTCACGTCGGTCGCGATCGGGCGGAAGAGCGGCGGCTGCGCCTGGTTGGTGCGGTGGGTGCGCCCGAGCCCCTGGATCGCGGCGTCGGCCTTCCAGCCGGCCTCCAAGAGGTAGTGGACACGCAGTCGCCGGTTCCGGGCCGACAGCTCGGCATGGTAGGAGCGCCCGGTGCCGCCGGCATCGGAGAAGACCAGGATGCGCTTCACATCGTCCATGAACGCAGCGGTCTCGGCGAGGTTAGCCGAGGCGGGACGGGTTTCGACTGCGAGCCGGTCGCCGCCGCCGGGCGTCGCCTTGCGCACGATCCGGCGCGAGCGGCCGGTCACCTCCGCCACCATGTCCGTGCCGAAGTGCTGGACAAGCTGGTCGAGCGCGCCCGGAACGGGGTCGAGGCCGGCGAGGTGCTCGATGAGTTCGTCACGGCAACGGACGGCCTCGCGGCTCTCGACCGGCTGGCCGTCGCGGAAGACGGGCCGCGAGGACAGGTTGCCCTCGCCATCGGTGAACGGCTCGTAGAGCTGCACCGGGAAGGAATGCGCGAGGTAATCGAGGACGTACTCGCGCGGCGTGATGTCGACGCGGACGTCTCCCCATTCCTCGGTGGGGATCTCGGCAAGCCGGCGTTCCATCAGCGCCTCGCCGGTGGAGACGATCTGGACGACGGCGGCATGGCCCACAGCGAGGTCTGCCTCGATCGCGGCGACCAGCGTCGGCGTCTTCATCGAGGTGAGGAGATGGCCGAAGAAGCGCTGCTTGGCGCTCTCGAAGGCCGAGCGGGCGGCGGACTTGGCCTGACGGTTCAGCGTGGCGTCCCCGCCCGTGATGTTGGCGGCTCGCATCGCGGCGTCGAGGTTGTTGTGGATGACCGCGAAGCCTTCAGCATAGGCATCGTAGATGCGGACCTGCGCCGGCGTCAGCGCATGGTCGAGCATATCGTACTCGACCCCGTCGAACGACAGCGAGCGGGCCGTGTAGAGGCCAAGCGCGCGCAGGTCGCGGGCAAGCACCTCCATCGCCGCAACGCCGCCGTCCTCGATCGCGGCGACGAACTCGGCCCGGCCGGCGAAGGGGAAGTCCTCGCCGCCCCAGAGGCCGAGCCGCTGCGCATAGGCGAGGTTGTGGACGCTGGTCGCACCCGTTGCCGAGACGTAGACGACCCGCGCGTTCGGCAGCGCGTGCTGGAGACGCAGGCCCGCGCGGCCCTGCTGCGAGGGGGCGGCGTCGCCGCGCTCGCCCTTCGAGCCTGCGGCGTTCTGCATGGCATGGCTCTCGTCGAAGACGATCACTCCCTCGAAGTCGGGCCCAAGCCATTCCACGATCTGGCGGACGCGCGAAAGCTTCTCGGCCTTCGCATCGAAGCGCAGCGTGGCATAGGTGGTGAACAGGACGCCTTCGCTGAGCGGAATGGCCTTGCCCTGCGGGAAGCGTGACAGCGGGGTGACCAGCAGGCGCTCCATGCCGAGCGCCGCCCAGTCGCGCTGCGCGTCCTCGATCAGCTTGTCGGACTTCGAGATCCAGACCGCCTTGCACCGCCCCTGCAGCCAGTTGTCGAGGAGGATGGCGGCGGACTCGCGGCCCTTGCCGACGCCGGTGCCGTCACCGATCATGAAGCCTTGCCGGAAGCGGACGGCGGTCTCGGCGTCGTCGCGCGCGGCGGAGACGAGGTCGAGCGTCTCGTCCACCGTCCACGATCCGGCGAGATGGGCGCTGTGCGCCTCGCCGGCATAGATCACGGTCTCGAGCTGCGCGGCGGACAGGCGCTCGCGGATGTCGGCGGGCAGCATCGGACGGTAGCCGGGCTTGGGCGGCGCGACGCTCGCCATCGCCGCCGACTGGACGAGGGTCGTCGGGTGCGGCCGCGCGTCGGGGATACGGATCGCCTGCAAGCCGTAGGTCTCGTAGATCGCTTCGGTCAGGTGTGCGCCCTCGGGCGGTGTCCAGTCCACGGTCTCGTAGGCGAGCGGGACCCCTGCGGGATCGGTATCGATGGCCGACGCCGGACGGGAAGCCGGCGTGCGCGCGAGATAGCCGCGTACGGTCTTCGGCGTGACGGCCGCGACGGGAACGGCAGCGGCTGGTAGCGTCACCGGCAGGCGCGGTGGCAGATCGCGCTCGATCCAGCCCAGCAGCGTCGCCACGTCCGGCGCCATGCCCATCGACGCGGGCGGCCGAACCGGATCGTCCGCGGCCCGCTTGTCGATCACGGTCAGCCGCGTCGGAAAGCTGGTGCCGTGCTTCGCATAGACCGAGCCGGCGACCGTCGCGGTGAATACGACCGTGCCCGTTTCCTGCAACCGGACGAAGGCGTCGCGCCAGTCGGGCAGGTCCGGGCCGACATTGGCGCCGGTAATCGCCACCAGCCGGCCGCCGGGTGCGAGCCGCGCCAGTGCCGAGGCGACATGGCGGAGGCCCGCGTCGGCAACGCGGCCGGCGACATGCGCCATCGCCGAGAACGGCGGGTTCATCAGCACCACGGACGGCACCACGCCGGGATCGAGATGGTCGTCGATCTGCGCCGCGTCGAAGCGCGTGACGGAAATGGCCGGGAAGAGCTGGGCGAGCAGGTCGGCGCGGGTAGCGGCCAGCTCGTTGAGGATCGGCGCGGCGCCGGCCGTCTGCGCCAGGATGGCGAGCAGGCCGGTGCCGGCGGAGGGCTCCAGCACGCGGTCGGCCGGCGTAATCGCGGCGGCGGTCAGCGCGGCGAGCCCGAGCGGCAGCGGCGTCGAGAACTGCTGCATCGCCTGGCTCTCCTCGGAGCGCCGGGTGTGCGTCGGCAGGAGGGCGGCGATCTTCGCCAGCACGGACAAACGTGCAGCCGGAGACGCGGCTTTGCGGAACAGCGCCTTGCCGTATTTGCGCAGGAACAGGATGGTCGCGACCTCGCCCGCCTCGTAGGCGAGCTTCCAGTCCCAGGCGCCGGCGGCGTCCGACGCGCCGAAGGCGGACTCCATCGCGTCGCGCAGCATCGCGGTATCGACGGGAGCGCCGCGCTCGAGATGCGGCAGCAGCAGGTTCGCGGCAGCGAGGATGGGGGCGGCCGGATCACGGCCAAGCGGGATTGGCGCGGCCGCCAGGCCGGGTACGGGAAGCATGACGTTCATGGGAAACACCTCGGGAGAGTGGGATGGACGGCACCCCCGCGACGCTCTCTCTCGATCCGCCGGGGCTCACTCCCGGCCGGCCCCGCTCTGCCTCTCGATGCCGGGCATGAAAAAAGCGCCCGATCGCAAGGATCGGGCGCTTCGTAGTGGTTTTAGGGACCGCTTTCTCTCTCGATGGCGGCGAAGATCGCCAACGCCTCAAGCTGCGTTCGCCGGACCGGCCGGCGGCTCGACCTCGGTCTCGATGCGCTGCGCCCTGCCCATCCAGGGCTCGGGCCGGATCGTCTTCACCCAGTCGGCGAAGGACGGGATGTGCCCGAGATCCTCGCGCACATGCTGCTCGGCGACCCAGCGGGTCGGGATGACGCGGCCGGTGGACAGCGTCAGCGTCGGCCCGAAGATCGTCTCCGCCATGAAGATGCCTTCGGCATGATGGCGGAGCGCCCGGTGCCGGAAGTCGGCGGTGATCTGCTTGCTCTCGTCGAACCAGCTATGGACGGGCAGATAGTCCTCGACCGTGCCGCCCCATTTACGGACCGACGACAGGGCGTGATGATAGGGATGCGCCATCGCCCGTCTCCTTCAGAACTCGTGGGTGTAGTTGTTGGTGGCGGTGTAGCGCTCGTCGTAGTCGAGGCTGATCGTGGCCGCTGCGACGTCGAACACGAACTCGCCGTAAGCGCCGTCGTTGTTCTCCCAGCCGCTATGGGTATCTCCGAGATAGTCGTAGGCGAGCCGCTCGATGACCTCGCCGAGCGGCAGGTCGCGGCTGACGGGATCGCTCGTGCCCCATTCGGCCGACAGGAACGGCACCGTCGCCTCGGGAAGCTCGATCGGCTCGTCTCCGGCGCGGGCGTCCATGCTTTCGATCTGGCCGCTGTCGCCGTAGCCGTCGAAGGTCACGATGACCTCCGTGACGCCGGCTTCCGCCAGCGCGGCGAACAGCGCCGCCTTGTTGGTCGCGCGCTGTACGCTGTTCAGCGCCTCGTATGCGGCGAGCGTCCGGGCATAGGCCTCGATCGACGGATCGCGCGCCGTTGCGGGCGAAAGCACAGGATCGGACATTAGGGGTTCTCCGGGAGAGCGGAAGAGGGGAATGGCCGGACAGCGCTCTCTCTCTCGACCGCCCAGGCTCGGTCCCTCCCGGCCCCGCTCTCCCTCTGCACCGCGGGCGCTCCGATGCGGCCTCAGCCGAAGCGACGCCCCTCGTCGGTGAAGCTGTAGCCGTTGGCGAGGATCGCGGCATCGACCTCGGCGTCGGACGTCAGATGTTCGTACTCGGCCTCCAGCCGCCGGTAGAGCCAGCGCGCCAAGTCGCGCAGCGCCTCGGCGACGGCTTCCTCGGCTCCGGACGTCATGTCCTGCCCGGTCGGGCTGTCGCGCTCCACCGCGATCGCCATGCTGTGCTCGTGGTAGTACCGGCCACGATGCCGGATGTCGGCGCGCAGCTGGTAGAAGTTGCGGCGCTGGATCGCCCCGAGCGCGTCGGCGATGGCATGGAGATCGGTGTCACGCGGCGCATGGGCACGGATGGCGGCCGCTCCACCGGGCGCATAGGCATAGCGGCCTTCGAAGCAGGCCCCATCACCCTGGCTCCAGAAGCCGGAAAAGAAGATGCAGGGCTTCGCCCGCGTGCCGCCGCCGAACAGGCGGACGGACACGGTGCGAAGCTCGACGCCGAGGATCGTGCAGACGCGCGCGAAGTCGTCGTAGACGGCCTCGTGCCAGTCATAGTCAAAGCCGGTCCGACGGAACCAGGCGCGGGCGCGTTCGCGCGCCGCCTCGTCCAGCTCTTCGAGGCGGTAGACCACGGTTTCGATCACCTCAGGCATGGGGGTCACCCCCGTCCAGCACGATGGCGAGCCAGCCGTCGGTGTCGGTCCAGCCGACCGTCTCGCCGGTCGCCAGATCGAGGACGTGCGCGCCGCCGCCGAAGCCGTCGAGCCGCGGCTTCGAGCAGGTGTTGGCATATTGGAAGCCCCAGCGGCCGGTCAGAGCGAAGGCGGCGGCGCAGCGGCGGACGAAGGCGATCAGCCGCTCGGGATCGCCGGTTCCGTCGTCGCGCATCCACAGCATCGTGCCGCCATGCTCGGGCTGGATCGACAGGAGGAAGCCTTCAGACGGCGGCTCCTCGGACGCGCCGTCCTCGGACAGGGCGTTGTAGAGGTCGAGGGCACGGGCGGCATTGTCGGGCGTGCCGACATCGAGGGTGCAGGAGAAGTGAGTAACATAGTCGGCCATGACGGGCTCCAGACGTGAAGCGGCCCGGCGGACGAGGCCGGGCCGAACGGGGAACGGACGGGGAGCGGCGACGCACCGCTCCCCACGGGCGGGATCACTCGGCGGCGAGCAGTATGTGTCCGTCGTCCTCGGCGGGATCGTCCTCGCCATCCTCGGCGAGGAAGGCCGGCAGGTCGGCATCGCCATCCGTGCCGATCTCGTCGACGAGCGCGGCGTCCCCATCGGCCGATCGCAGCGGCTCGGGCAGCCAGCCGCTGTCGGCGAGCAGGCGTTCGGCCTCCTTCGCCATCTCGCCCTTCTTTAGATGGTCGATGAGCTGTGCCGCGCGATCGCCCGCGCCCTCGCGCACCGCTTCGAGGATGCGCGCCTTCGTGACCCGGCCGAGATAGTTCGTCTGGGTCGGCCGCCAGCCCGCCGTCACCATGTCGAGCCCGGTCGCGTGCGCCAGCCGGTCGGCCTGGGCCAGCCGGACGCCGAGACCATGCTCGGAGATGCCGTGTGCGCCATAGGGGTTCGGCTTCTCGTAGAGCGCGTTGACCCCGAAAGCGACGCAGTGCGCGAGGAGCGCCATGCGGCTGGCCTCGTCCAGCGCCGCGAGCCAATCCCACAGCGCATCGTCGTCCTCGGGCAGGTCGGCCGCCCACGCCGCCTGGCGCTCGTCCATGGCGCGCGCGGACAGGCTGTCCTTCAGGTCGTCGGCCTGCGCCAGGAAGTAGACCTGCCGGACCGAGGCTTCGAGGCAGCCGGATGTGGACCGATGGCGGAAGGTGTCGAGCACCAGCTTGTGCAGCAGCGCCGTCATGGCGACGTGCGGATTGCCGGCGATGGCATCGCGCAGCGCGAGCGTGCGATGAGCGGTCAGTTCCGCCAGCAGCCGGTCGGGCAGCGGGCGGATGCCGTCTTCCTCCTCCGGCTCGGGCTGCGCCACCGGCTCGCCGCCGATGGTGATGATCGCCCGCTGCACCACCGGCATGGCGGCGGTCACGCTGCCGAGCGACACGGCGTCGACCGTGCCGTCGTCACCGCTGTCCGCCTCGCCCTCAGCGGCGAACGCCGCCTCATCCTCGGGCCGGACGTAGCCGCGATCGACCAGCAGCGTGCCGTCGTTGCCGATCGACACGAACACGCCCGCTTGGCCGATCTCGGCCGGATCGTAGTGCACCGGCCGCTCGTCGAAGGCGGCCAGCGCCGTCTCGATCTCGCCAAGCCGCTCGTCCACCGCGTCGGGCAGTTCGTCGGCGTCCTCGTACTCGGAAACGAGCCGGTCGTTCTCCTCCGTCAGCGCCGCGATCGTCGCCTCCTCTTCGGCGGTGAGGTCGAGCGACGTGCCGACGAGCGCACGCAGGCCAGTGGCGACGCCGTAAGGCAGGCTCACCGCCGCCTCGACCCACATCCAGCCTTCGCCCGCGATCTCGTCGGCGATCGACTTCAGCTTCTCGGAGACGAGCCGGTCGAGCAGGCCGACATCCTGCAACCAGCCGCCGTCGTCGGACTCGAACAGGTCGCGCAGCACCCCGCCGCCTGCCGCCTCGTACGCCTCGATCCCGACGAACCGCGCCCGCTTCTCGGCGGCGCGCACCGCCTTCTCGGTCAGCATGCGCCGGATCTGCCAAGGCTCCTTCTGCCACGAGCCGCGGATCGCATCCCAGACCTCCCCCTGCCGCGCATGGTCCTCCGAGACGGTGAAGGCCATGAGCTGCTCCAGCGTCATGCCGTCGTCGGCATAGACCTCGAGGAGCGCGGGCGACACAGAGGCGAGGCGCAGCCGCTGCTTCACGACGTTGACGCCGACAAAGAAGGCGGCGGCGATCGCCTCCTCGGTCATGCCCTTGGTCCGCATCGCCTGGAAGGCGCGATACTGGTCGAGCGGGTGGAGCGGCGCGCGCTCGTCGTTCTCGGCGAGCGAGATCTCCTCGACGAGGATATCGCTATGGGCGTCCGACACGACGCAGGGCACGGGGGCGGTCTTGGGCAAGCGCTTCTGCTTCACCAGGAGTTCCAGCGCGCGATAGCGGCGGCCGCCGGCCGGAACCTCGAACATGCCGGTCTCCGCGCCCTCGGTGTCCAGCACGGCACGGACATGCAGCGACTGGATCAGGCCGCGCCGGGCGATCGAGGCGGCCAGTTCCTCGACCGAGACGCCGGCCTTGATCTGCCGGACGTTGGCTTGGCTCAGCACCAGCTTGTTGAAGGGGATGTCGCGCGACGACGCGAGGGTGATCTTCTGAACGGCTGTCGCCATGGTCGTTACTCCGCGACGGGCGCCGAGAACCACTCTCGACCGAAACCCGTCACGAAGCGAAGCGCCGCCCTCTTCCTCTGGAAGGGCGACGCTTCGGCATGGCGATCAGGAAAGGCACGGAGCCGCAGAGCCGGGGTCACGCCGATCCGCATCTCCGGCTTTCCGGGGATCAGGCCGCGCGGTCGAGGAGCTTCTTGGCGCGGCCCTCCAGGTCGAGCCGGGCATCCTGATGCGACTTGTCGCGCGCCACCGCCGTGATGCCTTGAACGAAGTCGAAGATGCTGGCGGGCGGATGCCCTTCCTCGGCCAGCACGGTCTCGATGATCCGGCCCGTGTCGGCCTTGGAGAAGCCGCGCCGCCGCAGGAAGTCGGTCCGGTCCTCGTCGGTGCGCGCCACGATGCGTTCGCGCGCCGCCCGGATGCCGGCGACGAAGGCGGACGGCGAGGAGTCGGCGAAGGCGGTGAGCGCCGGGGCGGCCTCGGCCGCGAAGCGGTTGGCGGCGTACTTGGAGTGCCGGATGCTGATTTCCTCGAACTGCTCGACGCCCCAGAGATTGCGGTTCTGGCAGACGGCGCGCAGATAGAAGCTGGCGATGCCGAGCGTCTTGGCGCCCACCTCCGAGTTCCAGGCATAGAAGCCGCGGAAGAACAGGTCGGGTGAGCCGTCCGGCAGGCGTCCGGCCTCGATCGGGTTCAGATCGTCGACCAGGAACAGGAAGACGTCGCGGTCCGAGGCGTAGAGAGTCGTCGTGTCCTGGGTGACGTCGACGCGCGGGTTGTAGATGCCGGTCGACCAGTCGAGGACGCCCGGTACCTTCCAGCGGGTGTCGCCGGTGCCGTTGCCGGCGATGCGCTGCACCGCCTCGACCAGCTCATGGTCGTAGATGCGGCCGTAGTCCGGGCCGGTGACGGCGCGCAGCTCGACGCGGCCGTTGTCGGCCTCGTAGGTCTTCACCTGCTCGGCGCGATGGGTCAGCAGCCCGTGCTGGAGATTGATCGCGGCGAGCGGCGCGGGAAGCTGGCGCAGATAGGCGGCGGGCGCGCCGACGAGGCTGGCGAGCTGGCCGAAGCTCCAGTGGGTCGGCAGGACCGGCGCCTCTGCCCCGGGCACGATCAGCGCCAGCCGCTCGGGGTCGTCGCGCCGCGCCTCGACATGGATCAGCGCGCTCTCGACGACGCGCGTGCGGCTGCGATCCGAGCGCGCCTGCACAGCCTCGCGCAGCGCGCCGAGCGACAGAAAGCGTCCGTCCGCGGGCCGTGAGAACCACTCCGACGAGACGCGGCCGATCCGCGCGCCACGGCTGACATCCACCTTATAGCCGCCGCTGCGATCGAGGGGCATATCCAGGACCTGCATGTTCATGGAACCGAACTCCATGACGGGGCCAAGAGCCTCTCTCCCGGCTTTCACCCGTCACGGAAACCCGATCCTCACTCTTCCTCTCGGGGCGTTGCGGGGCGTCCCCGCAGATGGGGTCGGTCGAGACGACAGGCTCGGGCGTAGGGGAACGCTTTCCCCATCCCGTTCTGGATCTTTATTGCATAGGTACGGTCGTCACGGAATTTTCAGCGCCAAGGTCTATGCGAGATGACTTCTTTGGTATGTTTAACTTTGTCACGATCGCAGCCGATGGAACGTTGCGATGATCAATGCCTGATCGATGCTCAAACTGCTTTCAGCCGCCAGCATAGCGTTCGAGCCGAATTCTCACCTCCAATGCTGGAAGCCGGCAACGGGGATGCGTAGAGATCGCCGTAAGACCGGCGTGGAGACGAGGGGCGGGGACGTGCCGGCCGCCCTCGAACTGATCGCACACCCAGAGCACCCCGTAGCACTCGACCTGCGTATCGCGAGCCAGTCGACGGATTCCACCATCTCCTGCCAATAGCGGCCACCCCCGACGCTCGGCGATCGCGAACGCAAAGGTGTCGGGCGCAGAGAGTTCCTTTCGCTCGCGTCGAAGACCGGCGGCCCGACGTAACTCGTCAGACGATAATTCCTCGACGCGGAGCCCGAGCGCCAGCAGCTGATCGCCAAGGACTCCTGCAAGTTCGCGCGCAAACAGAAGATCGGGCACCGCAAACTCGTAGGGCAGCCGAAACAGGTCCTCGACGAGCGCCCCTCGGTCGAGATCGATGATGACCGAAGTATCGGAGACGAGGACAGGCAAGGTCAGGCCGCAACTTGATCCAGACGCGCATCGAGCTCGCGCACGGAAATCCCAAGAAGCTCTGCGGCGCGCGACTCTCCTATCATGCCTTCCGCCAGCGCACGGTAACACAGCCGCTCGAACCTTTTGGGCTCCTCGGCTTCTGGATCGATCGTTGCAGGCTCCGCGAACGGTGCCTTCCGCCAACCCCGTTCTGCGAAGACTTTGAACAGTTTAGCATAGGCCGACTGGCTGATGATTCCGAGATCCTTGCAGCGATACGTGAGCGCTTGGATGCTGACTCCAAACCGGGATTTCAAGACCACCAGCTCGCCGAGGCTGAGCGACGAGCGGTTCGAGCCGACCTCAGCGCGCAGAACATCGGCCGGCATGAGGAAGGCGCCTGCGAAACGATGAGCCGCTTTCTCCTCATCGACCCCATCCTTCACCTCCAGCACCAGATGTCCGAGCTCGTGCGCTAGGTTGAAGCGCTTACGCTCCGACCACGTCGATCGCTTGATGACGATGACGCGGGCAGCGTCCCGCTCTTTGCGGCGGACCTTGGCCGCCAATCCGTCGATGTCATCGAGATCGAGGGAAATGACCTTGATTCCACGCTCCTCCAGGAGCTCAGCCAATTTCGGGATTGGATCGTTGCCGAGACCCCAGTCGTCCCGAACCGACCTGGCTGCATCTTCGGCGTCCCGGACGTCGGCGACGGGATGCGGCGCGCTCCGCGGCCGCTCCCATTCGACACTGCGGAGGTGAAGGAGATCCTCGACCGCGAGATAGCGTTCGAGCGTGCTGATCGTTCGGGCGCGCAGCGCCGCTTCCTCCCGCACGGTCGCGATCGTCTTTTTACGGAAGTCGACACCCTCAAGGGCGATCTCATCGTCCGCCAATAGGTACTCTTCGGTAACGTCGAGGGCACCGGCGATCGCGAGAAGTACGCGCGAGCTGGGCATATCCTCATCGCGTTCATATTTGCCGATGGCCTGGGCCGACACGACGTCCCCCATTGCTCCCGCCAAACCTCGCAAGGAGAGACCCGCGGCGGCACGGGCGACCTTTAACTTGCGCCCAATCATCGGCGTTCTCCTCCGTTTTCGGTTTACAACCTCTCATATGGGGCAAAAATTGTAAACCAATACCCCTTGCGCCGGAGGGATTCGCCTCCCATCCTTTAGGGAACAGGGCCCATGGAGGCCAAGATGTAAACCGGCAGATGGCGTCAGCATAGACGCAGAAGGGCGTCGAAGGGGGTCTCATGGGGCTTAGTAACACCGCGCTGCGCTACTATGACGGCAATGTCCTCCGCCTGCCGGCAGACAAGCGCAAGGAATATCACGAGCAGGTCGACCGCCTGATCGTCGAGCTGTGCAAGAGCGTTCGCGACAAGACCGAGATCAAGATCACCAAGGTCGTGAAGGCCGGCTCTTTTGCGAAGTTCACGATCCTGCGCAAGACGTCGGTCGATCCCGTGGATGTCGATGTCGTGTTCTACATCTCCGGGCGGGACGCGAGCCAGGAGACGCTCGACCACCTGAACGACCTGATCTATGACCTTCTGGTCAAGATCTATCCCAACAAGTCGGTCGAAGACTTCCAGATCCAGCGTAAAGCCGCGACGGTTACCTTCGTCGGGACGGGGTTGAGCGTCGATATCGTACCTGTCATCGAGGACGAGGCGCGGCCGGGCTATGGCTGGCAGTTTGACATCCATGACGGCTCGAAGATCCAGACCTGCGCGCCGTGCCAGATCAAGTTCGTGCGTGACCGCAAAAATCAGGACGCGGACTTTCGCACCCTAGTGCGCATGGCGAAGAAGTGGCGCAACCATGCGGGCCTCTCGCACCTGAAATCGTTCGTGATCGAGCTGATCATGGCGCATGTCCTGGCACAGCAGGGGACGGCAGGGTCGATCGATCAGCGCTTCCGCAACTTCCTCCTCTATATCGCGCAGTCAGGCTTGAAGGACGAGATCCGCTTCCCGGAGAACGTCGCGCCGTTCGGAACCTTCGACCATCCGGTCGTCATCCTCGACCCGGTCTACAGCCTCAACAACGTCGCGAGCCGGATTACTGAGGCGGAGCGACAGGAAATCGTCGCAGCGGCACAGGAGGCTTGGGAGACGGCCAACTTCGCGTCGGCCGAGGACGATCATGCGGTCTGGAAG
Source organism: Sphingomonas adhaesiva (assembly GCF_036946305.1). GTDB lineage: Bacteria > Pseudomonadota > Alphaproteobacteria > Sphingomonadales > Sphingomonadaceae > Sphingomonas > Sphingomonas adhaesiva_B. Next base: position 558,852 of record NZ_JAQIJJ010000003.1, read on the forward strand.
GAGCTGTTCGGACCGCGCTTCAAGACGGAGGATTAAGGGCATGTCCCAGACCGCCACGGCAACCGCTACCTACACGACGACGGATATCGAAAAGGTGGTGCGCCGCGTCACGACCGATCTTGTGATGATTGCGGACAGCTCGGCTGCCATCACCGCCGACAAGGCTCGGGAATATGGACATGACATCGAGTTGCTTGCCAAGAATGGGTATCTCAAGAAGGTCGACGTGACCCTGCTGAGTGCAGGCGTTGAGCAGCGGGCGGTCTGTTACGAGGTAAACACCGCCTCTGGAAATCTGGAGTCGAGCAGGCCGGGGGGCGTGCTGTGGCCCAAGGTGGCGAGCCCGTTCCTCAGGCTCGTGCTCAGCTACACGTCGGCCTATGACGACACCGCGCGGGCGAAGATGGCGGGGAAGCTGAAGATCGGCTGGTCGCCCACCAGCGCCGATACGAGCCACAGCGGTCTTTCGGCGAGTGGTGGGCGCGACTACGCCAGCAACAGCTACGGTATGCAGCGTAAGGATTGGGCCGCGTGAGCCAGACCACGATCTTCGACAGCGAGACCCCGCTGCCCGACGAGGCGCTGGCCAAGCGTCAGACCAACCTGCTCGGGTTCGATGCACGCTATACCCGTGTGCATGACCAGCTTCGGTTGCTCTTGAACGTCGGGCAGCTCGCGGCATGGAACAAGCAGTATCACGGGGGCAAGCTGGCGATCTGCGATCTCGTTGCCGAGCAATACCCGCTGGTTATCTTCCATGGCGACGTAGGGACGGGAAAGACCGCCATGGCCGAGTGCATGGCCAACCGCCTTGTCGCTGAAGCTAAAAGCGAAGATTCGATCCTGTTCAAGCTGAGCAACCGGGTGCGCGGAAGCGGCATGGTCGGCGAGATGGGCACGTTGATCGCGGAGGCGTTCCGGAAGGTCGTTCAGTCGGCGGGTAAGCATCGCCGCGCGATCCTCGTCATCGACGAGGGTGACAGCCTCGCCGCAGCTCGCACTCAGCAACACAGCCACCACGAGGATAAGGTGGCCGTGAACACCCTGATTCAGTGCATCGACGATCTTCGCCAATATGGTGGTCGGATCGTCGTCTTCCTCTGCACCAATCGGCTCACCGCGCTGGACGCCGCGCTGCATAGGCGTGCCGCCATTATCGAGGAGTTCCGTCGTCCTTCGGACGACGAGCGCCGCCAGCTTTTCGCGATGGACCTGGCAGCCATGTCGTTGAGCGCCGCACAGCTCGGTCAGCTCGTGACCGCGACCGGCGGCCGGTCGGGACAGCCCGGATGGACGTATTCCGACATTCGCACGCGGCTCTATCCTGCTGCTCTGGCAAGGGCATATCCCAAGGACCCTCTGCGGTTCGAACACCTCCACGCCGTCGCATCGACGCTGAAGGCATCGCCCGTTATGGAGGATCGCTGATGGCCCGCTCACCCTTGTTCGGCCGTCGCATTCATATCGCGGGCAGCATCGTCGATGATCTTGCCATCGCGACCCCGGAGGAAGTCGGGCGTGCGCGCGAGCTGGTTCCCGCGCTCGTCAGAGCGCTGATGAAGCGGGGCGCAAACTTCGTCGTTCCGGTCGATGCGGAGCCGAAACGCAAGGGCGATGGCCTCCCGATCTGCTTCGATTGGCTGGTGTGGCAGGCGATTCGAGACAATCTTGCGAGCCGGCCCGCAGGTGTCTCGGGGCCGCTCGCGGTCGCCGTGCAGCATCAGAAGAGTGAGGATCAGGTTCCGGCCGAGTTCGAAGGCTTGTGGGATGAGTTGCGCGGCAACACGTCCCTCGTCCAGATCGAGAATGCCGCGGCCTGGAACATGAACAGCAAACGGATGGAGGCGCAGGCCCGTTTCGGCGATGTCCTCGTTGCGCTCGGCGGCACCGAAGGTGTGCTGTTCCTCGCCAACCTCTACCACGATGCCGGCAAGCCCGTTGTCCCGCTGAACCTCGCAATCTGTCCTGAGACGACAGGGGCGCGCCGCATTTATGCTCTGGGGCTTGCCAGCCACCAAAGCCGCCGGCTTTTTCAAGTCACGGACGGTGATCCGCACAGCTGGATCAACCGCATTCGTTTTCCGGCGCGTCAGGCGACCGCCGACCGCGTCAACGAGCTTGTCGAGCTGCTCGAAGCGCTGGAGCGACCGCGAGCCTTCGCGGTACGCCTCCTCAACCCCGATCTGCCTGAGTTCGCAGACGTGCAGAATTTCTTCGACGTGGTGGTGCAGCCGGTCATCGAAGACGAGCTGGGCTATCGCCTCATCGTCATCGACGGGCGGCAAGCCTACGATCATGCGCGCATCGACGAGGAGATTTTCGCCAAGTTGCACCGCAGCAGCGTCGTGATTGCCGATCTCACGGGGTCACGTCCGAACTGCTTCCTCGAGCTCGGTTATGCCCTCGGCCGCGGGCTGCCGACCATGGTGACGGCGCAGGAGGGGACGAGCACGCCGTTCGACATCACGACCCTGTCGGGGTTGCGCTGGGTGACGTCGGGTACGGCGGATGATCGGCGTCGCGCGTTCCGAGAACATTGGCGGGCGATCCGGACGCGCCCGCCGCTAGTGTCAACGGAGCCGTTGATCGCATGACCGAGAAGCGCGAAGTCTTCATCTCAGTCGATGTCGAGACCGCTGGACCGATCCCTGGGGAGTATAGCTTGCTCTCGATCGGCGCTTGTCGCGCTGACGATGATAGTCGCAGCTTTGCCATTGAGCTAAAGCCGATAAACACGAACGCGGACCCGAAAGCCTTGGAGGTGACCGGCCTCTCGCTCGACATGCTGGAGGAACGTGGCGTTGCGCCCGAGATTGCGATGCGCAACTTTGCTGCATGGGTTAAGGAAGAGGCTGGCGACGCCACGCCCGTGTTCGTCGGTTTCAACGCGCCGTTCGACTGGTCGTTTGTCAACTATTATTTTCACCGCTTCACGGCAGACAACCCGTTCGGCTTCACGGCTTTAGACATCAAGGCGCTCTACATGGGTGCGACCGGCTGCTCCTGGCGCGACACGCGTTCAAGCCAGATCGCGAAAAGGTTGTCACCGAGGCTAAAGGGCGACCACGACGCGCTTCATGACGCAAAATACCAAGCGGAGCTCTTTCGCTTGGTTCGTGAAACAGGGAGGTAAAGACGGACTGCGGTTTTGAGTTCGCGGCTACAGAAATCCGCAAGTCTGATCTCGATCCGATCGACTGAGGGTGCAGACGCACGCGCACAGAGATTATTATTCCCAGCGGGCACACCTCATTGGCTGGCCGGTGACGTGCTGCATCACCGTGCACAGACGATCAGACATCGCGGGTTGATCGAACTGTGCGGTTCGAACTAGAAACTTTCAGTGTTGTGACAGTGATCCGGATAGCCCGAGCAGCCCCAAAACTTCACGTTGCTCGTGGAATTTGTTCGTATTTTCATTGATCGGCCGCAGGCAGCGCAGATTTTCCGCGAAAACACCCGCTGGTCCTTCGCGAGCGCCATAATCCGCACTTCACCGGCTCCGCTAGCGGCGAGTGTCCTCACACATTCCCCGGTGGTCTCACCAGTCGTATAAACATCGTCAATCAGCAGAACCTTGTTACCATTCCATTTGAAGTTGGATTGGAAAGCGCCCTTGATCGCTTCGGCGCGCTCAAGCGGATTCATCTGCTTGTAGCCTTCGATTTCCTTGACAACCCGCAACCCTTTCAGCTCGAGTTCGATATCCTCGTCGAAATGATTGGCTGCCTCGTTGAGAAGTGGTTCGAAGCGATTCCGCTGCTGTGAAGGCTTCATTGGGACAGGCACGACATAATCCGGTGCCCAATCGAGGCTCGCGATTGCCTTGCCGACGGCTTCGCCAAGAATTTTGGCGTTGGTGTCGTCGTTCTTCAACGACAGCACCGCCGCGCTTAAAGCGCTGGTCGCGTGGCGTGGATCAGACGCGGTGAAGTAGCGGCCCAATGCATATACGGTGGGATCACCATCACAGTGGAGAATCGAACCCCAGTGGCTGTGAAAAGGCCATTTGCTGGTTAGGGCTTCGCCGATATAGCCACGACCGCCGAGACGTTCGCGCCTTAGCAGAGTGGACGCCTTCGACATGAAGATGTCTGGCGCGCTGGAAGAAAGCTCGAAGACAGACGCGGGGCCCCAGCGGACCGCCACCGACGTCAAGCCGGCATGGTATGCAGCTTCGATGTCACCGACATCATCGCCGATGTAGAGCGACTCTGCGCTAGCTGCGACGCCGAGACGCCGCAGTGCTTCCTGGATCGGCTCCGGATCGGGCTTATGGTTTTCGGTATCGCCGTAGCTGACCAACACATCGTAGGGGATACGGAACTGTTGTAAAACAGCCGTTGCATACCATTCAGGCGATGAGGTGACGATACCGACCGTCTGCCCATCAGTCTTCAGTAGGCCTGGGAGCTCATGCGGTGCAGCACGGCCCTGCGTGGGAAAGGGCCGGATTAAATGCATGTTCTGCCGGACGTTTTCCCACATCTGGAAGGCACGCATCTGGGCAAGGGCCGAACTGTCGACAAGCGTCATGTCGAGGTCGAACAAAAACACGCCTGGCATCGTCAGAGCATCGAAATTTGTGTGGGGTGCCGCTGGGCGTGCGGGGGGTGACGCTTCGCCGAGATTGCTGATGCGCGTCTCGAGCAAATCGATCATAGAGGCATAATCCTCCTTACTGGAGAGGGCCACGGCCACCGGCCGGTTTCGATAGTGCTCAAGCAGGATCCGTTGATAATCGCCTTCGGCGCGGGCGGCATAGGCGAACCGAGAGGCCGGGAGCTGTGTCATTGCCAGGATACCCTGGCTTTTAGGCTCGATGGCATGTCGTCCCTGCGGGACAGGCGCAAAGAGCAGACGGTTCTGCTGAATCGTGAAGCGGACGGTATGCATCGAACCTCCCTTGATATCCGTCTGCATGACGAAGGTCGCGATCGACAACCCACTCTGAAGCCGGTCACGCTGAACGAGATTGCGCGGCGAGGGCGGTACGCCAAAAGGCTGTTCACTGACCAGAGCGCCGCCTTTCTCCAGGATTTCGTCGGCAAGCCTGGCGTTCTGCTTCGGGTAGATCCCGTCGAGACCGCCGGCCATTACCGCGACCGTTTGGCCGTCGTGGCGCAAGGCCGCTTGGTGGCTCAGAGTGTCGACGCCGATTGCAAGGCCGCTGACAATCGCCCAATTGGCGCCGACAAGGGCTTCGACGATCTTGTCGCTGACGATCTCACCAAACTCGGACGGTTCACGGGTGCCGATGCACGCCACACTGCGACGGGGCGGCAGCTTGCCCTTCACGAACAGAATGGCAGGACGATCGGAAAGCGAGCGAAGCGCCTCGGGATAGCCCGCGTCGAAGATCGAAAGTACGCGCACGCCTCGACGGTCGGCTTCTTCCAGCACACGCTTCGCCTTCTCGCTTGCAAGAACGATCGCGGCTGGCTCGAGGAGGCTTTGAGCGATAGCAGCCGAAACGACGGATCGGAGCTTCGTGGGCTCGGCGTCGACGATCGCATCGAAGATGGAGAAGCGCTCGGCAAGGCGTTCGGCCGTAGCGGGGCCGATCCCACGCAGGGCCGTGAGGGTGAGAATGCCGGCTGCGGTCCGTGTCTCGGTGCCAATCATGGGATGAAACGCCTTTCTAGATATTCAGCCGGTGCTAGTCGTCCTCTGGCGATAGCCTTGCTGTAGGTGGGAGAAGGGTACGTCATTAGCGGCCTCCCGCCTTGGTGAGAGAAGCTTTGCGAAGAGATATGACGGGGGTGACGTCACCAAGCGCGTGGATGCGCACGGCTGGCTGCTTCGGGAGCCTGACCGTCAGTTCAAGTTCACCACCAACTGCTTCGACGTAGCTTCGAAGTTGTAGAAAGGTGCATGTCAGCCTGGTTCTCAATTTTAGATACAGACGGCTGTTTGATTTTGAGTGCGGCGGCGACATCGGCTTGGGCCTTACCTGCGATCTGACGCAGCGCGCGCAATCCCTCGACCTCCTGCACAAGTTTGTTATTGCGTGCATCTACCCCGCTCGCGATCCTCCGACGGGGAGGAGTTGATAAGTCCATCAAGGCTGCGGCCCATGTAACTCGCTCTTTGGTGTTGACAGCCATGTTTCCGCAAAGACGGAACACGGGAGCGTAGGTCGGCGGAGCGAGGCGAGGAGAGCGAACTGCTTTGGGTTGAAAGGTCCGCGAGTTCGCGTTTCGCACCACCATTGTCGCGCCCAAGGCGCCTCAGCGTCCGGAACAGATATCGAATGTGTCCGACCCAGATAGCTTTCAAGCTATGTCGGGTCAACGGCCTTCGCGTGGGTCACGCGACAAGCTTCAATCGCTTACGGCTGAGCAGGGTGCGAACGAATCTATCCCATCGCGCCATACCCGCCCTTTTCTCGGGCATGTAGTTCCAGCGGTCATAGCTCTTCGAGCTCACGTCCTGAAGAGCATGGTTCTGAATGCGGTCTCGCATTTCCTTCGGAACGCCGGCCTTACCTGCAAGCGTCTTCCACGTCCGCCGCAGGGTCGCGGTTTGTAACCGAGGGGATCACTCCACGATCCCGCTGACGCCACACGAAGCTGGTAAAGCGTCCCGTGGCTCACTGGCTTTGACGGATCTTTTGCGGACGGAAAGAACCAGCCATGCTCGTTCGGCGTGATCGACTCGATCAAATCAGCCGCGATGGACGGCACGGGAACGGCATGCGGCTGTAGGTTTTTGGTCTTCGACCAGTCGATGACGCGCTCAGCGCGTCCCACTGGTCGACATGGAGGCGCGCGATCTCCTCGACACGCTGACCTGTCAGCATGATGAGCTGAACCGCACGAGGATAGGAAGGGTGGACCGGACGTCCGGACAGTCGAGCCAGCGGTAGAGCCGAACGTACTCGTCCTCATCCCAGCCACCGCGTGCCCTGTACCTTCGGTTCGGTCGGAATGCCGGCGGCGGGGTTGTAGAGCAGCCGAAGCGCCGAGGGGACGTGTTGCGGTAGTCGAGCTCGGATTTCATACCCCAGCTGTAAGCGGCACGGATGTAGCAGCGGACATGATCCGCCATTGCGCGGGAGCCCGCGTTCGAAGATGGGCCGCAGAACCTCTGTGACCTCTTCCGGCTCGATCTCCCGAGCAAGGCGGTTGCGGCCGAGCGTGTCGGCGACCTTCTCCAGCCCCTTCTCGGTTTCCTTCCAGGAAGGCTTCCGGCATCCTTGAGAGCCGCGACATATCCTTCGAAAAGGTCGGCGACCGTGCCCGGCCGGGTGTCGGTCGCGATCTTGATGCTGCGACCCTTCTGGATCGCGTCCGCAAAGTCGCGCTTGAACACCTCTCGCGCTCCAGAGAGCGACATCGAGGGGGTAGTCGCCGAGCTTAGCCTTGATCCGTTTGCCCGTCGCGCCACTGCTGGCCATCCATTCGGCGATGACCCGCTTCGGCATCGGTCGAAGAGCGAGGATCAAGCGGCCGACGCCGCGCCCTTCGCCATCGGCAAGCGACTTCTGCTTGCCGGTCATTTCGACCTCTTTGATGCTGCGCCGGATCGCGCCGTCGGTCAGGCTGCCCATGCCATTTCTCCCGAAAACTGGGGGGCGGTAGTCGGTCGGCAACTGAGGTCGGTGCGTACGCCGATCCCCCAATTACCGCCCCTCAATATGCCTCAGTTTGCGGCGCCCGACAAGCCAGAAAACGATTGAGTTTCAACGTGCCTGAGCGTGATTGAGAGTGACCTGGCAAGAGTCAGTGGGGTGGTTGTGGACCAGGGATCAGCGCGGCGGACCCCAGTTCCAGCGCACGCTTCACCACCTCGCGGACATGGACCGGCGCCTCGTCGATCGTTCCGCGCGACATCGCCTCGTCGCGCATCAGCATGTTGCGGGTGTTGAGGTGGAGGACGCGGAACTGTTCGGTCATGTCATGCGCCATGGCGGCATGAAGATAGTCCGCCAGCGCCTGCCAGTTGGACAGCACCGGGGCGGCGCGCGTGCGCGCCCGGATCATCCGGATCGATGCGGCATGCGCGATCTTGATCGCCGCGGTGCTGATCTCTCCCATGCCGCCGACCCGCGCCAGCGCCTGCGGATCCGCCGCCAGCAGCGCGCCGATCCCGCCGAATTCGTGGAGCAGCCGCTTGGCGAGGTCCTTCGTGTCCTGCCGCGGCCAGCGCGACCGCGAGCAGATATTCGATCAGTTCGTGGTCGTGCAGCCCCTCCGCATCGGGCGAACAGGCGCGCGCGCAGGCGGGCGCGGTGGCCCTTGGCATCGGTGACCGGCGTGTCGGCGTCCAGCATCGTGGATGATGCTAGGCGGCGGGCGCGCCGCGCGCAATTGCACCCCATGCCCGCCAGCGGCTATGCCCGCGGCACGATGACGGTTCCGGGGCAGCGCGAGTGACGGCACGAAGCGAGCGGCCCCGGCGCGGTGTCCGTCGTCGCCGCGTGGCGGTCGCGGCCTCCGTCCTGGTGCTGGCGGGGGGCGGGCGGCCGGCCTCTGGCTGTCGCGCGTTCCGATCGCGACGCGGGTCATCCGATCGCGAACTGGCCGGTCGTGGCGTGCCGGCGCGCTATCATATCACCGACCTGGGTCTGGGGCGCCAGCGGTTGACCGATGTGGTGATCGGCGATCCGCGCGCGCCGGATCTGGTCGCGGACTGGATCGAAACCGCGACGGAAGTGGGTGGGCGGTGGGGCGGGGTGGCGTGTCGTCGCGGTGCGCGCCGGGTCACGTCCGCGCGCGGGGCGCGGTGGCGCGATGGCCGCGTGTCGCTGGGGCGCGATCGACCGGCTGATCCCGACCGCGACCGGCGGTGGCCCGTTCGCGCTGCCGTCGATCGAACTGGACGTCGCGGATGCGCGGGGTGCGGGGTCGACGGCGCGGGAGGGCATCGTCGGCGTCCGGCTGAGCGGGCGCGGACGGCTCGACGACGGCTTCTCGGGGCGAAATCGCGGCGGTGGCGGTCGCCGACTATGCGATGGCGGGGTGCAAGGTCCGCGCGGCACGCGTCGCGCTGGACGTCACGATCCGGCAGGGCGCACCGACGCTGGCGGGGGCCGATCGCGGCACAGGCGGTGGAATGCGCCGGCGGCGTGCGGATCGCGGAGGCGGGGGTGCTGGCGCGGGGTGACGCTCGGCCCAGCGCTGGATCGCTGGCGCGGCGAGATGCGCGCGATCGAGGCGGCGCAGGTCGCCACGTCCGGTGCGCGCCTCGCCGACCTGCGCGTGTCGTGCGTCCTTCGCGGGTAGACGCTGCGGGGGACCGCGGGCACGGCGGACCTCTCCTCCGGTGCGCTGGCGATGCCGGAGGTACGGCCCGCACCGGGTTGGCCAACGGGCGTTTTCCAGCTCGGCGCGGCGGGGCGTGGCATTCGACGGTGTGGTGGCCGCGCGCGGCGCCGCGCTCGATCGCGCGCGGCAAGCGGCGCCTCGGCACGCTCGCGGGGCACGGCCGATGGCACGCCGCTGGCACCGCTCGTCCGCCGCGCGATCGCCGCGGCCTCGCGGGCGGCACGCGGCGTGGACATCGAGGCACAGGTGCGTCGCGACGCGGGCGGCATCGCCGTCCCGCGCCTGTCCGCCGCCGCGGCGGGCGGTGCGGCGGCTGGCGGTTGCGGGCAGCGCGATCCGCCTCGGCGGCGTGACGCTGGGCGGGCAGGCGCGGCTGGGCGGCGGGGGGACTGCCGACGGTGACGGCGGACGTCCGGCAGGAGGCGTCCGGCGCGCTGCGCGGCATGGTGCGCGCCGCGCCCTATGCCGCAGACGGCGCGCGGGCTGGTGCTGGCGCCGGTGCGATTCGACTCGCGGAGCCTGACGACCCCGCGCGACGATCACTGGTCCGCTGGGCGATGGCCGGGTGGAGCGGCTGACGCTGCCGCTGGACGTGGCGTGGCGCGGTGGGCGGATCGCCGCCAATGCGGCGTGTACGCCGGTCGCCTTCGCGGCGCTGACGGTGGCGGGGCTGCGGCTCGATCCGACGCGTCTGTCGCTATGCCCGACCGGCGCCGCGCTGGTGACGATCGCGCAAGGACGGGTCGGGGGTGGGGGCGCGCCTCGGCGACGCTACCCTCGCGGGGGCGATCGGCGGCACGCCGCTGCGGGTCGCGACCACGGCGGCGTGGTGCGGCTGGCGGGAGCGCGGGTTTGCGCTCGACACGGTGGAGGCGCGGATCGGGGCGGCGGGGCGCGAGACCCGGCTCGACGCGGCGCGACTCGCCGGCCGGATCACGCCGGCGGGCGTGGCCGGGACCTTCGCCGGCCGCGGCGGGTCAGATCGCCAACGTGCCCCTCGTCATGAGCGATGCGGCGGGGGATTGGACGCTCGATGCGCGGGGATTGGCGCTGACGGGTGCGCTGCGCGTCGCCGATGCCGCCACGCCGCCGCGGTTCCAGCCGATGGCGGCGCGGCGCGTGGCGCCTGACGTTGCGCGAACGGGACGATCGCCGCGACCGGCGACCTGGTCGAGCCCAACGACCGCGACGCGCGTCGCCGGCGTCGCGATCACGCATCGGCTCGCCTCCGGCACGGGCGACGCCAGGCTGACCGTGCCGGGGCATCGCCTTTGGCGAGGGATTCCAACCGACCGGCTGACCCGGCTGACCTTCGGCGTGATCGCTGACGTGCGCGGTTACGGTGCGCGGGGAGGGGAGGGTATAAGCTGGGGTGCGGAGGGGGGTGACCAGCACCGGCACTTTCACCACCGCGGGCACCGATCTCGCCGCCGCCCTTCGGCCCGGGTGACGGGGCGTTTCCGGGACGATCCGCTTCACCGACCTGCTCGCGCTGGAAAGCGCGCCGGGGCAGGTGGCGACGGTGGCGTCGATCAATCCCGGCGTGCCGGTCACCGATGGGCCGCATCGTCTATCAGACATTGCGCGACAACCCGCGTGAAGGTGGAAAGCGGCGTCTGGCCTTCGCGGGGGGCACGCTGGCGCTCGACCCGACCCTGCTCGATTTCGGGGGGCGCCGCACAGGCGCGCCGGCTGACCTTTCACGTGACCGGAATGGATGCGGGCAAGTTCCTGCAACAATTCGACTTCGACAATCTGAACGCCACCGGCACGTTCGACGGCGTGCTGCCGATGGTGTTCGACGACCGCGGCGGACGGATCGAGGGCGGAGCGGCTGACCGCGCGCGCCGGTGGCGGCGGCATCGCCTATCTGGGCGAGCTGACCGAAAAGGACCCTCGGCTTCTGGGGCAATCTGGCGTTCCAGTCGCTGCGCTCGCTGACCTATCGCAGCCTGGAGGTGGAGATGGACGGGCCGCTGGCGGCGAGATGGTGACGGGGGGTGCGTTTCGCCGGGATCAGCCAGGGGAAGGGCGCGAAGAGCAATTTCCTGCTGCGGCGGCTGACGCGGCTGCCGATCGTCTTCAACATCACGATCCGCGCGCCGTTCCGCGGGCTGATCGATTCGGCGGCGTCCTTCTACGATCCGCAGCGGCTGGTGGCGCGCAACCTCCAGTCGCTGATCGAGGAACAGAATCGCCAGACCGCGCCCTCCACCCCGAGCGGCGGTTCAGCCGCGCGACAGCGACACATGCCACAAGCGAAACGGGATTG